>JADJMS010000022.1 GCA_016709495.1 Candidatus Dechloromonas phosphorivorans | reverse complement strand
TATTAGGCAGAGTTCCACCAGTCAGTAGCGTATTTGAGAGTGCAGCGAAAGTTGTATTGGCGTATTGACTAGAGAGCGCAAGTTTAAAATTCGTCACGTCATCTGTCGCATCACAGGTTCCGTCGCCTTCGGTATCACAAATGGTGCCCAACACGCTAAATGAAGCAAAAACGTCACCACCTACCTCACTGACAAAATAAGGCGAGCCAGGGTATGCATTACCTGGAATCAAATAAGTGCCCGTGAATAACCAACTCGGCTTTGCTGCAAACTCCAAGAATTTCGATACTGTGGTTAAGGTACCAACCGGGAATGTTCCCGGGTTCATGTCATTAATAGAACCGAAGGTTGGTGCAAAGATGCTGCCGAAGGAAGCGTTTGCGAACGACCCAGTATTGGCATTAGCATTTGTCGAAAAAACGCCATCTGTACCGTTATCAGCCGGAATGACCGGAAAGGCGACGGTGTTTTGGTCGGGATTAAAATTGATATTATTCAATGAGATTGCAACCTGACCAAGTGAAAGATTGGCTGTACCAACAACAGGGGTTGCATTTGCTGCAGTTGCAGACAGCGTCAAAGCTGTGGCAAGAGCGAGCCAGCTTGCGGATTTCTTGAAATTCATGATTTTCTCCAGTTAGAGATACTACATATTTGATAGAGATTGCTCCTGGCGATAACTAAGCATTTAATGTGCCAACTCTTGATTTTGTTTCTTATGTATTGTTTTAAAAGATATTTAATTTTGTTGTTCTGAGAGGCTGAGTGGGATTCAGCAGTTGGTGTAAAGAATTCCGACAAATAAATGGTCAGCCCTGTAAAAAGCCTGAAGTTCATGCAAACAGAAGGTTTTCGCCGGAAATTTCCCCCACGAAATCTCTGAGAAATAGTGGTCATAGAAACCTGAGAGAAATTGAGGGAAGTTCTGATGGCCACCGACGATTTTTTCCGCACCCGACTCGATCAAATGATTAACCTTCGCCACCCTTTGGCAGTGCTGGCTGGTCGGATGCCGCGGTCGCAGATCGAAGCCGCTTTGGCTCCAGTCTTCGCCCGTAAGAATCGCTCGGGCCAGGTGTTGCCTGGCAATGACATGTTTAGAACGACCCTGGAGAATGTAGGTGCCGGCATCAGTGTCGCCGGCCGGCCGCGTTTGCCGATCCCGTTGATGGCTGCACTGCTTTACCTCAAGCACGCCTTTAATCTGGGTGATGAAGAACTGGTCACCCGTTGGTCGGAAATGTGGTCTGGAAATACTTCAGTGGTCAGGACTAATACACGCCGGCAATGCCTTGCGATGCCACCCGGATTTGGCCGCTTCCGCACCGCCATCGGCGAAGCCTGGGTGGAAGAGTTGCTCAAGGCAACCATCGATACTGCCGTGCAATGCAAGGCTGTACGTCCAGCGGAGTTCGAGCGCGTCATCGTCGATACGACCGTTCAGGAGAAAGCCGTCGCCCATCCGGTCGATAGCCGCTTGTTGGAGATCGCCCGGGCCAAGATTGTACAGGCCGCGCAGTGCGTCGGTGTTGCCTTGAAACAGACCTTCGTGAAAGAAGGAAAGGAATTGCGCCGCAAGGCTGGCGGCTACGCCCAAGCCGTACCGTCAATCGCCAGTGCACCATCCTCGGTATCGTGCTGCGCGAAGTTGGTTGCAAACTGGAAACTGCAACCAGCGAATCGCCGGGCAACATCGCCCAACTGAACACGTTGCTTGAGCATGCTGAGCGCATCCGCAAGCAACTACCCAAGGACAAGAACAAGCTGTACGTCCTGCATGCGCCTGAAGTTGAATGGATCGGCAAGGGCAAAGCCAGGAAATCCTACGAGTTCGGTGTCAAGGCCTGTTGCTGTGACCCACAAGAGCGGCCTGATGGTCGGGGCACGAACCTTTCCCGGCACCTCATACTATGGTCACATTGTCTCGGCGCAACTGGAGCAAACGCGCATCCTGCTCGAAGATGTCGGACGCGGGCCAAAGGAAGTGGTCGTAGATCTGGGATTTCGTGGCGCCGATCGTGATAATCCCAAAGTGGAGATCATTCATCGCGGCAAGTACAAGTCGCTGACTAAGCAGCAGGGCCGGTTGCTCAAGTGACGACAGGCTGAGGAACCGGCAATTGCCCATCTCAAGTCGGATCACCGGATGGATCGCTGCTGGCTTCAGAGCGAACAGGGCGATGCGCTGCGCAACCGGTTTTACTGGCGTTGAAACAACTAATCAACGGAGGTCATGCGCGATTCAGTTCGGGCCATTAAAATTTCCGATTATCCGGGATGATTGGATGAATTTTGCAGGGGCGACTACTTATGCAGAGTTCCCTTAGCTTATCGAACGCACCGCAAACGCTGTTTTTGCCGTGGATGACAGCGCAAAAAAATTTCAGCCAAATTTTTAAGCTATTTGACGCGTTGACCGTAATGTTTGGCGGTCCTTAATTGTCATTTGTACTTGGATTGAATCAGAAACTGTAGCGGACTTCTGAATAAACCCGATCCTGTTGGTCATATCGCCCGAACATACCCATGGCTGGTCCATTGAAGATGTCTGCACCAACCACCATTCGCCAGTTACGTTCAAAACTCCAGACGGCGCGGGGGCGGAATAGCCAGTCGGATCGATTGGCACTTGAGATAAATAGTGCTTGTGCTTCCCAGTTAGTGAAAAACTTGCTGTTGAGTAATAGGCTGTAGCCATTTTCGCGTTTGTCAGAAATATTGTATGGGTCGTAGTTCATGTACTGACGCTGGAAGACCTGAACATTCAGGCGTGATTCAGCGGGTAAGCTGAAGTCAAGTCCCGCAGCCCAATCAACCGTATTCTGTTGAGCCACGCCATCACTGTCCATGGCATTCAGGGAAGTAAAGCTGCGACCTTTGGTATATACCGTTTCGCCTTTGAGGACGATATCGCCAAAATCTTTGGCTAATGTGCCACCAACTTGGCTAATGCGGTCGTGGCGTGCTTGGTAGGTAACTGTTGGTACTGGTGCAATCGCGATTTCGCGATAGAAGGTTTGGTTAATATCGGTACTGCGGTAGTAGAAGCCTGAGATATCCCAGCCATTTTTGAGGGTTGAGAGACGTAGACCGTAATTCATGTTGTCCGTATTGCGTTCCGGTCGCACTTCTTGTTGGTAGCGAACATTGAAACCGTTTGGCACTGGCTGGTAGGGGTAGAACTCGGCTCCCAGTTTGCCGATGTTGTCGTAGCTGGCAACCGGTATCCACAACAATTCAGCGTGGAAGTCATCCTTGAAATATTCAGCCCTGGCTGCCCATTGTGGGGTACGGAGTTGATCGAATTCTGGCAGGATAAATTCTCGCATGTCGCGTGCTGAGACGACATCAGCAAAGAACAGACCTACCATCTCACCCCAAATGACATTTTGGCGGCCAATGCGGAAATCCCAATTGCCGGCACTGTAATCAATATAGTTTTCGCGCAGCATGGCGTCGAAACGTTGATTTTTTACTACATCTTTGTTGTAAAAATCAGTGGCGCCAGAGACCGCGTCATAGTCGAAGCGGGCACCAGCTTCCATTTGATGTCAGCCCCCAGATTTCCTGCTGAACTTAGGTCGGCGCGAGTGCGCATTTTTGACCAGTGTTCTGGATCATCAACGGCACGGGCAAGTTCAAAATGGATAAAACCTTTAATACCAGGGCTGCTTGATGCGGCTGGTTTGGCACTTGCTTTTGGCAAATCATCGCCAAACAGGGATTCTTTATCCTCGGCCTGGGCGCCCAAGCTTAGGCAAAGTGCGGCAATGAAGGTGAGGTGGGGCAGATGCTTGATAGGTTGAAGCACGTTATGTTTCCGGTGAAGTGATTATTCAGTTGTTTCGCCAGCTGCGATGTCCGAGAGGTTACGGACGCGGGCCAGATTCCATCTGTATTCGGCATCACGGACGCCAAAGGCTTTGATGGTTCCATCTTCGACTTTGACTAAACGGTCGGCGTGGTCGATGACTTTCTGGTCATGGGTAGAGAAAATAAAGGTGGTACCGAGGTGCTCGTTGATTTTTTTCATCAACTTCAAAATTTCGATGCCGGTGGCTTTGTCGAGATTGGCCGTGGGTTCATCGGCCAGGACAATGGTGGGTTTGACGGCTAGGGCGCGAGCAATGGCTACACGTTGGCGCTGGCCGCCGCTGAGCTGGTTTGGCCGATTGTTCGCGTACTTGCTGAGGCCAACGATATCGAGGAAATAGTCGACGCGCCGTTTGCGTTCTTCGGGCGAAATATCGGACCGGCGGAGCAATGGATATTCAACATTTTCTGCGGCTGATAGGACGGGCAGTAAATTGAAGGTCTGAAAGATAAAACCAATCGAGCGAGCACGCAGATCGGCCAGTTCATTGGCTGTTTTTTGTGAAACGTTTTCTTCATTGATGTATATATCGCCGCTAGTCGGGCGATCAATGCAGCCGATGAGGTTGAGCATGGTCGTTTTGCCGCTGCCAGAAGGGCCGGAAATGGCAAGGAAAACACCGGGCTCAATTGACAGTGTTATATCATTGAGGGCCTGAACGATCTGTTCGCCAAGCAGATATTCCTTGAAGACGCGCTCGATTCGGACGACGCTGTTCATGCTGGGTAGAATGCGAAGGTAATAATATTAAACACATGCGAGGAGTTGCTTATGTTCTGCAATAGCACCAAGCGTTTGAATTTGTGGGCCTGTGTTCTGTCTTCCGGCATTTTTTTGTCGCTCCAGTCGGTGGCGGCATTGGCGCAGCAACCCAGCCCTGCGTCAACGGATGATGCTTATGCCCGGAGTATAGTGGAAAAGGCCGATCAGGTCCGCTTCCCATCCGAAGGTTTTCAGGTTGATATTGTAATCAATAGCAGCCAGCCAGATAAGCAGGCTGAAACACGAAAATATCGTGTGCTTTCCAAAGGCAATGAAAATACGGTCGTGATGGTGACCGAGCCTGCATCGGAGCGTGGGCAGATTATTTTGATGAAGGGGCGCGATCTTTGGGTCTTCATGCCTGAAGTCTCCCAGCCGGTGCGGATTTCCCTGGCTCAGCGCTTGACTGGACAGGTGGCAAATGGCGATTTGGCGCGGGCCAATTTTGCTGGCGACTATAATCCCACCGTACTACGTAATGAAACCATCAATGGCGAAAATTACGTGGTGATGGAGTTGGCTGCAGTCGACCGATCAGTGACCTATCAAAAGGTGGTTTATTGGGTAAATCAGAAGAACGCATGGCCGCTAAAGGCTGAGTTTTATTCGTTGTCAAATCGACTGCTGAAAAAATGTAGCTATGAAAATTTCCAGACGCTGGCTGGCAAGCAGCGTCCAACGCGATTGGTGATGGAAGATGCGCTGCGCGGCAATGAGAAATCAACGCTGGAATATAGCGAAATGAAGCTTCGTGATCTACCGGACAAAATTTTTACCAAGGATTACCTCAAGAAACTTGAGTGATTTTCTTCGAGACTAGAACTTTATGAGCAAAATTATTCCTGTTGTGTTGTCTGGCGGTTCTGGAACGCGCCTTTGGCCGTTGTCGCGCGAGAAATATCCAAAACAATTGCTACCGCTGGTTGGTGAGCAATCGATGTTGCAAGCCACTGTGGCGCGTATGGATGGCATACCTGGTCTGGCAGAACCCTTGCTGGTATGCAATGAGGAGCATCGGTTTGTGGTGGCCGAGCAGTTACGACTGCTCGGTAAGCAAGGCAAGGTAATTCTTGAGCCGTTTGGCCGTAATACGGCGCCCGCATTGACCTTGGCTGCTTTATGGGCGCAGCAGCAGAGTGACGATCCGGTGCTTGTCGTGATGCCGGCTGACCACGTAATTCTTGATGAAGTGGTCTTTAGGGAGGCGGTAGTTAAAGCTGCCAAGCTGGCTGATATCGGAATCGCCGTGACCTTTGGTATTACACCTGATTGCCCTGAGACTGGTTATGGCTATATCCAGCAGGGATCAGCATTGGCAGGAGATAGCGGGGCGTTCAAACTATCGAGGTTTGTTGAGAAACCTAACAGGGAAGTCGCCGAGTCTTATCTGGATTCTGGAGATTTTTTATGGAATAGCGGTATTTTTGTCATGCGCGCTACGACTTGGCTGAATGCACTTGAGGTTTGCCGACCAGATATATTACAAGCGTGTCGTGCTGCACTGCAGGTATGTGGGAAAGATGGTGACTTTATTCGCGTTGACCGAAATCTTTTCGAGCAATGTCCATCTGACTCTATTGATTATGCAGTTATGGAAAGATTGTCGCAGTCTTGTATAGATTTGCCCGACTGTGCAGTGATCCCGTTGGCTGCCGGCTGGTCGGATGTCGGTGCGTGGGATGCGCTGTGGAAGGTATTGCCGAAATGTGATCAAGGTAATGCATTTCGTGGTGATGTGATGCTGGAGGGCTGCCGTGATACGCTAGTGGTGTCTGAGAGTCGCCTAGTGGCCTGTATCGGGTTGAGTAATTTGATTGTGGTTGAAACGGATGATGCTGTACTGGTCGCGCATCACGATGCAACTCAGGATGTGAAGAAAATTGTTGATCGACTGAAGGCAGAAAAACGTTCTGTTGCACAGTGGCATCGCAAAGTATATCGGCCGTGGGGTTGGTATGACGGTGTCGATTCCGGGCAACGCTTCCAAGTCAAACGTATTGGTGTCAAACCAGGTGCGGCGCTCTCTTTGCAAATGCATCATCATCGGGCAGAACATTGGATTGTGGTGAGTGGTACAGCAAAGGTGACGAGGGGTGATGAGGTTTTTCTGGTCTCCGAAAACCAGTCAACATATATTCCGCTGGGGGTTACACACCGTCTGGAAAACCCTGGAGTTGTGCCTCTTGAGATGATTGAGGTGCAATCCGGTAGTTACTTAGGTGAAGACGATATTGTCCGCTTTGAAGATACCTACGGGCGTAGCTGATTTATTGATGGATATGTCACTGCGAAAACAGTGACAAAACTTAACGTCTGGCCGAATCGGCCAAAATTGAAGTCACCGTGAAATAGTGCACAGGCACTATTTGCACCTATCCCTAAAATTGACCATCATGAGTTCTTATATATTTTTCTCCTGCGGCAAAACCGCAAAAATTTCAGTCTCTAGTTTCTTGGGGAACGCTGGCCTATACCTCCAAGCCTTTCCATTGACCAGGCAATACGGAGAATAATTATGGTCCAAATTTTTAATCACTGGTTTAGCTGGCGAACCATCGCCCAGATGATTTTTGATCTATCGTTCGTAATTGTTGGCATGGTTATTGTTGCCATGTGGGTTGGTAGTGGTTTGCCAATCAATGCCAAGCATCTGATTATATTTGCATTTATTCTTGGCGCTACGATGCTGGCTATCAATGCATGGCTTGGTTTTTACCAACGAATCCACAACCGCTCGATTACAGAAAGCAGGGCGCGCGCAGTGCTTTCGTTGTATCTGGCAGTTCCTGTTGCTTATGGCATTTTCGCCATGCTACCAATTTCCAGTCTTAGTCGGGAGTTCATGCAGCTTTCGGCGATGTCTGCTGTCTTCGGTATGTTGATAAATCGTGTGAGTGTGTCTCATGCGAGTACGACAGAGCACATCACGCGTCGAATTTTGGTGTTTGGAACAGGAGTCCAAGCATTGGCTGTCATGCGTGCATTGAATAAATCTGATCCTTCTGCTGAAATTGTGGGTTATTTCCCAAGTTCCAATGAAGAGGCGACCGTCGTTCCAGAAACACAAATTTTGTCACGTACTAAAACCTTAACGGATACCGCCAAGTCGCTCAAGGTCGATGAAATTGTGGTAGCACTTTCAGAGCGCCGTGGTGGTTCAATGCCTTTACGTGAACTCCTTGACTGCAAACTGCATGGTATTCGTGTGCTCGATTTGGCCAGCCATTTCGAACAAACCTTGGGTCAAATTCGCCTCGATTCTCTATATGCAGGTTGGCTTATTTTCGGTGATGGTTTCTGCCAAGGAAGCTTGCGTGCCTTAGTTAAGAGGTTGTCAGATATTCTATTCGCAAGTATTTTGATCTTATTGGCAATGCCCATCATGCTGATTACAGGCCTGTTGATCATTGCTGAAAATGGGTTCCCCGTTTTTTACCGTCAAGAGCGGGTGGGTTTGAATGGTCGGCTATTCAATGTCATTAAATTTCGTAGCATGCGCATTGATGCAGAAAAAGAAGGCAAACCGATCTGGGCTAAAGCGGACGATGATCGTACAACCACAGTTGGCAAGATCATTCGCAAGCTTCGTATCGATGAATTGCCCCAACTTTTCAGCGTATTGAAAGGTGACATGAGTTTGGTCGGACCTCGACCGGAGCGTCCATTCTTCGTTGATCAATTGACCAAGGAGATCCCTTTTTACGCAGTCCGCCACAGCGTCAAGCCTGGTGTTACTGGCTGGGCACAGGTACGCTACCACTATGGCGCTACCGTCGAGGATTCAGCTGAAAAACTGCAATATGACCTTTATTATGTCAAGAATCACACACTTTTTTTGGACCTGGTTATTCTTTTTGAAACCATCGGTGTCGTCCTGACTGGCAAGGGCGCCCATTGATATCAACACACTGCGCGCCTGCGTCGTTGTGTAATTTTCACTGATGGAAACTCAATCGGCATCGTTGATTGTCTGGAGTCTTGGTGTTGCAGCAAGTGGCTATTTGTTATTCGCTATCTATTTGCTGTCATTGGGTAAAAAATGGCGGCGAGGTTTACGAATACAAGCCATGCTTGTGGTCATTCTGCTGTCTGCTACATGGGCTGGACTGGGCTCAGCGAATACTTTAACTGACAATTCACTGTTATTTTTAGCTAGCGTTCTGGCTGATTTGCTCCGCTACGGTGGATGGTATGTATTCCTGATTTTTTTGCTGACCCAGGATAAGCCAGGGCAACAACGCTATCTGATTGCCCCGTTGTTTATACCTGCCTGTTGGGGCGCAATCATGGGTGGCGTGGTTTTGCAGTTGGCGATTGGTTTTGGCCTACTTGCGGCAGAGCAATGGGCGCGAACCGCCTTATTCCAGTCGCTCCTGATGAATGTGCTTGGTTTGATGTTGATCGAACAATTGTTTCGCAATGTTTCGGAGGATTCACGTTGGAACATTAAGCCTCTGTGTCTCGGTTTAGGTGGCATCTTCGCCTACGATCTCTATCTGTATTCTGATGCACTTATGTTTAATCGTGTTGATATTGATGCCTTTGCTGCCCGTGGCTTTGTTAATACGCTGGTTATTCCGCTTTTAGCAATGTCGACGCTCCGCAGTCGTGATTGGACTTCAAAAATTCGCCTATCACAAAAAGCTGCGTTTCACTCGGCTACCTTGCTGATAGCTGGTATCTATCTGCTTTTTATGGCGGGTATCGGTTACTACGTTCGCTATTTTGGCGGTGACTGGGGGCGAGCATTCCAGTTGGGTATTTTATTTGCCGGTCTGTTGGGGTTGGGGTTTTTGGTTGTGTCTGGCTCGATGCGAGCCAAGCTTCGTGTTCTGGTGGGCAAGCATTTTTTCAACTACCGTTACGATTACCGAGAAGAATGGTTGCGGTTTACCCAAACCTTATCTACTCAGGATTCGCCAAAAGCTATGGGTCAACAAGTTATTCGTGGCTTGGCCGATATGGTTGAAAGCCCGGCTGGCGGACTTTGGTTGCGAGAGGGGGGGCAATCAACATTTAGCCAAGCTGCGCGTTGAATATGCCCAAGGAAGAAAGCACAGAACATTCTGATTCGCCTTTGGTTCAATTTCTATTAACTAGCAGGTGGGTAGTCAATCTCGAGGAGTTTCGTTGCTACCCAGGTCGTTACGGTCAACTCGAAATTTCGCCATGGATTTCTCATATCGCAAATGCCTGGCTGGTGATTCCGTTAATGGTGGGCAATGAAATTACTGGTTTTGTAATCCTTGCTAGTTCACGTACCCAGCTTGACATCAATTGGGAGGTCAATGACCTTCTGCGTACGGCAGGCTGTCAAGCGGCCGGCTTTCTGGCAAAGATGCAAGCAACTGAGGCCTTGCTTGAGGCTAAAAAATTTGATGCCTTCAACAAGATGTCTGCATTTGTTGTCCATGATCTAAAAAATATTGTGACTCAACTCTCGCTTATGCTGCGCAATGCCGAGCGCCATCGGGATAATCCTGAGTTTCAGCAGGATATGCTGATGACTGTCGAACATTCGGTAGAGCGCATGCGTCAGTTGATGATGCAATTACGCGAGGGGGCGACACCTCCCGGTACGCCATGCGGTGTAAATCTTCCTGATGTCATTGAACGCATACAACGCGCTAAAATGGAACAAGGCCATTCTGTTCAACTGTCATTGAATGAACGCCTGATCACGCGTGGGCATGAGGAGCGTTTGGAACGGGTGATCGGTCACTTGATCCAAAATTCGCTGGATGCTACTGATCTTGGCGGGAAAGTTTGGGTGAAACTGGAGCGGCGAGGGGATCGGGCTGCCGTTGAAGTCGGGGATACGGGGCATGGCATGAGCCAGGAATTTATTCGCAATCGATTGTTTAAGCCTTTTCAAAGTACCAAACAGGCAGGTATGGGGATCGGTGCTTATGAAAGTGCACAGTACATCCGGGAATTAGGTGGGGATATGTTGGTTGAAAGTGAAGAGGGTAAAGGAACACGAATTACGATGATCCTGCCGCTCTTCGAGGTGCGTACAGAGTCCGATTTGCACGAAAAGGAAGCAGTGTGAGCACAGAAAAGTCACGTCCCTTGTTGATAGTCGAAGACGACCCTGCTTTGCAAAAGCAGTTGCGGTGGTCTTTTGACCAATTTGAGACGTTGACCGCAGGCGATCGAGAAAGCGCTCTGGCACAAATTCATCGCCATGCGCCGCCTGTCGTCACCATGGATCTTGGTCTGCCACCTGATGCCGATTCGGTTTCGGAAGGTTTTCGATTGCTGGAGCAGATACTTTCTGTCGCCCCGGAGACCAAAGTGATTGTTCTTACCGGGCAAAATGATCGTGCAAATGCATTACGTGCTATTGGCTTGGGCGCGTATGACTTTTTTGCCAAACCGTTTGAGCCGGAATTACTTACGCTGACTATAGAGCGAGCCTTTCGGCTTTTCGATTTGCAGCAGGAAAACCGACGTTTGCAGGAATTGCAACACCCTCCCGCACTCGCTGGATTGATTACGCGTGATGCAGAGATGATGCGAGTCTGCCGGACCATCGAAAAAATTGCGAACAGCAACGCAACAGCTATGCTGTTGGGTGAGAGTGGAACTGGTAAGGAAGTCCTGGCGCGAGGTGTGCACGAAAGTTCGCAGCGCAAGAAGGAACGATTTGTTGCCATAAACTGTGCTGCAATTCCCGACAATTTGCTGGAAAGTGAGCTTTTTGGTTATGAAAAAGGTGCTTTCACCGGCGCAGCCAAAACTACGCCTGGAAAGATTGAAACAGCGCATTGTGGAACACTCTTCCTTGACGAAATTGGTGATCTTCCCCTTTCGCTACAATCAAAACTGCTGCGATTCTTGCAGGAGAGGGTGATTGAGCGACTCGGTGGGCGTCAAGAAATTCCGGTCGATGTGCGTATTGTTTGCGCAACCCATCAGGATCTCAAGTCGCTGATTGCCGATGGTCGTTTCAGAGAGGATCTTTTCTATCGCCTTGCAGAAATTGTCATCAATATTCCGCCACTCAGGGCGCGTGTCGGTGACCCGGCATTGCTTGCGCATGCCTTTGTTCGTCGCTTTGCCAACGAGCAAAATCGCAGCAACATGATGCTTAATGAAGATGCTGTGCGTGCCATCGAGGCACATCGCTGGCCTGGGAATGTGCGCGAGTTGGAGAATTGTATTAAGCGTGCCGTCATCATGGCCGATGGTGCGCAAATTGGCCGTGACGATATTGGTCTGAATGTTGAGCAGGATGATAGTAATGAATTTATCGATCTGCGTCGTGTTCGTGATGATGCTGAGCGACAGGCGGTCGTGACTGCTGTGGGGCGAGCAAACGGGAATGTGGTGCGCGCTGCTGAAATTCTGGGTGTGAGTCGCCCAACCTTATATGATCTCATGCATCGTCTTGGTCTTAAATAACAACCCTATTTTCGAGAAATTAACCACCATGAAAAAGTGCAACGTTCTTCGCATAGCAGCAATCACGACGGCTTTGTTATCAGCTCTGGTTGCTGGTTGTGGCGGCGATTCGCCAGATAAACTAATTGCATCAAGCAAGGAATTTTTGGCAAAGAATGACAGTAAGGCAGCTGTCATTCAGTTAAAAAATGCGCTACAGCAAAATCCAAATTTGGGTGAGGCTCGGTTTTTGTTAGGAAAAGCACTGCTTGAAAGTGGCGAAATGGCTGGAGCGGAAGTCGAACTCCGAAAGGCGCTTGAACTCAAGTTTGCGGCTGAACAAACAACCCCCTTGTTGGCGAGAGCACTTCTAAGCACCGGACAGGCAAAAAAGGTATCCGACGAGTTTTCCAAAATTGAAATGCCAGCTGGAGAACCGAACGCTGCGCTGAAAACTATTGTCAGTGCTGCGTATCAGGCCCAAGGCAATCGGGACGCTGCTCAGGAGAGTCTGACAGCAGCGCTTGCCGCGCAACCGGATTACGAACCGGCGTTATTGGCTAGCGCACGGCTCAAAGCAGCGGGGCGTGATTTTGCAGGCGCTTTGGTCATTGTGGATGGCGTTCTGACAAAATCACCTAAGAGCTACGAAGCATTGCTTCTGAAGGGTTCTTTGGCTTCTGTGCAAGGGGACTCAAACGCAGCCCTTGATCTGTATCGCAAGGCGGTTGAGGCCAAGCCTGACTATTTGATGGCTCACTCGGCAATCATCACCAGTTTGATGCAGCAGGGTAAGCTTGATGAGGCGGTTAAGCAGCTTGATGCGCTGAAGAAAATTGCTCCAAAGAATCCTCAGACTATTTATCTTGATGCTCAGTTAAGCTATCAACGCAAAGATTACAAAGCAGCCAGAGAACTTTCTCAGCAGATGCTCAAAATTGCACCGAATAACCCCGGTGTGCTTCAAATCGCTGGCGCTGTTGAATTTCAACTCGGTGCATTTGTTCAAGCGGAATCCTACTTGAACAAAGCTCTGCAACAAGCGCCTGAAATGCCTCTTGCTCGCCGTTTGCTGGTTGCCAATTATCTTCGTACAGGGCAAGCAATCAAGGCCTCAGAAGCATTGGCGCCGGTTCTTGGGAAGATTGATAAAGATCCTGCATTCCTTGCGCTGGCTGGGCAGACTTTCCTCCTCAACGGTGATGAAAAGAAAGCGGAAGAGTATTTCTTTAAAGCGACCAAGCTTGATCCTAAAGATCCGGCTAAGAGAACTTCATTGGCGATGACCCACATTGCGATGGGGGATACGAATACAGGATTTAGCGAGCTTGAAGAAATTTCAGCCTCCGATAAAGGAAGTTCGGCTGATCTGGCCTTGATTTCGGCTTATCTACGACGCAATGATTTTGATAAAGCCCTGAAGGCAATCGACAATCTGGAGAAAAAACAGCCGAACGATGCTGCTACCTACAATCTTCGTGCACGTACGTTGATGGCTAAAAGGGATACGGCGGGTGCTCGCAAGAGTTTCGAGAAAGCACTATCTGTCAATCCGGCATTCTTGCCTGCGGCGGTGAGCCTGGCTGCAATGGATATGGCTGACAAAAAACCCGACGATGTACGCAAACGGTTTGAGTCGGTTCTTGCCAGTGATCCAAAAAATATCGGTGCGCTACTTGCGCTGGCTGACTTGAAAAATGCGGCAGGCGGTAAACCAGAAGAAATCCTTGGTTTTATTTCCAAGGCGGTTGAAGCGAACCCGACCGAATTCGCACCACGTCTTGCTTTAATAGAATTCCATTTACGTAATAAGGATTCGAAAGCAGCGCTTGCAGCTGCGCAAAATGCGCTTGCTGCAATTCCCGACAAACCAGAATTGCTTGATGCTTTAGGCCGTACGCAGCAAATTGCTGGCGATTCAAATCAGGCGTTGGCTACTTTTGCCAAGTTGGCAGCGCTCCAACCGGCATCGCCGACTGCTGCAATGCGTATGGCTGAAATTCAGTTGGCAAATAAAAACAAGGATGAGGCAGCTAAGAGTTTGCGGCGAGCGCTAGAGATCAAGCCGGATCTGCTCGAAGCGCAGCGTGGTCTTATCATGTTGGCAATGGAAGGGAAAAAACCACAAGATGCATTGGCCTTGGCGCGAAATATTCAGAAACAACGTCCGAAGGAAGCAGTCGGCTTTGTTCTTGAAGGTGATATTTTTGCTTCGGGCAAACAATGGCCGGAAGCTATTTCGGCCTACCGCTCCGGTCTAAAGCAAATCACTGCGCCGGAATTGGTGATCAAGACGCATTCCGCATTACTTACTTCGGGCAATACTGCCGATGCCGAAAAAACTGCGGATGCATGGATAAAACAGCATCCAAAAGATATCGCCTTCCGCATGCACCTCGGCGACATTGCGACGGCACAAAAAAATTACTCAGTTGCTGCTCAGCACTATCGTCTGGCATTGGAGTTGCAACCGAATAATGCACTTGTTCTAAACAACCTTGCTTGGGTTTCTGGCCAACTAAAATTGCCGAAGGCCATTGAGTATGCTGAAAAAGCGAATCAGTTGACGCCAAATCAGCCGCCATTCATGGATACCTTGGCAATGCTGCTGGCTGATAAGGGGGATACTGCACAAGCTATTGAATTACTGCATAAAGCTCTGAGTATTTCTCCACAAGCTGCTGCGATTCAACTGAATTTAGCAAAAGTGTTGGTGAGCGCTGGGCGCAAAGATGAGGCGCGCAAGGAACTTGATGCACTAGCCAAGCTCGGCGATAAATTCCCCGCTCAAGCTGAAGTATCGCGGTTGCAAAAAGAAATCTAAGAGTTATCTTTAAATTTTAGGCTCTGTTCAATGATGAAAAATGCCCTCTCCAAACTGCCTCGACTACGCCCCTTGGCGTTATGGTCGATTGTGTTGTTTAGCAGTTGGGGTGGGCATGTGGTTGCTGCTGATGTCGCCAAGTCAAGTGCGGAGCGGCTCGCCGAATTGCGTAATGAAGCTCGTAGTTATGAGCACGGTGAAGGAGTAACGCGAAACCCAGCCAAGGCGGTTGAGCTCTATTGCATTGCGGCCAAGCACGGTGACAGCGAAGCGCAGTACAACCTTGGTTGGATATACGCCAATGGGCGTGGTATCCCGCGCGATGATTCCGTTGCCGCGTATTTTTTTGATATGGCAGCTAAACAAGGTGATCAACCCGCTCGTCGCATGCTCGCTCAAGTTGGTGAGCCTAGTAGCAAACGACCAACATGCCTGACGCAACTGGATACGTTTGATTTTGATAGCAATGGTAGTGACATCGTAGCCAAGGCAGCACCTGATCATCGCAAAGTTATGGAGATGGTAATGAAATTAGCCCCGCATTACGGTGTCTATCCTCGCCTGGCGATGGCTGTCATTCGTGCTGAATCCAACTTTAACCCGGCTGCGGTTTCACCCAAAAATGCACAGGGTCTCATGCAGTTGATTCCAGAAACGGCCGAGCGCTTCAATGTTAAAAAGCCATTTGACCCGGAACAGAATATTCGGGGAGGACTCGCGTATCTGCGCTGGCTACTTGCTTATTTTAAGGGAGATGTTGCCTTGGTTGCAGCGGCATATAACGCAGGTGAGGGGGCCGTGAATAAGTATGCAGGGATTCCTCCGTATGCCGAAACACAAGGTTACGTCAAACGTATCCGTGAAATTTTCAAGCGGGATGAACACCCCTTTGATCCATCAATTACTTCGCCTTCGCCTGAGTATCAACGCATTGCAAACCGCAGGTTGATGTAACGGTGTTGAGTCTGATAAGGCGTATCTTCCGGCGATTTTTTTGTTTGTTTCTTGGGTCGCTTGTTTCACCATTTGTTTATGCTGAGTTTGCAGACACCATTGAACGTATAAAACCGTCGATTGTTGTTGTTGGTACTTACAAAAAACGAATAGCCCGCAATTCGTTCTTCGCGGTACCGGTTTTGTTGTTGGTAACGGCAATATCGTTGCTACAAACGCACACGTAGTTCCTGACAGTGCAGAGTCGGATGCCCCGGCTCTGGTGATTCAGGCGCGGAATGAACGCGGAGAGCCGCAAGTTAGGCGTGCACGACTGCTACAAAGAGATCGAGACCACGATCTGGCTATTATCAGCATTGAAGGCCCGGCACTTCCTGCGCTTAAACTGCAAAACTCTGACTCCGTTCGTGAAGGGCTGAGTATTGGTTTTACCGGGTTTCCAATCGGTGGCGCGTTGGGATTTTCACCAGTGACACATCGTGGAATCGTTTCTTCAATCACACCGATTGCTTTACCGGGTGGGAACGCTCAGCAACTCAATGAAAAGCTAATTCAACGCATAAAGAGCGGAGCGTTCAATATCTTTCAGCTTGATGCAACGGCCTATCCTGGGAATAGTGGCAGCCCGGTTTTTGATGTCGAAACGGGCAATGTTATCGGCGTAATCAACATGGTGTTTATCAAGGGCAGTAAAGAGGCTGCGCTCAGTCAGCCTTCCGGGATTACTTACGCGATTCCAGTAAATTTCTTGGCCGAGCTATTGAAGCAGCGCTAATTATGATTTCAGACCTGTTTTTTTTCTTCTGTTCGTTTGAATAGTTCTGATGCCTTATGGGCGAGGTGCAACGCTAACAATCGATTTGGCAGTCGCAAATACATTTCGCGGTACGTAAGTAGAGCGCATGAAATTGCAAGCCATCCGGAACGGGTTTCAGGATGGCGAGTCGACGATGCACAAATCATTAGGTTCAGAAAAAAACCATCTTGATTTGATATGAGTTTTTCAGGAACTGGAGTCTGAAAAAAATGATTGGCCAAAAATAGGGCCTGTCGAATTATTTTCGTAAGTCCTATTTGATCTGACCGGTCAATCAATTTCTCTACGAATGAATTTGAACTAGATTGAAAATGCCGGAAGAGAAGATCAATGTCCCACAAATCCCGCAAGCCACGATCAAATTCGGAATTCAGCATCAAGTGGCTAGCCGCATGAAGCAACATGTCTTCATCCTTTAGCCGCCACCAAAATCCGTTCGTATCAACGGGAAAAGCTTCTTTGACCATTCTTTCAGAATCAATTCGAATTCGACAGGTCGGCATTGCCAGCGAGTGATGCAAATCAACCGTTGTGCCTCGGCGCAGATGTGTCATCGGGGGGATTTCGTGCGACCACTCCCGATAGTAGCGCTGGTCGTAAGGGTCCAGTTTTCCGGTCGACCATCCGCCAAGCATCAAATTCGCCTCTGCTGAACCCACGTGAGGCTTTGATACGAGGATGTCTATATCGCTAAATATTCGCCCAGTTGCGGCGGGCAATTCCAGCAGAACATACGAGGCCCCTTTCAACAGGAGTACCGGCGTCTGCAACCCTGACAAAGCGCTCTGGATATACGCCAACTCACGATGAACATCGCGTTGAAATGCATCTACTTGAATCGCCGCTGCTGAAACATGCTCGCGCAGGCGTTCTGGAAGATATTTTTCAGTAGCATGTGATTGGCAGAGAGTCGATCCCAATCGACTAAGCACTCCGGCTTGACGGGCCTCGGAAAACATCAAACTCCACGCTTCAGAGGTCAAATCTCTAGGAGAAACCCGGCCGGCAAGAAATTCAATCAATGGGGAGAGCCTAGCCACGTTCGCGCACCAAGCTTTCTATCGCTTCCCGTGCCTCATCGAGTGACGAATATTCAATCTCCCAGGCCTCGGCTTGTCGCACCAGGGCAACCAGACGCTCAAACCCCTTATGACCGAGAATCGAATAATTAAAAGCCTGATCAATAAGACGCATTGCTGCCTGTCCGGAACCCACTGCTTCAACTCTCAAGGGCGCGCCTGCGGTCCACTTCGGAAAAATGATAAATTTTGGAATCGCCGGGACTGCATTCGACTCAACCGATGCATCGGGAGCCATGAGATGAGCCACTGTTCCCTTGTGCGTATCCTTGGCGAGTGGGCCCAACCTGGCGGATGGAAAACGTGTACGAATCAGGTCAATTGAACTGTTCTTCAGACTGATTGGGCGAGCAAGCGGGAAAAGCTGCAAATTGTCATCAATCAAGGCCAGTTCATCAGAGAGTAACCGCCATCCCTGGAGAGAAAGCTCAGCTGACAAGGTGCTTTTGCCACTTCCCGAAACGGCAGAAAGCAAAACGCCATTTCCCTCAAATTCAACAACTGCCGAGTGCAAAATCAGGTAATTGTGTAGGTAAGAAGCAATTGCCCAATTGAGACCCCATTCAAACATGGCGAACGCATGGCCAACTTCCATTGGTTCGAAAGGGGCATCCCCGCAAAATTCAAAGATCGCATTTCGTCTTAACCAGTGTCGCCATGGCGTAGGAGGGGAAATTGCAATCTCAAAGTCAAAATCCCCCCCATCCAGCATTACCGGATGCGCTGCATAGAGTTGCTGCAACACGCAGACAAATTCCGGAACAATGCTAGAAATTTTGAGGCGGAGATGTCCAACATGGAGCCGAAAGCGACCCAAACGTAACGCCGCTTTCAACTCTTCCGCCGAGCAGGCGGAAAGGATCAACACCTAAAAACTAACCTTGACTTCTCAAGGGAGGCCAGGGTTTGGAGTAAATCCCCTGCGTCACTCAAATTAGGTGTGGAGGCTGAGCATAAATCAAACTCAGAAATCGACGGAGATTTCGTTAGAAAATCCAACAAAAATGCGGCCTCGGTACTCAAAAACGTCGTCGCGCCTGAATCAAGGTCAAATACCAGAGACCCATCTTCGCATTGCTCAATCAGAATGCTAGAAGAAGCGCGCAGACTTGCAGGTAGCTGATTTTCCATGAAGGAAAAAAATTAATCCCACGTGGTAGCCAAATAAGCCTTGATCTCGGGTCTTCCCCATAAAACTCCCGGAACTGGTTGATAGCTTCCATCGCGACCGTTCCACATGGCTTTGAGGTCGTCAAGATCGTAAACTGTTTTTCCACCTGATGTACTTGCCACTTTATTTTTGGCTAAATTCATATAGGCCGCTGCGATATGTCGCTGGAAGTCATTGTTATTAATTATAACCTGCCTCATCTTAGCATCCGGGCCACTGCCAAATACTAAATTGAACTTGCTGTTATTGGGGTCATAGTCACCGGTTATTTTGCTCGCCCATGTATCTGGTGACCATCCACTACATGTAAGACGGGTGTCGCCCGTTGCATTGTGACTATTCGTCAGTGCAATTGAAGCATTTGCCGATACCGCAGAACACGTATTTGCCAGCGCAGAGCGCGCCGACACCGTAAGCGCCACTGGAATAGCGATTCCAAGCCCGCGTACAAACCGCCTGCGATTCGTGCTCTTAGTCTGGCTCGGCTTGTCATCTAAAGTTTTCAGTTCATTCATGTGTGCCTCAATCTTTATAGTCAGACAATTACTTGTCTTGCGATACATACATTAAGCAATTTTTACGCCAACTTTAAATATCATTTTTAATTCAATAGGTTAAAAAATTCACAGCTGGCCATAAAAATGCGATTGTAAAACAATCCGACACCCTACATTCGACTTCGTTTTCGGTATTGTAATCATCCCTGCAATGCACGGATCATGAAATATTTCTCAGTCCCGCTAAATCATTTTTTCCAGCAACGAATGAAAACGCCACCACCCACGATCAGCGCAATAGTCACGGCTACAATTAATCCGGCACCCCATCCGGGATCGGACAAAGCGAGCACTATTTGGTCGGCAAAAACTGTGATGACTAGTGCGCCAGGCAGCATGCCGAGCCAAGTGCCGAAAAAGAAATCTGCAAGCCTGATGTGTGTTGTTCCGGCAATCATGTTAACAATTGCAAACGGGGCAATCGGCACCATGCGAATCGCGATTACTGACAAGATGCCTCGCTTGGCAAGTCGTGAACTCAGTTGATTAACGCGTTCGCCAGCAAGCCGACAGAGCGCTTCGTGGCCAAGATGGCTGCCAACCCAATAACTGATGACCGCTCCCAAACTGGCCCCGGTCAGGGCATAGGCAATGCCATACCAAGGCCCAAAGGCAATCGCCGAAACCATGATGATGACCGCCAAAGGAATTGCAACCACACTGGCGAGAGCAACCCATGCCAGCGCCGCCAATGGCCTTATGCTGCCCCCTTGTTCGTGAAGGAGGCCAACCAATCGTTGAATATCAAACCATTCGCCTAGTGAAGTCCACCGCCAAGCCAATCCCAAACCAATCAAGCTGAGAATCAACAAAGCCAGCAACCATGCTCTTTTCTTGAGGGCGGCGAGATCAGTTTCCCTAGTTGTCATGCCAATTTGGGCGCTTCAATACGCCGCTCTTCGGTGAGAAGTTCTTTCAGAGTGGTCGATAGTGCCTCGACATTCCCTTGTTCAAAGATAGAGCCATGCAAGCCCGGAATTTGCACTTGTTTTATTGTGCTGGACACGGTCTTTTGCCATGGACGGAAAAACCAGCGCTCCCAACTAGCCAGACCACTTGATTTGAGTAGGGACACCTGACCTGAATATTCTACCGGGTGATATCCGGCCATAGCCTTGATTTGGGCCATCAGGCCAGGATCGCTGAACATGGCACCGAGGTGTCTTCCATTCATACTTAATTCTTGAACATTGAGATTGCGCGCCAACCAGCCAAGAATTCGCCACAAAGTTGCTCCGCGCAGAACACGAACCGGATAGACGGTATCAACCAATATCATCCCAGGTAATTTCATTCCACGCTGTTGCAACAATCTAGCCGCCTCCAGCGCAGGTATTCCGCCGACTGAAAAACCAGCCAAAAAACCTGGTCGACCGCAACTTTCTATTTGGTCGGCGTAAAGTTTTGCAAGTTGATCGATGCTGGTGATGGTTAATGAGGTCGGTGGTTGCAACATGTAAAAATCACAAACATCGCCCAGTGTTTGCGACAGTTTCTGAAATCGAATCAAGTCGCCATGCCCTGATGCGGCAAGATAAAACGGAATTTTCCCTGTATGGCGGTTGAGCGGGATCATCAATTCGCTATCTGCTTCTTCATTACCCAGTGCGATGGCAAGTCGCTCTATGGTTGGGTGTTCAATCAGGCGGTAAAGTGAAATTTTTCGAGCCAGCAGTTTTTCTATACCAGTCAATATTTCGACTGCTGCTAGGGAGTCGCCGCCGATATCGAAAAGTTATCATGGACGCTGATCTCTTGACGATTGAGTGCTTTTTCCCATAGCGCCATCAAACTGGATTCAAGTCGGCCTTGTGCTGGTCTGGAAATAAGTGCACTGGCCAGGAGTTCTGGTTGGGGCAGGGCGTCGTAATCAGTTTTACCCGTTAAATTGGTTGGTAATTCAGGGGCAATACTGATGCCGGCGGGCAACATGTAATCAGGTAATCGAGTTGCCAGTTGATCGCGAAGCTTGGCCGGTGAGTCATCCTCGTCACCTGCAACCCAAGCGTATATCAGTTGTTTTCCGTCCAGTTCAACCAATTTGACGGCAGCCTGGTGTATTCCCTCTAGAGCTAACAAGGCTGCTTCAATTTCTCCCAATTCAACTCGATAACCGCGTAATTTGATTTGACGGTCAAGCCGACCTTGGAAGTGTAGGTTGCCATCTGCACCCAACCAGCCTTGATCGCCTGTTCGATACATGCGCTGGCCTGGCCAGAATGGATCTGGACGGAAGGCGTCGGCATCAAGCTCGGGGCGATTCAGGTAGCCTCGTGCAATGGCCTGTCCGGCAATGAAAACCTCTCCTAAGACGCCAAAGGGTAATAACTGTCCCGCTTGATCAAATATGTAGATGCGTGATTCGCTGATTGGAAAGCCAACCGGGAGTGCTACACCGGGCAAACTTTCTTGGCAGCACCACGCAGTTGCAAAAATCGCGGTTTCAGTCGGACCGTAGACGTTGTAGAGCTGAGCGCCGGTTTCGTTGGCGAATCTTTGGGCGAGTTCAGGTGGCAATACTTCGCCGCCACAACACGCCACGCGTAGCCGCAAAGCTGTCTGACCACCAGCGGAATCGACCACGCCGCGCACCGTTGAAGGGACCAGCGCCATGATGGTGACGGCGTGCCGGATGGCAAAGTCGCCGAAGGAAGTGGGGAGCTGGCGGCCGGCAGGTGATAGGGCAATACTGGCCCCTTGGGTGAGGGGGAGCAGGATTTCAATCAGCGAAGGATCGAAGGTCAGTTGAGTGATTTGTCCAGTGCGATCAGATGCTTGTACTTGCCAGGTTTTCGCCAGCCATTCAAGACGCATGGACAACGTAGCGTGTTCAACCATGACGCCTTTGGGTCGCCCAGTGGAACCCGATGTGAATAGTACATAAGCAAGGTCAGTCGGCTTGCTCTCGTTCGAATTTGATCCTTGAACTACTGAATTTACTTTGTGGGCAACCTCATCAATTGATAACGTGGGTAAAGGAAGTGTGCCTAACCTTGAGCGATTGCGCTCCTGTATCAACAGGGCAATGGCTTTGCTATCTGCCAGAATGCTGTCGAGGCGTGCCAGTGGCGCATCAATATCGAGGGGTAAAGGCGGCGCCCGATTTGGCAATGCCTAGCAGAGCGGCAACCATTTCGGGCGAACGTTCGACAGCCAGCGCGACAATTTTGTCCCGGCCCGCACCTTGATTTCGCAGCGTGTTGGCGATGCTTTCTGCCAAGCTATCAAGCGTAGCGTAATCCATCTGCCCGCCGTCCCAGACGATTGCTGTGGCATTGGGTTGGGTTTTGGCATGGCGTTCGAACTGAAAAAAATAAGGCTCTGGCTGCGGTTGACCGCAACATCCCTGAAAAGAACCTTTAATGAGTTCAAAGCGTTCGTCCGCTGGCAGAATATCGATTGAATCGACCAAGGCGTGCGCATTGGCGAGCATCGTAGTCATTAAATGTAACAGTCGTTTGCCCAGGTAACCAACCTCGGCTGGTTCAAAGCAGGCGGCACTTGCTTCCAGCGTCAGTTCGACATCCTGATCGGGGTGAAACTCACACAAAGTGATTCCAAGCGGGTAACGGGCCAACCCGGAAAAAACCTGTCGTGCGCCCATCGAGATGGCGGTGTCGCCAAATTTAAGGTCGTATTCCTGCCGCTCGAAAGAGAACAGTACGTCGAACAAACTGTCACGCTTGTGACGAATGGCTTGTAATCGCTTACCTTGTTCGCTTAGCGGATAGCGTTGGTGACGAACGGCTGCACGCAGCCCGCTATTAACCGAGAACAGCAGTTCGGCCACCGACATTTGTGGCTTGACTTGAAGCACCAGCGGAAATACACCGACGAACATGCCAAAGGTGTTCTTGTAGCGCTTGCCTCCCCGATTGAGGCTGGGAATACCGATTACCACTTCCTGCCGATTCAAAACGCGAGCGAAATACAGAGCCAATACCGCAATCATGTAGCTGAAAGGGGTTGCGCCGAATGTGCCGATTTGACTGCCTAATTGGTCATATTCATTACGTGCAATGGAGAGTGTGGCTGATAGCGCAGGGGTTACACCGCTTTTGCCTGTCGGCAAGTGGCGCCGCTCAAATAGTGGTTCCGGGAGTCTCGGCAGGGTTTCTTGCCAAAAAGCGTTATCGTTTTCGAATGCATTTGTGGCGCGGTATTCGAGCGATTCTTCAATGAACTTTAAGTAACCAGGATCGCCCGCAGGTGGTGGCTCAATGCCGGCGATTTTCGCATTATAAATTTCGACCCAGCGGCGCATGACCTGCGACGTACCCCAGCCATCCATAACCAGATGATGGAATTGAATGGAGAGCCAGTTAAGCTCCTTATTGAAATGCAGCAACGCGAAACGCCAAGGAGGGGCGTTGCCGAGGATAAAAGGCTGCGCAATACTTTCTTTTACCCAATCTTGAAGTGCTTCCTGTGGTTGGACTTTTGACGAAAAGTCGATGTGTTCCAGTAGCGGTTGATAGCTGGGCAACAGGCGCTGTCTTCCGTCAAGATCTGGTACTAAACGCAGAGCTTCGTTTTCTTCGACCAGCGTGTTGAGTGCATCAATAAAGGCTGGTCTATCAAATGGCCCTTTGATGTATCCACCACCACCGATGTTCAGGTGCGTACTATCCGGCCAGGCGCACTGATCCAGCCAGACTTCGCGCTGGCTAAGCGAGAGCGGCAAATCTGCCGGGTTTAGCGCGGCAGTGCCGGTTTCGTCCATTGGCCAATTTCTTCCATGGCGTAACGATAACCAACCTCGGCAATTTCCGCTGCACGACGATAGGCCATCAAGGGAAAGCCAGCGACGGGGGGGGCAAGGTAATGATCTGCCATTGCCATCGTTCTGCTACGTTGATGCAAGCCACCAATATGACCGGCGCGATAGAGTATGTCGCCAATACCAGGGCAGGCTTCACTTGATGTAGAAAAGTAGCCTTTGATCGTCTTGCGTACGGAGAGGCGGGCCATTGCCGGGTCAACACTCATGTCGTCACGGACATCGACATCAATGGCAATGATCGTTCCATTGCCGCGGCGCAGCTCAAATGGTGTGCTGAGACGGCTGCGCATGGCGCCAACCGGCACATTGTCGAGAATGGCCCCGTCAACCAGTAAATCACCTCCGCGCAGTACAGGGGGTAACAGTCCCGCCGGTGAATTGCTGGCTAATACGGCATGCCAGAGTGGGCCACTTTCCTGAACCGTGGTGCAGGCTCGACTCAGATTGCAAGCGGCAGCGAAGTAGGGTTCCAAAGTTGCTCAATGTCCTGTTCACCGAACATTTTGCGCAAATCACGCTCAAGGCGTCGCCCGGAGAGCAAAGAGATAACGGGTAAGGTTGGCCGTTCGCCACCGAGGGCAAATGCCATTGTCTGATCACGGATTTCTTCAAGCCCTAGCCCTTTTGCATACTGCGCTCCAATCAGCGCGCCCATGCTGTTGCCACCAATGATATCGACCGGAATATTGGATTGCTCTAGGGCGCGCAGAATACCAAGATGGGCAAACCCGCGTGCGCCACCGCCACCCAGAACGACGCCAACCGCTTGTCCTGTCAGAAAGCGTGCCAATCGGGCAAAGTCATTGTCGTGGCCGGCGCGCAGTGGATAGACTCGTTCAACTTCACGCTCGGTTCGCCAACTGGCCAAATCTCCCGGCAATACGGTGTTGGCTGGATGGAGAAGTGCCAAATGCTGGCGTTTCATTGAGAAGCCAGGTTCCGCAGCGAGTTTCATCTCGACATTGCAAACCCCAGCGTCATCGCCATCGCTAGCAACATAGATAATTTGATCGGCCTGACGAAAGGCACGCCGGGTCCATTCGGAGTCTTGACCATCCGTCTGATAGATCAAAAAATCAAAGGCTGTATCAAGGTCGTCAAACGGGAAGTTTTCAGATGTCGCGGCGTTGACCAGTTGGGCTTTACCTGAGTTGGCTAAGGCCTGCGTCAAACTATGTGCGAACTCAGTGTTTAGGGGAGACGGGTGTAACGGAACGATGACAAAAGCGTGAGCATGACCATGTTCGGTTCTTTGCGGCGTGTGGCGTAATTGGTGATAAACCGCTTGCGCAAATACCTTGTTGAGTGCGACCGGGTGGCGCATCAAGAGTTGTTCAAACGGCAGGCGGTGCAATACGGCGATTGTCGAGTCACGCAAGGCAGTGACATCGGCAAAACGCCTTTGCTGCAGGATCATCCCGGCTTCACCAACTGTTTCGCCGGGAGAAACTTCGTTGTAGAGGCGAAGGGAGCCATCCGGATTTTTTCGGGAAACCCGGAGGCGACCGCTGACGACGATCAGCATGCTCTCGGCAGTATCACCTTCGCTTAGTATGGTATTGCCACCCTCGACAGTTTCGATCTCCAAACTGTCTGCAAGATCACTGAGTAGATCAGGGTCAAGCGCACCAAAAACTAGGCTGGCGCGTAGCACAGCCATCAGCCTTTCCTGGTGCCTTGAGTTTTCAACCACTGAACGTTCTCCCCCGAACCAACCAGTGAGTTGGCTGTATTAGGTGTTATACCCCATCGGATTGCCTGGATTGCCAGCGCCATGCATCGCGGCACATCGTTTCCAGATCAAATTCAGCCGACCAGCCCAACAAATTTTTGGCATGGGCGGGGTCGGCGAAACAGGCGGCCACATCGCCAGGCCGGCGCGGGCCGATACGAAAAGGCACGGGTTTGCCGGAAGCGCGCTCGAAAGCTGCGACGACATCCAGCACGCTATATCCTTGACCGGTGCCGAGATTGATGGGGACCGCACCCTTCAATTTCGCTAGTGCCTGCAAGGCGGCCAGATGACCCTTGGCGAGATCAACGACATGAATGTAGTCGCGCACGCCGGTGCCGTCATGGGTCGGGTAGTCGTTGCCGAAAACGCCCAGTTCAGGACGCCGTCCGACCGCTACCTGGGCAACATATGGCATCAGGTTGTTCGGGATGCCCTGCGGGTCTTCGCCAATCAAGCCACTGGCATGTGCGCCGACAGGATTGAAATAGCGCAACAGGGCTATCTGCCAGCGCGAATCGGCGTGGGCTATGTCGCGCAACATGTCCTCGATGATCAGTTTTGATCGACCATAAGGGTTGGTGGCTTGCAGCGGGAAATTTTCAAGAATAGGGACCGTGTGCGGATCACCGTAAACCGTTGCCGATGAACTGAAGACCAGATTGAATACGCCTGCTTCGGCCATGGCTGCAAACAGGTTCAGCGATCCGACGACATTGTTGTCGTAATAGCGGATGGGGAACTCGACGGACTCACCTACCGCCTTAAGGCCGGCAAAATGAATAACCGAAGTGATTGGAAAATTGGCAAATACACGCTTGAGCATTGAAGGGTCACGAATGTCACCCTCAATGCAGGTTGGCCTTTTCCCCGATATTTGTTCGATTCGTTCAAGTACTTTGGGCGAACTATTGGAAAAGTTATCAAAAATAACCAAGTCCTGACCGCTAGCCAGCAATTCGACTACGGTATGAGACCCGATGTAGCCAGCACCACCTGTGACAAGAATCATGTTTGCTCCCGAAAACTCTGATTAGTTAAGTGCGGCCGACATCTTGCGGCGGAATTCGCGGATCAGGTCGTCGTACTGTTCGCTCCCGGCGAGGGCTTCGAAGAGTTGAATGATGGCTTTGCGGCCGGCACCTTCGTCGAAACCGCGGTCACGGATGACAACTTCCAGGGCGGCTTCGAAGGCTTCGCGGAAGCGGCTTTGGGCGGCGTAGGCACGGGAAAGATCAAGGCGAACGGCGTGGTCATTTTCGTTGGCCGCGAGTTTGGCTTCGAGTTCGCCTGTGTCGGCTGCGCCTGCGGCTAGTGCCAGTCTGGCGCGCAGGGCGTTGGCGCGGTCAGGTTCCTGAACGTATTCACCGGAGAGCAGTTGGCCGGCTTCGTCGTTACGGGCCAGTTGAAGAAGAACGTCGACCGCATCGAGCTGGATGGCCTGGTCTTCCGGCTTGGCCTTGCTGGCTTCGACCAGTTTGGCGAGGGCTTCTTCCAGTTTGCCTTCGCTGACCAAAGTGGCGGCTTCTTCACGCAGGTTGCTGCCAGCCATTGGCGGCAAGGCGAATTTATCGAGGAAGGCGCGAATCTGACCTTCGGGCAAAGCGCCGGTGAATTCATCGACCAACTCGCCTTTGAAGAGAACTTTGACCGTAGGAATGCTGCGCACGCCGAAATGCTGGGCGATTTCAGGATTTTCGTCGGAATTGATCTTGGCTAGCAGGAAACGGCCACCGTATTCTTCGGCCAGCTTTTCCAGCATTGGCTTGAGGACTTTGCAGGGCTCGCACCATGGCGCCCAGAAATCGACGACTACGGGCACGGTTTCCGATGGAACGAGGACTTTGGTTTCAAATTCTTCGATGGAAACGTCAAAGGCAAATTGGGACATGGGGCTCTCTGTGGGAAATTAAATTCGGGTGAATTTTAATGCCTGCCTGTAAGCAGCGGGAGATTGCAGGTATATTACATTGGCGTTTGATTGCTGCAGCCAAAGATTCAGGTGTTGCGGAAAATCTGGCGTATCTGGCAAATGATTGTCGGCCGTAATGCTGGTTAGCTGGAGCTTGAGTAAGGGATTTTCAAGCGGCTCCTTGCTCAAGGTCAGCCAGTGGCTTTCAGCGATTGTTGGCAATAGATCAAGGTGAGCGCACAGCACCTGAGCGTAACGACCCTCGTCCAACCAGTTTAGGGCCATATTGAGCAGGAGTGACCATTGCGCCTTGCCGTCCGTATCGAGCGGTAAATAGCTGGCTGATTGCAAGCCCGGCAGGAAGGGCTGGATCTGTGCAGCGGCAATGGCGGGCTGGATGGCGAGGAAGTCGAGAGGCATCGGTTCGCCCGAACCGATGCAGACTTCCTGCAGCAAGGCCAGTGTTTCGGCGCGTGGGCCGCTGGGTGATTGCCAAAGCAGGGCGGTTGGCTGGTGACGGCGATTTTCGGCAAGGCTGGCGAGGCGGCCGACCAGCGCCAGTTGGGTGAGTGCGGCTGCGCGGCGCAAGGGTTTGCCGAGGGCAGAGCGCACTGCTATCGGGAGTTCCTGCGCTGCAAAGTGCTGGCTGATGGGGGCGTTCAGGTAAGCCATCAGACGCGTTCGATGATCATGGTTGCCAGCCCGCCGCCAAAGCCGATCAGGTTGAGCATGGCGCGGTTGATATGGCATTTGTTGCGGTCAACTGGCGAAACCGGCCCAATTTCTGGATCGGCTTCGCTGTAACCGGCCGTGGCGGGGATTTGATCTGCTGCGAGACAGGCAAGCAGAGTGGCAAGTTCGGCAATGCCGCTGGCACCCAGTGTATGACCGAGCGCGGGTTTGAGTGAAAGCAGCGGCGGAATTTTTTCGCCAAATACTTTTTTTAGGGCATTGGCTTCGGCGAGATCAGTGCCGGGTGAGCCGGCGGCCTGTACCTTGATCAGCTCGATGTCACCGGGCAAAAAATGGGCCTCTTTCAGGCAGTCGACCGTAACACTTGCGATTTGGCCACCATCGGGGTCGGGGCCGGTCGTTGAATAGGCGTCGATGCCGGTGCACAAGCCGGCAATGTGCCAGTTTGAAGGAGTGGCGCTGAGGCGGATGGCGGCAACTGCTTCGCCTAATACAAGTCCGTCGCGGTTTTTGTCGAAAGGACGGCTGTTAGTCCGTGAGAGGAGTTCCATAGCAGCAAATCCGGCTAGCGTGACGTTGTTGGTCAGCTCCAGGCCAATGATGACTGCTTCGTCAATTTGCCCGGTGGCGATCAGGCTACGCGCTGCCTCAATCGCTGAAAAGCCCGAAATACAGGCGCTGGAGAAACTGCTGCACGGGCCGTCGAGGTGCATCCAAAGTGCTAATTGACAGCTGAATTCGGCGTTGGCTGCTGGCAGGTTGAAAGGTTCGCCCTGTTGTTCAAAGTAGCCGATCTGGAACGAGGAGGAGGCGATGAACAAAGGCGTGGTAGCGGCTAACGGGCCAAGTTGGGATGTGACCTGGCGTACCGCCTGCTCTGCGCGTTTCATCCAGTCGGATTCTGCTAAATGCAGGGGAAAGTATGGATATTCCCGCTCACCCAAGCGCCGTTTCCCTGCCTGGTAATCGCCAGCCCACAAGCTGGCCGCCACGGCATCGGGCGAATCCCCCCGCGCGCAAAGCAAGCCACTGCCAGCAATATAAACTGGCCGCCTCATTTGCGGCTGGTGAGCCAACTATCCAGATGTTCGGCCATGTTTCCGACGCTGGAGAGAATACGGCGGGTTTCCTTGCTGTCTGGCAGGCGCAGGCCATATTTTTTCTTGATCGCCATCGAGACTTGTAGGGCATCAAGTGAGTCGAGTTGCAGCGGGGCTTCCGGGCCGAACAGGAGTTCGTCGTTGCTGATGCTTTCTGGCGTGCAATCCTTGTCGCAGGCTTCAATGATCAGGGCTTTGAGTTCGAGGCAGAGGGCAGCGTTCATGATTGGGCGGCGAGGGCGCGTTGATTGAGCCAGATGGCGGCGAGCAGCGAGGCGACAGCGAAAACCAGCAGTTGCGTCAAGCTGGGCAGAATATCGGCAAAGCTGCCATGACGCAGCATGACGGTGTGGAAACCTTCCAGCCCCCAGGCCATTGGCGAAAGTGCGGCAATTTTCTGCATGCTGGCCGGCATGATGAATTTGGGCACCATGATGCCGCCGACGGCGCCCATCAAAATGTTACCGACGCCGCCAACGATGGTTGCTTGCTCCGAGGTTTTTGCGATGCTGGCGATCAGCAGTGCCCAAGACACGGCGGCCAGGCTGACGGTTGAAGATACCGCCCACCAGTTAAGCAATAGCGGCAAACTGCTCGGCAGTTCCAGCGCTTCGCTGCCGAATTGCGGCACCAGATACATGCCAACCAAAACCATCAACGCGGCCTGAACCTGATTGACGATGAAGAAGGGCAGCAGCTTGCCGGCGAGCACCAAATGAAACGGCACGCCCATCGCCCGCAAACGTTGTAGCGTGCCTTGCTGGCGCTCGATGATGAAGATGGATGAAACAGGAATGACAACGAAGAACATGGCAAAAATCAGCCAGGCTGGGACGTTCTGCTGAACCGATGAAGGAATTTTGGCGTTGGTGTTGCCGCGCACTGCTTCACTGTGGATTTCATCAGGCCAGTCTTTTTCCAGCGTCGCCCCGGGAGCGACTGGCAGCCCAAACAGCTTGCCGGCCTTGACCGTCAGTTCATCCGCCCGCACTGCGCCGAGTGCTGCCATGACTTGGTTGCGGAAGGCGAGTTGCAAGGTGGGCGAAAGTGCAGGGTCGATCAGCAGGGACAGCGGTTCGGCAGGCTTGCCATCGGTGCCGCCGGGCGTTAACAGTCGGTTGCCGAATTCCTTGGGGAGAACAAGAACGAGACTTTGCTTGCCTTGCAGTAGTTGATTTCGGGCCGAACCAAGATCGTTGTCTCCTTCAATTTTCTTGAATGCGGCTACACGGTTCAGGCGCTTGACCAGCGCTTTGGAAATTGGCGTCTGGTCGAGATCGACCACGCTATAACTGACATCAATCGTCACGCCCGGCGTAAATGCATCGCGCAGCGCCATGGTCATGACCAGAATGAAAATGGTCGGCATGATGAAAAGCGCCAGCAGACCATGCTTGTCGCGGGTCAGCGCAATGGTTTCCTTGAGCCAGAGGGCGAGCAGGCGAGGTGACATGGTTTAGTCGCGCAAGGAACGATTGGTAAAACGCATGAACACTTGTTCCAGATCGTGCTGGCCAAGGCTGAGATTGCGCACGCTACAGCCGGCGCTGGCCAGTTCATCGAGCAAATTTTGAAGTGTTGCGGTCGACGGCAAAATTAGCCGATATTTTTGTTCGCCGATATGAGTTGCCGAATAACGCTGGGCAATTCCTACTGGAAGTTGCTGCTCCAGACCGATTTCAAGCAGCGGTTCTGGGCTGCGCAGAATGTCACTCAGCGTGCCCTCCGCCAAAACCTGTCCCTGATCGACGATGGCGATTTTCTGGCAGATCGCCTCAATCTCTTCCATATAGTGGCTGGTGTAAATCACCGTTGTACCGGCAGCGGGCAGGGCGGCAATCGAGTCGAGGAGGAAATGGCGTGACTGCGGATCAACCCCAACGGTAGGCTCATCGAGCAGCAGCAATTGCGGCTTGCCAAGCAGGCCAATCGCCAGGTTGAGCCGCCGGCGCAGGCCGCCGGAAAGTTGTTCGGCACGTTTGCCGACAACCTGTTCGAGTCGCGCAAAAGCAATCGCAGATTCGCTTTGCGACTTGAGTTCTGTCCCACCTAAACCCAAAACACCGCCAAAAAAACGCAGGTTTTCAGCAACCGTCAGCATCGGGTAAAACGCGTAATCTTGCGGCACCAGCGCGAAGGCGCGCGGATTTTTACTGCGGACTTCGGCTAGTGGTATGCCATCGAGCGTAATCAGGCCATCAGTTACGGTCAACAGCCCAGCGAGCACAGAAATTAAAGTGGTTTTCCCGGCACCATTCGGGCCGAGCAGGCCGTAAACGCCAGCGGGGGGAATATTCAGCGAAACATTTTGCAGCGACGGGGTCGTGGCGTCGCGATAGCGGTAAGAAACGCCATCGATATTAAGCATCAGGCAGCGCGGCGCAGATCGCGGTAAAAGGTTTGCTCGTGATCGGCGATCAGGCGCAGTTTGTCGGCCAGTGCGGGTGTTACGAGGGGTTCGCGGTCGCGGATCATACGGGCGGCGGAGAGGGCGAATTCACGCCATTCGTCACCAATGTCGACCAGCGCTTCAGAAAGTTCGTTGAGCCGTGGCCGGGCGAGCAGATCAGCCGCTTCCTGCAGGAAAGAGGCATAGATGAAGCGGAACCCACCGCCGCCGGTACCGATTTCTTCCTGCATGCGCACGACCTGGCCGATGAACATCTTGGCTTGTGCCGGTTGCAGGCGTTCGATGGCATTGGCCAGGCGACGAATGCCACGCACGCCGATGATGGGCAGCGGCGTATCAAGCATGATGCGTGTGGTTTTCTTCAGGGCTTTCGGGATGACGACTGCCCAGTCGGGCAGCGACGGCTTGGCTGTGGCGTAATAAAGCAGGCCTTTGGGGGCGAGCATGCCCTTGGCGAAACGGGCGCGTTGCAGGGCATCGGCTGGGCAGGTGACCGGGGTTTCAAAAACCGGGTCGGAAAGCTGGTACTCACCGCTTGCCGTATCGCGGCCAAAGGCCAGCACGTTGTGTGCATTGAAGTGGAAACGCAGGTCTTCCGGCATGTAGGGGAGCCAGAAAACAGATGTTTGCATGCCGACGATTTCACCTCTGGCCAGTAATTCATCCAGTCGTCGCGTGCCGGCTTGTGGATCGCGAAAAGTTTCAAAGCGCATCTTCAGGCCGAGCGGTTTTTGCAGCCCCTTGATGATGGCCTTGGGCGGCATCCGATAGGCGACCAGCGGCAGGCCGTTGATCTTGACGATAGGCAGGTAGGCAAAAGACATGGCCGATGACAGCCCGAAAGCCATCGGCTCCGAAATCGGCAGGCCGTGATGACGCAACATGGCGGACATGACGCCGCTTTCGCAGTGGGAGGCTTGGCTGTGCTGGAATTCCATTATTTAGCCTGTTTTAACTGGTCGACCGTAAGCCCCAGTGCATCGGCATAGCGCTGCAGCTGGGTGGTCGAGAGTCCGGCAAAAACGGCGGGCTGGAAGTGGCGGCGTATGCGCCATTGCCAGACACCGCTGGTTTGTGAAAGCAATGGCACATCCATGCGTGCCTTGTGCATGTGGTATTCGAGGGCCGAGGTTTCGCCGCTGGCGACACGCTGAAGGGCATTTGCTGCCAACTGATTGAGGTCATCGACCGCCTGACGAGTGACAATTTCCTCAACTTCCCAGCCTGCCGATTGAACGATCTGGATCTTGCCATCCGCACCACGTGCATAAACTGCCTTGCGATGGCCGCCGAGGGTGACATTGCCTTCCTGCGGAACTTCACTTTCCAGCATGGTCGACCACCGTCAGATACATCAGCGAGCCAGTAAAACGACCACTTTCAGGGATGAAGCAGAGCAGGCGTTCGCCAGCCTTGAGCTTGCCGCTTTTAAACAGTTCATCGATCATGATGTAGATTGCTGCCGAGCCCGTGTTGCCTTTGGTGTGCAGATTAGTGAACCATTTCTCCTGCGGCACCGTGAAGCCAGTGGAAGCCATGCAATCAGTAATTGGCCTGCGAAAATATTCAGAGGACATGTGTGGCAAAAACCAGTCGACATTGGCTGGTGTCAGACCGCGTGTATGCATAACCCTTTCCAGCGATTTGCCGAAGGTTTGATAAACCACGCTTTCGTTGAGCAGGCGTACATCCTGTTTGACCGAGAATACTGAACGTTTGGTCCATTCATCGGCCGGGAATTCCTTCCAGCCCTTTAGCGAGCCATCCTCTTGCTTCTCCCCGCCGGCATACATGCAGGCTCCCATGTTGCCAGCCTGCGAGAGGATGTCGATCCATTCGATACGCAGAGAAAGACCTTCCTTCTCTGGTTGATTCTGAACCAGAAAAGCGCCAGCGCCATCGGAAAGCATCCAGCGCAGAAAATCCTTTTCAAAGGCAATTTCCGGGTTGCTTTCCAGTTCAGCAACGCGATGCTCTGATTCCGCCTCAAAATTGCGTGCATGCAAGACAGCTGATGCCTGTTCGGAACCGGTAGCGACCGCATTGTTCGCTTGTCCTGACAGCACGGCCAGATAAGCATATTTTAGTGCAGTGATGCCGGCAACGCAGATGCCGGCAGTGGAAACCACTTCACAGGCCGGAATACCCAGTTCGCCGTGAACCATCACGCCATGGTTCGGCATCAGTTGATCTGGCATGGTCGTGCCTGTTACCAGGCAATCAATATCGCCGACGACTTTCAGGCCGCGTACCGCCTCGGCAGTAAGCTGGGCATTGTTGTGCGTGGTTTCGCCGGTATTCGGATCAATTGCGTAATAACGCTGACGAATGCCGTTGTTGCGCAGGATAATGCGACGGGCGCGCGAAGGCTTGCCGGCAATCATGCCGAGCACGTTCTCGATATTCTCGTTTCCTACTGGCGCATTGGGCAAAAAGACCGCGCTGCGGGTGATATAGGCCTTGCCGCTACTGTGCATATTTTTCTAGATTGAATTCCTGCGAACCAGAAGGCAGTTCGAGTTCAGCTTTTAGCCGTTCGAGACGCGGTTTGAGCAGAGGGGAAAATACCCATTGTAGCAACAGGCTTAAGGGAACGACGGTTAATACCAGGGTAATCAAATACAGTGCAAATACCAGCAACATTGGCCGACGCCGCCATTGACCACGTTTGCCGAAGAAACGAATAAGCTTCGACCAGACTTTAAAGGCTCGATGTGCCGCCCGTTCGCTCAGGGCCAGGCGTGGGTTGACGGTAGCTGCGCGCAGCCCGGTCAGCATCGGGGCGGCTGATTTCTCGGCGTCGCAATTGAGCGCATCGGCCAGCGCACGCCCGAAGCGACTGGCGCCGCGAATTTCTTCAGGCGCAACGCCGGCTGGCGGCAAGCCAAAAAATCGATTGCGTTTGCCAGTCAGCACCCAGCGCGGTGTGGTGATGAAGGTGGCCAGCGGATGGCCTTGGTCGGTGAATACCAGATGATCGCGCAACAGGCCGCCGGCTTCGGCAATCAGTTGTTTCATGGTTTCCTGTGCCGAAAGCCACATATTGCGACAGGCGACCAGCGTAATCACTGGTTTGCCATGGATCAGGCGTTTGCCCTCGGGGCTTTTCAGAAATGCCGTCATGGGCAGCGCTGGTGCCAGATACCAGACCTGATAGGTCAATATGACCAGATCGAATTGGCGATCAGCGGAAATGCTTAGTGGATTTAAAGGTGGCGCATCGAGTTGCACGCACTCGGGAAAGGCATCAACAAAATCAACTATTGGCCACGGCCATGGGAAAGGGGTTTCAGGCACCAATGTTTCCACATGCACCGAGTGGCCGGCCGCACGCAAGGGCACAACAACTTGTGCGCTGACGTCCGAAAGCTGTCCGGTTTGTGAGTAATTGATGACGAGAACGTTCTTCACGGTGCATTCTGATTAGGGCGAACCCTAAATTCTAGCAAATCGTAGGGTTATTTCGGTGAAACGTAAAAACTCGGCTGGAATACAGGATTTGCGTCGACTTGCTTGGGGTTTTTGCTGCTTATCGGCTATCATTCTGCTTTCCCGCAGCCTGTCTTTTTATGACCAAATACGTTTTCGTTACAGGTGGTGTCGTGTCCTCCTTGGGCAAAGGCATCGCCGCCGCGTCGCTGGGGGCCATTCTGGAATCCCGCGGCATTAAAGTTACCCACATCAAGCTTGATCCCTACATCAATGTCGACCCCGGCACGATGAGTCCTTTCCAGCACGGCGAGGTTTTCGTTACTGAAGACGGTGCTGAAACTGATCTTGATCTCGGCCACTACGAGCGCTTTACCAGCGCCAAGATGAGCCGTCGTAACAACTTTACCACTGGCCAGATCTACGATACCGTAATCAAGAAGGAACGCCGTGGTGAATATCTCGGCAAGACCGTACAGGTCATTCCGCACATCACCGACGAAATAAAAACCAAAATCAAGGCCGGTGCTGAAGGTGCCGATGTCGCGATCATTGAAGTAGGTGGTACGGTGGGTGACATCGAATCACTGCCTTTCCTTGAAGCCATTCGTCAGATGGGCATTCAGGAAGGTCGTAACAACGTCTGCTATATGCATCTGACGCTGTTGCCCTATATTCCGACTGCCGGTGAGTTGAAAACCAAGCCAACCCAGCACTCCGTCAAGGAGTTGCGTGAAATTGGTATTCAGCCGGATATTTTGCTGTGCCGCGCCGACCGTTCGATTCCGGTCGAAGAGCGTCGCAAGATCGCGCTGTTCTGTAACGTGATGCCGGAAGCGGTCATCGAGTGTCTCGACGCTGATTCGATCTACAAGATTCCGGGCATGCTGCACGAACAGATGCTCGACGAAATCGTCTGCCACAAGCTGAATATTCTAGCCAAGGCAGCTGATTTGACGGTTTGGGAGAATCTGATTGTCGCGCTGGAGCATCCGCAGAGCGAAGTGACTATCGCTTTTGTCGGTAAGTATGTCGATCTGACCGAATCATACAAATCGTTGATTGAGGCGATCAAACACGCCGGCATCCATACCCGTAGCCAGGTCAATATTGTTTATATCGATTCTGAAGATATCGAAAAAGACGGTATTGGCGTGTTGAAAAACGTTGATGCCATTCTGGTGCCAGGCGGTTTCGGTCGTCGCGGCACCGAAGGTAAAATCGCGGCTATACGCTATGCTCGTGAAAACAAGGTGCCATATCTCGGTATCTGCCTGGGTATGCAACTCGCCGTTGTTGAATTTGCTCGTGATGTGGCCGGCATGGAGGGGGCGCATTCCACGGAATTCGTTCAGGACACACCTTACCCGGTAATCGGTCTGATTACGGAATGGCTGGATGCTTCGGGCAAGGTTGAGAAGCGCAGCGAGGATTCCGACATTGGTGGCACCATGCGTCTGGGCGGCCAGGTTTGCAAGCTGGCTGACGGTTCTCTTTCTCGAGAGATTTACGGTAAGCCTGAGATCACCGAACGCCATCGTCATCGCTATGAAGTGAACAATACCCTGCTTGCCCAATTGGAAGAGAAGGGCTTGATCGTCGCAGGTCGCGCGCCAGGTACCGATCTTTGCGAAATGGTCGAATTGCCAGCGGATGTGCATCCGTGGTTCGTCGGTTGCCAGTTCCATCCGGAATTCACCTCCAACCCGCGTCAGGGTCATCCGCTCTTCACCTCTTACGTGAAGGCAGCGCTGGCCAATCAACAGGCCAAAGGCAAATGAAGCTCTGCGGTTTCGAGGCTGGTCTTGACCAGCCTTTTTTCCTGATTGCCGGCCCTTGCACTGCTGAATCCGAGCAACTTTGCCTCGATGTGGCTGGTCACATGAAAGAAGTTTGCGGTCGACTCGGCATTCCGTACATTTTTAAAGCTTCCTATGACAAGGCCAACCGCAGCTCCGGTAAATCGGTGCGCGGTTTGGGGCTTGAGGAAGGTTTGCGGATATTTTCCGAAGTAAAGCGCCAAATTGGCGTCCCGGTCCTGACCGATGTTCATTCGATTGACGATGTGGCAGCGGTCGCATCTGTTGTCGACGTGCTGCAAACACCCGCATTCTTGTGTCGTCAGACTGACTTCATCCATGCCGTAGCATCTTGCGGCAAGCCGGTAAATATCAAGAAGGGCCAGTTTCTCGCGCCGGGCGATATGAAGAATGTCGTAGACAAGGCGCGTGAAGTGAATAACGGTGCCGATAACATCATGGTTTGCGAGCGTGGTGCCTCCTTTGGTTACAACAATCTGGTTTCCGACATGCGCAGTTTGGCGATCATGCGCGAAACCGGTTGTCCGGTGGTTTTTGATGCGACGCACAGCGTGCAGTTGCCGGGCGGGCAAGGCACGACCTCTGGCGGTCAGCGCGAATTTGTGCCGGTTTTGGCACGTGCGGCCGTGGCAGTCGGCATTTCTGGTCTGTTCATGGAAACCCATCCGCATCCGGAAATGGCCTGGTCGGATGGTCCGAACAGCTGGCCGCTGGAACGTATGGAAAATTTACTGACTACGCTGCTCGCCCTGGATAGGGCTGTCAAGCTGGCTGGCTTTGAAGAATTAAATTAATAATTTGGTTTAAATAGCATCTTCAACCTGTTGATAATAAGGAAGAAATATGAGTTCAATCGTTGATGTTGTTGCCCGTGAGATTCTCGATTCACGTGGCAATCCGACTGTCGAAGCTGATGTCCTGCTCGAGAGCGGTGTCATGGGCCGGGCGGCTGTTCCTTCTGGTGCTTCCACTGGTACCCGCGAAGCGATTGAGTTGCGTGATGGTGATGCCAGCCGTTACCTCGGCAAGGGTGTCATGCAGGCGGTTGAGAACATCAATACCGAAATCTCCGAAGCGATCATCGGTCTTGATGCACAGGAGCAGGCTTTCATCGACCAGACCATGATTGATCTGGACGGTACCGATAACAAGTCACGCCTTGGTGCCAATGCCATCCTCGCCGTTTCCATGGCGGTGGCCAAGGCCGCAGCCGAAGAATCCGGTCTGCCGCTTTATCGCTATTTCGGAGGTATGGGCCCGATGCAGATGCCAGTGCCGATGATGAACATCATCAATGGTGGCGAACACGCTAACAACAGTCTCGATATTCAGGAATTCATGGTGATGCCGGTTGGCGCCGCCAATATTCGTGAAGCCATCCGCTGCGGCGCCGAAATTTTCCATGCGCTGAAGAAACTGCTCAACAAGGCTGGACACTCCACGGCCGTCGGCGACGAAGGTGGCTTTGCCCCGAATCTGGGCAGCCATGCCGAAGCCCTGCAGATCATCATGCAAGCTATTGAAGCCGCCGGTTATGTTCCGGGTCAGGACGTCCTGCTCGCCCTGGATTGTGCAGCTTCCGAGTTCTACAAGGATGGCAAATACCATCTTTCCGGCGAGGGGCTGCAACTGACCTCAGCCCAGTTTGTCGATTATCTGGCCAACCTGGCCGACCAGTTCCCCATCGTTTCCATCGAAGACGGCATGTCCGAAGCCGACTGGGACGGCTGGAAGCTATTCACCGACCGTCTGGGCAAGAATGTGCAGATCGTTGGCGACGACATCTTCGTCACCAACACCAAGATCTTCAAGGAAGGTATCAAGAAGGGCATTGGTAACTCGATTCTGGTCAAGATCAACCAGATCGGCACCTTGTCTGAAACCTTTGCCGCTGTCGAAATGGCCAAGCGCGCTGGTTACACCGCGGTGATTTCGCATCGCTCCGGTGAAACCGAAGACAGCACCATCGCCGACATCGCTGTTGGTCTTAATGCCGGCCAGATCAAGACCGGTTCGCTGTCGCGTTCTGACCGCATTGCCAAAGGCACAACCAATTGATTCGTATCGAAGAAGATCTGGGCGATACCGCATCCTATCCGGGTCGCGAAACTTTCTACAACCTGCGCTAATTATTGATGCGTTGGCTGACGGTCGGCCTCCTTGCAGTCATCGGCTTGCTCCAGTACCCCCTCTGGGTGGGTAAGGGAGGCTGGCTGAAGGTTTGGGATTACGACCGTCAATTGCAGCAGCAGAAGGAAGTGACACGCAAGCTTGAAATCAGAAATGCGGGCCTCGATGCCGAGGTTCGCGATCTGAAACAGGGTTACGATGCGATCGAAGAGCGTGCCCGCTTTGAGTTGGGCATGATCCGGCAAGATGAAAGCTTTGTTCAGATTCCGGAAAAAGTTCCCGGAAAATAAGCGAAATAAAGGCATCAACCTTGGTAGTCACCAGCAATTGCCTCCGTTAGAATCGCCCTCAGAAGGCCCCCCTTCAGAGCGCTCAAGGAGATCAACATGCTGCTCAAGGTTGGAGACATAGCTCCCGCATTCAAATTGCCGGATGCTGATATGGAATCGATTGATCTGGCGGCCTACCAAGGAAAGAAACACATCGTTCTTTTCTTTTACCCGAAGGATGGAACGCCATGCTGTACCAAGGAAGCTACCGATTTTTCCGACCATGAGGAGGATTTCAAGGCGGAAGGTTGTGTCCTGTTTGGCATCAATCGCGACGATTGCCTGAAACACGCGGAATTTCGCGACAAGGAAGGCATCGGGACCGAGCTGCTTTCTGATAGCGAAGGTTTCGTCTGCAAGCAGTATGGTGTCTGGCAGGCCAAAGAAGTTGATGGTCACAAGAAATTCGGTGTGGTCCGCTCCACTTTTATCATTGATCGCACCGGCATCATTCGCCATGCGCTCTACAACGTTAACTACAAAGGCCACGCACTGGAAATGCTGCGCCTGGTCAAGGAACTCAATACATGAACACGCAGGTTGCCAAAAATTTCGTCATCACTCTTGATTATCACGTGACTGACCCGGACGGTGAAGTAGTCGACGAAGGCCGTGAGCCCCTTATCTACTTGCATGGCGGCTACGACGATATTTTCCCGCTGATTGAAGAATCGTTGCAGGGCAAAAAGATTGGCGAGTCAGTCAAGGTCAAGTTGCAGCCAGACGAGGCTTTTGGCGAGTACGACGCCGAGATGGTGCAGGTTGAACCGCGCAAGGATTTCCCCAAGGAAATTGAAGTCGGCATGCAATTTGAAGGTGGGCCGGAAGAGGGCGAGGAAGATGAGATCGTTATTTATCGCGTGACCGAAATTGCAGACGACAAAGTTGTACTTGATGGCAATCATCCGCTAGCCGGCATGGCCCTGATCTTCACCTGCACGGTGACGGCAATTCGTCCGGCCAGTGCCGAAGAGCTGGAACATGGTCACGTCCATAACCCGGACGATGACGAGGAAACCTGTCACTGAGCCTTTACTGGCCAGGGATAAGTTTCAAAGCGAAATAAAGCCGGGGAATTGGTGTCGATGATTCCCCGTGTCCAACCCATGATTGGGTAGCCAAAGGTTTCTACACGGGTAAAATTGAGTAATACCTTGCCTTGTGCATCGTGCAGAGGGTGATCAATGCGACTCATGTGCGAATCGCCATGGGCGGCAACCACCTGACCCGAGAAATTTTGTGTTTCTTCGTATAGTTTTTCAAGAAAATCCCGATAGCCTTGATGTGCCAAACCTTGTGCAAAATGCTTGAAGCCAGGGTTGGCTTGAAACAACAGCACGATGCCGGCCGATTTCTCGCGCCGAGCCAGGGCAAAGCTCTCTTTTAGCCAGGCAAGCACGATTGGGTTGCGCGCCTTGAATTCTGGGCTGGGTATCTGTGTCAGGCCAAAATTATTGGTTCCACCTGGCAGATTCAACGTCACGAACAATACCGGGCCAAGTCGGAAGCGACTGTGTTCGGGATAGGCGCCGGATTGACGTTCCAGATTCAGTTTCTTTTGCCCCAGCGACAAATTATCTTTCCAGAACAAATGACGCAGTTTGTTGAGACGCTCGATTGGGTCGTAAGCGCCATTCGACATGCGCTCGCAGTCAGTCCATTCGTTGTCGCCGGGAACGAAAATGAAAGAAGCGCGGCTGGCATTGAACAACCGATAACGGTCATCAAAAAGGTTATCGTCACAGCGCTCCTTGCCGTTCTTGAAATCGCCGATATGGGCGATTAAATCAACGTTTTGTTCGTTGATGGATTGAATCATGGGCGGCAGTTCCTGACGTTCGAAGTCGGAATAGGGAACGTCGCCGATCAGCCCGAAGCGCCAGGTCTCTGCCTGGGCAAGACTGCAAATAAGCAGCAAAACATAAGCTAACCAAATTTTCACTTGAGCAAGCTCTTCAGGGCATACAAGGCATCCAGTGCGGCACGTGGCGTCAGGCTGTCGGGGTCGATGCCGGCTAGTTGATCCAATGCCGGGTGCGTTTCTGGTTCGACCGGTTCAGGATCACCCTGGGCAAAAAGATCGGGTTGCAGCGGGTCGACCGCAGCACGTTGCTCGAACTCGCGCAACTGCTTGCGGGCTGCCTTGACTACGGCGTTCGGAATGCCGGCCAGCGCCGCCACCTGTATCCCGTAGCTCTGGTTGGCCGGGCCTTCTTCAACCGAGTGCATGAAGACGATGCGGTCGTTGTGCTCGACGGCATCGAGGTGCACATTGGCCAGTTCGCTGAATTCGTGTGCGAGCCGGGTCATCTCGAAATAGTGGGTGGCAAAGAGCGTCAGGCAGCGGTTTTTGGCAATCAAGTGACGCAGGATGGCGAAGGCCAGCGCCATGCCGTCGAAGGTCGAGGTGCCGCGCCCGATTTCGTCCATTAGTACCAGGCTGTTCGGCGTTGCGTGGTGCAGGATGGCAGCGGCTTCAGTCATTTCGACCATGAAGGTGGAGCGGCCGGAGGCGAGGTCGTCAGAAGCACCGATGCGGGTAAAGATACGGTCGAGTGGGCCGAGTACGCAACGATCTGCCGGCACGTAGCTGCCAATGTGGGCGAGCAGGGCGATCAGCGCCGTCTGCCGCATGTAGGTTGATTTACCGCCCATGTTGGGGCCGGTGATCAGCAACAGGCGGCGGCTTTCGAGCAGCAGGCAGTCATTGGCGATGAAAGTCTGGGCGCTATTGGCCATTTCAGCTTCAACCACCGGGTGACGGCCACCGGTTACGGTCAACCCGATTTCCGGGCTGAATTCCGGCTTGCTCCAGTTGCGTTTGAGGGCGGTGTTAGCAAAGCTGGCCAGCAAGTCGACTTGGGCGACAGCGCGGGCGATGGTTTGCAGGGCGGGCACAGCCGGTAGCAGTTCGTTGAGAATTCCTTCGTAGAGCAGTTTTTCGCGGGCCAGCGCGCGTTCCTGGGCGGACAGTGCCTTGTCCTCGAAGGCCTTCAGCTCCGGCGTGATGTAGCGCTCGGCATTTTTCAGCGTTTGGCGACGGCGGTAGTCGTCAGGAATTTTGTCAGTATTGGCGTGCGTGACTTCAATATAAAAGCCATGCACTTTGTTGAATTCGACTTTAAGGCTGGCAATACCACTGCGCTCACGTTCGCGAATCTCCATGTCGACCAGATAGGTGCCACAGTTGTCGTTGAGCGAGCGCAGTTCATCCAGGTCGGCATCGTAACCGTTGGCAATTGCGCCGCCATCGCGGATCTGGGCGGCGGGTTCCGGGGCGATGGCACGGATGAGCAGATCAAGCGTCGCAACCGGTGTCTCGAGATCGGCGTAGAGACTGTCGAGCAGTGGTGATGGGCTAGCTTGTAAAGGGACACGCAGGGTGTTTAGGCTAGCCAGTGATTGGCGCAGGCTGGCCAGATCGCGGGGTCGCGCATTTCTCAACGCTATGCGGCCAGCAATTCGTTCAATGTCAGCAATTTCGCGTAGTTCGCGACGAACCTCGCCAGCCATCCGCCCGTAGTCATCAAGCAGCGCTTCGACCGCACTATGGCGAGCGGCGGGAATGTCGCGCTCGCGCAGTGGGTGGTGAAGGGCGTGGCGCAACTGGCGTGAGCCCATGCTGGTGATGCAATTGTCGAGCAATGAAAACAGGGTAGGCGAGGGCTGGCCGCGCAGTGTTTCGGTGAGTTCGAGATTGCGTCGGGTGGCGAGATCGAGGCCGAGGTAACTGCCCTCAAGTTCCACGGTCAACGCCCGCAAATGCGGTAGATTTCCTGATTGCGTGGTTTGCGCGTATTGCAGCAGGGCGCCGGCAGCGGCAATTGCCGGGCGCAGGCCTTCAGCACCAAAGCCGGAAAGCGCGGCGACCTTGAACTGTTCGCAAAGCAGGCGTTTGGCTGAGTCGTATTCAAAATACCAGTCAGGCTGGCGGGTGCGTGCCGACTCCAGCGCAAAATCTGGCTGCCAGGATTCGGGGTAGAGAATTTCCGCCGGGCGGATGCGTTCCAGCGTGGCAGCGAGTTGCTCTGCGGGTACTTCGGTCAGGATGAATTCGCCACTGGCCAGATTCAGTCGTGCCAGGCCGGCGGTGTTGCGTGTTGTGGTCAGCGCCAGCAGCCAGACGTCGTGCTTGTCATCGAGCAGTGCCGCATCGGTCAGGGTGCCGGGTGTGACGATGCGCGCCACGGCACGTTCTACCGGCCCTTTGCTAGTCGCTGGGTCACCGATTTGCTCGCAGATTACAACCGATTCGCCAAGCTTCACCAGCTTGGCCAAGTAGGGCTCAAGTGAATGGAAGGGGATGCCACACATCTTGATCGGTGTGCCGGCAGACTGCCCGCGGGTTGTCAGCGTAATGTCCAGCAGACGTGCAGCTTTCTCGGCATCTTCAAAGAAAAGCTCGTAGAAATCCCCCATTCTGTAAAACAAAAGCGTATTTGCTGCGTTATCCGCCTTTAATTTCAAATATTGGCGCATCATCGGCGTATGGCCTGTGGTGTCCTTGCCGGTGCTTATGTTTTCTTTGTTTTCTATTTTCATTCAGTGATTTATCAGACGAATTTCTGGGGCGGTGCCTGTTGGTCATTCAATAACAAGTGCGATCTGTCTTGTTTATCCAGTAGTGCATTGGTAACAGGGCTTCCGGCATGGGCTGGTGTTCCATGATGATGCTGCGTGCCGAGAAGTGGCGATTCAATTCTTCGTATAACTCGTCGTCACAAAAGCCGATGGCGGCGGCTTCCGCCCGGCTGTTGGCGAAAACGATGCGCTCGATGCGTGCCCAATAGGCGGCTGAAAGACACATTGGGCAGGGCTCGCTGGAGGCGTAGAGCGTGGCATTTGGCAGATGAAAGTTGTTGGCCGCAACACAGGCGGTACGAATGGCCATGATTTCAGCGTGGGCTGTTGGGTCGCAGGTACGGACGACTTGATTCCCGCTTTCGCTGATGATTTTTCCATCGCAAACAATGACTGCGCCGAATGGGCCGCCGTCACCACTCCTGGCGCTTTTGAGCGCCAGTTCGATAGCGCGAGAGAGGTAAAACTGGTCATTATTCAATTTGAACTTCGCTTAGTGGATTCAGCTCGGCAGGTCATTCATCTGAATAACTCTCAAATAGCTCAATGCTATTATACGACCCCCGCCAAGGCTGGATATTTTACGTCCGCCGGGATCACCCATGCGCCTGACCAAACTCAAACTCGCCGGTTTCAAATCTTTCGTCGACCCTACTTCTGTGGCCCTTCCCGGGCAGCTGGTGGGCGTTGTCGGCCCCAATGGCTGCGGCAAATCCAACATCATGGATGCCGTACGCTGGGTGCTGGGCGAGTCGAAAGCGTCGGAATTGCGTGGCGAGTCAATGATGGATGTCATCTTCAACGGTTCATCCAACCGAAAACCGGTGTCGCGGGCATCCGTTGAACTGATTTTCGAGAACCTGTTGGGTCGGGCACTGGGCCAGTGGTCGCAATACACTGAACTTTCAGTAAAACGCACCCTGACGCGGCAAGGACAGTCGGATTATTTCATCAATAATCTGAAGGTTCGACGTAAAGACATCACAGATTTGTTCCTTGGTACCGGCCTCGGGCCGCGCGCCTACGCCATCATCGGCCAGGGCATGATTTCGCGCATTATCGAGGCGCGGCCGGATGATCTGCGTGTTTTCCTTGAGGAAGCGGCGGGCGTGACGCGCTACAAGGAGCGGCGTAAGGAAACCAACGGTCGACTCGAAGATAGCCGTGAAAATTTGACCCGGGTTGAGGATATTCGCCTCGAATTGGGCAATCAGATCGAAAAGCTGGGTGCTCAGGCCGAGGTGGCACGTCGCTACCATGCGTTAAACGAGCAACTGGTGCAGCGCCAGCAGGTGTTGTGGCTGTTAAAAAAACGCGAGGCGGATGCTGAGCGTCAGCGCTTAGCGCTGGAAGTTGAGCGTGCTGTCACCGATCTTGAAGCGCAAAGCGCAGCGCTGCGTGAGACCGAGGCGCGGGCTGAAGAGACTCGGGAGGCGCACTTTGCCGCTGGCGATGCCTTGCATAACGCGCAAAGCGACATGTACGCCGCCAATGCCGAAGTAGCCAAGCTGGAGGCGGAGATTCGCCATCGGCGTGAGTCGCACCTTCAACTGGAAACACGACTGGCACAGCTTGAAGGCGAGTTGGCTCAATGGAGCCAGACGGCTGAAACACTTACGGTTGACCGCCAAAAATGGGAAGAATTGCAGGAAATCACGCGCTTGCGTGTCGAGGAAGCAGAAGAGCGCCTGCATCAGCAGATGAATCTGGCGCCACAGGTTGAAGAAAGCCACGCTCAGGCACAAGAAGAGTTGCAACGTTTGAGGTCGCGCACAACCCATGCCGAGCAGCGCCTTGAGGTTGAACTGACCAACAAATCCCACGCCCAACGCGCCTTGCAGGCAATTACGCTGCGTCGCGAACGCCTGCGTGAAGAGGCGGGTGGGCAAGATGCGCCAGATGCACTCGATCTGGCCGAGAAGGAAGAAGAGCTTTCGCTACTGCGTGAAGAGTTGGCTGGCGATCAGGATCATTTGCAACAATTGCAACTTGAATTGCCGCAAATGGAAGCCGCGCGGCGTCAGGTGCAAGATGAATTGCAGCGCATTGAGCGTGAGTTGGCGGCAGGAGAGGCACGCCGCGCCGCGCTGGTGCAGATGCAGGCGCGTACCCAACAAAGCGGTAAATTGCCGGAATGGTTGCAACGCCACGGCTTGGATCAGGCACAGCCGCTATGGCAACAAATTCATGTTGAAGCCGGCTGGGAATCCGCCGTCGAAGCTGTTTTACGCGAACGCCTGAGTGCGATTGCCTGTGAAGACCCGGCCAAACTTGATGAGTGGCTGCACGACAGGCCAGATGCCCATTTAAGCGTGATCCTGCCAAACGACCAAATTTTTGACCCAAAAACGGCGTCGACCGTAACAAATCTGAATCAGCGGGTTTGCAGTGACAATCCTGCACTGGCCAGCGTATTGATCGACTGGTTAGGCAGCGTATGGGCCGCAGAAACGCTCGATGTGGCCTTGAGCCTGCGCAATGACCTGCCTTCTGGTATTGCCTTGGTAACCAAGGCTGGCGATATTTTGACTCGTTCAAGCCTGACTTTTTTTGCGCTGGACAAGAGTGAACACGGCCTGCTCGAACGCCAGCGCGAGATCGAAACGCTGGGCGAAGGCATCGCAACCTTCGAGGAAAAGGCTGACGGCATCCGCGAACAACTGGAAATGCTCGACGAGCAGCTCGATGACAAGCGCGAAGAACTGGGTGAAATCCGCCAATACATCACCGACCGCCAGCAGCGCGTCCATGCGGCTCAGCTTGATGTCTTGAAGCTGGCACAGGCGCTGGAACGCTATCGTGAAATCAAGGAACGCCAGCAGGAGCAACTGGCTGAGCTGGCCGAAGAAGAGGAAAGCGAACGCGAGCGCGACATGGCGGCTGATGAAAAAATCGCCGAAGTACGTGATGGTCTGGGCCGCATCCGCGTGCTGGTCGCCGGTGCACAATCACGGCTGGATGAAGCGGAGCGTGCAGTGCGTGCAGAACGTGAACGCAATTCCGATTTTGACCGGGCGTTGCGTGAAGCGCAGTTTTCCTTACGCGAGGCTGAGAACAAGCTAAAGGATATTTTTGTCCAGCTGGCTACCGCTCAGCGCGAGTTGACTCGTATCGAAAAAGATCGCGCCATTTGTGCCGAGCAGGTCGCCGCGGTGCCGCCCGATGTGATGGAAGGTAATCTGCAAGCGGCGCTTGAGTTGCGGCAGGAAAAGGAAATGGCGCTGGCCGCCAGGCGTGAGGCATTGGAAATAGTAACCAACGCCTTGCGTGGTCTGGAAGAGCAGCGCCTGAAAATAGAGCAGGGTTTGGAGCCACTACGTGTTCGCATCGGCGACCTCAAGCTGAAAGAGCAGGCAGCGGCGCTTAATACCGAACAGTTTGCCCAGCAACTACTGGAAGCCGGTGCAGATGAAGCAGCTTTGTTGCCGGAACTCGGCAATGTAAAGCCAGCCGGTTTGCAGGGCGAAATTACCCGCTTGGGCAACGCGATTGCCGAACTTGGCGCAGTCAATCTCGCCGCCTTGCAGGAACTCGACACAGCCACCGAGCGTAAAGGCTACCTCGATATGCAGGCCGCCGACCTCAACGAAGCGATGGAAACGCTGGAAAACGCCATCCGCCGTATCGACCGCGAAACGCGTGACTTGCTCAAATCAACGTTTGATACGGTCAACAGCCATTTTGGCCAACTTTTTCCCGAGCTGTTCGGTGGTGGTCGCGCCGAGCTGGTGATGACCGGTGAGGAAATTCTCGACGCTGGCGTGCAGGTTATCGCCCAGCCGCCGGGCAAGAAGAATTCGACCATTCATTTGTTATCTGGTGGTGAAAAGGCGCTGACGGCAATTGCCCTGGTTTTCTCGATGTTCCAGCTCAACCCGGCGCCGTTCTGTCTGCTTGATGAAGTCGACGCGCCGCTGGACGACACAAATACCGAGCGTTTTTGCGGCATGGTGAAGAAAATGTCTGCTAACACACAGTTTTTATTCATCTCCCATAATAAAATCGCCATGGAAATGGCCGAGCAGCTAGTCGGCGTGACAATGCAGGAATCCGGCGTCTCGCGCGTGGTGGAAGTGGATATTCAGGAAGCTTTGAAGATGAGGGATGCGGCGTAAATGACTGAACTCCAAATGGGTTTGATTGGCCTCGGCGCGATAGCGGTCGTGGGCGTATTTGGTTACAACAAGTGGCAGGAAGGGCGCCATCGCAAACTGGCTGAGTCATTGCTCAAGCCGGCACACGATGACGTCTTGCTCGGTAACGCGCCCAATGTGGCCGCTAAGACTGTGCCGGTTGAGCGTAGCGAACCTGAGATAAGGCTTGAAGATGCCGGATCGCACGCTGATGAACGGCTTGAGCCGATGATGGCGGAGGCTGGCGAGATTGTTCAGCATGAACCTGATGCTCAAATCAATGTAATCAGTGCCACCCAAGAGAGACAACAGGCGCAGGCAATTGAAGAAACGGATGAGGCACCGGCGAGCGAATTACCAGCGACTTTGCTCGATCCGCGTCTTGAATTCATTGTGGCGATGGAACTGGTTGATCCGGTTTCAGCGATCCAGATCTTGCACTCGCAACGCGATGTTCTGCAAAACGTCAGCAAACCCGTGCATTGGATTGGCTACAATGAGCTAACCCGCGAATGGGTCCGCCTTCATCCGGATTCTGAGCTTCAGGTACGTCGCTTGCGCATAGGCTTGCAACTGGCGAATCGTATGGGCCCGGTTTCAGATGCTGATCTGGTTGTTTTTGCCGGGGCCATGCTGGCTTTGGCCGATGAATTGATGGCTGTGGCTGACATGCCATCAATCCGGGTGCGTGATCAGGCAGTTGAAGTTGATCTGTTTTCAGCCGAGGTTGATCTCGAAATTGGCATCAATCTGGTCAGCAAAAGCTTGCCGTTTACCGGCACGAAAATTCGTGCGCTGGCAGAAGCGGCCGGCATGGTGCTGGGTGCTGACGGCTTGTTTACTCGTTATGACGAAGAGGGCCGCGCCCAGTTCTGTCTGCAGAATTTCGAGAGTACGCAGTTTTCACCTGAATCGATACGCAACATGAGTACGCACGGGCTGACTTTCCTGCTTGATGTGCCGCGAGTTGATCACGGTGAACGAGTTTTCATGCAAATGGCTGAGTTGGCCAAGCGTTTTGCCGAAGCGCTGCAAGGCATGCTGGTTGATGACAATCGCCAACCCCTGGGTGATGCTCAACTTGATCATATTCGTCGTGAATTCATCGGCAAGCCACAGGCCAAAATGGCCAGCTACAACTTGCCGGCCGGATCGGCACAGGCATTGCGCCTCTTTTCCTGATGCCTGAACTGGTAGCGGAAACTCAGCGCGCAGCGATATTGCGCGCTGAAATCGAGCGCCACAATGAGGCCTACTACCGGCACGATGCGCCGACAATTCCCGATGCGGAATACGACAAGCTGTTCCGCGAACTGCAAGCGCTCGAGGTTCTACATCCGACTTTACTGACGCCTGACTCGCCGACTCAGCGTGTGGGTGCTGCGCCGCTCAAAGCATTCCCTTCACGTCGGCATGGCGTGCCGATGTTATCTCTGAACAATGCATTTGAACCAGCCGAGGTTGAGGCATTCGACCAGCGTGTGCGAGAAGGTTTGGAATCAATCGCTGCGGTCGACTACGCTGTCGAGCCAAAATTTGATGGTCTGGCGATCAGCCTGACCTACGAACATGGTTTTTTTACCAGTGGCGCCACGCGTGGCGATGGTGCGACTGGCGAAGAAGTGACGCCCAATCTGCGGACATTGCGCTGTCTTCCCTTGCGCCTGTCCGGTGCCGGTTGGCCTGAGTTGATTGAAATTCGTGGCGAAGTCCTCTTGTTCAAACAGGCATTTGTAGAACTCAATGCACGCCAGCGCGAACGTGGCGACAAGGAGTTTGCCAACCCGCGTAACGCTGCGGCCGGCAGTTTGCGCCAGCTTGATTCGCGCATTACGGCGAGTCGCCCTTTGTCATTCTTCGCCTATGGCGTTGGTGCCGGGGGCGATCAGCTCACGCTTAAAACGCATGGCGAATTGATGGATCAGCTTGCGGCATGGGGTTTTCCGGTCGCTGAAGAACGCCGGATAGTGCAGGGTTCCAAAGGACTGCTTGCCTACTTTGCCGAAATTGGTGAAAAGCGCGCGAAGCTGCCCTACGACATTGATGGCGTTGTGTACAAGGTCAATAGACTGGCTGCTCAGACGCAACTGGGTTTTGTCTCGCGTGCGCCGCGTTTCGCCATAGCCCATAAATTTCCAGCTGAAGAAGCGCTGACCGTAGTTGTCGGTATCGATGTGCAGGTTGGTCGTACCGGGGCGATTACGCCCGTGGCGCGGCTGCAACCGGTCTTCGTTGGTGGTGTGACCGTTACCAACGCGACCTTGCACAATGAAGATGAAGTTCGCCGCAAGGATGTGCGGGTTGGCGATACGGTGATAGTTCGTCGCGCTGGCGACGTGATTCCTGAGGTTGTCGCCATCGTGCCGGAAAAGCGGCCAAGCCGTGATTTGTTTGGCGGCGAGCCTTTGCATCCGCCATTCATCATGCCGAAAACCTGCCCGGAATGTGACTCGGTGATTGCAAAAGGGGTTGATGAAGCCATCGCCCGTTGTACTGGCGGTCTCTTTTGCCCGGCCCAGCGCAAGGCCGCTTTGACCCATTTTGCTGCACGCCGCGCAATGGATATCGAAGGACTCGGTGACAAACTGGTCGATCAACTGGTTGATGCGGGTCTGGTCCATTCGCCAGCCGATCTCTATGGCCTATCGATGGAAACCCTGGCTGGACTTGATCGCATGGGTGAGAAATCGGCACAGAATCTGGTCGCAGCGATTGAAAAAAGCAAACAGACGACGCTTGCCCGCTTCATTTTTTCGCTGGGGATTCGAAATGTTGGCGAGTCAACCGCACGTGATCTGGCCAAGCATTTTGGCCAGCTTGATTGTTTGCTGGCTGCTGATAGTGAGACTTTACAACTGGTTGCGGATGTTGGCCCAGTGGTCGCTGCAAGCCTTGCAGCTTTCTTTGGCGAATCTCATAACCGTCAGATCATTGAAAGATTACGAACTGCCGGCGTTAATTGGCCGGAAGGTGTGTCGGTCGAGGCTGGTCCTAAACTGCTGGCCGGCAAAACGCTGGTGCTGACCGGAACCTTGCCGACGCTCAAGCGTGATGAGGCCAAGGCGATGATTGAAGCAGCGGGTGGCAAGGTGTCCGGCTCGGTCTCGAAAAAAACAGATTTTGTCGTGGCTGGCGAAGAAGCTGGCTCAAAACTGGAAAAAGCATTGGAGCTGGGTGTTCCGGTGCTGGATGAAATAGAATTTTTGAAATTGTTGAGTGAAGGAACCGAGCAATGAAAAAAGTCAGAAAAGCAGTCTTTCCGGTCGCAGGCATGGGCACCCGTTTTCTCCCGGCAACCAAGGCCAGCCCCAAGGAGATGTTGCCAATTGTCGATAAGCCGCTGATCCAGTTCGCGGTTGAAGAGGCGGTTGCGGCGGGCATTACCGACATGATTTTCGTCACGGGTCGCTCGAAGCGTTCGATTGAAGACCACTTCGACAAGGCCTATGAGCTTGAATCTGAGCTGCAGGCGCGTGGCAAGGATGAATTACTTGATTTCGTGCGCAACATGATTCCAAAGAACATCAACTGCATCTACATCCGTCAGGCGGAAGCGCTCGGTCTCGGTCATGCCGTTCTTTGTGCCAAGCCGGTCATCGGTGATGAGCCGTTCGCCGTGCTGCTTGCCGACGATTTGCTGGATGGTACGCCGGCAGTCATGAAGCAAATGACCGATACCTACGACTATTACCGTTGTTCGGTGCTCGGCGTGCAGGACGTGCCGCGCGCCGATACAAGAAGTTACGGTATCGTCGATGCCCGGCGTGTTGCTGACCGTCTGGAACAGATCAATGCCATTGTCGAGAAGCCGAATCCGGAGGATGCGCCATCTACCTTGGCGGTGGTTGGTCGCTACATTTTGACGCCGCGCATCTTCCATCATCTGGAAACGATCAAACCGGGTGCCGGTGGCGAAATTCAGCTGACCGATGGTATTGCTTCGCTGCTCAGCGAAGAACAGGTCCTGGCCTACCGTTACGACGGTACGCGCTACGACTGCGGTTCCAAACTCGGTTATTTGCAGGCTACCGTTGTCTTTGGTCAGCGACATCCGGAAGTCGGGGCAGATTTTCAAGCCTATTTAAAGAGTCTGGGGTAGATCATGGATGCGGACAAAGCGCGCAAATTACTCGACGAAGCCGAACTGATACATTCTGCTGAGGTGGTCAGCGCTGCAGTGAGCGAACTGGCTGCGCAAATCAAAAGCAAACTAGCCGATAAAAATCCGCTGGTGTTGTGCGTAATGACCGGTGGACTGATCTTTTGCGGTCAACTGCTGACCAGGCTCGATTTTCCGCTTGAGTTTGATTACCTGCACGCCACGCGCTATGGTCCCGATACACAGGGTGGCAAGATTTCCTGGCGCAGTGCACCGTGGACCTCGGTCAAGGGGCGCACCGTATTGGTTGTTGACGATATTCTCGACGAAGGCGTGACATTGGCGGCAGTCAAGGAAAGCCTGCGACGCATGGGGGCGGAGGCGGTATTGACGGCAGTTTTCACTGACAAACTGAATGGCAAGCAAAAACCAATTTCTGCCGATTTTGTCGGGTTGACCGTACCTGATCGCTTTGTTTTCGGTTTCGGCATGGATGTCGACGGCGCATGGCGTCATTTGCCGGCGATTTACGCCATGAAAGAAGACACGTGAGTGGAACGACAGTCGCCGAGTTTCTCGGTTACTGGGAGACAGAAGGTGCCGCCTATGTGCGGCATGGCGATTATGACTGGATGGCTTCGCTGGTGCCAGGCAAACGTGTGCTGGAAATCGGCTGTGGCTTGGGTTTCGGTACTCAGGCGCTGGCGGCGCGTGGCCTTGCGGTGTTGGCCGTTGATACGCTGGAAGAATGTCTGGCAGTCAGCCAGCAACGTTCGGCTGGGCAGGGCGTCAGCTTTTTGCAGGCTGATATCTGTGCTCTGAATGAAATCCAAAGCCAGACCATCATTAACTTTGCGCCTGATTGTGTCGTTTGCTGGCTGATGGGCGCACCGGCAGATACAACGGGGGCAACGCTGCATGATGGCGGCAAAGCGGTGGCAGCTTATCGCGAGCATATACATCGCAAAATTGCAGAACTGGCCGCCAGTTTGCTGACGGTGAACGCTTTACATCTCGTTGATCGCACCGCCATACCCTGGCAGGCAAAAGATATCGGACGAGATACTTTGGTTCGTTACCATGCCGGAAAAACTTTGCTCGATCTGCCATTTAATGCAGACCGGCGTAATGCGCTTTACCGAAAACTTGGGGATAACGTGGTCGACATGGCTGCAATGCGTCGCCCGCACCCCGCACTGAAGAGTGTTGTGCCAACCCTGGCCTCGCTCCTCGTCGAAAGGAAATAACAATATGTTGGCAATCATCGGTGGCAGTGGCCTGACCACGCTTTCCAATCTGGATGTTTCGCACCGTGAAGTCGTCCGCACGCCTTATGGTGAGCCCTCTGGTTCGCTGGTCTTTGGCGAAATCTGTGGCAAACCGGCCATGTTCCTGCCGCGCCATGGTTATGGGCATACCATCGCGCCGCACATGGTGAATTACCGCGCCAATCTGTGGGCGCTTCATCACCACAAGGCAACCGGGATAATTTCGGTTGCTTCGGTTGGCGGTATTCGCGATGATCTTGGCCCCGGTGAGATTGTGTTGCCTAACCAGATTATTGATTACACTTGGGGGCGTAAATCGACTTTCTTTGAAGGCGTTGGCACTACGGTGACGCATGTTGATTTCACTGAACCCTATGATCGCGAACTCTGCAAACGTATTGAAGAAGCCGCAGAAAGCTTGGGCATTTCAGTCAAGGTTGGTGGTGTCTATGCAGCAACCCAAGGCCCGCGTCTTGAAACAGCTGCTGAAATAAATCGGCTTGAACGCGATGGCGCTGATCTGGTGGGGATGACCGGCATGCCAGAAGCTGTTCTCGCCCGCGAACTTGGTATTCCTTACGCTGCGATCAATGTTGTGGCCAACCATGCGGCCGGGCGCGGCAGCAGCGCCAACGGCATTCATTTCGAAAGTCTCGAACACGTCCTGCACGAAGCGATGGGTCGCGTTCGGACGATCATCGAGCGCGTCGTCGGCTGTCAGGATAACTGCCAGCCGATGGGGCTCTCGGTTTAAACCTTCAGGCGTTCCATCAACTCGGTTTCAAGCTTGATGCGGCTGTTACTTTGCCGTAAATCACCGCCGCTGATCAGGAATACGTCCTCGGCACGTTCGCCAAGGGTAGTGATCTTGGCCGTATGCAAATTGGCTCCATGCTCGGCCAAGGTATTTGCTACCGAGTAGAGCAATCCTGGGCGGTCGGCAGCAACCAAGGAGAGAATGAAATGCGCGCCGCGTTCATCCCCCTGAATTGTTGCCAGTGGCTTGATCGGGAAATGCTTGACTTGACGTGAGACTCGGCCCGAAGAAGGTTGCTCCGGTGGCGTTTGATGGATCAGACGATATTCGAGTTCGTGCTCAATGTAGGAAAGCATCTCGCGGTCATTGTCACGATTCGAAACATCAAGCAACACGAAACTGTCCAGCGCATAGCCGTGCGCTGTCGTGTGAATTTTTGCATCAACAATGCTATATCCGGCACGCGCAAAAAATCCGACGATGCGGGCGAAAAGATCTGGTTGGTCTTTGGTGTAGACCATGACCTGTAATCCTTCTCCTTCTTGATGCAGGCGGGCACGTACGACAGGTTGGTCGTTAAAAATCCGGTAATGCAGCGAGCGCGTATGCCAGGCAATCTCTTCCGCGGAGTGGCGGAGGAAATACGCCATATCAAGCTGTTTCCAGAGACGTTCGTGGACTGTTGCCGAGAGTGCAAAAAAGCGCAGCAGGCGCATCGCTTCGGCTTGACGTTCGGTAATCACACCGTGCGTAGCCGGCGTATTTTCCTGTCCTAACTGGTGCTGGGTCAGCGAATAGAGATCGTAAAGCAGCTTGCCTTTCCACTGATTCCATACCTTTGGACTGGTGCCCCGAATATCCGCATGGGTCAGTAAATACAGTGCTGAAAGGTGGCGTTTGTCGCCAACCAGGCGGGTAAATCCCTCAATGACATCAGGATCGCTGAGGTCCTCCTTCTGTGCTACGCGTGACATGACGAGGTGGTTTTTGACCAGCCAGACAACTAATTCAGTGTCTTCTTCAGAAAACTCGTGTTCTTCGCAAAAAATGCGCGCATCGACTGTGCCAAGTTCGGAGTGATCGCCACCACGTCCCTTGGCAATGTCATGGAATATAGCAGCGACATAAAGTAGCCATGGTTTGTCAAAATCACTGATGGCACGGGTGCACAGCGGATATTCATGTGCAAATTCGCTCATTGTGAAGCGGCGAATATTGCGAAAAACTTGCAAAATATGTTGGTCTACTGTGTAAACGTGAAACAGGTCATGCTGCATCTGACCAACGATACGTCCAAAGGCTGGCAAATAGGCGCCGAGCACATCGAGTTGGTTCATTCGACGGAATTCATGCAGGACACCGCGTTCGCTCTGGAATAACTTGATGAAGGCGGCGCGATTGGCTGGGTTGGCGCGGAATTCTGGCGTGATGAACTGGCGGGAACGCCACAGCGCCCTCAAGGTGCGGGCGGTCATTCCCTGAAGTTCGTGATTTTCCTGCATGACCAGAAAAGCGTCGAAAATCGCTGCTGGTTTTTTCTCGAAAAGGCATTCATCGCGCAGATCAAGCAGATTGCCGACGGACTGGAAATCCTCGTCTATTGTTTGCGGCAATTGCTCGTTTTCTGGTGCTAAAGCAGCACCCAGGTTCTGTATCAGAATGGTATTAAGCAAGGTTATTGCTTTGGCATTGCGATAATAACCCTGCATCAATTGCTCGGATGCTCGTGTCTCCGGCGTCGATTCAAAACCGTATTGACTTGCGAGCGTGTTCTGATAATCAAACATCAGACGGTCTTCGCGCCGGCCTAACAAAAAATGCATGCGGATGCGCAAGTGACGAAGGAATGTCTCGCAGTCTTCGGCTAGATTCTGTCCTTCGTGGGTCAGAAAACCATGCTTGACGATATCCGCCCAGGTGGTTCCGTAACCTGCGGCTTTGGCGATCCAGAAAATTACCTGAAGGTCACGCAGGCCGCCTGGAGCTTCCTTGAAGTTTGGTTCGAGGCTGAATGGTGTTTCGTTGTAACGCATGTAGCGCTCTTGTTGTTCCAGGCGCTTGGCCTCGAAAAACACCAGCGGATCAAGGTTGCCGTGCAGACGCTTCTCGAAAGTGGCGAAAAGCTTTTCGTTCCCGGAAATCAGGCGAGCTTCAAGGAGGGCGGTTTGAACCGAAATATCATTGCTGGCTTCATTCAGGCATTCTTGAATGGTTCTGACGCTATGCCCAATTTCCAGTCCGATATCCCAGAAATGGCTGATCAGTTTTTCCAGTTTTTCCTGGAGTGCAACTCCGGGAGGTTGGGGCAGGAGAATCAGTAGATCAATATCGGATGCCGGATACAATTCTCCACGGCCGTAACCACCGACTGCGGCCAAGGTGAGAGTGGCAGGGAAGTCGAGGCTTTTCCAGAGTCTGACAAGAACCTGATCTACCTGTTTGCTGCGCGCACTGAGCAAAGCCAGTCCATCACCGGTGCGTTCGTAGTTTTCACGCAGCGATAGCTGCATGGCCTTAACTTCACCGCGTAGTGCGGCAACCTGTTCAATCATCAGGAAATCCAGTCAGGTTTCGGGCGGCAGCCAGCAGAATGCGTCAATACTTCGTAACCGGTTTCTGTCACCAGTACGGTGTGTTCCCACTGGGCAGAGAGACTATGATCTTTGGTAACGATAGTCCAGCCATCGGCCAATTCGCGAATCGGTGCTTTGCCTGCATTGATCATCGGTTCAATGGTGAAAATCATTCCCGGTTCCATTTTCGGCCCGGTGCCGGCTTTTCCGTAATGGGTAACTTGGGGTTCTTCATGGAATTTTGCGCCAATGCCGTGACCGCAGAACTCGCGAACTACGGAGTAACCATTTTTCTCGGCATATTTCTGAATAATTTCACCGATGTCACCGAAACGGGCGCCGGGGCGAACCACAGAAATACCCAACCAAAGACAATCAAACGTAATTTCGCAAAGCCGTTTCGCTTGAATTGATGGTTCGCCAATCATGTACATGCGGCTTGTGTCGCCGTGGTAACCATCCTTGATAGGTGTTACATCAATATTGATGATGTCGCCGTTTTTGAGCACACGATCACCTGGAATGCCGTGGCAAACCTGATGGTTGACTGAGGTGCAGATGGCTTTCGGGTAAGGGTTGTAGCCCGATGGAGCATAGTTGAGCGGTGCCGAGATGGCGTGCTGAACATTGACTGTGTATTCGTTACACATCCGGTCGATTTCGCCGGTCGTGATTCCCGCCTTGATGAAGGGTTCGATGTAGTCGAGTAATTCAGAAGCGAGACGGCCAGCGACGCGCATTTTCTCGATTTCTTCTGGCGTCTTGATGGAAATGCCCATGAAAATCCTGCTGTTGGGTGAATGGATAAGGTCGGATTTTAGCGGGAAATGCCAACTTCCACAGCTTTCGTCGATCCAAATGATCTGGCTGCGGATGGCATAATCCCCTCTTTGAATCCAGGTTTCGCAAATGACAATATTGCTATTGGGTAAAGACGGACAAGTCGGCTGGCAATTGCAGCGTTCGCTGGCTCCCCATGGAAAGGTTGTTGCCTGTGGTCGTGCCGAATGTGATCTGGGAGATTTTGATCAGTTGCGTACGGTTGTGCGGCAGGTCAATCCGGCGGTAATCGTTAATGCATCGGCTTACACCGCTGTTGATCGCGCCGAAAGTGAACCGGATCTGGCTCGGCGTATCAACGCCGAGGCGCCGGGAGTGTTGGCTGAAGAGTCTGCACGAGTCGGCGCTCTGATGATTCACTACTCGACGGACTATGTTTTTGACGGCTGCAAGGAAGCGCCTTACTTTGAAAGCGATGCAACGGGGCCGCAAAGTGTTTATGGTCAGAGCAAGTTGGCTGGAGAGCAGGCAATAACTGCGGTCGACTGTCGTTCAGTGATATTTCGTACCAGTTGGGTTTTCGGCGCGCGCGGTGGAAATTTTGTTAAAACCATATTGCGTTTGGCGCGTGAAAATGAGTTGCTGAGTGTAGTTAATGACCAAATAGGTAGCCCAACGCCGGCCGCCTTGATTGCCACTGTCAGTGGCGTAGTGTTGGCGATGCTACATCAAGGGCAAGCCATGGCGCCAGGGGAGCATCGCCTCTACCATCTGGCGGCGGCTAATCCGGTTAGTTGGCATGACTTTGCGCAAAAAATTATCGAGCTTGCTTCGGCGATGCCGGGATTTGATTTGCGTTTGAAGGCCGACGCAATTCGCGCCATTCCCAGTACGGACTATCCGACGCCAGCGATGCGCCCAATGAATTCACGACTTGACTGCACGTTTCTGGAAACTGATTTCGGGTTGGTGATGCCCGACTGGCTGCCTTATCTGGCGCGAATGCTGCAACTTTTGTCACTTAAACAGAATGGCTATTGAGCTTGGGTTAAGCCTGGTCTTTTGCTATAATCGAAAAGTTTTTCCAAGCAGAAATGCTTGTTAAAGCGGTTGTGCGCGAGGTGCGTGCAGCCAAATCCACACATCCGCCGATTAAGGGTGTTCGCCAGAATCTAATAATGGCGGGCGTTTCAGGCGGGTGGAGGTTCAACCCTTAAGGAGTTTTTGTATGTCTGTAACTATGCGCGAAATGCTGGAGGCTGGTGTTCACTTTGGCCACCAAACCCGTTTCTGGTCTCCCAAGATGGCACCGTACATCTTTGGTGCACGTAACAAAATTCACATCGTCAATCTCGAAAAGACCCTGGCCAAGTACAACGAAGCCACCGCTTTCGTGAAAAAGCTGTCTGCCAACCGCGGCAACATCCTGTTCGTCAGCACCAAGCGCCAGGCGCGCGAAATCGTTGCTGAAGAAGCGCAACGCGCTGGCGTGCCGTATGTTGACCAGCGTTGGTTGGGTGGCATGCTGACCAATTTCAAGACAGTCAAAACTTCGATCAAGCGCCTGAAGGATATGGAAGTTGCTGTCGAGGCTGGTGATCTCGAGCGTATGCCCAAGAAGGAAGCGCTGACCTTCCGTCGCGAAATGGAAAAGCTGCAAAAATCCATTGGTGGCATCAAGGAAATGAATGGTCTGCCGGATGCCATCTTTGTTATCGACGTTGGTTACCACAAGATTGGTATTACCGAAGCCGGTAAGCTTGGTATTCCAGTGATCGGCGTGGTTGATACCAACCACTCACCAGAAGGCGTTGCTTACGTCATTCCGGGTAATGATGACTCTTCACGCGCGATTCGTCTTTACGCTCGCGGCATGGCTGATGCCATCCTTGAGGGCCGTAGCCAGGTCATTCAGGAAATCGTTGCTGCTGCCGGTGGTGATGACGAGTTCGTTGAAGTTGTAGAAGCCGCTCAATAAGCTGGTTTCAGGTTGAAAAAGGGCGGGGCGTAATGCCCCGTCTGTTTTAAAGCTCAGGAGAAAAATATGGCGGCAATTACCGCAAGCATGGTAGCAGAACTGCGCGGCAAGACCGACGCACCCATGATGGAGTGCAAAAAAGCACTAACAGAAGCTGATGGCGACATGGTCAAGGCTGAGGAAATTCTTCGCGTTAAACTTGGCAACAAGGCTTCCAAGGCTGCAACCCGTATCGCTGCTGAAGGCATCGTGGCGATCAGCATCTCTGCGGATGGCAAGCAGGGTGCGATGATTGAAGTTAACAGTGAAACCGACTTTGTCGCTAAAAACGACGAGTTTATCGCTCTGGCCAATGGTTCTGCTGCACTGGTTGCTGAACAGAACCCGGTCGACGTGGCTGCACTTTCCGCGCTGGCGATGGGTGAAGGTACTGTTGAGTCAACCCGTTCCGCACTGGTTGGTAAAATTGGCGAGAACATGAGTATCCGTCGCTTCGCCCGTTTTAAAGCTAAAGGCAAGCTGGTTCCTTATATTCACGGCGGCTCCAAGGTTGGCGTTCTGGTCGACGTCGTCGGTGGTGATGAGCAACTGGGCAAGGATCTGGCGATGCACATCGCTGCTTCAAAGCCAAAGTCGTTGGACTCCAGTGGTGTTTCCGCTGAACTGCTTGATACCGAGCGTCGTATCGCTATTGAAAAGGCACGCGAAGCTGGCAAACCAGAAGAAATGCTGGAAAAGATTGCGGAAGGCACCGTTCAGAAATACCTGAAAGATGTCACCCTCTTGGGTCAAGTATTCGTCAAGGCTGCTGATGGCAAACAAACCATTGAACAATTGCTGAAAGCTAAGAACGCATCTGTCGCAGCTTTCTCGCTGTTCGTCGTTGGTGAAGGCATTGAGAAGAAGGTTGATGACTTCGCTGCTGAAGTTGCCGCTCAAGCTGCAGCTGCAGCTGCCAAGAAGTAATTTGTAGGAAAGCACCATGACTGCACCCAAATACAAGCGAATTCTCCTGAAGCTCTCCGGCGAGGCCCTGATGGGTAACGACGCCTACGGTATCAACCCGCAGACCATCGCGGCGATTGTTGGCGAGATCAAGGCTGTTGCGGATATGGGTGTGGAAATAGGTGTAGTAATCGGCGGCGGCAACATCTTTCGCGGCATGGCCGGTGCGGCTACCGGGATGGATAGAGCTACCGCTGATTACATGGGTATGATGGCAACGGTGATGAACGCGATGGCCCTTTCTGACGCCATGCGTCAAGGCGGTCTGAATGCACGCGTCCAATCTGCGCTGAATATCGAGCAGGTTGTCGAGCCGTACATTCGAGGAAAAGCCATTCGCTATCTGGAAGAGGGCAAGATTGTGATTTTCGGTGCCGGCACCGGTAATCCTTTCTTTACCACCGACACTGCTGCAGCTTTGCGCGGCTCGGAAATCGGCGCAGAAATTGTGCTGAAAGCGACCAAGGTCGATGGTATTTACAGTGCTGATCCAAAGAAAGATCCTTTGGCAACGCGCTATGACAAGATCAGCTTCAATGAAGCGATTTCAAAGAATCTTGCGGTTATGGATGCGACAGCTTTTGCGCTGTGTCGCGATCAAAAACTGCCAATCAACGTATTTTCAATCTTCAAGGCCGGTGCACTTAAGCGCGTAGTTCTTGGGGAAAATGAGGGCACGCTGGTTTATTACTGAAAGACGACGAGATGATTTCCGAACTCAAAAAAACACTCGAAGCCAAGATGCAGAAGTCACTTGAAGTACTCAAGAATGACCTGCAAAAAGTGCGCACTGGTCGCGCCCATACGGGGTTGCTCGATCATGTCCAGGTTGATTATTACGGTTCCATGGTTCCGATAAATCAGGTGGCGAATGTGACGCTGGTTGATGCTCGTACGATTGGTGTGCAGCCTTGGGAAAAACCCATGCTGCAAAAAATTGAAAAAGCGATTCGTGATTGTGATCTGGGCTTGAATCCATCCTCCCAAGGTGACTTGATTCGCGTACCGATGCCGGCTTTGACTGAAGAGCGCCGCCGCGATCTGATCAAAGTGGTAAAAACAGAAGGCGAGGACACCGAGATTGCCCTGCGTAATTTACGCCGTGATGCTAATGATCATCTCAAGGATGCATTGAAAAAACACGAAATCCCTGAGGATGACGAGCGCAAGGCGCAGGACGAAGTTCAGAAGTTCACCGACAAATACGTCGCCGAAGTTGACAAGATGCTCGCCCATAAAGAGGCCGAGCTGATGCAGGTTTAAGTTCGCCGCCGAATGGCATTGTTCTCCAGCTCAACACGCCAAGTACCCAGCGCTGCGTCGGTACCTGATCACGTAGCCGTGATTATGGACGGCAACGGTCGCTGGGCAAAAAAACGCTTTTTGCCGCGCTTTGCTGGTCATGCCAAAGGGGTTGAGTTGGTGCGCGAGATGGTTCGCGCCTGCCTTGAGCGAAATGTACGTTACCTCACGCTTTTCGCATTTAGCTCTGAAAATTGGCGTCGACCGCAAGAAGAGGTCACCTTGTTGATGCAGCTGTTCGTCAAGGTGCTTGAGCAAGAAGTCGAAAAGCTTGATCGAAATGGCGTTCGCTTACGTGTTATTGGCGATTTGTCACGTTTTGACCAGCCCTTGCAAGCTCTGATTCACGATGCTGAAGCAAGGACGGCCGGCAATACTCGGCTTGATTTAACGATTGCCGCAAATTATGGTGGGCGTTGGGACATCATGCAGGCGGTGAATCAAATGCTGGTGGCTAATCCTGAAAAACGTAATGGCTGGTGCGAGTCGGATCTTGAGCCCTTCCTTTCGATGGCGTTTGCACCTGAGCCGGATTTATTCATACGTACCGGCGGCGAAGAACGCATCAGTAACTTTCTACTTTGGCAACTGGCCTACACTGAGCTGTATTTCACCGATACCTTATGGCCTGAATTCAATACTGCCGAGTTTGATAAGGCCGTACTTTCTTATCAGGAACGCGAACGTCGATTTGGTAGGACAAGTGAGCAACTGACCGGAAAAGCGGATGCTTAGAACGCGCGTCATCACCGCGTTTGTCTTGCTCGGTCTGCTTTTGCCTAGCATGTTTTATCTGTCTCAAGCTCACTGGGCGCTTCTCGTGGCTGCTTTTGTTGGCGTTGGTGCTTGGGAGTGGGGCGCTTTGCTGCGCTGGAGCGAAATCCAACGACGTTTGCTCGGTGTTTTTGTGGCCTTGGCTTGCGCGGGAGTTGCTCTGATTGCACCGGATGCTATTGGTGCCTCGGCAATTCATGAATTTGGTCCAGTCTGGGTCGTTGCCGTATATCTTATTGCCGCCGTATTCTGGTGCCTCTTGATTCCATTTTGGCTTCGTACCCGCTGGGCGCTCGGCACGGGTGCAGCAGGTTTGCTGACCGGTCTGGTTGTCTTGTTTCCAACATGGTTGGCGCTAGTTCAATTACGCATCCCCGGTCCGGGTATTTTATTAGCACTGTTTGCTGTGGTATGGATGGCCGATGTCGCTGCCTATTTTTCTGGCAAGGCTTTTGGTAAACACAAACTGGCACCTAATATCAGCCCTGGAAAAACCTGGGAGGGTGCTCTTGGAGCGGTGGTCGGCGTGATTGTTTACGGCTTGGTGATGCGCTTTGCCACGGGGTATGCTCCACTTGCTCTGCCTCTGTGGGTGATGGTCCTTGTCTTGGTGACTGCGGTCAGTATCATTGGCGACCTTTATGAATCCATGCTCAAGCGACAGGCGGGGATCAAGGATAGTAGCAATGTGCTGCCCGGCCATGGCGGAGTGCTGGACCGGATTGATAGCTTGACGTCGACCATGCCAATCATCGCTTTGCTCTGGTTGGTTACACAGGGCATTCAATGACCCTGCAAAATATTACGATATTAGGTTCGACTGGATCGATCGGTGTTAGCACGCTTGAAGTGATGCGACGACATCCTGATCGCTATCGTGCTTTTGCACTTTGCGCCCACTCTCAGGTCGATAAACTCTTTGCGCAATGCCGCGAATTTCAACCGCGCTTTGCCGTGCTGCGCGATGCCAGATTGGCCTTGAAACTGAAAGATTTGTGTCGTTCAGCTGGCCTGAGTACAGAAGTCCGCTACGGTGTTGAAGCACTGATTGAGTTGTCTTCTTTGCCCGAAGTCGATGCAGTCATGGCGGCTATTGTCGGTTCGGCGGGGCTGGAGCCAACGCTAGCAGCAGCACGTGCAGGCAAGAAGATCATGCTGGCCAACAAGGAAGTGCTGGTCATGGCTGGCGAGTTGTTTATGCATGCCGTGCGCGAGCATGGAGCAACTTTGTTACCGGTCGACAGCGAGCACAACGCCATTTTTCAGGCACTGCCGGCAGATTTCTCTCGTGGCATGGAAGCATGTGGTGTGCGCCGGATTCTATTGACGGCATCAGGTGGACCATTTCGTGAGAAAGCACTTGATGAATTACACCATGTCACCCCGGAGGCAGCCTGCGCGCACCCGAATTGGGTTATGGGGCCTAAAATTTCGGTTGATTCGGCGAGTATGATGAACAAAGGCCTCGAAGTAATTGAGGCGCATTGGCTGTTTGCTGCACCACCTGAGCAAATACAGGTTGTCATCCATCCCCAAAGCGTCATTCACTCTGCCGTTGAATACAGCGATGGCTCAGTCTTGGCACAGATGGGTAATCCCGATATGCGTACCTCGATTGCTTTTGCTTTGGCCTATCCTGAGCGAATTGTGTCGGGGGTTGATTCTTTGGATTTGTTCAAAATTGCCCGACTTGATTTTTACCAGCCTGATTTTGAGCGCTTCCGGTGCTTGCGCCTTGCCTATGATGCCCTGCATCAAGGTGGCACGGCGCCAGCAATTTTGAATGCAGCAAACGAAGTTGCAGTTGCTGCATTTCTTGATCGTCAGTTGCCATTCCTTGGTATTTCACAATTGATTGAATCCATTCTGGCTATTTTGCCTGGCGGTCCAGAGGGTAGTTTGGGTGATGTGTTGGCGGCTGATGCCGAAGCGCGGCATGAGGCGCATCGAATGATCAAGGAACAGCTATTCACGTGAGTAATTTTCCGTTTTACCTCGTTGCCTTTCTTGTTGTTTTAGGCGTACTCGTTGTTGTTCACGAACTTGGTCATTATCTGGCTGCGCGTTATTGCGGGGTCAAGGTTTTACGGTTTTCGGTTGGATTCGGGAAAACAATTTTTCAACGAAAATTGGGCGTTGACCGTACCGAATGGGCAATTGCTGCCGTGCCACTGGGTGGTTTTGTCAAAATGCTGGATGAACGTGAAGGCGAAGTTGCGCCAGAGGAGCGGCATCGGGCATTTAATCAACAGTCGGTCGGCAAGCGCAGCCTGATCGTCGCTGCTGGTCCGTTGGCAAATTTTGCATTAGCTATTTTGCTATATTGGGCTATTTTCATGCATGGCAGTGAAGAGTTGCTGCCAATTCTTGGCGATCCACCCGTCAATTCACCGGCTGCTGCCGCCGGAATAGGCAATGGTGAACGGGTCAGGGCGGTAGATGGTCAAGTGGTTGCGACCTGGGACGATTTTCGCTGGCTCCTGTTGCAAAAAGCAGCCGATCAGGAGAGCGTTGAGATTGAAGTGATCAACGAGCAAAGGGAGATCGGTTTACGTCGTTTGTCCTTGCTTGCTGCGGGTGAGCAGGGCTGGGAAGGGGATGCGCTGGGGCGGCTGGGGGTCACCTTTTTCCGGCCGAAAATTCCTCCCGTGATCGGTAAAGTATCATCAGGTGGTCCCGCAGAAATGGCCGGAATGCGAGTCGGTGACCATGTTGTGGCCATCAATGATGTTGAGATCGGCACTTGGATCGACTTCGTAAGACAGGTTCGGGATGGAGGTGGAAAACCATTGCACCTTGAAATCAACCGTAATGGTCAGGTTGTTATGGTCGATGTGATTCCGGAGCTGATTTCCGAGCGTGGTCGCCAAATAGGCAAGGTGGGTGTTGCGGTCGCAGAGACAGCAGATAGCCGTCGCGATCTGCACACATTCATCAGTTATGGGTTTTTCGAGGCGGGCGTAAAGGCAGTTAATGAAACCTGGAATAAATCAGTATTTACGCTGGTCATGATGGGCAAAATGTTGACTGGCGAGGTTTCCTGGAAAAATCTTTCCGGTCCAGTAACGATTGCTGATTACGCCGGCCAGTCGGCACGCCTTGGCCTGGATTATTACCTCAAGTTCATGGCGCTGGTTAGTATCAGCCTTGGCGTGCTAAATCTGATGCCCATTCCGGTTCTGGATGGGGGGCATTTGTTGTATCATATGATAGAAGTCGTCAGGCGCCGGCCGCTTTCAGAGCGAGCGATGGAGTTGGGCCAGCAGTTTGGTGTGGCTATTCTCCTAACCTTGATGGCTTTCGCTTTTTTTTAATGACATAAATCGCCTTGTCTCTGGCTGAATGATGAAGAAATCTCTGCTGTCCATCCTGATCGCCAGTGCATTTGCGCTGCCCGCACATGCTTTTGAACCGTTTACGGTCAAGGATATCCGTGTCGAGGGAATTCAGCGTACCGAGGCGGGTACTGTTTTCAGTTATTTGCCTGTCAAGGTCGGCGATACCCTGACCGATGAAAAGTCTGCACAGTCAATCAAGGCATTGTTTGCCACTGGTTTCTTCAAAGATGTCCGGATTGAAATTGATCGCGATGTGATGGTTGTTGTGGTGCAAGAGCGCCCGGCTATTGCAAAAATCAATTTTGTTGGCCTCAAGGAATTTGAGAACGACGTAATTATCAAGGCGCTCAAGGAAACGGGTATTGCAGAAGGTCGTATTTTTGACCGTGCCCAGCTTGAAAAGGCTGAGCAGGAACTTAAGCGTCAGTACCTGACGCGCGGCAAGTATGGCGCAACGATTACCACCACTATTACGCCGCTGGAGCGGAATCGGGTCAGTATCAATTTCACAATTGAAGAAGGTGCTGCTGCCCGCATCAAGCAAATCAATGTGGTTGGTGCCACTGCGTTCAAGGAAAAGGAACTGCTTGGCCAGATGGAACTGACTACTCCTGGCTTTCTAACTTGGTACACAAAAAGCGATCAGTATTCTCGCCAAAAACTATCGGCTGATCTAGAAAAGCTCAAGTCATTTTATATGAACCGTGGGTATCTCGAGTTCAATGTCGAGTCAACACAAGTTTCCATTTCGCCGGATAAGCAGGATGTATTCATAACGGTTAACGTCACTGAAGGCAACCGTTTTCAAGTCTCTTCAGTCAAGCTGGCTGGTGATTTTACGATTCCTGAACATGAGTTACGCAAACTGGTCACCATTAAGCCTGGTGATGTTTTCTCGCGCGAACGTTTGAACGAATCAACCAAGGCTGTAGGCGAACGTTTGGGCAAGGAAGGGTATGCTTTTGCCAACGTGAATGCCGCGCCTGAAATTGACAAGGAAAAGCGTCAAGTCGCATTTACCATTTTTGTGGACCCTGGTAAGCGTGTTTATGTTCGTCGCTTGAATATCACGGGTAATACTAAAACACGTGATGAGGTTGTTCGACGTGAAATGCGTCAAATGGAAGGTGGCTGGTACGATTCAGAGCGGGTAAGCGCCTCCAAATTGCGTCTTGATCGACTGGGCTTTTTCTCTGAAGTGGTCGTTGAAACACCCGCCGTGCAGGGAACTTCGGATCAAATTGACGTCAACATGAATGTGACCGAAAAGCCGACAGGCAACCTCATGCTGGGTCTTGGCTTGTCCAGCACGGAAGGTATTGTGCTGTCTGGTTCGATTGCCCAGAATAATTTCATGGGTAGCGGAAACAACGTTGCGATTCAGGTTAATACCGGGAAGATCAATACGGTTTACTCGTTTTCGTATACCAATCCTTACTTTACCAAGGATGGGGTCAGTCAAGGTTTTGATGTATATAATCGAAAAGTAGACTCTACGTCTACGGCTGTCGCTCCATATAAAACCGAATCTCTTGGTGGTGGATTGAGATTTGGCTTTCCGATTAGTGAAAAAGAATCACTAAGTTTTGGTGTTGGTCTCGATTCAACGACCATTACAACGGTAAGTGAAAGCCCGCAGCGTTACAAGGATTTTGTCAATACGTTTGGTTCGACAAACATGACTATCCCTGTTTCTATAAATTGGGTCAGTGATGGCAAGGACAGCTTCTTGTTCCCGACCAGAGGCATCTACCAGAAGGCGGGTTTAGAGGTAGCTATCCCAGGTGGGGATCTGACCTTTTACCGTACTTCGTATCAATTGCAATATTATTATCCCCTTAGTAAAACATTTACTTTGTTGCTCAATGGCGATGTTGGTTATGCCAGTGGTTATGGTGATACGACAAGCTTGCCGTTTTATAAGAATTTTTATGCTGGCGGTGTTAACACCGTGCGTGGCTACAAGGCAGGTAGCTTGGGTCCAAAAGATACCAACGGTGATAGCCTTGGCGGAACGCGTCGCGTTATTGGCAATGCTGAAATGCTTTGGGGAGTTCCCGGCATGGAAAAGAGTCTGAGAATGGGACTTTTCTTTGATGCTGGTCAGGTCTATGGCCAAGGCCAGAATGTTTCAATGGGTGATTTGCGGTACTCTACGGGTATATCGATGGCTTGGATTTCACCGATTGGACCACTCAAATTCAGTTTTGGTCAGGCGCTTAATAAACAGGAAGGCGACAAGCCAGAATCCTTCCAGTTCCAGTTGGGTACTACTTTTTGATTCAGGAGTGTCATGTTGAAAGCTAAATACCTCGTTCTCGCATCGTTGATGTCTGCCTTGTTCGTGACCGGCGTGGAAGCGAACGAGTTGAAGGTGGGCTACGTTAATACTCAGCGTATTTTCCGTGATGCACCTGCCGCACAAAAGGCTGCCAAGAAACTTGAAGGCGAGTTTTCTCGTCGCGATCAGGATCTTCAAAAAATGGCAAAACAGCTTCAGGGTTTGCAGGAAAATCTTGAAAAAAATTCTGTAACGATGGCTGAGAGTGATCGTCGCAACAAGGAAAAGGAATTCGGTGAGTTGTCCCGCGAATTTCAGCGTAAGCAGCGCGAATTCCGTGAAGATCTGAATCTGCGTCAGAACGAAGAAAATGCTGCAGTGATTGAAAAGGCCAACAAGGCGATCAAACAGATTGCTGAAGCCGAAAAGTACGATCTGGTCCTGCAGGATGTGGTCTGGGTTAGCCCCAAGCTCGACATGACCGATCGCGTTATCAAGGCGCTCGCCGAAGGCAAGTAATGCCTGCTGCTGCGGGTGTTGTGCTTTCCTTGGCTGATATCGCCGCCCGTCTGGGCGGCGATGTATTTGGTGATCCGCAAACTTTGATCTGCCAGGTGGCGACGTTGGCTTCGGCTGGTGAGGGTGAGATTGGTTTTTTGACCAATCTAAAATACAAAAATCAGCTGAAAACGACCAAAGCAGCTGCTGTTATTGTGTCGGCTGAGTTTGCTGATGCGGTGGAAATTCCCCGGATCGTGACCAAAAATCCTTACGCCTACTATGCGCGTCTGGCTGCGTTGCTCAATCCCAGGGCTGCCATGACACCGGGAGTGCATCCATCAGCGTGTTCAGCTTCCAAACTGCCCTCTGATGTCACCGTTGGCCCCAATGCAAGCATTGGCCTTGATGTTACCCTTGGACAAGGGGTCGTCATTCATGCCAGTTGTGTCCTGGGTGACGGCGTCAAGGTTGGCGCAGGTAGTGTGCTGTATCCGAATGTCAGCATCTATGCCGGTTGCGAGATAGGCCAAAATGCAATTATTCATTCTGGCGTTGTGATTGGTGCTGATGGTTTTGGTTTTGCTCCGGATGCAGGGCAGTGGGTCAAGATTCCGCAGATTGGCCGCGTGATTATTGGTAACGATGTAGAAATTGGTGCCAGTACGACGGTTGACCGTGGGGCTTTGGATGACACGCTGATTGGCGATGGCTGCAAGATCGATAATCAGATCCAGATCGGCCACAACTGCGTGATTGGCAAACATTGCGTTATTGCTGCCTGCGCGGCGATTGCTGGCAGTGTCACATTACAGGATAACGTGATTGTCGGTGGCGCGGCGATGATCGCCGGGCATGTGACGATTGCTTCCGGTGCTGTTATTTCCGGCGGTTCGCTGGTCATGAAAAATATCACCAAGCCAGGGCAATACACCAGCGTTTTCCCGCTGGAAGAACATAGTCATTGGTTACACAATGCAGCGCAGATTCGGCATTTGGTAAAGTTGGCTGAACGCGTTTCTGAGCTTGAGAAAACACTTAATAATATTAATATAAAGGATTGATTAAATGGATATCCGTGAAATTATAGATCACCTGCCGCATCGTTATCCTTTCCTGCTTGTGGATCGGGTGCTTGAAGTTGAGCCGGGTAAATCAATCCATGCCTACAAAAACATCACGATGAACGAGCCATATTTTGTCGGCCATTTTCCGCATCATCCCGTGATGCCGGGTGTGTTGATCATGGAGGCATTGGCTCAGGCGGCGGGCATTCTTTCGTTCAAGACGATGGATGCAAAACCTGATCCCAACTCTGTTTTTTACTTTGTCGGGATTGATGACTGCCGTTTCAAGAAACCGGTAATGCCGGGCGATCAGTTGCATCTGCACGTCGAAATCGTCCGTCAGATGCGTGGCATCTGGAAATACAAGGCTGAAGCCCGGGTTGATGGTCAGGTGGTGGCTGAAGCCAATTTGATGTGTGCCAAACGCGATGTCTAAGATGATTCATCCGACAGCCATTGTCGATCCGGGCGCGAAAATCGCTGCCAACGTCGAGATCGGCCCTTACTCAATTATTGGCGCCGATGTCGAAATCGGCGAGCATACGGTGATTGGGCCGCATGTTGTGATCAAGGGGCATACCCGAATTGGCCGCGAAAACCGTATTTTTCAGTTTTCATCGCTCGGTGAAGTGCCACAAGACAAGAAATACGCTGGCGAACCGACGCGTTTGGAAATTGGTGATCGCAACGTGATCCGCGAATTCTGTACCTTCAATCTGGGTACAGCGCAGGATGCTGGCGTGACGCGCATCGGTGACGACAACTGGATTATGGCTTACGTGCATATTGCCCACGATTGTCAGGTTGGCAACAAGACAACGTTTGCCAACAATGCCCAATTGGCTGGTCATGTCGTGGTTGAGGACTGGGCAATTTTGGGTGGCTACACCGGTGTTCATCAGTTCTGCCGGGTTGGTGCGCATGTAATGACGGCGGTGGGTACCGTGGTTTTGCAGGATATACCGCCTTATCTAATGGCTGCCGGCAATACGGCGCAACCTTACGGCATTAATGTTGAAGGCTTGAAGCGGCGTGGTTTTACGGCCGAATCGTTGAGCGCACTGAAACGCGCATACCGTACCTTGTACAAATCAGGGCTGCTGCTTGAAGAGGCAAAAATCAAGCTTGCCGAAGAGGCGAAAACACAGCCTGACGTGCAACGCTTCGTCGATTTTCTGGCAATTTCCAAGCGAGGCATTATTCGCTGATGGGTAATGTTGTACGGATAGCCATGGTGGCAGGAGAGGCCTCAGGGGATCTCTTGGCCGGCCACCTTATTGCTGCGTTGAAGGCCAAATTGCCGGATGCCGTATTTTTCGGCATTGGCGGTCCACGCATGGAAGGGCAAGGCTTTGATGCCTGGTGGCCAATGGAAAAACTGTCGGTAATGGGCTATGTCGATGCCCTCAAGCATTACCGTGAAATTTCCGGTATTCGCCGTCAGCTTAAGAAGCGCCTGTTGGAAATCAAGCCGGATATTTTTATCGGTGTCGATGCCCCGGATTTCAATCTGGGTCTGGAAACCGATCTCAAGTCGGCGGGCATCAAGACCATTCATTATGTCAGTCCGTCGATCTGGGCCTGGCGCGGCGGGCGGATCAAGAAAATCGCCAAGGCGGTTAACCGCGTGCTGGCCTTGTTTCCGATGGAGCCGCCGCTCTACGAAAAAGAACGGATACCGGTAACCTATGTTGGGCATCCACTGGCGGACATCATTCCCTTGGAAACCAACAAATTTGCCGTGCGCGAGAAGCTCGCCATGCCGCGCGAGATACCGATTTTTGCCTTGCTGCCAGGTAGTCGTAACGGTGAACTTGAGAAAATGGCCGAAACCTTTGTTCAGACGGCCAAAATCATTCGTGAGCGCTATCTGCCCAATGCCTTGTTTGTTGTGCCGCTGACCACGCGCGAAACGCGCTTGCAGTTCGAGATGGCGATCTACACCCAGCAAGCCAACGATGTGCCTTTCCGTCTTTTATTCGGCCATGCCCAGGACGCCCTCGGTGCTGCTGATGTCTCGCTGGTGGCTAGTGGTACCGCGACGCTGGAAGCTGCTTTGATCAAGCGGCCGATGGTGATTACCTACAAAATCGCCAAGCTCTCGTACTGGATTATGAAGCGCATGGCCTACCAGCCCTTCGTTGGGTTGCCGAATATATTGGCTGGCCGTTCGGTGGTGCCGGAAATCCTTCAGGATCAGGCTACGCCGGAGAATCTGGCTGAGGCCTTGGTCAAGCTATATGAAGACAAGGAAAACGCTGCGCTGGTAGCTGAAGCCTTTACCGAGATTCATCTGCAGTTGCGCCAGAATACGGCTGAAAAGGCCGCCAATGCGGTCATTGAATGCCTGAACTGATCATCCCTCCGGGCCTGGTTTGCGGGATTGATGAGGCCGGGCGCGGACCGCTGGCGGGAACTGTGGTTGCGGCGGCGGTGATTCTCGATCCCTTGCGGCCAATTGTCGGGTTGAACGACTCCAAAAAATTGAGTGAAAAGAAGCGTGATGCACTCGCTGTGCTGATTCGTGAGCGGGCTGTTGCCTGGTTTGTCGCTTCGGCCTCGGTTGAAGAAATTGATCGCCTGAATATCCTCCATGCAACCATGCTCGCCATGCAACGTGCTGTGGCCGGGCTGTCGGTATGGCCGACTGGTGCAATGGTCGATGGCAATCGTTGCCCCAAGCTCGATGTGCCCTGCGAGGCAATCGTCAAGGGGGACGGCAAGATTGCTTCGATTGCAGCAGCCTCGATTCTGGCCAAGACCGTGCGTGATGCCGAGATGCTTGATTTACATTCCCAATACCCAATGTACGGTTTTGACCGACACATGGGTTATCCAACCGCCGCGCATTTTAAGGCGCTGGAAGAGCACGGTGCCTCACCGGTACATCGGCGCAGTTTTGGTCCGGTTGCCAGGCAACTTTCCTTACTATGAAACTGATTCAGTCGCGCGACAACGCATTTTTTAAATAGCTAAAACGATTGGCTGAATCCGGGCGTGAGCGTCGGAAAACCGGGCAGACACTGCTTGATGGCGTGCATCTGGTGGAGGCTTACGAAGCGGCCTTTGGCCTCGTTGAGACTTTAGTTGTTACTGAATCAGCTCAGACGGGTAACGAGATTGCTGCCTTTATCGCTGGTCGCGAAACGGTGGTGCTGGCCGATAGTCTGATGCGCGATCTTGGCCTGGTTGATACGCCTAGTGGTTTGCTGGCCATCATCAGGATGCCAAGCGCATCTGTTACGGTCGACCGCGAAAACGACGCGATTTTATTGGACAGCGTGCAAGATCCAGGTAATGTCGGGACTTTGCTGCGTACAGCCGCTGCTGCCGGGATTAAGCAGGCCTTGTTGTCACCGGGTTGTGCTGCAGCCTGGTCGCCCAAGGTCTTGCGCGCCGGACAAGGCGCGCACTTTGCCCTGTCGATCCATGAAGAAGTCGATCTGGCGGGTTTTATGGCCGAGGATCATGGAATGACAGCCGTCACGACGTTGGATGAAGCAACTTCGCTTTACGAAGCGCACTGGGATTGTCCGTTAGCTTGGGTATTTGGTGCCGAAGGGCAGGGCGGTCGGCCCGAACTGCTGGCTGCTGCCCGGCTCAGAATACGGATTCCGATGCCGGGTGCCGTTGAATCCTTGAATGTGGCAGCCGCCGCCGCCATTTGCCTGTTTGAAGCATTGCGCCGCAAATTAGCGTAGGTTCAATTCCTGCAGGATGGTGGTCGAAATTTCTTCAATCGATTTGGTTGAGGAATCCAGCCAGCGTATGCCTTCGCGGCGCATCATTTTTTCGGCTTCGGCAATTTCATAGCGGCAATTGGCCAGTGAGGCGTACTTGCTGCCGCTGCGGCGTTCTTCGCGAATCTGGCTGAGTCTTTCCGGCTGGATAGTCAGGCCGAAAAGCTTGCTGCGATGCTTGTCCAGTGTGCCAGGTAGGTGGCCACGATCAAAGTCTTCAGGAATCAGCGGGTAATTGGCTGCTTTCAGCCCAAACTGCATGGCCAGGTAGAGCGAGGTTGGGGTTTTTCCGCAACGCGACACGGCCACCAGAATAACGTCCGCTTCCTCGAGATCGCGGTCTGTGACGCCGTCATCGTGAGCCAGTGTGTAATTGATCGATTCGATCCGCTTCTTGTAATCCGATGTCTCTGCAGTACCATGCGATCGTCCAACGCGATGGCAGGAGGTGAGCCCGAGTTCGGCTTCCAGTGGCGCAAGGAAAGTCTCGAAATAGGACAAGCTGTAGGCATCGGCCAGATGGACGATCTTCGCCAGTTCATCATTGACCAAGGTCGTGAAAACAATAGGTCGAATCCCGTCCAGTTCGCTTTGCGCGTTGATACGCGCTACTGCTTCATGCGCTTTATCCGCGCTATCAAGAAACGGGATACGAATCTGCTTGAATTCGACATCCTCGAATTGGGTGAGCAGACTGTGTCCGAGGGCCTCGACTGTCAGGCCGGTGCCGTCGGAAACAAAAAATACTGTGCGTTTTAAAATGGCCATGCCTCCATTTTAACCGCTGTTGCGCAGGCCTGAGGCAACACCGTTAATTGAAAGATGGATACCTCTAGCTACCCGTTCGTCGGTTTCACCGGCGCGGTGCCGTTTGAGCAGTTCGACTTGCAGGTGATTGAGCGGGTCCATGTAAGGCGAGCGCAGTTGCAGCGAACGCTTGAGCATGGGGTTGTCGGCGAGGAAGTCGTCCTGTTCGAGGATGGCCAGCAGATGCTTTTTGGTCAGCGCCCATTCCGCCTTTATCTGGCTGAAAATGCGTTCGCGCAGTTCGGCATCGGCAACCAGTTCGGCATAGCGTGAAGCGATGGCGAGGTCGGTCTTGGCCAGCACCATGTCCATGTTCGAGAGCAGGCTCTGGAAGAAGGGCCAGGATTTGACCATGCGGCGCAGGGTAGCCAAACCTTCCGGATTTGCCGATAAATAACCGTCGACCGCAGCACCGAAGCCGTACCAGCCCGGTAGCATCAGGCGGCATTGCGCCCAGCTGAAAACCCAGGGAATGGCGCGCAGGTCTTCGATGCGGTCCGAAGCCTTGCGTGAAGCCGGGCGGCTACCGATATTGAGCAGAGCGATTTCGGAAACCACCGTCGATTGGCGGAAATAGGTAGTGAAGCCCGGTGTTTCATAGACCAGGCCGCGATAGGCGTTGAAGGCGCGTAGCGACAGCTCGTCCAACACGGCGTGGAACTGCTCGGCGGGCTCGACACGGTTTTCGTGGTCGGTCAGGCTCGCTTCGAGTGTCGCGGCAAGCAGCACTTCGAGGTTGCGGCGGCCGGTGTCGGCATTGCCGTATTTGGTCGAAATGACTTCGCCCTGTTCGGTCAGGCGGATCTGCCCGGAGACGGCGCCGGCCGGTTGGGCCAGGATGGCGTGATAGGTCGGGCCACCGCCGCGACCAACCGAACCGCCGCGGCCGTGGAACAGGCGCAGACGAACGCCATGCTGCTTGAAGACTTGAGCCAGTTCGATCTCGGCCTTGTACAACTCCCAACCCGAGGTCAGGAAGCCACCGTCCTTATTGGAATCGGAATAGCCGAGCATGACTTCGTGCTCATCGCCGCGGCCGGCGATAAGTTCGCGATAGGCCGGGATGGCGAAGACGCCGGCCATCGTTGCCGCGCTCTTCTGCAAGTCTTCGATGGTTTCGAAGAGCGGGATGATGTTGACGTTCAACTGCGGCTTGGCGCCCGGCAGCAGCAGGCCGGACTCCTTGAGGAGCAGGGCGAGTTCGAGCAGGTCGGAGACGCCGTCAGTTTTCGAGATGATGCAGTTGGGCAGGGCAGCGGCGCCGTACTTGGCGCGCAGTTCGCGGGCGGTGAAGAAAATTGCCAGCTCGCCTTGCGTTTCTTCCGAATAGCTAAGGTACGGCGAGTAAAGCGGGCGTGGGGTGGCGATTTCTGCGGTCAACAGGGAAATTCGCTCATTTTCCGAAAGTGCTTCGTAGTCCGGGCAGCGGCCCGCACCGGCAAGGAGCTCGGCGACGCTGCGGGCATGGACTTCGGAGTTCTGGCGCAGGTCAATCGGGGCAAGGTGGAAGCCGAAAATCTGCACACCGCGCATTAGCCGGCGAAGACGGCCACCGGCCAGATTGCGGCTACCGTTCAGCTTCAGCGAATTGGCCAGCACCTTGAGGTCGGTGCGCAGTGCTTCCGGCGTTGCATAGGGTTCGGCATGGCCGATTTCGTGGCGCACCGGCTCGACCTGGTCGAGGACGCGGGCCGTGGCCGCAAGCCGGGCGTAGATGCCGGACAGGGCGCGGCGGTAAGGTTCGTCAGCGCGTTGCGGCGAATGATCGGTCGAGTGCTCGGCCAACGCCAGTAATTCGGGCGTAACCTTGACCAGCAGGTCGGACAGCGGAAGTTCGCCGCCCAGTTCGTGGATTTCTTCGAGGTAATGGTTGAGCGCTGCACTTGATTGCAGGCGCAGCGCTTCGCGCAGTATTTCGGCAGTGACAAAGGGGTTGCCGTCGCGGTCGCCGCCGATCCAGCTACCGACGCGGAAGAAGGGCGGCAGCGCCCATTGGGTATCCGGGTAGCGCTTCTGCAATTGCTGCGTCGCCTGGATGTAAAGGCGCGGCAGTTCCGTGAAGAAGGTTTCCTTGAAGTAGGTGATGCCGTTCTTGACCTCGTCGAGCACCTTGAGACGAACCGGGCGCAGCATGCGCGACTGCCACAGGGTGAGGATGGAATTGGCCAGCGCGAGGTCATTCTCGGCGGCTTCTTCCGGCGTCATTTGCAGGCGTTCGCGCTGGTCGAGCAGATGAGCTAGATCGCGGTGATTGCGGATCAGGCTTTGGCGCTGGACTTCGGTCGGATGGGCGGTGAGCACCGGGGCAACGACGGCGTGGGCGAAGAAGTCGGCGATGGCTTCTGGGGAAACTGTTGCGGTCGACAGGGAATCCAGGGCAAAAATCAAACTGCCTTCGCGCGGCGGCGAGCCGGCCAGGTCGTGGGCGCGACGCCGGCGGATGTGGTGCTCGTCCTCGGCGATGTTGGCCAGTTGCAGGAAATAGCTGAAGGCGCGGACGACGGCCTGCGTGGTGTCGCGCGGTAGCGGGTCAAGCAGGGCGGCAAGTTCGTTGCGGGCTTCTGGGTCGCCGTCGCGGGCAAAACGGACGGCGGTCTGGCGGACGCGCTCGACGAGTTCAAAAACGGAATCACCTTCCTGCTCACGAACTGTGTCGCCAAGAATGCGGCCCAGCAGGCGGATGTCGTTGCGGAGGGGTTCGTCCTTGTTGTCGAGTGCGTCCTGCTGCATTGCTTAGTGCTTTCTGACCAGAAGTACGGAGGCGTCGGCGATGCGGGCGATTTGTTCGGCAGCCGAGCCAAGAATGAAGGTGGCCAGGCCACGACGACCATGACGGCCGATGATGATCAGATCGACATTCAGCTCTTTCGATTTGTCCACTACGGTTTCCGAGACGCGGCGATTGTTGGCTTGCAGTAGCAGCGCTTCTGCTTCAATACCGTCAGCCAACAGCATGGCCTCAACCAGCAACTTTTGACCCGCTTGAGCTAGCGTCGTGACTGCGCCAGCCGCCTCTTGTTCTGCCATATGGGCAAAGACGTGGCCATGCATGTTCAGGAGGGATTCATCGGTGACGTGGGCAATGTAAAGCTTGGCATTGCTGGTGCGGGCAATGTGCAGGGCTTCCTTGAGGGCGCACTGCGAAGTTTCACTATCGTCGATGGCGACGAGAATATTTTTGTACATGGGTGTTCTCCTAGAAATTCTTGAGTGGGGCGTAGCTTAGCAATTCACCGGGTTTTCGACTGTTAGGGAAATCCTCAACATGCCGGCTGCGGTCGACTGCATTTTTCGAGCAAATAAGCGATGGATTGGTAGGTACGCCCGGTTTCTGCGGTCAGGCCGATTTCGCAGGTGCGATTGGTCGAGACACCGCAGGCGCAGCTTGAAGGCAGCTCGTCGTGGATTTTGCGCAGGGCATGCTGATTCAGTTCCGGCACCGCAAACCCGCGATCACCGGCAAAGCCACAGCAGGTCACGCCGGCTGGTTCGATGATTTGATCAGCACAGGCCTCCAGCAGTTTCTTCAACTTGGCATCCGATCCATTCTTGCGCACGCTGCAATTGACGTGCAGGGCAATCGGGCCGGCTTCCTTGTTGATCATCAGGCGTGGCAACAGCGCATCGTGAGCGAATTCGTGGAAATCGTAGAGTTCGATGCGGCCAGCGAGATGTTTCTGCATGCGTACCGTGCAGGTGCTGGCATCCATGATGACCGGGTAGCGACCATTGTCACTGGCTTTCATCAGGGCTGCTTCCAGCGTGTTCGACATGGCTTCGGCTTCTTCGGCCATCCCCTTGCTCGAGAGCATTTGGCCGCAGCAGAGCTTGTCAAATTCTTCAGGTAGGCGCGGCGCATAGCCGGCGCGGGTAAGCAGTTCGAGAATGACATCGCCAAGCTGCATTTCACCGGATTTTGACGGGCCAAAAATACGGCCGCCACAGGTCGGGAAATAGACAACGGGATCGCCTTCCGCGATGCGGGCCAGCGGTACCTTACCGGCATGCGGCATGTTTTTCTTCCAGGCGCCGCCGGAAATCCGGCCAAGGAAGTTGTCGCCGAGCACGCTCGAAACAGCATGGCCGACACTCAGCCCCAGGCGCGAGGCATTGGCCAGGGTGCCAAAATTATTGCCAGTCCACGCGTTGACCGCACGTGTCGTATCGCCCAGTTTGCGACCGCGCAAACGGCGGGTCATGTCACCGGTATCGATGCCGACCGGGCAGGCGGTTGAGCAGAGGCCGCAACCGGCACAGGTGTCGAGACCCATGTAGGCGTAGTCGTCGCCGACTTGGCCGGCGGGTTCGCCATTGGCAGCGCGGCGTGACAATTCGCGAACACTGACGATACGCTGGCGCGGTGAGAGTGTCAGGCGGTGTGACGGGCAAAGCGGTTCGCAGAAACCACATTCGATGCAGCGGTCGACGATGTCCTCGGCGGCCGGCATCGGCTTGAGGTTTTCGAGGTGAGCGTGCGGGTTGTCGTTGAGAATGACGCCGGGGTTGAGCAGGTTTTCCGGGTCGAACAGGCGCTTGATCTTGCGCATCAGGTCTGCCGCTTCCTTGCCCCATTCCAGTTCGACGAACGGCGCCATGTTGCGCCCGGTGCCGTGTTCGGCTTTCAAGGAACCATCGTATTTGTCGACCACCATGTGGCAGAGGTCGTCCATGAAGCGGGCGTAACGGTCAACTTCGCTCTTGTCCCCAAAATCCTGGGTGATGACGAAATGCACATTGCCTTCCAGGGCATGACCAAAAATGATCGCTTCGTGGTAGCCGTGGTGGCGGAGCAGGGCTTGCAGGTCGAGTACCGCATCGGCCAGGCGGTCGATGTGGAAGGCAACGTCCTCGATCAAAACCGTGGTGCCGGTGCGGCGCATGGCGCCAACCGCCGGGAAAGTACCTTTGCGTACCTTCCAGTACATGTCGCAGGTGGCTGGGTCGGTCGAAAAGACCATCGGCTCAACCGTTGCAACACCTTCCATCGCGGCATGGACTGCAGAAATCCGCTCATTTAGGCCGTCGACCGTAGCAGATCGAACCTCGATCAGCAGCGCCGCCGCTTCTTCGCCGAGTTCGCGCATGATGGTCGGCAGGCCGGGCTTGTTTTCGACCGAATGCAGGGCAGGGCGGTCGAGCAGCTCGACGGCAGAAACCGGCTGTGGCTTGAGGCGAATGACCGCTTCGCAGGCGGTGCGGATATCCGGGAAGAATACCAGGGCGCTGGCCTTGTACGGGTCTTCGACCACGGTGTTGTAGGTGATGCGTGAAATAAAGCCCAGTGTGCCTTCGGAACCGATCATCAGGTGCGACAGGATGTCGATGGGATCAACGTAATCAACCAGCGCATTGAGGCTGTAGCCGGTCGTGTTCTTGATCTTGAACTTGTGGCGGATGCGCTCGGCTAGATTGGCGTTATTGCGTGTATCGCTGCCGAGTCGTTCCAGTTCGCCGAGCAAAACCGCATGGCTTTGTGAAAAGGCGGCAATGCTGATTGGGTCTTCCGTATCAAGCAGCGTGCCGTCGGCGAGCATGACGCGCATGCCGGCTACTGTGCGATAGCTGTTTTGAGCCGTGCCGCAGCACATGCCGGAGGCGTTGTTGGCGGCAATCCCGCCGATCTTGCAGGCATTGATCGAGGCCGGATCCGGGCCGATTTTTTTACCGAAGGGTGCCAGGCGGCGATTCACTTCACCACCAATGATGCCGGGGCCTAACTTCACTTTGCTTGCGTCGGCATTCAGCTCATAGGTCGCAAAACCTTCGCCGATCAGTGCTAGTACGCCATCGGTGATCGCTTGCCCGGAAAGGCTGGTGCCGGCAGCGCGGAAGGTGACAGGACGCTGGTTGGCCTTGGCTGCGGTCAACACCGTTTTCAGGTCATTTTCTGACTCGACAACGGCGATAACTTCCGGGATCAGCCGGTAAAAGCTGGCGTCGGTGCCGTAGGCCAGACGACGCAGTTCATCGGTGATGACCTGTTCGGTTGGGAGTTTTTTACGCAGGGCATCGCTGACAGCGCTCATGCTCTTTCCTTGAGAAGATCGCGCAAACGCTTCGGCGCTGGTTTTAGGGGGGTTCGAACTGACGTCCATGGACCTTGATTGGAAGGCGTCAGCCAGTTAAATCTGCTACCCAGCCAGGTCGCCACTTTGTACAAGGATGGCGAGCGATAGACCATCGCCCAGGCCACGTGCGGTTCGCTGAATGATTCTTCGCGCAGGCGCATCAGCAGGTCGGGAATTGGAATCTTTACCGGGCAGACTTCGCCGCAGGCGCCGCACAGGGTCGAGGCAGTCGCCATCGTCTTGGTGGCGTCCAGCCCCAGCATGTGCGGTGAGATGATCTTGCCGATCGGGCCGGGGTAGGTTGTGCCGTAAGCATGGCCGCCAATCCGCGTATAAACCGGACAGTGATTCATGCAGGCGCCGCAGCGGATGCATTGCAGGGTTTTGCGCAACTGTTCGTCGGCATAGGCCTGGGTACGGCCGTTGTCGAGCAGCACCAGATGAACTTCCGTCGGGCCATCCTTCTCGTCAGCCTTACGCGGCCCTGAGATCATGTTGAAGTAGGTCGAAATGTTCTGGCCGGTGGCCGAGCGTGTCAGCAGAGAGAGCAGGGGCGGCACATGGTCGAGCTTTTCGACGATTTTTTCGATGCCGGTGATGGCGATATGCACCGGCGGTGCCGTCGTGCTCAGGCGGCCGTTGCCCTCGTTTTCGACCAGGCACAGCGTGCCGGTTTCGGCGACGGCAAAATTGACGCCCGACAAGCCAATGTCGGCGACCAAAAATTTCTCACGCAGTACCTTGCGGCCGATCTGGATCAGCTCATCGACGTTGTCGGTGTAATCAACGCCTTCGACCTTTTCATGGAACAGGCGGGCGATTTCTTCCTTGGTCTTGTGGATCGCCGGCATGATGATGTGCGATGGCTTTTCACCAGCCAACTGGACGATGTACTCGCCCATGTCCGATTCCATCGCTTCGATGCCAGCCGCCTCGCAGGCGTGATTCAGCTCGATCTCTTCGCTGACCATCGACTTGCCCTTGACCATCAGCTTGGCCGAGTGCTTCTGACAGATGCCGAGGATGATGGCGTTGGCTTCATCCGGCGTTTCAGCCCAATGCACCTGAATGCCGTTGCGCGTCAGGCTTTCTTCAAGTTGCACCAGCAGTGTTGGCAGCTTGCCGAGGTTGTACTGGCGAATCTGCTCGCCCAATGTGCGCAGTGTTTCAAGTTCTTCGGCACTGGGGAATTGGGTGATGCGCTTGTTGATCAGGAAATCCATCGCGCCACGGAAACTCTGGCGCAGGAAGGGGTTTTCGACGACTTCCTTGGAGCGGGCGCGGAAGCCCTCGGAAGGCATGAAGTTCATTGCGTGTTCGCTCATGCTTCTTCTCCGATAAGCAGGACAACCAGTTCTTTCGGGCCGTGCGCGCCATAGGCCAGTGTGACCTGAATGTCAGCCGTTTTTGAGGGGCCGGAGATGAGCAGGGCATTGGTCGGCATTGCAGACTGTGACTCGATTCCCCAACCTTCATTCGACATCACTTCGTAAAAGGTGTTGTGGATGGTATTGGCGTCGAGCAAGACGATGTGGATCGGTGGCACCAGCGACATCAGGCGCGGCTCGTGCGCGTCCGGCCATAAGACCAGCGTGCCGGTTTCAGCAATGGCACCACGGGCGGCAGTCAGGCTGGCCGGGATGTCGTGAAACATCTCTTCTTTCCAGTCTTCAATCGACTGTTCGTAGCCGCGACAGGTGATCCCGCTTTCCGACAAGACGCTGATGGCGCGTTGGCCGTGCGTTGTTCCTGGTGCAACCAGCAATTTTTCAACTTTCTTGGCGGTCAGGACTTCCCAGAGTTTCTGCGGCCAGCTGGCGTGAGAAACGGCGTAAACCTCGGCGTGCGCGAACTCGATGCAGGCACGGAAACGCGCAGCTTTTTCAGCAGTGCTTTCAGTACCACGATGGGTTTGATACCAGGCGGCAATCTCGGGCGCCGCCTTGGGTAGTACCGGCGCAGCATTGAGTTTGGCGAGGATGCGATCACGGGCGCTCATTTTGAAGTCCTCCGCAGCAGGAAGCTGGCAATATGTTCGCCGGGCAGGCTGGGTGTCTGGCGGCCTTCCTGTTTATCTTTCCATGCCGCGTGGCCGAGAATGTTCATCAGGCAGCCGCAGTCGGCGCTGACGACGCGCTCGGCACCGGTGGCCTTGAGCGATTTAACTTTGTCCTCAACCATTGCCCCGGATATTTCAGGTTGCTTGATGGAAAAAGTGCCGCCAAAACCGCAGCACTCGGATTCGTGGTCCTGCTGGGCGACCTTGACGCCTTTTAAATTGCTGAGCAACTGGCGACCGGTGAGATGAACACCCATCTCACGGCGCGCTGAGCAGGAGGTGTGCAAGACCACGGTGCAATCAGCGCCTTTATCTTCCGATTGAAATCCCAGAACATTGACCAGGAAATCGGTGAATTCGTAAATACGCACCGACAGCGCTTCGGCCTGCGCCTTGCGTACTGGATCATCTGCAAATAGCGTGGGGTAGTGATGCTTCATCATCCCTGCGCAGGAACCAGACGGCACGACCACCGGCCAGTTTTCCGGAAAGAGGGTCAATTGATGGGCGGCAACTTTGCGCGCCTCATCAGGAAATCCACTCGTATATGCAGGTTGACCGCAACAGGTTTGTTCTTCAGGGAAATGAACCCGGATGCCTTCGCGTTCGAGCAGTGTGATGGCGTCGAGGCCGGCACCGGGAAAGAATTGATCCACGACGCAGGTGGCGAAAAAATAGATGTCTGAAGGGCGTTGCCCGGCATTGCCTTGTGTTTGCATCATGTCTCCGTTGGTAAATTGGTCAAACCAATATTCGGTGAGGTGAAAATGTAAGGTATAACCGTGACTTAGTCAATAAACCAAGGGTAAATCCCTAGCTTGCAGTTTACGGAATTGCTGATTAGAATGAGCTGGTCATACCAATAAAGCGACTGATTTCAACCATGCCACAAAACAAGGTTCAGGTTCCGCGTATTTCCGATGCTGTTGCTTCCGCATTGGAGCGCCGCATTCTGGAGGGCTCGTTGAAGCCGGGTGATCGCTTGCCGCCGGAACGTGAACTGGCGCTTGAGTTCGGTGTTTCACGTCCTTCCTTGCGTGAAGCAATCCAGAAACTGGCATCCAAAGGTATGGTGCAGAGTCGGCAGGGTGGTGGCACCTATGTCACCGACCGTCTTGAATCCTCCTTCTTTGATCCTTGGCAGGAAATGATGGGTGCGCACCCCAATTTGCGCGAAGACATGCTCGAATTTCGCCGCATGCTCGAAGGTCAGGCTGCCGAATGGGCTGCCGAGCGTGCTACTGAAAGTGATTTAACCCGTCTGGCGCAAAGTTTTGATGCACTGAATGATGCCTTCGGTGCTGATGATCTTGATCGCCGATCAACTGCGGATATCGCCTTTCATCAGGCGGTTGGTGAAGCGGCACACAATGCCTTGCTCGGCCATCTTTCAGCCGCGCTGCTGCGTCTGATGCACGACAACATTCACCTCAATCTCGGCGAGCTGAAAAGCATTCCGGCCGCCAGTACGCTGCTCAAAAACCAGCACGCCGCCATCCACGCCGCCATTCGCGAGCGCAAACCGCAGGCCGCCCGCGCGGCCGCCGAGACGCATATCGATTTCGTCCGCGAAACCCTGGCCCAGACGCTGCGCACTGTTGCGCGGCGCGAAACCTCGGCGCGGCGCTTGAATACTGAATTCTCTGTATCCGAATCCACTTCTTCCTGATTTTTAATTTGAACCTCACTGAAAGGAATCCTCATGGAGCCCCTAGTCATCCCCTTTGAACAGCTACGTATGACTGACGTCGAGCAAGTCGGCGGCAAGAATTCGTCGCTTGGCGAAATGATCAGCCAACTGGCTGGCACCGGCGTTCGCGTGCCTGGTGGTTTTGCCACCACCGCACAGGCTTACCGTGATTTCCTGGCGCAAAGCGGCCTTGATGTCAAAATCAACGCCGCCCTCGATGCGCTGGATGTTGAAGATGTCAACGCACTGGCCGTTTGCGGCGCCGAGATCCGCAAATGGATCATGGAAGTGCCGTTCCCGATGGACCTGACCATCGCCATCACCGAGCAGTATCAGCGTCTGGTTGCCGATTCCACCGCCGACATGTCCTTCGCCGTGCGCTCCTCAGCCACCGCTGAAGACTTGCCGGATGCCTCCTTCGCTGGCCAGCAGGAAACCTTCCTCAACATCGTCGGCCTGGAAAACATCCTGCACGCCATCAAGGAAGTATTTGCCTCGCTGTACAACGACCGCGCCATTTCCTACCGCGTGCACAAAGGCTTTGTCCACGCCGATGTCGCACTGTCGGCCGGTATCCAGCGCATGGTGCGTTCCGACAAGGGCGCCGCTGGTGTGATGTTTACTCTCGACACCGAATCCGGCTTCCGCGATGCCGTTTTCGTCACCTCCAGCTATGGTCTGGGCGAAACGGTGGTGCAGGGCGCCGTCAATCCGGACGAGTTCTACGTACACAAACCCATGCTGGCTGCCGGCAAAAAGGCTGTCGTGCGCCGCAACCTGGGCTCCAAAATGATCAAGATGACTTTCTCTGCCGAAAAAATGGCTGGCAAGTCAGTGATTACTGAAGATGTCGAAGAGTCCCTGCGCCACCAGTTTTCGCTCAATGATGAAGAAGTCATGGAGCTGGCCCGTTACGCGATGATTATTGAAAAGCACTACGGTCGTCCGATGGACATCGAATGGGGCAAGGACGGGATCGACGGCAAGCTCTACATTCTGCAAGCCCGTCCGGAAACCGTGCAGTCGCAGGCGCATGCCGGCAAGGTTGAAAAATTCAAGCTCAAGTCCTTCTCCAAGGTGTTGGCTTCCGGCCGCGCAATTGGTCAAAAAATTGGTGTCGGCCCGGTCCGCATCGTCAAGGACCCGAAGGAAATGGACCAGGTCAAGCCGGGCGATGTGCTGGTTGCCGACATGACCGACCCGAACTGGGAACCGGTCATGAAGCGCGCTTCCGCTATTGTCACCAACCGGGGCGGTCGTACCTGCCACGCGGCGATCATTGCCCGCGAACTGGGTATACCGGCCATCGTCGGTTGCGGTGATGCTACCGAAACGCTGACCGAAGGCGAAATCGTCACGGCTAGCTGCACGGAAGGCGATACCGGCCACGTCTATCGCGGCAGCCTCGATTTCGAAGTCACCACCCGCGACATTACGGCCATGCCGAATGTGCCGGTCAAGGTCATGATGAACGTCGGCAACCCGGAACTGGCTTTCGAGTTTGCCCAGTTGCCGAACGCCGGTGTTGGTCTGGCGCGTGTTGAATTCATCATCAACAACGTGATCGGTATTCACCCGAAAGCGATTCTTGATGTCGAACGCCTGCCATCTTCAAAACGCGAAGAAATCAAGCGTCGCGCCCGTGGCTATGCTTCGCCGAAGGAATTCTTCGTTGAAAAGCTGGTTGAAGGTGTTTCGACCATCGCCGCCGCTTTCTGGCCGAACCCGGTCATCGTCCGCCTGTCCGACTTCAAGTCCAACGAATACCGCAAGCTGCTCGGCGGCGAGTTGTACGAGCCGGAAGAAGAAAACCCGATGCTCGGCTTCCGCGGTGCTTCCCGCTACGTTGCGCAGTCCTTCCGCGACTGCTTCGAGATGGAATGCCGCGCCATGAAGCGTGTCCGTGAAGAAATGGGCCTGACCAACGTGCAACTGATGGTGCCGTTTGTGCGTACCGTTGGCGAAGGCAAGGCTGTCGTTGATCTGCTGGCCGAGCACGGTCTAGTCCGTGGCGAGAACGAACTGAAGTTGATCATGATGTGCGAAATTCCGTCCAACGCCTTGTTGGCCGAACAGTTCCTTGAGCACTTCGACGGCTTCTCGATCGGTTCGAACGACCTGACCCAGCTCACCCTCGGCCTCGACCGTGACTCCGGCCTCGTTGCCAACCTCTTTGACGAACGCGACCCGGCCGTCAAGATGCTGCTGTCCATGGCGATCTCCGCTGCCAACAAGATGGGCAAGTACATCGGCATCTGCGGCCAGGGCCCGTCCGATCACCCGGATCTGGCCGAGTGGTTGATGGATCAGGGGATTTTTACGGTTGACCGTAACAAGCAGGCTGAAATGAAAAGGCCGGGAGCAATCCCGGCCTTTTGTATTAATACACTTGATTTTGACGAACCAAAGAATGGCACCCAGAATAGCCACCAAAATCGTTGTTGCACCGAGCGCCAGATTGCCCGCAACCAGTACGCGAATGCTATTCATTGCGGCACCCGCTGCTGGCTAGTCCTGAATTGCTACAGCCGCCTTGAGTTTGGGAAAGTGGCGGAAATAGATGATGCCGAATATCCCGGTCATGATGAGACCCAGGGTCAGCATCAGGTGCCAGTGGAGCGGTGCATTGCCCATGCCGGTCGACAGCATGATGGCCAGACCGGAAAGCAGGATGACGATGATGCAGACTGCAACGATGGCAAAGAAACGGCCCAGAATGGCGGCCAGCAGCGGTAGTCGTTGTGGTGGCTGGAGCTGGGCGGCAGCGACCGGCCTTAGGCAAAAATGGGCAAAAAACATGCCGCCAACCCAGATGATGACGCCGGCAAGATGGAGGAGGTGGAGCAGGGATTTCATGTAAGCGTCCATGGTTGGTTTGGCATCGCGAATCGAAGCGCCTTGATGTGGATTCGTTTCATGCTTTCAAGTTCCGCCGGGAATGAAAGGTTTTCCGCTCGCTCACAGCGAGCGCGGAGCACCCTAGTGTAGAGTATCCGCTAGCCAAGCAAGGAACAGGTTTCTCTTAATGAATGAACAAACTCTGGCGCAGTTAGCCAATTTTCTGCGTGATCTTGGCCGGGCGCTGCACGTCAGCGGTGCGCCGGCGCATGATCTGGAAACAGCGATGAATGCAATTGGCCAGCGCCTCGGGGCACGAGTCGAAGGTCTTGCGGTGCTCACCTTTCTTGCGCTCACTGTGGTGGCCGGCGAACACATGCGGCGGGTTGAGTTACTGCGTCTGCCAACTTACGACTACAACATGGCGCGGCTGATCGAACTGAATGTGTTGTGTCGTGAAATTAATTCGGTTGATGATCTGGCGCATTACAGCGAGCGGCTTGCGGGGATCATGGGTCAGCCGGCGCCGTGGTCTGGCTGGCGCTTTGTGGCGATGGGTTTCCTGCTCTCCGCTTCAGTCGCCTTGCTGTTGGGTGGCGGATGGATAGAGATGCTCTGCGGTGGGCTGATCGGCATGTGCTTTGTTGCTGGCTGCCTGCTGTTTTCACGCACTCCTCGTCTAGGGCCGGCTGTGCCTGTCATTCTCTGTGCGCTGGCAGCGATGCTGGCGCAAATCCTGGCCTACCTTCTGCCTCAACAGGTGCCATTTATTTCCGCTGTCGCCGGCATCGTCTTTCTGCTGCCGGGTTTCATGATTACCGTTGCGATGTCCGAACTGGCGACGCAGAATTTTCTTGCCGGCACTGGCCGGCTGACTGGCGCTTTCGTGCTGCTTTTCCTGATGGGGGCAGGGCTCGCCATCGGTACTCAAATATGCCTCGCAGTACTGCCGGCGATTCCTTTGCATGGAGAGCTTGCTACTTTGCCGGCCTGGGCGATCTGGATGGCGATTGCCGGCCTCGGTATTTCATTACTTGCGGTGCTGCAGGCGCCGATTTCTTCGGTCAATGTTTCCGTCGGTGCCTGTTTGCTTGCCTGGGCTGTTTATTCCCTGGTCAATGCACGGATGGGCAACGTTGTCGGCGCCTTTGCCGGTGCCTTGGCGGTATCGAGTGCCGGGCACCTTTACCAATTTTTAACCAAGCGCCCGGCTGCCCTGATGCAGATTCCCGGTTTGATCACCCTGGTTCCCGGCAGCATGGGCTTGCGGGGTGTTCATGCGCTGATTCAACAGGAAAGCACCGCTGGCATCAGTCTGATGACCGACATGGTGATGACCGGTGCCGTACTCGCAGTAGGCTTGCTGCTTGCCGATAACATCCTGCCCTTGCTCTCGAACGCCACCGTGAAAAACGTGAAATTTGATCAATATCCGTTTGTATTGATATAACTAAAGCGATAATCTGCATAAAGACAGAAACGATGCCATTTACAAAACTACAAAACTACAAAAATGCCGACACTGAAATTTTTTGCACTATTTGTGCTCCTCCCTTTTTTTGTCCAGCCTGCATTTTCCGAAGAACTGGTCGTTCCGGGCAGCGGTAATCCGGAGTACGTTCTGGGGGTGCTTGCCAATGCTTTTAACGCTCGCCAATCAATCCATCGTGTGGTGATACCACCCTCAACGGGGATGGCAGGTGGCATTCGTGATGTTGATGAAGGTCGGACAACGCTTGGCAGAGCTGGGCGCCCATTGACCGAAGCAGAATTGGCGAAGGGCTTGATTTATACCCCGCTCGGGCGCGAAGCTGTTGTTGCTGTGGCTGGTGCGGGTGTTGATGTGCCAGCGATTTCTTCGGAACAACTCATTGGTATTTTTTCCGGAAAGATCACCAACTGGAGCAGCCTGGGCGGCAAACAGGCGCCAATCAGGGTGATAGGCAAGGAAAGTACAGATGCAATTCGTCGTCAGCTTTCAAAGCAATTCAAGGATCTGGTTTTCGCTGATTCGGTCAAAGTTGTCCATCTCGATACCTATCTGATTGAATTGCTTGATCGATATCCAACCAGTTTTGCGGTGATGAATCTTTCGGCGCTGGGAGCGTGCAAAACCAAAGTTGGGGTTCTGGCATTGGATGGTATTCAGCCATCGATTGAAAATATCGCTAATGGCAGTTATCCCTTGGTGATGGAGTTTGGCCTTATTTATAAGTCGGGTGGTCTCTCGCCGGCTGGTAAGGCCTTTATCGACTTTATCCGTTCGCCTGAAGGCGCAAGGATCTTTCGCTCGCATGGCGTGCTGGTTAAAAATAACGGCTAATCCATGCCATGAAGCTTAAAAACCCGATCACTGTCGCGCTGGTTTTACTGATTGCGCTGTTGGCTGTCTTGTCCTATTGGGCGACAAGTTGGGTGACAAATGATTCCTTGCATCAAGCCTTGATCAAGCGTGAGGAAGAAAAGGCACATGCGATCAGTTTGGCGCTGGAAAACCTGATTGCAGCGCAAAATACACAGGCCCAAATCACCGCTCGACTCACTGTGCATCGCCATAGCTTGGGCCGCAATCTGGACCAATTGAAAACGCCAGACAATTTTTCGGCCATTCGTGAGATTCTCGATGGGGCGTTGTTGGATTCAAGCGTGACCTTTCTTGAGGCGATTGATAAGCATGAGAATATGGCTTATCGCACCAACGAAAAGGATGAACCCATACAAGTTGCATCCAACTGGGGTGCATTCGAAGCCCTTTCTGGTGCCAGTTCGATTTCGAGTTCTGTTGAAATGGGCCAATTGACCCTGCGCGCCATTGAGCCGGTATACCATCAAGATAAAGTGGTTGGCGTGCTGACCGCAGGCCTGCGAATTACGCCCGAACTGCTCAAGCTAATCAGTAAGAATCTTGGGGCAGAACTCGCTTTGTTTTCCCGGGAAGGCAAAGTTTTGGCGGCAAGTACATCGTCGGCTGGGGTGGTTGATATGCGGGCAATCAATGAGGCATTTGCCCAAAAAATTCCGGTTTATCAGCATGATGAAATTCATCACAAAACCCGGGTGTATTTCCCGATCATGGTGATTGATAACGCCTATGTGCTGGTGGTCGATAGTAGTAGCGAACTGGCTTTTTTGCAGTTGGCGCAGGCCAATCAACGTGCAACACTGATTGCGCTGGGGATAGCGGTGCTGAGCATCTTGATAGGCGTGTTTTTCTTGCGCTGGATTTTGCGCCCGTTGGCCAAATTGCGCGCACGAGCCGAAAAAACTGCGTTTGAACTCACAGGCAGCGAAATCCCTATTGAGTCGTCCAGCGAAATTGGTTCCGTGGTGAATGTGCTGGATGGTTTGACCGAACGACTGACGATACGCAATGCCGAATTAAGCAAGGCTGGAAATCTGGCGGAGATAGCGAATCGTAGCAAGAGTCAGTTTATTGCCAATATGAGTCACGAACTGCGCACGCCGATGAATGCCATCATCGGCTTGACTCACATGCTGGGGCGCAACAACAACGACCCTGGTCAGCAGGACAAGTTGGGCAAAATCAGCCATGCCGCCAATCATCTCTTGCAACTGTTGAACGATATTCTTGATCTTTCCAAGATGGATGCTGAGCAGATGACGCTTGAGTCGACCCAATTTACCTTGGGTGCGCTGATGCGCCATTTGGAAAGCCTGGTCAGCGGCAAGGCGGAGGGTAAAAATTTAAAGCTGTTTTTTGGTTGACCGCAACATGCTGCAACAGACCTTGCTTGGCGACGCGTTGCGCCTGCAGCAAGTGCTACTAAATCTGGTGGGCAATGCCATCAAGTTTACCGAGCAGGGGAGTGTCACTGTGGCGATCCACTTGCTGGAAGACAGGGAAGCCAGCATGCTGCTGCGTTTCGAAGTCAGCGATAGCGGTATCGGTATTTCCTCAGAGGCAGCACAAAGAATTTTCAATCCCTTTGAGCAGGCAGATGGCTCAACGACCCGGCAATATGGTGGTTCTGGCCTCGGACTGACCATTAGCCAGCGTTTTGTGCGTTTGATGGGTGGCGATATTACGCTGACCAGCACGCCAGGCGAAGGAAGTTGCTTCGCCTTTACGATTGCTTTGAGCAAGTCTTTCGAGCAGTTCGACGCAACCTTGGACTCTGCAAGCCTGGGTGCGCAAGCAGAACAGTGCCTCCGTGCCGATTATCGCGGGACGCGGATTCTGGTGGCCGAGGATGACTGGATCAACCAGGAGGTGATACTCGAACTGCTGCGTGAAGTCATTGGTTTCCATGTGGACATTGCCGCTGATGGTGAGCGAGCATTGGCGTTGGCCGAAGTGCATGATTACGCCTTGATCCTGATGGATATGCAAATGCCGGAAATGGATGGTGTGGAAGCGACTGCCTGCATCCGACAATTAACTGGCTATGCTTTTGTGCCGATTATCGCGATGACAGCCAACGCTTTTGCCGAAGATCGTGCCAGGTGTATTGATGCCGGCATGAATGATTTTTTGACCAAGCCAGTGGACCCCGATCTGCTTTTTGCTACTTTGCTCAAATGGCTTGGCGTACCCGGCAAAACAGTGTCCTGAGCAATCGTTTCGGCTTGGGCCATCTGCTAAGATTCGCCCTCACTTTTCAGGCCTTTCCCCTTGTCTTCCCTTCCCGAAATATTTTCCCCTGACGGGCCGCTGGCTCAGGCTATTGGCGGTTATCGCGTGCGTGAGCAGCAGGTAGAGATGGCCGAGCGCATTGCCGCCGCCATCAACAGCCAGTCGGTATTCATCGCCGAAGCGGGTACCGGGACGGGCAAGACCTTCGCTTATCTTGTTCCCGCGCTCAAATCCGGCGGCAAGGTGATCGTTTCCACCGGCACCAAAACGCTACAGGATCAGTTGTTCAACAAAGACCTGCCGATGGTGCGTGATGCGCTGAAAGCGCCGGTCAAAATTGCTTTCCTAAAAGGGCGAGCCAATTACGTTTGCCCTTACCATTTGCAAAACGCACTGGCCGAAGGGCGCTTTCTGACGCGCGAAGATGCGGCCGATGCGCGGCGTATTTCAAACTTTGCCAAAGTGACGCAAAGCGGCGACAAGGCCGAAGTGCATCGAGGTTTCGGAAACTTCGCCAGTGTGGAACCACGCCACTTCAACGCGCGAAAACTGCCTCGGCCAGGATTGCCCGAATTACAAGGAATGCTTCGTCATGCTGGCCCGGCGCGAGGCGATGGCGGCTGATCTGGTGGTGGTTAATCATCACCTGTTCTTTGCCGATGTGATGTTGCGCGATGAAGGCATGGCTGAGTTGCTGCCCGCCTGCAACACGGTTATTTTCGACGAAGCCCACCAGTTGCCGGAAGTCGCCACGCTATTTTTTGGCGACAGTATTTCAACGGCTCAGGTGCTCGATCTCGCCCGCGATGCACGCACCGAAGGCATGACCAATGCCCGTGACTGCCTCGATCTGCCCATCGCCAGTAAACAACTGGAAAAAATCGCCAAGGATTTACGTTTGGCGGTTGGTCTGGATGCCGGGCGCTTCAGTTACGGTCAACTGCTGGAAAAGACTGAATTTTTGCCGGCCCTGAAGCTGTTGGCCGATGAGATCACCAGCTTTGCCGCGCTGCTCGAAACCCAGGCTGAACGCGCCGAAGGCTTGGAAAAATGCTGGCAACGTGCGCTGGAACTGGTGCAGCGATTGGCTGCCTGGCAAAAAACGGGCGCCGACGGCTACGTGCGCTGGGCGGAAGCCTTTACCCATTCCCTGCAACTCAATTCAACGCCGCTTGATGTCGCTGAGATTTTCAAAAAACAGATGGGCGGCCACCCGCGTGCCTGGATTTTTACCTCGGCTACTTTAGCGGTGCAGGGCAAGTTTCACCATTACTGCAGCGAACTCGGCCTTGGCGAGCCGGATTCAGCCTGTTGGGAAAGCCCATTCGACTATGGCACGCAGGCCATGCTTTACGCACCGCTCGGCATGCCGGAACCGAATTCCTACGGCTATACCGATGCCGTGGTCGATGCCGCTTTTCCGGCGGTGATCGCAGCGGGGGGAGGGACGTTTTTTCTGTGCACCAGCCTACGCGCCATGCGCCGCACGCACGAACTGATCAAGGCACGGCTGGAAGACGAAGGCCATGACTTGCCGCTGCTGATGCAGGGCGAGGGTAGCAAAAACGAATTGCTGGAACGCTTCCGTCACCTGGGAAATGCTGTATTGGTCGGCAGCCAGAGCTTCTGGGAAGGCGTCGATGTGCGCGGCGAGGCGCTGTCGCTGGTCGTCATCGACAAGATCCCCTTCGCGCCGCCCGATGATCCGGTGCTCTCGGCGCGCATCGAGCAGATGAAACAGCAGGGGCGCAATGCCTTCATGGAATACCAGTTGCCACGCGCTGTTATCAACGTCAAGCAGGGAGCCGGGCGCTTGATTCGTGACGAAACGGATCGCGGTGTGCTGATGATTTGCGATCCACGACTTCTATCAAAGCCATATGGTCGTCGCGTGTGGCAAAGTCTGCCTCCCATGAAGCGCACCAAAGAACTTTCCGACGTAATCAATTTCTTCGCCAGCCGATGAATCAAATTTTCGAGCAAATGCGCCAGGCGCAGCCGCAGTTTTTCTCCAATGCCGAGCTGCGGATCAGTGCGGGTATGCGCAACCAGATCGACGAGCTGATTAGCGCTATCGAGTCGGTCATTGCCCTGCCGGCTTTTCAAAGCTGGGCGCTGGCCCGTGCGCCGGAAATCGCCCGTTGTCCTGCTAAAGCGCAGGGCGTGTTTTATGGCTATGACTTTCATCTGACCGAAAATGGCCCGCGCCTGATTGAAATCAACACCAACGCCGGTGGTGGCCTGCTCAACGTTTATCTGTTGGCAGGGCGTGGCCGAGCAGAGGAGGGCGAGTGCCTGCGCCAGGAATTTGTCACCATGTTCCGTGAGGAATGGCGGTTGGAGCGCGGAGACGCACCGCTCAAGCGCATCGCTATCGTTGATGAAAAGCCGGGCGAACAATTTCTGGCGCCGGAATTTGAACTCTTCCGCCAACTCTTTGCCGCCAACGGGATTGATGCCGTGGTCGCTGATCCGTCTGATTTCACTCGCCTAGGCAATCAACTGATGCATGAGGGGAAGCCAGTCGACATGATCTACAACCGGCTGACTGATTTTTCACTGGATGTTACGGTCAACGCCGAAATTCGCTCGGTTTTTGAAGCCGGTGGTGTGGTGTTGACGCCGCATCCCCGCGCCCACGCGCTGTACGCCGACAAGCGCAACCTGATGCAACTATCTGACGAAGCTGCATTGTTGGAAATGGGGGTGCCGGATGCGACACGCCAAATTCTGCTCAAGGGCATTCCGCGCACGGTGATGGTTCAACCCGAAGATGGTGAACGTTTCTGGTCCGAGCGCAAACGCTGGTTCTTCAAACCACCCGCTGGTTTCGGCAGTCGCGCCGCCTACCGCGGTGACAAACTGACCAAACGGGTCTTTGAAGAGATCCTGCACGGCGGCTACATTGCCCAGGAGGTCGTGCCGCCCTCTGAACACCAAGTCGTTGTTCAAGAACAAGTGCAGTTAATGAAAGCCGACATCCGCGCCTACGTCTATCAGGCTCATGTTCAACTGTTGGCTGCCCGTCTCTATCAAGGCCAAACCACCAATTTCCGTACCCCCGGCGGCGGTTTTGCCCCGGTTTTTGTCGATTGATTACGTAAAGTTTAACGATGAAAGTATTTGGCATTGCCGGCTATTCCGGCTCCGGCAAGACAACCCTGCTGGAAAAGCTGATTCCCCAATTCACTGCTCGCGGCCTCAAAGTGTCAGTCATCAAGCACGCCCACCACGGTTTTGATATCGACCGGCCGGGCAAGGATTCCTATCGCCATCGCGAAGCCGGGGCGACTGAAGTGCTACTTTCGTGCAACGACCGCTGGGCCTTGATGCACGAGCGTCGTGACGAAGGCGAAATCTCGCTCGATGAGCTGATTTCACGGCTTGCCCCTTGCGATCTCGTCCTGATCGAAGGCTTCAAACAGGAACCGGTGCCCAAGCTGGAAGTCTATCGCCCGGAAAACGGCAAGCCGCCGCTCTTCCCCGAACGTAGTGACATTGTCGCGCTGGCCACCGATGATGGGATCGAAACCACGTTGCCCAAATTGCCCTTGAATGATGTCGGTGCGATGGCCGATTTTGTAATGAATTACCTCCAATTGCAGGAGCGCCCATGCTGAGTTTTGAACAAGCCCTTGAAAAATTGCTTTCCGCCGCCCAAGCGGTGGAGGAAATCCGCTCTTTGCCGCTGACGGCTGCCGCCGGACGAGTTTTGGCCGTGCCACAGCAATCCACCGTCGCCTCGCCGCCGCTCGACAACTCGGCGATGGATGGTTACGCCGTGCGTCTTGCCGATGTAAGCGCTGCCGGCGTTTGCCTGCCAGTCAGCCAGCGTATTCCCGCCGGCACAGTCGGCACGCCCTTGCAGCCCGGTACAGCCGCCCGAATTTTCACCGGCGCCCCGGTGCCGGTCGGTGCTGATGCCGTGGTGATGCAGGAACGCTGCGAGCATGGCGAAAATGGCGTGGTGATCAACCATGTGCCGCGCGCCAACGAAAACATCCGCCGCGCCGGTGAAGACATCGCAGTTGGCGATCAAATTCTCGAAGCCGGCATCAAACTCCGCCCGCAGGATATAGCGCTGGCTGCTTCTGCCGGTTTGCCGGAACTGCCGGTCTATCGCCGCCTGCGCGTTGGTGTTTTCTTTACCGGCGACGAACTGGTGCAACCGGGCGAGCCATTGCCGCCGGGCGCCATCTACAACTCCAACCGCTACGCGTTGCGTGCCTTGCTCGAAGGCCTGGGCTGCGAAGTGCGCGATCTCGGCACGGTGCCGGACAATCTGGAATCAACTCGCGATGCCTTGCGCAGCGCGGCCAGCGATAACGATCTGATCATCACCAGCGGCGGTGTTTCCGTCGGCGAGGAAGACCATGTCAAACCGGCGGTCGAAGCCGAAGGGCAGCTCGATATGTGGAAAATCGCCATCAAACCGGGCAAGCCGCTGGCTTTTGGCGAGGTGCGCCGTGAAGGTGGCAAGGCCTGGTTCATCGGCCTGCCGGGCAATCCGGTGTCGGCGATTGTGACCTTCCTGATCATGGTTCGTCCCTTCGTGTTGCGCCTGCAAGGTGTCGCCAATGTCACGCCGCGCACTTTCAATCTTCGTGCCGATTTTGACTGGCTGCGCCCGGATGTTCGTGCTGAATTCCTGCGCGCCCGGATGAACGAAAGTGGTGGCGTTGATCTCCACCCGAATCAGGGGGCTGGCGTGGTGACTTCCCTGTGCTGGGGCGATGGTCTGGTCATGAACCGGCCAAGCTTGGCGATTAACAAGGGCGATAGCGTGCGCTTTGTACCGTATTCGGAACTGCTGTCATGAGCGTGCGAGTCCTTTACTTTGCCGGTCTGCGCGAGGCTTTCGGCTGCGCCGGTGAAACAATCGATCTGCCAGCCGAAGTTGCGACAGTTGCTGCCTTGCGCGATCTGCTGGTCGGGCAGGGAAGGGAGAAACTGGCCAGTGCCAAAAACCTGCGTTGCGCCGTCAATCAGGAAATGGCCGGGCCGGAAGTCGCGATCAAGGATGGCGACGAAGTGGCATTTTTTCCGCCGGTAACTGGAGGTTGACCGTGACAGTTCGCATTCAGGAAGCTGATTTCGATCTCGGCAGTGAACTCGCCGCCCTGCGTGCTGGTGATGCCCGCGTCGGCGCGCTGGCCAGTTTTGTCGGCCTGGTACGCGACATCAACGATGGGAGCAGTGTTTCGGAAATGACCTTGGAGCACTATCCGGGCATGACCGAAAAGGCGCTGGAAGAAATTGTCTGTGAGGCCAAGAGCCGCTGGGAAATCTACGACTCCTTGGTCATCCATCGCGTCGGCCCGCTCCGGCCTTGCGACCAGATCGTGCTGGTTGCAGTGACCAGTGCGCACCGTGGCGAAGCTTTTGCCGCCTGCGAATTCATCATGGATTACTTGAAAACCCGCGCCCCGTTCTGGAAGCGTGAAGCGACGCCGGAAGGCGCGCGCTGGGTCGATGCCCGTGATAGTGACGACTCAGCGGCGACGCGCTGGCAGAAATAAAAATGGGAGGCGCAAAAGCCTCCCATTGTTTAGCTAACTTGATGCCGACTCAGGTTTTGAAACGCGCCACGGTTTCATGCAGCGAGGCTGAGAGCGTGTGCAGCGTGCGTGCTGCATCGGCCGTATGGCGTACAGCAATCGCACTTTCTTCCGACATCTGGGCAATGGTTTCAAGTTGATGGGCTATCTGGTTGCCGGCAGCACTTTGCTCGGCAATTGAATCAGAAATGCCATTTACAACAACCGTTACCCGCGCCGCGCCATCACGAATGCGGTTGATCGACTCGGCAGCCTGGTTGGCTGGTGAGAGCCGGCCCCGGAAATTCGGACAGGTAAGTGTAGCCTTCCCCGCTGCCGCGGGGCCCCCCCCCCCCCCGCGCCCGCCCCCGCCGCCCCCCCCCCCCCCCCCGCCCCCCCCGCCCCCCGCCCCCCCCCCCCCCCCGCCCGCCCCCCCCCCCCCCGCCCCCCCCCCCGCCCCCCCCCCCCCCCTCCCCCCGGGGCCCCCCCCCCCCCCCGGCGCCCCCCCCCCCCGCCCCCCCCCGCCCCCCCCCCGCCCCCCCCCCCCCCGCGCCCCCCGGCCCCCCCCCCCGCCCGCCCCCCCCGCCCCCGCCGGCCGCCCCCGCGCCCGCCGCCGCCCCCCCCCCCCCCCCCGCGCCCCCCCCCCCGCCGCCCCCGCCCCCCCCGGCCGCGCGCTGGATGGAAGGGCTGCTGGCGTGACAGTGTCGCGCGCCCCGGCGTTTCCGGGCGGTCCCCGCGTTCCCCCCCGCGCCGGGGCCGTCCCCCGCCCGCCCCGCGGGGCGCCGGCGCCCCCGCCCGCCGCCGCGAACCCCTTCCCCCGCCCGCTGCCCGGGGCGGCCTCGGCCCGTCCCGGGCGCCCCCGGCCCCCCCGCGGACGTCAAACAAACGGCCAGCCTTTGTACTTGCTGACCTGAGAAACGCCAGCCTGCATGCTGCTGACGGCGCTGCGAGTTCCATTCTGAATCTTTGACACCATGCCGCCAATTTCAGTGGTCGAGAGGCTGGTGCGTTCGGCCAGTTTGCGGACTTCGTCAGCCACCACGGCAAAACCACGGCCTTGTTCGCCGGCACGGGCTGCTTCAATGGCGGCATTCAGCGCGAGCAGGTTGGTCTGATCGGCAATTTCCTTGATGGTGTTGACGATGGAGGTGATCTGGTCAGACTGCTTGCCCAGGTCTTCAACAATCGCTGACGAGGATTGCACCGCATCCGAAATTTTGCGCATTTCAGTAGCTGCGTTATGGATAACCGCCGCACCTTCTTCCGAAATGGCGCCGGCTTCCTGAGAAATGCCATGTGCTTCGCCGGCGTTTTCCTTCACTTGATCAATGCTGACCGCCATTTCTTCAACCGAGGCGGCCATTGATGACGCGGCATCGCTCTGCTGGCGGGCGCGGTCGGCAACTTCTTCCGAGGCATGCAGTAATTGATCGGCTGCCGTGGAAACGCGTTCGGCATTGCCGATAATGCTGGAAATCATGTTGCGCAGAGTTTCCTGCATGGTACCGATGTTGGCCAGCAGGCTGTCCTTGTCGCCGGCTTCGCAATGTACAGGTGTTGCCAGATCACCGGCGGCGATACGGCGAGTCACTTCAGAGGCCAAGCTTGGATCGCCGCCCAGTGTTTTGATAATGTTGCGTGAAAGCAGTAACAGCGAGATGGCAACAAAACCGCCAATTCCTATACCCCAGAGCAGCAACTTGATAGCGTCGGTTCGGAACTTGGCATCGACATCATCAATATAAATGCCTGAACCGATGACCCAGCCCCAAGGCTCAAAGCCCTGGACGTAGGAAATTTTTGGAACACCTTCTTCAGAACCTGGTTTGGCCAAAGGTAATCGACAAATCCGGCGCCTTGCGCCTTGACTACCTTATTGAATTCGGAAAACAGGAATTTGCCGTTCTTGTCCTTGAGTTGGTCTAGCTTCTTGCCATCCAGTTCGGGCTTGATTGGGTGCATGACCATCAGATCAGTCAGGTCGTTGATCCAGAAATACTCAACCTTGTCATAGCGCATGGCTTTGACCGCATTCATTGCTGCTTTTTTGGCATCCTCAACCGAAAGCCTGCCGGCACGAGCTTCCTGCTCGTAGTGGGCGACAGTGGCGTGGGCAACCTCGACAAGATTTCGTACCTTGTCCTGGCGGTCGCCCAGCATCTGGCTTTTGCCATTGATCAGAAGAACGGCGAAGAGGACGATCAATGCTGCAATGGTCCCTAGTGTCATCGCGACCAGCTTGCCGCGTAGTGTCATTCCTTGGCGGGACATGAATAAACCCTCCTTTTAGTTGTATTACTAAGGTTATATTTTTAATTTAACACAAGTGCCAAAAAGATACTCTTGTTTGGCCTCAAGTATTCAGTAGATTTTAATCATTTCGCAATAATTAGTATTGAAATCCACACTCTCGTCCGCATCTTGGGAATATTAGAAAATACTGTACACAGGAGAAAAGTCATGCGCATCGATAAATTCACCACCAAATTTCAGGAAGCCCTCTCCGACGCGCAAAGCCTGGCGGTTGGCGGCGATCAGCAATTCATTGAACCACAGCACCTATTGCTGGCTTTGATCAATCAGGACGAAGGGGGCACGACTTCCTTGCTGGCGCGTGCGGGTGTCAACGTGCCGGCACTGCGCAAGGATCTTGAGCTGGCCAGTAAAAATCTGCCGCAGGTTTCCGGGCATGGCGGCGACGTTTCAATTGGTCGTGACCTGACCAATCTGCTCAATCTGACCGACAAGGAAGCGCAGAAGCGCGGTGACCAGTTCATCGCCAGCGAAATGTTTCTGTTGGCACTGTGTGACGACAAAAACGAAACTGGCCGCCTGGCTAAACAACACGGTATCAGCCGCAAGTCCCTCGAAGCAGCCATCATGGCTGTACGTGGCGGGCAGGGCGTTGATTCGCAAGAGGCAGAAGGCCAGCGCGAGACGCTGAAAAAATATTGTATCGATCTGACCGAGCGGGCCGCGCAGGGCAAGCTTGACCCGGTGATTGGCCGTGACGATGAAATACGCCGTGCCATCCAGATTCTGCAACGCCGCACCAAGAACAACCCGGTGCTGATCGGCGAACCGGGTGTCGGCAAAACAGCTATTGTTGAAGGCCTGGCGCAGCGCATTATCAATGGTGAAGTGCCGGAAACGCTCAAGGGCAAACGGGTGCTGGTGCTTGATATGGCTGGCTTGCTGGCCGGTGCCAAGTATCGCGGTGAATTCGAGGAGCGCCTGAAAGCGGTACTCAAGGAGGTGGCTCAGGAAGCCGGGCAGATCATCCTGTTCATTGACGAACTGCACACCATGGTCGGCGCAGGCAAGGCCGAGGGCGCCATCGATGCCGGCAATATGCTCAAGCCGGCGCTGGCGCGTGGCGAGCTGCATTGCATCGGCGCAACGACGCTCAACGAATACCGCTAGTACATTGAGAAGGATGCCGCGCTGGAGCGGCGTTTCCAGAAGGTGCTGGTCGAAGAGCCTTCGGTTGAATCGACCATCGCTATCCTGCGCGGTTTGCAAGAGAAGTACGAACTGCACCACGGCGTCGATATTACCGACCCGGCAATTGTTGCTGCCGCCGAATTGAGCCATCGCTACATTACCGATCGTTTCCTGCCGGACAAGGCAATCGATCTGATCGACGAAGCGGCGGCCAAAATCAAGATGGAAATTGATTCCAAGCCGGAAGTCATGGACAAGCTTGAGCGCCGCATGATCCAGCTCAAGATTGAGCGTGAGGCAGTCAAACGTGAAAAGGATGAAGCGTCGAAAAAGCGCTTGTCGCTGATCGAGGAAGAGCTGGTCAAGCTACAGAAGGAGTATTCCGACCTTGAGGGAAATCTGGAAGGCCGAGAAATCGGCTGTGCTGGGTTCGGCCCAGATCAAGGAAGAAATCGACCACATGAAGGCCGATATTGCTCGCCTGCAACGTGAAGGCAAGCTGGATAAGGTGGCCGAACTGCAATACGGCAAATTGCCGCAGCTTGAAGCCCAGCTAAAGGCGGCTGAAAAAGCAGGTGAGGGCGAAGGCAAAAAGAACGTCTTGTTGCGCACCCAGGTTGGCGCCGAGGAAATTGCCGAAGTCGTCAGCCGGGCGACGGGTATCCCGGTCAGCAAAATGATGCAGGGCGAGCGCGAGAAGTTGTTGAAGATGGAAGAGCGTCTGCATAAGCGCGTTGTTGGTCAGGATGAAGCCGTTCGTCTGGTCGCTGATGCAATTCGCCGTTCGCGCGCCGGTCTGTCCGATCCGAACCGCCCTTATGGCTCCTTCCTTTTCCTTGGCCCGACAGGTGTCGGTAAAACTGAACTGTGCAAGGCGCTGGCCGAATTCATGTTTGATGCCGAGGATCATTTGATTCGCATCGATATGAGTGAATTCATGGAGAAGCATTCGGTCGCCCGCCTGATCGGCGCGCCACCGGGTTACGTCGGTTACGAAGAGGGTGGTTACCTGACCGAAGCTGTGCGCCGCAAGCCATACAGTGTGATTCTGCTCGATGAAGTCGAGAAGGCACACCCGGATGTCTTCAATGTGCTGCTCCAGGTGCTGGATGATGGCCGCATGACTGATGGCCAGGGTCGTACGGTCGACTTCAAAAATACAGTGATTGTCATGACCTCCAATCTGGGTAGCCAGATGATCCAGCAGATGTCTGGCGATGATTACGGGTGATCAAGGTGGCCGTGATGTCTGAGGTGAAGAACTACTTCCGTCCGGAATTTATCAACCGGATCGACGAAGTAGTCGTCTTCCATGCTCTGGACGAAAAGCACATCGCCGGCATTGCCAAGATTCAACTCGGCTATCTGGAAAAACGCCTGGCTCAGCTCGATATGGCGATTGTCGTCGAAGACAGTGCGTTGGCCGAACTGGCCCAGGCCGGATTCGACCCGGTGTTTGGTGCGCGGCCACTCAAGCGTGCTATTCAGCAGCAACTTGAAAATCCGCTGGCCGAGGCCATTCTGGAAGGAAAATTTGCCGCCAAGGACACGATTCGTGTTGTTTGTGAGAACGGGATCATGCGCTTCAACAAGGCTTGAGTCTTTGTAATCCCTGAAAATCGGCACCCATGGTGGGTGCCGATATTTTTATGTCTTTCGGCGTGTACGGGAGGCCTGTTTGTATTCGAATATGGATTCAAGCTGCTATTCTTGAAACTTCAAAATCTAACCCAAGAATTGTCCAGTGGCAGCAGTTAAGCGCTTTGGAGTAAATGCCTGGCTACAAGTGTTAGCTATCGTTGTACTTGGCTGGCTGCTGACTGTATCAATCGAGTATTACGACCGTCGGCTAAGCGATCAGGCGAATATGAGCCTGACTGAAGTGCAACTTCGTGCCGCTGCGCTTCGCCTTGAACGAAATCTGAACAATATTCTGCAGGTAAATTACGACTTTGCAGCGGCGTTGCCGCCAGATTTGGCTGTTAGCGATGCACGAATGCAGCAGATTGCCGAAAACCTGATTTCCCGCCATCGGCATATTATCAACGTTACCTTGTCACGTAATTTCGAGGTTATCTTCGTCTATCCATTCAAGGGAAACGAGGCTGTTCTTGGCATGAACTACGCGAATCGCCCATACATCATGACGGGTGTTCAGCGGGCAATCGAGTTGCGTGACACGGTGGTGACCGGACCGATAAAGCTGGTACAGAGTGGACGCCAGGGGTTGGTTGGCCGGACACCTATTTTTGAATCGTCAGACAATGGAAAAGTAGGTGCGCTAAAAGGCGTGCTGTCGACTGCCATCGATTTTGAAGGTGTTTTGGCCGATGCTGGATTGTTGGTGCCCGATCTGCCATTTGTTTTAGCCATACGTGGTCGTGACGGTACCGGCGCTCAAGGCGAACCCTTTTTTGGTGATGCTGCGCTGTTCAAACAAGCACATATTGTTGTAGACATGAATTTACCGGGTGGTCAGTGGCGTCTGGCGGCTATCCCAAAACCCGGGAGTACGGCTGATGGTCTTCGTCCCTGGTTGATTCGTGGCACCGGCGCGTTTTTTACACTTGGGCTGGTGCTTTTATTGTTCGCCAGAAACCGTCGCTTGAATCTTGTTCAGACCAGGAAGCATGATGGTGCAGATCAGCCAGCCAATCATTCACGTGCAAAGCTAAAAATCGGATTGCGCGCATTTTTGCTTGCTGCTGTCATTCTGGTGCTCCTGCCCATTGTTGCCATTTACGGCTGGTTTTCTTATCACGCTGCGCAACAATCATCAGATCAGTATGTGCAATCGACTGCTGCCGGGCTGGGGGAGCGTATTCATGATCGTGTGACTGCCTTCTTCGAGGTACCACGACGCATCATTACGTTCAATGTTGAACAGGCACGCGCAGGCTTGCTCGACAGCAATAAACGCGAGCAGATAATGCAAAGTTTCCTGCTGCAGATTCGCCAGCAACCTTTACTGACTTTCATTTCGGTAGGCATGGCTGATGGCGAATACTATGCCGGCAGCAGACCACCGCTGGGTACGGACAAAGGCTTGCGGATGATCCATGCCCGCCTTGTTAACGACCGTGTCATGCACATTTATCGGGTTGATGATGCAGCACGGCCGACCACGCTTGTTTCAAAAGCAAACAGTGATTTCGATGCGCGTACTCGCCCCTGGTTCAAGTCGGCAGTCAGCGCAGGACGTATGTCTTGGTACCCGGCTTACCGTTATGCCATCAATGATATCGAGGGTGCTTATGACACATTGGGCATTGGCATGTCGTCCCCTTTGTATGGCCCGAATGGGGATCTGATTGGTGTAACGGCGGCTGACGTAGCCTTGTCGCAGGTCAGCAACCTTCTCCGGGAACTTGGCGGAAACGCCAGTAGCGTAGCTTTTATTGCTGAAACTGACGGCAAGTTGCTTGCGACTTCAACTTTGGATGCGGTATACCGGATCAATGGTGAGAAAACCGAGCGAATTGATTTTTCTAACAGTGACAACCCGCTTATTAGAGCTGCCGGCGCCTCTTTGCAGGCTGCTGGGCGGCCTGAAGGCAATGCGCATATCGAGGTTGATGGGGAGCGCTATTTAATTGACTGGCGTACCCTTCAACTGGAACAGGGGCCGCAGTTGTGCATTGGTGTGATCATGCCGAAAGCCAACTTCGACTCGGTAGCCAACAGCATGTTGCGAAATGTTGCCTATCTGGCGCTCATGGTGACGGTTTTCAGCCTGTTTGTCGGTTTGCTGGTGAGCGATTGGGTGTCGCGACCGCTAATTCAACTATCGCGCGCATCAGCCAGACTGGCTGCGGGTAATTGGCAAATCGCCGACGACAAGACGAGCCCCATCCGCGAAGTTGCTTCCTTGTTTGACGCAATCAACGACATGTCCCAGCAATTGCACCGGCATGCGCAGAGCCTCGAACAACAGGCAGATGATTTGCGGACAGGCAACGAACGGTTGCAAGTCGAAATTGTTGAACGAGTAAAGTCGGAAGACCGCATCCAGGCACTGAATGTTGATCTGGAAATTGCCAATCAAACCTTGACCCTTGCCAAGGAGGCTGCTGAATCAGCCAACAAGGCCAAATCAGCCTTCCTTGCCAACATGAGTCACGAATTGCGCACGCCCATGCATGGGATCATGGGCATGGTTGCGCTGGTGCGTGGTCGGGTTAGCGATGAGAAGTCACGGCGTCAGCTTGATCTGGCGCAGGATGCGGCAAACCGTTTGCTGCTGATTATCAATGACATTCTTGATATATCGAAAATTGAGGCAGAGCACCTTGCTTTGGAAAGTATTGAATTCAAACTCGACAAAGTGCTGTCCAACACGCTCAGCCTTGTTGGCTTCAAGGCCGAACAAAAAGGACTCAAACTGCTGATTGATACCTCGCCAGAAATCGCTGATGCGTCATTCAGGGGGGATTCACTGCGCCTTGGCCAGATTCTGCTCAACCTGATCGGCAATGCCATTAAATTTACCGAGTCAGGTGAAATCAAGGTACGCATCAGTCAGACAGAAAATACACCTGACAGTGTTCTGCTCCATTTTGAAGTGCAGGACAGCGGTATTGGTATCTCTGCGGAGGAGCAGAAACGTCTGTTCACTGCCTTCGAGCAAGCGGATAGTTCGATGACCCGAAAATATGGTGGCACCGGCCTCGGGCTTGCGATCAGCAAGCGGCTTGCCCAGATGATGGGTGGCGACATTGGCGTCAATAGTGTGCCGGGGCAGGGCAGCGCCTTCTGGTTTACCGTCCGTCTGGGTAAAGTTGCAAAGGCTGCACCCACGCCTGTTTCTCAGCAGGAAACGGCGGAAGCTCAATTGATTCGCCTATATCCGGGCGCCCGTGTCCTTTTGGCCGAAGATGAACCGATCAGCCAGGAGGTTTCGCGTGGGTTGCTGGAGGATGTCGGTTTGATCGTGGACCTGGCTGAGGATGGCGAGATGGCCTTGTCTCTGGCACTTGTCTGCGACTATGACTTGATCCTGATGGATATGCAAATGCCGAAAATGAATGGCCTCGAGGCAACTCGAGCGATCCGTGCAACCTCCTTGAACATCGATACCCCCATTCTGGCAATGACGGCCAATGCTTTTCAGGAGGATCGCCAAGCCTGTCTCAATGCGGGCATGAACGACCATATTGGCAAACCGGTCATTCCCGAAGTCATGTATGAAGTGCTCCTGAAGTGGCTGAATAGGTCGAAGGCATAATTCAAGGAAACCTATGGATAGCGATCAAGTGCATCAGCGCTGGCGGCTTGCACGCCGTGATGAATTGGCCGGCCCGAATAGCTGGCTCGGTTTGATTGGCCTGTTCTGGCTGGAACCGGGGTTGAACCCGGTTGGCAGTGCCGAAGGTTCTACCGTTCTGCTGCCTGCTGGACCGCCGCATCTCGGCGATTTGTGCTGGCAGGGTGACAAGTTGTTCTGGTTGCCGGAAGAGGGAGCGGAAATCGAGTTGCAAACTGACCTTAACGGTCAACCTTCTACGGTCGACTATAAAAACTGGGCATTTTTTTGTTGTTGACCGTAACAATCGACTGGCAGTGCGTTTGCGTGATCGGGACTGGGCCTTAGTAAAGCCCTTTAACGGACTGGAATACTTCGCTTACGACCCAGCATGGCGTATTGATGCTGAATGGCAGACATTGTCACCGCCCGTTTCGATGGAAGTGCCGAATGTTGCTGGCGAACTGAAAACAGTGCTCGTTGAACACCGAGCGGTGTTTGAAATAGCCGGGCAGCAAGTTGAATTGCTGCCGATGTCAGTGAGTGCGACTGAGGTTTTCTTTGTTTTTCGTGATCGCAGCAGCGGCAAGGAAACTTATGGGGCGGGACGTTTTCTCAAAGTACCTGTTTCGGTCGACGGCAAAATCAGCCTGGATTTTAATTTTGCCTATAGTCCGCCCTGTGCTTTCACACCTTTTGCTACTTGCCCGCTGCCTCCGCCAGAAAACTGGTTGCCTTTTGCTGTCACCGCCGGTGAGAAGAAGCCCTGATTACTGCAGCACTGCAAACAAACTGCTGTAATCATCCTGCCAAGGCTTGAATCCGGGTTTGTCAGCAAGCAGTTTGGCGTCGGCGAAACCGTCGTGGCAGAAGAAAGTATCGTCCTGAGCGATGACCGCCCAGCGTGAACGGAATGTTCCTTGATCACTGTCGCCCGCATCGTCGACGATGCGGACAGGGCGCTTGAGGAAATCGGCAGCCGTTTTGATCACCGGGCGCAAATCCAGGTAGCGGTTGGTGATGTGGATGGCCAGCACCCCGTCCGGTTTGAGATGGCGAAAATAAAGTTCAAAAGCCTGGCGGGTCAGCAGGTTATACCGGCACCGAGTCGCCGGAGAAGGCATCTACGATGAGCATCAAATTGCTGTGGGTTTTCCTTTTCAAGCTGCAGGCGGGCGTCGCCAAGGATGATGTCGGTTTTGGCCTTGGTGTCGGACAGGAAGGTGAAGTGCTTTTGCGCAACGTCGATGACTAGCGGGTCGATGTCGTAGAGCCGGTAATAGTCGCCGGGTTTGCCGTAGGTGGCCAGTGTGCCGACGCCAATGCCAACCACGCCAACGCGCAGCGGCCCCTGGCCGGTTTTGGCTAGCAATGTCTTGCCGGCGCCGCCGGCCGGGCTGTAGTAGGTGGTAGGAAGTTGGGATTTTTCCGGCGAAGTGTATTGTCGGCCATGGATAATCTGGCCGTGCAGCATGGTGCGCCAGCCTGCTTCGGCATTGCTGCTGACTGTCAACGTGCCATAGAAATTGCGTAGCAGGGCATCTGCGCCGCCGATCTCTTCCTGATGGTCGGCAACGCGCAGCCAGCCGATGCCGGCCAGCAGCAGGGCGCATAGGGCAATGGTGGCGGTGCGCAGTGCCGGTTTGGGGAAAGCGATGCGCGGGATGATGGCGATTGCGGCAACAAGGCCGGTAAGCAGGATACCAATCGATAATTCATAGTGGCTGTTGAAAAAGTAGGGAGCCACTACACCGACAAAGAAGCCGCCCAGCGCGCCACCGATGGAAAGCGTCAGGTAATAGCCGGTTAGCTGGCTGGGGTGTGGCTGTTGGCGGGCGAGTTCGCCGTGGCAGACCATGCAGGCAACGAAGAAGGCAGCAAGGTTGAGGCCCATGGCAAGCTTGATCGGCATTTCGCTGACGCCCAACGTCGGTAACCAGGCAAGCAAAAATAGGCTGATGACCAGCAGTGGCAGGTAGATACGTCGCTGATACCAGCCGTGGCCTTCAAAGCTCAGGATGAAGGAGAGCAGGTAGAGGGCCAGCGGTGCGACCCAGAGTAGCGGAATCGGTGCGATGTTTTCAGTGAGAAAGCTGGTATCAGCCACCATTAGAATGGAAGGGCAGGCGGCCAGGGCGATCCAGAGCAGCATTTGCGGCAGGCGCAATGGCTCGGCCTTTTCGTGGTGACCAACGACAATCGGTTTCCCATTGCGGCCGCGCCAGGCAAGCAGACCACAGGCCAGGGCAAAGGTGGCAAAAAGGCCGGACCATGCCCAGGATTGCCAGCGCGTCGGCAACAACGGTTCAACGGCTAACGGGTAGGCCAGCAGGGCGAGCATCGAACCAAGGTTGGACAGCGCAAACAGCCGATAAGGTACCTGTCCGGATCGCTCGCGGGCAAACCAGGCCTGGATCAATGGCCCGGTGGTGGACAAGACAAAGTAGGGTAGCCCGATGGAGACAGTAAGCAGTCCGAGGATGCGCAGGGTGGGGTTTTCAGCGCCGGTGGGTTTCCAGGCTTCGCTGGGTTCAATCGGAATCAGGAGCAGGCTGGTCGCCAGCAAAGTCATATGCAGGAGGCTTTGCTGGCGTGGTGTCAAAAAACGTACAACCCAATGCGAATACAGATAACCAAGCAGCAGGATGGTCTGGAAGAACAACATGCAGGTTGTCCAGACCGAGGCCGAGCCACCGAACCAGGGCAGGATCATCTTGCCGATCATCGGCTGAACTTGAAACAGCAGAAAGGCGCTGAGAAATATGGTCAGGCCGTAATGAAAAGCCAGGCGAAAATCGATCTTCATGAGTGAAATCCGTGCATTCGCCAACAATAGTCCGGTTATCCCGATACCTTGCAGGTAAGGTGTGATGTTGCGGCGCAACATTTGCCATGCAGTATGTCCTGCGCATGGCTGTTGCGTCAATTGCTAATCGGCAATTGACTTGGTGAACGGCGACTTGTCGATTACTGTCCGGCGCGCAACGCCTGAAGAATTTTAAGCCCACCACGACCATTTACCATCTGACCCAGCCGGCTTTGTTCATGCTTGATTGCAACCCGGCTTTTTTCGCCCAGCATGCCATCAATGTCGCCGATGTCGTGACCGCGGGCGGCAAGCAAGGTTTGCAGTTCGCGCCGTTCTGCACGCGCGATGCCAGGGTCGTCAGTCGGCCAGGGCGTGACAAATGGCTGGCCACCACGCAAACGGTCGGACAAATGGGCGATGGCCAAGCCATAGCTTTCGGCGGCGTTGTAGCCGTAGATCACATCAAAATTTTTGGTTGTCACAAAAGCTGGCCCATTGGCCCCGGCCAGCATCAGTAGCCCGACTTTCTCGCCAGCCGCCAACCCGCTGTTGCTTAGCGGTCGGCCATCAACCAGTGTCAGACCCAAACCTTCCCAATCGGCCAGACTGCGTTTGTTCTTGCGCCCGGCGAGGCTGGTGTCAAAGTTGTTGGGCAGCTTGATTTCAAAACCCCAGGGCAGATCCACTTTTCCAGCCACCTTTGCGCAGGAAGTTGGCAGTTGATGCCAGTGCATCAGCGCTGTTATCAACCAGGTCACGACGACCATCACCATCAAAATCGACAGCCAGCCTTTCGTAAGTAGCGGGCATGAATTGGGTGTGGCCGAAAGCGCCAGCCCAGGAACCATTCAAGCGCTCTGGCGCAATATCGCCACGCTGCAGAATGCGCAATGCGGCATAAAACTCGCCTTGAAAATAGCTTTGCCGCCGACCGAAGCAGGAGAGCGTGCCCAAGGCCTGAACCAGCGGGTATTTGCCGGTTATCCGCCCGTAATTACTTTCAACGCCCCATACCGCAACGACGGTTGCCGGATCAACGCCATATTGAGCCTGAACTTTTTGCAACACCTCGGCATGGCGACTGAGGCCGGCCAGGCCATCCGTCACGCGTTCTTCATCAACCAGGCCGGAGAGGTAATCCCAGATCGGCAGCTTGAATTCCGGCTGGTAGTTGAGTTTTTCGAGCAGCGAGAAATCAGCCTGCACGCCTTGTGTAAAGCGAATGAAATTGGCTGAATCAACGCCGGCTTGCCGGGCCGCAGGTTGCAGGCGCGCCAGACAACTCTGAAATTCTGCCTGCGACTGTGCCTGGGCTGGCGCGCTGATCAAGGCAAGGAGAAGGGCGGCAAGCGCCGCCGGGCGATAGGAGGGTTTAAGCAATTGCATCCAGTGCCTTGGCCAGAGTTTCGACTGTACGTTGCGGATTGTGCAGCTTTTCCAGCCCGAACAGACCGAGGCGGAAAGTACGGAAATCAGCCGGTTCGTCGCACTGTAAAGGTACGCCAGAAGCCGATTGCATACCGGCGGCAAGGAATTTTTTGCACGACTGAATATCCGGGTCGGTCGTGTAGCTGACCACCACGCCGGGCGCCTGAAAACCTTCGGCGGCTACACTCGGATAGCCACGGGAAACGAGGAGTTCACGAACCTGGCGGCCAAGTTCATTTTGCTCGGCGCACACCTTGGCGAAACCGTAAGCTTCGGTTTCCAGCATCACATCGCGCACGCTGGCCAACGCATCGGTCGGCATCGTCGCATGATAGGCGTGGCCACCGTTCTCGAAAGCTTCCATGATCTGCAGCCACTTCTTGAGATCGCAGGCGAAGCTGGTGCTGTTTGTGGCGTCAATTCGGGTCCGGGCGCGTTCGCCAAGCATGACCAGTGCGCAGCAGGGCGAACCGCTCCAGCCTTTTTGCGGGGCGCTGATCAGCACGTCGATACCGCTTGCCACCATGTCGACCCAGACCGTGCCGGAGGCGATGCAATCGAGCACAAAAAGCCCGTCGATCGCACGCACTGCCTCGCTGACCGCCTTCAAGTAGTCATTGGGCAGGATCATGCCCGATGAGGTTTCAACATGCGGCGCAAAGACCACCGCCGGCTTGTGTTCGAGAATCGCCGCAACGACTTCTTCAATTGGTGCCGGGGCAAAAGGTGCCTGCGCGCCGCTGCCGGTTTGGCGCGCCTTGAGGACGATGCTCTCGGCAGGAATGCGGCCCATGTCGAAAATTTGCGTCCAGCGGAAGCTGAACCAGCCGTTGCGGATGACCAGCACTTTTTGATCCGTGGCGAACTGGCGGGCCACGGCTTCCATGCCGAAGGTGCCGCTACCCGGCACAACAATGGCAGATTGGGCGTTATAGACGCTCTTCAGAATGCGCGAAATGTCTTTCATGACGCCCTGAAAGCGTTGCGACATATGGTTTAGCGCGCGGTCGGTGTATACCACCGAATATTCGAGCAGGCCTTGGGGATCGGGTTGGGGGAGCAGGGCGGGCATGAGGGTCTCCGGTTGTTATTTGTGACAGCCTGCCAGCATACCGTCAGCCCTCATGCTTCGGCTAGAGGTTTGCGGCAATTGTTACGGTCAACCGCCAAAAATGACTAAATTTTTCAGCCTGAAAAATTAGCGGGTTATCACTATTTTTTGATAGAGGTCACCAAAGTAGGTGTTTTTGGCTAAATCGCTGATCGCTTGTTCAGGTGGCAGATAGCTGGCGATTTCTTGCCGCCAAAGATCACGGGCAAAGGGCTCCAGCGCTTTGAGAACCGCCGTCATCACATAGCGCAAAGGATTGCTGCGTTTTGGGTTGTGATAGTCCACGATAATCACCTTGCCACCGGGACGGGTGACACGCAAGGCTTCGGCCAGTGTGGCGCGGCGCACCGATTCAGGTTGTTCGTGCAGCAGGAAGAAAAGCAGGGTCGAGTCGAAGCTGGCATCCGGAAAGTGCAGATGGCTGGAATCCTGGCGGTGCAGGCGGACACGTGCATCGGATGGGAGTTTGGCGCGCAGGTTGTCAAGTTGAATCGGGGCAACGTCAATCACATCCAGCGTTGCCTGTTGGCCTAGTCGGGCGGCTATCTGTTGCGTGAAATCGCCATAAACACAGGCAATTTGAAGCACTTGCTGATTCCTTGACTCACCCAAGTCAGCCAGTGCGAGATCGCGTAATCGTTTGAAATTGCCCCAGAGAATCAGGTTAACCAGCCATTCGCGCTCGAAAAAACGAACCGCAGTGGGATGGAGGTAAGCCCACCAGTAGGTCGTTTCAAGATACTGTGGAATGCCGGGGTCGGGAAAGGAGAGGGGCGGCGGCTCAAGGGGGTAAAGGGTAGCGACGTTTTCAGCGCTTTGCTTCATGAAACATTTTCTCTTGTTGTTTGTAAGCCGGGCAGAAGCGAGTATCTCGCCAGCTCTGCCCGGTAGCGCCACTTTAAGTATTAATTCTACTTTGCGTGCTCTCCCTCGCCGTCTTCCCAGCCGGTCAACATGGCTTTTAAATGGGCGCCGACCGTATGCCCGGTCGTAATAAGGTACACGTGAGCAATGAAGAAGGCGAGCATCATGAAGGCGCCTATCGTATGGATCAGAGCGATGGTTGCCAGATCAAGACTTTGCCCAAGCGCCGCCAGTTCGTTGTAGTAGAGATAAAGCAGGCCGGAAATCCACAGGATGGGATTGATCAGCAGCTTGACCGCCAGATAGGCCTGGAGCCTGCATCGGGTTGTGCTTGCGGGCACGGGTGACGACGAAAGGATGCTCTTCGCCCCGAAATATTCCCAGGCGTAATGGCGAATGATCTTGTCGACGCCTTTCATGGTCGGGATGTACTGCCGCCATTCGCCAGTGATGAAATGCCAGAAGATGGCGAATACCCAGAGAATGATCAACGCCCAGGCAGCAACCGTATGGATCTGATGCGCCTTGGCAAAGCCGAGCAGATTGTAGGTGCCATGAATCTCGAAGCCGGTAATCATCATGCCGATGACCAGCAGCGCCTGTGTCCAGTGCCAGAAGCGCTCGAAGCGGGTAAAGATGTAAATGCGTTCCATGATCAATTCCTCAAAATCAGTGCTTGCGGCGCAGGATGCGGATCAAACCGTGTAGCGACACCCCGGCCAGCGTACCGCCGACAGCGAGCCAGCCGAGCAGGTTGACCAGACTATTGGCGTCACGACCCGGAATGTAAATGCCATCGATCTTGTCGAGACGACCACCTTTGGCATGGCATTCGTTACAGCCAACCGCTTTTCCTTGGGCGCAACCATGTGGGTGATTGGCCAGGACATGTCAGTCTTGATGAAATCAACCTTGCCGGAGAATGGAGCACCTGAAACCTTCATGCCGCTTTCGATGGCTTTTTCCCAACCAAAATTCTTCCAGTAAGCGGTGTCATCATTGCCTGCTGTATGCGGGGTGACCAATGTCTTGTTCTCCGCATCGTAGGGCTGTGAGCCGCGGAAAACCTTCATCGGCCAGATCAACGATTGACCATCGTTGGCGCTGCCACCCATCTTGTTGATGTGCGTGACGCCTTCGCTTTTGTCTATCTTGTCGCCAAGCAGGGTGTAGGTCACCTTGCCATTGAACCAGGCGTATTCCGGCGTGACATTCTCGCCGAGCGTGAAGTCGCCTTTCTTGGAGTCATAGATGACGCGGCCTTTGTCATCCTTTTTGATGATGGGCTTGCCTTCCGGCGTCAATTTGCCGGCTGTCGACCAGTCCCAGGTCATCTTGGTGGCAACCCCGCCCCGGGCGATTGCCGGGATGTGGCAAGTCTGGCAAGCGACCTTGTCGGTATGGTGGTTGAGCTTGGTTGCCATGCCGCCATCCTTGTGCGGTGTCTGGCCGTGGCAGGCCGGGCAGGTCGCCGGATTGCTCTTGTCTTCCTTGCCGCGCAGGTGAGCGCCATCCTTGTCCTTGCCGACCGGGGTGTAACGGCTGCCCGGGATCTCATGGCTGGAAGTTTTGTGGCAGGTGCCGCAGGTGAAATCGAGGCCCGTGGCATCCATGTGGGACATCGAGCTCCTTGTCCGGTGAGGCCAACGATGAATCCATGTCGCCATGTTTGACACCATCGCCACCGCCGCCAAAGAAATGGCAGGCGCCACAGGTATCGCGACTGGATTTGCCAACCTTCTGGGCGACCTTGCTCAAGTCAACTGCTTTGGCGATCTTGCCCGATCCCGGCGGGATTTCAGTGTCCTTGTATGGCGGGTGACCCGCCATGCCCGGTAGCTTGCGATAGGCGCCAGTGGTGTCATGGCAGGCCAGACAATCGACGTTTTCTTCCGACTTGAAATCAAAGTTGGCATCCTTCCAGCCATAGCCGACGTGGCAGCTGGTACAGAAAGCGTAGTTTGATGGAATCGAGATGCAGAAATTGTTGATGACATTCTTCTTGCCCAGACGTTGCTGGTTTTCCGGGTTCAGAAAATCCCAGGTCCAATGTTTGGTGCGATGCACCTGCTTGGCAGCTTCGGTGTGGCAAGTGAGACAAACCTTGGTCAGTTCCGGACCGGAACTGAAAGTCTGTTGTAACTCTTTAAACTTGCTGTGATCTGCCGTCGTGCCCATTTTGACTGGTGGTGGTTCGCTGGCGAAGCTATGGCCGGCAACCAGCAAGGTAGCGAGCAGCTTGATGCCGCCGGGCCAGAACTGCGCCAGACGCTTGAGTAGCTTGGATTTCATGTTATTTCCCCCGAAAAACCGTGTGCTGAGTTACTTCTTCTCGACGATGCTGTAGCTGCCGTCTTTATTCCACTTGATGTCCGCTTCAAGAAAGTAGGTTTTCAAGGCCGGACGATAAAGTTTTGCCATGTCGTGTGCTTCGCCGCTACGAGCACCCGTGCCACAAACAAAAACAATCGGTTTGTCAGAAGGTAGTTCTTCGATGCGTTTTTCCAGCGTGTTGATCGGGAAAGCAATCGCACCTTTGAAGCTGCCGCTGGCCATTTCAGCCGGGTCGCGGACGTCGACCACATGAATCGTCTCGGGGGCTTCCTTGAAAATTTTCTCAAAGGAGGCCACCGTAATCGTTCCACTTTCCTTGCCGGCCTGCAGCGTTGGCTTGGCGGGCGTTGCAGCAGTTTCTGTGCCGTAGAGTTTTTCCCATGCCGGATAGCCTTCGGGCACAACTTTGACGGCACTATAACCAAGTTTGACTGCCTTGGCGGCAGAGTCGGAACTGAGCTTGCAACTCAGGCCTTCACAGTAAAAATAGAGCGGCGCAGCCTTGTCGGCAGGTAGGCGATCAACCATCTTGTCGAATTGCAGGTCAGGAATGCTGATGGCGCCGGGAATGTGGCCCTTGTCGAACTTGCGCTCCTTGGGGCGTGAGTCAATCAGGGTCATCGGGGCTTTGTCATCGATCAGCTTCTTGATGAAAGGCACGCTGACTGCGCCGATGTGGCCATTCTTGATCCAGTCCGGATAACCCTCGGCATAAACCTGAATATTGGTGTAACCCAATTTTTCAGCGCGGAAGGCCGAGTTATGGCTGAGCATGCACTCGGGGCCATCACAATAGAAAATCAGCAGCGTGTTCTTGTCCTTCGGTAGCTGATCAACCAGCTTGTCGAACTGGGTGTCCGGCAAATTCATCGCAGTCGGGATGTGACCCGGATCGAATTTACGGGTGGCCGGGCGCGAGTCTATGATTTGCACGCCTTCCGGCTTGGGCAAAACGGCATATTTGCGACAAAATCGGCCTGAACCAACTTGTTGATACCAACCTGCCTTGGGTTGAACGGCGGCGCTGTCCGCAGCCAGAGATACAGATGGGAAAATGGTTGGTGCTGCAAAAATTGCGGCGAGCAAAACCGCAATCGCGAGTGGGCGATTTGATTTCATGATTAACTCCAGAACAATGAAAGGCCGGAGGGCCGAAGACAAAAAGGGGGCTGGCTGGCCTTAACTACAGCTTGCCGGCGCTTCGCCATCCTTTGCACCCTTGATGACAAAGGCTTTGATGTCTTCAAGCATTTCTTCATCAGGCACATCGATAAACTTCTCGGCGGCCTTATTTTGTGTCTTGATCGAAGCCCGATACGTCTTGCTGACGTACTGTTTCATTGAGTCCTTGCCCTTGGCATGCTTGTCAGCCTGCAAGTAGCTGCCCCACTGTGCTTTGGTCATTGTACTGGGGGCGATCGAACCACCAGCCTGTGCGGCATGGCAGGCGGTACATACGCTGCGGTAATAAACCCGCCCGCGTTTCCAGTCGGCATCATAAGCAGATGCAAAAGTGGCGGTTCAGGCCAATCCGAGCGCTAGCACCGAGCGGAAAATCGTTTTCGTTTTCATGACAGACTCCAGGACGACTATTGATTTTTATTGTGCTTTTGAAGTCCGTAACACACGCTGTTCAAACTTCATCAAGCACATCCAATTTTGTGTAAATCATACGCCCCGTTCATAAGTAAATTATTAAGTGCATATAATCTAGGTCAACTGTTGTGCAAATATTTTTTTAAACCAGAGAAAACTGGTCGGGGCAAGGGTTTTGGCCCGGACCAATTCAATCCGAATGCTTAATAGCTGAGCGTTTTTACATTCCCTTGAAGCATGTATGAGGCGATTTCGGCAGGTTTGGCAACGGCCACGCCTTCGATCAAGTCGGTGGGCTTGAGGTCGCTGTTTGGTAGGAAAAGGGCGCAAACTTCAACTTTGCTCCGCCTTCATCAGTCCCAGAAGCATTTGATTCGGCGTCACGTTGCGTGGCTTGAGTACGACGCCTTCCTTGCCTTTGACTGCCAATTGGCCGCCTTCGCTACAAAGCAGTACGCGCACGCTGGCTTTCTGTTCCATCGCCTGCGTTGCCAGAACCATTGCCATGCCTTGAGTTTGCGGCGTACCTGAGTTGATCATGACTAAAAGTTCAGTGTTGCTATCGGCAATAACCGGCATGGCACAGGTAAAACCGAGGGCGAGCGATATAAGTTGTTTCTTCATGGTTTGTACTCCCTTACTTGAGTGAGAAAATTTGAACGTTCTTTTCGCCTTGCTGCGTGCTGGGCAAAGCTGTAATTGTAAAATCAATCAGCATGGCGCAGGCTGCCGCTAAGCGCTGACAGTTCAACCGGAAAATTCTCGCGCTTGAATGTTGGCGTGTTGCTCAGGCCGTGTATGCCAATGATGCGCTGGTCGGGGCCGCGAACAATTCCCCATTCAGCTTTTCCCGTGAATGGGTCGTGATAAAGACGGCGTAAATGGCGGATGACTCCAGGGCTGCGTGGGTCACGCAGCAGTTCCGCAAGCGATGCCGGCGTGTTGGGCAGGCCGTTGGGCGTTGCCTCGGCGTAAGACTGCAGCGCATTGCGAAATTCCAGGCCGATAGCCAGTAACTCTGCTTCTGCGCTGCGCTGTTGCAGGGTTTGTGCCACTTTAAGGCTAATCGCTGAAAGGCCGCCAATCAAGGCGACGGCCAGCAATAGCGCTACGTAAATCATGCCGGTTTGTCGTTGTTGGGAGCGCATGAGTTACCAACTGGCGAAGCGACGACCATCACGCGCCAGGCCGGGCGCAGCGCTGTGCAGATCAGCTACTTTCCCTTCACTGGGTGGTGCTGGCTCACTCACCAGCCAGTGACGATTGCTTTCGAGGATGGGATCGAAAGGCAGGCTTTTCAGATAGCGGCGTGACACCAGTTCATCAAGTGATTCCGGGTAGCGACCGCGGTCTGCATGAAAGTGCTCCAGTGCATCGCGCGTCAGGCGCAGGTTTTCGGCGAGGACCGTTTCGCGATGACGTTCGACATATTGCGTGTAGCGACGGCTGGCTGCTGACAGCAAAGGCAACGATGATGCAGCACGACCAACAGCTCAATCAGCGTAAATCCGCGTGCCATCACCAGACCCTGTAGGGTACGCTGTTCAGGCCGGGTAGCGGCGAGCGGGAATAAACGTCGTAAATATCTGAGCCTTCCTTGGGGTCGCCGGCTTCGCTGCTGTAACTGCGCAGTCCCCAAGTCTTTTCAGCGTCGATTGAAGCGTCCGGAAACATGGGGTCGCGCGGTAAACGCCGCAGAAAGCGGATTTTTTGTCGTTTGGGGTGCTTGTCGTCAGCAACACCGTCGACCAGAACTTGCAAGTTGGCTGGGTAACCGTTCGAGTTACTGTCGCGCGGCAGGCGGCCTTCATCACTGGCACGTTTGTAGGCGTCGATGGCATTGCGGATTTCGCGCAGAGCGAGGCGCAACTCCTGCTCCTTGCTGCGCTGCACGCTGATCTGCGCCATCGGCACGACCAGCGTGGCGAGCACGGCGATGATGGCGAGGGTCACCATCATTTCGATCCAGCGTAAAGCCAGCCGGTATTTCATTATCGAACAGCGGGGCCACGGGCGGTGTTGCGGCCGGCACGGCTTCGGTGAAGTAGGACATGTCCGGGGCCGAGGGCGCATTGCCGACTCAGGACCGATGCTGAATTC
>JADJMS010000021.1 GCA_016709495.1 Candidatus Dechloromonas phosphorivorans | reverse complement strand
GATCGGCCAAGCGTAAGGGCAAAATCATTCCGGAGTTGGACCAGTTGCTGGAAGATAACTTTTGCGCTACGACGGCACAGGTGAGGTGCCAAGTCAGATCCACAGCTACCTCTCGACCAACCACGATCTGCGCAGTCTCGATAAGTCCAACCCTGCTCTTGTGTCCAAGGCAAAAGACCGCTGGTACGTACCCGACCCGAACAAGGCTCAAGACCTGGAGAAGAAGCGCGACAAAGCATTGCTGAAGGAATTTGAAGCCTACCAAGCATCCACGGGTCGTAAGCTGAAGGAATTCCGTCTGGAGGTTCTGCGAGCCGGGTTCAAGGCTGCGTGGTCAGCCAAGAACTACAAGGCAATCATCGAAATCGCTCACAAGATTCCCGAAGAAGCGCTTCAGGAAGATGAGAAGCTCTTGCTCTGGTACGACCAGGCACTGACGCGCACGGAGGCAGGCGCTTAATGAGTCAGGCAGGTCAACGCCAGGTTATGCATGAGCTAGGGGCATGGTGCTGGCACACCCGCCACGCCACCCCTTGCCGCGTTGGGACCGGCAGGAGATGTGGGGTGAAACCGCTTACCGCGTCTGGCTGCCGCCAAAGACGCGGTTGAGCGTGCTCCGGGCTCAAGACCTGACCCACTTTGAAGCTCTGCAGACCTCCGTTGAGGAGATCCTCCACACGCTGCTGCGGCAAAAACTGCAGGATGCCTTGGAGGACAACCTACTGCTGGCCCCCATCCAGTCCAGCGTGGTTCCTTGCCTCACCAGCTCTACGCCCTGAATCGGGCTATGAGCCGCGATCGCATCCGTTACCTGCTGGCCGATGAAGTTGGGCTGGGCAAGACCATCGAAGCCGGCTTGATTCTGCGCGAGTTGAAATTGCGCGGCATGGCTCGCCGCATCCTGGTCGTCGCCCCTGAAGGCTTGGGCGCCAGTGGCAGGCTGAAATGCGCCCGCACTTTGGGGAAAGTTGCAGTACATCGACCCAGCTGAACTGGCTGCCTTCCGGCAATGGCGCAACGATGAAGAGAACCTCTGGCGCATGCACGACCAGGTGATCTGTTCACTCGATTCGGTCAAGCCGATTGAAGGCCGGCGGGGCTGGAGTCTTGAGCAACTCAACAACTACAACCGGGAGCGCTTTGAGGATTTAATTTCTGCCTCTTGGGATCTGGTCATCATCGACGAATCCCATCGTATGGGGGGTAGCACTGACCAGGTGGCCCGGTACAAGCTGGGTGCTGCGTTGTCAGAAGCTGCGCCTTACCTGCTGCTCTTGTCGGCCACGCCCCACCAAGGCAAGACGGATCAGTTTCTACGACTGATGCAGTTGATCGACCGCGAATCATTCCCGGATGAAAGTAGCGTCAGCCGCGATCGCGTCCAACCTTTCGTCATTCGCACCGAAAAACGCGGCTCCATCGATGCCGAGGGGCAACCACTGTTCAAGCCGCGCCTCACGCGCTTGCATGCTGTTGCTTGGCAGGCTCGCCATGACGCGCAGCAGCGGCTGTACGAAGCGGTCACCGACTATGCGCGCCACGGCTACAACCAAGCGCTGGCTGCTAAGCAAAGGCACATCGGCTTCCTGATGATCCTGATGCAGCGTCTGGTGACATCAAGCACCGCCGCCATTCGGACTACGTTGGAAAAGCGCCAAGTTCTGCTGGATGCACCGCAACCGCAAGTGTCGCTGTTCGAGGCCACTGACATGGATGAGTGGGCCGACCTAGACGGCCAAACTCAGGTCGATCATGTCGCCGTGCAGTCCTCTGGTTGGGCACAGAAAAGCGAAGTCGACATGCTGCTGGAGCTGGCCAGAGCCACCGAGGGCCAGGGAACTGACGCGAAGGCGGAGGCCTTGCTGGAGTTGATTTACAAGCTGCAGCAGGAAGAAAGCAACCCCGAGCTCAAGGTGTTGATCTTCACTGAGTTCGTGCCAACCCAGGCAATGCTGGCCAATTTCCTGGAAAGTCGGGGATTTTCTGTCGCACTGCTGAACGGGAGCATGGATCTCGACACTCGGGCCAAGGCACAGCAGACCTTCTCACGCGATGTGCGCGTGTTGATTTCAACAGATGCTGGCGGCGAGGGTCTGAACCTTCAGTTCTGCCACGTCATCGTCAACTTCGACATGCCTTGGAATCCGATGCGCTTGGAACAGCGCATTGGCCGTGTCGACCGTATCGGCCAAAAGCATGTCGTGCGCGCCATCAACTTCGTGCTCGAAGACACCGTCGAGCATCGCGTCCGCCAAGTGCTTGAGGAAAAGCTGGAGGTCATTGCACAGGAATTTGGGGTCGACAAGGCTTCAGACGTGATGGATTCTGTCGAGTCTGAACCCCTCTTCGACGAGTTGTTCGTGCATGGACTGCAAAACCCTGACTCGATCGAGCAGGAATGCGATGCTGTGATCAGCCAAGTTCGAGACAAGGTGGCCGACTCAAGGAAGAACAGCGACCTGCTTTCTGGCGCTCATGCCCTGATGCCGAAGATGCCCGTAAATGGCGCGATCACCCGGCGCAGTTCTGGCTCGAACGAGCCATCACCATGGGCTTGCCATCTCGCGGCGGCAGTGCCACCAAGGAGGGTCAGGCATGGCGCGTGAAGTGGGTGGATGGAAGTGAGTCTGCCCAGATCTGCTTCGACGCACGAACGGCAGAAAACAACCCGGAGCTGGAATGGGTGACCTTGGAAGATCCACGCGCCCGTGCGGTCATCAGTGAGCTCCCCCCGTTGCGTGGCTGACCAGCCCCCTACCGATTGCGACGATCACCGGGCTGCCAGCCAGTGTTACCGGCGTGTGGTCGCTTTGGGAAATCAGTCTGTCGGCCGAGGGCTTCAACAGAAAGCGCTTTTGCCGGTGTTCGCCACAGATGACGGTCGGACATTTGTGCCGACTGCGCGAAGCGCATCTGGGACTTGCTGCTCACGGAGAACGTCGAGATTACCGGCTCGTCCTGCACCGAGGATGCGCTGACGTGGTTTGAGACATCCATGGCAGCGGCCAAGACTCATGGAGAACGGCTATTCAGCGAACTGCTTGATGAGCACCGTAGCAAATTGAAAGACGAACGGGAACGGGCTGAGTACGCATACGAGTCACGGTATCAGGCAATCGGCCGCATCGGTCTGCCGGCGGTCAGAGAGCATCGTCGGAAACGCCTAAAAGCAGAGTATCAGGCTCGATTGGCTGCCCTGGATGAGGCAGAAGCCAGCGTACCCGATCTCAATGCCGTCGTGATGGTCCGAGTGGGGCTGACGATGAGCTCAGGGAGAGCTGCATGAGTTTGTGGATTGAACGCATCCTGAAGGAGTTTCCGGCTGAGCTGTCGCGTTTGTGGATTGCCGCTGACCCAGATGATGTTTTGCTGGATGAGCGAGTGCTGGCCGGCTTGAGGGATCGCGGTTTCGAGGTGCTGCCTTTCCTTGACTCGGTCGTGTTCCGTGCCGAATACGAGCAACGCTACCGCCAAGCGTGGGACCAGGGACAGGAGGGGCCTGCAAAATCGCTGGTCTTGCACTTGCGCAGCAACAACACCAGCGATCTGCCCTGGGACTATTTAAAACAAGCTAGGCGGGTCAGCCTGAGTCTTGCCAACCTTTTTCCAAAGCTGAACTACCCTGTGGTGCGCGCGTTGGGCGCCGAATACCACGAGGCTCTATTTGCTGCCCAGACCAAGCATGCGTCTCAAATGCTGGGTGGCGACGCGACCAAAGAGTTTGTACTGACCCATATTTTCAAGATCAGTCCGCACCTCATCTCGCGCTCTGAGGAGTTGTGGAACGTGCTGTTGAAACTGCACTACCGGGATGCAAGTTTGCCCACGGTACTCGCAGATCATGTGGCACAAGTTCTGGATGACAACCCGGAATTTTCTGGACTGCCAATCAGCGAGCTTTTCTCCTCCAAGAGCACGCTACTCAGGACGGTAAAGGTTGCTTGGTTCCGCTACCTCAAGAAACTTGGTGTGGGTGGTAGTACGGACTGGCGAACCTGAGTCACGAGGACTCGTTGCCAAGGTTGAAGTGCCGTTTGAGCACCCTGACGTGAGAGTCATTATTGACTCCATGTTCCTGGATGGTCTGCTGCACCCACTGGCTGTACAAGGCATCCCAGCGCATATTCCAGACTGGGCGAAAACAGGGTCGTTCAAGACCCGTTGTCGCCACGCAACCTGGTTGAGGAAGGGATCAAAGGCATTCACCACTCTTCGACTCGGTGGAGACCCACCGGGACTGGTCCAACTTTTATCGCGCCGCATCGGTGAAGTGATCGCCCGGTTCCACTCCTGGACTCTGCTCGTGCCGAGGGTTAAAGGCTCGATCGCCACGCTGCAGGAGGCAGTGGATGATCGATTGCTGGCGTGGGTCAAAAAGCACTATGGAGATTTGCCATCACTGCCCGCCGCTAAAGCGCCGGTGATGGTTCATCGAATTCCCCACTTCTTGTCGATGCGCAGGAATGCAGGAGAAAGCAAGATCGCTCTTCTTGTGTTCGATGGTCTTGCCATAGACCAGTGGGTGCAGATCCGCGAGTCTCTGGCCAAACGCGCCCTCATTTGGGATTTGAGGAAAACACATGCTTTGCCTGGCTGCCAACCATCACTTCGGTTTCACGACAGGCAATTTTCTCCGGACTGCGTCCGCGCGAGTTCGCCTCCTCGATAGAGACCACCTCATCTGAGCCCACCCAATGGTCGCGCTTCTGGCAAAACGAAGGCCTTAAAGCCAACGAGGTTCTGTACCGGAAAAGCATCCAGAACAATGCAGACCTGCAGGACCTTGATACGGCATTATCTGCCCCGCAGCTCAAAGTGGCCGGCATCGTCGTGGACACTGTCGACGGAATTGTTCATAGCGCGTTCCTCGGGAAGCGAAGCGCATCCAAACTCATCGAGGACTGGTATGGCCACAGGCTTTGTTGAAAAGCTGTTTCAGCTTCTGATCGACAAAAGCTTCAGCATTTACCTTACTGCTGACCATGGCAACGTCGAAGCCACGGGCCAGGCAAACCAATCAAGGGATCGCGGCCGAGATGCGTAGCGAGCGAGTACGGACCTACCGGGCCGGGCGAAACGCTTGAACAGGCAAATGCATCCAACCCCAATACATATCGTTTTGACATCGCTGGACTACCTGCGGATTTCATGACCCTATACGCAGGTGGGCGCACTGCTTTCCCACAACCGGGAGTCCAAGCCGTCGCACGGTGGCCTCTCCGTTGAGGGAGCTGATTGTGCCTTTGTCAAAGTGATGGAAGTGAGTGAAACCGAATGATTCAATCAGCCCCTCAAATCGGGTTTGATCGCTACATCCAGTTGGACTGGGTGGACATGGCGATCAAAGTCCGCGCCGGGTTAGCAACCCTGGGCGACCTCGAGGCACTACTGGACAGCGCCGGCCTCGGAAAGGAAGCCAAATCAAAAGCCAGACAAAGCTGAATGCTTTGGCCATTGAACCTCGTAACGAACTGTCGACTTCGGATCGAGGCGTGCAGATTTTCAGCCCCAACGATGATGGCGCGATGACTGCTGTTTTGCGTGGGGATCAGCTATCGCGTCATACCCGTATTTCGGAAAGGTTGCCGGAATTCTCTGGCAGGCTTACTGCACTCAAGGTGACTGCTCAGTGTCAGAAATTCACCGTCGCATGAGCGAAGTGTATGGCGACCGTGAGGTTACCAAGCGAGCAACCCAGGCTGTCATCCAAACACAAGCCAATTGGGGCGCCATCGAACGGGTCGAGAACGGCAAGCGCCTTAATCGACGTCCCCAAAGGAAAGTCTCAGACGAGAAAGTCATCACCTGGCTTGTTGGAGGCCGCGCTGCGCTTCACCGGCAAAGCTATGCCTGTTACGAGCTTGCAACCATGGCCGTGATCTACCCCTTCCTGATCGATCAATCACTTCCCTACGTGCTCTCCAAAAGCGACGTCATCGAATTGAGAGCGGAAGGGCCCAGCAATCAGTTTGCAGCGTTGCGCAGTTGAACAAATCGTAGAGAGAAACTATGGCACGGATTGAAAACCACAAATACAGCATTGAGGAAGCATTCAGGGAGTGCTTCTACATCGTCCCGGACTACCAGCGCGAGTACGTCTGGACGGACAAGGAAGTGCATCAGCTGCTGGAGGACATCGGCGAGCAGATCGATGCGGGCACGACGCGGGAATACTTCATTGGCACTGTGCTGGTGTCGCCGACCGACCAGAAGAACCACTACGAGGTGATCGACGGCCAGCAGCGCCTGACCACGTTTTTTCTGCTGCTGTGCGCGCTGAAGCATCTGTTTCAGGTGAGCCGCAGAAGCAGATGCTTTCCGGGCTGATCTCGACCAGCTACGTGGATAGCGACGGCGAGGTGCGCACCAACCTGAAACTTGAGCCACGTTACGAGAACGCGGGCGAGGTGATGGCCAAGTTGGTCGAACTGGATGCCGATCCGCAAGCAGTGCGATCAGGTATCCAGTCAGCCGGCATCGCCAGCTTCGGCTCACTCGAGAATCTGGTCAACGCCTACGGCACGCTGTACCGCTACCTGAAAGACAACTACGACGACATCGCCAAGCTGAAGAAGTATTGGGGCTATCTGGCCAACAACGTGGTTTTCATCCAGATATCCACCGACGTCAGCAGCGCGCTGAAGATCTTCGAGACCATCAATGAGCGTGGTGTCGGACTGAACCCGATGGACCTGCTCAAAAACCTGTTGTTCACACAGGTCAAGCAAGCGCAGTTCACCCAGCTCAAGGACGAGTGGAAGAAGATCACCAAGCCGCTGGAGAAGGAGAAGGAAAAGCCGCTGCGCTTCCTGCGCTACTTCCTGATGGCCAACTACGTCATCAAGAACGAGCGCGGCGATGCGGTGGTGCGCGAGGACGAGATCTACGACTGGTTCATCGCGAAGGACAACGCGGCATTGTGCGATTACGCGAACAAACCCTTCGAGTTCGTCCGCAAGGTGATCCGTAACGTTGAGCACTACCTGGCCTTTGCCAACGGGCTGGGCAATGACGGCAAGCCCAGTCTGGCGATGGACAGTCTGAAGCGGCTGGCCGGTGGCGCGTTCAGCTTGCACTACGTCCTGCTTCTGGCGGCAGCCAATCTCCCGAAGACGCTGTTCGACCATTTCGTGGCGCAGTTGGAGAGCTTCCTCTTCTACTACATCTTCACCAAGACGCCGACCAAAGATCTGGAGCGCAGCTTCTCCCAATGGGCCGACGAGCTGCGTGCGATTGCGGAGACAACTGATCCGGTAAAAGAAGGTACAGCTCAACGCATTCATCGCCGACCGCTTCGAGAAGAATATGACTGGCAAGTCGCAGGAGCTGGCCGATGCCCTCAAACGCTTCACCTTGTATTCGATGCAGCAGTACCGCACTCGGTACCTGCTGGCGCGGACTGACGCAGCACGTCGAGATGGCCTTCAGCGGACTGAAGGTACCGGGCAGCCTAGAGCCGTTCTCCATTCTGGAAATAGAACACATCCTGCCCAATAAACCGGAGGACGATTTGCGCAGCAAGTGGGCCACCGAGAACCCGGGGCTGGTTTACGACGACTACAAGAACCGGCTGGGCAATCTGACTTTGCTGGAGAAGCCGATCAACATTGTCGCGGGGAACGACTTCTACAAGGACAAGAAGGCCGAGTACAGCAAAGCGGCAACTACCTGACCCGCAGTCTGGTGGCACTAACCGATGTTGGGCAAAACACGTCCATTTCGCGGATCAACGCAAAGCTGGAGGCCTTTCCTGCCTGGAATGCGGCGAGCATCGAGAAGCGTCACAGCATGCTCATCGCTTTGGCGCAGGACGTCTGGAAGACGACGCCTATCGATGTTTGCTAAAAAGGTGAGCATGTGACTAAAGAACGCTCGTTCGTCGACCAGATAGCAGCCAACGCGGGTGAAGACCCTGAGCTTGTCACTCGAATCATCGAGGAATTCTGCCTTGGACTGCGGCGGTCGCTGGACGAGTACAAGGGAATCAATGGGGACTACATCGGAGAGCAGCTTCATTGGGACATAAGCAATCGGGCTTTTCCACCTGCTTGGTTTCCTCGACCAGTTCTCTGAAAAATATCAGTGGGAACCCGGCTCAGCGCGTGAATACATCCTGCGCCTATTCTCCGAGGATGACTGGAAGCCGTTCAGTCAGGAATATATCCGCGCCAACTCGTCCAGCAACCAACATTCCGCCTCTCCAGAAAGCGGTGTGCTCGATCAATTTTGCTCAGCGGCATATGCTTGCGCCATGGGCCTGATGAGCAATGCTGACTATATCCAGAAAGAGCTGCCGAACGTCGAGCTGCCCACGGATATTCGCTCTTCGATCGAGTCTCTTTGTTCGGACTGGATTGGCACCAAGCACGATGTGGTCCATGAACTCGCCAATTGAAGGACAGCGCAAACATCGAGGATCGTGTCCGACGCATCATGGCATGGCTTGGCGAATATGGTCAAGTTGCAGGAGCAGGTAAGCAAGTTGGAGGCTCTGGCCAGTTCTGACGAACGCTTCAGGTTGGCTTACTTGTTGGTCGGCGAATCGGGTGGAAACATTCTGAGAAGTTTTGTCGCCGCTGGCGAGTCTGCCGATCAAGTGCTTGAAGATGGCTGATCTGAGATCACAGGCCGCGAACTAGCCAAATTGTTTCAGCCTCAGCGACTAACCAACCCTGGCAGCACCTTCCCACCGCCATAAACTCATCGACGTAGTTCGCTTGCGCTGTCGGCTACCCTCTTAGCCTTGGTTAGGCCACCTCGTCTGACGCCAACACCTTGGCCACTGATTTCGGTGATACCGAAAAATACGCGGCGATTTCTGCATCGGTTTTGCCCTCGTTCCGCATCTGGAGAGCCTGTTCGCGATCAATATGCGCAAGATCCCATCTCGAGAAAAACACGATCAAAGACTTGGGGTTTACCGTAGGAAAATGCTTTGCGATGTCCGATACACGCATCCCCTCGGCGCGAAGCCGCAGAGCTTCGTCATGGTCAATTTTGGTCGGCCTGCCCTTCCCTACTCGAGCGCTGAAATCCCCTCTCTCCCTCCACGCATTCCAGCGGATCCACTGCTCGACCAGTTGCGATGGGGTTACAGCGATCAGGCCTTTGCTGATCTGGCCTCCCCCTTCATAGTCTTCAACGTGTTGTCGCCACCGGAGGGCTAATTCAGTCCAATCCGGATGTCCTTGCGTCATCCAATGTAAGTCATCGAGCTTAATGTCAAGACGGATCCCTGAAGCCTGGATTTTGCGGATACTTTCCTTGAAAACGTACCCGGCATTCCCCCCGCTTTGCGACGGGAGTTAAGTTCAAACCTCAACAATCCGAGTACCAAATCGTCAGGGGATTCCTGATCTGCCAGAAACTCTTCGAATGCTTTCTGATGGGCTCGGCCGCGAAGGTAGCCCCCGGCATTCCCTTTGTTAGAGGCATGTTCCGGACAATATTCTTTCAAACGCCCATTGGAGCGAAGCGCCACGGTGCGATAGCAAAAAGTGCAAAAAGGACGTGCATCTGTAGACAAAACATGCTCGATGATTCTCGCCCACAGCCACAAACATGCAGGAACATCGTTGTCATCGAAATCTGGATGCTCTTCGCGACGAGAGAGCGTTTCTCGCGCCAATTGTCGAGAACGCTCATCAATTCTCCGCACCAAATCCAAGGACAGGGCCTCGATCGGCTCTCCGAGTTGGTCGCTCACTTGCGCGCACAATGCTTTCTTGGGCATACGTTGGGCCGCTGACGCGGCTGCTGATGCCAATACGGCCTCCCCTTCAGTGCTTAGGGGCAAGCGTTTAAGCAGGTTCAAATAGACAGGAAGGCTTTTCATGATATTGACAAATCAAAGTTACTTAGTCATAATCTTACCACCATTCGATGTTGACATCACCATTTTTCGCGAGGGCGAAAACGGCCTGCCGGGATGGCGGGGACATTCTGTCGGATCGTAAGCTCGAACGGATGCTGCCATCGGTTTACCCGCTCACACATTGCGGGACAACCGGTGGTAACGAGGACATCATGCTTAAGACCCTTCCCTGCCTGGATCAGGCGCAAACCGCAGCTCGGCGATCCCAAGTAGCCACTGCAATGCCCGGAGGCAACACGCAGCACCCGTCTGTGATTCATGGAGGTTGATCGCCATGAAGCCAGATTTCCCGGTAGGGACGACTCTCAACAATCCGTTTGTTTATCAAAGCAAGACTGAACCTCGACTCGCAAATTCACAGAATGAGAATGAGGGTACCGATAACAAACGAGTTCAGACACGTATCGATCATGACGTTGTAAGTCGCTATGACCTGATGACACTTAGCACTGATGAGGTTGCTCAGGTTCTTCAGTGCCATGAGCAACGCGTGCTTGAACTGGCTCAACAAGGCCAACTGCCTGGCGCCAAGATCGGACGGGGATGGATTTTCAGACCGACCGATGTTGCCGAATTTCTTCAAAAGCAGGTGATTGAGCAGACCGCACAACGCGCGAAAAACATGACGCCCGTTTTGGAAGGGAAATCCCCCCAAACGTATCATTCGCCAGGACGAAAACGAAACGAACTACCCCTATGCGTCCGACTGTAAGCTCATTACTTCATTCCTGCCGCTCCTTCGATCTTCTCGACAAGGAATTCGGCGCGAAGATTGAGATATCTAGCTAAGGCTTCTTTCGAAAGGTGTCCTGTGATTTTTTGAATCACGGTTTCGCCTAGATTAGTTCGTTCGAAGAGGCGGCTGACGGCTTCATGCCTTAAGTCATGAAATCGAAGATCACCACACCCAGCCGCATCGAAGAGTGACGCATATCGATGCGAGAGCAGATTTGTAGTGGCTGCACGCCTCGACTGCGTGTCTTTTAGCGAATCGAGATCACCGGGATAAAACGGAAACAGAAGGTCGTTTACCTGACTAAAGCCCGTCATGCCTCTTGTGCCATTTTTGACATGCTCGAGGTACTCGGTAAGCAAAGCGACCACCAAAGAATTCATTGGCACGAATCGCTCCGAACCATTCTTCGTTCTTGGAAGATGGATAATTCTTTCTTCAAAATTCACCTGAGACAGCCGAAGCGTATGAATTTCGGATAACCGCATTGCGGTTTCAGGAGCGATTTTCAAGATGCACTCAAACGCTGCCTGAAACTCCAACTCCAAAGATCTCTGGCGGTTTTCTGGCTTTTCTCCGGATGCAACGCGCAAAATCTCAGTCCATTCTTTGACCGTCGGGCGACGCGAGCGAGGCTTATTTTCCTTTACCTCTTTGCCGTTACCAAGCAGCCAGTCAATGTCAGCTGGGGTATATGTCCCGAAACCTCGCTTTTCGAACCGCAGCGAAACTGACGATAATTTTCCATTTCGGACGGCAAAATCCAAACAACGGCGAAGCGCGCCGACGTAATGAAGAACAGTCGCTTCAGAGAGATTTTTTTGGCGTTTCAGTTGGCTAATAAAGTTGGTGGACCACTCGCTGGTGTTCATGACAGTCAACTTAGTCCCACCGTATTCTTCAGCAACCTTGTCTAGTCTGCTGAGGTCATCGTCTTTGATGTTCTGATCCCCCGCGGCCGTTCGATAGCTGCGCAGCAACCAACCGAATGTATCGGTACCGCCAGGCTCGTGGTGCTTTCCATCAAATTTTTCTTTAATCTCTGGCGGGATTACACCCAAATCCAACGTTGCTTCGAGCTTGGCAATCCACGCATCATAGATGGCCTCCTCAGCTTTGCTACAGGAGTAATACAGTTTCTTGCCTGGAATAATTTTTCGGGTAATCGTGTATTGAATCCGAGTACCGTTTGACAGATATTTTTTGCTCGCCATGACCTCACCTCATCCCTTCCATTGTTACCAGCATAACTGGATTACACGGATTTAACTGAAAAGGAGCGGTAGGTTTGACCTACTTTTGGTAGGTTTTCATGGCTTTTTCAAGCTTTTTGAAGCTTTGAAAAAAGAAAAGCCAACTCTAGGCTGGCTTATAAGTCATTGATTTAATTTATAATTCTTGGAGGCGCGAGCCGGAGTCGAACCGACCTACACGGATTTGCAATCCGGTGCATAACCGCTTTGCTATCGCGCCTAACCGAAATCATTACTTCTACAACCACAAGGAAAAGCTTGGCTTTTCCTTAGAAATTCTGGAGCGGCAGAAGAGTCTCGAACTCTCGACCTCAACCTTGGCAAGGTTGCGCTCTACCAACTGAGCTACTGCCGCGTTGAACAGAGCCGGCATTATAGGCGGCACAAGGTAATTGTCAACATCTAGTTATTATTTATCTGCACTTCTTTTGGCAATTTCTGGCCAGGCCATGCGCAAGTAATAGCCCATTGACCAAAGAGTCAGCAGTGCGGCTACCCAGATCAGAACTGTGCCGAGTTGGCGCGTATCAATGCCGGCGAAGGGGAAATAGTAAAGCAACAATGGAATGGCGAGCATTTGGGCAAAGGTTTTTATTTTCCCTAGCAGTGAAACAGCCACACTTTTTGAGGCACCAATTTTCGCCATCCATTCACGCAAAGCCGAAATGGTAATTTCGCGACCAATGATGATGGTGGCAACAATAGCGTCTGCCCTTCCAAGCTGAACCAATAGTATCAGCGCTGCAGCAACCATCAATTTATCAGCTACGGGATCTAGGAAAGCTCCAAAAGCAGAGGTTTGGTCGAGTTTACGAGCCAAATATCCATCAGCCCAGTCAGTAAAGGCAGCCGCCATAAAAATAATGGTGGCTGCGGCGTCACGCTCATAAATTGTGGCCCAGCTCGGTGGCAGGTAGTACACGGCAATAAGCAGCGGTATCGCCAGAATTCGTAGCCAAGTAAGCAGAATGGGAAGATTGAGAGGCATTGGATCAGTGAAGTGCTGCGTGAATTTTTTCGGCTTGTTCCCGGCTGATACCGGGTACTTCGACAAGTTGTTCTATGGTTGCTTCGAGTACGCCTGCCAATCCACCAAATTGTGAAACCAGCGCTTTTCTCCTTGCTGGACCAATACCCGGTAGACTTTCCAGCGTTGAAGTCTTGCGGGCTTTGCTACGTTTTGCACGATGACCTGTGATGGCAAAGCGATGCGCTTCGTCACGAATTTCCTGTATCAAGTGTAATGCTGGATGCTGGGATGACAATTGTAACGGCAGACGGTCATCCGGGAAAATGAGAGTTTCCAGACCGGGTTTCCGATCTTCACCTTTGGCTACGCCAATCATGGCTAGTTCAGCTAATCCCAAATCTGCCAACGCAGCATGGGCCGAACTGATTTGGCCTTTTCCACCATCAATCAGAATCAAATCAGGTGCAACGCCCTCCCCGGCTGCTACTTTTTCATATCTTCTTGTCACAACTTGGCGCATGGCGGCATAGTCGTCACCTGGCTGAATATCACGGATGTTGTAACGCCGGTAATCAGCCTTTTTCATACCATTTCCATCGTAGACCACGCAGGATGCAACAGTTGCTTCGCCCTGCGTATGGCTAATGTCGAAACATTCGATGCGTCGCAGGCCTTCATTCAGCCCCAATGCTTCTTGCAGCGCCTGTAGCCTTTCCTCTTGTTGAGCGCTTGCCTGATTACGGGCGATTACGGCCAGCTTTGCATTTTGAATTGCCATGTCGGACCAGGCTTTATGGAGGAGTGAGCGTGGTTCAAAGAGCGGAACATGGCGCCCGGCAAGCTCTGTCAGCAACGTTTCGAGATCACTTCCTTCTTCATTGGTTGGCATGGGTGAAGCAATCAAGCGCGCGGGCGCTGGATGTGCCGCATAGTGCTGGCGAATGAATGCCGCAATAGCATCGGCTGGCGTGCTATCGCCTGCGTTTGTCGGAAACATCGGCCGATCACCAAGGTGGCGTCCACCACGGACCATTGCCAAATTAAGGCACAACTGCCCTGCTTCCTGGATGGCAACAACAATATCGACGTCCTCACCTTTGCTAGAAGATATGTATTGTTTTTCCTGAACCTGACGCAAAGACTGGATTTGGTCGCGAAAGATGGCGGCTTGCTCAAAAGCAAGGCGTTCGGATGCACGATCCATCGCATCAGTCAGACGCAGGGTAACCTCTTGTTGCTTGCCAAGTAGAAACATCGTTGCCAACTGGACATCTGCGGCGTATTCATCGCGGCTGATACGGTCAACACACGAACCACTGCATCTTTTTATTTGATAAAGCAGACATGGTCGGGATCGATTGGAAAAAACCGACTCCTCGCAGGTACGGAGGCGAAACATTTTTTGCAGTAGATGAATGCTGTCGCGCACTGCAAGTGACGAGGGATAAGGGCCAAAGTAATCTGACTTACGATCTGGATTGCCACGATAAAAACCAAGTCGAGGGAACTCGCCACGCGTCAAAACAATGTAAGGATAGGATTTGTCATCACGAAACAAAATGTTGTAGCGTGGCGACAAGGATTTAATCAGGTTATTTTCAAGAAGTAGCGCTTCGGCCTCTGTTCGCGTTGGCGTCGTTGCGATATTGGCTATCTGGCTAACCATATGCGCGATGCGAGGACTGGACAGATTTTCTCGAAAATATGAACTAACGCGCTTTTTGAGATTCTTGGCCTTACCAACGTAAAGCACGTTTTCATTGGCGTCCAGCATCCGATAGACGCCCGGCAACTCAGTCAGGCTGGCCAGAAAGGCCTTGGCGTCGAAGCTCATGCGCCGAGAAAACTCCTGACGCCAGCAAATACTGCTTCAAAACTATCACGTGTCAGGCGTCCGGTCCGCCAGTTGTAGCCGCTACAGTGATAGCTATCAAACAGGATGCGACCATCGGGAAGTGGGTGCTGAACGTTATGAGCAAACTTGAAGGCCGTCGGCTTGAGTTGATACGACCACAACACAGCTTGGTGGGCAATCGCGCCAAGAGCGATGATTGCACGCAAATTTGGCATGGCCGCCAATTCGTTAATCAGATGCGCATTGCATTGCCTAATTTCAGCCGTTGTTGGCTTATTGGCAGGCGGTAGACAACGGACCGCATTGGTTATACGGCAATCCATCAGTTGCATTGCAGGATTCGCCCTATGGTCTACGCCAAGCGCGTTTTCCTCAGTAGCAAATTTGTATTTGTGAAGCGCCGGGTATAAAAGCTCTCCGGCAACGTCGCCACTGAAAGGCCTGCCAGTTCGATTCGCACCTTTTTCACCAGGCGCCAGACCAACAATCAATAATTTTGCATCAAGGTTGCCAAACGCCGGAACAGGCAAACAATGCCACTCGGGGTCACGGATACGAAGAATGCGCAGATGCTCTGCCAGGCGCGGACAGGCAACGCAATTGGTAGGGGGTTCAAATGAAGGCATAGCAAGAATGTTAGCATGGCACCCATGCAGCGAAATTGGGACATTTTCTGCCGGGTTATCGATAACTACGGTGACATTGGCGTTTGCTGGCGCCTCGCACGGCAGTTGACCAAGGAATACGGACTGAATATTCGGCTGTGGGTTGATGTGCCAGCGTCCTTGGCTATGATGTGCCGGGGATTTGATCCTGAATTGGCTTCACAATATCTGGATGGCGTCGAAGTATGTCACTGGACGCCAGAATTCCCGGATATAAAACCTGCCGAGGTAGTCATTGAGGCTTTTGCTTGCGAATTGCCGGATAACTACCTGCAAGCAATGGCGATTGCAGAAATAAAACCTTACTAGATAAATCTTGAATATCTGACGGCAGAAACATGGGCCGAATCCTGTCACGGCATGGCTTCGCCCCACCCTTCCCTGTCGCTGATTAAACATTTTTTCTTTCCTGGTTTCTCCGATACCAGTGGCGGACTGATTCGTGAAAGCAACTTGCTGAATAGACGTGATGCTTTCATCAAGGATTTGCCAGTCAAAAACAGTATCGAGATCAGTCTCTTCTGCTATGAGTCAGCGCCTGTTCGAGAGCTGATCGATTTGCTTTCTGAAAGTACGTCACCGTTACTTTTACATGTACCGCCAGGCAAGCCACTTGCTGCTGTTATGGCGTATCTGGGCGGCGCAGGCCCCTGGGAAATTGGCTCTTTACGCGTCAAGCCAATGTCTTTTGTCAATCAGGATGAGTTCGACCATCTTTTGTGGCGTTGCGACATCAATTTTGTTCGTGGTGAAGATTCATTTGTCCGAGCCCTGTGGGCTGGCCGTCCATTTGTCTGGCAGATTTATGAACAGGAGGATGAAGCGCATCTGGCCAAACTTAATGCCTTTCTTGATCGGTATATTGCGGGTGCGAGTGAGTCCAATGCCAAAGTAATCCGCTCAATGTTTCTAGCCTGGAACAAAGGGCGCGGCTTGCGCGATGCATGGCTTGAATTTTCAGCTTTGCAGGACAGAATTGCTGATCACGCAAACAAATGGAGCGCAAAACTTTATGAGAGTCCTGATCTTGCTGCGAACCTCGTGAAATTTTGCGGTAACAGGTTATAATGTAAGGCTTTTTATTTTTCAGAGTTTTGGGAATCCCGAATGAAGACCGCAATGGAACTCCGCTCCGGCAACGTCATTATGGTTGGTGCCGACCCACTCGTCGTCCAGAAGACCGAGTACAACAAATCCGGCCGTAACTCCGCCGTGGTTAAAATGAAGCTCAAAAACCTGTTGACCGCAGCTGCTTCAGAAGCTGTCTACAAGGCCGACGACAAGTTTGAAGTCGTCCAGCTCGACAAGAAGGAAGTGACTTACTCCTACTTCGCCGACCCGATGTACGTTTTCATGGATGCTGAATACGAACAATTCGAAGTCGAAGCCGAAAACATGGTCGATGCGCTCAAGTATCTGGAAGATGGCTTGGCTTGCGAAGTCGTTTTCTACAACGGCAAGGCTATTTCCGTTGAATTGCCGAACAGTGTTGTGCGCGAAGTGGTTTACACCGAACCGGCCGTCAAGGGCGATACCTCTGGCAAAGTCATGAAGCCGGCCAAATTGTCTACCGGTTTCGAACTGCCGGTTCCGGCTTTCGTCAGCATTGGCGACAAGATTGAAATCGACACCCGCACCGACGAATACAAGAACCGCGTCAAGTAATCAGCGGTTTATTCAGCAGTAAATATCGGGCAGCTCAGGCTGCCCGATTGCTTTTCAGGTATTTAAAACGGCAATCGTTTCAAGTGCTGCCTGATATCTGGGCAGAGTTTGCAGCGTAGTCCAGTTGGGTGAAGTGCTTTGCGGAATTAAGGCTTCAATTCGCTTGCAGCATTCAGGATCAACGGCAGGTTTCCAATTTTCCAGAACCTGGGCGACTGCATCGGGAGCGTTGCAAACCAGCAACATGTCACAGCCTGCTTGATGCGCGGCGCTCACCCGATTAAGCATATCGCCAACAACACCAGCCCCCTCCATGGATAAATCATCCGTAAAAACGACACCGTTAAATTTAATGTCATTTCTTAGATAGTTTATCCATCTATTTGAAAATACGGCTGTATTGCAATCATAACAGTCGTAAATTACGTGTGCTGCCATCACCCCGTCAAGTGCTAGTTGGCGATATGGCTCGATGTCTTCCTGTATTGCTTCCAAGGGCGATTATCGACCGGCAACTCGACATGTGAGTCAGGAATGACGAATCCGTGCCCCGGGTAATGTTTGCCGCATGACCCCATACCACCTTCACGCAGGCCTTCACCCAGTGCTTTGGCCAAGGCAATAACGGCTTCAGGTTGACGATGAAAGGCACGATCACCAATTACTCGCGATGGGCCGTAATCGAGATCCAATACCGGAGTGAATGAGTAGTCCACGCCACGCGCACGCAACTCCACGGCTAAAACATAACCGACATCACTGGTTGCGGACAACGCAGCAACACGATCCTGATCGTATAACGCACCCAGTTTCGCCATTGCCGGCAAGCGGGTAAATCCTTCACGGAAACGTTGTACACGTCCGCCTTCATGATCAACGGCAATCAACAATGGCGGTTGGCGCAAGTCATGAATAGCTGCCGTTAGAGCTTCCAGTTGCGCCGGATCTTTATAATTTCGCGAAAAAAGGATCATGCCGCCAACCAAGGGATGACATAAGCGTTCCCTGTCGAGATCGGTGAGTTCAGTGCCGGCAACATCGATCATCAGTGGGCCGAGCGGCTGGCGTTTCATGCTTTCTCCAGAATCACGTAGGCGATGGCGTAGTCGGCTTCATCGCTAATTGAAAGGTGGGCGATCAACCCTAAATTTTTAAGCATTTCTGACAGTTGACCGTAACAGATTAGATTAGGCTTGCCCAATTCGTCGTGCGCTACGGCAATTGCCGGCAAAATGGCCGGTGGACGAACACCCGTACCCAACGCCTTGGCAAATGCCTCCTTGGCAGCAAAGCGTTTGGCCAGAAAACGACCTTTGTCGTTGGCTCGTGAAAAATCGTCGAATTCACTGGGGGCCAGGACTTTTTCCAGAGCTTTCTTGCCGTGTCGCTCCCAAAACCCACGCAATCTGGCAACTGCTGCGATATCCGTACCAATGCCGTAAATCATTACTTGCCCGCTTTGGCCGCTTCCCGCATCAACGACTTCATTTCGCGCACGGCTTCACGCAGACCGACAAAAATAGAGCGACTGACAATAGCGTGGCCAATGTGCAATTCACGCACACCTGCAAGCCGTGCAATTGGGGCAATGTTGTAGTAATTGAGTGCGTGGCCGGCATTAAAACGCATACCGAGATCACGCACGGCTTTTCCTGCCTGACGTACATTATCGAGTTCAGCAACGACGCTCGACGCTTCAGCATCACGGCCTCGCGCATGAAAAGCATGGGCATAAGGGCCTGTATGTATTTCACAAACGCTGGCACCAATACGTGCCGCAGCCTCGATTTGCGCCAAATCTGCATCAATGAATACGCTGGTGACAATACCGGCATCTGCCAGGCGGCTGATCACCTGTTTGAGTTGCGACTCCTGAGCAAGAACATCAAGCCCACCTTCGGTCGTAATCTCATGCCGACCTTCCGGGACCAACATGGCCATTTCGGGTTTCAAAGAGCAAGCAATGCCGACCATTTCATCCGTTGCAGCCATCTCCAGATTCAGTTTGACCTGGGTTAGCTCGCGCAAGCGCCGCACATCGGCATCCTGAATATGTCGGCGATCTTCACGCAAGTGCACCGTAATGCCATCGGCACCGCCAAGATGCGCCTCAACGGCCGCCCAAACCGGGTCCGGCTCATAAGTCATACGCGCCTGACGCAAGGTGGCAACGTGATCAATATTGACGCCAAGCTCAATCATAATTCTTGCAACTCCTTGAATATTTTACGTGTTTCGAGTTCCGTGCCAGATAGATAATAAGCCATCAGCGTACGCATCAGCTGTTTGGACTCAATCCGTGAACGGGTATCAGTGAAATCGTTGTTGGCCAGATCGAGCAAGGTCTTTCCGGAAACCACCTGCGCAGACGCTTCAGCATGCGGCAACAGAATCGGGCCTTCTTCCATACGGTAGGTGTAGTGCGCATCTGCCAGGATTGCCCTGCCATCGCTGTCATGATCGAGCACCAAGCCGTAACCCAATTCCTGAAGCAGTGCTTTTTCAAAACGCCGCAAGTCTGCTTCGTTAACCTTACCGGATGGATCAGCAGCAAGGCGAAGCAGCATTTCCCCATAGCTGGCAAATAGACGCTCATGGGCATCTTCACGCGGCAATAAATGCATCAAGAGTTCGTTGAGGTAATAACCGCAGAACAAGGCTTCGCCAGCCAAAAGCGGCTGCCCACCTTGCCACTCAGCTTTCATCAGAGTCAACACATCACCCTTGCCCGCCCAAGCCAATTCAAGTGGTTGGAAGGCCATGAGCAAACCCCGGATAGCTGAACGCGGACGCCTGGCGCCGCGGGCAAGTAGTGCCATCCGGCCAAAATCACGGGAAAAGACTTCAATAATGAGACTGGTTTCCCGAAACGGGATGGTATGCAATACGAAGGCCGGCTGGCCATCGACTTTGCTACGCAGGTTCATTCGTAACCGAGGCTTTTGAGCAAACGCTCGTCATCATTCCAGCCGGATTTAACCTTGACCCAGATTTCGAGATAAACCTTGCCATCGAACAGACGCTCCATGTCCTGACGGGCTTCCGAGGCAATACGCTTGAGTGACTCACCGCCCTTGCCGATGACAATTGCCTTATGCCCCTCACGGTCTCGACAATTGCGGCAAATATTTTTCGCATTTCGCCTTCAACCTCGAATTTCTCGATTTCGACCGTCGTGGAGTAAGGCAACTCATCACCAAGCAGGCGGAAAACTTTCTCGCGAATGTACTCCGCAGCCAGAAAGCGTTCGCTCTTGTCGGTCAGATCATCCTCAGGGAAGATCAGGCCTTCATTCGGCAGATGCTTACGTGCGGCAGCCAGCAGATCATCCGTCTGGCGGCCTTTGGCGGCACTGATTGGCACGACGGCAGCGAAGTCATACTCAGCCGAAACCATCGCGACAAAGGGGAAAAGCTCTTTCCTGTCCTTGACTTGATCTGTCTTGTTAACGACTAGAACGACTGGACGATCCTTTGGCAAAAGGCGGATTACCGCCCTATCCTTATCATCGAAGCGACCCGCTTCAACAACGAAAAAAACTACATCGACGTCAGCCAGGGTTTGCGTTACACCACGATTCATCGCCCGATTTAGCGCATTGGCAAATTTGGTTTGAAAGCCGGGCGTATCGACGAAAACGTATTGCGCATTATCGTTGGTCAGAATCCCGGTGACGCGGTGGCGCGTGGTTTGCGCCTTGCGCGAAACGATACTGATTTTTTCGCCAATCAGTTTGTTGAGCAACGTCGATTTTCCAACATTGGGACGACCGACGATAGCGATATAACCTGAGCAAAACTTGTTCATGCCTTGAGAGCCTTTAATGCGTTGTCAGCTGCTGCCTGTTCTGCGGCGCGGCGGCTGGTTCCCGTTCCTGTCGTGCGTAACGGGGGATTGTCGATCTCACAAAGCACCGAAAAACGTTGGTCATGCGCTGCGCCAGTCGCTTCTTCTAGCTGGTAGCGCGGTAAAGGTTTTTTGCGGCCTTGCAGCCATTCCTGCAAGCGTGTCTTGGGATCCTTGTTCACGCCACCCGGTTTGAGTTGGGTAAATAGTGGCGCATAGAGACGATTGATGGTCGTTGCAGCAGCATCAAAACCGGCATCAAGAAAAATTGCCCCAAACACGGCCTCAAGCGCATCAGCAAGTATGGAAGGACGCTGGTGGCCACCACTTTTTAGTTCGCCTTCACCAAGCAACAATAGATCACCGATCTTCAAGGAAAGGGCGAGTTGGTGCAATGCATCCTGACAAACCAGATTAGCCCTGAGGCGTGACAAATCTCCCTCAGGCAATTCGATGTGGCGCGCGAAAAGGCTATTGGCAATAACGCAATTCAGCACGCTATCGCCCAGAAACTCGAGACGTTCGTTATGCAGAGAACCGTAGCTGCGATGAGTTAATGCCGTCCGCAACAACTCGGGTTTGGCGAATGTATGGCCGAGCGTCGCCGCCAATTGAGACAGTGTCATCCTTACGGGTTGGCTGTCGAGCCTTTGTAGTCAATCAGCAGACTGACATTGTAGAAAAGAGGAATACGCTTTTCATACTCAAAGGATATGACGATTTTTCCATTTTCCTTGGAAATGTCCAGTTGATCAGCGGTAAAAGCCAGATGATCAACTTCAGCAAATTTGTTGAAAGACGCTTTTAAATCAGCCACCGACGCTGTCTCGGTCGCTTGAGCGACAACCGATTTGGCATCTTTCAAAATCTTGTAATACTCAATGGCCGTTGGCGCGACCTTCAGGCCAAGTACTGCCACCATGGCAACAACGAAACCCCAAAATAGAAGCCCTGAAAGCGCTACACCGCGTTGTTTTTTCATAGTTCCCCCTTATTTGAAGGAGCCAATGCGGCTCAAATCACTAAAATTCATCCAGATGAAGAAGGCTTTGCCAACAATATTCTGTTCAGGCACAAAACCCCAGGCACGGCTATCACGACTATTGTCACGGTTATCACCCATCATGAAGTAATGTCCGGCAGGCACCTTGCAAATCACACCTGATGCATTGTAAGTGCAATTTTCGCGGTGCGGAAAGCGTGTGGCATCGGGAATGAATGCCGGTGCATCAGTGTCGTTCAGCAACTTGTGTTCAACATTACCCAGTTGCGCGACAAACTGCTCGGAAAAATACATGCGTTCCGGATGGCGATAATCTTCGATCTTCTTCATCTCGACAGACTGGCCATTAATCGTCAGGCGCTTGTTCTGATAAGCGATGGTGTCTCCAGGCAAGCCGACAACACGCTTGATGTAGTCGAGCGAAGGATCTTCCGGATAACGGAAAACCATGACATCGCCACGCTGTGGCAAGTTGATATCGATAATTTTCTGGTTGATCACCGGCAGTCGAATGCCGTAGGTGAATTTATTGACCAGAATGAAGTCACCAACCAACAAGGTTGGAATCATTGAACCGGAAGGAATCTTGAACGGCTCGAAGAGGAATGAGCGCAGTACAAAAACGATCAGAATGACGGGGAAGAAACTGGCGCCCCACTCCACCCAGACGGGCTCCTTTGCATTCTTGGCGCGCAACTTCCTGAACTTCAGTACATCAATCGCATAAAGGATGCCGGTAATCACTAGCAGGACGAAAAGAATCAGGGCAAAGTTCATTATTCGGCTTCTTAATTATCAACGCGTAGTACAGCAAGGAAGGCTTCTTGCGGGATCTCGACACTACCCACTTGTTTCATACGCTTCTTGCCGGCCTTTTGCTTCTCCAGCAACTTCTTTTTACGGCTAATATCGCCACCGTAGCATTTAGCGAGAACGTCCTTTCGCATGGCCTTGACGTTTTCACGTGAAATGATGTGTGAGCCGATAGCAGCCTGAATCGCTACGTCGTACATCTGACGCGGAATCAATTCGCGCATCTTGCTCGCCAGTTCGCGACCACGATACTGAGCATTAGCGCGGTGTACGATCAAGGACAAGGCATCAACCTTTTCACTGTTGATCAAAATATCGAGCTTGACCACATCGGCGGCACGGTACTCCTTGAAGTCATAATCAAGCGACGCATAGCCTTTGGAGCAGGATTTCAATTTATCGAAGAAATCCATCACTACTTCCGCCATTGGCATTTCATAGACTAACTTTACCTGACGTCCGTGGTAGTGCATGTCGACTTGATTGCCGCGCTTTTGATTGCAAAGCGTGATGACATTGCCAAGGTAATCCTGCGGCACAAAGATGGTTGCCGTAATAATTGGCTCACGCACTTCCTCTGTTTTGCTGCCATCCGGCAACTTGGCAGGATTTTCCACTTCAATGATCGTGCCATCACGCATCACTACTTCATATACAACGGTTGGTGCGGTTGTAATCAAATCCTGATCAAACTCACGTTCCAGGCGCTCCTGAACAATTTCCATGTGAAGCAAACCCAGGAACCCGCAACGAAAACCGAAACCCAAGGCTTGAGAGACTTCTGGCTCGTATTGCAAGGACGCATCATTGAGTTTCAGTTTTTCAAGCGCCTCGCGCAGTGAATCATACTGATTTGATTCAATTGGATACAAACCGGCGAAAACCTGCGGTTTGATCTCCTTGAAACCGGGCAAAGCTTCAGCCGCCTTGCGATCAACCGTCGTGATCGTATCGCCAACCTTGGCCGCTTTGAGTTCCTTGATGCCAGAAATAACGAAACCTACTTCACCGGCCCTCAGCGCTTCGCGTTGTTCAGATTTTGGTGCAAAGACGCCAACCTGCTCACACAACTGCTGAGCACCGGTTGCCATGAAGAGCAGTTTGTCCTTCGGCTTGAGTACACCATCCATGACCCGAACCAACATGACAACACCGACATAGTTGTCGAACCAGGAGTCAATAATCAATGCTTTGAGCGGGCCAGAAGGATCGCCTTTGGGTGGAGGAATGCGAAGAATGACCGACTCAAGAATATCCTCGACGCCAAGGCCAGTTTTGGCCGAAGCGAGCACAGCGTCGGTTGCATCGATACCGATCACATCTTCAATTTCCTGACGAGCATTTTCAGGATCAGCTGAAGGTAGATCAATCTTGTTAAGCACAGGAACCACTTCGACATTTAAATCGAGCGCCGTATAGCAGTTGGCAACAGTTTGGGCTTCAACACCTTGCGAGGCATCAACCACCAGCAGCGCACCTTCGCATGCGGAAAGTGAACGAGAGACCTCGTAGGAAAAGTCAACGTGACCCGGGGTGTCAATCAGATTGAGATTGTAGATTTGCCCATCGCGCGCCTTATATTGCAGCGCTGCGGTCTGGGCTTTGATCGTAATGCCACGCTCACGCTCGATATCCATTGAATCGAGAACCTGAGCCTCCATCTCGCGGTCAGAAAGGCCCCCGCACATGTGAATGATCCGATCGGCCAAGGTCGATTTACCATGGTCGATGTGAGCAATGATGGAAAAATTTCTAATATGATTCAAGAGTAAAAAAGGGCGCTTTCACGGCGCCCTTCCCTGTTCAGAAGACCCTGTATTTTAGCGGATTCCAGCCAAATATTCACGGGTTTTAGGCTCATCCAGGAAGTAATGACAGAGTTCCGTTTCGCCATGCAGCAAAACCGGGACCAATTCATCATACTTGGCCTCAAGTACAGGATCTGCATCCACGTCGACCACGCTGACTTGTGCACAAAACTCTTTGAGCAATGGTTGCAAAGCCACCTCCATATCGTGACAGAGGTGGCAATAGCTCCGGCTGAGCAGAGTCAGCTCAATTCCCATTCAAACCTTTAATTGTGATGAAAGTTTGCATTTCACCACGCCGAATGAGCAACGTGACGCTACTACCCTTGTCAAACAGGGCAAGGATTTTGTTGAACTGATCGACGGTTTTTATTTCGCTGGTGGCCCCCTTGCTGATGACTGCGATAACAATATCGCCCGGACGCAGGTCAGCGCGTGAAGCAACGCCACGCACATCTTCGATCAACAGGCCGGATGTCATTTTCAGTTCACGACGCTGCTCTGCGGTCAGCTCACTAACCACAAGGCCCAGTCGATTTGCCGCCTGCTCGGTTGGTTTGGCATTCTTTGAAGGACGAGCAGAGGCTTGACGTTCATCCTGCATTTCACCGACGGTTACCGGAATGTCTCTGGTCGTGCCCTTGCGCCAGACCTGAAGCACCGATCGGGTTCCGGGGCGTGTAATACCGACCATACGAGGCAAATCCGCAGAATTGTTAATTGTCTTACCATCAAATTTCAGCAGAACATCACCCGGCTCAAGCCCGGCCTTATCGGCCGGGCCACCCTTTTCAACTGCATTTACAACGGCACCCATCGGTTTTGCCAAGCCAAGCGAATCGGCCAGCTCTTTGCTGACTTCCTGAATCACAACACCTAAGCGACCGCGACTAACTTTGCCAGATGCACGTAGTTGATTCTGGATTTCCATAGCGACATCAATCGGGATGGCGAAAGAAACACCCATATAACCACCGGTCCGGCTATAAATCTGAGAATTAATGCCGACCACCTCGCCGCGCATGTTAAATAGCGGCCCGCCGGAGTTGCCAGGATTGATGGCTACGTCGGTTTGGATGAAAGGTACATAGTTTTCCTGTGGCAAGGAACGTCCTTTGGCAGAGACGATACCGGCTGTCACTGAATTATCGAAGCCAAAAGGTGAACCAATAGCAACGACCCATTCTCCAACCTTTAATTGGGAAATATCGGCCAACTTTACTGCGGGCAGCGCAGTAGCTTCAATTTTGATCAATGCAACATCGGTTCGTTTGTCGGTGCCAATGGTTTTTGCCTTGAATTCACGTTTGTCGGTGAGTCGAACCGTAACTTCATCAGCCCCGTCGACGACATGCGCATTGGTCAGAATATAGCCATCAGCACTAATGATAAATCCTGAACCGAGCGATTTATTCTCAAACTCACGCGGTGCGCCACCGCCTGGCTGACGAGGGATAAAGCGTTTGAAAAACTCAAATGCCGGATCGTTTTCGTCAAATGGAAACGGCGTTGCCTGATTCACGCCACGCGCTGACTGAGTGGTACTGATATTGACTACCGCCGGCCCCTGCCTCTCTGCAAGCTCGGTGAAGTCGGGCAGGCCGCGCGGTTGAGCGGTGGTCGTTGAAATAACAAAAACTAGAGAAAGCAATGCCAATAGGCGTTTCATCGAGCAATCCTCCGTGCTGGCTAAAAACGAGAAATTATGTAGGGGCGAGCAGCCAAATTTCCACCCCTTGCCTGCGCACGGTGCCGAATAAAATAAATAGCAGCGACCAGCCCAAACAATGCCCCAATCATGGCGCCTGCATCACCATTGATTTGGGTGCCAATGGCAGCGCCGACAATTGTTACGGTCAACGGTAAACCATAGGCCAAATTTGCAGTCCGGCGAACGGTTCCTGCCGCGATTGCGACTGTTACTTGATCGCCCACCTGGGCGCCATGCGGATTGGCCACCCGATAATTTTTAGGGCCTGTGCAAAACAATTGAGTTAATTGCTGCCCGCCGCAACCGCCATCTTCATGACAGCGCCCGCAACCGCCCTGCTCGACTTCAACCAGCGCCTCATCACCATCCAGCGTGCGCACGGTAGCGCGTATCGTTGTTTCTTCAGTTGTCATTTCTTACCAGCGCCGATCCGGCGCAATATCGAGCAAGGGCCGCAAGCGGGCAGCAACTGCCTCGCGTGCCCGAAATATTCGTGAGCGGACTGTACCAATCGGGCAATCCATCATCCCGGCAATTTCTTCATATGACATGCCATCAATTTCGCGTAAAACAATCGCCGTGCGAAGTTCCTCGGGCAAGGCATCCATGGCTGCATTTACCGTTTCGCCAATCTGCTTGGTCAGCAACAGGCTTTCAGGTGTATTGATATCGCGTAATTGCCCTGCATCCTCGAAACCTTCAGCCTCTTCAGCATCGAAACTGGTAGATGTCGGCGCACGGCGGCCCTGCGAAACTAAATAATTTTTTGCTGTGTTTATGCCAATACGGTAGAGCCATGTATAAAAGGCGCTGTCACCGCGAAATGATGGCAATGCACGGTAGGCTTTGATGAAAGCCTCCTGTGAAACATCCTCGACCTCAGCCGGGTCGCGAATGAAGCGGGAAAGCAAACGTCCCAGCTTGCGCTGGTATTTGCTCACCAATAGGTCGAAGGCGCGCTGATCTCCGCCTTGTGCCCGCTCGACCAGCGCTTGATCTATCTCGCGCTCACTCATCGTTCTCATGTTCCCTGTGGGTCAATAATACTTATTCTTGGCACTGAGTATAGCGCAGACAACTTTTCACGATAGATAGGTTTTATCCTAATTTGTGACACTCTGTAACGGTCTGCACATCTGCTTGCGTGCTATATTTCAAATAAAATAACCCCAAAAGAGAACAGCTGTGCAGAATTTTGATGTCCTTATCATTGGCAGTGGTTTGGCCGGCCAATCAGCAGCGCTACGTTTGGCGCCGTATTGCAAGGTGGCTTTAGTCAGCAAGCGAACTCTTGAAGACTCAGCATCTGGCTGGGCACAGGGTGGCATTGCTGCCGTACTTGATAGCCGCGACTCGATTGAAGCCCACATTCACGACACACAAGTTGCAGGTGCCTGGCTCAATGACGAAGCGGCAACCCGCTATGTCGTTGAAAATGGCCGCCACTCCATCGAATGGCTGATTGAACAAGGTGTTCCCTTCACGAAAGACGAAGCTGGTTATCACCTGACACGTGAAGGCGGCCATAGCGCCAGACGTGTTATACACGTTGCGGATGCAACTGGCTTTGCGGTTCAGGACACACTGACCCGCAAGGTTCGTAAAAGCCCGAACATTACCGTGCTTGAAAGCCATATCGCCATCGACCTGATAACCGGCGAAAAACTAGGCACCGGCGAAAACCGCTGTTTCGGTGCCTATGTTCTTGATAGCCGTAACGGAGAAGTCATAACCATCGGTGCGCCCAATACGCTTATTGCAACAGGTGGCGCTGGTAAGGTTTATCTCTACACAACAAATCCGGATACATCGACAGGCGATGGCATCGCCATGGCCTACCGCGCAGGTTGTCGTGTATCGAATATGGAATTCATCCAGTTTCATCCGACCTGTCTGTATCACCCGCAAGCCAAGTCTTTCCTGATTTCAGAAGCGGTTCGTGGCGAAGGCGGTTTGCTACGTTTGCCTGACGGCACACGTTTCATGCTCGATCATGATGAACGCGCAGAACTTGCGCCACGCGATATCGTTGCCCGAGCAATCGACTTTGAGATGAAAAAGCGCGGTCTTGACTGTGTTTTCCTCGATATTTCGCACAAAGGCGAAGATTTCATCCGCACCCATTTCCCGAACATTCACGCACGTTGTCTTGAACTGGGTATCGATATTGCCAGCGAGCCAATTCCAGTCGTGCCTGCCGCCCATTACACTTGTGGTGGCATCGTCAGCGATTTGAAAGGGCAAACGGATGTTGCCAATTTATATGTGGCAGGCGAAGCCTCCTGCACCGGATTGCACGGCGCCAATCGCCTTGCCTCAAACTCCTTGCTGGAATGTCTGGTTTTCGCCGAGGCAGCGGTTAAAGACATTCTAAGCAGCAAGGCCAAGGCGATGCCTGCTTTGCCTCGTTGGGATGAAAGCCGAGTTACCGATGCCGACGAAGAAGTCGTCATTTCCCACAACTGGGATGAACTACGTCGCTTCATGTGGGATTACGTCGGCATCGTTCGCACCACTAAACGCCTGAAACGCGCTCATCACCGCATTGGTTTGTTGAAGCGTGAAATCGACGAGTTCTATGCCAACTTCCGGGTCAGTCATGACCTGATCGAATTGCGCAACCTGGTTGTTACGGCTGATCTAATTGTCCGTTGCGCCATGCAACGCAAGGAAAGTCGCGGCCTGCACTATTCACGTGATTTTCCAGAAACGCTCACAAAGGCAAAAAACTCGCTACTCAAGCGCCGTCGTTCAAACCGCTAAAATCTGCCCGCCAGCGCAGAAATACGCGCAGACGGCGAAAATCTGCGGCTTTTAGGCTGTCGACCGTAACAATTAGTGCAAAATGAGATTTTTCGGCAAGTTTCAGGCGAACCACCGTTAGCCAGGGATGTACCGTCGCACCCGGCAGTATTTCTGTTGGTACAAACTCAGGACTCTCTGCGTGGAGAATTGAAATCCCCCCACTGCATTCAAGACGTATGGCGGTAACGTGTGGTGTTAAACGACGCCAAGCCAAGGCTGCAAATAAACAAATAGTGCACAAAGTTGCGGATTGTATTGGGGTTGTAACTGGAAACATGAATGCTGTACTACTCGCCAGCAATGCACTCAGCCCGACAAATACATCCAGAAAACGCGAACGGCGCAGTCCGATGGTTATCGGAAACTGCACCGTTCTATTCCTTGCGGAAGCGTCTTAGACGCGCTTGAAGACTAGCGAACCGTTGGTTCCACCAAAACCAAAGTTGTTTTTCAGACCAATATCAATTTTCATGGGCCGCGCTACATTGGCACAGTAGTCAAGATCACATTCTGGATCCTGATTAAAGATATTAATTGTTGGAGGTGAAATTTGATTATGAATCGCCAAAACCGTGAATAAGGATTCAATACCACCAGCACCACCTAGCAAATGGCCGGTCATTGATTTGGTCGAATTGACTACCAATTTGGAAGCGTCAGCACCGAAGGCCGCCTTGACGGCGTCCGATTCGTTCTTGTCGCCCAGTGGTGTAGAGGTTCCGTGAGCATTCAGGTACTGAACATCAGATGGGCCAACACCGGCATTTTTCAGTGCATTAACCATGGAGCGGCGCGGGCCATCCATATTGGGAGCAGTGATGTGATACGCGTCAGCACTCATGCCGTAACCGATTAGCTCTGCGTAAATCTTGGCACCACGCGCTTTGGCGTGTTCGTACTCCTCCAGCACCATGACACCAGCGCCTTCACCGAGAACAAAACCATCGCGATCCTTGTCCCATGGGCGACTGGCGGTCAGTGGGTCATCGTTACGCGTAGACAAGGCACGCGCAGCACAAAAGCCGCCCATGCCCAGCGGCGAAACGGTCGATTCGGCACCACCAGCAACCATCACGTCGGCATCGCCGTATTCAATGATTCGTGCAGCGTCACCAATTGAGTGCGTACCGGTCGTGCAAGCCGAAACCAGCGCGATGTTCGGGCCTTTGAAGCCGAACTCGATCGACAGATTCCCAGAGATCATGTTGATGATCGAGCCCGGCACAAAGAAAGGAGATACCTTGCGCACACCGCCGGCAATGTATTCTTCCTTGGTTCTCTCAATCAGCGGCAAGCCACCGATACCGGAACCGATGGCAACACCAACCCGCTCAGGATCGGCTGCGCCTTCCTTGTCCAGACCGGCGTCACGCACAGCCTGAATGCCTGCTGCCAGGCCGAAATGAATGAAATCATCCATGCGGCGGGCGTCTTTGGCAGAAATATAACTGGTGATATCAAAATTCTTGACCTCGCCGGCAAACTGAACCGGGAAAGTGGTCGTATCGAACTTGGTAATTTGGGCAATGCCGGAGCGGCCAGCCAGAATATTCTGCCAGGCTTCTTCGACGGTGTTTCCGACTGGACAAACGATGCCCAGACCGGTGACTACAACTCTGCGACGTGCCAAGGTGCGCTCCTGATGCAAATGTAGCAAGGCCGGCCATGGGGGCCGGCCTTGCCTGAATCAACGAGAATTGGATTACTTCTTGTTGGCTAGGACGAAATCGACAGCCTGCTGGACCGTGGTGATCTTCTCAGCCTGGTCGTCAGGGATTTCGCACTCGAACTCTTCTTCCAGTGCCATGACCAGTTCAACGGTGTCCAGGGAATCCGCGCCCAGATCGTCCACAAAAGAAGACTCGTTCTTGATGTCCGCTTCGTTCACGCCCAGTTGTTCGGCGACGATCTTCTTGACGCGCTCTACGATGTTATCCATTAGAAAAACTCCTTCCCCTCAGGGGTACGAAATAAAAAAACACGATAAGTTTACCAAAAGCCGGGGCTTGAGGAAATCAATCCATGAACATGCCACCATTTACATGCACTGTTGTACCTGTAATGTAGGCAGCCGTCGGGGATACGAGAAAGCCAACCGCACCGGCAATATCATCCGGTGTGCCAGCGCGACCAAGTGGAATTGACGCCAGCATGGCCTGTTTTTGCTCTTCAGTCAGTGCGTGTGTCATGTCGGTCGCAATAAAACCGGGTGAAACGCAGTTGACCGTAATGTTTCGGCTACCCAGCTCACGGGCCAGCGAACGAGTCATGCCCGCTACGCCCGCTTTGGCTGCGCAGTAATTGGCTTGCCCGGCATTGCCGGAATAACCAACCACTGAAGTGATATTGACGATACGACCAAAGCGCGCCTTCATCATGCCGCGCATGACGCCACGAGAAAGGCGAAAAACCGCCTTCAGATTGGTATCGATCACTGCATCCCATTCATCGTCACCCATACGCATGGCAAGGTTGTCGCGAGTAATGCCAGCGTTATTGGCGAGAATGGTGATCGCACCAAACTCCTTGGCGATAGCGGCCAGCACGGCGTCCGTTTGCGCTGTATCGGTGACATCCAGCGCAACGCCTTTGCCTTTGACGCCGGCTTCGGCAAGGTAATCGGAGATTTTACCGGCACCCTCTTCACTGGTCGCCGTGCCAATCACGGTCGCCCCCTGCTTGCCGAGTTCCAGCGCGATGGCACGGCCAATGCCACGCGTGGCACCGGTTACCAGAGCAATTTTGTCATTCAACATTGCTTACTCCAGACCCAAGTTAGCTTCAATGGCAGCGGCATCGGCCAATGCAACGCCGACAACCCCATCCGCGCAACGTTTGGTCAAACCAGCCAAAACCTTGCCAGGACCACATTCTGCTACGGTCGACACGCCCATGGCGGCCATTTTTTGTATGGTCTCAACCCAACGCACCGGGCTATAGGCCTGACGAATCAGTGCATCCTTGATCCGTGCCGGCTCGTTCTCAATCGCCACATCGACGTTATTGATAACGGGAATGGATGGCACATTCAGTGTCAGTTCAGCTAGGCGAACTGCCAGTTTGTCAGCGGCAGGGCGAATCAACGAGGAGTGGAAAGGTGCAGAAACTGGCAAAGCCTTGGCCAACTTGGCACCGCGAGCTTTACAAGCTTCGATGGCACGTTCAACAGCCGCCTTGTGACCAGCGATGACGGTTTGGCCATTGGCATTGAAATTAACCGGCTCAACCACTTCACCTTGCGCCGATTCAGCACACGCGGCAACGATTCCCGGCGTATCGAGACCAAGAATAGCGGCCATCGCCCCGGTGCCTACAGGCACAGCTTCCTGCATGGCGGCAGCGCGCAGACGAACCAGCGGCACCGCATCTTTCAATGAAATAACGCCAGACGCAACCAAAGCCGCATATTCGCCCAGACTATGGCCTGCCAGTACGGCGGGTTTATTACCGCCCTTCTCTAGCCACAGACGCCAGGCAGCAATGCCAGCGGTCAACATCACCGGCTGGGTGTTAACGGTTTGCGTCAGGACTTCAGTTGGGCCTTCGGCGACCATGGTCCAAAGATCATCACCGAGTGCAGCAGAGGCTTCGTCAAAAGTGGCCCGTACCACAGCAGCATCGCCGTAGGCAGTCATCATGCCAACGCTCTGCGAGCCTTGGCCGGGAAATACAAAGGCAAAAGACATCGTAATCGTCTCCTGATTCAGAATTCGAGCAGGGCTGCGCCCCAAGTAAAGCCGCCGCCAACACCTTCTAGCAGCACTTTTTGTCCGCGCTTAATGCGCCCGTCGCGCACCGCTTCATCAAGCGCCAGCGGTACCGAAGCGGCGGAAGTGTTGCCATGGCGATCTACCGTAACAATCACTTTGTCACGGTCGACACCCAATTTTTTGCCAGTTGCTTCGATGATACGAATATTGGCCTGATGCGGTATCAACCAGTCAATATCCTGAGTCTGCAAACCGGCGGTTTGACAAACCTCATGTGCAACATCAGCGAGCACACGCACAGCAAACTTGAATACTGCCTGTCCATCCATGCGCAGGAAGGGATCACCTGTGACCTGACCACCACAAATCTGGCCCGGCACGTTCAAAATACCATTCTGGCTGCCATCGGCATGCATTGCGGTAGCAAGAATGCCAGGCGTTTCCGAAGCCTCAAGGACAACAGCACCCGCGCCATCACCAAATAACACACAGGTACCACGATCATTCCAGTCAAGAATGCGCGAAAACACTTCCGCGCCAATGACCAATGCCTTTTTGTGGCTACCGGAACGAATGAATTTTTCAGCAATACCTAGTGCGTAAGTGAAGCCGGCACAAACCGCCTGCACATCAAATGTTGCAGCACCTTTGTTGCCCAGTTTGCCTTGAATCAGACAAGCGGTACTAGGAAATATAAAGTCGGGCGTTGAGGTGGCAACAATAATCAAATCAAGATCAGCAGCCTGAACAGCAGCCATTTCCAGCGCACGCTGTGCGGCAATCAGGCCCAGCTCACTCGATGTGGTGCCATGCTCAGCCAGATAACGACTGCGAATGCCGGTACGAGTGACTATCCATTCGTCGTTGGTATCAATGCCACGAGCTGCAAGATCATCGTTAGTGACCGGGTTGCCGGGAAGATAGCTGCCAGTACCAATCAGGCGTGCAAACATTTAGACACTTTCTCCGATGCTGGTTGGCTGAGCATCTGCCATCTCGGCAAGACGCCCGGCAATGCGTTCGACAACACGATTTTTTGCAGCATCATAAGCCCTGCCGATGGCATTGCCAAAAGCCAGTTCATCGGCTGAACCATGGCTTTTCACAGAAATACCTTTCAGGCCGAGCAAAATCGCACCGTTGTAGCGTCGATGATCGAACCGACGCTTGAAATTATTCAGCACCGAGATAGCCGTAAGTGCTGCCAGTTTAGTCAGCCAGTTGCGCTTGAATTCACTGCGCAGAGAAGAAGCCAGCATCTGCGCCAGGCCTTCACAGGTTTTCAGCGACACATTGCCGACAAAACCATCACAGACGATGACGTCGGCCTCACCCTTGTAGAGGCCGTCACCCTCGACATTGCCAATGAAATTAAGCCCCGAATTGCGCAGCAGTTCGGCAGCTGCCTTGACCACTTCATTACCCTTGATCTCTTCTTCGCCGATATTGAGCAGACCGACAGTAGGGCTGTCTTTGTGCTCCATTGCCGAAATCAGCATCGAACCCATGATGCCGAATTGCAACAAATGTTCAGCCGTACAATCAACGTTAGCTCCAAGATCAAGCATATGGGTATGACCATCGGCGGTTGGCAAGGGCGCGCAAATTGCCGGCCGGTCAATACCCGGCAGCATTTTTAGCACAAACCGTGAAATCGCCATAAGAGCGCCAGTATTTCCGGCAGAGACGCACGCATCCGCCTCGCCGGATTTGACGAGATTGATGGCGACCCGCATGGACGAGTCTTTTTTATTGCGCAAGGCAAGCGCAGGCGCTTCGTCCATACCTACTATTTCAGAGGCATGAACAATGCGCAGACGCGAGTTTTCAGACTGATTTCCCAGCAGGGGACGTAAAACGTCTTCCTGACCTACCAGAATCAGGTGAGCCGCCGAGTGTTCCGCAAGAAAATGAAGGGCCGCCGGCACCGTTACAGACGGTCCGTGGTCTCCCCCCATGCAATCAATGGCGATGCGGGCTGTCATGGCAAAAGAAAAGGCAGGCAACCCGTCAAGGGTAGCCTGCCTTTAATTAAACGATTACTCGCCTTTGGCCTTCAGAACTTTCTTGCCGCGGTAAAAACCGTTGGGAGAAATGTGGTGACGCAGATGCGTTTCACCAGTCGTCGGCTCGACGGCGAGCGGAGCAACGGTCAGAAAGTCATGGGCGCGATGCATACCACGCTTGGAAGGGGATTTTTTGTTCTGTTGTACGGCCATGTTGTTACTCCAAAAAAATCAGTTCGGCTTACCTTTAAGCCCTGCTAATGTTGCAAACGGATGAATCCGCTCACCGGCATCAGCAGCGCCAGGAAAACCACATTTTTCATGCCTGGGCGCGACTGGCAGAGAAAGCAGGATTTCATCCTCAACCAACTCAGCCACATAAAGCTCGCTTGCCACCGGCAGAAAATCTCGAGTGTCGTCCTCCAACTCGTCTTGCGACATGTCAGCACCTTCCGGAATAAGCTCCAGCAGGCTATCGACATCCAGATCGAAAGGAATTGCACCCAAGCAACGCTGACAAGCCAAGGGAATAAGCCCCGTAACCTGCAGGTGCAATAAGTGCTCTCCACGCTTGCCTTGGCGCCCCTGAAGTTCAAAAACCACTTCACCGGAGACTTCCGTCAGCAAATCATGCAGGCGTTCAAGGTCCGCAATCGCCAGCGTTCCTTTTAGAACACGGCCTTCCCGGGCAAAAACGAAAGCGTCTGAAATTCTTTTCAATCTTGGACTGTTGCGACCTAAACCCAAGATGATATTATTTTTGGCTTTCCAAGTCAAAACAAAGTGCTGCCTAAAGAAGTCTGCGCAACGCCTTGTTGTAATAGGTCTTTCATGCCCCAAAAAATCATTCTTGCCTCAACCTCACCCTATCGACGAGAGTTACTAAGCCGCCTGGGCCTGCCTTTCGACGTTGCCAACCCAAAGGCCGATGAAAATCCATTGCCTAATGAAGCCCCGGAAGCCCTGGCTTTACGGCTTTCTGAAGTCAAGGCGAGAGCAGTAGCGCAAGCGCACCCTGATGCCTTAATTATTGGTAGTGACCAGGTTGCTACGGTCGACGGCAAAATTTACGGAAAACCAGTAACTCATGAACGTGCTGTTGCCCAATTACGAGAACTCTCCGGAAAAACCGTGAATTTTTTTACCGGCCTTTGCCTGTTTGATGCACGAAACGAAAAAGCAGAAGTGCGCGGTATTCCGACACTGGTCAAATTTCGTGATCTAAGTGATGCCGAAATTGAAAACTATCTGAAACGCGAACCTGCCTATGATTGCGCAGGTTCGGCCAAGTCTGAAGGATTGGGGATAGCCCTGCTGGTCAGCATGCACGGTGACGACCCCAACGCACTCGTCGGTCTGCCGCTGATTGCGCTTTGTGACATGTTGCGCAACAAAGGCGTACAAGTTCTATGAACACGGGCACGCTCTACCTGATTCCTGTTCCGCTCGGTCCGACAGCACCTGAAGCATCCTTGCCAGCCAACGTGCTGGCTACTGTTCATCCGCTCAAACACTTTGTTGTTGAGCAGGCCAAAACAGCACGCGCCTTCCTCAAAGCGGCCGGCACCGCGACAGCGCTTCAGGAGTTACTACTCGAAGAACTGAATGAACATACCAAGGCCGACGAACTTGATCGTCTGCTCGCCCCGCTCCGTGCCGGCCATGATGTCGGGCTGCTTTCGGAAGCAGGCTGCCCTGCAGTCGCCGACCCTGGCGCCAATCTGGTGGCTTTGGCGCAAAGCGAAAAGATTCGTGTCGTCCCCTTGATTGGACCTTCTTCAATTTTGCTGGCGCTGATGGCCTCCGGGCTGAATGGCCAGCGCTTTGCTTTTCAGGGTTATCTGCCCGCCAAGGAAATTGAGCGCAACAAGGCTTTACGTGAGCTGGAAGCAGAATCTCGCAAACGCCAGCAAACCCAGATTTTTATCGAAACGCCTTATCGCAACCGGGCGATGTTCGACGCCATTCTGCAGAGTTGCCAACCAGCCACACGCGTCACCGTAGCAACTGACCTTAGCCTGCCAGGCGAAAGTATTCGCACTTGTAGCGTTCAGAACTGGAAAAAAGAAACGCCGCCCGATATCGAGCGGCGTCCGACCGTCTTTTTGCTGCTCGCCTGACGATTAGCGCAGGGTCGCGCTCATCTGTGTTTCAAAAAAACTGCTCCACAGCCCGTTGACCGCACCAGCACCGAGACGCTTGGCAAAACGTTCGGCAATATTGTCCTTCACCGAATAATCGAGGACCTTTTCGGCTTTGATCACGTCGCGAGCTACTGAATCAACGCTACCGAATTCATCGGCCAAGCCGAGTTGAACGCTTTGCACACCCGTCCACATCAGGCCTGAAAACATTTCAGGCGTTTCTTTGAGTCGCTTGCCGCGCCCGGTTTTCACCACATCGATGAACTGTTGATGGATATCGTTGAGCATCGACTGAGCGTGTGACTTATGCGTCTCGGCCTGGGGCGAGAATGGATCAAGGAAACCCTTGTTTGCCCCAGCTGTCAGCAAACGACGCTCAACGCCTACTTTATCCATCGTACCGGTAAAGCCAAAGCCATCCATTAGCACGCCTATCGAGCCAACAATGCTGGATTTATTGACGTAAATTTTGTCCGCAGCGACTGCGACGTAGTAACCGCCAGAGGCGCACATATCCTCTACCACGGCGTACAGAGGTTTATCAGGATATTTGGCACGCAAGCGGCGAATCTCGTCATTGATCATGCCCGCCTGAACCGGACTGCCACCCGGGCTGTTGATGCGCAGCACAACCCCGACGCTGTTTTTTTCTTCAAAGGCGCTTTGCAAAGCGGCCATCAGCTTTTCAGCATTGGCCTCACCCTTCGATTGAATGACACCATTCAGGCTGACCATCGCAGTGTGACGTTCCTGATGCTCGGAATCTGCGCCCCAATCAACAACCGCCAAAAGTACGACCAACAGATAAATGAAGCCAAGTGCTTTAAAGAAAATACCCCAGCGGCGGCTAGCCTTTTGCTCATCCAGCGCGGCAAAAGCCAGCTTTTCGAGTGTTTTGCGTTCCCATTCCGGCGGGCTGTTTTGTGTTTGGGGGGTATCCATTTTGTATTTATTGGTCCAGAAAAATCTTGTCGTCAATTTCGCTTACCGCTAAAGCTTTCAAGCCCTTACCCTGGCAACGACCACCCAGGCAACGTCCCGAATCCGGCGCATACAGCGCACCGTGAATCGAGCAAATCAAGTATATCTTGGAATCATCAAAAAACTCGCCCGGCTGCCAGTCCAGTTCGGCAGGCACATGGCCGCATTGGTTCAAATACCCATAAACCTTGCCCTGATAACGAATTACAAATGCCGGTTCGTCACGGCCGTAGCTTTTTACAGTAAAGCGAAAGCCAGTGCCAGATTCGGCAACTGCTTCACTGGCACAAATCAGGCGTTGTTCTTGAGCCAAAGATCAAGCTCCTGAACCGTATGCAAGCATGCAAGCGGCTTGTGCTCCAGTAAGTATTCATGAGGATGAGCGCCATAAGTCACGGCCAGAGCATCAACGCCGGCATTTGTCGCCATCAGCAGATCGTGCGAGGTATCGCCAATCATCAACGTAACTTCATGCGTGACGCCAAATTCGCTCATCAACTCTTCGAGCATTTGTGGATGCGGCTTTGAGTGGCACTCATCAGCACAACGTGAAGATTGAAACAATGGCCCAAGATCTGAGTGTTGTAAAGCCCGGTTCAAACCAAGGCGACTTTTGCCGGTTGCTACCGCCAAAATGTGACCGGCAGCCTGGAGATCGCTTAATAATTGAGTAATTCCCTGAAACAAGTTCAGTTCGTGATCGCCAGAAAGGTAGTGAAAACGATACCGTTCAACCATTTCAGGAACACGGTCGGCCGGCAAATCCGGCACAGCATGACGCATAGCGTCAGCCAACCCAAGCCCGATAACGTGGCTGGCTTGAGCATCACTTGGAACAGGCAGGCCAAGATCACGACAGGATGCCTGGATGGCTTTGACGATAGCGCCAGCCGAATCGAGTACGGTGCCATCCCAATCAAACACTAATAGCTCATATTTCATTTGTTACCGAACCGCTTTCCAATAATTTCATCAAAATTATCTGCTGTAAATTCTCGGCCATTTTGGGCGTCGACCGTAACAATATAGTTTCCGAAGCTATCCGGCAGCGGAGCAATGCATTCCAACGGTTCCGCTGTCAGCGGATGTGCAAAGCCCATGCGCCATGCATGCAGCGCCATACGTTTGAGACCATGGCGTTGAAGATTCTTGTTTAGCGCGAAATCGCCATATTTTTCATCACCGAGAATAGGGAAACCCAAATGCGCGAGATGGACGCGAATCTGGTGCGTACGCCCGGTTTTCAATTGGGCTTCAAGTAAACTCATTTCAGGCCAGCGCGCCAACAAACGAAAAACTGTATGCGAAGCTTTGCCTTCTGGATTCACTGAAACCCGCCGCTCGCCTGATTCCGTCAAATATTTATACAGCGGCAATTTGACATGCTGTGTCGTGTTCATCCAGCGCCCTTTGACCAGCACTAGATAGCGTTTGTCAGCCCCAGCCCCGTGTTCGCGAAACATGTCGTGCAAGGCGGTGAGCGCCGAACGCTTTTTACCGACCAGCAAGACACCAGAAGTTTCGCGATCAAGGCGATGCGCTAGTTCAAGAAACTTGGCCAGCGGACGTTGCCGGCGCAAGGCTTCAATCACGCCAAAACTGACGCCGCTGCCACCGTGCACCGCTATGCCTTCCGGCTTGTCGATGACCAGCAGCGCGTCGTCTTCGTAAATGATTGGCAAATCTACGCGCTGCTTGGCCGCTTCATCCACTTCATTTTGTGGTCGTTCGGCAATGCGTATCGGCGGAATGCGGATTTTGTCATCAACGCACAACCGGTACGTCGCATCAACTCGCCCACTGTTTACCCGCACTTCGCCACTACGCAAAATCCGGTAAATATGGCTCTTCGGCACACCCTTGCAATGGCGGATCAGGAAGTTATCCAGACGCTGGCCCTGCTCTTCTTCTGAGATCACTTTGTAGGTGACGGAATTGTTACCAGCGCTATTCATTTTCTAATATACTGCCCACGTTTTTCGTCTAGGTTTGCAAGAGATTCAGAACCGTCAGACCGTTCGCCCTCGCGCTAAAAGCGCGACCGCCAAACGGCAGGCTCCGATGTCTCACTTGCGCGACTTGCACAAGCCAGACCAACGAAAACGACTGGTTAAGTTCACTCACCAAAAGTAGTGATGTTAATAGATTAGCCCGCCGTAAGCACGCACGGATTGCCCGTTGCAGGAATTTTCAGGTTGCGCATTTCAATAAAAAGCACGCAACCGTTGTTGATCAGCACTTTCATCATCGCCATCGCCATTAACCTATGACGCAACCCGATAACTGAAACTGTCGCTGCCCTGTACGGGCCTTCTGTTGCACCTGCTTTGGTGCGCCGGAGTCCCAATACAATGAAACGCATGCTATTTAATGCGACACAGGCCGAAGAATTACGTGTCGCCATTGTCGATGGTCAGAAACTGATTGATCTAGACATTGAATCGGCCGCAAAAGAGCAACGCAAGAGCAACATTTACAAAGGCATCATCACCCGCATCGAGCCCAGCCTCGAAGCCTGCTTCATCGATTACGGCGCCGAGCGCCACGGTTTTTTGCCGTTCAAGGAAGTTTCACGCGCCTACTTCAAGGCTGGTGTCGATGTCGGTCGCGCCAAGATCAGTGAAGCCCTGAAAGAAGGTCAGGAACTGATCGTTCAGGTCGACAAGGACGAGCGTGGCAACAAGGGTGCTGCCCTCACCACCTACGTTTCCCTGGCTGGCCGCTATCTGGTATTGATGCCGAACAACCCGCGCGGCGGTGGTGTTTCTCGCCGTGTTGATGGCGACGAGCGTACCGAACTGCGTGAAACCATGGATCAGCTTGAAGTGCCGAATGGCATGAGTCTGATTGCCCGTACTGCCGCAATTGGCCGTCAGGCTGAAGAGCTGCAATGGGACTTGAATTACCTGTTGCAACTGTGGAGCGCCATTGAAGGTGCCGCGCAACAACAATCCGGCGCATTCCTGATATATCTGGAAGGCAGCCTGGTTATCCGCGCCATCCGCGACTATTTCCACTCGGAAATCGGCGAAATCCTGATCGATACGGACGAGGTTTACGAACAGGCCCGCGCCTTCATGGGAACCGTCATGCCGGGCAACGTCAATCGCGTCAAACGCTATCGTGACGACGTGCCGCTGTTCTCTCGTTTCCAGATCGAACACCAGATCGAAACCGCTTTCGTCCGTCAGGTGAATCTGCCGTCCGGTGGCGCCATCGTTATTGACCACACCGAAGCACTGGTTGCGGTCGACGTTAACTCCGGTCGCTCAACCAAGGGTGCCGACATTGAAGAAACCGCGCTCAAGACCAATCTTGAAGCTGCCGATGAACTTGCCCGCCAGCTACGCCTGCGCGACCTGGGTGGCCTGATCGTCATCGACTTCATCGACATGGAAGCCCAGCGCAACCAGCGTGAAGTTGAAAACCGTCTGCGCGATGGCCTGCGTTTTGACCGAGCTCGCGTCCAGATGGGCAAGATCAGCCGCTTTGGACTGATGGAACTTTCCCGTCAGCGTCTGCGCCCTGCCCTTGCTGAAACCAGCTATATTTCCTGCCCACGTTGTACCGGCACTGGCCATATCCGCTCCTGCGAATCGGCGGCGCTGCACATCCTGCGCATCCTCGAAGAAGAGGCAATGAAGGAAAACACCGGCGCAGTGCATGTTCAGGTTCCGGTCGATGTGGCCACCTTCCTGCTCAACGAAAAGCGCCCGGAAGTTCAGGCCATCGAATTGCGCCACAAGGTCACCATCCTGTTGATCCCCAACGTGCATATGGAAACGCCGGCGCATACGATTACCCGATTCAAGCACGACGACCTGAACACGGAAGAGGCACGCGAACCTTCTTACAAGATGGTTGATGTACCGCTAGAGCAGGCAACCAGCCATTCAAACGGCAAGGATGATGTTGCCAAGCCACGTCAGGAAGCAGTCATCAAGGGTATTTCTCCCGAGCAACCGGCACCAAATCTACCGGAAAAAGAGATTGCTGCTCCCGTTCAGGCAGCCGCGCCAGCAGAGGTTGGTTTATTTTCAAAGATCTGTTCATGGTTCCGTAGTTCACCGGCTCCGGTCGCTGCACCTGTTACTCCGGAACCAGCCAAGAAGCCGCGCGAAGGTCGTAGCGATGGTCGTGGTGGCCGCAATGACGGACGTCGTGGTGGTCGAAATACTAGCAAACGCAATGAAGAAGAACGTAGCGAGCGTCCAGAGCGTGGCAATCGTAACGAGCGCAATGTGGAAAAAACACCGCGCGAAGAAACGACTGCCAGCACTCCGGAACGCCAGGAGCGTCGTCCCCGTGGCGAACGCAAGGAAAGAGGCGAGCGCAAGGAACGCCAGCAACCCGAAGTCAGTGAAAACAAGCTGGTGCCGGCACTCGTTACAGACATTTCCGCCAATGCTGTGACTACCGGCGAAACTTCTGACGCGCCAAATGATGAGCAAGGTGCACGTCGTCGTGGTCGTCGTGGTGGCCGTGGCCGTGGTGATCGTCGCCCAGAGGGTGAGAGCGCAACACAAAATGTTCAAACAAATCAAATCGAATCGGTTGCACCTACAGCTGAAGTCGAGCCGATCATTGTGACGCTGGCCCCTGTCGTAAAAGAGCCAGTCGCTGCGCCAGTCCTGGATGTTGCTGCGGCACCTGAATTTGTAGTTGAAGCACCCGCTCCTGCTCCGGTAATGGCTCCCGTCGTTGTACCTGAGCCAGAACCTGTCGCAGAGGTTGCTCCTCCACCTGTCGTAACCCAAATTACGCCAGCAGTTGCACCGCTTGATCTGGACAAAACGCTTGCTGACAGTGGTTTAGTCATGGTCCAGACGTCCAGCACAGCAGCAGTCATAGCTGAACCAGCGCCGCCCCCTAAACTTGGACGTCCGCGCAAGGAAAAGCCAGTTGCTCAAGCTGCAGATTCTGAGCCGCTACAGATGGTCGAAACACATCAGTAAGTTTTAACCCGTTTCAAATATAAAAAGGCGCCAAAAAATTGGCGCCTTTTTTACGTCGACCGTAACAGTCTGTGAATTTTCAGATTTCCTTGAACTTGCCTTTCAACTCTTCAACCAAGCCTTTCGAGGCATCCTCAACCATATCCAGTACAAGATCGAAGCCGTGCCCAAGGCCATAGTAAGGGTCTGGAACCTCGTCATCATCGTAGTTTTTGGCGTACTCCATGAACAGCTTGAGTTTCTCACGCTGCTCTGGGGACGCCATTCTTTGCAGATTGTCCAGATTGCTTTTGTCCATCGCCAGGATCAAATCGAAGTAGTCCAAATCTTGCCGGGCAACCTTACGCGCACGAACCTGCGACAGATTGTAGCCGCGCACAGCGGCAGCTCGCTGAGTTCGGCCATCCGGCGCCTCACCAACGTGGTAGCCGTGGGTTCCTGCGGAATCAACTTCAACTACCCCACCCAAGCTATTGTTTTTAATAAATACACGCAAAACAACTTCTGCCGTAGGCGAACGGCAAATATTTCCCATGCAGACTAGTAGGACGCGATATTTCATGTTGTTTTGTCTCCATCCCGGTCATGTACCGCCGCGCCGAAAATTCGCTCTTTGAGCCTGAATAAATCGTCGCGGGCCGCTGCCGCTTTTTCGAATTCCAGATTTTTTGCACACTCAAGCATCAATTTTTCAAGACGCTTTATTTCCCTGGCTACCGACTTCTCATCCATTGCTTCATAAACTGCTTGTTGCTGAGCAGCCTTGAGTTCGGTTTGAACAGATTCAGTGTCGTAAACCCCGTCGATAATGTCCTTGATTCTTTTGGACACGCCACGTGGAGTGATACCGTTTTCTGCATTGAAGCCGATCTGCTTTTCGCGCCGCCGCCCGGTTTCGGCAATGGCACGTTGCATGGATTGTGTGATCTTATCAGCATAGAGAATGGCTGTGCCATGAATATGTCGAGCTGCTCGACCCATGGTCTGAATCAAGGAGCGTTCGGATCGCAAAAATCCCTCTTTGTCAGCATCAAGAATCGCTACGAGTGAAACCTCAGGGATATCCAAACCTTCACGCAGCAAGTTGATGCCGACCAACACATCGAATTCACCGAGACGTAGGTCGCGGATGATTTCCACCCGCTCTACCGTATCGATATCAGAGTGCAGATAACGTACCTTGATACCGTTATCCGCCAGAAAATCAGTCAAGTCTTCGGACATGCGCTTGGTTAAGGTAGTGACCAGCACCCGTTCGCCAACATCGACCCGCAACTTGATTTCCGATAAAAGATCATCAACCTGTGTTGAAGCCGGGCGTACGATTACGGCTGGGTCGACCAGGCCCGTCGGGCGAACCAGTTGCTCCACCACCTGACCGGCATGCGTATTTTCGTAATCAGCTGGCGTTGCCGAAACAAATACTGTTTGCCGCATGAGTGTTTCAAACTCATTGAATTGCAGCGGCCGGTTATCGAGCGCGGAAGGCAGACGGAAGCCGTAATCAACCAGATTTTCCTTGCGCGAACGGTCGCCTTTGAACATGCCGCCGACCTGACCGATCGTGACGTGCGACTCATCAATAAACATCAAGGCATCGGACGGCAGATAATCAATCAGCGTTGGCGGCGACTCACCAGGTTTGCGTCCGGAAAAATGCCGAGAATAATTTTCGATGCCCTTGCAAAAACCAATTTGATCTAGCAACTCAAGATCAAAGCGGGTGCGCTGCTCAATCCGCTGCGCCTCCACTAATCTATTATTTTTATTGAAGAAATCAATCCGGTCGCGCAACTCAGTCTTGATCGCCTCGATGGCCCGCACCACCGTGTCGCGCGGTGTCACGTAGTGCGAGGCGGGGAATACCGTAAAGCGCAGGGCTTTATGCAGGAGATGGCCGGTCAATGGGTCAAAAAACTGCAAGCCTTCAATTTCGTCATCGAACAATGAAATACGAATCGCGTGTTCGGCGTGTTCAGCCGGGAAAATATCGATGACATCGCCGCGAACGCGGAAGGTACCGCGATGGAAGTCCATATCATTGCGGTCATATTGCATCTCGGTCAGTCGCTTGACGATGGCGCGCTGGTCGAGCCGATCGCCGACACGCATGGTCAGAATCATGTTGTGGTATTCGTCGCGATCACCAATGCCATAGATACATGAAACGGTCGCCACAATCACCACATCACGCCGTTCAATCAGGCTTTTGGTCGCAGAGAGGCGCATTTGCTCGATGTGATCATTGATCGAACTGTCCTTCTCGATAAACAGATCACGCGACGGCACATAGGCTTCAGGCTGGTAATAATCGTAGTAGGAGACGAAATACTCAACCGCATTTTCCGGGAAGAACTCCCTGAACTCGGAATACAACTGCGCAGCAAGTGTTTTATTTGGTGCCAGCACCAGCGCCGGACGACCGGTACGGGCAATGACATTGGCCATCGTATAGGTTTTGCCCGAGCCGGTAACGCCAAGCAGGGTTTGGAAGGACAAACCGTCATCGATGCCTTCGAATAACAGACGAATTGCCTCAGGCTGATCGCCAGCCGGCAAAAATGGCTGATGCAGCCGGAACGGACTACCTTCAAAGCAGACGACGGGCGTACTTGGTGGGGTTTCTATCATGCTAAAATTCTTCGGTTTTTTGAGCAGCAAGGTTGCTGTTCGAACATTGTGCCTATTATTCCATGGAGTCTTTATGTCCTCTTCGATCTTTGCTGCGGTAGAGTTGGCCCCGCGTGACCCTATCCTTGGTCTTAATGAATCTTTCAATGCCGATACCCGCAGCACCAAGGTCAATCTCGGCGTTGGCGTTTATTTTGACGACAATGGCAAGATTCCGTTGCTGGCCGCCGTCAAGGCCGCCGAAGATGCCCGCGTCAAAGCCGCCCTGCCCCGTGGCTACCAGCCAATCGAAGGTGCCCCAGCCTACAATCAAGCGGTACAAAACCTGCTGCTGGGCAAAGATTCAGCTTTGATCGCCAACGGGCAAGTCATCACCGCCCAAGCACTCGGCGGCACCGGCGCACTGAAAATTGGTGCCGATTATCTGAAGCGCCTGAACCCGAATGCCAAGGTATACATCAGCGACCCTTCCTGGGAAAACCATCGCGCCCTCTTCGAATCAGCAGGGTTCGTCGTTGAAAACTACCCGTACTACGATGCCGCCACCCGTGGCGTCAATTTTGCTGGTATGAAAGCCTGCCTGAACAGCCTGGATGCCGGTTCCATCATCATCCTGCATGCCTGCTGCCACAATCCAACCGGCGCTGACCTCTCTGACGCCCAATGGCAAGAAGTCGTTGATCTGTGCCGTGCGCGCAATCTGGTTCCTTTCCTTGACATGGCCTACCAAGGCTTTGCTGACGGCATTGAACCGGATGCTGTTGCGGTTCGCGCCTTCTCGGCTTCCGGGCTGCAATTCTTTGTTTCCAGCTCTTTCTCCAAGAGCTTCTCGCTCTACGGCGAGCGTGTCGGAGCCTTGTCCATCATCACCGCCAGCAAGGATGAATCAGCCCGCGTCATGTCGCAACTCAAGCGCGTCATTCGCACCAACTACTCCAACCCACCGATTCATGGCGGCGCACTGGTTGCTACAGTATTGGCTTCGCCAGAGCTGCGCCAGATGTGGGAAACCGAACTGGCCGGCATGCGTGATCGTATCCGTGCCATGCGTACCAGCCTGGTTGAATCGATCAAGGCGCAGGGCGTTGCGCAGGATTTCTCGTTTGTAATCCAGCAACGCGGCATGTTCTCCTACACCGGGCTGACAGCGGCTCAAGTTGAGCGCATGAAGGAAGAATTCGGCATCTACGCCGTGTCGACCGGTCGCATCTGCCTCGCCGCACTGAATACCAAGAATGTCGATTACGTTGCCAAGGCGATTGCTGCTGTAATCAAGCCCTGAGTTCGCTCAGTTGTTAAAAAAACGAGACTCCGGTCTCGTTTTTTTTGCCTGTTTCTAACGATTCGCGACAGTAGATAGATCAGGCAACACACCAGTAACTCGTACCGGTGAACGCAAGGTTGATACGGAGGTTTGCATGGTCACCACCAAGCTTGCATCAACACGCTGGTTTGCCGCAGAAAACTGACCATTGGCCGTCACGCGACCAGCATCAAGCTGAATATTGCGACCAAGCAACTGATTTTGCTTAATAGTTATTGTTCCCGACAGTTGATCAAATTTGGTTGCGCCACCACGAATGACCGATCCAGTGCCACGGCGTACCGCTTCACCCAAATCAATACCATGCAACACACCATTGGTCATAACAAGATCAAGCGCGGCATCAGCACTGAGCCACATATCCGTTGTGTTTGGCCCGCTGCCACGCAGACGGAAAACCCCGGCCATTTCACCTTCCAAAGCAAGTTTTGGTGCAAATGCAGCGCTAACCTTGCGTGCATCAAGGCGCGCCAGCGAACCATCGCCCACCATTGTCATGCCGCTGGTCCAGTCGAAAAGCCAACTCCCCTTGATCACACCGCCGAGCAAGGTGCTATCGAAACTGTTAATTACCAGCTTTCCCGGTTGCAGCAAGCCTTTTGCTTGAAGTGAATCAAAAGTCAAAGGTGTGTTGGCAAAAGGTTTCCAGCCATAGCCCTCAATATTCAGCAGGAGCCCGGAAGGTGAAGAATGCGCCAAAAGGCGAATGCTGCGGTCAACTGTCTGAAACGCTGCTTTTTCTGCCTGGCCATTTTTGCGCAGAAGCATCTCCCCGCTCAGTCCATCCAGCACCAAATCACCCGCTTTGAACGTCAGGCGCTCAATATCAATTCGGTGAACTGAAACTGATGCCTGCGGCTCCCGGGCAATTGATGCAAAAAAAGGAAATTGGTGCAGACGATCAAGCGCAATTGAAGCACCGGACACATTAAGACGCTGAATGTCGGGCTTGCCAGAACCGATAAGTGAGAATGGAGGCAGTGATACCGATTCAATAGTTGAATCGCCCTGCTCACCAATTTTCAGGTTGGAGAGCAAAAGGTTGGGGCGAGGTGAAAATTTAAGATCGATCGATTCAATACGAACCGGCACCTGTAAATACTGACTCGCCACAGCTTCAATGCGCGGCTTGAAATTGTTGTATGGGTAGAAAAACAAAGTTACCAGACTGGCAATAAAACCACCAACTATCACCATCAACAGCGCACGCGCCCAAGGGAAGGGTTTTCCTTCCCTGATGAATTCTCTTTTGTCAGCGATCACCGGTGTAACAACTCTTGGCGGCAAGTCGCGCTTAGCCTGATTAGGTGGCGAAGCTTGACTGAATCTTGAAAAATTACCGGCCATCGCCTGAGAATAACCAGCATCAGCTGAGCGCACAGGTGCTGGCCCAAATGATGAAAAATCTGAAAGCGGTGGCGCCGAGTTAAATTTTGCTTTTCTGACACCCTCTTCCCAAACGGAAACTCCCTCCAGTGTTGGAGCGATATAACCATCAGACTCCAATTCACGCAGCGCAGCCTCTACCAATTGGCTATTACCAATTTTTGTACTCAGCTCGGCAACCGATAGCTTGCCATCAACCTGCACCAAGACCATGCGCAAATTGCGTTTGACAACATGAGTACTCTGGCGAACAGCTTCATCACCAATGGGAGTCTTTACGTATACGAGGTATTTATCCATAAGCCAAAATATTTTTAACAGTATAACGCGCAAATCGCTTGACCTCACTGGGTTCAATCTCTATAATGCTGCCTTCTGTTCCTCGATAGCTCAGTCGGTAGAGCGCCGGACTGTTAATCCGTAGGTCCCTGGTTCGAGCCCAGGTCGGGGAGCCAAGTGTTTCAAGCAAAAAGCCCAGTTAAAAACTGGGCTTTTTGCTTTTCGGCTCGGGAAAAACATTGCTCTGCCCAACAGCTGGTTTACATCGCATAACTGAATTTTTGAACAAAATTCGCCGTCCACTTTAACAAATAACTGTTTTACCGGCGCAAGAGAACCTCTCTCTATGCATCGAGATTGACGGCTGAGGGGTGATTCGGCGATACTCCCGCCTCGACTATTTGAGTAAAATCCTCAATTTACCCCTAGCAAGCCCTATTTACACAGGGCATTGAAGTTCTGATCCCCTGGATGGTCAATGCAATACCAAAATGTTTCAATTTTAAGTCTCGCGCACATTGATGCTCCTCACCGCGTTACCTCCTCCGAGATGTCCCAACAGTTTGCCGCTACCCTTGAGCGCTTGGGGATGCGGGTTGAGGTGCTGGAATACGCTTCAGGCATAGAGGCTCGCCGATACTGGGACAAGGGGGTTCAGCCCAGCGAAGCAGCGGCCTTGGCGGCAGAAAAGGTACTCCGCGATTCTGGCATTGATCGTTCCCGCATCGGCATCATCGTCAATACCTCTGTGTGCCGTGACTATATTGAACCATCTACCGCCTGTCTGGTGCATAACCGACTGGGTCTCTCCCCGGAATGCCTGAATTTCGACTTGGGTAATGCCTGCCTGGGCTTTTTGAGCGGCATGCAGATGGTCAGCAACATGATTGAACGGGGCCAAATTGATTACGGCCTGATCGTTGACGGCGAGAGCGCTCGTTTTGTACAAGAGGCAACCATTGCCCGTCTCCAGCGTCCGGAAACCACCGCCCAGGATTTTCTCGAACAGTTCGCCACATTGACCCTGGGTTCCGGGTCAGTCGCCATGTTGCTCGCCCGGACCGACCTTGCGCCGAATGGCCATCGCTTTACCGGCGTCGTCAATCGCGCAGCCACACAACATAGTGGATTGTGTCGCGGCCAGAATGACCATATGGTGACGGATGCCAAAGGACTCTTGGTGGCTGGCCTTGCGCTCGCGACCGAAACCTTCGGCTATGCGAAAGCGGATTTTGGCTGGATGGCAGATGGCGTTGATCAGGTTGATGAATACGTTTTGCATCAGGTCAGCGGCACCCACACGGTTAACCTCTGCCAAACCTTGGGTATCGACAGTAAAAAGGTGTTGGCGATTTACCCTGAATTCGGCAATATCGGCCCGGCTTCCGTGGCTATCGTCCTTTCCAAAGCGGCTGAAAGCGGACGAATTCATAAAGGCAGCCGTGTCGCACTGATGGGTATCGGCTCCGGGCTGAACTGCAGCATGGCCGAGGTCATTTGGTGAGAGAGTTTGACCCGGCGCTCTACCCGTTCCAAACAAATTATTTCGACCGTGGTTCTGGTCTGCGGATGCATTACCTTGATGAAGGCGTCGATGGCCCACCGGTTCTGATGGTGCACGGCAACCCTTCCTGGTCCTTTTATTACCGTAATTTGGTTCAGGCTTTATCAAGCACACACCGCTGCATCGTGCCTGACCATATCGGCATGGGTTTGTCTGACAAGCCTCACGATGATGCTTACGCCTACACGTTGGCACAACGAATCGATGATCTGGATGCACTGATCACCTCCCTGAACCTGAGCCAACCCGTCACCCTGATTGTGCATGACTGGGGTGGCATGATTGGCTTTGGCTGGGCAGCCAAACATCCTGAGCAGGTTGCACGTATCGTCATACTGAATACTGGCGCCTTTCCCTTGCCAGAAGACAAGGTTTTCCCCGGCCCATTGAAATTGACTCGTACTCCCTTGGGGGCGCTACTGGTGCGCGGATTCAATGCTTTCTCCGGGGGCGCCACACAGGTCGGCTGCAAGCGCAAGAAAATGAGCCCGCAAATCTCTCTTGGTTACCGGGCGCCGTATGATTCCTGGAAAAACCGTATCGCCACCTTGCGTTTCGTGCAGGACATTCCGCTTGGACCGTCAGATGCAGGCTATGCACTGGTCGAGAACATTGCATCAAACCTGCATCAGTTCAAGGACACGCCTGCCTTGATCGTCTGGGGCGCACTCGATTTCGTGTTTGATGATGCTTTTTTGAGTAAATGGCAGTCATATCTCCCACAGGCAAAAGTCCATCGCCTGGCCGATGCTGGCCACTACGTTCTTGAAGATGCAGCCGTAGAAGTCATCCCGCTGATTTCTGATTTCATTCGCGCCTGAACGCTCTGCATGACCGATGCCCTCGATTCTGGCGTCTGCAACATTGCCGCCGCCCTGCCAAAGATGGCACGGCTGCAACCGCAGACGCTGGCGGTGGTTTTTCCCACTGGGTTTGACCATGATGGTCGCCGCACATACTCACGGCTCACCTACCAGCAACTGGATGTGCAAAGCGATGTTATCGCCCGTGGGCTGAGGGCAGCTGGGCTGACCCGGGGCATGCGCACCGTGTTGATGGTCAAACCCAGCCTGGAATTTTTTGCCCTGACTTTCGCCTTGTTCAAGGCCGGCATCGTCCCGGTGATGATCGACCCTGGCCTCGGCCTAAAACAACTCAAGACCTGCCTGGCTGAAGTCGAACCGGAAGCGTTCATCGGCATTCCAGCTGCCCATGCGGCACGGATTGTGCTCGGATGGGGCCGCAAAACCATCCGCCACCTAGTTACGGTAGGAACGCGCTGGTGCTGGGGTGGGATGACACTCGCCAAGGTGGCCGCTCTGGGAACGGGAAGCAGCCCGTTTCTGGAAAACACCCAAGCCGATGAAACGGCAGCCATCCTGTTCACCAGTGGCAGCACCGGCATAGCCAAGGGGGTGGTGTATAGCCACGGCAATTTCATGGCTCAGGTTGAATTGATACGGCAAACCTATGGCATCCAGCCCGGCGAAATCGATCTGCCAACCTTCCCGTTGTTCGCCCTGTTCGACCCGGCATTGGGCATGACGACCATCGTTCCGGACATGGATTTCACCTGTCCGGCCAAGGTTGATCCTGAAAAAATCAAAGCTGCCATCGAGGATTGGGGAGTCACCAATGTTTTCGCCTCCCCTGCCCTGTTGAACACGGTGAGCCGCCACGGCGTTGAACACGGGGTGCAATGGCCGACTGTGAAACGAATATTGTCTGCTGGCGCGCCTGTGCCCGCCGTTACCCTGGAGCGGATGCAGCAAATGCTGCCGCCCGGCGCCGAGATTTTTACTCCCTACGGTGCCACCGAAGCCCTCCCCGTCGCCAACATCAGCAGTCGCGACATTCTTGCTTGCACCCGTCAATTTACGAATATCGGTGCTGGCGTGTGTGTCGGTCGTATCGTGCCGCCGAACGATGTGCGGATCATTGAAATTACGGATGAAGCGCTGACCGAGTGGTCTAAAGTACAGGAATTGCCGGTTGGCGAGATTGGCGAAATTACAGTGCTCGGCCCCACCGTGACTGCCGCCTATTTTGGTCGCCCGGAAGCAACTCGGCTGGCCAAGATTGATCGGGATGGCCAAACTGTGCATCGCATGGGTGACGTTGGTTACTTCGATGCCGAAGGTCGCCTTTGGTTCTGTGGACGCAAATCTCACCGCGTTGAACTGGCCGATAGAAGGCTCTTTTCGGCGCCAGTCGAAGAAATTTTCAATACGCATCAGGCTGTCTTTCGTACCGCTTTGGTCAGCGCAAGAATTGCTGGAGTGCGTGTTCCCGTGCTTTGCATTGAACTTAGTCACGAGGCTAAGCCCCTGAACGAGCAAGAACTTTTCGCGTCAATGAAGTTATTGGGCGCAAAGTTCGCCCCAACCCAAGGCATCTCTCATTTCCTGATTCATCCGGGCTTTCCCGTCGATATCCGTCATAACGCCAAGATTGGCCGTGAAAAACTGGCTGACTGGGCGCAGGAAAAACTGTCTTGATTCTGGTTACCGGTGGCAGTGGCTTTCTCGGTGGCGCCGTCGTGCGTCGCCTCGTGGCTCGAGGTGAAACCGTACGCTCACTGCAGCGGGAGGACTCCCCTGACCTGCGTAAGCTGGGGGTCGATATTGTCCATGCCGATCTGGCTGATCGTGATGCTGTCATCCAGGCCGCTCAGACTTGCGAGGCGGTAATCCACATTGCCGCCAAGACGGGCGTCTGGGGCCCTCAAGAGGACTACTATCGCGCCAACGTTCTCGGTACGCGCAATATCATTGAAGCTTGCCTGGCGAACAATATCAGGCGACTGGTTTATACCAGCACGCCATCGGTTATCCATGCCGGTGGTGACATTGAGGGCGTTGATGAAAGCATTCCGCTCGCCACCCATTTCGAGATTGCCTATCCCGCTACTAAAGCCGAAGCCGAACAGCTGGTCCGCTCAGCCAACTCCACTGAACTCGGCACCGTTGCCCTCCGGCCACACCTTATCTGGGGGCCGCACGACCCCAATTGACTGCGCGCATTCTGGCGCGCGGGAAAATCGGGCGTTTGCGGCTGGTCGGCAAGGGGCTGAAACTGATTGATTCGGTTTATATCGACAATGCCGTTGACGCGCACCTTCTAGCGCTCGACCGAATTGCGCCGGGGGCTGCCTGCGCCGGCAATGCCTATTTCATTACGCAGGGCGAACCCATGCCGCAGCGTGATCTGATCAACGGGATTTTGAAGGCGGGAGGTCTGCCGCCTTGCGAGAAATCGATCTCCCCGCAAGCTGCCTATGCCGTGGGTGCGGTCATGGAAATCATCTGGAAGGTATTGGGCAGGCAGGATGAGCCGATGATGACCCGCTTTGTTGCCAAGCAACTTGCCACTGCTCACTGGTACGACATTTCAGCAGCAAAACGTGATCTTGGCTACGCGCCCTTGATCAGTGTTACTCAGGGTTTGCAGATACTGAAGCAATCGTTGCGCGGCGCATAACAACGCTAATCAATCAGTCTTTTTTGCGCCGATTGCCGCCAAAGTTTGCGTACCGGCAATGATCATGCGAACCATCTTGACGATCTGTGCTGCGAGTTCATCCTGCTTGTCTCTTGGCAGATCAAGCACCGTTGCACCCATGGTGAAAACCAGCCGGGTAATCGCTTTGGCTGTCAGTGCGGGTTGACATAAACCAGATCCCTTGAGCGCCGCCAGGCGAATCAAATCCTGGCCTAGCTCCTCTTCAAAAAAGCTCAACTGCCTTTCCACTGCCCGTTTGAAGGCATCCGACCCGACAGTGCCTTCGCGCAACAAAATGTGCAGGAGACGGTCATCAGCGCGCAGTTGCTCCATGAAGGCATCTGTGCAACTTTGCACGACGCTGACTTCCAATGTGGCTCGCTGACGCGCATCGCCGATAATTTGGCGCAAGGATTCGCCAGCCATGTCGATGAGCGCTACGGCCAGTTCGTCCATGTCACGAAAGTGACGATAAAAGCTGTTCGGCGCGATCCCGGCTTCACGCGCTACTTCTCGCAAACTCAGCGTTGAGACGCTACGACTTGGCCCCAGCAACTTCAGGGCGGCAGCGATGATGTCCTCGCGGGAAATCATCGGCTTGCGGCCAGGTGAAACCAATGATTTTTTTGCAGGGATGCTGCTCATGAATTCCCTCGAATGAAACACTGAATCATTAAAATAAACCAATTAATGCGCAACTGTATAGACGATTGTATTGTATTGGCTATACTACGCGCTGCCCGCTACCCGAGTACAAGAAGTTTCCAAATTTTCCGCTGCCCCTTGTCTTTTCCGGGATAGCGAATGCCCTCCTGTGTCGGCGCATTTTCCCGCTTTCTGATTGCTTTTGATAAGTATTTTTTCTTGTTAGGTGAAATGTGAAGTCCTCTGCACTAAATGCTGTTGGCCATTGGCGGCCAGGCTCCCATTCTCCCGTATTCGAGCAATCGGCAATCAATCAATTGCTGACCCAGATCCGACAGCCGCTGCATATTGTTGGTGATACTACGCGGGCACGTATCGGGCTGGCTACCGAGGGGGCGGTGGTGACAACGCCTGCTGCTGGCGATTTACCCTTGCTGGCGACGCTACCGGCGACTTACCCGGAATGGCTGGGTGATCGCTCGTTTTGCGAGGTGCATGGTGTCCGCTTCCCCTACGTTGTTGGCGAGATGGCGAATGGCATCACAACAACGCGCATGTGCATCGCCATGGCCAAGGCCGGCATGGTTGGTTTTTTTGGCGCTGGCGGGCTGGGTTATCCGCGTGTTGAGGAAGCGGTTGATGAATTAGTCAGCACGCTGGGCGACCGACTGCCGTGGGGCGTCAATCTGATCCACTCGCCCAATGAGCTTGGGCTTGAAAACCGCGTAGCTGACCTGCTGATACACAAGGGCGTGCCTATCGTTTCCGCCTCGGCCTTCATGGGGCTGACCCCGGCGATTGTGCGTTGCGCGGCTGCCGGCCTGCATCTCGACGCAAATGGCCGCATCGTCCGCAAGCGCCGCGTGTTTGCCAAAATTTCCCGACGTGAAGTGGCGATACGCTTCATGTCACCAGCACCTGCCGACATCCTCCAAAAATTGGTGGCCGATAGGCTGTTGACCGTAACAGAAGCCGAACTGGCTGCAAAAATACCGGTCGCCGAGGATGTTACGGTCGAAGCCGATAGCGGCGGCCATACAGACAATCAATTATTGGTTGCGCTGTTTCCGACGATCATGGCTTTGCGTGATGAACTGGTAGTTAAGTACGCTTATGACCGCCCAATCCGTATTGGTGCAGCCGGTGGCTTGGGTACGCCCGGTTCTCTGGCGGCGGCTTTCGCCATGGGTGCAGCCTATGTCGTGACCGGTTCGGTCAATCAGGCCGCCGTTGAATCCGGTCTGTCTGAAGTTGGCAAGGTAATGCTCGCCGAAGCGGATGTCGCCGATGTGATCATGGCACCAGCCGCTGACATGTTCGAGCTTGGCGTCAAGCTGCAGGTGCTCAAGCGCGGCACGATGTTTGGTGTGCGTTCGGCCAAGCTTTATGAGGCATGGCATTCAAACGCCTCGCTGGAGGCAATTCCGGCTGAACTCAGGACCAAACTCGAACACGACGTGCTGCACGCGACCTTCGACGAAATCTGGGCCGAAACCAAGGGTTTCTGGCAAAAGCGCGATGCCGCTGAAGTAGCTCGCGCCGAAGCCGATCCCAAGCACCGCATGGCGCTGGTTTTCCGCTGGTATCTGGGCAAGGCCAGCAAGTGGGCAATTGATGGTGAAGCTTCACGGCGTGCCGACTATCAGATCTGGTCAGGTCCGGCGATGGGCGCTTTCAACCGTTGGGCTGCAGGCTCATTCCTTGCTGAGCCAAAAAATCGCTCGGTAGTGCAGATTGCTTTGAATCTGCTTGAGGGCGCTGCGGTGATTACCCGTGCCAGCCAGTTGCGGAGTTATGGCTTGCCTGTACCTACCACGGCCTTCCAGTTCCAGCCCCGCCCGCTTTCCTGAATTTCCATTTTTCTCTGACGACTTTATTGCAGCCGAGCGCTGCCAACGCAATCGAGATCATTTTTCATGTCCAAAATCAATCGCCAGCAAATCCCCATCGCCGTCGTCGGCGTCAGCGCTCTGTTCCCAGGCTCGACCGATAGTCGCGGTTTCTGGAACGATATTCTCTCCGGTAAGGATCTGATTACCGATGTGCCGGCATCGCACTGGTTGATCGATGACTATTACGATCCCGATCCGAAGGCGCTCGACAAGACTTACGCCAAGCGCGGCGGCTTCATGCCGGCGGTCGATTTCGATCCTTTGGAATTTGGTGTGCCGCCAAGCATCGTCCCGGCCACCGACACGGCGCAAATCCTGGCCTTGATCCTTGCCCAAAAAGTGCTTGATGATGCCTCACAAGGCCAGTTTGCCTCCATGGATCGCGAGCGGATCAGCGTGCTGCTCGGCGTTACCTCGGCACAGGAACTGCTGGGCAACATGGTCAGCCGCCTGCAAAAACCGATCTGGCTGAAAGCACTGCGCGAAAGTGGCATTCCGGAAACTGAAGCGCAGGAAATCTGCGGTCGTATTGCTAATAGCTACACCCCCTGGCAGGAATCCTCATTCCCCGGCCTGCTCGGCAACGTGGTTGCCGGCCGTATCGCCAACCGTTTTGACTTGCGCGGCACCAATGCCGTGACTGATGCGGCCTGCGCCAGTTCGCTGGCCGCCGTTTCGATGGGCATCAACGAATTGCAGTTGGGGCAGTCTGATCTTGTCATCACCGGCGGTGTCGATGCGATGAACGACATTTTCATGTACATGTGCTTCAGCAAGACGCCGGCGCTTTCGCCGACCGGTGATTGCCGGCCGTTCTCGGATGCCGCTGACGGCACCCTGCTCGGCGAAGGTATCGCGATGATGGCGCTCAAGCGCCTTGACGATGCCGAGCGCGACGGTGATCGCGTCTATGCGGTGATCAGCGGCATCGGTTCAGCATCGGATGGACGCGCCAACAGCGTTTACGCCCCCTTGCCCGAAGGTCAGGCGCGTTCGCTGCGCCGGGCTTATGAAGTCGCCGGTTTTGGCCCGGAGACCGTTGAACTGGTTGAAGCGCATGGTACCGGCACCAAGGCTGGCGATGCCGCCGAATTTGCCGGCTTGAAACTCGCCTACGGCGGTGCGCGCGAAGACAATCAATGGTGTGCGCTGGGTACGGTCAAGTCACAAATCGGTCACGCCAAGGCAGCGGCTGGTGCGGCCGGCCTGTTCAAGGCGATTATGGCGCTGCATCACAAGGTGCTGCCACCGACGATCAAGGTTGATCGACCGAATCCCAAGCTGGAAATCGAACAAAGCCCATTTTATCTGAACACCCAGCGCCGCCCGTGGATCCGCGATGGCGCCCATCCGCGCCGCGCTGCAGTATCCAGCTTCGGCTTTGGCATCATCGCCGCGAACGCTGGCGAACTGGCAGAAAAATTGACACAGGCCGCCGCAACGATTGAAAAATCGCCGGGTACCGCTTATGCCACTCCGACCGGTGTACTACGCGACCGGTGCGACAGATTCTGGTGAGCTGGCCTTCCTCTTCCCGGGTCAAGGTAGTCAATATGTCGGCATGGGTGCCGAAGTGGCGATGGCTTTCGACCCGGCACGTCATGCATGGGACGATGCCGCCAATTTGCCGTTTGATGGCACTCGTCTGCATGACGTGGTTTTCCCCAAACCGGTATTTACCGATGCTGACCGTGATGCGCAGCAGAAAAAACTGACTGCCACCGAATGGGCGCAGCCTGCACTGGGTGTGCATAGCCAGTCACTGGCCAATATTTTGCACACAATCGGCGTGCGCCCGGCTTGTGTTGCAGGTCATAGTTTCGGCGAGGTTTCCGCGCTGCATGAAGCTGGCGTTATTGACGCGCAAAGTTTGGTTAAAGTGGCGCGCCGCCGTGGTGAACTGATGCGTGATGCATCAGCCGTCCCCGGCGCAATGACTGCCGTCGCCAAAACGATTGAAGAAGTGCGTGCGGCAGTCGCCGAAAGCGGTGCCAACGTGGTCGTAGCCAATCACAATTCACCGACTCAGGTTGTGCTCTCCGGCTCGGTTGAAGAAATCACCAAGGTCGAAGCGGCGCTGGCCGCCAAGGGCATGACTGCCAAGCGCCTGCCAGTTGCTACTGCGTTTCACAGCCCGCTGGTCGCCGGTTCCAGCCTGCCCTTTGGCGAGTTCCTGCAAGGCGTGAAAATCAATGCGCCGCAACTTGGCGTTTATAGCAATGCCACCGCTGCAACCTATGCCAAAAAACCGGCCGCGATACGCGAACAGCTCGCCGCGCAGTTGGCTCAGTCGGTCCGTTTCGTTGAACAAATTGAAGCGATGTACGCCCGCGGCGTGCGCACCTTTGTTGAAGTCGGTGCCGGTAGCGTACTGACCGAACTGGTCGGGCGCATTCTCGGTGATCGTCCGCACCGCGCCATTAGCCTGGATCGCAAGGGCAAGCATGGCGTCAGCACCTTGCATGAAGGCCTTGGCCGCCTTGCGCTGGCGGGCATCAAGATTGATTTCGCGCCGCTCTGGACACAGTTTGCACCGCTCTCCGACAAACCAGTCAAGAAGCCGGCGATGACCATGCCGATCATCGGCGCCAACTCCGGCCGCCCTTACCCACCGCCCGGTGGCTCCAAGGATCTGCCACCGCCCAACCCGCCGCGCGCTTTGCCGGAGCCAATCATTATCCGTGAAACCATCACCGTTCCTGCGCCGGCTGCTCCCGCTGAGCATCAAGCTGCAACGACAACTCAAGCCATGACTCAACCCGTTACAGCAATCAGCGTCGCACCGGAAGCCAATCTGGCCTGGGTGCATGCTTTCCAGGAAACGCAGCGGCAAACTGCCGAAGCTCATGCCGCTTATCAGCGTGCTATGGCTGATAGCCACATGGCCTTCCTGAAAACTGCTGAATCCTCATTCAGCGGTCTTGGCGAGATGCTAGGTGGAACATCGTTGGCACAACCCATCGCTGCACCTGCGTTGGCGGTTGCGCCACCCGTACAGTACGTCGCAGCGCCGGTTCAGACGGTGGCGGCAAAACCTGCTGCAGTCATTCCGCAAGCAGTCATTGCACCCACTCCGGTACCAACTCCTGTTGCAGCACCCGTTGTTCAAGCGGCCCCAGCAGTCGTCAAACCGACCGCCGCTCCTGCGCTCGACCTGCAAGCGCTGATGATGACCATCGTCGCTGAAAAAACCGGCTATCCGGAGGAAATGCTTGGCGCGGAAATGGAATTGGAAGCCGACCTTGGCATCGACAGCATCAAGCGCGTCGAAATTCTTTCAGCCATGCGTGAGCGGGCGCCCAGCCTGCCGGAAGTGAAGCCGGCTGAACTGGCGACTTTGCGCACCCTCGGCCAGATCGTTGACCATATGCGTGCTGCCGGTGGCGCTGCTTTTGCTGCCTCTGCCCCAACTGCCCCTGTTGCTGCCGCACCGGTTGCTTCAGGCGTTGATCTCGAAGCGCTGATGATGTCAATCGTCGCCGAAAAAACCGGCTACCCGCAGGAAATGCTCGGTGCTGAAATGGAGCTGGAAGCCGATCTCGGCATCGACAGCATCAAGCGCGTTGAAATTCTCTCGGCCATGCGTGAACGCGAACCCAATCTGCCGGAAGTGAAGCCGGCTGAACTGGCTACGCTGCGCACCCTCGGTCAGATTGTTGACCACATGCGCGCTGCCGGTGGCGCCGCTTTTGCAGCTACTCCTGTAACCGCGCCCGTTGCTGCAGCTCCAGCCGCTTCCGGTGTTGATCTCGAAGCGCTGATGATGTCCATTGTTGCCGAAAAAACCGGCTATCCGCAGGAAATGCTCGGCGCGCATATGGAGCTGGAAGCCGATCTCGGCATCGACAGCATTAAGCGCGTTGAAATTCTTTCTGCCATGCGCGAGCGCGAACCCAATTTGCCGGAAGTGAAGCCTGCTGAACTGGCTACCTTGCGCACCCTCGGCCAGATCGTTGAGCACATGCGCGCTGCTGGTGGCGCTGCTTTTGCGACTTCTGCCGCAGCAGCCCCCGTTGCTCCTGCACCAGCCTCTTCCGGCGTTGATCTCGAAGCACTAATGATGAGCATCGTTGCCGAAAAAACTGGCTATCCGCAGGAAATGCTCGGCGCGCACATGGAACTCGAAGCTGACCTTGGCATCGACAGCATCAAACGCGTTGAAATTCTCTCGGCGATGCGTGAGCGTGAACCCAATCTGCCGGAAGTGAAGCCGGCTGAACTGGCTACCTTGCGCACCCTCGGTCAGATCGTTGACCACATGCGCGCTGCCGGTGGCGCTGCCTTTGCTGCTGCACCGGCTATTACCGCCCCTGCAGCAACGCAGGCAGCACCGATGATTGATCTCGAAGAATTGATGATGAGCATCGTCGCCGAGAAGACCGGCTATCCGCAGGAAATGCTCGGCGTGCATATGGAACTGGAGGCTGACCTCGGTATCGACAGCATCAAGCGCGTCGAGATTCTCTCGGCCATGCGCGAACGTGCCCCGAACCTGCCGGAAGTGAAGCCAGCCGAACTGGCGTTGCTTCGCACCCTCGGCCAGATTATTGACCACATGCGTGCTGCTGGTGAGCCGGCCAGCCCGATTACGGCAACTGCCGTAGCTGCTGCACCGCAAGCCGCTGTTGAACGTTTTTCTCTTCGCGAAGTAGCAGTAAACCCGGTCGGAACGGCACTACCCGGCATCCTTGGTGCGCAGCGCATGGTGGTGACCGATGATGGCGCCGGTGTCGCTACTGCCGTGGTGGCGAGTTTGGCCAAGCATGGCGTCAAGGCCAGCGTGGTCGATACGGTACCGGCTGATGCCGATGCGGTTGTTTTTCTGGGTGGCCTGCGTGCCGTCAAGACGGTTGATGAAGCCGTCGCGATTAACCGTGAAGCCTTCCGTGCCTGCCGTTCGGTTGCAGCACGGATGACCAATGCAGGTGGTGCTTTCGTTACCGTGCAGGACACGGGCGGTGATTTTGGTCTGTCAGGCGCCAATGCAACGCGTGCTTTCCTCGGCGGCGTCAGCGCGCTGGCCCGCACGGCGGCGCTGGAATGGCCGCAGGCGGCTATCAAGGCCATCGATCTGGAACGCATTGCCGGCAAAGGCAAGAAGGCGCCTGACACCAAGGCGCTGGCCGAGGCGATTGTTGGTGAACTGTTGAATGGCGGTACAACACTGGAAGTTGGCCTGCACGCCGATGGACGGCGCACGACGCTGATTTCGGTTGCGACCGCATCGCCGAGCATTCCTGCCGACAACATCAATAGCAATTCGATCATCGTCGCTTCCGGCGGTGGCCGTGGTGTAACTGCCGCTGCCCTGCTCGCGCTGGCCAAGGTCAAACAGCCACGTTTCGTATTACTTGGTCGCACGCCTATGGGTGATGAACCCGCCGAACTGCGTAGCCTCAACAGCGATGCCGATCTCAAGCGGGCACTCATGCAACGTGCTCAGGCCGAAGGTCGCAAGGCAACGCCCGCCGAGCTGAACAGCCAGTTGTCCAACCTGTTGGCTGTCCGTGAAATCCGCGCCACTTTGGCTGCTCTCAAGGCTGCTGGCTCGGAAGCCCAATATGTTACGGTCGACGTCGGAAATGAGGCGAAATTATCGGCTGCGCTCGAAAACGTCCGTAAAACCTGGGGGCCTATTACCGGTCTGGTTCATGGTGCCGGCGTTCTGGCCGACAAACTGATAGCTGAAAAATCCGACGAGCAGTTTGATCGCGTCTTCGACACCAAGGTCAGCGGCTTGCGTGCCTTGCTGGCGGCGACGGCCAAAGACCCGCTGACGGCGATCTGCCTCTTTTCATCCGTCGCTGCCCGCTCTGGCAACCTCGGCCAATGTGATTACGCAATGGCCAACGAGGTTCTCAACCTCGTCGCCTGTACCGAGCGTGCGCGTCGTGGTGCTTCCTGCGTGGTGCGTGCCATTGGTTGGGGCCCATGGGAAGGCGGCATGGTGACACCTAGCCTGAAGAGTCATTTCGAGCAAATGGGTGTCGCTTTGATTCCACTGGCCATTGGTGCCCAGCGCTTTGTCGATGAAATAACAGGAAGCAACGAAGACATCATGGTGGTGATTGGCGGCGCGGGTGATGGCGCACTTGGCATCAAGGTGACGCCGCAGGCTACGGTAGGCGAGACGAACCACGCACCTGCACTGGCATGAAACAAATGCCGATGAGTTTTGAGCCGATTGCCATCATCGGCCAATCCTGCACGCTGCCCGGCGCACTGTCGCCGGAAGCGTTGTGGGCCAACGTGCTGGCCGGCCACAGCAGCATTTCTCAGGTACCCGCTGAGCGCTGGGGTTTGCCGCGTGAAAGCGTGATTGGCAGTGTTGCCCAATCGGCGGATCGCACCTGGTCGGACGTTGGCGGCTACGTCAGCGGATTTCAGTTTGATCCGACCGGTACGGCAATTCCCGCCGAGGAATTACTGGCGCTCGACCCCTTGTTCCAGCTCACGGTGCATGGTGTGCGCCAAGCGCTGCAAAGTGCAGGCCTGCCCGGCCCAGCTCAGAATACCGGCCTCGTGCTCGGCAATCTGTCGTTTCCTTCGGCAGTGATGGCGCGCTACGCACAAAGCGTTTGGCTTGATCAACAACCCCGACCACACGCCAAAAACCGTTTCAACTCCGGCCTGCCCGCCCATCTGACTGCCCATGCGCTGGGCCTTGGCGGCGGCGCTTTTGCGCTCGATGCTGCCTGTGCCTCGTCACTCTATGCCATCAAGCTGGCCTGTGATCGTCTGCACGACCGTAGCGCCGATGTGATGGTGGCTGGTGCGGTCAACCAGGCGGATGACCTGTTTATTCACGTCGGCTTTTGCGCCCTCTCCGCCTTAAGCAAAACCGGCCAGAGCCGCCCTTTCCATCGCGATGCTGATGGACTGGTCCCGGCTGAAGGCGCCGGTTTTGTCGTGCTTGAGCGCCTATCCGATGCTTTGGCCGCCGGGCGCAAGGTGCTGGGCGTGATTCGCGGCGTTGGCTTGTCCAACGACGGGCGTGGCCGTGGTTTGCTTGCCCCCTCGGAAGAAGGTCAGGAACGCGCACTGCGCCTAGCCTACGAACAGGCCGGCCTGCAGCCTGCCGACATCAGCCTGCTCGAATGCCACGCCACCGGTACGCCGATCGGCGATGCCACTGAACTTCGCAGTATGGCGCGCGTTTTCGCCGGTTGCGCTAACGTGCCGATCGGCTCGCTCAAGTCCAACCTCGGTCACCTGATTACTGCCGCCGGCGTTGCCGGGCTGATCAAGGTACTGGCAGCGATGGAACATGGCAAGAAGCCGCCAACGCTCAACATCGATCAACCCAACGATGCACTGGCCGGGACACCTTTCCGCCTCTTGCGCGAAACTGAGGCATGGACGGGCCCGAAACGCGCCGGGATAAGCGCCTTTGGCTTTGGCGGCAACAATGCCCACCTGATTGTTGAAGCCCTCGAAGAAACACCTGTTGCAGCGCGTTCCTTTGTCACGCCGCATCAACATACAGACGAGATCGCCATTGTCGGCATCGGCGCGCGCGTCGGACGTGGCGACAGCGCGGCTGATTTCACCCGCGACCTGTTTTCCGGCCAAAACGTAGCCGAAGCCCGGCAAAACGTGTCCGTCGCACTCGATGGCTTGCGTTTCCCGCCAAATGACCTGCAGCAGTCGCTATCCCAGCAAACCATGGTGCTTGAAGCGGCTCGTGAAGCGGCCAATGGCATCAGCTTGCCACGCGAACGGACTGCCGTTCTGGTCGGCATGGGCTGCGATGCCGAGGTTTCCCGTTACGGCACGCGCTGGCGTTTGGCTAATGAAAGTTCCGATCCAACCTGGCTGGCAGTTGCCCGCGATGGCATCGTTCCCGTGCTGCAATCCTCAGGCGTGGTTGGCACGATGCCTAACATTCCCGCCAACCGGATCAACAGTCAGCTCGATCTGGCTGGCCCGGCATTCACCGTTTCCGCCGAAGAAGCCTCGGGGCTGACCGCCCTGCACATCGCTGCCCGCGCTTTGCGTTCAGGCGAAATTGATGCCGCGCTGGTCGGTGCCGTCGACCTCTCGCACGAACCGGTGCACCTGGCCGCACTCGCTGCACTTGGCCGCAACACGCCGCCGGCGGATGCCGCTGTAGTGTTGATCCTCAAGCGCCTGGCCGATGCGCGTCGCGATGGCGATACTGTTTTTGCCACGCTGGATGCATCGACTGGTGAAGCCACGCTGCAATTGGGTGATGCCGGTAATGGCCTTGACCTTTCCACAAGTTTCGGCAAATCGCATGCCGCCAACGGTCTACTGCATGTCGCAGCAGCTGCATTGGCTCTTGCATCATGGCGCTCGACCACAGGCAGGCACTGCCGCAACGCCGTGGTTTGGCGAGCGTAGCGCCGAAGTCTCGGTCTCTGTACTTGAAGCACAAACAGCAAATGCCCGATTGAAGGGCGCTGCCGAGCAAGGCGTTGGCGCCTGGCTAGCCGATGCGCCAGCCAAACTGCACGTTTTCTCTGGCGCCAATCAGGCAACAGCTTTGGCCGCACTTCGTTCGGGGCAGCAATCCTCAAACGGTCCGGCGCGTATTGTTCTGGTCGCCGCCAGTGCAGAAGAATTAGCCACGCGCAGCGAACAGGCACTACGCTGGCTGACCAGTGGTGGCCCGGTGCCGGAAGGGGTCGCCTTCCGCGAAGCGCCGATCAGCGGCCAGACCGCCTTCGTGTTCACCGGTGCAGCCGCCGCTTATCCCGGCATGGGCCGCGATCTCGCGCTAGCCTTGCCTAAACAGGTCGCCGCCGTTGCCGCCCGTTGCTCGGAAATGAAAGCCGCCACCGACTGGCTCTACGGTCCGGGAGACGGCAACCCGACGCACCCGCTTGACCAATTGTGGGGCACGTCTTTCGTTTGCCAGTTGCATGCCGAAATCACCCGGCATTTGCTGGGGCTCAAGCCGGAAGCGACCATCGGTTACTCCTCAGGCGAATCCAACGCCCTGTTTGCGCTGGGTGCCTGGAATGACCTCGGCGACATGATGAAGGCCAGCCGCACCGGCACCGCCTTTACCGAAGACCTGGTTGGTGCCTTTGCCGCGCCACGTCGCGCCTGGAAAAAGCTTGGCCTGGCGGGGGCTGAAACTACCACTTGGGCGAGTTACGTGATTGCTGCGCCGGTCGATGAAGTCAAGGCAGCGCTGGCCGGTGAGCCACTGGCTCACCTGACGATCATCAACAGTGCCGAAGATTGTGTGATTGGCGGCGAAGCGAGCGCCTGCGCCCGCGTTGTCGAAAAAATCGGCAAGGAACGCAGCCTGCCGCTAGGCTACGACATGGCAGCGCATTGCCCTGAAGTCGAGGAAATTCGCGATGCCTGGTGGCAACTCCACCACCGCAAAGTGAGCGATGTTCCCGGCGTTCGCTTCTACACTAACGCGACCAATACTTGGTTCAAGCCAACTTCGGAAGCTGCGGCCGATGCGATTACCGGTCAGGCCGTCGATACGCTCGATTTCACCCGCACCATTGAACAGGCCTGGGCCGACGGTATTCGCGTTTTCGTCGAACACGGCCCGCGTGGCGCTTGTGGCGGCTGGATCCGTAAAATCCTCGGCGAGCGCGAGCATCTGGTCGTTTCACTCGACATCGCTGGCCGTTCTGGTGTGCGACAAGTACTTAATGCGGCAGCATGGCTGGTTGCGGCGGGTATCAAAGCTGATTTTGCCGCACTGGAAGCTGAGATTGCCAATGCTGCACCGAAGAAAAACCCGGTTGGCAGGCTGCTGACGATGCCGGCGCATGCCCCAACACCACTTGTTCCGGTCAACGCCAAAAAACCCGTTATTTTTTCAACAGAACAACCAACAGATGGCACACAAATGATGTCGCCTGCACCGTATCTTGAACCTGTACTTCAAGCGTCTCCAAAGGTTACCGATTTGCCAGCCCCGGTTGCCGTAACGCCTCCGCCGCATGTCAAACAGCCTGCGACTGTGGCGCCCGTTATTGCGGCTTCGCCCTCGACACTAACCCCTACTTTCACCGCGCCGCCCCTTGCGGCACGACCAACTCAGGCACTTCCGATGAACGACACCCTGTCCCGCCTCGTGGCTCAACAAGCGCAACTCGCCGCCGTCCATCAGGCCTACATTGCGCAACAGGCCGCCGTGCATGACCGTTTTCTTGCCATGCAACAAACGGCTGAAAACACGTTGCGCCTAGCCTATGGTGCCGCTCCCCAAACCGCGCCAACAGCACTAACCGTGCCGCCAGCAATGCCGGTTCAGCCGCCCGCCCCAGTTAATGTGGCTGCTGTCGTCACACCCGCAGCACAACCAGCGCCCGTCAAAGCTCAAGCTGTCACTCCACCCGCAGCAAAGCCAGTCATTGTCGTTCCTCCTCCACCGCCAGCAGTAAGCAAGCCCGTCGAGAAGCCAGTCGCAGCAGCTCAGCCTGCCACCCTGCCCGGCCCAAAATTTGACCGTGCCCAACTCTAAATTCTCGCCGGCGGAAAAATCTCCTCTGTCTTCGGGCCACAATTCGCCAGCCAGGACGGCTACGCCCGTCAGGTGCGCATGCCTGAACCGCCCTTTGCTGCTCGCCGACCGCGTCACCGGTATCGATGCCGTTCCCGGTTCGATGAGCAAAGGCACGCTAGGGACTGAAACCGATGTGCTTGCCGATAGCTGGTATCTCGACGACGAAGGCCGCATGCCGGCTGGCATCATGATTGAATCCGGCCAGGCCGACTTGCTGCTGATCAGCTGGCTGGGTATCGACTCACTGAATCAGGGCAAACGCGTCTATCGCCTGCTCGGCTGCGACCTCACCTACAGCGCCGGCCTGCCGGTGCCCGGTGACACGCTGTGTTACGACATTCATGTCGATGGCCACGCCACTCAAGGCGATGTGCGCCTGTTTTTCTTCCATTACGACTGCAAAGTACGTGGCGAAACGCGACTGACGGTGCGCAACGGTCAGGCCGGCTTCTTCACTGATGAAGAACTCGCCAACTCGGCCGGCGTGCTGTGGGATCCGGTCGAGGAAGTTCCTGCTGCGGCGCAGGTCGATGCACCGGCCATCAAATGTACGAAATCCAAGTTTTCATCCGATGAATTATTGGCCTTTTCTTCCGGTCGACCGTACGAATGTTTCGGCGCCGGCTGGGAAACGACCCAACCGCACGTTCGTTCGCCGCGCATTACGTCGGAGAAGATGCAGTTTCTCCATGAAGTGACCGAGTTCGACCCGCAAGGCGGCCCCTGGGGTCGTGGTTACCTGCGTGCCGAAACGCCGGTTACACCGGATGACTGGTTCTTCAAAGGCCACTTCAAGAACGACCCCTGCATGCCCGGCACGCTGATGTTCGACGGCTGCCTGCAAGCGATGTCAATCTTTCTCGCCGGCCTGGGTGTCACCATCGAGCGCGACGCCTGGCGTTTCGAGCCAGTGCCGGACAACAAGATTCCGATGCGCTGCCGTGGTCAGGTCACACCGAGCAGTAAGCATCTGATCTACGAAGTATTCGTTTCGTCAGTGAAAGCCGGCCCGATTCCCACCGTCTTTGCCGATCTGCTGTGCACGGTCGATGGCCGCAAAGCTTTCCACGCTCGCGGCGTCGGTCTGCAACTGGTTCCCGATTGGCCTTTGGAACACTGGCAACATCTGGCACCGGCAGCCACCCTACTCACCGGCCAAGCCGTACCGCTACGCTCGCTGGCCGGACTGGTTGATTATCGCGAACCCAAACCGGCAGCGACAGTCGATGGCTTTGCCTTCGATTACCACTCGCTGCTCGCCTGCGCCTGGGGGCCACCGTCGAAAGCCTTCGGCCCGTTCTACGCCCGTTTTGACGGGACGCGCCGTGCCGCCCGTCTGCCCGGCCCTCCCTACCACTTCATGTCGCGCATCACCGCCATTGACGGCCCGATTGGCGGCATGAAGCCGGGAACCACAGTCGAAGTTGAATACGACGTGCCAGTTGAACAGTGGTATTTCGAGCAAAACGGCAATCCGACGATGCCTTTCTGCGTGATTATGGAAGCGGCGCTGCAGCCTTGCGGCTGGCTCGCCTCCTATGTTGGCAGTGCGCTGACCTCGGAAACCGACATGCTGTTCCGCAATCTGGATGGCACCGGCACGCTGTTGCAGGAAATCCTGCCGAGCAGCGGCATCTTCCGCACCAAGGTCAAGATTCTCTCGGTCTCACAAAGCGCCGGGATGATCATCGAAAACTTCGAAGTCGAATGTTATGTCGGCGACCAGCGTGTTTTCGAGATGAAAACCGTGTTCGGCTTCTTCCCCAAGGAAGCCTTTGAGAATCAGGTCGGCCTGCCGGTTTCGCCGGAAGAGCGCGTTTGGATGGAAGCGCCGGCTGAGCAGATCATTGATCTGACCGCACGCCCCGAAAAATACTGCGGCGGTGAATTGTGCCTGCCGGGGCCGATGTTGCTGATGCTTGACCGCGTCACCGGCTATTGGCCAGCTGGTGGGCCAAAAGGCCTCGGTGCATTGCGCGGCGAGAAAACCGTCGATGTCGATGAATGGTTCTTCAAGGCTCACTTCTTCCAGGACCCGGTGCAGCCGGGCTCGCTGGGCGTCGAGGCACTGTGCCAGTTGCTGCAGTTCTACATGCTGGAAACCGGCATGGGCGACGGCATCACCAATCCGCGTTTCGAGCCGCTGATGCTCAATCAGCCAGTCACCTGGAAATATCGTGGCCAAGTCGTGCCGAAAAACAAGGTGATCGGCAGCGAGTTGCGCATCACGGAAGTGGGTGAAGACGAACACGGTCGCTTCGCGATTGCTGAAGGCTGGCTGTGGGTCGATGGAAAACGGATTTATTACACCAAGAATCTGGGCATGCGCATTGTCTCGGGTGCCGAGCCGACACCGCCTAAAAAACTGACGGATGAGTCAGCCGGTGATGAAACGCTCGACCCACAACGCGATCACTGGCTGCTCGACCACTGCCCCACTGGACCTTGCCGGCGCTGCCGATGATGTCCATGGTGGATCGCCTGGTTGCCGCCTCTGAAGCCTTACCGAATACCACGGTTAGCACACTGCGCGATGTTCAGGTGCATCGCTGGCTGCCGTTCTCCGGCGAAGTTCAGCGACTGCGCACGGAAGTCAGCGGTACCGGTGCCGAGCGTAAGGTCACCTTGCTCGCCTGGCGCGAATCACCAAACTCAGCACTCTCACGTTTTGAGCCAGTGGCCAGCGGTACGGTCGTCCTTGGCGCAGCACAAGCCCAGCCACAACCTTTTGCAGCACTAACCGATTTGATCGATGTAGCTGATCCCTACTCATCCGGCGCGCTATTCCACGGCCCGGCTTTTCAGTACCTCACCTCCCTGAAAATCGGCGCCAATGGCTCCTCAGCGATCCTGCAAGCAGATAAGGGCAGCGTCCCGCGTGGCAGCCTGAATCAGGGTTTGCTTGATGCCGCAACGCACGGTTTGCCGCACGACGAGTTGTCGCGCTGGTCGGATCGCATCCCCGGTGACGTGGTTGGCTATCCTTATCGAATCAAGCAACTGAATCGCTACGCAGCATTGCCTGATCACGGTCAACTGCGTATTGAAGCTCGTTTTGCCGGCTTCGATGGCGAAGATCGCTTCCCGATGCTGGATATTCAAGTCATTCAGGATGACAAGGTGCTGCTCGATTTCCGTCTCGTCGAAGTCTTGTTGCCGCGCGGCCCGATTGGCTCAGCCCCGCGCGAACAAAGACGCAGTTTTCTGCGTGATCACCAATATGTTCCCGATATTGCTTTGTCTTCTTTCGACGGCACGACGAGCCGGCTCAGCGCCCAGGTCATGCGTCAAAGCGACTGGCTACCGGGCAATGTCGCCGCCATCTACAACGTAGCGCCTGAGAAACGCAGCGACCTGCTGGCGGAAGTCGCCCAGAAGGAACACGTCGCGCGACGCGCCTTTGTGCATCCTTCAACGATAACAATCGTTGCTGAAGGCGCAACTGCCGCCATCCGCCCCTTACGCCTGCATCAGCTAACCGTAACGCGGGACAGCGATGAGGTTCAGGTCGCTGACGCCTCGCCGCCAGTCCAAAATCTTGGCATCGTGCGCAATTACTGGGAAAAGCATTTCAACGTTGGTGAATGGCCGGTCGAAGACATCTACTACGGTCTTGTCGAGCGTTTTGTCGGCGACGTGGTACTGGCCGATCCCGCCGCATTTGCACAGGTTCAGGGGCGCAGCTGCCTGTATCTGGCCAATCACCAGGTCGGCATTGAGTCACTGCTCTTTAGCCTGATCATTTCGGCGCTCAGCAAAACGCCAACTGTCACGCTAGCCAAGGCCGAACACCGCAGCAGCTGGCTCGGCAAGCTGATCGCCCACAACTTCTCCTATCCCGGCGTCGTTGACCCCGGTGTTATCACCTTCTTTGATCGTGACGACAAAGAATCGCTTCTGCGCATCGTCGGTGAACTGGGGCAAGCCATGAAGCAAGGCGGCAAGAGTGTCATGGTGCACGTCGAAGGCACACGTTCCCTTGCCTGCCGCACGCCGGTTATAAAAATGAGCAGCACCTTTATCGACATGGCGCTGGCAATCGGTGCACCGATCATTCCTGTACGCTTGGTTGGTGGTTTGCCGGTGACGCCGCTAGAGCAGCGCACTGAATTCCCGTTCGGATTTGGCCGCCAGGATTATTGGCTGGGGAAGCCTTTGTTGCCGGAAGAACTGGCCAAACTACCGCTCAAGGAGCGCAAGGAGCGGGTCATTGCTGCCATGAACGCACTTGGCCCTGATTTGAGTAGGGAAACACCGCTACCGGGTGATGAGCGATTCAGTGCAGAAGTTGCTGCATGGCACGCAAGTACGGGTGCCTGCGAAGAAGACGCTGTCTTGTTCAAGACCCTCGCCGAACAGCAAAATCCTGGCGCAGAAATCAAGGCACTGATTGCTGGCGCGCGTTCCGGTGAGCTAACCGTCACCGCAGATCCCCGCTCGCAATGGTTGGGACAGTTGGCCAAGCGCCTTTTCGGCCCGAAGGGTCCAGCCGTCAAGGGGCTGCTTTAGTCGCATGACGATCAGGCTTTGGTGGATACGGCCCGAAGATTTCAAGGCCAGCCCAGCCGCACTGGCGCTTCTCAGTCCGGAGGAGCGCCAGCAGCAACAACGCTTTATTCCGCCCGCCAAACGGCATGAATATCTGGTGACCCGTGTTTTAGTGCGTAGCGTGCTCGGCGAAATGCTTGGCACGGCACCGGAAAACTTACGTTTTGTACTAAACGATTGGGGTCGCCCGGCACTTGCGCCGGAATCGACAATCGCCCCGCTCCATTTCAATATTTCGCACACCGAAGGGCTGATCGTCTGCCTGGTTTCTGATGAACATCAAGTCGGTGTCGATACCGAACACCTCGACCGAGCATCAACACTGCTTAAGCTGGCACCAGATGTTTTTGCCCCGGATGAGTTGCGCGAACTGAGGGCGCTGACAGAATACGAACAGCCACAGCGCGCCGTTCTGCTGTGGACATTAAAGGAAAGTTACATCAAGGCACGCGGCATGGGGCTTTCCATGCCGCTCGACAGCTTTGCCTTTCGCTTTGACCAAAGCAACATCATTCTTGAGCTTGCCAATCCATTAGAAGATGACCAAACTTGCTGGAAGTTTGAAACCCACCAGCTTGGGTCGCACATCATCAGTGCTACCCTCTCCTTGCACGGCCAGAAAAAACAGGTAGAAAGCCGCATCAACATTGCTGAATTCACAAGCCGGGGCTGAGAGCGCTGCCGATTACACCAGCAGCAACGGTCAGTACTGGATGTTGGTGATATAATTCATCAGGTTAGTATTCAGTTTTTCCCGTATCAAATGACATTCAGTTCATTTGAGTTGTTTTTAATTACGATTAAATATTAGTTAGTTTTCGTCAGATTCCGGGTTTGTTCGATGCTTGTCAGCCAGAAATCTGAACCGGAATGCCCATTGGGCTTTCCACGTAATGACTACACATCGTTTGCCGAGTTTTGCCTACCATGCCTGCTGATACCGCCTACTGCTACCACTGTGGAAAACATCACCCCATTGAGGAAATGCGGCAAGTTGTCACCAAAGGTGGCAAGCGCTGGCGTTGCATCAAAAGTATTGAAGCAACCAAGAAGCCAACCGCAGAACGTGATGCCTTTGGCAACACGGTAACCTCAATCAACCGTTCACTGAACCAGAACCGCATGAAGGCTCAAGTCAAGGAATAAAGCGGTGTCGCACATTGCTCCGCTGCCGGCTGACCAGTTGGCAGTTATTGCTCCGCAAGACATTCAACGCTTGGCCGCACGTATGGCTCAGGATGCTTTCGCCGGTATCTTCCGTCTCACGCTCAATGGTAGCGCCAAGGAAATGGAAGCCGCTCTGGCCGAAGTCGAGCCACGCTGCTTCAACTGGTGCCAGGCTGGCAGCAGCAACGAAGCCAAAGCCTTGCGCATGGCCTTGCTGATTAGCGGAATCGACCAATGGGGTCTGGCTTACAGTCAAACCTTTGGCCTCAATGCGATCCCCGGCGTCAGCAGCCTGCTCGGCCAGTTGCGTGGTCGCCTTGACCCTCAACAGGACGCCCTCTTCCAGCAGTTTTACGACCAAATGAGCAGCGTCGAAACCGATGCCGTCGATTTCAAGGTTGAAGTCCGGCGCAGCATTCATCTCGCGCTCTGGCATGCCATGGTCGCCTGCGAGAAGGAAGCCGAAGCGCAGCAGGTGCTCAAATGCCTTGGCGGCATGATGCTGGTGCTCGACGAGAAAATGCCGCAACTCGGCTGGCGCCTGCTGGCCGATGCGCTTGCCAGCATCCAGATCAGCCTGCTTTCGGAAACGATTGCCGCTTCAGCGATTGCACAGGAAACGACGCAACAGCTATTTGAAGCATTGCGTCAGGCACTGCCCAAAGAACGCTTTCAATCGATCCTGGCCTACTCCGGGCAGGCGGTACTGGCCTGGCAGCAATCGCGCCGCCCGGCCAATTAAAAAAATCAGTCTTTTTCGGCGTCGACCGCAACAGATTCAGCCAGCAGCTGTTTCGCCCGAGCCGCACGCAGTTCCGGCGTTTCCATACTGATCCTGCCAATCGAGCCGGTTCGGTAATCAGTTAGCAAAATAACCGCCGCCTTTTCCAGATCAAGCTCGCCACCCTTACCTTTTGCAGGCATCCACGTTTTTTGGCTACCGCTTCAATGACGCTGACCGCATCGAGATTGTCCGTCTCAAAGCCGTAGCGCGCCTTCAGTAGCGCCGGGTAATGTTCAAGCAGGAAGCCGGCGAGGAAGGTAGCGACTTCTTCATCAATGTAGGCATTGACACCCACCGCATGGCTGGCGGCCAACATCAGACCGTCGATCGGATGCGCGATACGTGGCCAGAGCATGCCAGGCGTATCGTAAATGGTCAGGCGTGAGCTGATATCGATACGCTGCTGGCTCTTGGTGACAGCCGGTTGATCGCCAACCGCAGCTACTTTTTTCTTGACCAGCGCATTCATCAAGGTCGATTTGCCAACGTTGGGAATCCCCATGATCATCAGGCGCAGCGGCTTGATCGCATCACAACGGTGTGGGGCCAGTTTCTGAGCCAATCCGGGGATGCGCGCCACGTCACTGGCCTTCTTGCAAGAAATGGCAACAGCCATGACACCCGGCTGCTTACTGAAGTAGTCTAGCCAGGCCTTGGTTGCAACCGGATCAGCCATGTCGGCCTTATTGAGCAGTTTCAAGCACGGACGCTGGCGGAAGGCGCGCAACTCGTGAATCATCGGGTTGCTGGATGCAGCCGGCAGGCGGGCATCAAGCACTTCGACCACAACATCGGCCATGGCCAGTGTCTCGCCCGCCTTTTTGCGGGCTTGGGTCATGTGACCGGGGAACCATTGAATAGACATTTCTGAAACAAATCCTGTAGTTAGGCGCGTATTATCGCAGGTCGAATCTGCGGAACACACTTTTATGCACATATGGGTCGATGCCGACGCCTGCCCCGTCGTTATCAAGGAAATTCTCTACCGCGTCGCCGAGCGCACCAAACTACCGCTCACGCTGGTCGCCAACCAATGGCTGAAAACGCCGCCTTACCCGAGTATCCGCGCCATACAAGTGCCCAAGGGCTTTGACGTGGCTGACAATTACATCGTCGATCAGGCAGTCGCCGGTGATCTGGTGATTACGGCTGACATCCCGCTTGCCGCTGGCGCCATCGATAAAGGCGCCCTCGCCCTCAATCCGCGCGGCGAGTTGTACACCAGGGAAAATATCAAGCAGACGCTGGACATGCGCAACTTCATGGAAACCTTGCGCAACAGCGGGGTTGAAACCGGCGGTCCGCCAGCTTTCAATCAGGCTGACCGGCAGAATTTCGCCAATCAGCTAGACCGCCTGCTAGCGAAACGTTAAATAACTTCGCGCGCCTCCAGGAAACTCAGCTTCGGGTACTTTTCCTTGACCATGTTCAGATAAACATTGTTCGGCGCGAGGTAAACCGGATCATCGGCACCATCCAGTGCCACATTGGCGCTGTAACGGTCGGACAATTGGCGGAACTCTCCGGCATCACCCTGAATCCAGCGTGCCGTCGCACAGTTGTAGCTTTCGAAGATCACCTTGACGCCGTATTCGTTTTCCAGACGGCTGGCGACGACATCAAACTGCAGGATACCAACCGCGCCAAGAATCAGATCATTGCCCGAAAGCGGACGGAATAGCTGCGTCGCCCCTTCTTCAGCCAATTGCTGAAGACCTTTCTGCAATTGTTTGATTTTAAGTGGATTTGCAATTCGTGCCAGACGGAAATGTTCGGGTGCAAAAGACGGAATACCAATAAAACGGAGGTCTTCGCCTTCGGTAAAGGTTTCGCCCAAACGGATGGTGCCATGGTTGGGAATACCAATGATATCTCCCGGATAAGCCTCGTCCGTGGTACTGCGATCACGTGCCATGAAGGTGATGGCATTGTTCACCGCCACCATCTTTCCACCCTGCTTGAGCTTCATGCCGCGTTCAAAGCGACCGGAACAAACACGCACGAAAGCAATGCGGTCGCGGTGCTTCGGATCCATGTTCGCCTGAATTTTGAACACGAAACCTGAAAACTTCGTCTCGCTTGGCTGCACTTCGCGGGTGGTTGAAGGACGCGCAATCGGCGGTGGTGAGAGTTCAACGACGGCATCAAGCAAGCTTTGCACACCGAAGTTGTTAACCGCCGAGCCAAAAAATACGGGGGACTGCTTGCCGGCCAGATAGTCGGCGGCATCAAAGGCATGTGAAGCCCCGCGAACCAGTTCGATATCTGTGCGCAGCTCATCGGCCTGGCTGCCAATCAGCTCATCCAGACGCGGGTTGTCGAGACCCTGAATAATTTCCGAAGTGCCCTTTTCTGCCTGTGGATCGAAGAAGGCAATGGCGTCGTCGTAGAGGTGATAAACACCACGGAAACGCTTGCCCATGCCGATTGGCCAGGTAATCGGTGCGCACTGGATGCCAAGCACGGATTCGATTTCGTCGAGCAGATCGATCGGCTCCTTGCCTTCGCGGTCGAGCTTGTTGATGAAGGTCAGGATCGGCGTATCGCGCATGCGGCAGACGTTGAGTAGCTTGATGGTCTGTGCTTCGACACCATTCACCGAGTCAATCACCATCACTGCCGAGTCGACCGCGGTCAGCGTGCGATAAGTATCTTCAGAGAAATCCTCGTGACCGGGGGTGTCGAGCAGATTGATCATGCACTCGCGGTACGGGAACTGCATGACTGAGGAAGTCACCGAAATACCGCGCTGCTTCTCCATTTCCATCCAGTCGGAGGTCGCATGGCGACTGGCCTTGCGCGCCCGCACCTCACCGGCGACCTGAATCGCGCCGCCGAACCACAGCAGTTTTTCAGTCAGCGTGGTTTTACCCGCGTCAGGGTGAGAAATGATCGCGAACGTGCGACGACGGAAGATTTCGGTTTCGAGGGGAGTCACGGCAGGCGGTATAAGAGCGAAAAGTCCGCAATTATACCGTTGCCGCAGTGCAACAAGCCGTCCTTAAGCGACCGGCAGCACTTCTCGATAGAGTGCGCGGCTGGCATAGGCCAGCCAGGGCAAGGTGAGCGGCAGGAGGGGCAGGAGCAAAATGCTGCCGATAATCAAAGAAGAAATCAATGCAGCCCAAAGCATCGCCGGGATGAAATTGGCAAATACGATCTTGACGCTGGTCGAAACGGCACCAACCAGCGATGCTCGTCGTTCACAAAGTAGTGGAACGGAAAATACTGAGACGCAGAACAACAGCAGTGCCACGACGAAGCCGGAGGCAATACCCCATTTAAGGAAGCTGAAGACGCCGCTCGTGGCAGGTACATGATCGGTCAGCCATACAGGCGTAGCACCGATCATGTAGCTGTAAAGAATGGCGGCATCGGTGATAAAAATGATGAATAGCAGCGCGCAGACCAGGGCAATGACCCAGACCGAGGGCGATGCACTTTTAAAACCGGAAATGATCGAACCAATGCCAACTTCTTCACCGACTTCACTGGCTTGAGCAATGCCGAAGAAACCTGCCAGTAACGGCGGCCCAATCAGCATGAAGGCACCAGCAGCGGCAATTATGAAGGGGGACATGGCATAGCTCAGCAGTCCGCCGACAATGATCATGCCACCCAGCGTAAAAATTGCCGCGTAACCCACGCTGACCAATCGTGTTGCGTTGGCCAAGCGCCAGCCTTCACCAAGCGCACGACGCAGGCTGGCAATGGAAAGCGGAACGATAGTCATGAAAACCCCTGAGGCAAAGACGGATTGAGAGGCAATATTTGAGCATACCCAACCTGTCTAGCCTGGCGCGCTAAGATAAATCAAATTAGCAGCAGGAATTTCCCCGTTACAAGGAAAAAACGTCGCTCAGATCAGGCAACAACCAACGTCTGGCGACCGTACCATTCTTCACCAGCAGGTAAGTTAACCGGTTCCTGAACAATCGCAGCTTCAACGCAGAGCATCTGACGCCAGGCATCTGAAGGCATATCGGATAGCGCAGCGCAACGTTCAACCCAGGGGTTCCAGACCACGACATCGGGGAAATTCTGACTCTGGATGGTCAAGCTGTGGTTGCCGGCCTGCAACGATAATGGGCGTTTGACGCCGTGATAGACGCGATCAGTCTCTGCCTCAATCCGTAACTCAATACCGGATTCGCGGATGATTTGATCTTCATTCGCTGCATCGCGGTAATCGCAGCCATAAAGCCCTTCCAGTGCCGCATCCTCAACCTGCACCAGACGCAGGTAAGAATGCAGAGCGCCAGTAAACTCAAATGGATCGCCTCCGGTATTCTCGACGCAGAATTCGACATCGATACGGTCAACCTCCAACATCAGCGTAATTTCTGCGCGGAAGGGGAATGGCCAAATAGCACGCGTCTCTTCATCGTCCGAAATTTCGAGCGTAACCAGCGCAAAATCGTTGCCGCAGCGCTGATCGCCGACACACCACTCGCGAGTGCGCAGCAAACCGTGCTTGGGCAGATCACCCAAGTCGGAAAATTGCGGAAAGCAGACAGGGATGCCGCCGCGTATGGCCACGCTGCCGTCAAACACCGCCGATTCTGAAAGGAAAAGGCGCTCGCGGCCATCCGGCGTAATCCACGACAGCACCTGGCCGCCAAGCTTGCTGATGACAGCACTTGAGCCACCTGGGCCGTTCAGGCGCAGAGCTTCAGTACCGTTAAAGTCAATTGTTTCAATGGAGAGTTTGGTTTGCATTGGGAATCACAAAAAGGTGGGGGCGAACGTGCAAAAACTCAACCTCATGGCCAAGCATCGTCACGCTACCGGAACACCGGTTGTCGCCGGTGTCACTGTATTCGAATTCATAGATGCGGCGCAGCTTGAGCCGCCCCTCATCATCGCGGGCCAGTTTGAGCGAGCGACCAGCAACCGTTTCGTCAAGAAATTGTAAATTATCTTCCACACATGCCAGCTGTGCAGCACGGATACCAATTTCACGCGCCTTGAGGCTATCCAGCCAAAGCCAGGCGCCTCCTACTAGCAGGATAACAACCAGCAGTTCATAAAAATTCATTTCGGGTCAGATCCACTGGTTAACAATTCGTCATACAGGCGGACTCCATTTTGCCTGATAATTCATCCATCAGAATTTCAGGTTGGGTCATGGGGTCGCCTTTTCAATCTTTTCGCGAATTAATTCCATTCACGCACACGTTTGCCGGACAACCTTTGTCTGACCGAATTCGTAGCCGCATTAGCGAAATTGCCAGGCAAGATGCCGAAAAAATAGCCCCTTTGCTGACCAACGAAATCATTCCAGCGGTCGCCAGGCAGGGTAATCTGCACATGCGATTCAAACTGTTGGAAGATGTTCGTCGTGAAGCAGAACGAATCCTCCCCGCTTTAGAACAAGCTCTTAAAAATGCCGTTCTGCCGCTGCCGAAAAGCACCCTGGGCTCGACCTTGCACGCCGACAACCTGATCAAAGCGCTTGCCGCAGCCTACCATGAGATTGTTTCGACCATCGTCAAGCGCAATGAAAGTGCTGCGCTGGCGCATATTCTGCATCGCTCAACCCTGCAAGCCATGTTGCTGCTAGTTCGTCGCCAGAAATTTGCCTACCTGGCCTGCACCAAACCATCAGCTTCATCCTGGTTGATGCTGCATCAACTGTATCAAAACACCAGTAGCCTACACGGAACGCCGGCACATGATGATTTGGCAGCGATTAAGCAGCAGTATCTAGGCGCCCTCCTTCTGGCCTACCTGGAGCCGAACAAACTGCCACGCAGCGAGTTGGATACGCTCATGAATTGCGTCAGTCAACTTGCACCCCATGCGCAGATTTTTGCGACTGACAGTCAGGTCATAAGCAACAAAGGAGGCGAATCGACTTTTTTTGTTCAACCAGAAAAAGGTTCGCCTGGCCATAGCCAAATGCGGATTCCACATGGTTCACAACACCTTCCCGGCCTGAATATTGACTGCTCAGGTGTTGTGAAGGCCATTAACCGTAACATTGCCAGCAAACCCGGCAAACCAGCCACTCCCTTGCTAGATGCTCCACCAGCCTTATTACAAACACTGTTATTAACATTGACCGGTAAAGGTACGAGGCAATTTAATCGCTCCCGCTTTCGTCCTCGCACCGACCTGGTCGTTGGCCTTGATGCGGTGATTTCATTCATTGAAGAAACTGCCTGCACTAGGCGCTCCGTAGATGCAATCATTCGCCACGACAGGCCTGTTATTAGCAGTGAATGGTCAATGATCGACGAAAGTGCCAATGGTTTTCTCATCCGATTTTTGAAAGGAAACAAATGGCAAGCCAGCGCCGGTGATGTCGTTGCCATTCAACCAAGGGAATCCAGCAAAGTCCACGTATGCCTGGTTCGCCGGGTGTCCAGTACCAGAGGCCACTTGGAACTTGGCCTGCAATTGCTCTCACCTAAAGTCAGCATCATTGAGCTAGCAACAGAAAATCTCGGCAACCGACGAGCCATTTTTCTGCACAATCTGCCCGCCCACGGCAAATGCCCAGGCATTATCGCCAAGCCTGGGCAATTAAAAACCAGGCAACAAATTGTATTCAAAACTGCCGACCACTTTCTTCAGCGTCAAATCGGGAAATACATAGAAGCCAACGAAGGACTAGAATTCGTCGCCCTCACCCCGCTACCTGATTGATTGCCCGCCATGCTTAGCTACCGCCACGCCTTTCACGCCGGCAACCACGCCGACGTACTGAAACACCTGATTCTGCTGCAGATCGCCCAATATATGGGGGAGAAAGCGGCACCCCTCTGGATCATCGATACCCACGCCGGCGCTGGCCGCTATGCGCTGGAGTCGGCGCATGCCACCAAACTGGGCGAATACCGTGATGGCGTTGGCCGCCTTTGGGATGCCAAAGGCTTGCCTGGAGCCGCTCTTGATTACCTTGATTTCATCAAACAGTTCAATCCAGATGGCAACTTGCGCCATTACCCCGGTTCACCCTGGCTAGCCAGCCAGGTACTGCGCGAAAGCGACCGACTCCGCCTCTACGAATTGCACTCCACAGACGTCAAGTTATTGCAGGAATGTTTCAAGGGGGCCGGTCGTCAGGTCAACATTACTGCGGGCGATGGCTTTGTCGGCCTGAAAGCACTGATCCCGCCACCACCACGCAGAGCGCTGGTGCTAATTGACCCGTCGTATGAAACAAAAAGTGATTACACCAACGTTGTCAAAGCGCTGAAAGACAGTCTAAGCCGATTTGCCACCGGCACTTACGCCCTGTGGTACCCGATGCTGGCCAAACCGGAATCACGCCAGTTGCCCAATAAGCTTAAAAATCTGGGGGCCAGTAACTGGCTGCATGCCACGCTTGAAGTAAAAGCACCAAGCAATGACGGTTTTGGGATGAACGGCAGCGGCATGTTCATCATCAACCCGCCATGGACGCTTGAGAAAATTTTGCATCAAACCATGCCCAAACTGACCGAATTGATGGCTCAGGGGCCGGGAGCAAAATTCACGCTGGAGAGCGAGTCGGCTTGAAGCACCGGATTTGAATCCGGCAAAGCGCCGGATCAGTCCGGCTTGGCTTTTGTTCTGTTCGAACGATAGCCCTTGCGTTCATACATGTCGCGATCAGCATGCTTTATCAACTGATCTGCGCTATCGCCATCGCCAGGGAAAAAGGCCAGACCCACCGCGCCACCACCCACCATGCCTGCCGGTAAACGTGTCAGATCGACCGATTGCAGTGGGGCGCTCAGCACCTTTTCCAGATTTAGCCTGACCTGTTCGGCTACTTCAGTCGTCGCCACATCATTGATCATTAAAACGAACTCATCCCCGGCGTAGCGTGCGACGCGGTCATTGAGCGGGTGGTATCGCGCAGGCGCTGGCTGATCTCAATCAAGGCCCGGTCACCGGCATCGTGGCCCAAACGGTCATTGATCAATTTGAAGTTATTCAGATCAACGAAGAGAACAGCAAACGGGATGGCATCCCCCGGGCGTCTGGCATTTTCAATGCGATTCGAAATATTACGCACCATCACATCGCGGTTATCAAGGCCGGTCAGCGCATCCGAGCGCAAGCGCTTCTGCATTTGTCGGAAGGTATTGGCCAGCACCCCAATTTCATCATTGCGGTGAATATCCAGAATGGTCTCCAGGCGACCCTCACCCACTTCGATGGCAGCCTGGGTCAGGCGGCGAATATCGCGACCTACCCACTCAAGCACACCCAGACCAAGCAAGACAGCCGCGAAGGCACCGAGCAGGCCAATCAGCACCGTACGCTGCACATTGGCAGTCACTCCTTGCATGAAATCACTGCGCGGCACTGCTACAGCGATGATCCAGTCCAGCCCGGCATCATCACGGACGCGATCAAAAGCAAGTTCCACCGCCTCATCATCCGGCCCGGAAAAACGGGTGGTGATCGCCTTTTCTATTTTGTCGTTGGTGGCCAACTGCATGCGCACCTGCGCGTAAGCACTACGTTGTAGTTCGCTCTGGCTATCCGCCGCATTGATACGCGAACTGGTGCCATCATCCTGCAGGAGAATGTTTGGACTACGCGATGAAGCGATCAACTTGCCATCCGGTTCGATAATAAAGGCAACCGCATTGCTGCTGATCGCCAGGCGACTGACGAATTCATTCAGCCGCTTCAGCGAAATATCGGTGGCAACCACACCCTGAAAACTGCCAGCTGCGTCGAGAACCCGGCGGGCACGCGTCGCCACCAGTTCTTCGTTTCGAAAATCGATATAGATTGAGGTCCAGGTATGAGAGTTGTTGCTCTCCCCCGCTTTGTACCAGGGACGCATTCTTGGCTCGAACATTTTCGCTTCCGGCGCCGGTTTGGAGAGTTCGCCATTGATACCGCTAAAACGGTAAATTTGCCGTGGCAGGCTAGGCACCTGTTTCAGTCTGAGCTCAGCATCCTGCTGATTAAAGCGCCACAAACCAAAAAACTCACCGCGCCGATTACCGTAATAGACGTAGTTGTTGGGATCCATATGCAGCGACGTAGCGATCCAGAACCTTGTACGGAGGGTCAGCAGTTCCGTGTTGATCGTATCAGGCCCGGCCATGCCGTTCGGAAACGCAGCTTCAAGCACAGCAGCGGAGCCGACGACATGGCGATCAACTGCCTGACCAATCCGGGCGACGGTTTCCAGCAACAGGTGATTGGCAACGGTATCAACCGCCTTGCTGCCAGTTTGATAGGAAAGCGTTCCAATCAAAACGGCAACACCGAAAATCAAGGCGATGTAAGGCAGCGTCAGCCACTGACGTAAGGAAAGAAAGGCAAAAAGGCGCATGGAAACGAAAAAATCCGAAATAAATACTGGAAAAATCTGACGATCAGCCTTCCATTCCGGCTAATTCAGCGTTTGATTATGCCCAAGAACATCACCCATGCCGGTGGTTAACACAAAACTTAACCCATTGAAACAGTGTGTCGGTAACGCGCTATTCCTTGTTGCTGTTCATCAATTCCGTATATTTTGCGCATGAACCATAGGCCTTCTCCACCGGATACTTTTGCGCATTTTTCAGCAGCTTGTCTCGAGCCGCTTCAGCCAGATCAATACTTGCAGTATCAGCAATCAACAACAAATAAAGCAAAATATCCGCGCATTCATCGCTTAATGCCTGATGGCTGTCAGCATCAGCCGGCAATGCCGCTACCTCCGTATCGGATTTCCACTGGGTCAGTTCTAGCAACTCTGCTGCCTCAAGATTGAGCGAGGTGATCAAATTGCGTAGCGTGTGAAATTGCTTCCAGTCGCGGGCATCGCGAAATTCACGAAGTGTTACGGTCAACGCCTCAAAATCGTTCATTTTTTTGTTCTGGCAAGCCATCGCCTGCCAACGAATTATTTGAGTTCGATGGTAGCCGTTTTGCCAGATTTGCCGCCATTTTTCAACAGCAGATCGCCAATGTCGGTATTTTGATTTTTCAGCGCGATATCCAGCGCGGTTTCGCCGGATTCAAGGCGCTTGTTGGGATCCGCTTTATTGGTGAGAAGCAGTTTGACAATGTCCAGCGAGCCACTACGCGCAGCTGAGATCAATGGCGTGTGACCATTTTCGCTGGCGGCGTTGACGTCAGCTCCTGCCTTGACCAATACCTTCGCAATTTCCAGATGACCGTTGTAAGCAGCGTAAGCGAGCGGCGTCCAGCCCGGCATATTGACGTTGGCGCCACCAGCAATCAATCGTTCAACGACCGGCAAATGACCACGGAAAGCAGCCATGCGCAAGGCGGTGTCACCGGCCGAATTACGCGCATTGACCTTGGCCTTCATTTTGATCAAGGAGTCCACCAGATCAATGTGACCATCACGTGCAGCCAGAATGAGCAAGGTATTGCCTTCCGCATCTGTTGAATCAACCGACGCGCCGCGTTGCACCATTTGGGCAACATCACGTGTATCGCCCATCTTTGCCGAGTTAATCAGATCATCATAGGTTGCCGCGGATGCCGAAAACGAAAGCAGAGAGATGATGGCGAGGGTAATTAGTTTTGTTTTCATGGTCATTTATTGGGGTCGGTTGGCTTGTTTGAATAATCGGAAGAAATTTTCTGTTGTTTTGGTTGAGATCGTCTCAAGTGATTCACCACGCAATCGGGCGATTTCCTCCGCAACGTGTAGCACGTAGGCCGGTTGATTCTGTTTGCCACGATAGGGTACGGGTGCCAGATATGGCGAGTCTGTCTCGACCAGCATCCGGTCCAGCGGCGTCTTTTGGGCCACTTCCTTGATCACCAGCGCGTTTTTGAAGGTCACAATACCTGAGAAAGAAATATAAAAGCCAAGATCAAGCGCGCGTTTTGCCACATCCCAATTTTCGGTAAAGCAGTGCATAACACCACCGACCGCCTGTGCGCCCTCTTCTTCCAGCAAGCGCAATGTATCGTCAGCGGATTCGCGGGTATGAATGACGAGTGGTTTATTGCAGGCAACGGCGGTACGAATATGCGTGCGAAAACGATCCCGTTGCCACTCAGGGCGATCCTTCTGCCAATAGTAATCAAGGCCTGTTTCACCGATGGCGATGACTTTGGGGTGATTTGCCAGGCTTAAGAGACGCTCCTGATCCGGCTCTTCTGTATCGGTGTATTCAGGGTGAACACCCACCGTGGCATAAAGCTGCGGGTGGGTTTCAGCCAGCGCCAGAACGCGGTGGAAATCTTCGAGATTGACGCCAATACAAACGGCACACCCAACGCCGTTGTTTTGCATGCGTTCGAGAATTTCGGGCAGGCGTTGCGCGAGATCCGGGAAATCGATATGGCAATGCGAGTCGACCAGCATGGTACGGGTCAGAGCGTGTGCGTCGGGCGGGTAGACTGCATGACGCCACCGAGCAGGCCTTCAATCTTGCGGCGCGCTTCCTGTCCACTTTCATCATTATTGAAATGAACGCCTATCCCCTGTGCGCGCCCATTTTGTGCACCAGCCGGGGTCACCCAAACGACGGTACCGGCAATCGGCAACTTGGATGGATCTTCCATCAGGGAAAGCAACATGAAAACTTCGTCGCCAATGGTGTAGCCACGCGTTGTCGGAATGAAAATGCCACCATTGCGCAGATGCGGCATAAAAGCCGCATAAAGCGCTGATTTAGAATTGATATTGAGCGAGAGAACGCTAGGTCGCTGCGGGGCGGGTTTGACTTCACTCATTTTGTATCAATTTTGAACAGAGCTCGATATTCCATGAACAGGCCCTCAAAAAACAGACGGGCATTGAGCGGTTGTTCCGCTTCCCGGCGTCGCTGTAGCAAAGCGCGGTATGCCGGTAATAGTCGCGCAGGGGGAATCATATCAGCCAGTCCGGAAATTGTGCCCTGCTGCGGCAGAAAATAACGGACTGGCAGGGCATTGTTGGCCAGCGTCAAATCAAATATCCATTTTTGCATGGCTTCGACGATGGCCTTGAGTTGCACTTTGCCCTTGCTGTCCTTGACCAGTTTTTCGAGTTCTGCCGCCGAGGCAATTGGGTCAGGCCCATGTTTGACTGACAAGCGCTTGACCAGCAGCTCAAGCCAGCCACCCTGGCTGGAACCAGCCAATTCGATTGCCAGCGTTGGCGAGCCACCGGCCAGCGCCAGCCAGCGCGACGAATCGCTGACGCCAGCCTGCGCTAAAAAAGCTTCAGCCATCTTGACTGGCGGTACTGCAACCGGAACAACCTGGCAACGACTACGTATTGTTGGCAACAGTTTCAGTGGTTCATTTGAAACCAATAAAAACAAGGTATTTGCAGATGGCTCTTCAAGTGTTTTAAGAAGAGAGTTGGCGGCATTTCGGTTCATCGCTTCGGTCGGATTGACCAGCACGATACGCAAACCGGCACGGTGCGTGCCGACCGTAAAGAATTCATCCAGTTCACGAATCTGGTCAATGGTGATCTGCTGACTGGCTTTCTTCTTGCTTTCCTCAGTATCCGCATCAACCCCCAGCGCATCGGGTTGCAACAGGCGAAAATCGGGGTGATTGCCTTGTTCAAACCAATTGCACGCCATGCAGTGGCCGCAGGCTTTTCCATTACTGGTCTTTTCACAAAGCAGACCGGCGGCAAACTCACGGGCCAGATCAAACTTGCCCAACCCACGCTGCCCGATCAGTAACAAGGCATGCGGCAAGCGCTGGCGCTGAGCTTGTAACCCACGCCAGACATCCGCATGCAAATCAATAATATTCATAGGCTTGAAATAATTTGTTCAAGTGATTTACGAATATCTTCCATGCTGCGTTGCGCATTGATGACACGAATGCGCGCAGGATTATGGTTGGCGCGATCGATATAGGCTTGGCGAACCCGCTCGTGGAAATCAGCGCGCTCCTGTTCGAAGCGATCCAGCACACGACTGGCCAGCGCGATTCGCTCACGAGCGACATCCAACGGAAGGTCAAACAACAGGGTCAAGTCAGGCTGAATATCCTCGTGAACCCAGTGCTCCAACTGTTGCAATTTTCCGCGATCAAGGCCGCGCCCGCCGCCCTGATAAGCGAAGGTGGCGTCAGTAAAGCGGTCGCAGACCACCCATTCGCCCCGGCTTAGCGCCGGCGCGATTACCTGAGCCAGATGTTCGCGGCGGGCAGCAAACATCAGCAAGGTTTCGGTTTCGAGATGCATGGCCTCATTCAACAGCAATTCGCGCAGTTTTTCACCGAGTGGCGTGCCGCCCGGTTCGCGGGTGACATGGACGACGTGCCCCTGCTGGCGAACCCGTTCGGCCAGCCATTCGACATGGCTGCTCTTGCCCGCCCCGTCGATTCCCTCAAAGGTAATGAATTTCCCTCTCACTTCGCTCCCCTTTGGTATTTGTTGACCGCCCGATTATGTTCATCCAGGGTTCGCGAAAACTGACTAGTGCCGTCGCCACGTGCCACGAAATACAGAGATTCACTTTGCGCCGGGTTCAACGCAGCCTGGATTGAAGCCATGCCGGGCATGGCGATTGGTGATGGCGGCAAACCGGCACGTGTATAGGTATTATACGGTGTGTCGGTTTGCAGGTGACGTTTGCGTAAATTGCCATCGAAAGATGTTCCCAAGCCGTAAATCACAGTTGGATCGGTCTGCAGCAACATACCGCTGCGCAGGCGATTGGTGAAAACGGAAGCAATCATCGGTCGATCGGACTCACGTCCGGTTTCTTTTTCAACGAGGGATGCCATGATCAAGGCTTCGTAGGGTGTTTTGTAGGGTAATCCGGCGGCCCGTTGTGCCCAAGCGGCATCGAGCCTGATTTGCATGGCGCGATAAGCGCGGCCATAAAGTTCTAGATCCGTTGATTGTTTGTCGAACAAGTAGGTATCTGGGAACAACAGGCCCTCGATGCTGTTTGCCGGAATGCCAAGCTTGGCCAGCAACTCGGCCTCGCTCAGCGCCGTGGTAAGGTGCTGCAAATTGGGATGCTGATCTATCCGGGCGCGCCATTGACGGAAGGCCCAGCCTTCAGGCAGCATCAATTCACCTTGTGTAACTTCTCCGCGCGTCATCTTGGCCAATAACTGCAAGGGCGTAATGCCTTGAGCAACCGAGTAGCTGCCGGCCTTGATCACAGTTTCGGCACCTTTAATTCGGGCCAGCAAGACCATCAGGCTGGGTTCGATATCAACCCCGGCGGCCTGAATTTGTGTAGCCGCAGAACGTAAACCAGAACCTGTGGTAATACGAAATTCAACCGGCGAACTGCGCAAGGCCAAAGGGGCGTTGGCCCACCACCAAGCGGCTGCGCCGATAGCAGCTAGCAGGAGCATCAACAGGAATATTGAATGGAGCAGGAAGCGCAAGGGAACTCGCAGGTAGAAAGCGGGTCTTGGGCTGGTACCACGAGCCCAACAGAAGGGGCTATATAATATCGCAAACCCAACAGGAGCCCCCATGAACCCCAACTGGCGCAGCTTTCTGGAATCCACCGATGCCGTCATCGATGGAGCCTCCAACGAAATTCTTCACTTTGGCGATGCCGCCGCTGAACTCAAGGCCGCTCAGACCTTGACGGTATTGGTGCCACTAACCCATCTGGGTCAAATTTTGGCCACCGGCGATGATACGAAGACTTTTTTGCACACCCAATTTACCAGCGACATCAACCATTTAGGAGCTGAACAGGTTCAACATTCAGCTTGGTGTACAGCCAAGGGGCGCATGCAGGCAAGTTTTCTGATCTGGCGCGATGGCGATAATTACCAGTTGGCACTAGCCGCCGACTTGCAGGAAGCTACCCAAAAGCGCTTGCAGATGTTCGTATTGCGAGCCAAGGTTAAATTAACCTCTTTGAACGAAAGTAAAGTTCTGCTTGGTCTTGCCGGGCCACAAGCTGCCGAAGCATTGGCCAATGCCGGGTTACCCTGCCCTGCAGCAAGCATGACCTCTGCTGCGACGAATGGTATTCAGATTTTGGCGATTGAGGCAGGCCGCTACATCATTTCAGCACCGTTTGAAGCCATGCCGGCGCTTTGGCAAAAACTGTCGAACAAGGCGCGCCCGGCAGGATTGCCGGTCTGGCGCTGGCTCGATATCGAAAATGCATTCCCTCTGGTCACACTCGCCACCAAGGAAGAGTTTGTTCCGCAAATGGCTGATTTTGAGAAACTGGGCGGCGTCAGCTTTCACAAAGGTTGTTATCCCGGCCAGGAAATCGTTGCCCGTACCCAGTATCTGGGCAAGGTGAAACGTCATCTCTTCCGCCTGAAAAGCAATACGCCGATGCAGGCCGGCAGCAATCTGTATTCACCGGACTATCCGGATCAGGCTTGCGGCATGGTGGTCAGCGCCGCAGCCTCTCCTAACGGTGGGTTTGTCGCGCTGGCGGTAGTACAGTCTAATTTTGCTGCCAGTGCTCATCTTGATTCACGTGAAGGCCCGCTGGTCGAGGCTGTTGCGGTCAACCCGTAAAATCAGGAAAAAATGTGCTTGATCCTCGTCGCTTGGCGCGCACATCCAGCATTTCCGCTGGTTGTTGCGGCCAATCGCGATGAGTTCTATGCCCGGCCAACTGCGCTAGCTGCCCGTTGGCCGGAATCTCCGGAAATTATCGGCGGCCGTGATCTGGAAGCGGGAGGAACCTGGCTGGGGATTTCCGCAGACGGGCGTTTTGCAGCCGTCACCAATGTTCGCGAACCGGGTGCAGCCAAAGGCGAGTTGTCACGTGGGGAATTGACGCGCAACTTTCTTGAGAGCCGGCAATCGCCAGAACAATATTTAGCAGCCCTCGATTATGCTGCTTACTCGGGCTTTAACCTGCTCCTTTCCGATGGTCACTCGCTCCACTACGCAAGCAATCGTGGCCCGCTGGCGCGCTCATTGGCGCCCGGCATCTATGGGTTATCAAACCATCTGCTGGACAGCCCATGGCCCAAACTAATTTCGGCACGCCAAAGATTTTCCGTAGCTTTGCATAACCTTCCGGCTAGCCAGCCATTTTTCGACATACTCCGCGACGATGAAATCGTCCCCGATGATCAATTGCCCAATACCGGCGTACCTCTTGAATGGGAACGCCGACTGTCAGCCATTTTTGTTCGCTCTGCGGAATACGGAACCCGTGCCGCGACACTTGTTACGGTCAACGCAGAAAAATCGCTATTTTTTGAAGAACGCAGCTTCGGACCAAACGGCCAGCCGATTCAGTCTTCGATAATTTCAACCGGCGTATAAACCGGAATCAGATCGAACAATTCGACGATGTCGCAATTGCGCATGCGGATACAGCCATGCGATCCCGGTTGCCCCATTGCGGCACGCTCCGGACTGCCATGAATGTAGATATAACGGCGCATGGTATCGACACAACCCAGACGGTTGGCGCCCGGCTCACAGCCGGATAGCCAGAGGATGCGGGTTAGTATCCAGTCACGGCCAGGGAATTCGACATCCAGCGCGGGGGTCCAGATTTCTCCGGTTGGCCGACGACGCACAAAAACCGCATTTTCCGGCGCTCCGGCGCCGATTTTGGCGCGTACCAGATGCTGACCACGCGGCGTCTGATAACTCCCGGAAACTTCCCCAACACCCGCCTTGGCGGTTGAAATCGAGTATTCGCGCAGCGTTTCACCCTGATCATCAAACAGGGTCATCATTTGGCGAGCGACCGAAATCAGCAGTTTCATTGCGCCCTCTTGCGCCGGTCGGCAAAAAACTGCGACAGCATGCTGCTGCATTCGTCAGCTAGCACACCACCAAGAACAGTCGCGTGGTGATTCAGGCGCTCGACACCGAAAAGATCAACCACGCTGCCATGCACGCCAGTTTTGGCATCGCGTGCCCCGTAAATCACACGGCTGATCCGCGCGTGCATGATGGCTCCGGCGCACATGGCACAAGGCTCCAGCGTGACGAACAATTCACAACCCGGCAGCCGGTAATTACCCAACTTTTGCGCAGCGTCGCGCAAAGCAGCGATTTCGGCATGTGCAGTCGGGTCGCTCTGGCCTATCGGCGAGTTAAACCCACGACCAATGATCACCCCATCCTTGACCACCACCGCACCAACCGGTACTTCACCGAGGCACTCTGCTCCACGCGCCAGCGAAATGGCCTCACGCATGAAAAACTCGTCGCCTAAAACGACGATTTTTTCCTCGCTTATTCCCATTCGATCGTTGCCGGCGGTTTGCCGGATACGTCATAAACAACGCGATTCAGACCACGAACTTCATTGATGATCCGATTGGAAACGCGGCCAAGCAGTTCATACGGCAAATGTGCCCAGTGTGCTGTCATGAAGTCGCTGGTAACCACAGCACGCAAGGCAACGACATTTTCGTAGGTACGGCCATCACCCATCACACCAACGCTCTTGACTGGCAAGAAGACGGCAAAAGCCTGGCTGGTCAGGTCGTACCAGGATTTACCGATATCAGCTGGGGCACAAGCGCCAGCGGCAACGTCGCGTTCAGTTGCTACGGTCGACCGCAATTCATTGATGAAAATATCATCCGCTCGTTGCAGCAAGTGCGCCGATTCCAGTTTGACCTCGCCAAGAATGCGCACACCGAGGCCCGGACCAGGGAATGGGTGGCGATAAACCATCTCGCGAGGCAAACCAAGCTCGACGCCGAGTTCGCGGACTTCGTCCTTGAACAGTTCGCGTAGTGGCTCAAGCAGCTTGAGATGCATGTCCTCCGGCAGGCCACCAACATTGTGGTGGCTCTTGATGGTGTGGGCGCCCTTCTTGCCCTTGCCGGCGGATTCGATCACGTCCGGGTAGATGGTGCCCTGGGCCAGCCACTTGGCGGCACTCAACTTCTTGGATTCAGCCTGGAAAACCTCGACAAACTCCTTGCCGATGATCTTGCGCTTCTGTTCCGGGTCGGAGACGCCGGCCAGCTTGCCCATGAAAGCAAACATATCCATGACCATGTCGCCTTCTTTCAGGCGTAACAAGCCATGATCGACAAAAACGCAAGTCAGCTGATCGCCAATGGCGCGATGGATGAGTGCCGCAGCAACGCTCGAATCAACACCGCCGGACAGGCCAAGAATCACATCATCCGTACCGACCTGAGCGCGAATCGAGGCCACTGCTTCGGCCACATAATCGCCCATCACCCAATCCGTACCACAGCCACAAATGCCATGCACAAAGCGTTCAAGAATGGCGCGGCCTTGTAGTGTGTGCGTTACTTCCGGGTGGAACTGGACGGCATAGAACTTACGTTCCTCATCGGCCATACCGGCAATCGGACAGGAAGGCGTCGAAGCCATCATCTTGAAACCAGGTGGCATTTCCATCACTGAATCGCCATGGCTCATCCATACCTTGAACATGCCATGGCTCTCTGCCGTCGTAAAGTCAGCAAGCCCCTTGAGCAGTGACGTATGGCCGTGGGCGCGGACTTCCGAGTAACCAAACTCGCGGGCTTTGCCAGCGGCTTCGGCCGTCATCACCTTGCCGCCCAGCTGCTGCGCCATGGTCTGCATGCCATAACAAATACCCAGTACCGGAACACCCATCTGGAAAACGACTTCCGGCGCGCGCGGTGTATCGCCTTCCGTGACCGAACTCGGGCCACCGGAAAGAATGATGCCGCTGGCGCCGTAATTGCGGATGAAATCATCAGCCACATCGTAGGGATGAATTTCACAAAACACCTTGGCTTCGCGCACGCGACGGGCGATCAACTGGGTGACCTGGGAGCCGAAATCGAGGATGAGTATTTTCTGGTGAGCCATTGCTAAGCCTTGAATGAATAAAGGCGGCTACTGCAAAAAATGCTGAGCCGCCTTCCTGGGTACGGGGTCGATTACTCGACGTGGTAGTTGGGTGCTTCCTTGGTGATCTGCACATCATGCACGTGCGATTCACGGATAGCGCTCGTGCATTTCAGCAATGCTGGCACAACCCAGATAACCCATTGACGAACGCAAACCACCCATCAATTGGTGAATCACGGCGAGTACCGGCCCCTTGTAAGGAACACGGCCTTCGATACCTTCCGGCACGAATTTCTCGACGTTGGAGGTGTTTTCCTGGAAGTAACGATCCGAAGAACCCGCCTGCATCGCACCCAGCGAACCCATGCCGCGATAGGACTTGTAGGAACGCCCCTGGAAAAGCTCAACTTCGCCAGGTGCTTCCTCGGTGCCCGCGAACAAGCCACCGAGCATAACCGTATCGGCACCCGCCGCAATCGCCTTGGCGATATCGCCGGAGTAACGCACGCCACCATCAGCAATCATCGGCACGCCGCTACCAGCCAGCGCTTCCGAGACATTCTGGATGGCGGTAATTTGCGGCACCCCAACGCCCGCAACGATACGCGTCGTACAGATAGAACCTGGGCCAATACCGACTTTGACAGCATCCGCTCCGTTATCAACCAGCGCACGAGCAGCGTCAGCCGTCGCAATATTGCCGCCGATCACTTCAATATGCGGGAAATTTTTCTTGGTCCAATTGACGCGATCCAGAACGCCTTGCGAATGGCCGTGTGCCGTATCAACAACGATCACATCAACACCCGCCTCAGCCAGCAAGGCGATACGCTCTTCGGTACCCGGCCCAACACCAACTGCTGCGCCGGCACGCAAATGACCTGATGAATCCTTATTGGCCAGCGGGTGTTCAGTCGACTTGAGAATATCCTTGACCGTAATCAGGCCGCGCATGTGCCATTCATCATCAATCACTAGAACGCGTTCGAGACGATGCTTGCGGATCAATTCTTTCGCATCCTCGACACTAGCACCTTCGCGCACCGTGACCAGGCGTTTACGCGGGGTCATGATCGCTTTAACTGGCTGATCGAGATTGGTTTCAAAACGTAGATCGCGGTTAGTCACAATGCCAACCACCTTACCCGCCTTGTCGATTACCGGCAGGCCGGAAATACGATACTGGCGGGTGATTTCGAGAACATCGCGTACCGTCATGGTTGGCGGAATGGTGATTGGATCTTTCAAAATACCGGATTCAAAACGCTTGACCTTTGCCACCTCAGCGGCCTGGGCCTTGGCAGTAAAGTTCTTGTGAATGATGCCGATACCACCTTCCTGAGCCAGCGCAATGGCGAGGCGACCTTCAGTCACCGTATCCATGGCGGCCGAAAGCAAAGGGAGGTTTAATATAATGTTTCGTGTTAACCGGGTCGCAAGACCCACATCACGTGGCAGAATCTGGGAATGAGCGGGGACGAGCAGAACGTCGTCAAAGGTGAGGGCTTTTTGCAGGAGTCGCACGGCCTTTAATCCAAGGTCACAAAATCGTATTATACAGAAAACACTGAGAACTCCCGATAACCATGAAAAACCTCTTAATTTTTGTCTTCGGAATTGCGTCGACCGTAACAGCCTTGAATACAAATGCCCAAACCTATCAATGGAAAGATAGCAGTGGACATACGGTAATTTCAGATACGCCACCACCCGGCTCAGCCAAGGATGGCTCGCGCATCATCGGTGGAAAAGTACCAACATCAAATGCACCCAGCTCAGCGAAACCTGCTGAAGCGCCAAAATCAATGGCTGAAAAAGAGTTGGAATTTAAAAAACGCCAACAGGAATTGACGGAGAAATCCGAAAAAGATGCCAAAGAAAAAGCTCTCGCGGCCGAAAAGCGCGACAACTGTGACCGCGCGCAAAAGCAGGTTACCTTGCTCGAATCCGGTCAGCGTATTGCTACGGTCGACGAAAAAGGTGAGCGTCGTGTCATGGAGGAAGCTGAAAAGGCGAAAGAAATGGAACGCGCACGGCGTGCTGTCAGCGATTCCTGCAAATAACCTTTTTTTCTTGTATCAAGCCTCGGCGTCGGTTTCCCCGGCGCCTTTTTTCATGACCTTTCCTTCGGCCGCGCGTTGCTTGCGAACTTCTTTCGGATCAGCAATCAGTGGCCGGTAGATTTCGACGCGATCCTTGTCGCGTAATACCGTATCCAGCTTCGACAGTTTGGCAAACACGCCAAATTTGTTCTTTTTGAGATCGATTTCCGGGTTTTTTTCCAACACCCCGGAAGCCTCAAGTGCCTGCTGCAGGGTTGAACCTTCCGGCAACTTCACTTTTATCAGCAACTGCTTTTCAGGCAGCGCGTAGCAGACCTCGACATTCAACATTTCAGCCATTTTGCGTCCCATAAACTTGAGTAGCTCGACGCACAAAGGCATCGACAAAAGTATTGGCGATATGATTGAAGACTGGCCCGATCACCTTTTCGAACAACTTGCTCGAAAACTCATAGTGCAACTGGAATTCAATCTTGCAGGCATTCTCTGCCAGCACCTTGAAGCGCCACGAGCCTTCCAAACGACGAAATGGGCCATCGACCAGACAAATCTTCATTGAAACCGGGTGTTCTTTATCGTTCTGCGTCGTAAAGCTGGATTTGACGCTGTGATAGTTGATATGCAGCGTAGCCACCGTTTTTAGCTCATCGCGATACTTCACCTCGGTTTGGCTACACCAGGGCAGGAATGTCGGGTAATCCTCGCAGGAGTCCACCAGCGCAAACATGCGTTCCGCAGATTGTTCGATCAATACGGTTTTTTCGACCAGAGCCATGCGGCGTCAGCGTTCCTGTTTCCTGTAAAATAGTGATTTTAATGGATCAACGGCAGCATGAGCATTACGGTCAACAAAAAAGCTTTTCACGACTACTTTGTCGAAGAGAAGTATGAAGCAGGACTTGCACTCCAAGGTTGGGAGGTCAAGGCGATTCGTGCTGGCCGGATGAACATCAAGGAATCCTACGTTGTCATCAAGGGCGGTGAAATATTCCTGATTGGCATGCATATCACGCCCCTGCTGGCAGCATCCACCCATGTCAGTCCGGACCCGACTCGAACGCGTAAACTCCTGCTGCACGACACCGAGATCATGAAACTGATCGGCAAAGTGGAACGAGCCGGCTACGCCCTGATTCCGCTCGATTTGCACTATAAAAATGGTCGCATCAAACTTGAAGTCGGCCTTGCCAAGGGTAAAAAACAGCACGACAAGCGAAATGACGAGCAGGAAAAAGACTGGAAGCGTGAAAAAGAGCAGATCCTGAAGGAAAAGCAGCGCTAACCCGCCATGGACGCCCTGCTCTACTGGGTTGGACTGGTTGCAGTAGCGGTTAACGCTTTGACCGGTGTGCTCGATGCCGGACGCAAGCAAATGGATTTAATCGGCGCCCTGCTGGTCGGTGTTGCTACGGCATTAGGTGGTGGCACAATTCGTGACCTTTTGCTCGACCGAAATGTTTTTTGGGTGGTTGATCAAACCTATTTGATCGTTGCGCTCAGCGCCGGCCTCATCACATTTTTTGCTGTCCGCAACCGTCCCCTGCCCCCACGTCTTTTCCTGATCCCCGATGCCATCGGGCTTGCCTTGTTTACTATCGTAGGCACCCAGATTGCGCTGCAATGGCACGCCCCGTGGCTTGTTGCCAGTTTAATGGGCGTTATTACCGGCGTGGTTGGGGGTGTGTTGCGTGACATTCTTTGCAATGATGTACCGCTGGTATTTCTCAAAGGTGAACTCTATGCAACCGCAGCCTGGGCTGGCGCACTGTCACTCATTGTTTTACAGGAAATTGGACTTTCGGCAATCGCCAGCGCCTGGGTCGGCATGGCAATCGTGCTGCTCTTGCGCCTGCTGGCAATGCGCTATCACCTGACACTCCCAACGCTCAATCCACCCAAGCCTTGAACATTGACTCACCCTTCGCAGGCAAGGATACTTGCCGCCGTTTATTCATTTAAGCTGGAACTACGACCATGCTGCAAAAAAATCCGAACTTCTCTGGTGTCATTGGTCCTGTCGTCATCATCGTCATGGATGGCTATGGCATTCCCAAGACCGATGTTGGCAGCGCCATTGCTGCTGCCAAAAAGCCGACGCTTGACCGTTTGTTTGCTCAATATCCAAACATCACTTTGCGAGCACATGGCACAGCCGTTGGCATGCCGTCAGATGACGACATGGGAAATTCCGAGGTTGGCCACAATGCCATTGGGGCTGGCCAAGTCTATAGTCAAGGCGCCTCGTTGGTTTCCAATGCAATAGCCAGCGGCGCAATATGGCAAGGTGAGGCGTGGCAACAAATTATCGCCGGCGCAAAAGCGGGTCGCGGTGTGGTGCATTTCATCGGTCTTTTCTCCGACGGTAACGTCCATAGTCACATCGACCACCTCAAAGCGATGGTTGCTCAGGCCAAGCTTGAGGGCATCAAGACTGTCCGCATCCACGCCCTGCTTGATGGCCGCGACGTGCCGGAAACCAGCGCACTCGACTACGTTGTGCCGTTTGAAGCATTCCTGGCTGAGATCAGTTTGGATGGCTTCGATGCCCGCATCGCCTCTGGCGGTGGCCGACAATTCATTACGATGGACCGCTACGATGCAAATTGGCCTATGGTCGACAGGGGATGGAAGACGCACGTTTTAGGCGAAGGCCAGCAATTCGCGAGTGCAACGGCTGCGGTCAACGGCCTGCGCGAGCAAAATCCTGGCACCATTGATCAGGATTTGCCAGCATTCGTCATTGGTGAAAACGGCAAAGCTGTCGGCACCATTGAGGATGGCGATTCGGTTGTCTTCTTCAATTTCCGGGGTGACCGCGCGATTGAAATCACCCGCGCCTTCGAGGAGGCACAATTCGTGAAGTTTGACCGGGTTCGCAGCCCAAAAGTGACCTACGCCGGCATGTTGCAGTACGACGGCGACCTGAAATTACCGGCCCGCTTCCTGGTTGCACCGCCAGCAATCAAGGACACCACCGGCGAATGGTTCGCCAAATCCGGCATCGCCCAGTTTGCCTGCTCGGAAACCCAGAAATTCGGTCATGTCACCTACTTCTGGAACGGTAACCGCTCCGGCAAATTCGAAGGTGAAACCTGGCAGGAAGTACCCAGCGATGTCGTACCTTTTGAGCAACGCCCATGGATGAAAGCCGCTGAAATTGCCGATGCAATGATCGCGGCGTTGCAATGTGGTCAATACAAGACCCTGCGCTGCAACTTCGCCAATGGCGACATGGTCGGTCACACCGGCAATTTCCGCGCAGCTACGATGTCGATTGAAGCGCTGGATCTGCAACTGGCACGCATACTGCCGGTGATCGATGCGCTGGGCGGTGTTGCCTTGATCACTGCCGACCACGGCAATGCCGATGAAATGTTTGAGATTGATAAAAAAACCAAGCAACCGGCGTTGAACGCTGATGGTTCATTCAAGGCCAAAACGGCACACACGCTGAATCCGGTGCCGCTGATCCTTTACGACAACACAACTGGCGGCAAATTAAGTCTTAATCAGACAGCAACTGCCGGTTTGTCCAATATTGCCGCCACGGTGGCTAATCTGCTGGGGCTGGAAAAACACGCCAGTTGGGACGAAAGTCTGCTGGAAGTCTCCGGCAAAGACTAATGGAACAAGCAATCTGTCACTGATGTTCAGTGACAGATTGCCCTTTCAGGACACTTCGTCGATCCAGGCCTGCTGGATGGCTTCAAGAATTTTTTCGCCGCAATGCTTCGGATCATCCTTGAAATCCGGTAAAGCCATCACCCAGTTGCGTAGGTCAACGAAATTCAATTTGAGCGGGTCTTGGTCCGGATGCGTATCGCTCAGTTCAATAGCGATATCGTTGATGTCAGTCCATTTCATTTGCGGTGTCCCTCCTTTGCCATGTTGATGCTGTACTTGGGAATTTCGACCACCAAGGGCGTTGACCGTACTATTGCCTGACAACCGAGGCGGGAGTTCGGTTCCAGCCCCCAGGCCTTGTCCAGCAAATCCTCTTCGATTTCTTCCGCGGCTTCCAGAGAGTTGAATCCCTCGCGGACAATGACGTGGCAAGTGGTACAGGCGCAGGACATTTCGCAGGCGTGATCGAGTTCGATGCCATTGGCCAGCAGGTTTTCGCAGATCGATTTACCCTCCTCCGCCTCAATCACGGCACCATCCGGGCAACTCTCTACATGCGGCAGGACGATCAATTGCGTCATGCGTCTTCTCCCATTTTTATGTCATCCACCTTGCGGCCGGACAATACTTTCTTGATGCTTTGATCCATTCGGCGATGGGCAAATTCCTGAGTTTCAAAGCCCAGATCATCCATGGCAATGTTGATCAGACGACGATTAGTGCCCTGCATGGCTGCCGACAGTTTGGCGATGGTTGCTGAAATTTTCGCTGTTTCGGCCTCATTGAGCAAATGAGGGTCTTCCTTCATTGCTGCTTCAGTGGCTTCGATCATGCGCTGCGCCTCAACGATAGCTTCCTTGAGTGCGCGATTGATTGCATCATCTTTGGCGTGCGCAATGGAATCCTTGAGCATGTCGGCAATTTCATCATCAGACAGACCATAGGATGGCTTGACCGTAACGCTGGCTTCGACACCTGTCGTCTGTTCGCGCGCGGCAACCGAGAGCAGACCGTCAGCATCAACCTGAAAAGTCACCGAATACGTGCCGCACCCGCCACCATCGGCGGGATACCGCGCAATTCAAAACGAGCCAGCGAACGGCAATCAGAAACCAGCTCGCGCTCGCCCTGGACAACGTGGATGGCCATTGCCGTCTGACCATCCTTAAAAGTAGTGAATTCCTGGGCACGCGCTGTCGGAATCGTTGAATTGCGCGGGATGACCTTCTCGGTCAGGCCACCCATGGTTTCGAGACCGAGCGACAGTGGTGTTACATCAAGCAGCAGCCAGTCATCCTGGCCGGTCTTGTTGCCAACCAGCAGATTGGCCTGTGTTGCCGCACCGAGCGCAACAACCTTGTCAGGATCAAGATTGGTCAGTGGTTCCTGACGGAAAAAGTCGCCAACTGCTTTTTGTACCTGTGGCATGCGCGTCGAGCCGCCGACCATGACCACACCTTTGATGTCTTCAGCACGCAGGCCAGCATCACGCAACGCCTTCTTGACCGGCTGCATCGTCTTGGAAATTAAAGTCTGGGCGATGTCAGCAAAGGTGGCACATCCAGTTTGATATCGACCATCTCACCTGAAGTCAGCTTGACCGTGATCTGAGCTTCCGGATTGTTGGTCAAATACTCCTTGGCTTCGCGGCAGCGCATCATCAACAAACGCCCATCTTCCGGCGACAAGGGTTGCAGCTTGGCCTGCTCAATTACCCAGCAAAAAATGCGATGGTCGAAATCATCGCCACCTAGCGCAGAGTCGCCGCCGGTTGAGAGCACTTCGAACACACCCTTGGTCAGCTTGAGGATGGAAATATCAAACGTACCACCACCCAGGTCGTAGACCGCATAAACGCCCTCTGCGCCGTTATCCAGCCCATAAGCAATGGCGGCGGCAGTCGGTTCGTTGAGCAGGCGTAGCACATTCAAACCCGCAAGACGGGCGGCATCCTTGGTTGCCTGACGCTGGGCGTCGTCGAAATAAGCCGGTACGGTAATCACCGCACCAACCAGATCGCCGGCCAGCGCAGTTTCGGCACGTGCCTTGAGGCTTTTCAGAATGTCAGCCGAGACTTCAACCGGACTTTTGATACCAGCTATTGTCTTGACCTTGACCATGCCTGGCGCTTCTATGAAGTCGTAGGGCATTGATTCAACGTGTGAAATATCCTTCAGTCCGCGGCCCATGAAGCGCTTGACCGAAACAATGGTGTTGCGCGGATCAACCGCCTGTTTGGTCTGGGCACCGTAACCGACATCAGTATTGCCATGGGCATGGTAGCGCACCACGGAAGGCAGCAAGGGGCGGCCCTGGTCATCGTTCAAGCAGACTGCGATGCCGCTGCGAACCGTGGCGACCAGCGAGTTGGTGGTTCCCAAATCGATACCGATAGCGAGTTTGTGCTCGTGGGGGGCGGCCGACTCACCAGGCTCGGCAATTTGAAACAGGGCCATTTTTATTCTTCCAGCGACGCCAGCGCGTCGTCGATTTCGTATAAAAGTTTTTCCAGGAACATCAAACGACGCACCAGGTCAGTTGCCGCAATGTGATCATTGAGATCAAACAAGTTGCCAGTTCTTCAAAACGGGCATTGATATCACCACGCAGACGGTTATGCAGGTGTTCAAGTTCGTGGTGATCGCCGCCTTGCCGCGCTTCCATCACCGCTTCACGCCATTCCATCTGTTCCATCAGAAAATCGGTGGGCATGGCGGTATTGTTTTCCGCCTGAATATCATGTCCGGTCAGATGCAGCATGTATTTAGCGCGCTCCAGTGGCTTTTTCAGCGTCAAGTAGGCTTCATTGGCATGCGTCGCCCATTGCATCGACATCCGGCGCTCGGCATCGCCTGCATTGACGAAGCGATCCGGGTGAACCTGCGCCTGAATATCGCGATAGCGCGAGTCAAGATCGGACAAATCAAGCCGGAAGGCCTGATTCAGTCCGAATAGCGAAAAATGGTCGGCGCGAAAATCCATCAGACGTTAAACGATTCGCCGCAACCGCATTGATCCTTGACGTTGGGATTATTGAACTTGAACCCTTCGTTGAGGCCTTCGCGGGCAAAATCGAGCTCCATCCCTTCCAGGTAAGGCATGCTCTTGGCATCGACAAACACCTTGACACCATTGCTCTCGAAAACCATGTCCTCAGGATCAACTTCGTCGACAAATTCCAGCTTGTAAGCCATGCCGGAACAGCCGCTCGTACGAACCCCGAGGCGCAGCCCGACACCTTTGCCGCGCTTGGTCAGGTAATTGGCGACGTGTTTCGCCGCCTTGTCGCTCAAGGTAACGCCCATGCTTATTCTCCGTGCTTTTTCTTGTAATCCGCCACGGCTGCCTTGATGGCATCCTCCGCCAGGATCGAACAGTGAATTTTAACCGGCGGCAGCGCCAATTCCTCGGCGATTTCCGTATTTTTGATCGCCAAAGCCTGGTCGACCGTCTTGCCCTTGACCCATTCAGTGACCAGTGAAGAAGAGGCAATGGCCGAACCGCAGCCGTAGGTCTTGAACTTGGCATCTTCAATCACGCCAGCCTTGTTTACCTTTATTTGCAACTTCATCACATCGCCGCAAGCGGGGGCGCCAACCATGCCGGTGCCGACGCCGTCATCTTCCTTGGCGAAGGTGCCGACGTTACGCGGATTTTCATAATGATCGATGACTTTTACGCTGTAGCTCATAGTAGTTCTCCTTGAATTTCTTTAGTGGGCAGCCCACTGAACGGTACTGAGATCAATACCTTCCTTGTACATATCCCACAGTGGCGAAAGCTCACGTAATTTGCCAACTTTCACGTTCAATAACTTGATTGCATAGTCAATTTCTTCTTCAGTCGTGAAGCGACCGATGCTAAATCGGATTGAGCTGTGGGCCAGCTCATCATCACGACCAAGCGCACGCAACACGTAGGAAGGCTCCAGACTGGCCGAGGTACAGGCCGAGCCGGAAGAAACTGCAAGATCCTTGATCGCCATGATCATCGACTCACCTTCAACATAAGCAAAACTGATGTTCAGGTTGTGCGCTACACGATGTTCAAGATCGCCATTGACGAAAGTGGCCTCCATCTCTTTCAGGCCATTCAACAGCCGATCACGCAACGCGGCGATGCGAATGTTCTCTTCAGCCATTTCTTCCTTGGCCAAACGGAAGCACTCGCCCATGCCGACGATCTGATGTGTCGGCAACGTGCCGGAGCGGAAACCGCGCTCGTGGCCACCACCGTGCATCTGCGCCTCAAGGCGAATACGCGGCTTGCGACGGACATACAACGCGCCAATACCTTTCGGTCCATAAGTTTTATGAGCACAGAAGCTCATCAGATCAACCTTGAGCTTACTCAGGTCAATCTCAACCTTGCCGGTTGCTTGTGCTGCATCGACATGGAAAATAATGCCTTTTTCACGACAGATTTCACCCAGTTCGGCGATTGGCTGAATAACGCCGACTTCGTTATTGACGAACATCACCGAAGCCAGCACGGTATCCGGGCGAATCGCTGCCTTGAAAACCTCCAGATCAAGCAAGCCGTCTTCTTTTACATCAAGATAGGTGGCTTCAAAACCCTGGCGCTCCATTTCACGGACAGTATCCAGCACGGCCTTGTGCTCGGTCTTGACCGTGATGATGTGCTTACCTTTGGTGCCAGCGTAGAAATTGGCGGCGCCCTTGATAGCGAGGTTGTTGGATTCGGTAGCGCCAGAAGTCCAGACGATTTCCTTGGGGTCGGCACCAACCAGTGCGGCAACCTGCTCGCGGGCTTCCTCAACCGCCGCATCTGCCACCCAGCCAAAGCTGTGTGAACGCGATGCCGGGTTGCCGAAATGCTCACACAGGTAAGGAATCATTTTTTCCGCAACCCGTGGGTCGACCGGCGTCGTTGCCGAATAATCAAGGTAGATGGGGAGTTTCATCGTATTTTTCTCGCTCTGTCGAAATGTTCAATCAGCCGAATTAAGCTGCTATTGCTGTCAGACCCTGCAGATTTTTGATCGTTGCCTGCAAGGCGTTAATGAATTCATCAATTTGTGACTGGCTATTGGCCCGCCCCAAACTCACACGTACTGCACCGCGCGCCATTTCCGATGGAACACTCATGGCCCGCAAAACATGCGAAGCCTCCGGATTGGCACTTGAGCAGGCGGCACCACTGGCTACCGCAAAACCTGCACGATCCAGTTTGCCAACCAAGGTTTCACCATCAATATCGGCAAAGGCAAAGTAGCTTGTATTGGCTAGACGCGGCGCATCAGTACCGAAAACCTGCCCACCCAGCGCAACAATGCCGCACTCCAGAGATTCTCGCCATTTCGCCAACTGTTCTGTCTGTTCGGCAAGGCGCTTCGCCGCAAGTTCCGCAGCCACGCCAAATCCGACAATTGCCGCCACGTTTTCAGTGCCGGAACGCAAGCCACGCTCATGCCCACCGCCGGCGATCAAGGGCTGCAATTCCACCCGTTTATCAAGAATCAGTGCGGCCGCGCCTTTGGGGCCATAGGCTTTATGAGCGGAAAGCGTCAAGGCATGCACGCCAGCCGCATTCAAGGCCCGAAAATTAATTGCCAATTTGCCTAATGCCTGAACGGCATCGCTATGAAACCAGCCGCCGGTAGCCCGTGCAGCGCTGGCCAGCTTTGCAACATCCTGAATGACGCCAGTTTCATTGTTCGCCATCATGAAAGAAAACAATTGTGGCTTGTAGGCAAGTGCATCTGTAAAGCTTGAAAAATCAACGCTCCCAGCGCCGTCGACCGTAACACTTTGAATTTGCCACCCCTGCCGAGCCAATTGGGCTGCTGGTTTGAGTATGCAAGGATGTTCAATGACGCTCAGTGCAATTCCGGAAGGCTTCAAACTGGCCGCAGCCCCTTTCAGAAAGAGATTGTTTGCTTCGCTGCCACCGCTGGTGAATACCACCTCAGTCGGGTGCGCATTGACCGCTGTTGCCACCTGTTGGCGCGCCTCATCAATGGCACGCCGGGCAGCCCGACCATATTCGTGACGACTTGACGCATTGCCGAACTGGTTTTCCAGCCAGGGCATCATGGCCGCAAGCACCGCAGGATCAAGCGGTGTCGTGGCATTGTGGTCAAGGTAAACCGGTTGGAACATGAATAATCTTCAGGCAGCCGTTGCCGTCTTTTCACGGAGCACGCGCGCACGTGGTTGCGGGCCAAGCCGGGGTTTAACTTGAACAACAACGGGCGCAATACCCATTTTTTTCTTCTGACTTTCAACCAGATCAGCCAGCGTCACCGAAGACAGGTATTCGTACATTTTGGCATTGAGCGTAGACCACAGATCGTGCGTCATGCAGCGATGTTCGTCGTGGCAGTTTTCACGGCCGCCGCACTGCGTCGCATCCAGCGTTTCGTCAACCGCACGAATGATGTCGGCGACTGCCACTTGATTCAGCGGACGAGAAATGCAATAGCCACCACCGGGACCGCGTACGCTATCAACCAGTTTGTAACGACGCAATTTGCCGAACAATTGTTCAAGATAAGAGAGGGAAATTTTCTGCCGTTCGCTGACGCTAGCCAACGCAACAGGCCCCTCTTCGCCGCGCAAAGCGAGGTCAATCATGGCTGTTACGGCAAACCGTCCTTTGGTTGTGAGTCGCATTCTGAACCCCTTGCTAATAACCTACTGTTACGGTCAACTATATCGAAGGTAGATCAAATTAGTCAACTATTTTACTCAGGTATTTTGGATCAAAGCAGTCAGCGGCCAGAACCTCTTTATCGCACTTGACGCCCTGCGCATCGAGCTCCTTGATCAGGCTGGCAAAACGCCGATCTGTCTCGGCGGCATGATCGAGCAAACCATGGATAGCCTTGGCCAGCGGGTCATCCTGATCACGTCCGATGGCATAGGCCGAAAAACCCATTTTCTCGGCCTGCGTTTCACGTTCCTTGCTTTGCTGTGAATTATCCAGAATGCGCGCTGGATTTCCGACCGCCGTAGCCCCAGCCGGCAAAGGCTTGGTGACGACCGCATTCGAGCCAACCTTGGCGCCAGCAGAAATCGTAATCGGCCCTAACACCTTGGCGCCGGCACCGATAACTACGCCATCTTCCAATGTTGGGTGACGTTTGCCCTTGTTCCAAGACGTGCCACCCAGGGTAACGCCATGATAGAGCGTGACATCGTTACCAATCAGCGCTGTTTCGCCAATCACAACGCCCATACCATGATCAATGAAAAACCGGCGGCCGATGGTCGCACCAGGGTGGATTTCAATGCCGGTCAAAAAACGGGAAATATGGGCGGTGAAACGGGCCAGCCAGCGCAGACGATGGCCCCACAGCCAGTGCCCGAGGCGATGAAAAATCAGGGCATGAATGCCGGGATAGCAGGTAAGCACCTCCCAAAACGAGCGCGCCGCTGGATCGCGGTCAAAAACCGCACGAATATCCTCACGCAAGTTGCGAAACATGACAACTAATCTCTCTCGTAGTAATAGAGAGAATTGTAAAATACTCGACTGAATTTGTCAGCTATTACCAACAGGCTGTTGTTCTATAATGCAGGCCTGTTTTTTTAGACATAGTTACCGTGCAACACCGCCTGACTGCCCTCCTCATTGCGTCCTGCCTCACGCTTAGCGCCTGCCTAACGCCGCTTGTGGCGCCAGAAAACGTCTCGCGTGGCGATTTTCGCACCATAGAAAAATACATCTCCGAGCTGGTTGACCGTGAGATGTCAGATCACGAAATCACCGGCATCAGCATTGCCTTGATTGATGATCAGAAAATCATCTGGCAAAAAGGCTTTGGCTTTGCCGATCTTGAAAACAGGATTCCGGCCACACCGGAAACCATCTATCGCGCCGGTTCCATTTCCAAGGTTTTCACAGCGGCGGCCACTATGCAGCTCGCCGAACAAGGAAAAATCGACATCGATCAGCCGTTGGTCAAAGCCTTGCCTGCGTTTTCGATCAAGACCCGCTTCCCCGACGCAGCTCCAGTCACCCCACGCAACGTGATGACGCATCACTCGGGACTGCCATCAAATTACTATCGTGGTTTGTTTGTACGTAATCCAGAACCTTTTGAGGTTGTACTGGATGAAATTCGCGACGAATACCTGAGCACCCCGCCCAACACTGTTTTTTCCTATTCCAATCTAGGCATGGCACTACTGGGGGCATCCGTCGAAAAGGTTAGCGGACAAGCTTTCAACGAATATATGGGCCAACACTTTTTTCAGCCCCTTGGCATGAACCGCAGTAGTTTTGCCTCCCGCGCTGTTACGAAAGCCTATGACCATAACAAGCCCATAGAAGTCTTTTCACTGCGTGACATGCCTGCCGCAAATTTGCTAAGTAATGTTGTCGATCTCAGTCAGTTCGTCAAAATGCAATTTGCCGAAGGCCGCAGCGGCAAACAACAAATTCTTTTGCCGGAAACCACCCGCGAAATGGTCCGTGTGCAAAATGCCAACTTCCCGCTCACCTTCGATTCTTATGTTGGCCTGGGCTGGTTGTTGAGCGGTATTCAAGTCCCGGGTGCGGGTCGGGTGGCCAGTCATGGCGGGTCACTACCCGACTCACACAGCATGATGTCCATCCTGCCTGACCATAAACTAGGTGTTGTCATCCTCTCAAACTCTGCCACCTCTGCCAGTTCAGTCAGCAAAATCGCCTCTGAATCCCTGCGTTTGATGCTTGAGGCCAAAACAGGCATTCGTCCACTCCCCAAAACAACGGTTCGTGCTGAAGAACGCGACCCCAGCGAAGAAGAATTGAGCTTCTTCAATGGTCATTTCGATACGCTGGTTGGTCTGGTCAATGTTTCAAGTGAATCCGGCAAGATCAACGTCGATGCTGTTGGCCATCAATTCCAGCTAGTGCCGCATGTTGATGGTCAGCTCAGCCTCAAATACAAGCTACTTGGCCTGATGCCGGTACGTGTTGGGGTTTTTGAACATATTCGGCTGTCGACCGCAACAATCAATGGCCGGCAAATTATTATCGGCAAACTTGGTGGCGAAACCCAGATTTTTGGCGAAAAGCTGCGCCCTGCACCGATTCCCGAAAGCTTTAAAAAGCTTGTCGGCAAATACGAAATCATTGATAAAAATGATGGCCCAACCCCGGACAAAATTCTTCTTAAGGAAGAATATGGCCAACTTGTCGGCGAATTGAGCTTCCCCGAAAAACCGGAACTACTCCTGCGCATTGCTTTCCAGCCAGTCTCTGAAAACGAAGCCATTACCGCCGGCTTGGGCAGTGGCCGGGGTGATACGCTACGGGTGATCAAAAAGGATGGCGAAGATCGCCTTGCCTACTCCGGCCTACTATTACGAAAAATACTCAACTAAGCCATGAACAATCTGCATCAGGAATTGAAGGAATTCATCATTGAGACGATGAATCTTGAGGACATTACCGCTGCAGAAATCGGTGATGAAATGCCGCTTTTTGGCGACGAAGGCTTGGGTCTTGATTCGATCGATGCGCTGGAACTCGTCCTTGCTCTCAAGAAAAAATATCAAGTGGTACTTGAAGCGAATGACCCGGCCACGCGTGAAAATCTTGCTTCGGTTGCCGCCCTCGCCCGCCTGATTAACAGCCGACAAGCCTGATATTGCCAAGTTTGAAAAACAAAAAAGCCGGCTAAGCCGGCTTTTTTAATATCTACACCAAATTACTCGGTGTAAAAGTTCACATCATACGGGTACGGCTTCTGCGGCACCTTTGATTCAGCGTTACTTGCAGTTGTTGCGGTTTCCTGTTTCTTGTCCCACCACAGCGCACGACCAGCTTTCTGGTCTTCAACCCAGGCCGGGTTGTTCTTCAACTGCTCGTCCATCCACTTGGTATGATCAGACACGTAGCTTGTATTTACATCACCCATTTTCTGCTTTCCTCTGGCTAATCAAGCGAATGGCGAGATTCTAGCATGTCAATGAACGACGATGGGATTCGCCGAACCATCGCAATAGTCATCAAGAAATTCGTCGATATGCTCCTCGTCGCGATCTTCGGCTGGTATGCACTCCATCGCATTACGAAAATGCCAAGCTGATGCCCCTTGCAAATAGAGACTTCGCCGCATTTCCTTGTCGAGCAATTCAAAACCCTGCTCTGCCGGATAAGCCAGAATCCAGAAATGCTCACTGTTGTAGATGACGTTCATGACGAACCTCCGTGAATTCATTGCCTTAAGCTTGTTTACGGCTTAATCACAAATTCCTGAACTACAAACTTCCTGACCAAAGCTGAAAAATTCATTCAAAATTTCTGTTTAAAGCTAACCGGATCCAACCCGTGCCGGGCCAATAGTTTGTAAAACTCCGTTCGGTTGCGCTGAGCCACCCTCGCAGCCTGCGAAACATTGCCAGTCGTTGTCTGAAGCAGTCGTACAAGGTAGTCACGTTCGAACTCTCGTCGTGCATCATCAAAAGCAGCCAGGCTTTCCTCTTCAAGCTCTCGCATCACTCGGCGAATCGCTGTTTCAGTAATGACTGGGGTCAGACACAATCGGCAACCTGCTCCAGAACGTTTTTCAATTGCCGCACGTTCCCTGGCCAGCGCCCCTCCTGCAAGGCCGTCAAAGATTCTGGAGAAAGGGTGAGATTTTTTCTCGGACGAATTTGTGACAAAAAATGGGTAGCAAGCAGGGGAATATCTTCATTACGTTCGCTCAAGGGTGGAATGAGCAACGTCATCCGACTTAACAGATAAAACAATCACTGCGAAAGCTACCTTCAGCAACTGCCGTATCAAGCGGCCTGGGACTTGAGCCTATGATTTGTACGTCAGGTGCGCCGCATTGCAACGTCGAAGTCTTGAGTCGACTCAGGGATCTTTGGCCTGCATTTGCGCGAATAGCACAGAAAACAGGCGAGCTTGCGCGATGAGCGACAAGGCGCCAATATCCTGCAGATACAACATACCACCCGTCGCCTGAGTGTAGACATTGTTGGTGCTCGTCGAAGAGAGCATTTCTTCGAGATCTATTGCCGGATAATCTGTGCACGACAGACAAACAAAAGGGGCACTGGCTCGATGTCCCGCCTGCTGGATGGCACGAGCCAAGGTGGCTTTGCCTGAACCGCCAGCCCCGACCAAAAGTGCGCTGTGGCTTTCATTACTGATTCGCAATGCCTGGCGAAGTAAATCCTCCATGCGAATACTGTTCGTAATCAAATCTTTACGCCAATGGGCAGATATCTTTTCGGGGTCGAGTGACGGCGAAATTCGTATTGCATCTGCAACACGGCGCATAAGTTCCTGACCATCAAACGGCTTGGTCAGAAAACTGAAAACACCACGCCGGGTTGCGGACACCGCGTCCGGTATGGTGCCGTGAGCGGTCAGAATAATGACCGGCATGGTCGGCGCCTCGGCCTGCAAATGCTCAAAGAGTGCCAGCCCGTCCATTTCGCCCATGCGTAAATCAGTAACCACCACTTGCGGACGATTGTTACGAAAACTGATTAACGCGTCTTCACCCGATTCTGCCGTACTAACCTGAAAGCCTGCTGCACTAAGACGCACCCCCATCAGATGCAACATATCCAGATCGTCATCAACGATCAGAATTTTTGCACCATCACTCATTTGGCGATTTTTGCCCGACTACGAAGATCACGGTCAATGGCCAAGAGTGAATCCAGTTTCTTCTGTAACTCATCAGCTTGTTTCTGGTTGTCCTTTAAGGCGAGTTCCAAGCGACGTTTTTCAGCCATACATTGACGTTGCTTCTCCGTAACCTGTTTTTCCAATTCGCCAATCTTCTGGACATCAAGAGGTGAACGCGGATTGGTTGGTAAGGGCTCAAAGACAATAACCTCCTCTGATTGCTTATCTTTAGTTGATGCGCAGGCAGTTAAGGTCAAAACAATCGCAATAATGAGGAGTTTTTTTATCATGTGAACGACTCATGCATCTGGTTGAACTCTTAAATAAGGTGCGGACAAAGGTAAAACGACACGGAAATGAGCGCCGCTTGGCGAATCAATTAGTAAAAGCTCTCCGCGATGTGCGAGCACAAATTCCCGAGCGATTGCGAGGCCTAGGCCGATGCCAGCCACATGGCGTGAAGCCAAACTGCGGTAAAACGGTTCAAAAATTTGTGTCTTATCCTGCTCAGGGATGCCCGGCCCCTGATCAATGACATCAAAACTAACCCTGTCCTCATCTTGGACAAGTGTAATGAAAACGCATCCATCGTCAGGCGAGAACTTAATGGCGTTAGAGAGCAAATTATGAACGATAGTCATCAGCGCCTCTCTTCCGGCAACAATTTCAGTTTTTGAAAGAACGCATTGAAACTGGATACGCCGCTCGCCGGCAATCAGGCGACAGGTTTCAAGAACATGCTCAATCAAAAAATCAAAACGAACCGCCTCAAAACCAATACGCTCTGCCGCATGACCCGCCTGTTGCAAGCGCAGCAAGCCCTCGATGAGATCCTGCAAGCGCCTGGAGTTACTTTGCAAAATACTGACAATCCTTCGTTGGTCAGTGGTCAAGGGACCAGAAACCTCTTCAGCAAGTAGAGAAGCCCCCTCATGCATGGCGGCGAGAGGCGTCTTTAGTTCATGAGAAACATGACGCAAAACCTGAGCGCGCCCTTCTTCAAGGGAAAGAAGTCTTTTTCTTAGCCATTCAAGCCAGCGGCCTAGCCAGCGTAAGTCGCCAGGTCCATCAAGTTCAATTGCCTGTTTCAGATCTCCCTTACCCAGTCTGAGCAAAGCACGCTCAAAACGACCAATCAGGCGCGCCAGCAATTTTCTGATTGCCCACAGGCAGCACAAGGCAATCATTACAGAACTGCCAGCAGCCAGCATGAGGCGGGTACTCAAGACCTCAGAATCCTTAAGAAACTGCTCCTGCTCACGATCCAGAATCAACTTGGCTTCATCAAGCGAGTTTTGTGAGCGTAGTTTGAGTTCATCAATCACCACATGCAGGCGTTGTGCGCTTCCGGTGTTCTTTAATACAGCAAACGCCTCGTTTTCCATCGCCAATTGTGCCTGAAACTCATTGAGTATTGCTTCAGGTAGCGGCGGGAGCCTGGAAAAAGCTCCGACATGACCTTGCCACTCGGCGCGTACTGTCACGTAATCATTCAGTGACTCAGCATCTTTCAGCACCATATAACGGCGCAGGTTGCGCTCCATATGCAGCAAGTCTTCTTCCAGTTCGCCACTCAGGCGCGAAGAAAGTGAGGCGTGTTCGATGGCCGCCCGGTAGTGGCTATTGAGTGTTTGCAGCGTAAAAACATAGCCCGAGGCAACCAGCAAAGGTAACGCGAACAGGATATGGCCGAAGGTGATCAGCTGCAGAAAGGAGCGCGGATAGCGTTTCATGGCCGCCATCGTAAGCCAGACCACGCGTCAACAAAAGTGTCGGGGGTAGACGACAGCTGTCAGGAATATCGCAAACGACGAATATTCGGCCTGCGGGTCCGGCCAGGAACCTTGCAAAGGCAGTCAATCCTTGAAACAACTACGGAGGTTCATCATGAATCGAAAAATATCGCGCTTGCGGGCCCTGCTCTGGCTCCCGATCGCCCTGGCCAGCACCTGTGTTGCGGCTCAAACCACGTCAGTCGCTCCACCACCGGGCAGACTCTTGGCCTCGAACTGTTTTCAGTGCCATGGCTATAACGGCAAGTCGAGCATCGGCTTTGAAAATCTCGCAGGGGAGTCGTCCGCAGAAATTTACAAAGAGCTTATCGAGATGCGCACCAAGTCCCGCCCGGACATCATGGACATGCATGCACGTGGCTACACAGACGCACAGATCCGCCTGATTGCGGACTACCTGTCCAAACAACGCTAATCGAGAGCGAGGAGCCACATCATGAATCGTCGTGATTTTTTCCGTCTGGCCAGCATGGCCGGCGCAGGAGTTTCCGCCGCTGGCCTGTCAGGGCTGGTCAGTGCAGCAACACCCGCCCAGTTGGGCACTGTACCAACCAACACCGGCATTAGTGGTCGCGTCGTCGTTATCGGTGGCGGCATGGCGGGCGCCACCGTCGCCAAATATTTGCGTCTCTGGGGTGGCACCGGTGTTTCAGTGACCCTGGTCGAGCGCGAAACCACCTACGCCTCCAACATTTTGAGCAATCTGGTTCTCAACGGCCAGCGCACCATGACTTCGCTGCAGTTCGGCTACAGCAATCTGGCTACCCGCTATGGTATTCGTCTGGTCAAGGGCGACGTGACAGCAATTGATTCAGTTGGCCACAGTGTCAGCCTGGCTGATGGCAGCAAATTGCCCTATGACCGTCTGGTTGTCGCACCCGGTATCGATTTCGATACGATTCCCGGGCTTGAAACTGCGGCCGCCCAAGCCAAGGTGCCGCATGCCTGGAAGGCTGGCCCGCAGACGACCATTTTGCGTAACCAACTGGTTGCCATGAAACCCGGCGGCGTTTTTGTCATGACGATTCCGGCCAAGCCTTATCGCTGCCCGCCGGGACCGTATGAGCGCGCATGTGTTGTGGCTGATTGGCTGAAGAAAAATCGTGTCGGCTCCAAGGTCATCGTCCTTGATGCCAATCCGGGCATCACCGCCGAACCGCTTGCTTTCGCCAATGCCTTCAATGTTGTGCACAAGGGCGTAATCGAGTATCGCCCGGGTGCAGTGATCAACAGTATTGATGCCAGCACAATGACCCTGAATACCAATTTCGGGAATTTAAAGGCCAATGTGATCAACGCCATTCCCGCGCACCGCGCTGGCAAGGTCATCATCGACAATGGTCTGGCTAATGTTAGCGGGCGTTGGGCCGGGGTCGATGTGCTGACCTATCAGTCCACTGCCGCACCGGGTATTCATGTCATTGGTGATGCTGCCGCGACAACGCAACCCAAGGCCGGGCATATCGCCAATCAGGAAGCCAAGATCTGTGCCGATGCCATCGTTCGCCTGCTGGCCGGACGTAGCCCGGACCCATCGCCGATCACCAATTCGGCCTGCTATTCGCCGATCACCTCGGACACCGCATCGTGGCTGACCGCCGTCTTTGCCTACGACCCAGTGAGCGGCAGCATGCAGCCTGTGCCTGGTGCCTCCGGTGAGGCGACGGCGCGTTCGCAGGACAATTACAAGGAAATGTTCAAGTGGTTTAACACCTTGATGGAAGACAGCTTCGCCTAAGTAATGACTGACCGGGTTCAAGGATTTCTCTGCGAACCCGGTCTTTATCCAGAGGAGAGAAAATGCTCTACAAACCTGATATTTCGAGGCTTTCAGCAGGTTTTACCCTACTTGAACTGCTCGTTGTCGTCGCCATCATCGGTTTGTTGGCGGCCTACGTCGGACCGCGCTATGTGGCGCAACTCAACAAATCAGAAGTCACCGCCGCCCGCACGCAAATTGAAGCGCTGGCCCGTGCGCTGGAATCTTATCGCCTTGATAACGGCAATTATCCACCGGCTGAAATCGGTCTGGCAGCATTGCGCGCACGTCCCAACAACCAGCCGCGCTGGAATGGACCCTACCTGCAGAAGGATGTTCCGGTCGACCCGTGGGGCAACCCTTATTTTTATCGCTTGAGCAATGCCGCCAGTAGCGGGCGTGATTTCGAGCTGCTTTCGTTTGGTCGTGATGGCCGCGCTGGCGGCAGCGGCGAAAACGCCGACATCCGGTTCTAAAATGGATTTCGCTATCCGGGCCATTGGACCTAACGGTGTGGAAACACTCCACATCGAGGCTGCCAGTCAGGAGGAGGCCTGCCGCCACCTCGCCGCTCGGGAATTTCGTCCACTTTCAGTCAAGGCCGCAAACAAACCGGCCTGGCAACAATGGATAGCTGGCAGTAGCCGCCAAGCATCATTCGATTTACCGTTGTTTAGTCAGGAATTGCTCGCACTGCTGGAAGCCGGGCTGACGTTGACTGAAGCACTTGATGCCCTGTTCGAGAAAGAACGGCGGCCAGCAATTTGCAAAGTTCTCGCTGACTTGCGCGGTCGACTCGGCGAAGGGCAACGTTTTGCAGCAGCCCTCGCAGCCCAGCCTGAAATTTTTCCGCCGCTCTACTGCGGCCTGATGCGTGCCGCAGAGCGCACCGCCAGCCTCGACAACTCGCTGGCTCGTTACATTGAATATCGCAGCCGGGTCGACCAGGTACGCCGTCACGTCACGCAAGCAATGATCTATCCGGCGATTCTTTGCGGCGTTGGCCTTCTGGTCAGTTTGTTCCTGCTTGGCTATGTTGTGCCAAGCTTCTCCAGTGTTTACCAGAGTTCTGGGCGCGACATTCCGCTTGCCTCGCAACTCCTGTTGCAGTGGGGCGTTTTGTTGCTGACAACGCCCGGGTGCTGGCGGTGTCAGCGTATCGGTTTTGGTCACACTGTTCTGGTTTCTCCGTAAGCCACAAACACGAAAATCCCTGAGCAACGGATTTTCAAGCCTGTTGCATCGCCTGCCGCAGATCGGTGAGCGGCTGCAAACCTTTGAACTGGCGCGGCTTTACCTCGCGCTGGGCACGCTACTGGAAGGCGGACTGCCCATTTGTTGG
>JADJMS010000020.1 GCA_016709495.1 Candidatus Dechloromonas phosphorivorans | reverse complement strand
ATCCTTGTGGCCGGAGATGATGGGTTTGTAGGTGCTGCTGATCATCAGCCGGATGCCTTCGACCCGGGCGATCAGCGTTTTTTGCTGTTTTAGCCAGTCGACCGCAACACTTGGCCCCAACTCGCGCAGGTGCTGGTGGAGGATGGCGGGGGCGACGCCCCAGTGTTGTTCGAGTTCGTCGAGCCGAGTTCTTAGCTCGGGCTTTTTCTCGGCCTGGTGCGTGGCACTACGCAGGACACGCATCAGCTTCTGGCTGAGGGCGTCGAGGACATCGTGGGCGTGCTGGGTGCCGACACGACTGCCGGGGGCGGTGAAGCTGGCCGGGTTGTCGAGTTCGCTGACCAGTTGTTCGAGCGTGATGTCGGGGTTCTTGACCAGGGGCTGCATGGTGTTGACGGCTTCGAGCGCCTGGTAGATGTCGACCGGGTCGTAGATCTTGAACACGGTTTTGCCGATGTCGTCGCAGCGGCGGGTGGCGCGGCCGATCATTTGTTCGTAGAGGATGCGCGAGCGGACGCGGCGCATGAAAACGATGTGGCTGATGGCGGGAACGTCGATGCCGGTGGTCAGCAGGTCGACGGTGATGGCGATGCTCGGGTAGCGCTCGTTTTTGTAACGGGCGATCAGTTGTTTGATCTTGTCGGACTGGCCGGTGATCTTGCGGACGGCGGCTTCGGCGTATTCGTCACCGTATTTTTGCTTGAAGGCAGCGTCGAGCAAGCGCTTGACCATGTCGGCGTGGAGGTCGGTGGCGCAGAAGATCAGGGTCTTTTCTTCGCTGAAGGGATCGATTTCTTCGACCAGTTGCTCGCAGATGACGCGGTTGAAGTCTTCGTTGATGACGCGACGGTTGAAGCTTTCGACGTCGAATTTGAGCTCGTCTTCGAGTTCGGATTGCTCGATTTCGCCGGTGCCGAGGTCGATGGCGCTGACTTGCTCACCCTTTGCAAACTTGATGCCGTGCTTGCTGAGCAGGGTTTCATAGCGGATCGGCGGCTCGTGGTCGATCAGCCAGTCGTCGGCGACAGCTTCGCGGTAGGAGTAGGTGTAGACCGGGCGGCCGAAGATGTCGCTGGTGTGCTTGGCCGGCGTGGCGGTCAGGGCAATTTTGGTGGCGTCAAAGTAGTCGAGGACGCGGCGGTAGGTCGAGAGGTACTGGGCCTGGTCGCGCACCTGCAACTCGCCTTCGGACATTTCCTGGTCGAGCGTGTAGCCGCGGTGGGCTTCGTCGATGATGATGCAGTCGAATTCGTCGATGCCGGGCGGCGTGTCGCTCTGGAAGATGCGCTTGACCATGGCCTGCACGGTGGCGACCTGGATGCGGGTTTCGGCCTCCGCAGCCATGTCGCCCATTTCGGCGATGTTGTAAGCCTTGGACAGCGGCAGGTTCTGTTCGAGTGCGGCTTCGTCGAAATTTTCCTGCGCCTGCTGGCCGAGGGCGCTGCGGTCGACGAGAAAGAGGATGCGGCGGAAGCGTTCGGCTTTCAGGAAGCGATACATCAGGCCGATGATGGTGCGCGTCTTGCCCGTGCCGGTGGCCATCGCCAGCAGGCAGTTGGGCTGGCCGGCGGCGAGGGCGGCTTCGACAGCCTGAATGGCGCGTTCCTGGTAATTGCGCAGGTGGAGGTAGGCAAAACCTTCCTGCTGCAATTTGGTTTCGGCGGCGGCTTTGCTGCGCGTGAGCAAATCCAGCAGGCCGGCCGGGGTGTGGAAATCCATTAGCGGCTTGGCGAGGGTTAGCCGGGCTGCGCACGTCGCGGAACCAGGTGCCGCTCTGCTCAGCCAGTTGCTGCAGGTAAGGACGGCTGTTGCTGGAGGACGAAGGGGATTTCAAGTGGCTGTTTTGAGCGTCGGGCCAGCCGGCAGCGTGGCCTTCGCATTGCCAGGCGGGTTGGTATCGGGTAACTGGCGGTAGCCGCGCGAGTAACGTTCGGCTTGCGGAATCTTGCCGGCGACGTTGGTATTTTCGCGCTTGGCCTCGACCACGGCAATCGGCGTCAGGCCGGCGAACAGCAGGTAGTCGGCGGCTTCGTTGCCGAGCGTTGGCCATTCGGCGATGGCAAGGTTTTTGCCCTTTTCCGGGCGGGCGCCTTTGGCGTAGGTGAGTTCCTGCGTATCGGCCTGCCAGCCGGCTTCGATCAACTGCTGGTCGATCAAGATGCGGGTCAGTTCTTCGTTGAGAACCAGTTGGCGGCTGGCAGCCTGGGTGCTTTGGGTGACCTGCTGCGTGGCTTTCTGGCTGGCGTCGAGTTGGCTTTGCAGAGTTTGCAGGCGCTGCTCGAATTCCTGTTTGACGCGATCCAGCGTGGCTGCCTGTTCTTCGGCCAGGCTTTGGTAGGTGCGCGCTTCGGCGTCCATTTGCCCGGCAAGGACGGCGTATTCTTCCTTTTCGCGGGCGATCAGTTCGGCGAGTTGCTGTTTGGTTTCGAGGGCGGCATTTTGGCTGCCGACTTCGGCGCGCAGTTGGTCAATTTCGCTTTGCAGCTGGCGCACCGCCAGGCTGGGATCGGCGGGGGGCTGGAAAGGACCGGGGCGAAAGCCGGCACCGGCCTTGCCGAACGACTGGTGAAACCAGACGGCGAGAGTGCGGGCCAGCTTGAGGCCATCCATCGCCTCTTTGTGTCGGGTGCGGAACTGGTGGGTTGCCATGTTGCCTTCAATGCGCAAGATGTGAAACATCTCGCGGATGGTGGGATCGAGGCGGATCTCGCGATTGAGCCGGAAGAGCAGGTCGGCCTGGCTGGTGTCGCTGGTGAATTCGATGCCGCTGCGGGCGGCGATGTCCTGGGCAAGCGCTTCACCCAGTTGGCGTAGCTTGATCAGCGTGGTATTGGGGTCGGCGGCAAAAACCTGTTCGGCGGTGCTGGCCAATTGCAGGAAGACGGGGTCATGCTCGGCGAGGAAGGCGAAATTGCTGGTGCTCATGTCCCGATTGTTATTGTTGCATTTGGCATGAGCATGAATATAGCGTGTTTTCAGCCTGCCAGTCCGTCGTCGAGCAGTTTTTCGCATTCCATCATGAGCGTTTCAGCGAGCTCCGAGTGATAGTTTGGGTCGAGTGACTCCATCATTTCGTGGGCGGTATAAAGCCCGGCTTCGCGCGACAGGGTGGCGGCGATCAGGCGGGCGAACTGGTCGCTGAGGGCAGAGAGCTGGCGGCGTTCCTTGAATTCAATCGTCAGTTTGGAGCGGCGCAGCCAATCAGCGGCGAGGCTGGCACCCTGGGCTTCAGTCAGCCATTGATGGTGTTCGTAGTAGGCGCTCAGGCGCTCGGCGGCGAGGGCAAAAATCAAGGCGACGCGTAGCCCGCGATCTGTCATCGATGGGGGTGAGTCCTTTTCCTGAAGCATGGCGTGCCATCCTGAACGTAAATTCTGTGCTACATAAAATTCACAATTCTCCTGCATAAACGGCGCTACCATGACAGAAGTTTCATGTCCTATCTGATACCGCGCTGTTTATAAACCTATTGTCAAAGGAAATACTATGGGAATTTTTAGCAACATCATGGCCAAACTGGGTTTTGGTGACGACAAAGTAGCAGAAGTCGCTGCGGCCACCGCGCCAGCAGCCGTTGAAGCCGCCGCTGCACCTGCTGTCGTGGCAATCAGCCCGGTTGATGTCCTGGCCAAGCTGGAAGCCTTGGCCGGTGCCCATGCTGAAAAGCTCAACTGGAAGGTTTCAATTGTTGACCTGATGAAATTGCTGGGTCTGGATAGCAGCCTTGCCGCGCGCAAGGAACTGGCTGGCGAACTGGCTTGCCCGGCTGACAAAATGGCCGATTCGGCCCAGATGAATATGTGGCTGCACAAGACGGTATTGCAGAAGCTGGCTGAAAACGGCGGTAATATCCCGGCCGATCTGCTCTAAGCATTCAGCCCGGTTTTGTCGTTGAGAAAGCCCGCCTGGTGCGGGCTTTTTTTACGTCATCGAATTCCATGAACACACTTGAACAATTACGCGCCGGAGAACTGACGGGGAGTCGGCGGATCAAGCTGGCTTGCGGCCTGAGCGAATTCCCGCGCGAGATTTTCGATCTCGCCGAAACGCTGGAAATTCTCGATTTATCGGGCAATGCGCTCTCCACTTTGCCTGACGATTTGCGCCGCTTGCGCCACCTGCGCATCCTGTTTTGTTCTGACAACCAATTCACCGAGTTGCCAGCGGTTCTTGGTCAATGCAGCCAGCTCAGCATGATCGGCTTCAAGGCGAATCAGATCCGGCATGTCCCGGCCGCTGCGCTGCCTTCAGGTTTGCGTTGGTTGATTCTGACCGATAACCAGATCAGCGAACTGCCGGCTGAAATTGGCCGTTGTACCCAACTCCAGAAACTGATGCTGGCCGGCAACCGCTTGCAATCCTTGCCGCCGGAGATGGCCAATTGCACCCGTCTCGAATTGTTGCGCATCGCCGCCAATCAACTCGCTGCACTACCTGACTGGCTGTTGTCCCTGCCGCGCCTTTCCTGGCTGGCCTATGCCGGCAATCCCTTCTGCGAGAACGCCGCGCCGACGCCAATTGCCCGCATCGCCTGGCATGAATTGCAACTGCTGCATCAACTGGGCGAAGGAGCTTCGGGGGTGATACATCAGGCAGAAATGGCGGAAAAGCAGGTCGCCGTGAAGTTGTTCAAGGGGGCGCTGACCAGCGATGGTTTGCCGGGTCATGAAATGAATGCGTGCATCAGCGCCGGCACGCATCCGAATCTGATTCCTGTTCTGGGCAAGATTGACGAGCATCCGGAAAACGTGGATGGCCTGGTGATGGCACTGATCGAGCATGGTTTCACCAACCTGGCCGGGCCGCCCAGTCTGGATTCCTGCACCCGCGATGTCTATCCCGAGCATGCCCGTTTTCCTTTGAGTGCGGCTATTCGTTTGGCCCTCGGTATTGCCTCCGCCGCCAGCCATTTGCATGCGCAGGGCATCGTCCATGGTGATTTGTATGCGCACAATATTCTGCATGCGGCGGATGGCGAAGCCTTGCTCGGCGATTTTGGCGCGGCCTCCTTCTTCAGTCACGAGGATCAGCCGCAAGCTGAGGCGCTGCAACGCATTGAGGTCAGGGCATTTGGCTGTTTGCTGGAAGAATTGCTCGAACGCGTAAATGTTACGGTCGACGAGAAAAGAGCCCTGAAAATTTTGGGCGATCTGCAAAATGCTTGTGCTCATGAGAACATCAGCGCCCGGCCTTTGTTTGCCGAGGTTGTGCGGCGGCTGGATGCCTTAACGGCGGGCTAAGGCCCTGGCGATGAAGTCTCGCGGCACTGTTGTTTTCGGTACCTTTATATCGAACCAGCTACGCACATTCGCATCCAGCCCGATACCGTGCATATAGTTGTACAGTGCCTTGTTCAGCGCTTTGCCCATATTGTCGTGGTCGACGCCGGTGGGGTCGGTGAATTCAACGTCGTTGGTAGCGAAAGTGATGGGCGGCAGGGCCTTGAGTTTGATGCCATATTCCGCCGGGTTGAGGCCGACTGGCGAATGCACTGTACAGGCGAAACGGTGGAAGAAGCCGGATTGAATGCAGCCTGCGGCGAACAGTTGACGGACATATTCGAGCGCATCGACGGTGTCCTGCACCGTTTGCGTCGGGAAGCCGTACATCAGGTAGGCGTGAACCAGCACACCGGCTTCGCTGAAGGAGCGCGTGACACGTGCCACCTGGTCGACCGAAACACCTTTTTCATCAGGGTCAGCAGGCGGTCGGAGGCGACTTCGAGGCCGCCGGAGATGGCGATGCAGCCGCTGTCGGCTAATTGGTTGCAGAGTTCAGGGGTGAAGGATTTTTCAAAACGGATGTTGCCACACCATGAGATGGCACGGTTGCGCTTTTGCAGTTCGTCAGCCATTGATTTGAGGGCTTTGGGAGGGGCGGCTTCGTCGACGAAATGGAAGCCGGTCTGGCCGGTTTCAGCGATGATTTCCTCAATGCGGTCGACCAGCAGTTCGGCCGGCGCGCCATCGTAGCGGCCTATGTAGTCGAGGCTGACATCGCAGAAGCTGCATTTTTCCAGTAGCAGCCGTGGGCGACGGTGAGTTTGTTCCAGCGCCCGTCCGACCACAGGCGGTGCATGGGGTTGAGCATGTCGAGCAGCGAAAGGTAGCGGTCGAGCGGCAGGCCGTCCCAGGTGGGGGTGCCAACTTCGGCAAAAGGCACATCCGGTTCGCTGTTGTTGAAATAACGAACCTGACCGTCGACGCGGGTGTAGGTGCGGACGAGGTTAAGGCGCGGCCGCTTGCCATCGAGATATTCAAGCAGGGCGAGAATGGGGCGTTCGCCATCGTCGAGCGTGACGTAGTCAAAATAATCGAAGACCCGTGCTTCTTTCAGTTCGCGTAATTCGGTATTTACCCAGCCGCCACCGAGCACGGTCATCAGCGACGGGTCATGGGCCTTGATTGCCTGTGCCATGCGAAAAGCGGCATAGACCGAGCCGGGGAAGGGCACGGAAAGCAGCACGATAGTCGGTTGGTTACGGTCAACTGCCGAAATCGTCAGTTTTTTTAGGGTTTCATCAACCAGTGTGGGTGTGGCCGCCAGCGCGTGAGCCAACGGCTCGAATGTCGGCTGGCTACGGGCCAGCGATTCGGCGTAACGGACGAACTCGAAGCGTGAGTCGACCGCTTCGCGCAGTACATCGGCCAGATCGTTCAGATACAGCGTGGCAAAGTGCCGCGCCCGGTCCTGTACGCCGAGCGCACCAAAGGCCCAGGCCAGCGGGTCACCACCTTCGTCGTCGATATAGACATCGAGCGATTCAAAGCGCGACCCTTCCGGTAGAAAGTTGCGCCCACAAATGCGGTGGCCAATTGATGGGTCGCGCCCCTGCAGGAAGGCGATGGCCGGGGTGATGGTCGCCTGATAACGGTCGAATTGTTCAACAAAGCCGCTGATGAGTGGCGAACGCTTGCCCGGCGGCAAGGTATCAATCGTTTGCCGAATTGCCCGCAAGCCGTTCGGCGAGAACAATTCCAGCACCAGCGCCAGCGCGATATCTTCCTGCACCGCTGCAACCCCGCGTGAACGCAAAAAGCCGGTCAGGTAGGCGGTTGATGGGTAGGGGGTGTTGAGTTGCGTCATCGGCGGGATGGCGGAAAGGACTCGGATAGGCGTACTTTGCATAGGGGAGAATGATAGCCTGTACAATGCTGGGCCACGTCTGTGGGCTGGAAAAGTTTGCCGGAATTATCACAAGTATTTAACGCAGGGACTTCAATGCAGGACCATTACGCAACCTTGGGCATTTCGCCTAACGCAACGCCCGACCTGATCAAGTCCGCTTACCGGAAGAAAGCTGCCCAGTTTCACCCCGATAAAAATTCATCGCCGGATGCGCCAGCGCGCTTTCGCGAGGTTCAGGAAGCCTACGAGGTTTTGTTCGATATTGAACGACGTAAAGCCTACGACGATTTCCGTCACCGCAGCCTGATCGACGATCCGCTGCCCGTTGCCCGGCAAATCTGGGACGCCTACATTCAGAAAGTCACACAATGAAAAAATCCCGTTATTTTGCCGAGTTGATGGAAAGTTACTCGGCGGAAATTGATGATCTGGTTTCCGATTCGGAAGGCAAGTCGGTGCTGCAAAAACGCCTGGCGATCAAGCGTCAGGAACTGCCGGCCATTCTGCCGATGATCGAATTCAGCCCGGAGATGGTTGCCGTCGCTTTTTACGAGGCCTTTACCGTCAAATCGCCGCAGCATTTGCACGCGCTGGTATTGAGCGAGCCGTGGCAGCCTGGTTTTCTGTCGTGGAGCAAGTTGGCCAAACACCTCTCCATTGCCGCCTGGGCTTTGCCGCTGATAGAGCTCACCCTGGCCAGCGAAGGTGGTGAAGAGTTTTTGGTCAGCACGGCAGGCCTTGAGTACCTGCGCACCCATGATTCGGCGGATGCGCCGCCGCCGGTCGAAGAGTCGGATGAAGAAGGTGACGATGACGAGGATGATGGCGATCTGCGTGAACAAGGTGCCGAATGGATGACCGAGCAGGGCTTCGATTCACTCGATAGCTGATGCGGCGAAATTGGTAAAGGAAAACATATGAAGCACCCTGTTGTTATTGAATCCCTGCAACTCATACTGGCTGGCGACATTGAAGGCGCCGAGCGCGCGCTGGTCGCCATTGCTGAAACAGAAGGCGATCACGCGCTGGTGGCTGTGCTCGACCAGATGCCGCCGAAGGATCTGCTGGCCGTCATGCGGGAGTTTGATTCGTCCAAGGAATCGCTGGTCAATATGGTGGTGACGCCGGAACAGTTCGCGCGCGCCATCGTGCTGGAGAAGAAATACGGTGACCGCACCGGCGAGAAGCTGCGGGCAATGATGAACGCTGTCATCCATCGTGATTCGCATACGGTGGGCGAATACCTCGAAGAAATTTCAAATCTGGAAGGTGGCTACGAAACGCTGGCAGATTATTTTCAGGATCGCTTTGAGGAAATCCTGCATTTCGCAACGGCCGGCACCTTCACGCTTGAGTTCGATCATGAAGCGTTCGAGAGCATCAAGTCGATCACGCTACTTGCCGAGCGTCTTGAAGAAATTGACGAATCGCTGGGTTTTGGCGATGCGATTGCGAGCAGCCGACCCAAGGTTTCGCGTGCCGAAATTGCCGATGGCGACTGGATGGAAACCGCCTGGGTGCTGCGCCACGAACTCGAAGACGAGTTCGAGCAAATCGTCATGGCCCTGCGTGATCGCTGGCAGCGTTTGATTGAAGCGCAACTGCTGGCCGAAGCCGGGCCGCAGAAAACTGCGCAACAGTCGACTGACGACACGGAAGAGTCGGCAATTTAAATGGCCAGCGTTTCAACCGCACTGGCGCAAGTCGATAGCCGGCCTTTTTTTGAAAAGGCGCTGCGCTACGCCATTGAACAGAATGTCATCGCGCCGGAAGCGCTCAAAACCATGCTGGCCGATGCACCCAAAGGCATGGTGCAGATCGCCAATTATTTCGGCACGGCGCATTTACGCACGGATCTCGAATCGGCCCGTCAGCGCATCGTCAATTTGATCAGCCTCTATCTGGAGGAAGTTTCTGGGGGCGATTTGCAACGCGCCGCCTTGTCTTTGCGTGACAAATCATTGCTCTCGCACTCCAAGGGCGGCTCGGACATGATCAAGCGCCTGCACGCCATGCCGGACGCTAAAATCATTGGCGGGCACAGCGTTACCGCTGAAGATCAGCGCAATTTTTTGAATGACCATTCGCTGGCCTCAGCGTTGAGCCTGGCCGAATACCGCGTCGCCTTTGAGAACCGCAAGGCTTGCCAGCAGGAAATCGATTTCGCCCTCTGGCTGGCCAAGAAAATGAATGCGCCGGCTGATCAGGTCAATTTGTGTGGTGATAACAGCACGCTATTGCGCAGCGCCATGCTGGTGCTTTTCGCTGAAAAAACCGAGCTGATAATGCCGACGCGTTCGGGTTTTGTACGCTTGATTGAGGCGATTAAAAAGAAAAGCTGCAAACTGGATGAGGCCCGCCTCAAGACGTTCCTGGCCAATGCGCCGCTGGAATTTCAGCAACTTGGGCAGCAGGAAATGCAGCGTTTCATCGCTGATGATTTGCCGGAAATCCGCAAGGTCGCGAGTACGGCTGACAGCCTGCTCTACGGTGAATCCAGTCTGCCATTCTTTGTGGTCGAAAACATCGATGAAGACAACCGCGAATACGAGCGCCTCGTTGCACAAGAGTGGCATCGTGTGACCAAAGGCGATGGCGATGATCCGGCGGTGGTTTCCACCGTGTTTTTACTGATCGCTACTGGCTTTCCGGCCAAGCCGAAATTGTTGCTGCGTGAAGGTCAGGAGATTATTCGCAACTTCCGCACTTCCGGTTTTAATTCAAAAGCAGTTCTCGAATTCATCGACATGCATGCCCCGCATGAAAGCCGCGAAGATCTGCGGCGTCAGTGGCTGGAGGATTTGATGCCTGAGGCTGAACTGGATCTGGCTGACAAAGATCCTAATTTCCCGGATTCGCACATGGATCGGGCGCTTGAGTACTTGAGAAAAACCTGCGCGACGAGCTGGAAAAGCCGGCGGCGGTAAGGAAATTCAAAGGCAACCCATCCCAACCTTGTATTTTCTGTTTTCAAGAAAAGTGAAAAAATAATGATATGGGCTGTGGAACTTGTGGGTAAGGTGGGCAAGTTGGGAAAGTCACGGGGATTGCGACTTTCCCAAGCCAAGCGCCCCGGTTCTCTGGCGGATTTATGCCAGCAAATTTTCCACAAATCCACAAACTGGTTTTCGGTTTCGGTGCGGCAGCTTGTCACGACCTGGGGACACCAAGCCCTTAGGGGAACCAAGAGCGTCGCACCGATTACTCATGAAGAACCCGAACGGTTGCCTAGGCTAGTAAGCCCGCATTTTTACCTGGATGGATGCGAATCGAATGGAATCCTTTGTGGGTGTCAAATAGCCAAGCATACTTTGGATGTCTGGCTTGAGCCTGCCAGCGAGCACCTGCATGTTGTCAATGGTGATGGCGGCATCACTGGACTGGGCCAACGCTTCGCTGTCGTGGCGCCGACCCTGATCGAAATGGTGAGACCGGCGGGCTGGAAACGCGACTGGCTACCGTTTTAGCGGTCCGCTGTAAACCTGCTTGACCTTGAACACGGTTACTCCCCTTGAACGGGAGGAGCAACCCAAATAAGCGAAATCCTACTCCCTCCCCTGACAAGGGGAGGGCTGGGGAGGGGTTTTAGATACTCAGTTAAAGCCACAATAATTAAAACAAGATGATCCAGCGCTTACAGCAAAACCTGCCTGGTCTCAGCGAAATACTGAAATATTCGCTGCTCAATCTGCTTGTCGACCATCACCTCGGGGCCTTTCCCATTCGGGCAAGGCAGCCGTGGCGTTGTGCCAAACAGGCGGCAAATCAGGGGCCGTTCGAGATAGACCTGGCAGCCGTATGCGCCGAGATGCGGGCAACTCAGTTCGGCTAAAGCCAGCGCGTGTGCCTTCCGGCTTTTCACCGGCAGACGGGCCATTTCCTCGCTGGAGGCGGTGACCGGCCCGCAACAGTCGTGGCATCCCGGTGTGCACTCAAAAGCAGGGATGTGGCGGCGGAAAAAACGGAGTTGCTCGCTACTCATGCCAGTTCGATCAACAAATCCTTGGCGTTGATGGTTTCACCCGAGCGGACATGCACGGCATGTACCGTTGCATCATGATCGGCGATCAGCATTGTTTCCATTTTCATCGCTTCAATGGAGAGCAACGGGTCGCCCTTGCTGACCTTCTGCCCGGTTTTGACGGCAATGGTGACGACCATGCCGGGCATGGGGGCGCCAACGTGTTTCAAGTTACCTTCCTCGGCCTTCGGCTTGCTGCGAATGCTGCCGGCCAGGCCGGCCTTGGGTACGCGCACAGTACGTGGCTGACCATTGATTTCGAAAAACACCTTGATCCGGCCTTCTTCGTCGACGGTGTCGGAGCGCCCGGTCTGGCGCACGATCAGCGCCTTGCCTTTGTCGATATCGACGGCGATTTCTTCACGATCGAGCAGCCCGTAAAAGAAGGCTGAAGTCGGCAGCAGGGAGACATCGCTGTATTCGCGGCGGTGCTCGGCGTAGTCCTTGAAGACTTTGGGATACATCAGGTAGGAGGCGAGGTCGGTGTCGCTGACCTTGCGCCCGATCAGGTGCTCGGCCTCGAGGCGTTTGGCGGCCAGATCGACCGGCGGCAGATGGTCGCCGGCGCGCCCCTGCATCGGCTGTTCGCCGCGCAGCACCTTGTGTTCCAAGGCCTTGGGGAAACCATCGGGTGGGAAGCCCAGCTCGCCCTTGAACAGGGAAATGACGGATTCCGGAAAGGCAATTTCGCGGGCCGGGTCGCTGACATCCTGCGGCTTCAGATCATTGGCGACCATGAACAGCGCCATGTCGCCGACCACTTTCGAGGTTGGCGTTACCTTGACGATGTCGCCGAAGAGCGCGTTGACGTCGGCATAAGCTTTTGAAACTTCGGGCCAGCGGTGTTCGAGACCGATGGCGCGGCCTTGTTCGCGCAGGTTGGTGTATTGGCCGCCGGGCATTTCGTGGTTGTAGACGTCGGAGGTGCCGGCGCGCATGTCGGCTTCAAACGGAACATATCCCCGGCGCACGCCTTCCCAGTAATGCGAAAGCGACTGCATGGCGGCCAGATCAAGGCCGGGGTCACGCGCCGATCCACTGAGGGCGGCGGCAATCGAGCCGAGATTGGGTTGCGAGGTCAGGCCGCTCATGGCGTCGAGGGCGCCATCGACGGCATCGCAGCCGGCATCGATGGCGGCCAGTACCGAAGCGGCGGAAATGCCGCTGGTGTCGTGGGTATGGAAGTGAAGGGGGAGGCCGACTTCCTGTTTCAGTACGCGCACCAGTTCATGCGCCGCGCGCGGCTTGCAGACGCCGGCCATGTCCTTGATGCCGATGATGTGGGCGCCGGCTTTTTCCAGCTGCTTGGCGAGGTTGACGTAATACTTGAGGTCGTATTTGCTGCGTTTGCTGTCGAAGAGGTCGCCGGTGTAGCACAGCGCACCTTCGCACAAGGCGCCGCTTTCGATCACTGCATCCATGGCGACGCGCATATTGTCGACCCAGTTCAGGGAATCAAACACGCGGAAGACATCGACGCCGTTTTTCGCCGCCTGTTGCACAAAGTAGCGCACGACGTTGTCGGAATAATTGGTGTAGCCCACCGCATTGGAGGCGCGCAACAGCATCTGGAAGAGGATGTTCGGCGTCGCTTCGCGCAGGCGGGCCAAGCGCTCCCACGGGTCTTCCTTGATGAAACGCAGCGCCACGTCAAAGGTGGCGCCGCCCCAGCATTCGAGCGAGAAAAGTTGTGGCAGCAGGCGTGCGTAGTGCGGTGCAATTTCGGTCATGTCGCGCGTCCGCATGCGGGTCGCGAACAATGACTGGTGGGCGTCGCGCATGGTTGTGTCGGTGAGCAGGACTTGCGGCTGATCCTTCATCCACTGCGAAAATTGGCTGGCGCCAAGCTCCTTTAGCCGGTCACGGGTGCCGGGGGGAATTGGCGCAGTGAGATCGCAGGCCGGTTTGATCGGCTGGGCCAGCGGCAGCTTGGGCAGGACGCGCCCTTTCATCTCGGGATTGCCGTTGACCGTCACTTCGCCAAGGAAGCGGATCAAACGGGTGGCGCGGTCGCGGCGTTTCTGGAAATGGAAAAGCTCGGGGGTGGTGTCAATGAAGCGCGTCGTGCATTCGCCGGAGCGGAATAGCGGGTGGGCGATGACGTTTTCGAGAAATTGCAGATTGGTCGCCAGGCCGCGCACGCGGAATTCGCGCAATGCTCTATCCATGCGTGCTGCCGCTTCGTCCGGGGTATGGCCCCAGGCGGTTACCTTGACCAGCAGCGAATCGTAGTAGGGGGTGATGACGGCGCCAGCGTAGGCGGTGCCCGCATCAAGGCGGATGCCGAAACCGGCGGCGCTGCGATAGACGGCGATCTTGCCGTAATCCGGCGTGAAATTGTTTTCCGGGTCTTCGGTTGTGACGCGGCATTGCAGGGCGTGGCCGCGCAGTGTGATGTCCTTCTGCTGCGGAATGAAGGCATCCGGATCGCCGACCCTGACCCCTTCGGTAACGCGAATCTGCGCCTTGACGATGTCGACCCCGGTGACTTGCTCGGTGACCGTATGTTCGACCTGAATGCGCGGATTGACTTCAATAAAGTAATACTTGGCGCTATCGACGTCATACAAGTACTCGACGGTACCGGCATGGCTGTAGTTGGCGGCGTGGGCCAGACGCAGCGCCGAGGCGCACAGTTCCTGGCGGGTCGCTTCGTCCATGTAGGGGGCTGGTGCGCGTTCAACAACTTTCTGGTTGCGCCGCTGTACCGAGCAGTCGCGTTCGAAAAGGTGTACCAGGTTGCCATGCTGGTCGCCGAGGATTTGCACTTCAACGTGGCGGGCGCGACGGATCAGTTTTTCGAGATAGACCTCATCGTTGCCAAAGGCGGCCAGTGCTTCGCGCTTGGCCAGTTCCATCATCGGCGCCAGATCAGCTTCTGTTTCAATCACCCGCATGCCGCGCCCGCCGCCACCCCAGCTGGCTTTGAGCATCAGCGGATAGCCGACTTCCGCCGCCATGCGTTTGGCGCCGGCGATGTCGTCGGGCAGGGCGCTGGTCGCCGGCACCACCGGTACGCCAGCGGCGATGGCCACTTGGCGCGCCGCCACCTTGTTGCCGAGCAGGCGCATGACATCGCCCTTGGGGCCGATGAAGGCGATGCCGGCTTTGGCGCAGGCATCGGCAAAATCCGGGTTTTCGGAGAGGAAGCCATAGCCGGGGTGGATCGCATCGACATTGGCTTCCTTGGCAATGCGGATGATGTCGTCGATATCCAGATAGGCCTGGATCGGCTTCTTGCCGGCACCAACCAGATAGGATTCGTCGGCCTTGAAGCGATGCAGGGCAAAGCGGTCTTCGTTGGAAAAGATGCCGACAGTGCGGATGCCCAGCGCAGAGGCGGCACGGAATACGCGAATGGCGATTTCGCTGCGGTTGGCGACGAGCAGGCTTTTAATCTTGTGCATTGACGGATGTTCCGGTGATGAAGGTGGGTGCGGTCTATAGGACAGCTATCTGGAATCTTTAGCAATAGACGTGCCGCACGCTGGCTAGTGTTTGGTATGTGCCTTGCTTTACTGTCTGTAATACGCGATTACGTCCTTCTAAAGTAGACTTACGGCAAGTTAATCAGGCTTGGCCTTCAAAACACCGCACCTTGTCGGGGCGGCCAACGAAGGTTCAGCCCATGATAGGGCATTCAAAGCCCTGTGCATTTCGCTTAATGGTTTTATATCGGCATTGGCCCGGAGTAGTTCATGCAACAGTTATCAGCACAGGGACAGCAGTTTGTTCAGGATTTGGCACAGCGTTATGGCATCAGCACCGATGCGGCAATCACCATGCTTTACGCGGTGATGAACGGCAACGGCACGATGGCGCAATTCAGCCACCCGGAACTGGGTGGCTCCGGCCAATGGATGCAGGGCGGGATGACCATGGTCGGCGACATGTTCAACTATGGGCTGAAGGCCAAAGTGGACGGGCTGTGCGGCGAAATATCCAACCAGTTGATGAATCAGCCGGCCTACTTTCAGCCGCCGGTCAGCCAGTCGCAATTTCAGTCAGCCAACAACGGGCAGGGCGTCAGCCTGTTTGTTTCAGCCGCCGCTGCCGGCCAGTGGTGGCCGAGCGATCTGGGTTCGCCTTCCTCAACCGGAGGCCAGAACAACGTGCGCTACGCCGTCTTCCCCGGCTCGCGTCGTCTGGTCGTCGATATTGGCGGGCATGTCACCGTCTACGACACCCTCGACAACCAGATCGGTGGCGTTTCGCAGCAGCAGGGCGGCAACGACTCGATGACCTTCAGCAGCCAGTACGGAACGATCAACGTCAGCAGCCTGCCGGTGATCAGCGGTAGCGGCTACCAGCAGCAACCCGTTCAGCAGAATTTCATCGCACCGGCCCAGCAGTTCAATGAGGCGCCAGCCTGGCAGGCCCCAAGCGCGCAAGATGGCGATGTCTTTGCCAAGATCGAACGCCTGGCTGATTTGTTTCAAAAGGGCATTCTGACCGAGCAGGAATTCAGCAACAAGAAAATGGAACTGTTAAGTCAGGTTTAATTTGCTCTGGACTTTTTTGCGGGAGTAACGCGATGAAAAAATTGTTATGCAGTTTGTTGTTATGCGCCGGTGTGGCATGGGCCGGCCCGGAGGATATGTCGAAATTTGATGACTCACCATTGGGCGTGCAAAAAGCGGTTTACCAGTTCAACCTGGAAAAACCCGAAGATTTGTATCAGGCACTTGGTTACCTGAACAACCATCTGAATGGATTGAAGGAGTTTGGGACGCTCAAGGGCTCACATATTGTGATGGTTGCCCACGGGAATGAGCTGCACATGTTGTCGCGGCTGAATCGTGCGGCCTATCCGGATATCTATGACCGCCTCAAGGCGCTGGGCGATCTGGGAGTGAGCTTCCGCGTTTGCCGAAATGCCGCCAATTTCCGGGGTTACAAGCCAGGTGATTTTTATGATCTGGTCACCGTTGTACCTGCAGCTATGACCGATCTCGCCAAATGGCAGCAGAAAGGCTACACCTACATTTCAGGTGACGTCATCAATCGAAGCAAGCGGGTTGAGTTCTTGCAGAAGCACCCGGAAATTCTTGACTGAGTTTGCACCGTCTGCTGGCGGTCAACCGAAAAAAACAGCTGTTTTTCCCGGTTGACCGTAACAGATTGCCTTAGCCGCGTTGAGCCAGCGGAACGACATCGCGCTTGGCGGCGCCGATGTAGAGCTGACGCGGACGACCGATCTTGTATTCCGGATCGGAGATCATTTCTTCCCACTGCGTCATCCAGCCAACCGTACGGGCCAGCGCGAAGATACAGGTGAACATCTCGGTCGGAATGCCAATCGCCTTCTGCACAATGCCGGAGTAGAAGTCGACGTTCGGGTAGAGCTTCTTCTCGACGAAGTACGGATCTTCCAGCGCAATGCGCTCGAGTTCCATCGCCAGCTTGAACAGACGGTCATTTTCCAGACCGAGTTCTTTCAGTACGTCGTTACATACGCCACGCATCAGCTTGGCACGCGGGTCGAAGTTCTTGTAGACACGGTGACCGAAGCCCATCAGCTTGAAGGAATCGTTCTTGTCCTTGGCGCGAGCGATGAATTCCGGCACGCGTGAAACGTCGCCGATTTCTTCCAGCATCTGCAAACAGGCTTCGTTCGCACCGCCGTGTGCCGGACCCCAGAGGCAGGCAATACCGGCAGCGATACAGGCAAACGGGTTGGCGCCAGAAGAACCAGCCAGACGAACAGTAGACGTTGAAGCATTCTGTTCGTGATCGGCGTGCAGCGTGAAGATCATGTCCAGCGCGCGCACCAGCACCGGGTTCGGTACGTACTTTTCGCAAGGATTGCCGAACATCATGCGCATGAAGTTGGCGGTGTAGCCCAGTTCATTGTCGGGCTGCATGAAAGGCATGCCGACGTTGTATTTGTAGGCCATGGCGACGATGGTCGGCATCTTGGCGACGAGATGCTTGAAATTGGTGTCGCGGTGTTCGGCATCGGAGAAGTCCATCGCATCGTGGTAGAAGGCGGACAGGGCGCCGACGACGCCGGTCATGACGGCCATCGGGTGGGCATCGCGCCGGAAGCCGGAGAAGAATTTGGAGAGCTGCTCATGCACCATCGTGTGGCGGGTGATGTCAGCCTCGAAAGCGGCTTTCTGCTTGGCATTCGGCAGTTCGCCGTTTTTCAGCAGATAGGTGACTTCGAGGAAGTTGCACTGTTCTGCAAGCTGTTCAATCGGGTAGCCGCGATAAAGCAGCTGGCCAACATCGCCATCAATGAAGGTGATTTTGATTTGCAACTGGCAGTGGAAAGGAAGCCGGAGTCATAGGTAAACAAGCCTGTTTTGGCACCCAGGGTGCGAATGTCAATACAGTCATTGCCGTGTGTCGGCGTCATGATTGCGAAATCTACAGGTGCCTGCCCATCAATGTTCAGTGTTGCTTTGCGTTCGGTTGTCATCTTTTTATCCCCTTATAAAGTTGCAAGTCCGGCAGTTTGATATGAAAACAGCTAATTGTTACAAATATTCCGTTCTAAATCGAAAGTTATCTGGGGAGTAAGCAATACGTATGCCTTGCGCTGGTGGCCGCGGATCGGGCGAAATGGGTAATAAAGGGCACCAAACTGGCGCCATGTCTCTGCTTGCGCCTATTCTCGGTGCATTTTCCGGGGCATCTGGAATGTGTACCTGGTATCAATGGCCGGCAAGTGTCATCAGCGCCAAAGCCTGATCAGTACATTTTTGGCTGGTGGCTTCATCAAGCGCCTTGAGCCAGCGTTTGGGAATTGAGTCCATGCCATAACATGCACCGGCCAGCATGCCGGCGATGGCGCCAGTGGTGTCAGCATCGCCACCACGATTGACGACTTCCATCAGGCAATCCTCGAAGTTTTCGGTGGCAAAGAAAGACTGGAAAACTGCCTGTATGGTGTCGACAATGTAGCCGCTGGGGTTGTCGCAGCGTTTTTTGTCGTAGGCAAAACCGGGTGTTTGCACCAGTGTGGCGGCGCGTTCGCGCTCAACATCGATTGCTTCGTGCCCACTCATCAAGTCTTGCACCATCAGGATCAGTGTTTCGCAGGCGGCATCGGATAGCGCGTTGTTATGCGTGACGTGGGCCTGGGCGCGGCTGGAAAAAATCGTGGTTTCTGGCGGTTGACCGTAACAGGCGAGTGCAATCGGCAAAAGGCGCATCGCGGCGCCGTTGCCGGCATCGTGTTCGGAGGCTGGGGCTGCCGGGTTGCCGGTTTTGCGGAACTGGATCAGGTTGCGGCGTACCGTGTTGCCGATATCGACCGGCTTGCCGCGCATCCAGGCATCGAAGGCTTCGGCGGCAGCTTTGGCGTCGACGCTACCTTGAGTGAGGATGGATTTGCCCAAGGCGAGGGACATTGTGGTGTCGTCGGTGACCTGGCCGGCCTTGAGGCGTAGCCAGCCACCGCCGGTTATGTCGCTGTGAATGCCGATTTGGTGGCGAATTTCGTTGGGGGTGAGAAATTCGACGGTGGCGCCGAGGGCATCGCCAATCGCCAGGCCGAGGTAGGCGGCTTTGGCTTTGTCGAGCAGACATTCACGCGGCGACGGGGTGGGGCGATTGCGCACCGGGGCGTTACGGGCAATCAGTTCTCGGGCCCAAAGCATTTTGCGTAGTCCTTGCATTCACCACAGGAGGGGGCGGGGCAGACGTAGATGCCTTCGCGCGAGCAAAACTGGCGGTAGAGAAATTTCTTCCATTTCATGTCGCCCACGTTGCTGCGGGCCAGTTCGGGGAAGTTGAGCCACATTATCTGGCTGAGTTCATCACGGTTTAACAGACCGAGATCCTGCCAGAGATGGTCGCGACCGGCGCAGGCGGTGGCGATGATGTCGGCGATCCACAATTCGGAGTCGCGTTCGCCGGCACGGTGATCGAGCAGCAGCTTTTGAAGGTCTTCCCATTCGGGAATGGCTTCAGCTTTATCATTTTGCGCAGCTGCTTCGAAGAACGGGAAGTAGTCGTCGAGCAGATCCTGATAGTTGCCGTCACCCAAACCGAGGTGGAGCGGCAGGCAGCCAGTGCCGGCAGAATGGCCGGCAATCATGCTGGCCAACAGGGAACGGTTCGGATCGTCGGCGTAGCGCGCTGCCGCCGGCGTTGCCAGCAGTTCGGCAAGCAGCATGGCGCGGTAGGGCAGGCGATCCGGACCGTTCATTTTGGGCTGACTTACTTGCTTGGATACTCGACGAGGATGTCTTCGTCGCGCACGATCATCTGGCAGGCCAGACGCCATTGGGTCGGCGGGATGTCATCGACGTACATCTGTTCGATCTGGGCCTTGGTGATGTGGCCGAGTTCGAGCAGGGCAGCGACTTCGCGGACGTTGAGCGGGCCACCCATCGGGGCGCGTTTGCCGTCAACCGACGAGACCTTGACCAGACAGGTGCCGCAGTTGCCTTCCTGGCAGCCGAAGTCGATCGGGATGTGATGTTCCTTGGCCAGCGACAGGATGGTCTGGGTGTGGCTGCCGGCGACGGCGTAAACCGTCTTGTCCTTGTGCATGGGGCTGGTGAAAGTGATGAGGGCCATTTTTTAAGTTCTCCTGGAGAGCGGGTTGATTTGAATTTCTCTGTTTAGGTTGGGCGTGCTTTTAGTCTTATGCGGGTTTGACGACGATTTCGCCGCCGAGAATCTGGGCCTGGCAGGCCAGGCGATGGCCGCGCGGTGCCATGTTGTCCTTGAGGACCTGGTCTTCGAGGATGCTCGGTGGGGCGAGGTTTTCGCCGCCGGAGATGATCTTGGTCAGGCAGGTGCAGCATTCGCCTTCGCGGCAGCCGTAGGTGATGCCGGCGCCGACTTTTTCCGAGACTTCAATGAGGCGGGTGCCGGCCGGTACGGTGACCGAGACGCCGATATCCTGAAATGTGACTTTTGCTTTAGGCATAATTTTTCCCCTGGTTGTTATGCGAGAGCGGCCATGTCGATCTCGCGGTGTTCGACCCGGCCGGTCAGGTGACGGGCCAGTTGTTCGCCGAGATCGCGGCAGGCTTCGAGTTCGCCGGCATCCGGCACGAGCTTGATACGCAGTCCTTCGACCGGGACGCGCAGCTTGAGGCCGCGCAGGCGGTCCTCGATCAGGCGGACCGCCTCGCCGCTCCAGCCGTAGGAGCCGAAAGCGGCGCCCAGCTTGCCCTTGACGTTGACGCTGGTCAGCGACGAGAGCAGATCCCAGATCGGCTTGACGGCATCGGCATTGATCGTCGGGCTGCCGAAGGCGAGGCCGTCGGCTTCCTCGACCAGATCGGTAAAGATGCCGGCCTCGCTGCATTCGAGGTCGTAAAGCGAAACGCGGACACCGCCAATGGATTCGGCACCGGCAGCCAGCGACTCAGCCATGCGTCGCGTGTTGCCGTAGGCCGAGATGTAGAAGACGACCAGCGTCTTCTCGCTGCGTGCCTCGTTGAACAGGCGCGGCGTGGCCAGTTCGCGGTAGCGGTGCACGTAGTCGCGCGGCGCGTGGCGCAGGATCGGGCCGTGCGCCGGGGCGATCAGGTTGAGTTCCAGCGGTTCGATCAGCGCAATCGCGTCAAGCACATACTCGCGGAAGGGCCGCATGATGTGGGCGTAGTAGTACTCGAAGGAAAAACGGAAATCGCCAACCGTGTCGTTGAACAGCCGGTTGTCGCAGAAGTGACAACCGAAAACGTCGCCGGTGAACAGGATGCCGTCTTCAACCAGATAAGTGCATTGGGTATCCGGCCAGTGCAGGTAAGGCGTGCAGGAAACGCAGGGTGCGGCCGCCGAGGTCGACGGTGTCGTCGGTGGTGACCGGGATATATTCGGGCGGCTTCTCGCCGGTCGGCTTCAACAGCGCCTTGAGCATCATCTGGGCGCGGCTCGACAGATAGACCCGAGCCTGCGGCGCGCGCTTGAGCAACTCGGGCAGGGCGCCGCTGTGGTCCGGTTCCAGATGGTTGAGGACGATGGTGGTGATTTCCTCGTACTTCGCCACCGTTTCGAGTCGACGGAAAAAATCGTCGGCGAAGTTTTCCTTCACCGTGTCGATGATCGCCACGCCGTTCTCGCCACGCACAACATACGAGTTGTAGCTCGTGCCGTTGGCGGTTTTGAGGATGATGTCGAAACTCCGCAGATGCGGGTCGAGGGCGCCCACCCAGTGGACGCCCGGTGCAATTTCTACGGCGCGATCAGTGATGGCCGCAGCGACCATGGCTGGCTTTCCTCTCGTGATCATGGTCGTGGGCATGACTGCCACAACTGCCATGCCCTTCCGGGCCGTGCACGCAGGCTTCGATATTGCCTTCCGGCAGATCGACATTTTTCAGGCCGATCCAGGCGTCGACCGCATCAATATCGAAACCGACCTGACGTTCCTCGCCGATTTCCATCAATGGACGGCGAATCAGCAGCGGGTTTTCCAGCAACAGGTGCAGGGCGTGTTCAAAGCTGATGTTTTCCGGGACGATTTCACCGGATTTGATGGCCGGGGCAGATGGGTTGAACCACGTGCTGACCGGCAGCTTGCCGAGAAAGGCGAGCAGTCGGTCAGCCGTCCAGGCCTCGGTCTTGAGACTTTTGGCCTGGACGGTGTGGCCGGCGGCAGCGAGCAGGGTCTTCTGGCGAAGATTGCCCTTGCAGCCGGGTTTTTCGTAGAACGTGACGACAGCCATCAGGCTGCCTCGCGCCACATACCGAATTCCTTCAGCTTCTCGATCGGGATGCCGGTCAGCGAGCCGGGCGGGTTCAGGAACTCGCCCAGTTCATTGACGATGGCCATTTCGATCGGGCAGATCGCGGCGCATTGCGGCACGCCGTGATCGCCCAGGCACTCGGTACATTTGTTGTCGTCGACCAGGAAATGCGGCCGGTCTTCGTAGATCGCATCGTTCGGGCAGACATCGACGCAAGCCCAGCAATTGACACAGGATTCAGTTATTTGCAGGGCCATGATCAAGCCGCCTTTCTGTCAGCAGCCGACGGACTCAGCTTGCCGGTCGCCGCGATTTCCTTGTACACCGCCATCACGGCTTCCTCGATCGGTTCCATCGCGTGTTCGCCGTTCGGCGCGATGCCGGCGGCTTCCAGCTTGGCCCAGGGTTCGTAACCAACCTTGGAGCAGAGCACGACCTCGCAGCCTTCGAGCACGCGGATGTTGCGATCGAGCAGCGATTCCGTCGATCCAGCCTCGGCCACGTCGCCATCACCGCAGGCATCCATGCCGCCGCAGTACAGCTCGGTCTTGCGGTGGCTCATGAAGCGGACGCCAGCCGGTGAGGCTTCGTAGATCAGGAATTCCTTGGCATGACCGAAGTGTTCTGCAACGACGCCGTTCTTGCCGGCCACCGCCATGAGGACCGGGCGGGCATCGGCCGGGATGCCGAGTTCTTCGGCCTTCGGCTTGACGATGCCGCGCTTGGCGTCGAGCTTCTCGATGATCTCGTCATGGACAACCTTGCGACGAACCATGGCGGCTTCGTAATCGACCTCCATGACGTCGATCTTGTCCATGGTGAATTCGTCACCGCGATCCTCGCCGAGCAGGCCGACCGCATCGGCACGGCACTGGCGGCAATGGCGCATCATCGCCATGTCGCCGGCACAGGCGTCCTGCAGTTCCTGCAGCATTTCCGGCGTCGGCTCCGGCTGCTCCATGATGCCGTAGTAGGTGCCGTGTTCGGGCTCGGCGATCAGCGGCATGACGTTGTGCAGGAAGGCGCCCTTGGCCTTGACGATCTTCGAGACTTCCTTGAGATGCTCGTCATTGACGCCGGGGATCAGCACCGAATTGACCTTCACCAGGATGCCGCGGTCGGTCAGCATCTGCAGACCCTTCTGCTGCTGCTCGATCAGGATGCGCGCGCCTTCGACGCCGAAGATGCGTTTGTTCTCCCAGAAAATCCACGGGTAGATCTTGGCACCGACTTCGGGATCGACACAGTTGATGGTGATCGTCACGTGGTCGATGTTGTGCTGGGCGATACGGTCGACATACATCGGCAGGTTGAGGCCGTTGGTCGATACGCAGAGTTTGATATCCGGGGCGCGCGCCGAGAGCTCTTCAAAAGTCTCGAAAGTGCGGGACGGGTTGGCCAGGGGGTCGCCGGGTCCGGCGATGCCGAGTACCGTCATCTGAGGAATTTCGGCGGCGACGGCGAGCACCTTGTTGATCGCCTGTTTCGGCGTCAAGACTTCGGAAACGACGCCCGGACGGGATTCGTTCGAGCAGTCATATTTGCGGTTGCAGTAGTTGCACTGGATGTTGCAGGCCGGGGCCACCGCCACGTGCATGCGGGCGAAGTAGTGATGCGCTTCTTCCGAATAGCAGGGATGGTCCTGAACCTTGGCGCGAATGTGATCGGGCAGATGGCCCAAAGCGTCCGGGGCCGTACCGCAGCCGCTGGATGCACAACCGCCGCCTTCAGCGGCAGGGGCAGTGTTACTGATAACTGGTAGTTCCACGATGTCGGCTCCTCGAATGCAGTCGGAGTCTTTTCAGCAATCGCTGTGCCAGTTATGTTTTTCTATATAAATCAGTGGGATGAATGTTTTTGTGAAATGCTGTGTTGGGTGCTTTGTTGTAAACGTGACATGGCGCTACTGTCCGTATAGCGCACCGATTTCTGCCTGTAACCAATCCCTGAAGGCCTGGACGACGGCTCTGCCGGCAATGGCCTGGGGAATGACTAGGTAATAGGCGTAAGTCGAAGGCAAGGTGATATCAAATGGAATTACCAGGCGCCCGGCGCTAACTTCGCCTTCAATTTGTTGCCTGATTGCGAGAGCAACTCCCTGTCCTTCAACCGCCGCCTCCTGGACCATGAGGGAATTGGAAAAGCGCGGTCCGCGTTCGCTATCCATGCCACTGACGCCGGCCTGTCTGAGCCAGTCATCCCAGCTTGGACGCTGGTCAATAGCCGGAATCGACTCGTCGTGAATCAGGATGTGATTGACCAGATCGGCGGGAGTGCGCAGAGGCGTTTCGCCCTCCAGCAGGCGCGGACTGCAAACCAGTACATAATTCGCCGTCAGCATTTTTTCCACCTGGTAACCGGGGTAAATACCTGTGCCAAAGCGGATCGCCACCTCGCTGGTTTCATGGCGCGGGTCGTTTGCATCCATGGTCATTTCAAGCGCCGTCTGCGGACCGTCTATGTTTTCCGGATTGCTCGAAATACGGATTGCAACCTCGGCATGGGCCAGGGAGAAGCGGGAAAGTCGGGGAACCAGCCAGCGCGTTGCGAAGGAGGGGGGGGCGGTAACATTCAAAGCCAGACTGGCACTACGTCGGGTGCTCTCGACGGCGGCGGCGAAACTGTCCATACCGTCCCTGACCTTGGGAAACATCGCCAGACCTTCCTCGGTCAATTGCAGTGCCTTGGGTAAACGCTGAAACAGCGAGACACCAAGATAGGTTTCCAGACTCTTGATCTGCTGGCTGACCGCGGCCGGTGTGACGTGCAACTCCTCTGCTGCCTGCTTGAAACTGAGATGGCGGGCAGCTGCTTCAAAGGTGCGAAAGGTTGAGAGCGGAGGAAGGCGATAGGCCACGATATTTTGCCGGTTTTGATTTCGGTTTAGTTTATCTAATGCGTTCGATAATAAACATTGTTTGTTGCAGTGCACCATAAGTTCTATATTTCAATCGTCAATTCAGACAATGAAGTAAAGGAGTCAATCATGTTCACCACCAAAATTCTCGCTCGAATTTATGGCCTGCCCAGTCAAAAGCCTTCGGCCTCAATTGGCTATGACGAAGTATTCAAGGGTGAAGCAAGTCTACCTGCCGAGGTCAGTATCGACGAAAACTGGCTGCCAGGCTTGCGCCCCGTTGAGTGTGATGTCGATATTTATTTCAAGGAAGTCTTTGCCGGGCAGGTTTTCTGATGCCTGTTGCCAACCGTTTTTCAGTCGGAGCAAACAGGAGGGTTGCCATGAACGCACCTAAAATCTTGCCATGGATGGCGCGCCGGGCAGGTATTGATGATCAGCATGCTTTGCGTTTGTGGCAGCGCGCCGTTGACGAATCCGAAAAGTCGCAGGGTTGTAAGGATGGCGCCAATTATCACGCCGAGGTCATGACACGTTTTATTGATGCCATCTCGGCAAGCGCCTGAGGTTTGATTTGATTCTTTTCGCATGATAGTTCGCTCGCATCTGCACTGGTTTCGCCTGCTCTTTGTCTGGCGCGGCTCTGTTTTACCCTATATCACCACCCGGCTTCTGCTGGTTGTCCTGGTCGCCGTCTGCAGCGTACTCAGCCGCAGTTGGTGGATGAGCGAACACGCTGCCTCGGCCTTGTCGATTCCGCCATTTACGTTGATGGGCATTGCTTTGGCCATTTTTCTTGGCTTTCGCAATTCGGTCAGTTATGAACGCTTCTGGGAGGCACGCAAACAGTGGGGCGCGCTACTCATCGCCGCGCGCTCGCTTGTTCGTGAAGTGGCCAGCCTGAGTACTGATATCGAACTTCATAAACGCGTGGCGCGCACGCTGGCCGCCTTCACCTATGCGCTCAAGCATCAATTGCGCGGTACGGATAGCCGCAGCGATCTGGCCTGCCGTCTGCAACCGCATCAGTTGGAGCGGGTTCTGGCTGCCCGCTACCCGACATCGGTCATCCTGCTCAATCTGGCGGAAGAGCTCTGTGTTGCGCAAAAGTCGGGACAGTTCAGCGATCTGCAACTGCAATCCATGGATCGCAACCTCAATTTGCTGACCGAAGCTTCTGGTGCCTGCGAGCGCATCGCCAACACGCCAATTCCCTATACCTATCGGGTGCTGATGAACCGCACGGTGATGGTTTATTGCCTGCTGCTGCCAATTGGATTGAGCACTTCGATTGGCTGGCTGACGCCGCTGATCGCCACCTTCGTTGCTTATACCTTTCTCGCGCTGGATGTCATCGGTGAGCAGATCGAGGAGCCATTTGGCACTGAGCCAAATGATCTGGCACTGGCTTCCATGTGCCATGCGATTGAGGTATCAGTTTGCGAATTGGTGGGCGAAGTTCCGCGCAGCTCGCCACCGCAGGTTATTGGTTACGTTATGACCTGAATGAAAAATGGGAGCCGAGGCTCCCATGTTTTTTTGCACCAAGTTCAGGCGCGGAGCAGTGCCTTGACCAGACGCTCCGACAATTGGTCGGCAGTGAATTGTGGTTCGTTGGGCGGGTAGAGTGAGTCTTCGACGATTTCGAAGCCGTTTTCCTGGGCGAGTGCACGCAATTCCTTGATTTTTTGGCAGGCTTTCAGCTTTTCCTTCAGATCGGCGTCACTTTTGGCTTTTTCAGAAAAAGCCTTGATGATAGCTACGGACATTTTTTTCCTCTTTGTAGGGTTGGGGGGATAAAACTGCTTTCAAATATCAAGCGTGTGCTTAGTGAGCCAGGGCGGCAAGTACGGAGACACCGGTACCATCTTCCGGGTCGAGTTGCTGCAGGCGGGCAATCGCTGCCTGAGCTTCTTCCAGGCGACCCCGACGCAGTTCGACAAAGGCGAATGCCTTGAGGGCGCCGAGCATTGATGACGAGGCATCCTGCCACTCGTTCCAGTCGGCTGGCGAACCGGCCTGACGAACCGCCTCGGTCAGCCAGGCACGGACGGTATTGATGGCATTGTCGAATTGCCGCTGCCGGTTGTAGTGCTTGACCAGACAGCGATAGCTGCACAGGATATCCGGGCGCCGGGCGAGTGCCTCGCGGAAGTGGTTTTCTGCCAGCCGCGGGTCGCTGGCATGTACTGCGATGCCTTGCTGCAACAAGGCATTGATCTCGGGCGGGATGTCCCCGAAAAAGATGTCGTTCTCGTCAGTTGTCGTGTTCATCCCTGTGGGCGCCTGGAGCGTTGATCATTGTTGGAAAGTCGACCTTGGGCCGGCGATATGATCAAGCTGAGCAATATAAGTGCCAAGTTGGCCTGGACTTGTCAGGGGGCTGTTTTTGCGCTCCAATCAAAGCGTTGGGATTAAATCCCCGAATTCATTTTCTCCACTTTGCCCAGGGATCTGAATCACTCGCCGCGGTGCTTGTATGCTTAGCCGTTCTTCTCACTGATCCGCCGCGCTGACTTTTTTCCTGGTCGTACATGGCGGCCTTCGTGGTCCGCTTCTCCCTTAATCGGTCCGCATCTTCCAGGCTCAATTCGGCGGGTGACCCTGGCTTTTGGTCTGGCGGCACGATGCGATCCCTGGGCGGCAGCTCAAATTGCTCGTCGGAAGCACGGGGCAGGCTCTTGAACTGATACAAATAGAAGGCTTCGACCTTTTCGCGCGCCCAATTCGTTTTTTTAAGGAATTTGACGGCGGAATCAATGCTCGGGTTGTTGTTGAAACAATTGATATTCAGATAGGCAAACAGCAGCTCAAACCCGTAGTGATCGACGATTTCAATGAGCAGGTTTTTTAAACTGACCCCATGCAGCGGGTTGTTTTGGTAATTGAGTTCGTCGTTCATGCTATTGCCTAACCAGAGGATAAGGTCGGGATTGTACCGACCGCTATCGCTGGCCCGTTTGTCGCATAGATGACAAGTACGATGCATTGATTTGAAAGACTAATATCTTGGCGTCGGTCTTGCTTGTCGACTGTCATGAAAACCTTTCTCGACTGGTCGGCTTACGACACCTACGGCATGGGCGATGCCTATGCCGGCATTCCGGCGACGGGCGGCAACTACGCCAAGGCGGTTGCCGTCTGCATGAACAACCACCAGTGCCAGCGCGACGGCAAGGGCGTCATGTGCCCGAGCTACCGCATCACCGGCGACCCGGCGCACTCGACCGGGGCCCGGGTCAAGGCTTTCAAGGCGGCGCTCAACGGCGAGTTCGGCGAGCAGCCGTTCATCCATCCCGATCTGGCGGCGGCGATGGATCTTTGCGTGTCGTGCAAGGGCTGCAAGAAGGAATGCCCGAGCTCGGTCGACATGACACTGATCAAAACCGAATACCTGGCGCATCGCAATGAGGAACTTGGTGTGCCGCGTCGGGCGAAGCTGTTCGGCGGCTTGCCGGAATGGCTGCATCGCTATCGCCGGCCGCTGGCAGCGCTGGTTCGTTTGCGTAACAGATCACCGTGGCTGGCCGGGCTGGTTGAACGCAAACTCGGTATTTCGGCCAAGCGGCCGATTCCAGAAATCGTTGGTGGCTTGTTTCAAACCAAAAACACAGAATGTTCCGGTCAACGCGGAAAAGTGCTCCTTTTTATTGATACCTTCACGCATTACTACACGCCGGAAGTGGCCGAGGCGGCCATCGCCGTGTTGACGGCGGGCGGCTATGCCGTCGAGGTGCTGCGCCCGGCGGCCGACGATGCCGAGCCGCAACGCCCCTTGTGTTGTGGCCGCACCTACCTGTCGCAAGGCATGGTCGATTCCGCCAAGCTCGAAGGCAAACGCGTCATGGCCGCGCTAGCCCCGGCCCTGGCCGCCGGAACGCCGATTGTCGGGCTGGAGCCGTCCTGCCTGCTGGCGCTGCGTGACGAGTTCTACAGCCTGTCGCTCGGCCCGGATGTCGGGCAACTCGGCAAGCAGGCCTTCCTGTTCGAGGAATTCCTGATGCGTGAGGGCAACAAGGGGCTGAAACTCGATCTGAAGCCGATTTGCGGCGGCCGGGCGGTGGTCCATGGTCATTGCCACCAGAAGGCCTTCGGCGCCATGAAGTCGATGAAAAAGGTGCTCGGCTGGATACCGGAATTCGAGTTCGAGATCGTCGATGCCAGTTGCTGCGGCATGTCCGGCAGCTTCGGGCTGGAGGCCGAGCATTACGAGGCTTCAGTGAAGATGGGCGAACTGGCCTTGCTGCCGGCGGTGCGCTCAGCGCCGGTTGATGCGACGATTGTGGCCGACGGCTTTTCCTGCCGGCATCAGATCAAGGATGGCACCGGGCGCGACGCGGTGCATGTCGCCGTCTTGCTGGCGCGCGCACTGGCCTGATCAACCGTGGACTCGGGCGGGTAGTGGCGCGGTGCCGGGCGTACGGCATGGTCACGCCATTGGCGGGTCAGGGTTGGCGGCAGGAGTGCAGCGCGGCGGCAACGGCCAAACTGCGGCTTTCGTGGTTTTGGCTGCCGTTGTCCATTGTGGCATCGACGGCCTGGCAGGCGGCCATGGCCTGTCGTAACAGGGCGGCTTTTGGGTAGGTGCTGGTCTCCTGTCCTGGATAAGCGCCCCAGTCGCAGGTGCAGAGTGTGAGCAAATCGTTGAAGCGTTCCGGTTCGGCAAAGGCATCGACGCGTTCGAGCAATGCGGTGAGCGCATCTGCGCGCATGCGGGTGGCGCGATGCACGCGCTCCATTTCCTGCGTTGCAAGGATGGCGAAGGATTCGATTGGCTGCGGCAGGCCGAAGCGCAGGGCAATGCTGCGGATACGCGGCAGGCAGCGGTCGATGTGGAGATAGTGCGTTGGCAAGTGTTGTGGCGGCGAATCCACCTTGCCGAGATTACAGAGCAGTGCGGCGACACGAACGCGCAGAGAGGCATTTTGCGTGGCGGCAAGGTCGAGCAGGCGGCTGAGATGGGCGGCGATATCAACCGGTTCGCCATCGGCGCCCATCTGGTAACTGCCGCTGAGTGCTGCCACCTCCGGCAAGAGGTGGGGTAGTGCGCCACAGCTGTCGAGTCCCGACAGCAGGCGCGATGGACGGCTGCCCATCAGGCCGCGTTCGAGCAAAGGCCAGGCTTGCCGGAAATCGAGTTGGTTCAGGGCGCCTTCGCTAACCAGTGTGCGCATTGCCATTAGCGTGTCATTCCCGGGTGGTGTATCGGCTACTGCCGAGTCAGCGATGACGGCGAGTAATGCCAGACCGGGAGACTTGGCCAAGGAGTCGAGCAGGGCTTGTAAGCTTCGCGACATCGGGAGCGGGAAATGAATGGTAGGCCTAATCAGTAGCGAGAAACGTTCCAGTCTGATTGATGCATTTCCTTGGTTATTTGTAGAAATCGGGACTTGATTTAACAATCCGTGTCAGATCAAGTCGAGAGTCAATGGCTTCAGCGTGCCCACTGCGGTCTGATGAAAACTTCATGGGCAAAGTCAGCTTAGTGATCATTTTGCTGATGCCCAAAGCGAAACGCATGTGCGACAACCAAGTAACCTAGAAGACACAACAGAAGTAGAATGGCATAAATCGACGCTAATCCCTACTTCCTCCCTGATCATTTATGAAAATTCAAGAAATCCAGACAGAGTTTCTCCGGGAGGCATCTTCAGCCCCGTCGCTATTTTCTGATTTGGCCAAAGTTGAACTCTACATTGCTGAGAGTTATCGTTCTCGCGCTTTCATCGAGCTGCTACAGAACGCCGACGACTCCGGTGCCAGCAAATTTTTAGTCCGCCAAGTCGGAAAACAACTTTTTGTTGCAAACGATGGACACTCATTTACACAACACGAGATGATTGCACTTTGTCGTAGCGGCTCTTCAAATAAACGGCGCGGAAGTGGAACGATTGGGTATCGTGGCATCGGATTCAAGTCGGTTGCAGGGATCGCGCACGAAATAGACGTCATATCTGCGAATAGTGCTTTTAGATTCTCAAAGGCAATAACTCGCCAACAGCTCAATATTGAAACAGACGTTCCTCTGATTCGAATTCCGCATCCAATAGAATTAAAAGAGCTGTCATCCGTATCACTTGTTGAACAGCTGCTCTTAGATGGCATGAATACGGTTTTTATTCTCTCTGGACTTGATGAGCGGATGATCGCCGAAGAAGCAGACGCATTCGATGAAAGTGCAATGTTGTTTCTTAACAACGTCTCTCAAGTTGAGATTGAACTCCCAAGCGTTAAGCGAAATCTAAATCGAAATACAGTCCATTATATTGATGGTTTGAACATTGAACAGATTGAAAATAACAACGAGCAATTCCGGTGGTTGGTGTCAAGCCATGAAGAAGGATGCGAAAGAGTTGCCTTTGCACTGGATGCGGATATGATTGTTCCCGCACCACCTTCAAAATCAGTTATTCACGCCTTTATGCCGACAACCGAATTTTCTGGTGCGTTGTTAAAAATTAATGGCAATTTCAGTACGGATCCATCCCGAAAATCGGTCGATTTGGATGATACCTCGTTAGATACATTTGAGCGATGCGTAGAACTTCTTGCCAAAGCCCTTTGCTACGCTACAGAAAGATGTATTCTTCCTGGAATATTCAGCCCATTTATTCTTGCCTCCCCTGTCGAAGGACGCTTTCGGAAGCGACTTCGTGACTCACTATTAAGCAACCTTGACGATCTGGGCTTTTGCATTGCAGGCGTTAGATCTTCCCCGTTAGAGGTTCGACTTCGTCCAGATTGGCTTCCATATAGTGATTATGAAAAAATATGCAGGGACCTCCCACATATTGATCAAGCAACTCTCAGTCAGCATCCACAATTACCAGATTTCCTTAAGTGGCTTGGTGCTCGCTTACTAACCATTGAAGAAGGATTATCTTTATTTGATCAAACGACGCCCTCTCCAATAGGGCGGGCACAAACATTTGCCCGATTGTCTCGACAATATCGCTACGACTTAACAGCGGATAAACTCGATATAATAGGAAATACCCCTTTGCTTCCCGTTGAAGGTGGTGGCGCCTTATGCGTACGTGACTTTTCAAACCAAATAATTGACTCTGATTTTCTCGAATATATTAAGCAATCAAATGAGATTGAGGATGTGCGTTATCTAGCAAAGCGTCTTGGCTTGCCAATAAGCATTATTAATCCAATTGAAGATAGTCCACAAAAAAACCTTGAGTCTCAACACCAAGCAAATTCGAGTAAATGCGAGAGTGTTACTCCACCGCAAGCTTTATCAGCCTTATTCAAGGCAGTGCCAGCAATCAAGGCTTGGAGAAGCGCAGAACAAAACACATTTGAATGGCTCTCTGCACTAGCTGATGTTCTGACGGTAAAAGATGTTTCGCAGGCCAACGTCGGTTATGACCTAGAGGTATTCAAACATAACGGGGAATTTCTATACGTTGAGGTAAAATCAGTTCCTCGATTTGGTGAGGCTTTTCGCTTAACTAATAACGAGCACGCAACAGCTTATCAGCTTGGCGACGCATATTTTCTCGCTATTGTTATTAATAGCGGCAACACTTATGAAATTAGGCTAATACAAAATCCAATTCGCAGCCTTATGTTAGAAAAAAGATGTGAGCAATGGAGTTGGTATTGCGAAAACTACTTAGAAAAACTTATTGAATATAAGGAGATCGAAAAATAATGATTCTATTGAAAGATGCAATTGATAGTGGAGCATGGCTTGAGATATTGTATAAGTATCCAGGAAGTTTTCTTGCAGGGCCTGCGGAAATGACGTTCAGGATAAAAGTTAAAAGCTTTGTGAAAATCAATCTTAATGAACTCGGAGAGAATGAATATCAGAGCACATTTTATGATGAGATAAAAGCCAAATTTCTGTCAAAAATTGGATTTGAAGCAAACGTTTGGAAAATTGACTTGGATCTTGTTAATATGGAAAAGACTGAAAATAGTTCGCTTTTCATTAAGCAAGGTATATCCTTGGGAGATTCAGAAGGTTATAAGTTTCCCGTTTGCACTGATACATATATCGAACAATCTCCCTATGGCAACAAATCAGGCATAAAGCATTTTTCCGACATTAACTTCCCGCCGAAGATTAAAAAGTCTGGCTCTTACTGTTTCGAACTACCTGAATTTTTCGATGATTTATATATTTCATCGACTGCTGGAAGTATTAAAGAAGTCTGATTTTTTGTGTTATTTGCAATAACAATACTGGGCATCTAATACTATATGCATGTCGAAGTATTTATTTCGTGAGCGAGTTATTATTATGTTCAAATATTTCCACGATCCGGCAGCAGAAGTTGTTTACCGTCAGCCTGTCTGCCCAAAGCTAATAAAGCGGAGTCACAATGGAAAATTGACTGGATGGCATTTGAGTTTGAAATGCCAAATACAATGACTTTGCAATGACAATTTCGCGAAGAAAATAGTCACTTCGCACCTTTGATTCAAAACATCCCGACACTTGGCCAGTTTTCTGCTTCAAATTCCCGTTTCTTCATGCGGGATTATTTGTGATCTTTACTCTTTGGTGTTTTGCACAAAGCTTGTGCGACTTTACAAGTTATCAAGTAGGCGAGTGACTGTATCCTGATAAGTTACCTGCCTTTCAACTTGGGTCATTTCAGGCTGTCTTTATGACCAGAGCTGGCCCAGAGTGTGTCAAAACGGGTTAATAAATCTCTGCCACCGACAAGGATTAGCGCGAATCAAATCATGATTGGCGAAATGGCTGCCGGAATTGCACAGGAAACGACAAAAGGCCCCCTCAGGCCTTCATTGCATCCATTAGCGCCGCTGTTCCCGTTATTTTCATCACCCGCTTCAGGTTGGCAGGAAGGACATGCAGCCCCATTTCTGTACTTACCCGATCCAGTGTTCTGGTCAGGAAGTGCGCTACCCATCCATAACTTAAGCGTACCGAATGGATGCTCGACCGTCTGGCGCCGAATACGCATGCTGTCAGGTGCCTGATCCAAACGGTTTTGCATCGTCTCAAGCACATTCTCATGTTCCCAGCGTGTGACGCGACGCTGTTCGCCGGGCGTGCATTTCTCCTTGATGGCGCATAGCTTGCAGTTCGAACTCCAGTAACGGTGCAGCTTCAAGCCTCTCAACAGTCGAATAACGCCAGATCAAGGTTTGGTTCGCTGGGCGGCGATATTCATTCTTCTCCGGATCGTAAATGAAATCTGCCCGATCAAAGCGCCCGTCGGCTTTGGCACCTGATGTTGTCGTTTTAGGAACGATGGCAACGATACCGGCTTCGTGGCAGGCAACAATCTCCTCGCCCCTTGAAGTAGCCACGGTCAGCAATCACGGTAAGCTCTTCGGCTCCATGGCAGCACGTGCCAGTTTGGCCATGCTGGTCAGTTGGTCTCGGTCGCCACCAATATTCGTGACTTCATGCGCCACGATCAGATGATTTTTGCATCGACCGCAGTCTGGATGTTGTAGCCAACGATCCCAGTACCCCGGGTCTTCATTGAACGTGCATCGGGGTCAGTCAGGAAATCTGCTTGTCGGGTGTATCGTTGAGGCGGATCTCGATTTCCTTGAGCGCTTTCATCTGCTCTTTCAATACAGCGATTTTGTCTTGCAAGCGTTCGCCACGAATTTTGGCAATGACGGGCTCTTGCCGGTCAGCCGTATCGAGATCGATCAGGTAACGATTGATGCTTGATTCGATTTCTTCCATCCGCCGTAGCAACTTGGCGCTGGTGAAGTTCCGGTCACGATTGTTAACCGCCTTGAACTTGCTGCCGTCAATTGCCACCAGCGCCTCGGAGAACAAACCAAGCCGCTGGCACAACCGACAAACTGCCGGCAAACATTCCAATTGCTTTGCCATTATCTTTGCGGAATCGGGCAATCGTTTTGAAGTCAGGCATCAGCCGTCCCGTTAGCCACATCAGCTCGACGTTGCGCTGGCTCTCTTTCTCAAGGCGACGGCTGGATTGAATCCGATTCAGGTAGCCGTAAATGATAACTTCAGAATGGCCGGGTGATAACCAGGACGACCGGTAGCAGGGATCAACGCCATCAAAACCCAAGTGTCCAAGATTGAGTTCATCTACGAAAACATCGACTACACGTACCGGGTTGGTATCCGCAATGTAATCGTCAAGGCATTCCGGCAGAAGTGTGCTTTGGGTTCGGCTTTCGCCTTCTATGAAGCGTTTCATCTGAATGCCCGTAATGCAATATGACATAATTATATTACAGGCGGCGTTTTGACACACTCTGGGCCGGACTGAGACATTGCATCTGACTGTCGCTGTCAGATCAAGTCCCGATTTCTACAGATATTTGGCGTCAGCATCAAATGCGCTCATTTCTTGCTTGTTGACTCGGGTCAAGCCAACAATCCATCCACGCAACCCGCATGCAAAGTATTCAGGAGTTCCCATGTTTCTCGCCATGAATCGTTTCCGTATCGCACCCGGGCGCGAAGAGGATTTCATCGCCCACTGGCGCAATCGCAACAGCTATCTCGACGAGGTACCCGGTTTTGTCTCTTTCAACCTGCTGCGGGGTGCGACGAGTGACGAGTACACGCTGTTCGCCTCGCATTCTGTTTGGGAATCCGAGCAGGTTTTTATCGACTGGACGAAGTCAGAGGCTTTCCGCAAGGCGCGCATGCAGGCCGGGCGGTCGCCGCGCGACTTCTATCTCGGCCCGCCGCAACTGGAGGTTTTCGAGTCGGTGCTGTAAAACGTTCGGTCAGAACGGCTGATAACCACTCGCCTGTGATCCGCATTTGCTGCTTCAGGCGAGCAGCGCAACCGCCTTGATTTGCGCATGCAGGGCCAGACCGGGGCGAATCTGGAGATTTTCGGCGGAGCGTTTGGTGATGCGGGCGAGCAGCGGGTTGCCGGCGACATCGAGTTTGACCAGCACATGGCCCGGCGTGTCGGTCGGGCCAAGATCGACGACGGTGGCGGCAACGCTGTTCAGAATGCTGCTCTGCACCTGCGGCACCAGCGCCAGGCTGACATCGCGGGCGTGAATGCGGCAACGTAGCGGCGTGCCGAGTGGCTCATGGCGGCGCGAGACGAAAATATGCCCGCCGGGGAATTCAAGCCGGGTCAGATCATCCACCTCATGTGCCGCAATGCGGGCTTCGATGACCACGCCGGCATCATCGCCAAAGGCTGCCGGCAGGTCGATGCGCCCGAGAACTTCCTTGAGCGGCCCGCTGGCGACCACCGAACCTTGATCGAGCAAGACCAGATGGTCGGCCAGCCGCGCTACCTCGTCCGGCGCATGGCTGACATAGATGATCGGAATCGACAGCTCGCTGTGCAGGCGTTCGAGATAGGGCAGGATTTCCAGCTTGCGCTTGATGTCCAGGGCCGCCAGCGGTTCGTCCATCAACAATAGCTGTGGGGCATTGAGCAAGGCGCGAGCGATGGCGACGCGCTGCCGCTCACCACCGGATAGCTCGGTGGTCGGGCGCTCAAGCAGGTGATTGATGCCGAGCAATTCAGCCACCTGGGGCAGGGCGAAGCGCCGTTCAATCAGCGGGGCGCGTTTCTCGCCAAAGCTCATGTTGCCGCGTACCGACAAATGCGGGAACAGGCTGGCTTCCTGAAACACTACGCCGAGTGCGCGCTGATGCGGCGGGATAAAACGGTTTTGCGCCTCATCCTGCCAGACCTCATTGCCGAGGGCGAAATAGCCATCGCGGGTGCGTTCCAGCCCGGCCATGGCGCGCAGGCAGGTCGTCTTGCCGGAACCGGAATGGCCGAACAAGGCGGTGATGCCACGGCCCGGCAGGGTCAGATCGACATCCAGTTTGAAGTTGTTGCGGTCGACGCGAAATTTGGCGCGAATTTCAAAGCTCATAGTGTTTTGCGCCGCGCCGGGTTGAAAGTGTATAGCCCAAGCAGTACCAGGAAACTGAAGAGTACCATGCCGCCGGCCAGCCAGTGCGCCTGGGTATATTCCAGCGCCTCGACGTGGTCGTAGATCTGCACCGAAACGACGCGGGTCTTGTCCGGGATGTTGCCGCCGATCATCAGCACAATGCCGAATTCGCCGACGGTGTGGGCAAAGCCGAGGATCGCCCCGCTCACAAAGCCGGGCTTGGCCAGCGGCACGGCGACTGACCAGAAGGTGTCCCAGGGGCTGGCGCGCAAGGTGGCGGCAACCTCCAGTGGCCGTTCGCCTATCGCTTCAAAGGCGTTTTGGATTGGCTGGACAGCGAAGGGCAAGGAATAAAAAACTGAAGCGATGACCAGGCCGGGAAAGGTGAAAGGCAGCAGGCCGAGGCCGAGCGATTGCGTCAGTTGTCCGACTGGCCCGTTCGGCCCCATGGTGATCAGCAGGTAAAAGCCCAGCACCGTGGGCGGTAGCACCAGCGGCAGCGCCACAATGGCGCCGACCATGCCTTTGAAGGCCGAGCGCGTGCGCGCCAGCCACCAGGCGATGGGCGTGCCGATGATCAGCAGCAATACGGTGACGATGGTGGCCAACTTGAGAGTCAGCCAGACGGCGCCAAGGTCGGAACTTTCCATGGTCAATAGCGAGAAAACAGATCGCGCAGTTTACACAGGGTTGTGGTGATGTCGAAGCGCGGGTCGGGCAGCGCTTCGCCAGCCAGAATGCGGGTAATGGCCAGGGCCGGATCGCTTTCGCCGGTAAGCAGCACCTCGGCGCCGCGTTTTTTCATGTGGCGGATGAAACCCTCGCCGGCACTGGCACAGACGACGATGTCGATGCCGTCCAGCGGATGCGGGGCGTTGTCCTCAAAAATGTGGAGCACTTGTTCCTTGGCCAGATCAACCCGCCAGGGTGCCGGAAGCAACTGGTTGGCGCGGTGGTTGGAGAGGTCGTAAACCAGCCATTGCCGGGTTTGCCCGGCATGGCCGCTGACTTCAGTGAAATCCTTGGTGGCGATGGCGATTTTCATTGTGTATTTTCAGTCAAGGTAAGGAATCTCATTGTGGATGTCGCTCGGCAAAACTGTAAAAGCCGCGCGCCGGGGCACAGTCGCCGCCGGAATAAACGACTCGATAAATCAACCAGCGCTCATCGCGCAGCCGCCAGGCATGGACGGTTTCACCGTAAGCAACCACTTCGTAGAAATCTTCATCGTCGTCCGAGCGGCTTTGGTTCAGGGCGTAGCTGTGCGCGTAGTAACAGGTCGCGCCATCAATGTCGTAGCCAAAACTGCGCGTTGCCGCCATTTCGTATTCACGATGCTGTTTGAAATCGAATGGCTCGACCACCATGTCGCGCCATTCGTTGGGCAGAAAAATCTGCCAGTCCGGCGTCGGGCAGCTCGAACATCCGGGCCGGTTGATGCGGAGAAGGTTGGCGCTTTCCATGATCAGCGCAATTCGTAACCGTAAGACTTGATGATAGCCTTGGCCTTGTCGCCCTTCAAATAGGCGAGCAGGGCGACGGCGGCGGGTTTGTCCTTGCCTTTGCTGAGCAGGACCGCGTCTTGCTGGATTGGTTGGTAGAGATTGGCGGGCACGATCCAGGCCGATCCGCCAGCGATCTTGCCGTCTTTGTAGACTTGCGAGAGGGCGACAAACCCGAGTTCGGCGTTGCCGCTCATGATGAATTGCTGGGTTTGTGAGATGTTTTCACCCTGGACGAAGCGGGATTGCAGCGAGTTCAACAAACCCAGTTTGTTCAGCGCTTCGACAGCCGCCGTGCCGTAGGATGCGGTTTTCGGGTTGGCCAGGGCCAGATGCTTGAAATTCCCCGTTTTCAGAATCTCGCCCCTGGCGTCGACCAGCGTCGGGTTGGCCGACCACAAAACCAGCGTACCGATGGCGTAGGTGTAGCGGCTGCCGGCGACGCCCAAACCTTCTTTTTCCAGCTTGGCCGGCGTTTCATCGTCGGCTGACAACAGGATTTCAAACGGCGCGCCGTTGATGATCTGGGCGTAGAACTTGCCGGTCGCGCCGAAGGCCAGCGTCGCCTTGTGGCCGCTGTCCTTTTCGAACTGGGCGGCGATTTGCTGCATTGGTGCGGTGAAATTGGCAGCGACGGCGACTTGAACCTCGTCAGCTTGGGCAAAAACGGCAAATGTTACGGTCGACGCGAAAAGGAGGGGGTTTTTCATGGCGAGCTTCCTTTCAGGCATGCAGGCAGAGGATGACGGCAGAGGCCTTGAACACGGCACAGGCCTGGCCTCCCACTGCGAGATCAAGGTTTTTCACGCTGTCGTGGGTGACGACGGCGCAAACCGTTTTGCCGCTCGGCAGGGTCAAGGTCACTTCGGCATTCACCGGGCCATCGTGAATGCGGCTGATTTCGCCCCAGAGATGGTTGCGGGCAGTGGTTTTGACGGTTGGGTCGGTGAGCAGTAGCACCGACGAAGATTTGACCAGCGCAAAGACTTCCATGCCCATCGTCAAGCCCAACGTTTCGGCTGATTCGCAGGTGATCACGGCGACCAGTTCATTCTCGTCGTCGAGCTTGAGGCGAACCTCGAAATCGACGTGACCTTCACGCAGGCCGACGATCTTGCCGGCAAACTGGTTGCGGGCGCTGGCTTTCATCGACAGGCGCTTGAGCAACTGGCGAAACTGCTGGAAATCACTGCTCTCGCCAGCATTCATGCTGGCGCTCAGGCGGTCGAGGGCGGCCTGATATTCGGCTTCCAGCGCCCGGTAAAGGGCGACCGTTTTCTTGCCGTGTTCGGTAATCTGCGTGCCGCCGCCGTTCTTGCCGCCGGTCGAACGCAGCACCAGCGGCTGGTCGGCCAGGTTGTTCATGGCGTCAATGGCATCCCACGCCGCCTTGTAGGAAAGCGGCACGGACTTGGCGGCCTGGGTGATCGAGCCATGCTTTTCAATGGCTTCGAGCAGCTTGATCCGGGTGTCGCCGAGAAAACTGCCGAACTCGGTATCGACTTCCAGCTTGCTGCGCAGGCGATGTGCGATTTGCTCCATTTTGTCGTCCTTGCTACGTTGTGTTGTCGTGTATATAACGATAACGCATTTGTTACGGTCAACGACGTTTTTAGGCCAATTTTTGCGCTGCGCTATGGTTGAATGTGCGTAACGCTGTTGGTTAAAGTGCGGTCGTGCCCGGTTAAATTCGTTATGATATTTTATATATAGCGAAAACCGGGCCAGCCCAGCAACAACTGGTTCAAGGAGAACAAAATGAAAGTCAGCGCGCGTAATGTGTTTGAAGGAACGATCAGCGCCTTGGTCAATGGCAAGGTCAATGCCGAGGTTGAGATTACGATGGCAGGCGGTGATCGTCTGGTCGCTATCGTCACCGAAGGCAGCGTTCAGGCGCTGGGTCTGGCGCTCGGCAAGCCGGTGCTGGCCTTCGTCAAGGCGCCCTGGGTGATCGTGTTGGCGGGCGACGCTGGCGTGAAGTTCAGCGCCCGCAACCAGTTGGCCGGTATGGTGGAAAGTCTGACCAAAGGCGCGGTCAACAGCGAAGTCGGCATCAAATTGAGCGGCGGTACGCTGGTTTATGCGGTGGTGACCAACGAAGCAGTGCTCGAGCTCGGGCTTAAACCCGGCGTGCCGGCCAGTGCGTTGATCAAGGCCAGCCATGTCGTGTTGGGCGTGCCTGCCTAGGCGTCGAAATGGATGGCGAGACTGGCCAAAACCTTGGGCAAGGGCAGGTTTTCTTCGCTTTCGAGGATGCCCGGCACCGGGTGCGGGTATTCGTAGAAAATACCGTAGGTACCGGCGCGCTGGCCGTGCAGATAGACGTGGGCGCGCAGGCTGTCGAGTTCGGCGTGGCGCAGGGTGACGATGAGCGGGTCGTCGCCGTTGTCATCAACCAGTTCGCAGGCACTGGCGACGCGTTCATCGAGCGAAACCAGCATGCGCCGGATTTCGCGGGATTTGGGGGAGGACCACGGGTTGGCGTTCATGGCAATAGCTCCGGTTTGATTTGCGCCAGCCAGGCGTCGACACGTTCTTCGGTCAGGAGTGGCTGGTTGATCTGGTCGAGCGCCAGACCGAGGAAGTGATCCCCATCGACTGCTTCTGAGTGGTCAAATTCATAGCCGCTTGTCGGCCAGTATCCGGCTGCGTGTGCACCCCGGATAACTAGGGCGTCGTGAATGATGCCGATGGCGTCGACAAACTCATTCGGGTATTTTTTCTGGTCTCCCAGGCCGTAGACCGCAATGGTTTTTCCGGAAAGGTCCGCATCCACCACCAGAGGTAGAAACTCCTCCCAGCTCGGCTGGCTTAAACCGGTTGAGTAACCTGGCAACTCGCCATCGCCCAGGGTAGAGCTGCCGAGAATCAAGGCGTCGTAGGCGAGGAATTCTGTCAAGGTCGTGCGCCCGATATTGACCGGTGCTTCCGCCGCATCACCCAGCTTCTTCGCCATCTGCTTGGCGATCAGCCGGGTGCGGCCGGTGTCGGTGCCAAAGAAGATGCCGATTTTTCCCATGATTTACGCGTCGACCGCAACAGATTGGGATAACTCATCGGGCAGGCAGCCGACCGGAGCGCCGAGGCTGCCATCCGGGCCGTTTTCAAACTGCACCAGATAGATTTCCTGGCTTTCATCAGCTTCGGCGACGCCAAAATGGACGACCACGCCGCGCAAGCCGGCCGGAACGATCAGTCCTTCCTCGTCGTCGATACCGGGCATGCCGCCATCGTTGAAGATGTCTTCAGTGGCGAACACCATGTCACCAATCGCGTATTGAATTTTGTCCATGATCTCAGGCCCACACATCAGCCGGCGCCAGCAGGCGCGCGACGGGTTGATCAAACATCAGGTGCTCGTCGATGATGGTGCCGACATCTTCCGGCTTGACGCCGGTGTACATGATGCCTTCCGGATAAACCAGCACGCTTGGGCCGAGGTGGCAGGGGCCGAGGCAGCCGGTATTGGTCAGCTGAAAGCCGGAGGCCCACAGGTTGCGGGCGGTGAATTCGTCCGAAAAGGCCTGCCAGGTGGCAGCGCAGCCTTTTTCCTGGCAGGAACTGCGCGGGTGGCCGTTAGGGCGCCCCTGAACGCAGACGAGTACGTGTTTTTTGGGTTTGGGCATCAAGTTCTCCTTGTCGATAGCCTAGCTATTGCAAGGGGAGTGCCAGGCTTGAATCCAATGAATTCAGTGATTTATCGATTTTTGTATTGTCGTGAATGCGACAAAGCAGAAGCGCGACAAGCCTTGCCGCAACAAGTCCTTGTTTTAATTGCCCTTGGCCGGACGCGCAAAGCGGCACGGAATTCGCTCAAGGGTGGAATCTGCTGACACTTGAGTGATTGCCATGAAACTGCACATTGATCGACACCATATTGAACCGATGATTGCCGAATTTCCAAGGCTGGCCTTTGTCCAGGAACAACTGCGTTTCGGCAACCGGGTCGAGCTTTCTTTCGGTCAGTTGCAGGCGGATGAGCTCGATTTCCTGCAAGGCCTCTATGCGCAGGGTGGGCAGGAGTTGCGGGCGCGGGGGGCGCAGATCGCCACCCTGCGCAAGGTTATCGGTGCAGGTGGCAAGCGATTTGAAGCCGATGAACTGGAAATGGCGGTGCCGGCCATTGCCCGTTATCTGGCCGAGGACTCGCAGCGCGGCTGGGTGTTTTCGGCCAGCATCACCGGCAAGCCGCTGGCTTACGTTGTCACCCGTCTGGACTTTACGCCGCCCTCAGAGGAAGAAACCGGCAAAATATTTGTCGAGTTGAAGGCCAATGCCAAGGCCCGCCTGGGCACCGCGACGCTGCGCATTTCCAGCCCGGACATCGTCGGCAAAACCGTTGCCGAAGTCCTGGCGGCCAAAGGTTTCGTCAAGGAAACGCCGGAACTGATCAAGAGCTACGACGAAACCGTGGCGCGTTATTTCGAGTGGCGCGGGCAGTACGGCGCGCAGTTCTCCGGTTCCGGCGTAGGTTACTTTGCCGAGAACCCGACCGCCACGCACCGCGACAACGATTACTCGCGCAAGGATCTGATCATCCTCTCATCAAGCGGCGGTACGGCGCGCCTGGTGAACGACGAAAGCATCCTCGGCGAGCGTGTGCTGGCGCTCGATGCAACCGGTGACATCATGGCCAAGTTCGCGCGCCGGGTAGCGCGCAATTCGCGCCTGTCCGGCAAGGAAGAAGCAGAGGTCGAGGAAGCCCAGGCCAACCTGCCGAAAGGCTTGTTCACCGAGCTGCCGGTGCATTTTTACATGCTGATGTTCCATCTCGATCTGCATCACTACCTGTGGGTACATGTCGACGATATGGTGCCCTATGCCTATCAGCCGGAATTGAAGGACAAGCTGGTTCTGCCGCCGGAACAGACTGATCTGATCGACATCCTGACCGCCGAGATGGATGTGCTGATGGACGATATCGTCGCCGGCAAATCCGGCGGCACGACGGTGCTCTGTGCCGGCCCGGCCGGGGTCGGCAAGACGCTGACCGCCGAGGTCTATTCGGAAATCATCAAGCGCCCGCTCTACCGGGTGCATTCCGGCCAGCTCGGGCTCAACGTGGCGGCGATGGAAGTGGCGCTCAAGGACGTGCTGACCCGGGCCCAGCGCTGGGGGGCGGTGATGCTGATCGACGAGGCCGATGTCTACATCAAGAAGCGTGACGACAACATCACGATGAATGCCGTGGTCGGTGTCTTCCTGCGCGTGCTGGAGTACTTCAACGGCCTGCTCTTCCTGACCACCAACCGGGTCGATGACATCGACGAAGCCATCGTTTCGCGCTGTATCGCGCTGATCAAGTTTCATCCGCCGACACGCGACGACCGCCGCAAAATTTGGGGGGTGATGACTGACCAGTTCGGCCTGGTGCTAGATCCGGCGTTGCTTGATGCATTGCCCGATATTTTTCCGGAAGCCACCGGGCGAGACATCAAGGGCCTGGCCAAGCTGGTTGCCAAGTACTGCAGCCAGAAGCAGGTGCCGCCTTCGCTTGAAGTCTTCCGGCGCTGTTCAATATTTCGTGGGATGGATGTGGTTGGGGCGGTGTGATTCAGACGAGATACAAGTTCTGTGCGAACTTCTGAACGCCGCCCGATTAAACTGAATCCTTTTGCCGTCGCAGGATTTCTTCCTTCATGAAAAACACTTCAGAAAACAAAGCCCTCGGTCCGCTGGCCGGGATCAAGGTTGTTGAATTTGCCGGCATCGGCCCCGGTCCTTTTTGCGGCATGTTGCTCGCCGACATGGGGGCGGAGGTCACGTTGCTGGAACGTGCCGGCGGCACCTTTGCTTCGCAGCTGTTTGGCGGCGGTCGCAAGGCCGTGGCTAATCGTGGCAAGCGTTCAATTTGTCTGGACCTCAAACATCCGGATGCCAAGGCACTGGTGTTTCAGCTGATCAAAGAGGCTGACGTGCTGATCGAGGGTTTTCGCCCCGGCGTCATGGAGCGCTTGGGTTTTGGTCCCGAGGACTGTCTGCGCGAAAACCCGCGCTTGATCTACGGTCGGATGACCGGCTGGGGCCAAACTGGTCCGCTGGCCCCGCGTTCCGGGCACGATGCAAATTACGCGGCGATTGCCGGCGTGCTCGATACGGGCCGTCGCCATGATGGTGCGCCGTGGGCGCCGCCAACGCTGGTTGGCGATATGGGCGGTGGTGGATTGATGCTGGCCTGGGGAATCGCCTGCGCCTTGATCGAGGCTCAGCGTTCCGGCCAGGGGCAAGTGATCGACGCCGCCATGTGTGAAGGCGCGGCTGTGCTGGCGCACGGCCTGTTCAATCTGGACGCGCTGGGCGAATGGCACGGGCATTGCGCCATTGATTCCAGTGCCCCCTTTTACGACGTTTATCAATGTGCAGATGGGCTGTGGATCAGTGTCTGTCCGCTAGAGCCGCAGTTCTACGTCACTTTCATCGAACGCCTTGGCCTGACCAACGATTCCGAATTTGCCGGCAAGCAGTACGACACAACGCGTTGGTACAACCATGAAGGCGCGGTTGACGGCCATCTTCAAAGCTGAAGCTCGCGCACATTGGGATGCCTTGTTTGCTGACACCGACGATTGCGTCTGGCCGGTCCTGAGTATGAAAGAAGCACAGTCGCACCCGCACAATCTGGCGCGCGAAGCGTTTGTTGATATTGCCGGGGTCCAGCAACCAGCCCCGGCGCCACGTCTTTCACGGACGCCGGGCACGATACAAAGCCCGCCACCGTTGCTCGGCGAACATACGCGCGAGCGTCTGGCAAGCTTGGGACTGACCGGTGACGAAATTGCCCGGCTGCTGGAGATTGGGGCGGTACGCGAGGTCGTCGCACCGCCGTGTTAATGGGGATTCAGGGCTAACTCGTCTGGCGCAGCACCGAAGCGTAGCCTTCTTCAGCCAGCACCTGACGCACCGCCGGGCGGGTCAACATCAGCCGGTAGTGCGCTGCGCAGTTGGCCGGTAGCGGAATGCCGGTGCGGTCGGCCCAGAATTCAACATAGAACAGGGCCGCATCGGCAATGCTGAACTGATCGGCGACGTAGTCGCGGCCTTCCAGTTCGCGATTGATGATGGCGAAACCCTGGTCGATGATCTGGCGGCCCTGCGCCTTGACCGATTCATGATCTGAACTGCTCGGCGAAAAGCGCTCGGTGGTGAAGATACGGGCGAAACCCTGGGTGTGCAGCGTATGTACGGCGTAGTTCATGATGCCCAGCACGCGCACCTCGCCAGCGATGCTTTCCGGCAGAAGTTTGCGCTTCGGGTAAGTACGCGCCAGCCACCAGGCGATGGCGGAAAACTCGGTGAGCGAACTGCCATCATCGAGCACCAGCGCTGGGATGCTGCCCTTGGGGTTGATCGCGAGGTATTCCTTTTTGTACTGATCGCCGGCCAGCAGGTTGACGATGTGGGCTTCAAAGACCAGTCCGCATTCTTCCAGCAGGATGTGGATGCCGGTCGAGCAGGAGCCGGGCGTCATGTAGAACTTTTTGGTCATGCGGATTCTTCCTCTTCATCTTGTGCGTCGTCGAGCAGTCCCTGCTGGCGGATCATGGCTTTGAAGCCTTTCATGACCGGGCGCGAGATCATGGTTTCTGCCAGCACGCGCTTTTCGTAGATGAAGGTTTTCATCGCCTCGTCGGCATGGCTTTGCGCACGGGCGATCAGATGATGGATGTCAGCGCCCAGATTGAGGCCGGGGTGCGTTTTTACCTGCTTGTAGAGTTCGGCCATCACCCGTTTTTCAGCGGCTGCCATCTTGCATTTGCCATCAAGAATTTTGAGCATGATGGCCGTGGTGCAATCGATATAAACCGGTGACAGCGGGTTGTTTTGTACCCACTCAGCAACGTGATTACTGGTCACGCCTCGCCTTCAGCCAGCGCAGTAGCCAGCGAGTTATAACCGCCATCGACGCTGAAGACGCGGGTAAATCGGAAATCCGCGAACATTTGCGCAAAGGTTTGGCTTGCATGGCCCTTGTAACAGTAAATGACGATTGCCTGATCCTTGTCCAGCCGGCTAAACCACGCCATCAGGCGGCTTTCGGCAAGGTGCGCGGCATCGGCGATGTGTCCCTGGCGATAGTCGTTAATATCGCGGACGTCAAAGACGGCGAGCTTGGATTCGGAGCGGATCAGGGCTGCCGCTTCGCAGGCTGGGAGGCATTGGAAGCTTCTCGATGGATTCATGGTCATGGATGTCGTGATTTGGGTTTGATTGATGCTCAGAACTGCTTGACTTCAATATTCAAGGTTTGAATCCGGTAGGCAATTTGCCGTGGCGTCATGCCGAGGATGCGCGCCGCCTTGGCTTGTACCCAGCCGGCCTGTTCCAGCGCGGCGATGACGCGCTCTTTTTCCGAGAGGTTGGGGTCATCGATATCGACCTCGCTTCCCGGAAAATTTGCCCCTGAAACCGGGTTGACCGCGCCCGCAGGAGTCCCCTTGGGGCCAGGAGCGCGGCGGGGTGCTCGGTGGCGGGTCGTTCGCGGGCGCTCGGGAAGCGGATCAGGTCGACGTCGATCTTGCCTTCTTCCGAAAGCACGGCGGCCCGCTCCAGGCAGTTTTCCAGCTCGCGCACGTTGCCCGGCCATTGGTGATTGGCCAGCCGGCGCTGGGCCATGTCGGACAGGCTGAGCTTGCGCTTTTGGTCGTTGCCGATCTTGTTCAGCAAGTGACGGGCGATTTCCGGGATGTCCTCGATGCGCTCGCGCAGCGGCGGCAGGAAGATCGGCATGACGTTGAGACGGTAGAACAGATCCTCGCGGAAGTCGCCCATATCGACGGCGGTTTCCAGGTCGCGGTGGGTGGCGGCGATGATGCGCACGTCGACTTTGATCGTCTTGCTGCCGCCGACGCGCTCGAATTCACCTTCCTGCAGGATGCGCAGCAGCTTGGCCTGGAAGGCGGCCGAAACTTCGCCGATTTCGTCGAGGAACAGGGTGCCGCCATGGGCCTGTTCGAAACGGCCCTTGCGCGATTCGACGGCGCCGGTAAAGGCGCCGCGTTCGTGGCCAAATAGTTCGGATTCGAGCAGGTTTTCCGGCAAAGCGGCGCAGTTGAGACGGATCATCGCGTTGCGTGCACGCGGCGAGTTGTAGTGGATGGCGTTGGCGATCAGTTCTTTGCCGGTGCCGGTTTCACCCCGGATCAGCACGGTGGTGTTCCATTTGGCGACCAGCCGAGCCTGATCGAAGACCCGGCGCATGACGGCCGAGCGGCCGACCACGCTGTCGAAGCCGAACTGGTGGCGGACGGTGCGGCGCAGCGAATCGCGTTCTTCGAGCAGGGTCGATTTTTCCTGCGTCACTTCGAGCGACAGGCGCAAACTCTGGCCGATCAGATTGGCGACCATTTCGACAAACTGGGCGCGCTCCTCCAGCAGGCCGTCTTCCTCGCCTTCCGGTTGTACCGCGAGGACGCCTTGCAGGTTGCCGCCAACTTTAATCGGCACAGCGATGAAAGGCAGCTCCGGGTTATACAGATTTTGCCGGTTGATAAAGCGCGGTTCGTCAGCAACGCGGGACAGTTTGATCGTGCGTGGCTTTTCCAGCACTAAACCGATGATGCCTTCACCGGGGCCGTATTGGGCTTCATCAATATCCGGGCCATCCGGGTTGTAGATGGTGTGGATGTTCAGGTTACCGGTTTCCGGGTCAACTACGCTGATCAGGCCGCGGATCAAACCGGCTTCATCATGTAGCACGCGTAACACGTCGCGCAGGGAGTCCTTGAAGGCCAGTGAGCGGCTAAGTGCCTGACTGACGGCATAGAGCGCCGACAGCAGCAGGATGTTCAACTCGTGCGTTCGACAGTAGCCGCCGAGGGGCGGACATTCTGCGTTGGCGTTGTGGATGATGTGTTCGTGCATGCTGTTCTCTATTTTTTATTGTCAGATCGGGTCGCCGTCGAGGCGAAACTCGACGATTGCTGCGCAGCCGCCGCTGGCGCTTTCTTCCAGATCGATGATGCCACCGTGGTCGGCCACCACTTGTTGAGCGCGCGAGAGCCCGGTGCCGATGTGCCGACCACTGCTGTTCTTGGCCGTGAAGAAAGGCTCGAATGCCTTGTGTCGCCATTCGAGTGGGATGCCGGGGCCACTGTCACTAATGGAAATGACGATGCAGTCGTGGTCGACGGCGCTGGTCAGGCTCAATTCGCGGCGCTTCCAGCCCTTGATGTTCATCGCCTCGATGGCGTTGTCGACCAGCGCCTTGAACAGCATGCGCAGTTGTCTCGGACGGCCAATCATGGGCGGCTGGGTGGCCGCCGGTTGCCAGTCGACAACGATGCCGGCGCCGAGCAATCGCGGCGTGCAAATCTCCAGCACATCACGCAGGATTTCGTTGAGATTGGTACTGAGGACGATTTCCTGCGGGCTTTGCGGAATCACCTGGCGTAGCATTTCCATGTGCTCGCGGCTGGCGGCCAGTGCCTGCTGCAGCACGCCGGCGCTGGCCGGGTCGCGGCGTTGCAGGACCGAAACGGCGGAGGCCATGATGTTCATCGGCTCCTCGAGGCGGAAGATGGCTGCCGAAAGTCCTTCGCGAATCGCTGCCGTGCGCTCCTCGTCGGCCATCACAGCCTGCAGGGCAGAGGTGCGGGCGCGTTCCTGTTCCTCGCGCAGCGAACTGACATCGGAGATGACCAGCAACAGGCCGGGTAGCCCGCCAGTGCAAAAGTAATTGTCGGCGCAATCGCTGTTCATTTCGATTAACGTGGCACTGATCGAAAGCCAGCGCGGGCGACCACCAGCCCGATCAACACGAGCCTCGCGGTTGGCAAAGCTGCATAGTTCCGGTTGCTTGAGCAGGTTTTCTTGCCATTGCGGCAGCACGTTGTCGAGCAGGGCGTGCGCTGGTTCCTTGAGATGCAGGTCGCTGACCAGTTTTTTATATTCCTGATTGTCGAGAATGACACGACCGTTCTGGTCGAGCAGGGCAAAGGCCATCGGCGCCGAATCAACGACGGATTCGATCAGTTTTTTCTGGTTGCGGATCACGCGCTCCAGGCTGTGCATTTCGGTGACGTCACGATGCATGCCGAGAAAGTGCGTGGTATTGCCCGTTGCATCAACGACGGGTGAAATGGTTAGCTCGGCCAGGTAAAGATCGCCTTCCTTTTTGCGGTTGAGCAGCTTGCCCGACCATGGCCGTTGCGCCGAAAGCTCTTTCCACATGGTCTTGTAGAGATCGCCCGATGTGGTGTGATTGGAGAGCATAGATTCGTTTTTGCCGATGATTTCATCTGTCGCATAGCCGGTGACGCGGGTGAAGGCCTCGTTGGCGAACAGGATGTTGGCCTTGGCGTCGGTGATCGAAATGGCGAGGTCGGCCTGATCCACCGCCTGGCGATAGGCTTCGGGCGGCAGTTGGTGCGCGATGGTGGATATCTTGACACGAGTGACAGCCGACATGATTTTGCTCCAGGCTAATTCGTAGGGTGTAGTTCTAATTATTTATATCTAGCAGTTTCCGTGCCGTTTAAGTCGCGACCGGGCGAAGACAGCCTGCGGTCAGGCTTTCGGCTGAAATGCGACGAAAGCCCTGTCGCGTTTGCGACATTGTTGCTCCGAATTTTTGCCCCAATTTGGTGCGTTGACCGTAAGGCTCTGCATTGATGGGGCTTGGCAGGTGCTGCGCTTGGTTTGGCACGTCTGTTGCAGTGATGCAATCGGAAAAACTAAAAGCTGACTGCCATGAGCGAATTCATCCTTCTTCTACTCTCCACTGCGTTGGTCAATAACGTGGTGCTGATCAAGTTCCTCGGCCTGTGCCCGGTGATGGGCGTCTCGAAGAGCGTGGACAGCGCACTCGGTATGGGCCTGGCGACCACCTTCGTCATCACGCTGGCGGCGGGCGCTTCGTGGATGCTCGACAACTGGCTGTTGGCGCCGTTCGGCATGGGCTACCTGCGCATCCTGACCTTCATTCTGGTGATTGCGGCGGTGGTGCAATTTACCGAGATGTTCATCAAGAAAGCCAGCCCCGGCCTCTACCAGTCGCTGGGCATCTACCTGCCGCTGATCACCACCAACTGTGCCGTTCTCGGTGTGGCGCTGCTCAATGTCGAGCAGAAGTTCAGCCTGTTCAAGAGCCTGCTCTACGGCTTCGGCTCGGCGCTCGGCTTCACCATCGTCCTGCTCATCTTCGCCGGGCTGCGCGAGCGTATTGCGCTGGCCCGGGTGCCCGGTGCCTTCGCTGGTTCGCCCATTTCGTTTATCACCATCAGCCTGCTGGCCCTCGCATTCATGGGCTTCTCGGGCCTCAGCGTCTAAAGGGGATTTGACATGATCGCCGCCGTCCTCAGTATTACCCTGCTTGGTGCCACCCTCGGCATCATCCTCGGTGTTGCCAACCGCTTCCTGCAGGTTGAAGGCAACCCCATCGTTGAAGAGCTGCTGGCCATGATGCCCGGCTCCAATTGCGGCCAATGTGGCTTCCCCGGTTGCTCTGGCGCGGCAACAGCAATTGCCGATGGATCGGCTTCGCCAGCCTGCTGCCCTCCCGGCGGCAAGGCGCTGGCCACGGCGATTGCCGCGAAACTGGGCATTGAAGTGGATTTGTCCGGTTTGTCCGATGATGGTCCCAAGATCGCGGTTGTGGCCGAGGAACTGTGCATTGGCTGCTGCCGCTGCAGCAAGGTCTGCCCGACCGACGCCATCATCGGTGCCGCCAAGCAGGTGCATAACGTCTTCCGCGAAGCCTGTACCGGCTGTTCAAGCTGCATCGAGAAATGCCCGACCGAGGCCTTGGTCATGCGACCTGTGCCGGTCACCCTGCAACACTGGGTGATGCCCAAGCCAATGGCGGCCTGAGATCGACATGGGATTCATGAACCTCTTCAAGCACTTCCTTGGCGACGACTGGGGGGTGCATCCGGATGACCACAAACGGCCAGCGGCTGATCAGCCGGTTCGTGTCATGCCGGTGCCAGCCAAACTGTACCTGCCTTTGCAGCAGCACCTTGGCGGCGCGGCACGCCCGTCTGTTCTGGTTGGCCAGAAAGTAAAAAAAGGTGAAATGATTGCCGAGGCGCAGGGCATGGTTTCGGCTCCGCTCCACGCACCGACTTCCGGCACGATCACTGCCGTTACCGAAATCACGGCGCCGCATCCATCCGGCCTGACTCTGCCGGCGATCATTCTCGAGGCCGATGGTGCCGATGAGTGGATCGAACTGCATGGCTGCGACGATCCCTTTGCCCTTGACCCGGCCGAAATTGGCAAGCGGGTTGCCGACGCTGGCGTGGTCGGTTTGGGTGGCGCGGCCTTTCCGTCGGCCGTCAAGTTGATCGGCGCCTCGCGCGCCAAGGTCACGACGCTGGTCATGAATGGTGGCGAGTGCGAGCCTTACCTTTCCTGCGATGATCGACTGATGCGTGATGCTGCCGCTGGCATCGTCGATGGCATCCGCATCATGCTCCACGCTACCGGTGCCAAGGTGGCGCTGGTCGGCATCGAAGACAACAAGCCGGAAGCCATCGTCGCCATGCAGGCCGCCGCATCCGGCTTCGATGCGGTACAGATTCGCCCGGTGCCGGCCCGTTACCCGATGGGCTCGGAAAAACAACTGATTCAAGTTCTGACCGGCATTGAAGTGCCGGCCGACGGTCGTCCTGCCGACATTGGCGTCATCGTGCATAACGTTGGCACGGCGCTCGCCTTGCGGACGGCGGTGCGCGAAGGCAAACCGCTGATTTCTCGGCTGCTTACGGTCAATGGCAATTGCGCCAGCCAGCCGGGCAATATCGAGGTGCGCGTCGGTACGCTGGCTGAAGAGGTGATTGCATTCGCTGGCGGCCTGAAGGGCGATGGCCTCGGCCTGGCTCGCCGCGTCATGGGCGGCCCGATGATGGGCATGCAGATTCCGCACTGGCGCGTGCCGGTGGTCAAGGGCACCAGCGGCATTCTGGCTTTCGATACGGTCGAGGTAGCCGAACAGGAGCCGAACCCATGCATCCGCTGCGGTTCGTGCGTCAAGGCCTGCCCGATGGGCTTGCTGCCGCTGGAAATGAGTTCACGCATCCGCAATGAAGCCTACGGCGAAGCCATCGATCTCGGGCTTAAAGACTGCATCGCCTGCGGTTGCTGCGCCTACGTCTGCCCGTCGAAGATTCCGCTGGTCCAGTACTTCGTCCATGCCAAGGGCGAACTGGCGGCGCAGGATCGCGCCAAGCTACGCACCGATGCAACCAAGAAACTTGCCCTGCAACGGCAAGAACGCCTTGAGCGTGAGGCTCGTGAAAAAGCAGAGGCCAACGCCAAGCGCAAGGCTGAACGAGAAGCGGCGGCGGCTGCCAAGGCGGCAGCGCAAGCGGAATCGGTGGGTTAGTGAGGCGGCCATGGGATTCATGAATCTTTTCAAAACCTTCCTGGGCAACCACTGGGGCGTTCATCCCGCTGATCACAAGCGACCGGCATCCGAGCAGGCAATACGTCGCCTGCCACTAGCTCCGCGGTTACACCTGATGCTGTCGCAGCATGTTGGTGCACCGGCCCGGCCAGTCGTTCTGGTCGGCCAAAAAGTTCTCAAGGGTGAATTGATTGCCGCTGCTCAAGGCAATATTTCAGCACCACTTCATGCGCCAACCTCAGGCGTGATTACGGCTATCGGCGAAGTGACAGCGCCACATACCTCTGGTTTGCCGGCCATGGCCATTTCGCTCGATGCGGATGGCGAGGATCGCTGGCTGGAAGTTGAACTGCCTGCCGATCCTTATGCCTTGGCACCTACTGACATCGCTGCCCGGGTCGCGGCAGCCGGCGTGGTTGGCCTGGGTGGCGCGACCTTCCCGTCATCAGTCAAACTAAACCTTGGTCGTCGTTCGAGCATCGACACCCTGATTGTCAACGGCAGCGAGTGCGAGCCTTATCTTTCGTGCGACGACCGGCTGATGCGCGACCGTGCCGCCGACATCGTCTCCGGTATTCGCCTCATGTTGATCGCCACCGGTGCCAAGGTGGCCAAAGTAGGCATTGAAGACAATAAACCAGAAGCCATCGCCGCCATGCGCGAGGCTGCTTCCCGCTTTGGCGAGGTTGTCGTCGTGGTCGCTCCGGCCCGCTATCCAATGGGTTCCGACCGTCAGCTGATCCTAGAACTGAGTGGCCGCGAAGTGCCGTCCGATGCCCGCGCCGCCGATGTTGGTGTAATCGTCCATAACGTTTGCACCGCTTATGCGGTGCAGCAGGCCGTCTGCCTTGGCCGGCCGCTGGTCAGCCGCTTGATTACCCTGAATGGTAACGCGACGGTTATGCCGGGCAACTACGAAGTGCCGCTCGGTACCCTGGTCAGCGATCTAATTGCTTTCACCGGCGGTACCCAGGGCGAAATCACCAAGATTGTTATGGGTGGCCCGATGATGGGGACGGTTTTACCGCAAACCCGGGTGCCGGTGGTCAAAGGTACGAGCGGTATCCTGCTGCTTGATGCCAACGAGGCGGCGGCTTTTGAACCGGAGAATTGCATCCGTTGCGGTTCCTGCGTCAAGGCCTGCCCGATGGGCTTGCTGCCGCTGGAAATGAGCGCCCATATTCGCAACGACGATCTCGATGGGGCGGTGGATCTTGGTCTGGCCGACTGTATTGCCTGCGGCTGCTGCGCCTATGTCTGCCCCTCGCATATTCCGCTGGTTCAGTATTTCTATCACGCCAAGGGCGACCTTTCGGCGCGTCAGCGTGACTTGTTACGCTCTGAATCAACCAAAAAACTGGCGCTGGCACGGCAAGAGCGCCTTGAGCGCGAAGCCCGCGAAAAAGCCGAAGCAGCCGCCAAACGCAAAGCCGAACGTGCTGCCCAGCAGGCTGCTGCCTCGGTCGAACCGAAAAAAACAGGAGAAATCGCATGAACAGCGCTGCCATATCCGCCCAGCCCATTGCTTCGCCGCACGCCCATGGTGGCAACTCGGTCACCCGCACCATGTTCCGCGTCCAGATGGCGCTGGTGCCTGCCACGTTTTACGGCTTCTGGCTGTTCGGCTGGCCGTCCTTTTTCCTGTGGTTACTGACCATTCTTTCCTGCCTCGGTTTCGAGGCCCTATCGCTCAAGATGATGGGCGTCACCCGCATCAAGGCGACACTGTTCGACGGCTCGGCACTGCTCACCGGCTGGTTGCTGGCGATGGCCTTGCCGCCCTGGGCGCCGTGGTGGGTGGCTGTGGTTGGTGGTTTCATCGCCATCGTCATCGGTAAGCAGGTTTTCGGCGGAGTGGGGCAGAACGTTTTCAACCCGGCTATGGTCGCCCGCGTTGCGCTGCTTGTGTCCTTCCCGGTGCCGCTGACTATGTGGGTGTCACCGCTGCCGCTGACCCCACTGGCCGCGCCTGATTTCATCGATGGCCTGCGCATTTTCCTGACCAGCTTGCCGCAGCCGGATGCGATGGCCAGTGCCTCGCTGCTTGGTTATACCAAGACTGAATTGTCACGCGGTATCGACCTGTTCCATTCTCTGGCTGGTGACCATGCACCAGTCCTGTCTTGGATCGGCGCCCGTTCGGGCAGTTTCGGCGAATCGGCTTCGCTGCTGATTCTGGCTGGTGGTCTTTACCTGATCGGCGTTGGCATCATCAGCTGGCATACGCCGGCTGCCGTGCTGGCCGGGATAGCCATCCCTGCCGCGATTAGCCACAGCGTCGATCCGGCGCATTACCTGAGCGTCTCGGCCCACCTGCTGTCAGGGGCGGCGATTCTGGGCGCCTTCTTCATCGCCACGGATTACGTCACCTCGCCAAACACGACGAGCGGCCAGATCGTTTTTGGCCTCGGCATCGGTTTGCTGACCTGGATTATTCGGACCTGGGGTGGCTACCCGGAGGGCATGGCCTTTGCCGTGCTGCTGATGAATGCGCTGACGCCGGTCATCGACCGTTTCATCAAGCCGCGCATCCTCGGCCGCGACCGCAAGGGCAAGCCGCTCGATATTCCGGAAGGGAAGGGGGCCTGACATGAATCTTGAAGCCATCCGCGAGAAAATCGCCTACCAGCCCATTCTGCTCGGCACCTTTGCCCTGCTTGCCAGTGCCGCACTGGCTTTGGCCTCAAGCGCCACAGGTGAGGCGATTGCTGCTGCCGAAGCCAAGGATTTGCGCGATTCGTTGTCCGAAGTGCTGCCGGCCGGGCTTTCCGACAACGATTTCCTGAAGGATACGGTCGACCTCGAAAACAAGGGGAAAACCGTGACCATCTACCGCGCCCGTCAGGGTGAGACGGTCAAGGCGGCACTGTTCAAGGTAGCCGAGCGTGGCTATGCCGGGGATATTCAGGTCTTGATGGCGGTCGACCGCGACGGTCGTACCTTGGGTGTGCGAGTGCTAAAGCATGCCGAAACCCCGGGCCTCGGCGACAAGATCGAGATCAAGAAGGACAAGTGGATCAAGGATTTTGACGGCAAGTCGCTGGGCAACCCGGCGCCGGAAAAATGGGGCGTCAAAAAGGACAACGGCGTTTTTGACCAGTTTGCCGGCGCCACCATCACGCCGCGTGCCGTGGTCAAGGCTGTCAAGGGCGGGCTGGACTTCTACGCGGAACACCGCAAGGAAATTCTCGGAGAGCAATCATGAGTGAAGACTACCGCAGCATCATGAAGGATGGGCTCTGGGGAGCAGAACGTGGTTTTCTCCCAAATGCTGGCTCTGTGTCCGACCATGGCCGTTACCACAAGCGGCACCAATGGTCTTGGCATGGGCCTGGCGACCACGGCGGTGCTGGTGGTGTCCAATATTCTGGTTTCGATGATTCGCCACACGGTCAGTTCGCAGGTGCGCATTCCAGTCTTTGTGGTGCTGATTGCAACGCTGGTGACGGTGGTCGATATGGCAATGAACGCCTGGCTGCACGATCTCTACAAGGTGCTCGGCCTGTTCATCGCGCTGATTGTGGTCAATTGCGCCATTCTCGGGCGGGCCGAGGCCTTTGCCGTCAAGAACGGCGTCGCCGCCTCGGCGGTCGATGGCCTGGCCATGGGCCTGGGTTTCACCGGGGCGCTGACCTTCATCGGCCTGATCCGCGAGTTTCTCGGCTCGGGCACGCTGTTCGCCCAGGCCTCCAACCTGCTCGGGCCTTCCTTCGCTTTTCTTGAAATGAAATTGCCGGGTTACGGCGGGGCGCTCTTGATGATTCTTCCGCCGGGCGGCTTTGCAATCCTTGGCTTCCTGCTCGCCGGCAAGCGGGTCATGGAAAGCCGCGCCGCCGAACGCGCCGCGCAAAACTCGGCGAGCACTTCGCCGGCAGCGGCCTGAAAAGGGGAACAGACATGCAGATCGGGGTTGCTTATTCCGAACCGGGCCAGCAAATCTGGCTAAATATTGAGGTTCCTGACGCGTCGACCGTAACAGATGCCATTGAGCGCTCGGGCATACTCAAACAGTTCCCGCATATCGATCTGACGACGCAAAAAGTCGGCGTCTTCGGGCGTCTGGTCAAACTTGATGCCCCGCTGAAGGCGGGGGATCGGATCGAAATCTACCGCGGCATTATTGCCGACCCCGAAACCGTGCCGCGCAAGGATATGGCCGACGATTGAGCGACTACGGGAAAATCCGGGTTGAAAAATCAGCGCCCGGAAACGACAATGCCTGACTTTCCGCCTTGACCTGCGGAGCCGGGGATCTCGACCTAATTCTATAAATAACCAAGAGAACAGCCATGCCGCGTTTATTAGCCCTGCTTTGTTTATTGCCTGTGTCTGCCTTTGCAGCTGACGGACTACCGACGTTGGGAGGCATTCCCATCGATTTCATCCTCTTTGGCCTGACCCTGCTCGGTGTCGCGCTCTTTCACCATGCCACGCTGTACGTTGCGCTGACTGGTCTGGCGACGATCACCTTGTACAAGATAATGTTTACCGGCTTCAAGACCGGCGCCGGCGTCATGGGTTTTGCCAGCTCCTCGGTCATGAGTGGGTGGTACTGGCCAACCTGTTCTGCCTGCTCACCGGTTTCGCGCTGCTTGCACGTCATTTCGAAAAGAGCCATGTGCCGGTGATCCTGCCCAAGTATCTGCCGGATGACTGGAAGGGTGGCTTCCTGATGCTGGTCATGGTTTTTGTACTCTCCAGTTTCCTCGATAACATCGCCGCCGCATTGATCGGTGGCGCCATGGCGCACCAGTTGTTCAAGGGCAAGGTGCATATTGGCTATCTGGCCGCCATCGTCGCCGCTTCCAATGCCGGCGGTTCCGGCTCGGTGGTCGGTGACACAACGACGACCATGATGTGGATTGACGGCATCAGCCCGTTGGTCGTCCTCGATGCCTACGTCGCCGCCGTAGTAGCACTGGTTATCGTTGCCTACTTCGCAGCCAAACAACAGCATGCCTACTCGCCGATCATCAAAAATGCCCATGGCCATACGCATGTTGATTGGGGGCGTATTTTCATCGTTGCGCTGATGCTGGTTTTTGCTGTCGGCACCAATGTCACGGTCAATCTCAAGTTCCCCGAACTGGCCGAGCACTTTCCGTTCATCGGCGTCGCCGTCTGGGTGGCGATCATCCTGACCATTCCGGTGCGCCGTCACGACTGGGAATTGCTGCCGGAAACCGTCAAGGGTTCGATTTTCCTGCTCTCGCTGGTGCTCTGCGCCTCGATGATGCCGGTCGAGGAGCTGCCGCCGGCCTCGTGGCAGTCGGCCTTTACGCTGGGCTTCATCTCGGCCGTCTTCGACAACATCCCGCTAACCGCACTGGCGCTGCGCCAGGGCGGCTACGACTGGGGCGTGCTGGCCTATGCCGTCGGCTTCGGCGGCTCGATGCTGTGGTTCGGTTCCTCCGCCGGTGTCGCGCTCTCCAACATGTATCCGGAAGCTCGCTCAGCTGTGCAGTGGGTCAAGCATGGCTGGCACGTGCCGGTTGGCTATGTGGCTGGCTTCGTGGTCATCATGCTGGTTCTCGGCTGGCATCCTGATGCCGGCCACAAGAAAGTCGCCGCGCCGGTGGTTGTCGAGGCTCCGGTAGTGGCGCCTGCGCCGGTTCAATAGAAACTGTTACCCCCGGGTCTGATGAAGCCTGAACACGGCCAAAAATCAGGCGCGTGCAAAGGTGGCTGCGGGCCGCCTTTTCGCATTTTGTGGCCTCGGGTTAATTGGCGATCAGGCTATCGTGTCGCAAAAGAGGGTGTTTGTCGGGAACGCGACAATTCGATTTGCTGCTTAATTCATTAAAAAACAATGCACTAAACGTGGCACCCGTCTTGCTAATTATTATCCAGACTTCTGGAGAACAGCATGAGCTTGAAAGCCAGCGAAATCCAGGCACTGCTCGACGAGCCGGCCTGTACCCATAACACCAAGGAAAAATCCGGCTGTGCCAAGCCCAAGCCGGGCGCCACGGCGGGTGGCTGTTCCTTCGACGGCGCGCAGATTGCGCTGCTGCCGATCGCCGACGTTGCCCACATCGTGCACGGCCCGATTGCCTGTGCCGGTTCATCGTGGGACAACCGCGGTACGCGTTCGAGCGGCGTGACGCTTTACCGCACTGGCATGACCACCGACCTCTCGGAAACCGATGTCGTCATGGGACGCGGTGAAAAGCGTCTGTTTCATGCCATCAAGCAGGCCATCGATACCTACTCGCCATCCGCCGTCTTCATTTACAACACCTGCGTTACAGCCTTGATCGGCGACGATGTAGGTGCGGTTTGCCGTGATGCGACCGAACGCTGGGGCACGCCGGTGGTGCCGGTCGACGCAGCCGGCTTCTACGGCACCAAGAACCTGGGTAACCGGCTGGCTGGCGAAGCGATGTTCAAGTACGTGATCGGCACTGCCGAACCCGCACCCGCCGCGCCGCGCGCCGATGGTCTGCCCACCTACGACGTCAATCTGATCGGCGAATACAACATTGCTGGTGAGTTCTGGCATGTCGCGCCGCTGTTTGATGAACTGGGCCTGCGTATCATCTGTACGCTGTCCGGTGATGCGCGTTTTCACGAAGTCCAGTCCATGCACCGCGCCAAGGTCAATATGGTGGTCTGCGCCAAGGCCTTGCTCAATGTCGCGCGCAAGATGCAGGACAGTTACGGTCAACCGTTTTTTGAGGGCAGTTTTTATGGCGTGCAGGATGTCTCCAATGCCCTGCGCGATTTCGCCCGGCTAATTGGCGACCCCGATTTGGCGGCGCGTACCGAAGTCGTTATCGCCCGCGAAGAAGCTAAATCGCACGCCGCCCTTGAACCGTGGCGCCCCCGACTGAAAGACAAGCGCGTGCTGCTCTACACCGGCGGCGTCAAATCGTGGTCCATCGTTTCTGCCCTGCAGGATCTGGGCATGAAGGTGGTCGCCACCGGCACCAAGAAGTCGACCGAAGAAGACAAGGCACGCATCCGCGAACTGATGGGCGACGACACCAAGATGATCGACGACGGCAGCCCGAAAGCCTTGTTATCGACCTATCACGAATACAAGGCCGACATCCTGATCGCTGGCGGCCGCAATCTCTACACGGCACTGAAGGCGCGCATTCCCTTCCTCGATATCAACCAGGAACGTGAATTCGGCTACGCCGGCTACGACGGCATGGTCGAACTGGCCCGCCAGTTGGCCTTGTCGATGGAAAGCCCAGTCTGGGATGCCGTTAGAAAACCGGCACCGTGGGCCAAACAAAGTGGCCCCGGCACTGTGCTGGCGGCTTGAGGTGTGAGAAAGCCGACGCTCTATCAAAGCCTGAAGGCCAAGCGCCGCAGCCAGTCGCTGGTTATCGGCGTGACCTGGTACACCGAGGAAACCTGGGCGCAGGTGAAAGCCACGGCTGTCGACCCCGAGTGTTTCGAGGATTCATTTCCGAAATGGAAGGAAATGGCCGTCGCCGCACGCAGAAATTTTCAACGCTCCGGCGTGCTCGCTCTTGAATGCCAAATCAATCCGGAAGAGTTTTTTGCCTGGTGTGCGCTGAATAATCAAGAAAACAACGCGACATCGCGTGGCGAGTTTGTCTCGGAAAAATTAAGCGCGGCGCATGAGAGCAAGGCTTGATCTGTAGAAGTTGAGATTTGATCTGACAGCAACTGTCAGGTGCACTGTCTCAGTCCGGCCAAATGCGGACGGTCACCCGAACCGCAAAGCCGTCATTCAAACGACCGGTTTGCCCTTGGATTCAATCGGTCGATGCAACACACTAGCAACTGCGTACGCAGGGGTGTTGCCAATGAAGCAGAGACCCCGGATCTATTACACGGATAGCCAGAAAGCGCTGATGTGGAACGTTGGCGCAAGGGCGACTCCTTCAAAAAATCGCCCAGCTATTTGATCGAAATCACTCATCGGTGCAGCGAATCCTAGCCGAGACAGGAGGCATTCCACCGGCACCGCGATGCCGCGCCAAACGGGCATTGACGCTTTCTGAGCGTGAGGAAATTTCCCGAGGTTTGGTCGCGGGCTTTGCAATCCGTACGCTCGCGGCGCAATTGGGACGAGCGCCGCCACCGTAAGCCGGAAGTCAAACGCAATGGTGGCCGTGAATGCTACCGAGCGACTCCAGGCCGACCAAGCAACCTGGACTCGGGCACGTCGTCCCAAGTCTTGCAAACTGGCGGAAAGCAGTTGTCTAGCGCATATAGTGGCAAATAAGCTTCGGTCGCTGTGGTCGCCAGAACAGATTGCTGGATGGCTCAAGCGGACCTATCCAGACAATGCGAGTCATCAGGTGTCACACGAGACGATCTATCGCACCCTCTATATTCAAACCCGCGGCGCTCTCAAGAAGGAGTTGCTGGCGTATTTGCGGCGGACGCGAAGCATGCGCCGCTCTCGCCATCACACACAAAAGACCGGCAATCACGGCAGAATCGTCGATGCCGTGTCAATCAGCGAACGGCCGGCCACGGCTGATGATCGGGCGGTACCGGGGCACTGGGAAGGTGCGGCAGCAAGAACAGCCAGATTGCGACGCTCGTCGAACGTCAGTCGCGCTACCTGATGCTGGTCAAGCTCGCCGGTAAAGATACCGGGACCGTCACCAACGCCCTGATCAAAAACGCTCGCAAGTTGCCGCAAGAACTCTACAAATCGCTGACGTGGGATCGGGGCAAGGAAATGGCTGGCCACAAGCGATTCACGCTGGCGACAGATATCAAAGTCTATTTCTGCGACCCACATCAACCTTGGCAACGCGGAACAAACGAAAACACCAATGGATTGTTGCGCCAGTATTTCCCAAAGGGAATTGACCTGTCACCCTATTCACAAGCGAAGCTGAGTGCCATTGCCAGGAAATTGAATGAGCGGCCACGGAAAACACTAAACTACGAAACGCCAGCACAACGTTTTTACCAAACCGTTGCATCGACCGGTTGAATACGCATCTGAAACTTGCCACATGGCCTGCGCGAACAACTCGGCCCAGGCTATCATTTAGTCAATTTTTCCCTTGCGGCAGATTCGCTTTGCTAAACAGATATGCAGAAATACCTACGCAATTCAGGACGAATTGACAAAATGAATATCTGATCAATTCCATGCTTAAGCAAGCACCCCACGCTGAAGAAGGTACAGTCCAGCTCCCGCAAAATAGCCCACCAACGCCAGCCCGCTAATCTTCTTCACGTACCAGAAAAAATGGATTTTTTCGAGGCCCATCGCAGCAACACCCGCAGCGGAGCCGATGATCAGTATGGAACCTCCAGTGCCTGCGCAGTAAGCCATGAACTGCCACAGGAAATGGTCAGCCGGGAAGTTCGTCAGGCTGTACATGCCCATGGAGGCGGCGACCAAAGGCACGTTGTCGACAATCGCGCTGACCATGCCAATGATCAGAACGATGACGTCCTGTCGCCCGACTGTCTGATCGAGCCACGTGGCCAGCGATGTCAGGATGTGCGTATGTTCCAGTGTGGCGACTGAAAGCAGAATGCCGATGAAAAACACGAGCGAACTCATGTCGATCTTGCTCAGGGCATGGGCCAGCGTGAAATGGACCTTGTATTCATCTTCTTTGTGCCGATGCACCAGATCACCCACCAACCAGAGGACACCCAAACCGAACAGGATACCCATGAACGGTGGCAGGTGCGTAATCGTCTTGAAGGCGGGAACGGCAACCAGAATGCCGAGCCCCATGAAGAACATCAGGTTGCGTTCAAACTCCGTCGTACCTAGCCCGTGGTCGCTATCGACCAGTTCCGGACTCACCACCTCGCGCCCGCGCAATACGTAAGCCGTAATCGCCAACGGGACAAGCATGCTGACCAAGGCTGGCAACAGCACAGCCTTCATGATGGCCAGCGAAGTAATCTGGCCGCCAATCCAGAGCATTGTCGTCGTCACGTCGCCAATTGGCGACCAGGCACCACCGGAATTAGCCGCGATAACAATGATCCCGGCAAAGAAAAGCCGATCATCATGCTTTGCCAGCAACTTGCGCATGAGCGATATCATCACGATGGTTGTCGTCAAGTTGTCGAGAATCGCGCTCAGAAAGAAGGTGACGAAACCGACCAGCCACATCAGTGATGACAATTTAGTCGTCCTGATCCGTTTGGTGATGACCTCAAAACCATTGTGCGCGTCGACAACCTCGACGATAGTCATGGCACCCATCAGGAAAAATACAATCTGCGCCGTCGCCGTCAGCGACTCGCCCAATTGCTCGGTCAGCAAATGCGTATCGCCCAGCGACAGCGCATAGACGGTCCATAGCAAGCCTGCACCGATCAATGCCGAGGCCGATTTGTTGACTTTGAGCGGATGTTCCAACGCTATTGCGGCGTAGGCGATGATAAAAATAACGACGATAGCGGCAAGCATTCAAAACCTCGACTGGATTGGAGACTGGAGTGAGGCCTCCGTGGTTTCATGACTTTCTTACTGTGACGAACAATAATTTTCGACTAAACATCTAGTGTGAATTGGAATGCCCAATTACTTTCCAGACCTGTTCCAGCGTGGCAAGCATTGCTGCAGAGTGGTCGCCGGGGCGGGTCGCGAACATGGCGATCACCAGACGTTGATCAAAATCGACAAACAGGCTGCTGCCTTGGGCTCCGATCAAGGCAACCCGATTAGCTGAGCCACCCAGGTGCACAAAGCCATAGCGTAGTTCGCTACCCTTTGTCAGCCCTTTTATTTCGGTCGGACGCATTCCGGCAGAGGCCGTCAGGGTCTCAATGAACCACGCTGGAATCTTTCCGCGATTGCGGCCAGTCCGTGCTTCGACAAGTGTCTGCCCAAGTTTTGCAAAATCACGCAGGCTCATGGCCAAGCCCGAAGCCAGTTCAACCCCTTGCGAGTCACTCAGCCAAAGCACGGGATGTTCCGGTCGAACCCGGGCCAGCAACTGCTGGCAGAATAATCGTGAAAGCGGCATGGCGTTGCTCTCGGCTAATGTCCAGGCCAGGAGATCATCTTCCGGTGCCGCGGCAAACAAGGGACGACCCGTTTCGAGCAAGGCTCTATCCCAACGGCCAGCTTGCGCCAACCAGTTGCGGACATCGGTACCGGACGCTTCTGTTGTCCAGCCCGCTGCCTGCTGCCAGCGTTCAATTTCACCGGATGTCCAGACGGGCTGCTCCTTGTCTTCGAGCAAGCGCTGTACGGACATTTTTCGTAAACCACTGGACGTTGTCAGGCTGGGGAGAAAGCGCACAATTGATTTGTCGTTACTCAATTTACCCTGACTGATACTGATCGCGCCAAGCAGGTTCAACAAGGGACGGGTGGCCTCCAGCAAGAGACGCGGCTTATCAGGCGCCAGACCGTTGCGGTAGCGCTCGGCAACAAGCTGGCCGTTGCGCAGGACGACCAGGCCATCGGCATAGAGTCGACTATCAAGGAGAAATCCAAGGTCACGCTGGCTGCCGTCGAGTGGGTCCGTGCTTGGCAGTGCCTCGATTTGCCGTTGTTTGGCTGCGACTTTTGTCTCATTGCCGCTTGGTAGCAAACGCCAGGCAGGCATGAAGACTTCACCGGCTTGTAAACTCAAGCGCTGGTTTTCAGTGGCCAGCCAGTTGCTCTTGTCGATCCAGGGGCCCAGTTTTTGTGGGCCGACCGGCACCCGCTCAAATTGACAGGTCGCGTTCGCAGCCCATGTGCCCGAGGCGATGAACAGTGACAACAAGGCTGCAGGCAACCGGCGGATCATTTTGTTTTCTCCTGAAATTAATTGTTTTTGCCCATCAGCCGTTCGCTGGCTTCGCGCACCACATCGTTCATGTTGCCATGCTGCTTTTCCCTGGCCCGCAGCCAAGCTGCATCGCCCATATTTTCGGCGACTGCCTGCTTGAGCGGAGTCAGCCAGTGGGCGCAGTCCAGTTCCCGGGCGTCGTCAGAAACGGCTTCGAGCAAGTCGGCCAGGGTTTGCTTCAGTGGCGTCTGGCATAAGTTGACCGGATCGGAAATCATCGCCTCGAGGCCATAGCGGCAGGCCTGGAATTTGTTGTAACGGGCAACGTGGGCCTGTTTGGCGGTATGCAGCGGCGGACGGGTGCGCAACAGCCAGCGGGCAAGGGATTGGGCCAGGGCAGCCAGCGAGGTCGCTTGTTCGATGGTCAGCGGCGTATCGCAGACCCGTATTTCAACGGTGCCGAATTCCGGCTTCGGCCGGACGTCCCAATACAGATCCTTGATGCCCTGGGCGATGCCGCAGGCTTGCAGGAAGGCAAAGTGTTCGGTGAATTCCTGCCAACTGCCGAGCGGCGGGCACTGTCCGCTCAGCGGAAAGGCTGAAACGGCATTGAGCCGGGCCGACTGGTAGAAGCTGTCCACGCCATCGACAAAGGGGGAGGAGGCGGACAGGGCGATGAAGGCCGGCACATAGACGCCGAGCGCCTGGGTCAGCCAGATGGCCTCATCGGCCGAGGTGCAGCCGACATGGACATGCTGGCCGAAAACGGTGAATTGCTTGGCGAGATAACCATAGCGCTGGTAAAGATCGTTGAAGCGGTCGCCGGGACAGATGCGCCGTTCCGGCCAATGATGGAAAGGGTGCGTGCCGCCACCGCAGACGCCGATGTTGTTGCGCTCGCAATGCTGGCGCAGGGTGTCGCGCAGGCCGCCGAGGTCGGCGGCAATGCCGTCGACGGTCGACTGCGGCTGGGTGCTGATTTCGATCATGCTTTCGGTGATTTCCAGCTTGATCTCGCCGAAACGTTCGTCGTAATCGAGGCTGCCGAGCAAGTCGGTGGCACCCCGCGTCAGGTCGAAATCGCGCTTCGAGACCAGTTGCAGTTCGAGTTCGACGCCGAGGGAAAAAGCGGCGCTGTCCTTGAAGTCGCCCAATGCTTTGGTCGTCATGCGATACCTCCTCGATTGCGCTCGCCGCTTTCGCATTCGCCCGACCTGTGCAGTGCCAATCGGCACAGGGCAGGGCCGACCAGTTCCATCATGGCGGCGGCGAACAGGGGCAAGGTCAGGGCCGAACGCCCGACTTCCGGATACAAACTGGCGATTTCGTAAGCCATGAATACCGCCGTGGCCGACAGTGGCTGGATCCCCATGCCGACCAGCAGGCGTTTGGGCAAGGGCAAGCTGCCGCCCGACCAGGCCATCGCCCCGGCTTTGGCGGCAGCGCGCACCAGCAGCAGGCCGAGTGCCTGCAGGCCGGCCAGCCAGGTAAATTCCTGCCAGGGCAGGGATGCGCCGACGATGACAAAAAGCACGATAGCGAGTAGCCAATGCCCCTCGGGCAACGCGGTGTAACGCAAGGTTTGTTGCTGGTCACGCGAAGCGAGCAGAACGCCCATCAGGAAGAGGGTCAAAAAGACCGGGACGGCGAGCATGCGCGCGATGCCGACGGCCAGCAGGGCGCAGGCGATCAGCACAAAAACCTGGGCCAGCGAGCCTTTCGGCAAGGTTTTGGCAATGCGCAGCGCCAGCCAGGTGCCCATGCCGCCGACCAGCAAAGCGCCGACGACCACCCACAGCGGATGGACAAGGGCATTCAGCCAGTCTTCGCTCAGTTCGGCGTGAACGATGCCGAGCACGATGGCGAAGGCGACAAAGGAAGCGGCAGAACTGATCGCCGTATGCAGGATGATGCGTTCGGTGACCTGTCCCTGGGCCTTGGCTTCCTCGATGGTCAGCAAGACCACGGCCGGGGCCGAGGCCATGGTCACGGCGGCCGTGGCGGCGGCCCAGGCGGGCGTCAGGCCGACCAGCCAGAGGGCAAAAATGAAAATCAGGGCAAACGACAGCGTGATGTCAGCCAGGGTGCTGCGCAACAGTTCCGGATTGCGGCGCAGCCAGCTCAGATCAAGACGCCTGCCGACCTCCATCATCAGCAAACCGAGTGCTGCGTCGGCGATCGGTCGCGCCTGTGCCAGGGCCTCGATGCTGATCCAGCTCAGCGCTGATGGACCGAATACGATACCGGCCAGCACGTAGCCGGTGACCTTGGGCCACCGGGCGTGGGCATGCAGCCATTCGCCGAGGAGCAGGCCGACGACCAGCAACAGGCTGAACAAGGCCAGCGAGTCGATCGTCTCGGGAAAGGGCGGCAGGAAAAACAGGCGCTCAAGCAGGCTTTCCCAAACAGCGCGCAATGGCGAAGTGATCGTCTCGATCATGCCTGGCCCCTTGCTACGGTCAACGGCAAAAAGCCGTCAAAAATCACCAACGCCGACCTCGCGCTGCACTCAGGAATTCATCGAGGATCGGATTGCAGTTCAGCAAATCCGGGGCGCCTGGCGGGTGAAATTCAGGGTGCCACTGCAGACCGAGAACATAGGGCTTGCCCTCAAGGCGGATAGCTTCGATCAAACCATCTTCCGTACTGCGCGCCTCGACGCGCAGCCCCTTACCTAATGCCTTGATGGCCTGGTGGTGAATCGAGATCACTTTGCTGCTGCCGGCGGGTTCGGGATACAACTTGCCAAGGCCGCTGCCGGCTTCCCACGTGATGTTGTGGGCGTGCTTGTCGTAATCCTCGTGCACATGAATTTGCGGCTCTTCGTATTGCGTCGCGATGTCCTGGTACAAGGTACCACCCAGCGCAACGTTGATCAGTTGTGCGCCACGGCAAATGCCGAGTACTGGCCTGCCGGCTTCCATGAATTCATGCAGCAGTTCCATTTCATAGGCATCACGCAGGCGGTCGCCCGCCCACTCGGCCTGCAGCGGCTGCTCGCCATAGGATTGCGGGCTGATATCGGCACCGCCCTGCAGGACCAGCCCGTCAAGATATTGCGGATAGTCCGACAGGCGAATGCTGCTCCGGTGCACCATGCCGTCGCCGCTGACCGAGGGGATCATGAAAACCATCACCTCGCGTGACATCACCCAATGCGCCACCGACTGTTCAAGGTATTGCAGGGACTTCGACTGGAGCCCGGTGGCACCGGGCAACGGATGGTAAATCCGGGCTGAAAGCCCGATACGCAAAGGGCGTCTGCTCATGATGTGCCTCCATGGTTCTCTGCTGGTACTTCGTTTTTGACAGAGGGGCGAAGTCGAGTTGCTTCGCCAAATCCCTTGATTGCTGTTTGAGTCGCCAGCGGTCCAAATAATTGCATCAGCAGGATTGTTGCCATCAGCATGCCAACCAGCTTCGCATCCATACCGCTGTAGAGCATCTGGGTGTTGACCAGAAGAACCAGCGCGATGCTCGACATCGGTTGCAGTCCGATGCCCAGAAAGACGCTCTCACGCACCGTCAGGCCAATACTTTTGCGCGAAATCAGGATGGCCAGCACCTGCCCGGCCAGTCGCGCCAGGGCAATCAGAATAGCCTCCAGCCAATAGTCGCGCAGATAGGCAATGTCGAGCGCGGCCCCGGCGAGGACAAACGTGATAACCAGAAAAACACGGGCGTCACTGGCAATCCGGATGGCGATAACCTTGCGCTCATGGTCAATGGTGCTGACCAGAATGCCAAAAATCAGCATGGGAAGAAAGACGGAGACATCCAGATAGATGGCCGTGCCCACACCGAGCACGATAGTGCCGAGAATCAGCAGATGCTGGTGTTCGGCCTGTCTTTCCAGCCGATCGGCGCCAAGCAGGACCAATCCGGCACAGGCCCCACCGAGCACGATGGAGCCGATGATGCTGCCCAGCGCATTGCTGACGCGGGCGAATCCACTCAGCGGCTCGCTGTCAATCAGGAACGGGACAAGCAACACTACGGCCGCAAAAGCAACGGCGCCGTTGATTGCCACCATGGTGTACAGCAAGCCGGTGCGCTCGCCTTTGGCTCCGACGTCGCTGCAGGTGGCGATGGTGATGGCCGGCGAAGTGGCAACACAAAGCGCCGCCGCAAACAGGGCGGAGCCAGTGGAAAAACCCCAGTAGAGAAACAATAGCAACACCAGCAAACCCGCCGTCAGCGAAATGACACAGCCTGCAAGCAGCCGGTTGCGTCCTGCTTCAGGCGTGCTGCGTGGAACCAGGTAGCCGAGTTCAAAGAGAATCAGCCCAAGCGCCAGGTCGATGAAAAGCTGTGCCGATTCGATGTCCAAAAGCGTTACCCAGTTCAGTCCGCTCTGACCAACCAGTAGTCCGAACAGCACGTAGCCGGTCGTTCGTGGCAAGGAAAAAAATTTCCTCGACACTTCCCCAGCGGCTAATCCACCGAGCAACACCAGACCAAAGAGTTGAATCGAGTTGAACATAAAAAAGGGGGCAAGCCCCCTAAAACCTTTGTCGATAAGGATTGATTGTCGTAACAGCAGTTAAAATAGCATTGATTAGCAATATAATTTGATCCCCGAATTAGTGCAACCTATCGTTTCCATGAATAACACCACGACCCCATTGGCGCTTGAGGTTCTTCAGCAGTTTCGCGTGATATACGGCAGCATGCGGCAATATTTCAGGGAGCTTGAAGAGAGCTGCGGGTTACCCGGCTCCCAGACCTGGGTTCTTCAGGAGGTTGAGCACACCCCTGAAATCGGGATTACCGACTTGGCAGGCAGACTGGGGATTCATCAGTCCACATGCAGCATTCTTGTTGAAAAGCTGGTTGCAAAAGGTTATTTGGTTAAACAGAAAATGACCAAGGATCAGCGAAGAATAGGCTTGCGCCTGAGCGCATCGGGCGAAGAACTTATTGCAAGGTTGCCCGGGCCTGCGGAGGGCGTACTTCCGGAAGCACTGTCAAGCATCCCTTTGGTTAGCCTAAAAACATTGCATATCAATTTAGATGAATTGATACAGCATATGCCAGGGAAGAACGAGATCTTTGCCGCAACGCCTCTGGCGGAGATGGTTCGTGACCAAGAGTAAGCCAAGTGCAAAGTTGTGTTTGTGCATACTTGGAATATGCTGGCTTACGGGATGCACATCCACGCCGCCAGGCCAATTCGAGGCCAATTCTAAGCCAGTTGAAAATCCAACTCCGCCACCAGCAGTGGCCCGACCTGCAAATAGCTCTTTAAGTAAAAAAGCCAATCCTGAGCCAACAGAAAGGGAAGCGCGAGAGATCCATGAGGAAGAGAGCATCTTTTTTCCCCTTGGCTCATCAACGGTCAGCAGCAAGGAGAAATACAAGATCGATTCCCTCGCACGCAGATTACTCGACGACAAAAATCTCATTGCTACTCTAATCGGCCATGCAAATGACAACGGTAGCCCGTCTTTTAATCTAGCTGTATCTGACAGCAGAGTCATGGCCGTTGCAGAAAAACTCCGAAAACACGGGGTTCAAAGATCGCAGATAAGAAAAGAGGCATTTGGTAGCGAACGAACTCCTAAGAGTTGTCGCTCCGAGGAGTGCCGCTTGAGATCGCGTCGGGTTGAGTTCGTTTTTACAAAAAAACGATAGGTACAGTGCTTCGAAAACGGGGGAGCGGCATTTACTCCTCGCAGATGAGTTTAAAGGGTAGTTATGGATAAAATAAGTCTCACAGTCAAGCTTTCTCATGAGGAAGCATCGGCTCTTGCGCTTCTTTGTCGCCAACTCAATTGGGGTGTACTGACCAGTTACTCGTCAGGTCAGGACGAGTGCATTCATATGCGCTACGCGCTGGCCGCACTAAGGTTTTCATTGACTGATGCCGGGTATGTCGCGAACGTGCCAAGTCACTGATTGCCCTATTGTTTAGCTATCGCCTCGGTTGGAGAGTATGCCTGCAATACTCATATTGATTACCGTTGGTTTGGTACATTCGTTGTGCGAATCTGACGCAAAATGGTTGAGCTTTTCGCATCGATAGACATCTTATGGCTGATGGTGGTGCGGTTGGATTGCGGACGAACTCCAAAATCATGTTGAGCGTACTCCGGTCTCTGTTGCCGGAAATCCGGCTGTAGACAAGTCCCAGCAAGGGACGGCTGGGTGGCTCCCAAAATAAAGAGGGCTACATAAACGTTCATTCTGTGGAGCTAATGCTGAACAGCACTCGCTCGGTCTGGTGCGACGACCGACCGCTTTGCCCGAAAAACCAGCCTTGCGACCATCAAGAAGATGAGCGTCTTTTAAGGGCACACTTGGACCGTTGGCTCCCGAACTGATTTGACACGGATTGTCAGATCAAGTCCCGATTTCTACACATAATCCCGCGATCATTGTCTGGTCAACAGGTGGTACTCAGCTTCCCTAATTACTTTCGTCCAGCCCATACTTTTTTATCTTGTCGTGTAGTGTTGTCTTGGCCACCACCAATGCTTCGGCGGTGCGCGCGAGGCTGCGGTGGCGGCGCATCGCATCGCTGATCAATGCTCGTTCGAAGGCTTCGACTGTCTCGGCGAGCGGGGTCGGGCCGTCGGCTTGCGCTTGACCAAATGGTGGGGAACCGCTCTCTATGCCAAGGACGCAGCGGTCAGCAACGTTGCGCAGTTCCCGGACATTGCCTGGCCAATGGTAGCCAACTAGCTGCTGTATTCGACCGGCAGGGATTTCGGGAACCGGGCGTTGATGGCGTGCGGCGGCCTGAAGCAGGAACTGTTCGAAGAGCAGGCGAATGTCTTCCCGGCGCTCACGCAACGGGGGCAGGGCGAGCGTGGCGACGCTTAGCCGATAGTAAAGGTCGTTGCGGAAACCGCCACGCGCGGCAAGTTCGAGCAGATCGTCCTTGGTCGCCGCGATGACACGGCAGTCGATGGGAATGGTGGTGTTCGAGCCAAGGCGTTCCAGCGTGCGCTCCTGCAAAACGCGCAATAGTTTGATCTGCATCGGCAGTGGCATGCTCTCGATTTCGTCGAGGAACAGCGTACCGCCGCTGGCAAATTCGATCTTGCCGATCCGGCGTTTGGCAGCACCGGTGTAGGCGCCGGCTTCGTGGCCGAATATTTCGCTGTCGAACAGGTTTTCCTGCAGCCCGCCGCAATTGATTGCCACAAAATTGCCTTGGCGCCGCGAACTGGCTTCATGCAGGCAGCGGGCGACGAGTTCCTTGCCGGTGCCGGTTTCGCCGTGAATCAGCACATCGGCTGCGCTACTGGCCAGGCCGACCAGCATTGCGCGTAGTTTTTGCATGCTTGGCGCCAGGCCGATCAACTTGCCTTCCAGCTGGTCGCGCTGCTCCAGTTGCCGGCGCAGGTCGCGGACTTCAAGGACAAGCCGGCGCTTTTCCAGCGCCCGCCGCACAACTTCGACCAGATATTCCGGTGGAAAGGGTTTCTGGATGAAATCGTAGGCGCCATCCTTCATCGCCTGAACGGCCATCGATACGTCGCCGTGGCCGGTAATCAGAACGACCGGAAGTTCGGGGTCGAGGGCCAGCGTCTCACGCAGGAAAGCCATGCCATCCATTTTTGGCAACCGGATATCGCTGACGACGATGCCACGAAAATCCCTGCCTAGTCTGCGTCTAGCCTGTTCGGCACTGCCCACGCAGGCAGCGCTGATGCCGTCGAGTTGCAAGGCCTGCTCGCAACCCAGGGCAACGTCGGGGTCATCTTCGATGATCAGTACGGTCAATGCTTCACTCATGGCCTGTTGCCTCATCGCTCAATTTGCTCAATTCAAGTTCCAGCGTGAAAATAGCCCCGCCGCTCGGGTGGTTGGCACCTTTCAAGGTACCCCCAAAGTCGCGAATGATGCCGGCCGAGATGGTTAGCCCCAAGCCGAGGCCAACGCCAGCTTCCTTGGTCGTAAAAAAGGGTTCGAATAGGTGACTGATTGCTTCCTCGTCCAGTCCTGGCCCAAAGTCGCGTACGGTCAGTCGGGCCTGCCGTCCTGCGCTCTCGCAACTGATTTCGATACATGGCGCTGGCTGTCCATGCATGGCGTCGAGGGCGTTGCCAATCAGATTGATCAGCACTTGTTCCAGACGATTGATGTCGCATAGCGCAACCGGTCCCGGTTCGGCGCATTGACGCTGGATTTCAGCATGGGCTTCGGTGAGGCGCGGTTCGAGCAGGGCCAGCGTGTTGTCGAGGGCACGCTGCAGAGACACAGGCTGCAGCTCGCCGCTTGATTTGCGAGCAAAGGTACGCAACTGGCTGTTGATCAACCCCATGCGGTCGACCAATTGGGCGATACGTTCGAGGTTTGAGCGGGTGGTGGCGAGGTCGCCGCGTTCGAGAAAGCGAACGCAATTGCCGGAAAGGGTACGCAGCGCAGCCAGAGGCTGATTGAGTTCATGCGCAATGCCGGTCGACATTTGGCCAATGGCTGCCAGCTTGCCGGCTTGTACCAGTTCATCCTGAGCGGCGCGCAAAGTACGTTCGGCCCGGATGCGTTCGCTGATTTCGTCCGTGAGCAGCAAGTTGGCCGCCGAAAGGTCGACCGTGCGTTCCGCTACCTTGAGTTCCAGTTCATCATGGGCATGCTGCAAGGCTTCACGGGCAGCCAGTCGGTCTTTCAGGCGGCGGCGGCGTTCATTGATATTCATGCCGAACATGAAGAGGAGGGCGGTGGCGAGTACTGCCAGCGCCGAGCGGGTGAGCGCGGTATCGTCGACCTGTTTCAGGTGTGAGAGCACGGTCAGCGTCCACGGGGTGCCCGGCAGCGGACGGGATTGGGCGAGGAAGCGACCTGTTACCGGGTAAACCGAGGCCATCTCGGGGGCTTCCTTGGCGATGCTGACCAGTCGTGCGCCATGTTCGAGCTCGCTGATTTCATTCAGACCCAGTGGCTTCAGGGCGCGGCGATTGTATTGCTGGGTTTGGTCGAAGGCGCTGCGCGTTGTTTCGTCCAGTGTGCGCAAGGTGGTGAATTTCCAGTCGGCGACCGAGCCGAGAATGACGACACCGTTTTCATCGCTGACCATGGCCGGGGCTTCAACGGTACTCCACGATTTTTCCAGTTGTTCCAGGCTGACCTTGATGACGGCGATGCCGACTGTCTGACTATCGTTGGCCAGCGTTGATGCCAGGTAGTAGCCAGGCTCGCCGCGGGTTGTACCAATGCCAAAGAAGCGGCCGCTACCACTGTCCATTGCTTCGCGAAAATAGGGACGGAAAGCTAGGTCTTCACCTATAAAGCTGTCAGCACGGCGCCAGTTGCTGGAGGCAACAACACGTCCGGCGGTATCGATGACGTAGATCGAGAGGGTGCCGGCTCGTTCGTTGAGCTGTTCAAGATAGGCGTTAACACGTGGCGCCAGGCTGCCATCGTCGTTTTTCCCGAGCAGGGCCAGGACATCGCGTTCGAGTCCGAGTGTGCCGGGAAGAAAGGCATATTTACCGATCTCTCGTTCCAGACTAGCGGTATACAGGTCAAGCCGATGCAAACCGGTGGTCTGCAGGTCGGCCAGGCCCAGTTGCCGGGCGACACGGTGCGCCGCAAAGCCGCTCAGCACCATCAGGGTGAAGAGCAGCATCAGGATCGGCAGGAGGCGCAGGGTGTGGCGGCTGGGCATGGCGGCAGGCAAGTGGGGCAGGCTATGTTAGAGGATTTCGAGCAGTTGTTTGAGAATCAGAATGGTGACGACACCAAGGAAAACTTTTCGAATGAATCCGGCGCCATGTTTGAGCGCGAGGCGCGTGCCGAGGTAAGAGCCAGCGAGGTTGCAGACGGCCATGATCAGGCCGATCTGCCACAGAATTGGGCCGTGGCTGGCGAAAAAAGTAATCGCCGAGAGATTGGTCGCGAAGTTGATGACCTTGGCACTCGCTGAACCCTGCACGAAATCCATACCGAACAGACGGACAAAACCGAAGATCAGGAAGCTGCCGGTGCCTGGGCCAAAGAAGCCGTCGTAGGCGCCGATGATTAGACCGAATAGTGCTCCCTTCCAGCGGTCAGTGCCGTTCAGCACGCGTGTCACTTGTTGGCCGAGATCCTTTTTCATGAAAGTGTAGAGCGCGACGGCGATCATCAGGATGACGACCATTGGCCGCATCGTCTCGCGCGGAATCCAGGCGACTAGCGCGGCACCGCCCCAGGCGCCGAGTAAGGCAGCAAGGGTGGCGGGTAATACAACAAACCAGGGGATGCGGACGCTACGGGCATAGCGCCAGAGTGCGGCGCCGGTGCCGGCAATACTCGCCACTTTGTTAGTACCGAATAAGACCGGGATGGCAGTCTGCGGGAACTGGGCGAGCAGTACCGGAATCTGGATCAGGCCGCCGCCGCCGACCACGGCATCGACCATGCCGGCGAAGAAGGCTGCGGGAGCGAGGATGGTCCAATCGACAATCATTTGTAGTGCCTAAAAAATGGACCCGGCACGAATGGTACCGGGTCCGCAAGAAGGTTCAGCCCGAGGGTGATGCTGAACCGAGGAGCTGGGTGTTGTCAGGCCGCGTTGGCAGGTACCAGATCATCGCCAGGGACTGGTAGTGTTTCGTCGATTTCAGCGAGAGACTCCTCCACCGGATCGATACCGTTTTCCCATTTGGCTACGACAGCTGTAGCGATGGCGTTGCCCAGCACGTTGGTCGCCGTGCGCCCCATGTCGAGGAAGTGGTCGATGCCGAGGATCAGCAGCAAGCCGGCCTCGGGCAGCCCGAACATCGGCAGCACGGCAGCAACGACAACGAGCGAGGAACGTGGCACGCCGGCGACGCCCTTGCTGGAAATCATCAGGACCAGCAGCATGGTGATCTGCGTTCCCAGGCTGAGATCGATGCCGTAGGCCTGGCCAATGAACAGCGCGGCAAAGGCGCAGTAGAGCATCGAGCCGTCGAGGTTGAAGGAGTAGCCGAGCGGCAGTACGAAGCCGGTAATGCGATCCTTGACACCGAATTTCTCGAGTTGCTCCATCAGCTTGGGGTAGGCCGATTCGCTGCTGGCCGTCGAGAAGCCGAGCAGCATCGGGCTGCGCACCAGCTTGAGCAGGCGGAAGACTTCCTTGCCGAGCACGAAGTAACCGGCCGCGATGAGCACCAGCCACAGCACGGCGAGGGCGATGTAGAAGCTGGCCAGCAGCTTGCCGAAGACGACCAGCATGCCCAGGCCCTGGGTCGTGATGATGCCGGCGACGGCACCAAAAACGCCGATCGGTGCGAAGCGCATGACGTAGTCGGTGACCTTGAGCATGACGTGCACGACTTCTTCCATCGTGTTAACTAGGCTGCGTGCCGCCTGGTTGTGCAGGTGGCCGAGCGCCAGGCCGAAGAAGACGGCGAAGACGAGGATCTGCAGGATTTCATTGGCCGCCATCGCCTCGAAGAAATTCTTCGGGAAGACGTGGGTGATGAAATCTTTCAGATTCAGCGCGCTGGTTTTCAGGCCAACGGCGGCACCCACTTCGGGCAGCGGTACGCCGAGATTGGCGCCGGGTTGCAGCAGGTTGGCGAAGAGCAGGCCGAGCGCCAGCGAGCACAGCGAGGCGGCGACGAACCAGCCAAGCGCCTTGGCGCCGATCCGGCCGACGGTCTTCGAGTCGCCCATGCCGGCCAGGCCGACGACCAGGGTGGCGAAGACGAGCGGCGCGATGATCATCTTGATCAGGCGCAGGAAGATGTCGGTCAGGATGCCGAAGTAGCCGGCGATTTCCTTGGCGGCGGCCGGGCCGCCGGCCATGGTGTTGCAGGCGTAGCCGACAATGACGCCGAGCACCATGGCGATCATGATCAGGGTGGTTAACCGGTTCATTTTCATGATGGTTTCCTTGTTGTGTGCATTGAATGAAGGGCGCTGGCTCAGGCCGCCCGGGGCAGAATCATTTGCGGCTTGGTCAGCACCTCGGGGCGCAGCACGTCGGCCAGTTGCTCGGGGCTCATGAGCTTGCGTTCGAGCACAATCTCGGCAACGCCGCGGCCGCTCAGGTGGGCTTCAGCGGCGATTTCGGTGGCGTTGGCGTAGCCGATATAGGGGTTGAGCGCGGTGACGATGCCGATCGAGCGTTCGACGCTGGCGCGCAGCGTTTCGCGGTTGGCGGTGATGCCGTCGACGCAGTGGTCGGCCAGTGCCTTGCAGCCCTTGCGCAGGTGTAGCACGCTCTTGAACAGGCTATGGGCGATAATTGGCTCGAAGGCGTTCAACTGTAGTTGGCCGGCTTCGGCAGCAAAACTGACGGTGAGATCGTTACCAATTACTTCGAAGGCAATCTGGTTGACTACTTCCGGTATCACAGGATTGACTTTGCCCGGCATGATTGATGAGCCGGCTTGGCGTGGTGGCAGATTGATTTCATTGAAGCCGGCACGCGGTCCCGAGGATAGCAGGCGCAGGTCGTTGCAGACCTTGGACAGCTTGACGGCAACACGCTTGAGAACGCCGGACAGTTGGACGAAGCTGCCACAATCCTGCGTCGCCTCGATCAGGTTGGGGGCGGTGAGAACCGGGATGCCGCTGATCTCGACCAGCTTGCGGCAGACGATGGCGGCGTAGTCCGGGTGGGCGTTGATGCCGGTGCCGATGGCGGTGGCGCCAAGGTTCATTTCGCGGATGAGCAGGGCGGCTTCGCGCAGGCGCTCCTCGTCCTCGCCGAGCATGACGGCGTAGGTCGAGAACTCCTGGCCGAGGGTCATCGGCACGGCGTCCTGCAGCTGGGTGCGTCCCATTTTCAGCACGTCGGCGAATTCCTCGGCCTTGCGCTCGAAGGCGTGGCGCAGGTAGGCCATGGCATCAACGAGGCGGAAGATGCCGACGTAGGTGGCGAGCTTGAGCGCTGTCGGATAAACGTCGTTGGTCGACTGGCTCATGTTCACGTGCTCGTTCGGGTGCAGGAACTGGTACTCGCCGCGCGCGTGGCCGAGGATTTCGAGCGCCCGGTTGGCGATCACCTCGTTGGCGTTCATGTTGGTCGAGGTGCCGGCGCCGCCCTGGATGACGTCGACGACGAACTGATCGTGCCATTTGCCGTCGATTACCTCTTTGCAGGCGGCGACAATCGCATCCGTGCGCTTGGCATCAATCAGGCCGAGTTGCTGGTTGGCCTGGGCTGCGGCCTGCTTGATTTGGGCCAAGGCGCGGATCAGGTCAGGATAGACGGCAATCGATATGCCGGTGATATCAAAATTTTCCAACGCACGCAGCGTATGGACACCGTAATAGGCCTGGACAGGCACGTCCCGGTCACCAAGCAGGTCGTGTTCGAGGCGAGTGGTCACTGCATTCATGGGTTTGTCTCCGTTAATTATTGGCTGACCACGCTGGTGCGCGGTTGCTTGTTCTTATTGCACAGGGCGTGCCAGAGAAAACGTAATTCAAGTCGTTGATTGTTAATGTAATTTGTTTCATCTGGCGTTCCGGTGACCGGATTCCCGGAAATTCCCCGGCGAGCGCGTTCGGAAATCCGAACGGCCAGTGAGTTTTGTCGACGTTGCTTATTTGTACCCACTCTTTATAGCAATTGTTGACTTTCCTACACTCGATTTATTTTCCAACTTATTGTATTTATTGTAATAATTGCTTGGCGCGTTCCTTGCTGAGATGTGATCAGTCTCAACGGGGCAATGTCCAAATGGCTGAAATCATCCATTCCAAGAAAGCGCTGGCGGTCAATCCGCTCAAGGTCAGCCAGCCGATTGGCGCTTCGCTCGCTTTTCTCGGCCTCAACCGCAGCCTGCCGCTGATGCATGGTTCGCAGGGGTGCACGGCTTTCGGCAAGGTCTTCTTTGTGCGTCACTTCCGCGAGCCGATTCCGCTGCAAACGACGGCGATGGATCAGGTGTCGAGCATCATGGGCGCCGACGAAAACATTATCGAAGCCTTGCGCACCTTGTCCGACAAGAGCAAGCCGGAAATCATCGGCCTCGTCACGACCGGCCTTTCTGAAACCCAAGGTTGCGATATTCGTCGTTCGCTGCGTGATTTCCGTGTTGCCCACCCCGAGTTTGACCATGTTGCCGTGGTGCCGGTCAATACGCCTGATTACGTTGGTTGCCTGGAAAGCGGCTACGCGCTGGCCATCGAATCCTTGATTGAAACGCTGGTGCCGGAAAGTAACTGTGTTGGCAAACGCCCCAAACAGGTCAATGTGCTGGCCTCGGCAATGCTGACGCCGGGCGATATCGAAGCAATCAAGGAATGGGTCGAAGCCTTCGGCCTACGCCCGATTGTTGTGCCGGATATTGGTGATTCGCTGGATGGCCACCTGACCGAAAGCGAGTATTCGGCGCTGACCATTGGTGGCACGCCGCGTTCAGAAATCGAGATCATGGGCGAGTCGACCGCAACACTTGTCGTCGGCCCCTCGCTGCACAAGGCCGCCAACATTCTGAAGAGCCGCACCGGTGTGCCGGACTACCATTTTGACGGGCTGATGGGCCTTGATGACTGCGATGCCTTCACCCAGGCGCTGGCAGAGATTTCCGGAAAACCGGTGCCCGAGAAGATCGAGCGCCACCGTGCCCAGTTGCAGGATGCGATGGTCGACAGCCATTTCATGATCGGTTTTGCCCGCGTTGCGCTGGCCGCCGACCCTGATCTGCTCGGTATGCAAGTGCGCTTCCTGACAGGCATGGGGGCTGAAATTGTCAGCGCCGTCAGCCCGCATAAACACGAAAGCCTCAACAGTCTGCCGATAGAAAAAATCATCATCGGCGATTTGGAAGACATGGAAAAGCAGGCGAGGGTGGCTGATGCCCAACTGGTCATCGCCAACTCGCACGCCGCTGAAACTGCCAGCCGCCTTGGTATTCCGCTGATGCGCGCCGGTTTTCCGCAGTACGACCACGTGGGCGGTTATGCCCGCACCTGGGTGGGCTACCGGGGTACCCGGCAGGCCTTGTTCGATATTTCCAACCTTATGTTGAGCCAACACCATGAACTCGAACCCTATCGATCAATTTACTGGCAAGACACCCGCCCCAATGAGCAACCTATCGTCTCGTCGTCTGCAACTGGTCTGGTCCATTAAGCAGGAGCCCGCTGCCGTGATCAAGGTTGCCTTTGCCTCCACCGACCGCACCCGCGTCAATCAGCACTTTGGTTCTGCCGAGGGCTTCGTGGTCTACGAAGTGACGCCGGACAAGGCGACGCTGGTTGGCGTTGCCGAATTCGCCGAAGAGGCGATGGATGGCAACGAGGACAAGCTCGGCGCCAAGGTCGATTTCCTTGAAGGCTGCGCCGGGGTTTACGTCATGGCGATTGGCGCTTCGGCGATCAAGAAGCTCTTGGCCAAGGGCATCCAGCCGATCCGTGTCGATGAGGTTGATACGGTCGACGAGCTTTTGGGCCAGATTTCGAAAGCGATGAGCGACGGCGGCGTCGCCTGGATCGACCGTGCCATCGCCGCTCAGACCAAGGCCAAGGCTGAGGACCGTTTTGCCAATATGGCAGAAGAAGGGTGGGAAGGATGAACAGCCAAATGATCGAACACCGCGGCATCGTCCAGCGCGTGGAAGACGGCAAGGCAATTGTTGCCATGGAAACCGCCGGCTGCTCCTCCTCGGGCGCAGCTGGGCATGGCAAGAGCAGTGGCCGCCCCCACGGCTGGCGACATGGTCATGATCGGCTTGCCGGCCAGTCGCCTGACATTCTCAGCGCTACTCGGCTACCTCTTTCCGGCATTTGCCATGATCTTCGGCGCCTGGCTCGGTTCACTGAGCGATGGCAGTGACGGCGCCACGGCGCTGGGCGCAATGGCCGGTTTTCTCGGTGCGCTGGCTATCGCCCGCATTGCCATCGGCCTGGTTCCCGACCTGATGCCGGCGCCGCGACTTATTACTTCATCACCCCATTCCAATCTTTCTCAACAGGAGTTTCATCATGAGCGATACAGCAACCATTGATCCCATCTTCTCGACGGATTTCGTCAAGGAAATGGCCCGCCAGATGCGCGCCCTGGATACTTACGGTACCTACAGCGGCTGGACCGTCGAAAAAATTCTCGATCCCTATATCTTGACCAAGGAACGCAAGGCCAACATTCCGATGATCGGCGACCCGGATGACGAAACCATCTCCCGCGTCAAAGCCTATTACAACGCGATTGCCGTACTGATCGAAAAGGAGTGCAAGTTGCTCGCCGTGCCGCTCGTCCATTTGACGCACGAAGGTTTTGGCCGCGCCATCATCACCGTTGGCAAACTGGTTGCCGTTGAAAAGACGCTGCGTGACGTCCATCGTTTCGGCTTCCCCAGCCTGTCCAAGATGAAGGATGACGCCGACAAGCTGCTCGGTATCGCTCTTGAGCGTATCGGCCAGTATCCGAACGTCGCCGGACTGTAAGGAAGGGGAGGCAGATGACCGCTGAAGAACTGGCTGCCCTCGACAAGGAAGTGAAAAAGCTCAAGCGCATCGCTTCCGAATGGGCCTCCCAAATGCACGACCTCGTGGAAGACCGCCTGCCGGCGGGCTATCAGGAGATTCCCGCGCTTTCCCAATCCACCCTTGAGGCCTGCCAGGCCTGGGCCGATGCCAGCGCTCGGCTGGCTGCCGCCCAGAAAGGACAAACAGCATGATTACCGGACTCACCAAGGGCGGCACCGAATGGACGCCGCAATTCGCCATCGAACTCGACCAGTCCAAGTGCATCGGCTGCGGCCGCTGCTACAAGGTCTGTCCGCGCAGCGTGCTCGATCTGGTCGAGCGCGAGCTGGATGACGACAACGATGATGAAGACGACAACATGATGGTCATGTCCCTGGCCAATCCGGCGGATTGCATCGGTTGTGGCTCCTGCGGCCGCGTCTGTCCGAAAGACTGTTACACCTACGCCCCGGCCTGACATGTTGCTGCAACCTGATGCCGCGCTGGGCGACGCCGTCTGCGCCGCCTTGCGCGGCCAGGTCGAAAAACTCGGCCTGTCGATTGGTGACGAGCCGATCTGGGCCGAGGCGACTTTTGCCGAGACAGTCGATCCCTTCTCGCAGGAAATCAACCTGATCGGTACCTGGCGCGGCAAACAGCGCTACGGTACCGTCACCATCTTTCCTGACGGACGCATCTTTGCCGAGTATCAGGTGCTGCTGCAGCACCCGACCAAGGAAGCGTTTTATGTCGAGTCGGTGCAAGTCTGGGGCCGACCGGAAAAATTGCGTGGCGACCCGGTGCTTGCCGAGTGAAGACATGAAAATCTCCAGTTGGCATCTTGTTTTGTGGCAGGAAGCCCCCCCCCCCCCCCCCCCCCCCCCGCGGCTGGCTGCGCGCGGCCGCCCCGGGGCGCGGGGGGGCGCCGCCCCCCCCCCCCCCCCCCCCTCCCCGGGTTGGGGGGGGGGGGGTGGTTGGGCCGGCCCCCCCCCCCCCGGGGGGGGGGGGGGGGGTGGGCCCCTTCAGGGGGGTTTTGGGATGACAGTTCTAGCCCCGTCTCATCCTCATTCACAAAGCAGGCGACCAGCGGTCGTGTCCGCTTCCTTTGCCTGAGTTCAGGAGTGGTTGCCTTCAAGCCCTTGCCAGCGCTTTCTGCGCTGCGGGATGAGGATTATTCGCCGACCATCCAGTTTCATCCGACGGCCATCGTGCGCGAGGCCGAGATTCATCTGGGACTGCCGGAAGGACGCCATCGAACCGGTCGCCGAGTTTCAGGCCTGGGTCGATACGCCGGAAGGCGATGTGCCGGTGCTGCTTGCCTCGTTCGCCGGCATCGACCCGCCGTTTGCTGCGGCCGAGCGAACCAAGAGCCGCTTTATCGCGATGACCGAATCGCGCCAGCTCAGTGAAGTCGAACGCAACCTGCTGCGGCGTGCTTACGAACACGTATTGGGTTGATTGTCGCAAAAGCGACAACGCACCGCGGTGCAACAAATCAATAAAATCAGTCGGTTAATTGGATTTCCCGGCATGGCACAGGGCTTGCAATGAATAGCCTATCCAAACCGGGAGAACCGACATGATCAATATGACCCCCGCTGCCATTAAGGCTGTTCAACGCTTTATCCGCGGTTCTGAAACGCCTGTCATCGGGCTGCGCCTGACCATTTCCGGCGGCGGCTGCTCCGGCCTGCAATACGGCATGAAGCTGGAAAACGAGAAGGCTGACGACGACTGGGAACTGGAAGTCGAAGGCGTCAAGGTGCTGGTCGATGCGATGACCTTCCCGATGATCGACAACGTCACCGTCGATTTTGTCGACACCCTGACCCACACCGGTTTCAAATTCGATAACCCCAACGCCAGCGCACAGTGTTCCTGTGGCTCGTCATTTTCGGTTTAAGGAGCGCATAGCATGTGGGAATATTCAGACAAGGTTCGCGAGCACTTCTTCAACCCGCGTAACTCCGGCCCGCTTGAAGAGGCCAATGGTATCGGTGATGTCGGCTCCATCCAATGCGGCGACGCGCTGCGCCTGATGCTCAAGGTTGAGCCGGAAACCGAGATTATTCTTGACGCGCATTTCCAGACTTTTGGCTGCGGTTCGGCCATTGCTTCTTCGTCGGCACTGACCGAAATGGTCAAGGGCATGACGCTGGATGAAGCGCTCAAGGTTTCAAACCAGAATATCGCCGATTTCCTCGACGGCCTGCCGCCGGAAAAGATGCACTGCTCGGTCATGGGCCGCGAAGCCCTGCAGGCCGCCATCGCCAACTACCGTGGCGAAGAGTGGTCCGACGACCACGAAGAAGGCGCGCTGATCTGCAAGTGTTTCGCCATCGACGCCGTGATGATCGAGGACGTGGTCAAGGCCAACAACCTCAACACCGTTGAGGAAGTCACCTTCTACACCAAGGCTGGCGGCGGTTGTGCTGCTTGCCACGAAGGCATCGAAGAAATCCTCGCCAAAGTCATGTCCGAACGCGCCGGCCCAGGTGAAGTTTCGCCGCCGCCTGCCTGCCCGGCCACGCCGGAAGCGCCGAAGCCGCCGAGCAAGAAGCTGTCGATCGTCGAGAAGATCAAGAAGATCGAGGAAGTGCTGGAGTCGGTTCGCCCGATGCTGCAGCGCGACCATGGCGATGTCGAGCTGGCCGACGTCCAGGGCAAGAAGATCTACGTGCATCTGAAGGGCGCCTGCTCCGGCTGCATGATGGAAGCAGCCACGCTTGGCGGCATTCAGCAGAAGATGATCGAAGCCTTGGGCGAACTGGTGCAAGTGCTGCCTTTCTCGCACATGCCGGTCGAAGCCTGAGCATCGCCCCAACACCAACAGAGATCATAAAAGGACAGCGCCATGGAACCGATCTATCTGGACAACAACGCCACCACGCGCTGCGACCCCGCCGTGGTCGAAGCCATGCTTCCCTTCTTCACCGAGCATTTCGGCAATGCCTCGTCGATTCATGCCTTCGGCAGCGAAGTCGGCAAGGCATTGAAGAAGGCTCGTAGCCAGATCCAGGCTTTGCTCGGTGCCGAGCATGACTCGGAAATCATCTTCACTTCCTGTGGCACCGAATCGGACTCCACAGCTATTCTCTCGGCGTTGAAAGCCCAGCCCGAGCGCAATACGGTGATCACCACCAACGTCGAGCATCCGGCGATTTTGACCCTGTGCGAATGGCTGGAAAAGGAAGGCTACATCGTCCACAAGCTGAAGGTGGACAAGAAGGGCCGCATCGACATGGACGAATACAAATCCTTGCTGCATGACCGTGTCGCCATCGTTTCCGCAATGTGGGCCAACAACGAAACCGGGACCATCTTCCCGGTTGAGGAAATGGCTGCACTGGCCAGCGCCAAAGGCATCATGTTCCATACCGATGCCGTGCAGGCCGTCGGCAAGATTCCTATCGATCTCAAAAATACCAAGATCGACATGCTTTCTCTCTCCGGACACAAGCTGCATGCGCCCAAAGGTATCGGCGTTCTTTACTTGCGTCGCGGTTGCCGCTTCCGTCCGCTGCTACGAGGTGGTCATCAGGAACGCGGCCGGCGTGCCGGCACCGAGAATTCGGCATCCATCGTCGGCCTTGGCGTTGCCTGCGAACTCGCCATGCAACACATGGCCGAGGAAAACACCACCGTCAAACGTTTGCGCGACAAGCTGGAGGCCGGCCTGCTCAGCCAGATCACGCATTGCTTCCCGACGGGCGATGTCACCAACCGCTTGCCCAACACCAGCAATATTGCTTTTGAATACATCGAGGGCGAAGGCATTCTGATGTTGTTGAACAAGGTCGGCATTGCCGGCAGCTCTGGCTCGGCCTGTACCTCCGGCTCGCTTGAACCGTCGCACGTCATGCGCGCCATGGGCATTCCTTATACCGCAGCGCACGGCACCATTCGCTTCTCGCTTTCCCGCTATAACACTGAAGCGGAAGTCGACCGGGTGATCGCCGAGGTGCCGCCCATCGTCGCTCAGTTGCGCAAGCTTTCACCTTACTGGAGCGACAAGGGACCCATCGTCAATCCCGAAGCCGCCTTCGCCCCCACTTACGCCTAACGGCTAACCGTCTCTCTCTGCAGTAACCTCGGTTTGCCCCGGAAGAAATTCCGGGGCATTTTTTTGCCTGTTTTCTGCATCTATTGGCTGTTGGCACCTCGTCTCAGATTACGGCAGCCACTATTTTCTGCTTGCCTCGGGATGGAAAATTATCCCTCTTGCGAATTCATATCTGGTAAGAGAGCTGGCCCCGTTTGTTTGGACAGATTTTCCGCTGAGATAAGTGGAGCCCTGCGGTAGTAGCGTTATCCACGGTGACGGTTGCCGAAGGTCCGTTCAGACCGTAGGCAGCCGGCGCGGTGGGTAACGCGGGTTTCATGCGGCGAATTGCTCCTGCGGCAAGCTGGCGAAGTAAATCATGTCCGGCGTCTTTCCGGCAAATGTTTGGTGCGGGCGCCGGCTGTTGTAGAACGTAATGAACTTCCCCAGGCTCGCTTTGGCGTGGGAAACCGAATCGTAGGCTTTGAGATACACCTCGTCATACTTGATGGTCCGCCAGAGGCGTTCGACAAAGACATTGTCACGCCAGCAGCCCTTCCCATCCATGCTGATACGAATCCCATGCGCCTTGAGTACGCCGGTGAATTCGATACTGGTGAATTGGCTACCCTGGTCGGTATTGAAGATTTCCGGAGAGCCGTAGCGCAGGATGGCTTCCTGCAAAGCCTCAATGCAGAAATCCGTGGTCAGCGTGTTCGACAACCGCCAAGCCAGCACCCGACGGCTGTACCAATCGACAATCGCGACCAGATACGAAGCCCCGACGCATCGGGATATAAGTGATATCCGTCGCCCACACGTGATTTGACCGCTCGATGCTCAGGTGGTGCAGCAGGTAGGGGTAAATCGGGTGCCGCATGCCGACGGCTGGTGTTCGGCTTGCGGTACAGGGCTTCGATCCCCATCTGACGCATCAGACGGCGAACACGCTTGCGGCCAATGGGCCGCCCCTCGTTTCTGAGCAGGTCGCGCAGCATCCTGCTCCCGGCAAAGGGGTAATCGAGATGCAACTCATCCATTCGGCGCATCAGCGCCAAATCCTCTGGTGACGTCGGTTTTGGCGTGTAGTACGCAGTCGACCGTGCCAATTCAAGAATTTCGCATTGCCGGATTACCGGCAGTTTGTGGGTGCGGTCAATCATCTTCTTGCGCTCAGCGGCCCGCCTTGGTGAGCGCCTTTCTAAAAATCGTTCTCCAGTGTCAGCTGACCAATCTTCGCCTGCATCGTCTGGACGTCCGGGCCAGATTCCTTGACCCTGCTCGCCAAAGACTACGGCTGAACGCTCCAGCAACTGCGTCTTCCAGTCCGTAATCTGAGTCGGATGGACATCATATTGCTGAGCCAGTTCAGCCAGCGTCTTGTCGCCCTTCAAGGCAGCAATCGCCACCTTGGCTTTCAATTCCGGCGAGTGATTCCGCCGCTTCCTTCTCGTCATGTTCTTGCTCCTCATTCAAGCCGCTACGCGGCCGTTGGTGAAGCAAGGCTATCACTTATCTCACTGTCCGAATTTCCGGGGCCGGCTCTCAGTACGCATTAGTGAATGTACATTCCAGATTCGATCCATTCATAAAGCTGAAGGGTTTTTAACTTGCACATTAGCCAGTCGCTCACCGAACTCAATCGCCAGTTGGTCGAAAGTCAGTTTCAACTGCAAACCATCCTCAAGATGAGCCCGGTCGGGATTGGCCTAACCCTGCGTGACAACGTCATTGTTGAATTCAATGATGCACTGTTGGCAGTCATCGGTTTTGAGCGACATGAAGTTGTTGGCCGAAACTCGGTTGAACTGGGTTTCTGGGCCGATCTCACAGTCCGTTCCCATATTTTTTCCCGGCTTGCCGCAGGTGAAACCATCCGCGAGGTTGAAGTCACGATAAGACGCAAGGAAGGCTTGCTTCGTCAGGCTCTCTTTTCAGCGACGATGATTCAATTGGGTGAAGAGGCGTATTTTGTCGGGAGTCTGCGCGATATTTCGAATAAGCTTGCGCGCACGGGAACGGGATGATGCGGTCAGAAATCTGCAAACCATACTTGATCACCTGCCGTCCATGATCGGATATTGGGACAGCAATCTGCGTAACCAGTTCGGCAACCATGCCTATCAGGATTGGTTCGGAATAGACCCGAAAATTATGCCAGGCATGCATATCAGTAAAGTGATAGGCGAAGAGCGCTACCGTCTGAATATGCCCTATATCGAAGGCGCCTTGCGTGGCGAGAAACAGTGCTTTGAGCGCCTTATTCCTTCGCCGGATGGCAGTCACGTGCGGCATTCACTGGCTCAATACATACCTGATACGGTCGACGGAAATATTCGGGGATTTTTTACCATAGTGACCGATGTTTCAAGCATCACGAAAGCTCAGATAGCCTTGCACGAGAGCGAAATGCGCTACCGTACCGTCGTGCAGGATCAAACGGAGTTGATCGCTCGCTATTTGCCAGACGGCACTATGGTCTTTGTGAACGCGGTTTATTGCCGATTCTTTGGGAAAACAGAGGAAGAACTTGTCGGTCAAAGCTGGCGTCCTGTTGCCCACCCTGATGATGTACCAGACATCGAAGCAAAATTACCTCTATCTCCGCAGAAAACCCGGTTGTGGTCATCGAAAACCGCGTCTATGCAGCTGATGGTTGTGAACACTGGATGCAGTTTATCAATCGCGGTTTGTTTGATGATGCCGGCCAGTTGAAGGAAATTCAGTCAGTCGGCCGTGATATTTCTGAAAGGATAAAGACGGAAGAAAAACTGGCGGCTTCGCGAGCCGAGTTGCAAGCCCTGTTGGCTGCGAATGATGTCCTTAGAGAAACTCAGCGCGGAAACCGCGATCGACCAATTGGGCGCCCTACTTACCGCAATCAGCTTTCGCATCGACGATTTAGGCCGCCAAGTTACTGGCAGCATACCGCTGGAGGTTGAAGTCAATCGGATCAAGTCTCTTGTCTCACAAGCGAGCACTTCTGCCCGGGAAATAAGCAACAACCTTCGGCCACCCATGCTGGATGATCTGGGCCTGATTCCGACCTGTCGCTGGTATTTGAAGGACTGGTCAAACTTGGTCGGAATTGCTGCCAAAGGGCGATTCACTTCATTGAACAATGAAATAACGGAACAATTGAGTATTGATCTGTTCCGCGTATTTCAGGAGTTGCTGACCAATGTGGCTAAGCATGCCTCGGCCAACTGTGTCCGGGTTAACTTGTCCAGCTCCAGCAAAGTCCTCCGCTTGCAAGTCATTGACGACGGTTGCGGGTTTGCTCCGGACAGCAAATCAAAAGGCTTTGGTCTGGCAGGTATTCGCGAACGCTTGGCACGATACGGTAGCCAGGTGGTAATTGCATCTGGGGCGACCGGAACAACTGTCAGCATCACCATTCTTCGTCGGGCTGTTCCATGAAGGCGAACCTGATCATTGCCGATGATCACCAAGTGGTCCGTCAGGGGCTATGCGACATTATTTCCAGAACCACCGATCTGCAAGTGATAGGCCAGGCGGTTGACGGCGCTGAAGCAGAGTCGCTCGCCCGGTCACTCAAGGCAGACCTGATGATTCTTGATATTGCCCTGCCGGTTCGACGGGGCATCCAGATTCTTGAATCCCTGCGAGCAGAAGGCATTACCCTGCCGGTTATGTTTTTTTCAATGTATTCAGCCAGTCAATACGTTGATTATGCCAAGCGTGCCGGGGCGCAGGGCTTTGTTGGCAAGGATGCTAATGAAGCGGAACTGCTGCATGCCATTCGTCGCATCCTTGCCGGCGGAAAATGTTTTTCTGGACGCCGGAGCGAGGCATCAAAAGCGCTGGCAGGTGACGATGTGTTCAAGGCATTGTCACGCCGCGAACTTGAGGTCATGCAAGGCTTGATTAGTGGCACAAGCCTTCACGATATGGCTGGCAGTCTCGGCATCAGTAGCCAGAGCGTGACAACTTACCGCCGCCGACTGCTCGAAAAGCTCGGCGTCGGGAGCAATGCCGAATTGATTGCACTGGCGATACTGCACGGTTATCGCTAAATACTTGTCGCTTGTCTTTTAAAGCTGACAGACAAAATAATCCCTTCGATTCATCATCCGCTCATAAAGCTGTGCACCAATGCAGTGCAACGGCATCCTTGGAATTTCCTTGCAGATCGATCATCGAACCACGCTTATGTGGGTTGTAAGCGTAGCCGTAGAAATAATTAGCATGAAGATCAAGCCTGCTGAGTCATACACACAAAACACATTAAACCAATCGAAAAGCACGTCGCTTCAAGATTTTCTATCACGCCTGATCTGGCTATGTGTGACACCGCTTCTCCTGCTTGGGGCCTATCTGGCCTTCATGCATGTCAGATCGATTCAGGCGGAACGTGACCAGACAGCCAGAAACATAGCCAGCGTTGTTGTTGCAGCACTCGATCAGGAATTGAACACGCGAATCGATGGCTTGCAAATGCTTGCCATATCGCAGTGGATCGAGGTACCGGCACATTGGCTCGATCTTTATCACGAAGCACAAAGATTCCAGCAGAGTTTTGGCAGCCACGTCATTCTGGCCAATGCCGAGCTGCAGATGCTGCTCAATACCCGTATTCCCTTTGGCTCACCACTACCGAAATTGCCGCACCCAAAAAAGCAGTCGGCTGCACAGACTGCTTTGGCGACCGGTAAACCTGCCGTCGGTGATATCGTTTTTGGGCCGGTCGCCCATGAGCCACTTGTTGCCATTGCATTGCCGATCAAGCGCGGAGGCGAGGCGGCTTACCTCTTGATGACAACGATTGAAACGCAACAGCTTCAAAATCGTCTTGAGCGAGTGCCATTACCGAAGGGTTGGGGAATCAGCATTGTTGATGGGAACAAGGATGTCATTGCCCGGGTTGCACCGCTTAGCCTGAAATCATCCGGCGATGTCGATGATGAAGGCCGATTTGTTATCAACTCGTTAGTATCGTCCTGGTCGGTAATGCTTGAAATTCCAACTACGGCCTATCGTTTACCGGTTTATTCTGCCGCGGCTTTATGGGCAATTGCACTCCTTGGGGCTGCGCTGATCAGTATTTTGGGCGGCAAGCTGGCCAGTCGTCGTCTTGGTCAAGCTGTGGCATCCATCATTCCTCGTAAGGTGGCCAATGGGTCAACCCCGAATGTTCTTGAAATAACGGCTGCCCGCAATTTGCTGGAAGAGTACATGGTGGGGCGCGAAGTTGCTGAAGCAGCGATGCGTGAGCGCGATTTCAAGCTGACTGCCATTGTCGACAACTCGCCATCGGCGCTCTCGATCAAGTATACCGATGGCCGATATGCCTTGGCCAATCCAAATTTTCAGCGCATTCATCATCTTGGCGAAGCCGAAATCATTGGCAAAACGGATTTTGACCTCTACCCGGATGAATTTGCTCGCCAGTTCAGATTGAACGATGAGCGATTGTTACAGACGATGGAAAGGCAATCCGTCGAGGAGACTATGCTGGTCGGCGGCGAGTTGCGTAACTTCATGTCGCACATGTTTCCTATCCTTGATGCTTCGGGTGCTGCCAGTTTTATTTGTCGGATTTCACTGGATATTACGGAGGCCAAGAGGAATGCAAGTGAGTTGGAGCGCCATAGGCTTGAACTGGAGGCGCAGATCGAGAAACGTACCGCTGAACTTGCCGAGGCAAACACGGCATTGAGCCACCATTTGGCAGAGGTTGAGGATCTCTATAACCAAGCGCCTTGCGGCTACCATTCCATCAATCGTGATGGGTTGTTTCTGCGCATCAACGACACCGAACTGGATTGGTTGGGACTGTCGCGCGATGAAGTGGTTGGGAAAATGAATTTTTCTCAGATTCTCTCTCCCAAGAGTAAGCAAGATTTCATCGTCAATTTTGAGCGATTTAAAGAAACTGGTGCTGTTCGCGATCTCGAATTCGAGTTGCTTCGCAAAGACGGTAGCGTCATGTCTGTGCTAGTAAGCGCCAAGATGATCCGTGATAACGACGGGAATTTCATTTCGACACGTTCCATCGTTTTTGACAATACTGATCGCAAGGCGCTGGAGATCGCCTTGTCCAGAAGTGAGGCGAGGCTGAAAGGATTCTCGATAACACCCCGGCCATGATTGCCTATTGGAATCGTGATCTGACCAATGAATTCGCCAACCACGCTTTTGAATATTCGTATGGATTGTCTGCGCAGGCGCTTTGTGGCCGCCATTTGCGCGATGTTATTGGTGATACAGCCTTTGCAATCAGTCAGCAGCATATCGAAGCAGCCTTGCGTGGTGAGCGCCAGATATTTGAGCGTGAATTGCTCGACATCCACGGGGGGCATCTCTGGACTCAGGTGCAGTACATTCCGGAGGTGGACGCTGATGGCGTTAGTGGCTATTTTGCGCTGGTCACGGATATCACGTCGCTCAAACATAAAGAAGCACAAATCGAGGTACTGAACGCAGAACTAAAATTACGCGCTCAGGAAGCTGAGAGCTCCAATCGGGCGAAAAGTGACTTTCTGGCCAATATGAGTCATGAAATTCGGACACCGATGAATGCCATTGTTGGCCTCACACATGTCTTGCGTCGTGGTGCGACAACGCCAGATGTCTGCGACAAGCTAGGAAAAATCGCAAGTGCTGCCGATCACCTGCTTGGTGTGATCAACGACATCCTTGATATTTCGAAAATTGAAGCCAATAAAGTTGTTCTTGAAAAAGCTGATTTTGAACTGGACGCTGTTCTGTCGCGTGTTTGTTCGATGGTTATCCAGCGGGTACGTGAAAAAGGTCTGGAACTGGTCATTGATTCTGAGCAAAGCCTGTGTATGGTTAATGGCGATGCAACCAGGCTTGCTCAATGCCTGCTCAATTATCTCGGCAATGCCGTCAAGTTCACTGAGCAGGGAACGATTACCTTGCGTACCAAGGTGCTTGAGGAAACAGAAAACGATGTATTGGTCCGCTTTGAGGTTATCGACACCGGCATCGGTATTTCTCCAGTTAATTTAACCCGTCTATTCCAGTCATTCGAACAGGCTGACAATTCAACTACCCGTCGCTATGGTGGTACCGGGCTTGGCCTGGCTATCACCCGCCGTCTGGCCCAATTGATGGGGGGCGATGCAGGCGTAAGTTGTACGCCGGATGTCGGCAGCACTTTCTGGATGACGGCCCATTTAGGGCGACAAAAGAAGGATGCGGGACGTTTCCTGATTCCAGAGTTGCAGGGCATGCATGCGCTGGTTATTGATGATTCGCCAGTGACCCGCCTGGTCCAGACGCAATTGCTTCGCACGATGGGGTTGGCAGGTGAGAGTGTCGAATCTGGTATCGCTGCACTTGAGGTGTTTAGCAAATACGGGCAGGAGGAAAAGACAATTGATCTTGTTTTGGTCGATTTGTTGATGCCTGGTCTGGATGGATTCGAGACGCTACGCAAGCTGCAGAACCAGTCCTTGCGGCATCAACCTGTTGCGATTCTGGTAACGTCATCAGTTGAGCCGAATATTCTCGAAGATGCCCGCAAGGCCGGGTTTGTCGATGTTTTACTCAAGCCGATATCGGCTGCCATTTTGTATGCCTCACTCAGGAAGCATCTCTCGCCAGTCTTGATGAATGCTGACACGGTAGTTGTTGTCGAGAACAATGCTGACGATATACGTAGTGAGGAGATTTTACGGCGTGACTTTCGCGGATCACGCCTCTTGCTGGTCGAGGACGAGCCCATCAATCAGGAAGTTGCACTGATGATGCTTGAAGAGGTCGGTTGCAACGTAGATATTGCCTCGAATGGCCTAGAGGCGGTCGACATGGTGGCGCGCAACGACTACCGGTTGATCTTAATGGACATGCAGATGCCGGTTATGGGCGGCATTGAGGCAACAAAACGAATTCGTCTGCAATATCAGGTAGATGAACTTCCAATCCTGGCAATGACTGCAAATGCATTCAATGAAGACCGGGCAGCCTGTATGAATGCCGGCATGAATGACTTCATTCCCAAACCGGTTGATCCAGACCATCTCTATAAGAAAATTTTGTATTTCTTGTCAAAGTAATCGCTTGGCCAATCGATTGTCTTTCGAAAATTACGTGAGCCAGCTGCCAGGAAAGTCGCTCAAGCAAACAAGGATTTGATCCAGGTTTTCTGTGCGTCCTTGCGCCGCTCATCGGTCAGGCGTTCAATGATGCTGGCTTCAACGTCTATGAAGGGGCGTGTGGAGGAGGGCAGGATTTCGTCGCAGCGCAGGATGTGCAGGCCGATGGGGGATTCCTGCACTTCGCTGATTTGCCCCTGCTCCAGCGCAAAGGCCGCGTCTTCAAGCTCAGGGTAGAGTTGCTGGCGTTTAACCACGCCCAGTTCGCCACCGCTTAATGCGGTTGGGCATTGTGAAAGGCGCTGTGCGGCTTCGCCAAATTTTTCGGCGTTTTCCAGCGTTGTCCGTAACACTTCGAGCTGGCCAAGTACTTTGAGTTTTTGCTTGCTATCGTTAAAGGTCAGCAGGATGTGGCGTAGCCGGCGGCTTTCTGGCGGCGTGAAAGCTTCCGGATGCAGGCGATAGTAGATTTCGGCATCGACTGAAGTGAGCGCCGGTACGTCTGAGGCGACTTTGTCGAGCAATGCTTCAACACGAAGTTCGAGCTCGACGATCTGTTTGAGCCCGTCTTCGGTGAGACCAATGCGTTCCATGTCTTTGGTGAATTCGTCCGTGCTTTGATAGCGCGAGCGGATTTCGGCGATGCGAGTCGCCAGCGTGGTGCCGGGCACAATGACATTGGCGGCTTGCGGGCTGGCGAGAATTTTCTGCTCGATGGCGCTTTGCCGGGCAGCAATCTTCGACAGTTTTGCAAACTCTGCATCCGCAAGCATTTCCGGCGCCTTCTGGTACAGCGCCCATGAGAGCTTCAGTTCAGCGTAGCCATACTGCATTCGCTTATTCCTCTGTGTCAGCCGCTTTCAGTGCATCTTCGGGAATTTGAAAGATTCTCCCCGGCAGGCACTCGAAATGAATGTGGTAGGCCAAATCACCCGGCGTCTCGCCACGGATCACCTTGATTACTTCGCCGAGTGAGCCGGACTCGACCAGCACTTCGCCGCCGACCGACAAGCCTTTGGCCGAGCGGACTTTCTCGCGGAATTCGAAGCGTGAAGGCGTCCATGGATCTTCGGCGCCAATCAGTTCCTCTTCACGGCAGCCGACTATTTTTCCTTCGTCGAGGAAGTTCACCGAGTAGATGATCTGATCCTGCAAAAAGGTGCCGACATCGACGACGTAGCCGATGCTGCCCCGGCGTACCAGAAAGTCGCCCGGATCAAGGCCGGGATAAGTGCCGTCGTTCCGCACATTGCGGATCAGGCGCACCGATTCCCCATAATCCCAGCGGGCATCCATCATTGGCGGAATACCTTGTCGAGTGAGACGAAGGACTCCATGCCACCGTTAGGCTTGGCGACGTGCTGGAAGACGGCGAAGACTTTTTCAGTCAGCGAATCCGAGGTGACGAAATCCTGGTAAGCGCGTTCGAGCCAGAGGCGGTAAATGCCGCGCTGCTGTTCTTCCTCGGGCGGCAGGTTGGGTGCCTGCTTGGCCAGGTAGTCATGGAAGCGTTGCAGGATGTGCAGGCGATTGACCTGAACGATGCTGGCTTCGTAGGGAACCTCGAAATAATCGAGAAAGTCTTCGGCAGAAACCAGATCTTCCATGGCTTCGGCAAGGGTCAGGGTGTCTTCCATGATGATTTCCTCAGGCTGCTACAAGTTGAAGTTCGGGGAGAGTGCTTGTTTCTTCGGACGTGCTCTGGAATTCGTCGACGACTTCCAGTAATTTTCCGGCACCCAGTTGATCGCGGCTGTCCAGGCTGGACAGCTTGATCAGGCGGGCGCGTGATTCGGTAATTTGCCCTAGGCGCAGTAGCACGACGCTGGCCGCCTTGAGTGCCAGCAGATAAAAGCGCAGCAGGCCGAAGGAGTTGGCGGCGGCCGAGCCTAGCCGCGTTTCATCAAGCAGCCGCCAGTCGGTCGGTAAGCCCAAGTGGCGACCGGACAACTGCATGGCGCGTTCAGCGACGACCAATGCATCTTCAAGCCGGTGCTGGTAGAAATAGTAGCGGTAAATCCCAACCAGCACGCTCAGGTTTTCCGGTGCCAACAGGTGGGCGCGCAATAATGAAAGTTCGGCGCCAGCTTCCCCGTATTCGCTGGCCGCCTGCGCAATCAGGCGCTCGGCCTCGGCGGGCAGCGCGTCCTCGAAATAGAGTTTGCAGTCGGAGAAGTCGAGCAGGTCCATGAGGGTTTCAGTCCGAATATCAGTGCATGGACTCGTGCTCGCAGCACAAGTCACCGGCGCTACAGGTTTTACATTGCCCGCTGTGGTCGGGCGGCGGTGGTTCCTGACGCAGTTCTGCCAGCTCTTTTTCCATCGTTTCGATGCGTTCAATCAGGCAGGAAATTGATTTTGCAACCGGGTCGGGCATCACGTTATGGTCGAGGTTGATGCCGTTTTCGAGATAGGCATTGCCTCCTCGGGTATCGACGATGCGGCCGGGAACGCCGACTACCGTGCGATCTGCCGGCACATCCTTGACCACCACTGAATTGGCACCAACCCGGACGCGCGCGCCGATGTTGATCGGGCCCAGAATTTTGGCGCCGGCCCCGACAACGACGCCGTCAGCCAGGGTCGGATGGCGCTTGCCCTTGTTCCATGAGGTGCCGCCGAGGGTGACACCGTGGTAAAGCGTGACGTCATTGCCAATTTCTGCGGTTTCGCCAACCACCACGCAAGCCCCGTGGTCGATGAAAAAACGACGACCGATGGCGGCGCCGGGGTGGATATCTACATTGGTCAGCGTGCGGCCAATGAAAGAAAGAAAACGTGCCGGGAAGCGCCAACCGGATAGCCACAGCCGATGCGAAAAGCGATGGGTGAGCAGGGCATGGACACCAGGGTAGGTGGCCAGCACTTCGAATGTCGAGCGGGCGGCCGGATCGCGCTGAAAAACGCAGTTCAGGTCTTCCTTGAGAATGGCCCAGAGGCTGGGATCGGCGGTGAGGCTGGCTGTCATGATGATCGCTTCAGACATGGTGAGGGCTCCTGACGGAGGCCAGAAGCTCGTGCAGATCGAGCATTTCCGGCGAGTGTTTGTGGGCGGCGACAAAATGGCGAACGCTGCTGAGCAGTGCCTGTGCTTCAGCATCCGTCAGTATGATTCCCAGCCCGGCATAGACGACCTGCACCGCGCGCGGGCCGGAATGTTTGCCGAGCACAATGCGGTGTGACTGGCCGACTTCCTGCGGATCGAAGCCCTGATAGTTGTCGGGGTGCTTGAGCAGGCCATCAACATGGATGCCGGCCTCGTGGGTGAACACGCCGCCGCCGACGACACTTTTCTGCCACGGTACTGCCCGCCCTGAGGCGCTGGCCACTTTGCTCGACAGGGCAGGGAAGCCCTTGAGATTGACGCCGGTGTCAATGCCGTGCAATTTTTTGAGGCCAAGCACCACTTCTTCCAGAGGCGCATTGCCTGCTCTTTCGCCGAGGCCATTGACCGTGGTATTGACGTGGGTTGCACCCGCTTTGCATGCGGCCAGTGTGTTGGCCGTGGCCAGACCCATGTCGTCATGGGCGTGCATTTCAATTTCCAGACCGGTATTGCGCCGCAGGCAACTAATCCGGTCGTAGGTAGTGAAGGGTTCGAGAATGCCCAGCGTGTCGGCAAAGCGCAGGCGGCGGGCACCAGCGCGTTCAGCGGTTTCAGCCAGAGCACAAAGAAAATTCAGGTCGGCGCGCGAGGCATCCTCACAACCAAGGCCGACTTCCAGCCCGATGTTGAGTGCCGCACCGATAAATTTGGGCAGTTCGCGCAGCAGCCAGGCGCGATCCTGCTTCAGTTTGTAGGCTAGGTGCTGGTCAGAAGCCGGTACTGAAATATCAATCAGGTGCGCCCCCAGATTGGCGCAAGCCGCGATGTCGGCCGGGTGCATGCGGCTCCACACCATCAGGCGTGGTGCCAGATTGAGCGAGGCAACGGCGCGGATTGAATCACACTCTTCGGCGCCCATGGCAGGTATGCCGACCTCCAGTTCCGGTATGCCAATACTGGCAAGCAGGTTGGCGATCTCCAGTTTCTCCGCCAACGAAAACGCCACACCAGCCGACTGTTCGCCGTCGCGCAGGGTGGTGTCATTGATGGTGACGAATGCTTGCTGGGTCATGGAAATCTCCTTGCTACTTCTTGAGCAAGGAGGGTGCCAATCGTTAAGTATATGAAAAATAAGGAACTAGATCGCCGGTGTCGTAACTGGTGACTGGGAATGTCGTGAATCCGACAATCCGTATTGGCCCATTGCAGGATTGGATTCGGTGATACTCTCAAACGGATTCGGCTTCACCTGAAGGGATAATTCACCATGACCGGGCGCGACAATGAACTCTGGCAGCAATCCTGGCGCGACCGTGAGATTGCCTTTCACCAGAAGACCGTCAATTCTCACCTCATAAAATTTTGGCCAAATCTCGGGTTGACCGCAACAGACCGGGTATTTGTGCCGCTGTGCGGGAAAAGTCTGGATTTGCTCTGGCTCGCCGCGCAGGGCCATACCGTGATTGGCGTAGAGCTCAGCCCACTTGCCGCCCGCGCTTTTTTTCGTGAAAACCGCATCCAGGCTAGCCGCCGGCAGGTTGGAGAATTTGTCCTGTGGGAACATGGCCGCATCAGCATTCTCTGCGGCGATTTTTTTCAGTTGAGCGCCGCCAATCTTGGCGATATCGCTGCCGTTTTCGACCGCGCCTCGCTAACCGCACTACCAGATGAAATTCGTGCGGACTACCTTGCCCATCTGCGAAAAATTCTACCCGCCGCCTGCAAAATTCTGTTGCTTACCACGGAAGAGCCGGACGATGGCGAGACGCAAGGCCAGCCGTTTGCCGTGGCGGATGAAATTGTCAGTCTTTACACCAGCTCCTTCGATATTGAGCTGAGCCATGTCGAGAGCGTCTTTGAAGATGACCCCGATCCTGCAATCAGGCAGCAAGTACGAGTTGAGCAAAAGGTTTATGTCTTGACGCCGAGACTCGATCTGGATAATTCCGATCTGGTTCGTTGATTCTTTAACGGGAAAGTGTCCGTTTATTGAGATGCTCGACTTGAATAGCGCTGTGCCGAATATTCGAACGCTGTAAGGTTATATAAGAAATTCCGCTTAATAATGTGGTGGTAACTCATCCAGCAGGCTGTTTGCCTGTTGCGGCGCAGCCGATTGCATTTGCTGGCGCAGCGAGTTTATTTCGCGGGCAAGCGTGTCTATTTGTTGTTGCTGCCGAAAAACGGTACGGTTTAATTCGTCAACCAAGTCTTCTGCGTAGCTGATCTTGATTTCGAGTTCGGTGATGCGTGATTCCATGTGCTTCCCTTATTTATCGCTACGCCAGTCGCGCAAGGTTTCCTTGGCGGGCGGTAGCGGTGTTTCGTCTCGCTTGCTGATCAGGGGTAGCGCGGCACCCAGAACAAAAATCACGCAAATTCCAAAAATTATCCAGCCTTCACTCATATTAGTTTCCGCTCCTAGTGTGCGGAGTGTACTTCGCTTCGCTGATTTTGGTGAAAGGCTGTTGACATCAACTTTTCCATCCGTATAATGCGCGTCTCTTCAGGCGGTTAGCTCAGTTGGTTAGAGCGCCACGTTGACATCGTGGAGGTCGTTGGTTCGATTCCAATACCGCCTACCAAATTCCTGACAGAGCTAAAATGATGACCTTCCGAACTTGCACTATCGTTCAGAAACCCTAATCGAGTTAGCTCTTGTTCGACCAAAAAAGCGCGGCTCACCCCGTGCTTTTTTTTTGCCCTGAGGCCTGCTATGCCTGATATCAAACTGCCCGATGGTTCAATTCGTTCTTTCGAGCAACCGGTAACAATAGCCGAAGTTGCTGCAAGCATCGGTGCGGGTTTGGCTCGTGCCGCGCTGGCCGGCAAGGTTAATGGCGCGCTGGTCGATACTTCATTTTGCATTGAAGAAAACGCCGATCTGGCGATCATCACCGACAAGGATGCAGAAGGTCTTGAGTTGATCCGTCACTCGACCGCGCACCTGCTGGCTTATGCGGTCAAGGAATTGTTTCCGGAGGCGCAAGTCACGATTGGCCCGGTAGTTGAGAACGGCTTTTATTACGACTTCGCATACAAGCGCCCATTTACACCGGAAGATCTGGTGGCCATTGAAAAGCGCATGGCTGAACTGGCCAAGAAAGATATTCCCGTTACCCGTGAGGTCTGGTCACGCGATGATGCTGTCCAGTTTTTCCTGGGTAAGGGCGAAAAATACAAAGCCGAACTGATCGCCGCCATTCCTGCCGATCAGCAGGTGTCGCTCTATCGTGAAGGCGATTTCATTGATCTTTGCCGTGGCCCGCACGTGCCGACGACGGCCAAGCTCAAGGTTTTCAAACTGATGAAGGTGGCTGGTGCCTACTGGCGTGGCGATCACCGCAATGAGCAGTTGCAGCGAATCTACGGCACGGCTTGGGCGAAAAAAGAAGATCTCGACGCCTATTTGCACATGCTGGAAGAGGCCGAGAAACGCGACCACCGCCGTCTTGGCAAGCAGTACGACTTGTTTCATATGCAGGACGAAGCGCCGGGTCTGGTTTTTTGGCATCCCAAAGGCTGGGCAATTTGGCAGGAAGTCGAGCAGTACATGCGCGCCGTCTATCGCAACAATGGCTACATGGAAGTGCGCTGCCCGCAGATTCTCGACAAGACGCTGTGGGAAAAATCGGGTCACTGGGAGCATTACAAAGACAATATGTTCACAACTTCGTCGGAAAATCGCGATTACGCGGTTAAGCCGATGAACTGTCCGGGGCATATTCAGGTTTTTAATGCCGACCTGCGTTCGTATCGCGAATTGCCGCTACGTTACGGCGAGTTTGGTTCGTGCCATCGAAATGAGCCAACCGGCGCGCTGCATGGCTTGATGCGCGTCCGTGGTTTTGTGCAGGACGATGGTCATATTTTCTGTACCGAAGACCAGATTGAGTCGGAGGTCACCGCCTTTAATGCGCTGGTCAAAAAAGTTTACGCTGACTTTGGCTTCAATGATGTGGCGGTCAAATTGGCGCTCCGTCCTGATAGTCGTGTCGGTTCTGACGAGGTTTGGGATAAGGCCGAGGAAGCTTTACGTCTAGGTTTGCGTGCTTCGGGTCTTGAGTGGACTGAATTGCCAGGCGAGGGTGCTTTCTACGGTCCGAAGATTGAATTTCACATCAAGGATGCGATTGGCCGTTCCTGGCAATGCGGCACCATGCAGGTCGATTTCTCGATGCCGGGTCGCTTGGGTGCTGAATATGTCGGTGCCGACGACGCGCGCAAGGTGCCGGTCATGCTGCACCGCGCCATCCTTGGCTCGCTCGAACGCTTCATTGGCATCCTGATCGAGAACTTCTCCGGTGCGCTGCCTTTGTGGCTGGCGCCAGCGCAGGCGATTGTGCTCAATATCTCTGAAAAGCAGGCTGATTATGCTGCTGAGGTCGCGCAAAAGCTACACCAAGCAGGCTTTCGGGTCGATGCGGATTTGCGCAATGAGAAAATAACCTATAAAATCAGGGAACATAGCTTGAACCGACTACCTTATCAGCTCGTTGTGGGCGACAAGGAAAAAGCGGAAGAACTGGTGGCCGTGCGAACACGCGGTGGTCGGGATCTTGGACAAATGTCCATGGATGCCCTGATCAAGCGACTTCAGGAAGAAGTCGCAGCGCGTAGTGGCACGGCTTAATTATTGATGTTTTCGGGGGTTTCACCATAGCTCAGAACAAGGCGCATCGCCTAAACGAAGAAATTACAGTACCGGAGATTCGTCTCCAGGGTGTGGAAGGCGAGCAGTTGGGTATCATGAATATCCGCGCTGCCTTGCAATTGGCAGAAGAAGCCGGGGTCGATCTGGTCGAGATCGCGCCGGTTGCAACGCCACCGGTCTGTCGGATCATGGACTATGGCAAGTTCAAGTACCAGGAGCAGAAGCGGGCGCATGAAGCCAAGCTGAAGCAGAAGCAGGTACAGGTCAAGGAAATCAAGTTGCGCCCAGGTACGGACGAAAACGATTACCAGATCAAGCTCAGGAATATGACGCGCTTCCTGGAAGAAGAAGACAAGGTCAAAGTGACCCTGCGCTTCCGGGGCCGTGAAATGTCGCATCAGGAATTCGGGATGCGTCAGCTGGAAAGAATCAAGGCAGATCTCGAGGCCGTAGGCCAAGTCGAGCAGATGCCGAAGATGGAAGGCCGCCAGATGATCATGATCATCGCCCCGGCCAAGAAGAAGTAGTAGCAAAGCAGTTATAAGTGCTTTCGGGTAGTCAAAGCATTCCCGTGGGGAATCACCTGACGGCATGTCATTAAGGAGCATCTAAATGCCCAAAATGAAGACCAAGAGCAGCGCCAAAAAGCGTTTCTCGATCCGCGCCGGTGGCAGCATCAAGCGCGGTCAAGCCTTCAAGCGTCACATTCTGACCAAGAAGACCACCAAGGTTAAGCGCCATCTGCGCGGTACCGTTACAGTCAATGCGAGCGATTCAGCATCCGTTCGCGCCATGATGCCCTACGCATAAGGAGATAAGAGATGCCTAGAGTTAAACGTGGTGTAACGGCGCGCGCGCGTCACAAGAAGATTCTCGTTCAGGCCAAGGGTTACCGTGGTCGTCGCAAGAACGTATATCGTGTTGCCAAACAGGCGGTAATGAAGGCTGGTCAATACCAGTATCGTGACCGTCGTCAACGCAAGCGTCAGTTCCGCGCACTGTGGATTGCCCGTATCAATGCAGCAGCTCGCGAGCTGGGCATGAAGTACAGCACCTTCATGAATGGTCTCAAGAAGGCCAACATCGAAGTTGACCGCAAGGTTCTGGCCGATCTGGCTGTTTTTGATCAGCCGGCATTTGCTGCTCTGGCCAATCAGGCCAAGGCAAAGCTCGGCGCCTGAGCGAAAACGTAATTAAAAAAAGGAGGCGCAAGCCTCCTTTTTTGTTGGTGGAAGTTTATGGACAATCTCGATCTAATCGTTAGCGAAGCCCGCTCGGCGTTCGCTGCCATTTCTGACCCGGATGCACTGGAACAGGTTAAAGCCCGATTCCTTGGCAAGAGCGGCCAGATTACTGAACTTCTCAAAGGCTTGGGCAAACTGCCGCCGGAAGAGAAAAAAACCGCTGGTGCGGCAATTAACGTCGCCAAGACCGCTGTTGAGAATGCACTGAATGAGCGTCGTGAGGCCATCCGTAAAGCTGCACTTGAAGCGCGCCTCGCGGAAGAGGCTCTGGATGTCACACTGCCCGGACGCGCTGAAGCGCGCGGTGGTCTGCACCCGGTGACGCGCACGCTGGAACGCATTGAGGCGCTGTTCCGCTCCATCGGTTTCGAAGTGGCCGATGGCCCCGAGATCGAGGAAGACTTTTTCAATTTCACGGCAATGAACACGCCCGAGGATCACCCGGCGCGTTCCATGCACGATACCTTTTATCTGCAGAACCAGGATGGCACGATTGCCGACAAGGTGCTGCTACGAACCCATACCAGCCCGATCCAGGCGCGTTATATGAAGGCGCACGTCGAACGTTACGGTCAACTCGAAAAAATGCCTGAAATTCGTATCATCGCGCCGGGCCGCGTTTATCGTGTTGATTCCGACGCGACCCATTCACCGATGTTCAATCAGGTCGAAGGCTTGTGGGTGGGCGAGAGCGTCTCATTTGCCGACCTCAAGGGCGTCATTGCCGATTTCCTGAAGAGCTTCTTCGAAACCGACGACCTGACCGTTCGTTTCCGCCCGTCGTTCTTCCCGTTTACCGAGCCGTCGGCCGAAATCGATGTTGCATTCATCAGTGGTCCGCTCGAAGGTCGCTGGCTGGAAATTGCCGGTTGCGGCATGGTGCATCCGGATGTGCTGCGCATTGCTGGCATCGATCCTGAAAAATACACTGGATTCGCCTTCGGCTTCGGTCAGGATCGCCTGACCATGCTGCGTTACGGCGTCAATGACCTGCGCCTCTTCTTTGAAGGCGACCTCCGTTTCCTGAGGCAATTCGCATGAAATTCTCCGAATCCTGGCTGCGTACCCTTGTCGACACCCAACTGTCGAGCGAGGAACTTTCCCACCTACTGACCATGGCTGGCCTCGAAGTCGAGGGCCTGGAGCCGGTAGCTCCGCAATTCAACGACGTTGTCGTCGCTCTGGTGCTCGAGGTCGTCAAGCATACCGATGCTGATCGACTGAATGTCTGCAAGGTCGATACGGGCCGTGGCCAGCCGACGACCATTGTCTGTGGTGCTCCGAATGTTGCCGTTGGCCTCAAGGTGCCGTGCGCGCTGCCCGGCGCCAAGTTGCCCGGTGATTTCACCATCAAGATCGCCAAGGTGCGCGGCATCGAATCTTCCGGCATGCTGTGTTCCGCCAAGGAGCTTGGCATCGCCGAAGAGACTTCCGGACTGTTGGTGCTGCCGGCTGATGCGCCGGTCGGTCAGTCGATCCGCGAATATCTTGATCTTGACGACAATCAGTTTGAACTGAAACTGACGCCAAATCGCGCTGATTGTCTCTCACTGACTGGCGTGGCGCGCGAAGTCGCTGCCATTGCTGGTGCTCAGGCCAGGCTGATTGAGGTGCCTGAAGTGGTGGCGACCATCGACGATCAGCGTGCTGTTATGCTCGATGCGCCAGTTGCTTGTCCGCTTTATTGTGGCCGGGTCATTAAGGGTGTTGATGCCAGGGCAGTTACGCCTGACTGGATGAAGCGTCGCCTTGAGCGGAGCGGAATTCGTGCTATTTCTGCGCTGGTTGATGTCACAAACTATGTGATGCTCGAATTGGGCCAGCCCTTGCATGCTTTCGATAATACCAATCTCAGCGGTGCAATCCATGCACGCATGGCAATGCCTGGCGAAAAGTTGCTGCTGCTGAACGAGCAGACGATCAATATTGATGGCGACATCCTGGTCATTGCTGATGACGTCAAGGCGTTGGCAATGGCAGGCATCATGGGGGGGGAAGAGAGCGGCATTACACTGGAAACCAGTGAGTTGTTCCTCGAGTCAGCCTTCTTTGCACCAAAGGCCATTGCTGGTCGGGCGCGTCGCTATGGTTTCGGCTCGGACGCATCGCATCGTTTTGAGCGCGGTGTTGATTTTGGGAATGCCCGCCGTGCTCTTGAGCGCGCCACTTCGTTGATTCTGGAAATTTGTGGTGGAGCAGCCGGCCCTGTCGTTGAGGCCAAAGCTGAAATGCCGGCGCGTAATCCGGTTCGTTTGCGTACTGCTCGCGCGACCAAAGTGCTCGGTATGACTTTCACCGCAGAACAGATTGCCAAGCTGTTTTCTGGACTGGATTTGTCTTTTGTGCGTGAAGCTGATGATTTTCTCGTGACGCCACCTAGTTGGCGTTTCGACATCCAGATCGAAGAAGACTTGATCGAAGAAATCGCCCGCCTGCACGGCTATGACAATATCCCGGCGCCAGCACCGCGTGGTCCGCTGGCAATGCTGGTTCAGCCAGAAGCACAGCGTTCACAATCGCGCATACGGCAACTACTGGTTGATCGTGGCTATCAGGAAGTGGTTAACTTTGCCTTTGTTGAAGAGGCATGGGAGGCTGATTTTGCCGCCAATAGCGATCTGATCCGCCTCGCCAATCCCATCGCCAGCCAAATGGCTGTCATGCGCTCCAACTTGATCGGTGGTTTGGTTTCTAATCTGATTACCAATCTGAAGCGTAAGCAGAGTCGTGTTCGTTTGTTTGAGACGGGGCGTAGTTTCCACCGCGACACGGCTGCCAGCCCGGTCGTTGGTTTTAACCAACCGTGGAAACTGGCTTGTCTGGCATATGGTGGTGCTTTGCCGGAAGGTTGGGGTAGTGGGGCGCGTAAAGTTGATTATTTCGACATTAAGGGGGATCTGGAAGCCCTATTGTCACCTGCAAAACTGATATTCGAGAAAATGACGCATTCCGCCTTGCACCCTGGACGCTCTGCCAGTGTCAAGCTCGATGGAAAGTCAATAGGCTTTATTGGTGAACTTCACCCGGAATGGGTTCAAAAATACGATTTGCCGCAAGCCCCTGTTCTTTTCGAAGTCGATTTCGAAGCGGTCAAAACGGTTAGCGTGCCTGTATATGGTGAGGTTTCAAAATTCCCATCAGTGATCAGGGATCTGGCGATCGTGGTCGATCAAAATCTTCCATTGCAGACTCTGCTGGATCGATTGAAATCGCAGCTTCCCGCATTGATTCAGGACGTTCAATTGTTCGATATTTATACCGGAAAAGGCATCCCGGAAAACAAGAAAAGTCTTGCGTTTCGGATAGTTATGCAAGATACTCAACGCACTTTGCAAGATTCTGAAGTAGATGCTGCAACGCAGAATCTGATGGCCTGTTTGGTGCAGGCATTTGGAGCTGAACTTCGTGCCTGACGAGAAAAAAACTGCAATAACGTTGACCAAAGCCGAACTCGCCGACCTGCTCTTTGAGCGGGTTGGTCTAAATAAAAGGGAGGCTAAAGACATGGTCGAAGCCTTCTTTGAAGAGATCCGTAATTCACTGGAAACCGGTGATGGGGTTAAATTGTCTGGTTTCGGTAATTTTCAATTGCGCGATAAACCACAACGCCCCGGACGCAATCCCAAAACGGGTCAGGAAATTCCAATTACCGCTCGTCGGGTTGTCACCTTTCATGCAAGTCAGAAACTGAAGTCTGACGTTGAATTGGCGTGCGATGGAACCGCGGCTTAAACCACACGACGGCGAGGAGTTGCCGCCGATCCCGGCCAAGCGTTATTTTACGATTGGTGAAGTCAGCGAATTGTGTGGCGTCAAGCCGCATGTATTGCGCTACTGGGAGCAGGAATTTAACCAGCTTAAGCCGGTTAAGCGTCGCGGTAATCGTCGTTATTACCAGCACCACGAGGTGCTTCTTGTTCGCCGTATTCGTGAACTTCTCTATAGTCAGGGGTTTACGATCAGTGGTGCGCGAAATCGACTGGATGAAGGTGGTGCATTCGAAGAGATTGCGGTCGACAAGTTTGTGGGCGAAAAAATCTCCAACAGTTTGCGCGGTGATTTAGTGTCCGTAATTGAGATGCTTCGCCTTTGATTACTCGGGTTTTCAAGGTATAATGTTTGGCTTGTCGGGGCGTAGCGCAGCCTGGTAGCGCACTTGCATGGGGTGCAAGGGGTCGCGAGTTCGAATCCCGCCGCCCCGACCAAAGGAAAATCAAGTAATTTAGCCAATGCCAAATCTTCGGATTGGCCATTTCAGACTCCATTCTCAGAACCAGTTTTCCCCCATTTCCCCAAAGATTTTCTCCCTGAGATTATGGGGGCTTTTCTGGACTTGGGGGTGCGACGCGACCCGAGTGTTCTGTAAAACCTTCTCCCTGATCTGCGGGGTAGAATAATATCGATCGTTTAGGCTCGTTAGCCACAATGTCGAATGTCAGGGAAGGGTGTGTAGCAAATTCGCCCGCGTGGATGCCTTTCTGTCAAAAACGATAATTCTGCTGGTTCTTTCGAATCCGAGACTTCGATTATTCGGGCTGAATACGAATAGAATGACAGGGGCAATAATGCTTTATCCTGAGCACGGGGGAAGAAGATGACAAAACGCGCGGCAACAACGGAAATCGTTTCGAAAATTTCACCACTCTTGATTCAGGGAGCGGTAGAGCGCACCGGAAGTGACGATATTCCCGGCGGTTATTGCGCTGACCTGCACATGTGGGTAGTGGACGGCTGTCCCATCGTGGAAGCACGATCTGAAATAGCGGAATTAACGACAAAAACCGAAGCGCAGATCGAGCGCGACGATACAGGCGAACCGTCCTTGCTGGAAATGCAGACTAAGACCTTGTCTCAAGTAGAGCGAGATGATCAGGACTTCGAAATCGGTTTGCTCGAACTTGCCACCAAGACTGCCAATAGACCGGAACGCGACGACTGAGTATGTACTTGGTCGTAACGAACAAAAGGGACCTGACCAGCGATTTCATCATTCTCGAACTTAGGCGACGCGGTCTGCCATATCTTCGGCTTAACACTGAAGAAATTCCCGTTGCTGTCTTTCAATGCACCCCCGGCACTGAAGGTAGATGGAGGTTCGATTTGCCCGATGCATCGTTCGAGCTGACCCAGGTAACGGCTGCGTACTTCCGCCGCCCTGGAATGCCAGAACCGATGCCGCAGGTCCGTGACGCGGAGCAGAACTACTGTACGCAAGAATGGCATGCCACTTTGCAATCCCTTTATTGGGCAATTGGGGAGCGTTGGCTTAACCCTCCTCACTTGATCGCCCTTGCGGAAAACAAGATTTACCAGCTGACGCTTGCGAACTCTCTGGGTTTCATGATTCCGGATACGTTGGTCAGCAATGATCCCCTTGCAATAAAAAAATTTGCCGACCGTGGGCAGATTGTCGGGAAACCGTTGAGGAATGCGGTTGTGACGGGTGGAAATCGAGAGCGCGTGCTATTCACCACTCGTGTCTCGGTTGACGAAGAAACCGATGCAGATTCAATGAAGGCGTGCCCGATGATCCTGCAAAGGGAAATTCGGAAGAAGTTTGATGTTCGAGTAACGGTTGTCGGTGAGCAGGTGTTTGCGGCAACCATTGATTCGCAAACCGACCCGGCCACCGAGGTGGATTGGCGGCGAATGTCCAAGGCAGGCTTGGGGCATGCGGTATATCAATTGCCAAAGGCTATGGCCGACCGTTGTATTGCTCTCACGCGGAAACTGGGCTTGAGATTTGGTGCAATAGATTTCGTGCTCGACCAGGACGGCCAACTCTGGTTTCTTGAGATCAACCCCAATGGCCAATGGGGATGGATCGAAACGAGAACAGGGCATCCAATTGCCGCAGCCATCGTGTCGGAATTGGAGCGAATCGCGAATGCGTGAGCTAACAAATATTCTGTGGCCTCGCCCCCAAGAGCTTTCTGCTATAGAACACGAGAAGTTTAGGCAGATGGACCTTGTACTGGACGCACAAATCAAGGGCCTGCCCGACGTCGATGAGAAGCAACTGGCCGCATATCTCGAAGCAGTTCGGCGCATCGCTGATGAAGAGGGAAAACGAAAGACTGGAGCAGAAACAAGGGGGACAACGTTTATTGCTGCTGTCGCAACCTTGATTCCTTTGATGACGTGGGCTCTCGGGAATACCGATCGTTCGATCTGTTCTGGAGGGTGGGGCTGTTTTACATGGACAGGCGTTTTCACACTGGCTGTCATTTACTTCATTACCGCCGCCTATTGGTCGCTCAAATCTTTGGCCGTGGCTAACTTTCACGTCATTGGTGTGGAAGATATTGTCCTGATTTGTGAGAAGAAAAAAGACATCGTCAGGGAACTGATCCAGCAGACTCTATTGCAGGCCCGGAAGAATCGAGACACGATTAATGAGAAGCTGACCTTTATAAAGATCGCACAGCGCCGTTTTTTCAATGGCCTTGCCGTTCTGGGCCTGTTGTTGATGTTCGATCCGCTATCCAGGTTTGGGACATTAGCTTTCCTTGCGTCGAAGATTGAAGCATGGGCTACTCCGAGCGCCATTGGTTCGACAAGTTGCGTACCCGTAAACCTATTGATGCCTTTTAAGCTTGCTCCGCCAAAAAACTCAAAGTCGCAGATGACCAAGAGCAATTAGCGTCCGTGCGGTGGCTATCTGTTCGATTGGGGTTCGTGATGTCCAACCAATGCTGAGAAGAAAGGGAAAAACGTGAACGCTCGTGCGCCGCATCGTGATGCAATCCGGATACTGTTTATCCTGAACGCTGGCGGTGTGCCATTGACCGACCCCAACGATGCGTTGGTCGCCAAAATTTTCAAAGGCGAAGCACGTTTGCATGCCTTCGACTTCTGGATGCGTAATCCGGATTACCTGGCGAGCGAGCTGCTAGATGCGTATGGGGAGACAGGTGATATCCAGCATCTTCAAGCAGCCGAAGCAATCTTTGAGAGCGATGAACCGGATTTGCGGCGCGTTCCAATGATCCGCTACCTCTTTGGTGCCTATGAGCGCCTCGATGATGCACTTTCGCTGCTTCGATCTCGCGACTTGGTACGCATTACCGAGGGTCCGAAGTACAAAGAAGGTTGGAACAACTCAGACAAGCCGCCTAAGGGGGGAATATGGCAAAAGACAGCATGGAGTGGCTGGAGGCCATAGCCAGCCGAGCCAAGGTTGATATAAACCGCGTAGAGTCGGTGTTGACTGCGCGACATATCGTGCCCACACCAGTCCTGCCTGCTCCGCGCAGGATGAAACTCTTAAGTTTATCTTTCAGTGGGGCCAAGCAGGGGTAAAGGATGACGGGCCGTACACGTTTGAATGGAAAGATCTAAGCAAAGGGCTTTGGGGAATGATGACGGACCGGAATCTCCGGGGGAAATCGTCAATCCTCGAAGTCGTGCGCTGGTTGATACGTGGCAGACCGTCACCAAATCTTCAGGATGACGTCAAAGCTTGGATTCACAATGCTTGTCTGCGCTTCGATCTGGATGGGCTCGTCCATGAAGTGCAACTCGACTGTCAGAACGGCATCGGCGGCATGTTGTCTCGGCGTTCATCGACGACAGCGGAGGCTACGGTACTCGCGTCGTTCAATAGCGAAAAGCAATTCGAAATGGTCATGTCGGACTTTTTTCTGCATGCCTTCTCGATGGAAGCCTTTGCGACGTGGCGAGAAAGCGATTCCGACGAAAAGACCGGGCAGGCGGTCATTCATGGCTGGCCGGCATTGTCAGGGGCAATGTTCATCGGTACCAACTATGACGTAGTGTTGGGTGATCTGCCGGCCACCTCGGGAACGCAGGCCCGTCTCATGCAGATGTATTTGGGGGTGCCGTGGGTTTCGACATTGGCCTCGGCATTGGCCGCGTTGAAACTGGTGGAGTCAAGCAATGATCTCGAAACGCGCCGGCGCAGCCGGGGCGCGCGGGCCAGGCAAGCGCGCGTCAAAGAAATAGAAGCGCAGCTTACCGAGAGGCGAGCGGCGTTGAGCGCGCAGCCGTCGGACGAGGAGATTCAGGCCGAACTGTCGGAACTGAGTCGCCGATATTCGGAGACGAAACGGCGGGAAAAAGCGATGCAGGAGCGTCTTGACCGGGAGACGCTGGCCGAGCAGCAAGCAAATGCAGCGTATCTTGAGGATCGTCGGGAACTGCAGACTTGCAAGGATTCGATGGCGGCTGGTTCGATCTTCCGTTCGCTCGACCCGACCTGCTGCCCGCGCTGCGATCATGAGATCGATCAGGCACGTAAGAAACAGGAGGCGCTCAGTCATTCGTGTTCGATATGTGGAGAGAGCACCTCGAGCAGCGAGGATGCGGAAGGCCTGAAGCAAGAACTGGAGGCGAGCGTCAAGGCATCGAAAGCGGCATTCGACAAGGCCGAGAAGAATCGCAGACAGGCCGAGGAAAACCTGATGGCCTTGCAAGCGGATTTGGAAACCATCCAAACCAAGAGCGAAGCGCTGACAAAACAGCTCGGTTCGTTCGAAGCCAGGAGATTGCTGTCCAACGAGATCGCTATGCTCGAGGGACGCCTTGAAGAGGCAAACTTTGATTCTGGTACCGATGAAGTCGCCGACGATGGTGAACCCGCTGTCCTCAAAGCCATAGTGGGGGAGACCGAAGCGCGATTGAAAGCTGTTCGTGATGAATTCCTCGAAGAGGTTTCGACCAGCCTTCTGCACTTTGCTCAGCGCTTCGGAATGCACAGCTTGTCAAAAGCCCAGTTGCGGGGGAACGCAAACCTGCTGCTGGAGAGGGGGGCGCCCACACCTCATTCAGCAAGGTGACGAAGGGAGAGCGCCTCCGTTTGAAGGTCGCTACAGTCCTCGCCATGATTCAGGTGGGCGAGCGCCGGGGCGTCGGTAGACACCCGGGCTTGATCATGATCGATTCGCCCGCGGCCCAGGAAGTTGCACCGGAGGATCTTCGCGAATTGCTGTCAGGATTGAAGACTGTCTGCGAGGAACTCCCTCATCTCCAGATTTTTGTCGCAGGCATGGCATCGAAGGCGATGAGCGATCACATTCCTTCCAGCCGTCGTCGGGAAGCCGCCAATGGAGGCTACCTATGGTAGTGGCAGAGTCTCGGCCACTCTTGCTCCCGCTGGAAATCAAGCTGCAGTCGCTGCTCGCTGGAGGCAAGGCGCCGCACGTTGACGACCTAGGCGGGGTCAAGGCGATTGTCGGGGCGGCGCCATTGTTGGCGTCATCTCCACTAGCTGGCGAGATTTTGTTGGCAGTCTTGCGTGATGTGGGCGATGTTGCCCTCAAAGACTTACGTCCATGGAAAGAACTGATCGGCATCCTGGTATATGGTGCTACGAGCGACATTGTATTGATCGAGATAGTCGATGCCCTGGATGCCTGCCTGCAACTGCCTGACGCAATCGCCAGCGATGCCTTTACGGCTTTCCTCGAAAAGGCGGGCAATTCATCAGGCGAACTCACGAGTTATGCGCGTGCAGTAGCGCTTGAAGGTGCTTTCCGTTTGGCAGCCTCGAATCGCCGAATGCAACTTCGCTTGCTCGATGCCCTGCTGGGCGTCGATGTGTCGGACGAGCCGCAATTTCTCCGCTATGCCGCCAAGATCATTGGAGTCGCCCATTCGCTTTGGCGGGAAGCGGAATTGGTCACTGCCCTCCAGGCTCTCTTCGATTGCGACGAGGCGGCTTATGAAGCCAGCTTTGAATTGGGGATGGCATCTCTCGCTTCCGCACTTGATGAGCCGCATCGAGAAGCAGCAAATTCGTTCTTCCGAGATTCTTTGCAATGGTTCAGAAGGGCTGAATCAATGCGCGAGGCGACCCCAGAAGCAACGCTCTACGGCGAATGCCTCATGCTTCTCACTGACTTCGAGGCGCATACGACGGAGTCTGAGCTGAGACAGCGTAGCGCAGTCATTCAGAAATCCGCCTTCGAACTGCTTGCGTGGCATGTTGACGCGAGCTCGCCGGCCTGGCTTGGGGCAAGGCATGTTCAGGCCGCTTGCTGGAACGATCTTGCCGGAACCCTGGCATCGCTTGCCGACAGTTTGCAAGAGATTAGCTGGTGGGAGCCGAGAGTCGTGATCGAACGGCGGCTTCTCGCTGCTTACAGTGCAGGACGTGCGATTCTGAAACGAGGCCATGACGGCTATTTGGAGACGTTGATTCGCCCCAGGATCGAGGCGTCAGTTGCTCAACGAGAAGGGCAAGCCTACCTCTTGAAATGCTGGCTGCAGCAAAATCGCAACCACGAACTGGTCGGCGAGGCCGATGCGATCTTGAGTGGGATAGACCGCCTGATGTCCGCTGGCGCAGAGGTGCCGCGAAACCCCACTGAGGCAGCCGCCATTTGGGCACCGGTCGCTGCCATACTTTCACAAGCCCGCTGCAGCGAGGAGACGAAACGGCGGATTGGCGAACTCGTCGCAAATGCGTTCGCATTCAGCCTTGAAAACCTCAGTGGCGCAGAGATCGACATCTTCGATCATTGTCGTTCTTCAGTTGAAAACCATCCGGACCATCGTAACAACGCTCGGGGCGCCAAGCTGTTCGATACGGTGTTGTTGTGGACTGTTCGTTTCCTGAAAAACCGACTTGAAATGACCAAGAAGGACGATCCTTCTGTCACCTATCTTTCGAGACGGCTGACGGTAGCTTGGTACCGGAGAGCGCTCTTCAGGATGATTACTTTCGCTGGCTGTGCACCCAGTCTGCATCAGGAGAGATGGAACCGACCAACCTTGGTGGCGGACGGGCCGACGTGGCGCTGAAGAATACCGGCGAGCGCATCGTAATCGAAGTTAAACGCGAATTGCAGGATGCATCATTTGACGCTTTAGCCAAGGACTATGCTGGCCAGACCACAGACTACCAGAACGTTAGCATTCGATTGGGTTTCCTGCTGGTACTTGACCTGACAGGGACGAACAATGAGGGCACGCCGCACGTTCGATCGCTGATTCAATGCCGTGCGATACATAGAATGGGAGAGTCCGAGCCACGGTACGTCGTGATCGTTAAGGTGCCGGGGCGGCGTTGCGTGCCAAGTGCAATCAGTAAGAGTGCAAAGCCATCTGCCACTACCGGCAAGCCAAAGCCTAAAAGAACTCAGAAAGCTAGAGCCGTGGGGCGGACCACCAAGAATCAGCCTGTATCGCTTTAAGTCTCGTCGTGAGGCTGGCTACGGCGATTTAGGGGCGAAATTAGCCGGGCCTTACCTCTACCTCGTTCGGTGTGAAGTGTTAATCACGTTGCGTCTGGCTGGAGCGTATGGCAAGAGTGGAAATTCCACGGCTCCGGTGAGTCTTTCGCATGTCATCTATTAGTGTCCGAAATATGTCTACAATTTTCGGACATTTCTTCTTGCTAAGTGTCCGAAAAAGTTATACAAATATCGGACAGGAGGCCATGTGTCAGATATCAAATCCGCCATTTCGTCGCAAATCAACGCTGCAGGTCCAGGCCACGTCTGGGTACCGACTGACTTTGCGCACCTCGGCAACCGGGATGCGATCGACAAGACCCTCCAGCGTATGGTGCTGGCGGGTGACTTGCGGCGTGTCGACCGAGGCTTGTACGACAAGCCCATCATCAATCGCCTAACCCAGCGCCCCACGACTCCAGACTATCGGGCGATCATCGATGCTATCGCACGGCGTGACCAACTGCGTTTGCTTGTGGATGGAATGACCGCCGCCAATGACCTTGGCTTAACGGATGCTGTTCCAGCTCGCGTTACCATTCATACCGACGCACGTCGCCGGGCGATCAAGCTCGATAAACTCGTCATCGACTTCAAGCAAACTGCTCCCAGTCGCCTTTATTGGGCTGGCCGCCCTGCCATGCGAATCGTACAGGCCCTGCATTGGCTGAAGGATACGCTGGTTGTCGACCATGATCGCATTGTCAGCCGACTGAATCGACTACTCGTCGATTCCGATCAGGGAACTGCAATCTGCCAGGATCTGCGCAACGGGTTCAGCGTGCTTCCGGCGTGGATGCAGGACCTGATCCGTGATCTGCCCGGTTGCGATCCTCGGGACACCGAATCAGGAACCTCGCCAATACATAGTGGCGTGAAATCCTCAGCCGATTCATCGCGGCCCGAAGGCGTAAGGAGAGCCAATTGAATCCGTCTTTCCGCGAAGTCATCACCGCCGCCGACGGCGATCGACTCGATTTGTTTCTCGGTGCCGCAACCCGTATGGGTACGGCGGTTCAGAACGTCGAGAAGGATTTCTGGGTGTGCTGGACTTTGGATGCCTTGTTCAATGGTTTGGCGGCCGGCGGACCTCGTCTCTTGTTCAAGGGGGGTACCTCACTGTCCAAGGCCTTTGGCCTGATCTCACGCTTTTCCGAAGACATCGACATCACGGTTTTCCGTGATGACTTGGGGCAGGCTGCCGAGGTGGCGGAACTGGATGCCTTGAGCGGCAAGAAACGTCGAGCACGCCTTGAAGCTATCAGGGTCGCTTGCCAGGCCTATATTGCCGGCCCATTGGCGGATCAATTCACTGAGATTGCCGGTGCAGTCATTCCCGATGGTCGCTTCAGGTTGGAACTTGACCCGGACGACAAGGATGGTCAGACGCTGCTGTTCTGGTACCCAGCAGTTACCCCGACAACCAACGATTACATCCGATCTGCCGTGAAAATCGAATCCGGCGCGAAGTCGGCACTCGACCCTCATATCGCGGCATCGGTGAAGCCTTACGTGGCGCAGGATTTGCCGGCGCTGGATCTCACCATCCACAACGTCACCACCGTAAAACCGGAGCGTACCTTCTGGGACAAGGTCATCATCCTGCATGGCTTGCGGCAATGGCATGACCGCCGTGGCGAATTACGGCACGGCGGTCAGCGTGTCTCGCGTCACTACTACGATGTACACCAGTTGATGCAGGCGTCCGCATCGCCGGAGTGGCAGGCCGACCAGGCACTCGCCATGGATTGTGTGGACCATGCCCGACTGTTCTTCGGAAGTGCTGATCTTGGCTTGGATATCGCCCATCCAGGGGCATTTACGCTGGTCCCGAGCACTGCGATGCACGAAGCCTTATCCAAAGACTACGAAGCTATGGCCGGCATGGTCTTTGGCGAGGTTCCGAAGCTTGAAGCGGTGCTGACCAGCGTCGAGCAATTCGAACAGACCATCAACCGCGCCATGAACGCGGACAAGTTGGCGCAAGCGGAACAGCCTACATGAACGATTATTTCAGCGACCGGGAAAACGGACCACGAGCCCGAACCGAGCAGGTCATTTCGCCTGAGGTCTGGGCTGGTTTGGTTGCAACTGTGCAGGCGCTGGTCAACAGTGGGGCCTTCGGACTGCGTTTTCCGGAGCGCTGCCCGGATGGGCAAGCCATCTGCGGCTGTGACGAGGATGTCATCGCCGCTTCCGTCATTGCAGAAATGCCGGGATTGACGTGGCCGCTCGAAACGTCCCGGCTGGTGGATGACGGATTCCTGCGTCAGCAGGAGCCATTTGCACCGGACACATTATTGATCCTGGATTTCGTCGAGTTCGTCTACGCATCGGTGGCGAAGCCTCTTCCAGGAAGGCTCCACGACTTTTTCAATCACCACCATTTCACCTTCGATCAGCAATCCGGACAGGAGGAGTTCCGGGCGACGCTCAATCGCATCTTTGCGCGCAATGGCGTGGCCTTCGAAATGCTGTCAAATGGTCGTATCGTGCGTATTCTTCCGCCTGTGCTGGGGGATGACCTCAAAAGGATGGTATTCCGGACGGGGGACAGAATCCTCGACAACATGTTGGAAGAAAGCCGCGCTAAATTTACAGACCGAAATCCACTCCTGCGGCGGGAGGGGCTGGAGCGTTTGTGGGACGCATGGGAGCGACTCAAATCACTCGCAGATCCCGAAGACAAGAAGAAATCGATCAAGATCATTCTCGATGCTACCGCCGAAGAGGTGGCGCTTCGGCAGCGGCTGGAAGACGAAGCAAAAGAACTGACCGATATCGGTAACAGCCACCTCATTCGGCACACCGAACTCAAGCAAATCCCGGTCATCGACGTGGATCACGTCGATTATCTGTTTCATCGCTTGTTTGCGTGCCAGTGCGAAGACGCCCGTCTAGCGATTTCGGCGGCCAGTGGCAATAGCGTTGACTGGAATCAGGGCTTGTGACGGCTCCCGCGACGGTTGGGGCGACAGAGGGGGCGCGCCCGACGGAAGGCGGGGGGCCGCGCCCCGGGGGGAGCCTGGCGCCCCCCCTGACTGCCCGGCCGCCGGGCACGCCTTGGCGGCCCCGAGGCTCCAACTGTTCCCCGCTCAGGCTGGCCAACGCTTTCTGTTCCTGGGCGGAAAGGCTCGACTGGTAGGACTTGTCGGCGCTGGTGTGAAGGTCAGCGCCCGCAACTTTGGCATTCACGCCGACATGGGCGGCCGCACCGAAAGCAATACGCGCGACCTGCGCCTGGCTGAGACCGGTGCTCTGGGCAACACTTTGCGTGATCTGATCCAACTGGTTCAGCGTGTCGCCCATTTGCTCGAAGCTGCTGGCGCTGGAACCGCTGCTGTTGCGCGTCGAGCGAAGCTTGTTGAGCCCGCGAGAGAACACTTCAGACAGTGCTGCCGATTGCTCCATCGTCGCTGTCGTGGCTTCACCTCGCGCTGCGTCGACCTGCCGGCTGGCTTGCTTAACATCCTGTTCGGATACACGCATCGAGACTACTCGCGAAGCGAATCCCTGATTGCGCAACAGGCTGACCGCAGTTCGGCCGGTGAGCGCGTTCGACGAGAACGTATTTCCAGAGAGGTCGTTTTGCCAACTGCCCATGAATGCCGATGTACGGTTGGGTGCCAGTTGCATCTGGTCCATGCCGACGTTTCCCATCGAGACGTTGCCAACGGTGGCGGCCGAGGTGCCGCCCGAGATCATTCCTTGCAACCCCGACAAGCCACCGACCAGTGCGGTCCCGAAGTTCTCCATACGCTTCAGGGCGGCCCAAGCAATGAAAGGAATGCTGATGGCGAGGTAACCGACAACAGCCTCACCCGAGATCGCCCGCGAGTAGATCGTCGACGCAGTCTGCAATGCCAGCGATTTGCCCCCCGTTCCGAGGTCGGCAGCGGCGGCGAGATCGTAAGCCGCGTAGATCGAAGCCATGTAGTTCAAGATGGCATAGAGCGGTGGCCACAGCTGAATCCAGATCAGTACGGCCGCATAGCCCTTGAAGGCCAACATCGTTTCGCGACCGCTGGTGAGCAGGAGCAGCAGAACCAAGAGGGGAACATCGCGTAGGTGACCGCCTCGTCACGTTTCTAAAACAGGCAAGGCCTGTTCAGCCACCTTGCCGTAATTGAGCCAGGAGGCGTTCTGCTGGGCCACCGCTTGGGCACGGCCGACCGCCAACACCATCGCCGCCGGATCATTGACCTTCTGGCCGACGATCTTGCTCGTGTCCTCGATCGCGTTGAGCATGGCGTTCTGACGGATGAGATCGGCCGCCGTCGCCGCAGCGGTGGCGATGCTGTTCTTGAGATAGGCCTGCTGGATTTGTCCGGCGATAACGGCCGCGGCAGCCACACCGGGCAAGGTCGGATTGAGCTGAAAAGCCAGACGCCCCTGAATGCGGCCGATCTGGGCGGGCAAGCGCCCGTTGAGGCTCAGATAGACATTGGGGCAGGTATCGACGCCGACACTGCCGCCAGCGCCGGTCAGCGTACTGAAACGCGCCGGATTGGGTGAAGGCCATCAGTGGCCAGACATCATCCGACGCAGAAAAGACCGCCGGATCGAGCGTGCCGTCGATCAGGTCGTAAGTCGTGCAGTTATGGATGAAGTTAATCAGGTCAGTGCGGAAGGCTGGGTCCTGGAAAACCACGTTCCCAGTCTCGCGGATCAGCCGATTACCGAACATCAGTCCGTTCTGCTGGTAGCTCAGTTCGACCGGCAAGGCTCCAGCGCCCGGGATAACCTGGAAGGCCGTCTCGAACAGACTGGTCAGCGTATTGCCGATGGTACTGGTGATGCCGCCCAGCGCGGCCACCCCGAACGGTACATTGCCGACGACTTTGACGGCCGAACCACCGGTCTTGTCCACGATACCCACCGTCACCTTGGGTACGATCAGCACCGAGAAGACCAGCACGACCGTGCCCAGCCACTTCCAACCCTGCAGCTTTTCGGGGGCGAAAGCATAGGCAATCAGGGCCGCCACAAAGCCGCAGAAGGCCACTTACCCTGGGGCAGCGGCGTAGTGCCCGAGGCGTGAATCGCCGCCGCGGCATTGAAGACGCCGAACAGGCTGTCGGCGTTCTGGTAAGCGTAGATTTCCCACATGGTGCTTTCTCCTGTCGCGTTGCGTCACTTACTGCGACAGGCCAGCGGCGTGCCCGACATGTCCATCACGTGTTGCGGCTAGCTGGAGCGAAGGTTTTTGGCGTTTCGAGTTGCTCCAAGTGGACGATACCGCCAAGACGAGCCGACCTTCTGGTAAAGCAGGTTTTTTCCCTGGGAAAGTTGCGTGAGCATGGCCTGCGCCCGCCGCCGCGGACCTGGTTGGCCAGCTCCCGTTGCGACTGCTGCAAGGTGTAGTTCTTGTCCAGCGCAGCCATGCCCAGACGCAGATTGCGTTCGAGAAAACATAGGCGTAGTCGGCGGCAATCACGTCGCGGTACTGGGCGATCAGGCTATCGGCCAAGCCCGATCCCGGGATGCTGGTGCCGAGTGGACAACATCTTATGAACCGGCTCGGTGGTCTGGTTCCACGAAGCCGACCTCGATCGAGTTATTGGGGATGGCGGTGCGCGTCGTGATCTTCTCGGCAATGGAGCGCATGATCGCCCCGACCTTGGCGGTAAATGGCGTGTGGGTATAGGCGGTGTTCAGGGTGACGACGTCGCATTCGCTGTAGTCGTTGCACTTCAAGACATGCCCTAGTGACATCCTACCGGCGGCCGCAATTCTACCGTAGAGCAACTGGCTGATCGAGGTCAGCGTCGGGCGATCGGCTCAGTCGCGGGCCGACTCTTCCGGGTAATAGATGATATGGTGCTGACCAGACTCATGATCAGTTCGCGCTCTTGATCATCCAGATAGCACCGGTGTACCGCGGGCGCTTTCCGAGGTCAGGTTGCCGACGAAGGGTGCCTTGTTTTTCACCTCGGGTCGCCCGAGGAGCGTGCTGACGACAGAATGCTGGGCCGATCCGTCGCACAACGCCGCCGCGCCGCATCGCGGTCGTCGCTTTCCATGCCCATCTCGAGCTTACCAGATCAAGAATGCGCAGGTTTCCTGCGAACTGTAGCCGCCAATCGATTCGGCGGCAGTCGTGACAATGGCCTTGGCGGTTTCGCAGGAATTCGATCCGGGCATTGTTGATCCAGGTCTCCAGGCCCTTGGCCCACTTGGTCAATCCGCCGAGCAAAGGCGAGACCGCTTCCAGGGCGAGTTGAAAGGCGATCCTCGGCAGGGCGGCCGTGATGTTCTTCAGCATGTTCTTGAACTCGGTCGCCGAAATGTGCGAGAAGGAACCGCCAAAGACGTCGATGCCGCCGCAGCCGGCCTTGGCGCTGGGGAACTGGATGGCGGCCAGCTGATAAACCTTATTCGGCGAACGCATCATCAAGTTGCCGCCGGT
>JADJMS010000019.1 GCA_016709495.1 Candidatus Dechloromonas phosphorivorans | reverse complement strand
TTCAACAAACATTCGGTGATGTGCCCCAGCAGCAATACAAGAGCTTCACGTCGTGTCTCATGAGCGTTCGCTAACACAAGAGCGCCTGGAAGGAGCGCAGACGCTACAGAGAGCAACGCGCGACGTTCAGTGGGTGGAGAAAACACTGGATCGGCAGTTGTGGCATGGATGCTTGCGGTAGCCATGTGATCTTCTGCTGCCTAACTAGTAGTAGACGACAAAACTGTCGCCAAATTCGGAAACCTGTCCAATAAGCTGGAATTCAGGACAAGCCCAAGTCATTGTCAAATGAGCCTCTCCAGACGAAATGTAGTTTACGCAGCATTTGAGTAACGAATCAAAACCGGACAGCTTGCCATTGTACTTATTACGCAGCTGAATTTGCGATTGTCATCTGGGGGCGCCTGCTTTGTCGGATTCAAAATCGCTGCATCGACTGGATGACTACCCAGCTATTTATCCCCACCGCACGCTTCAAGATGCACCCCCAGATTGGCTTCATAGCCATGCCAGCGTAGCGGGATGGCGTAGGGCAGGCTGTGGGCTTGCACTTCAAAAATGGTGTTAGGGTAATCGAGCAGGCGTGGCGGGCTGATCCCCAGGCCTTCGCCAAAATGGCGGCGGGCGCGGCCGGAGAGGGTGTTGGCGATTTCGCCGACAATGTCGCCGTGGCGTTCATCGGTAAAAACCGATTCGCCCATTTTTAACAGCACATGCGAGAGCAGGGCGCGTGGCGCAGAAAAACAGACGCTCCCCTGGTAGTCGCCGCTGATTTCGATCAGGCCGTTGAAATCGTTCCAGATCACTGGTCCACCCCGTTCAAGCAGGTAGGCCGAGCGCACGCTGGCGAGCTCGCCGGTGCTGGCGCTGAAATAATGCGTAATGGCTTCGGTGAATACTTCAATGTCTTGCGGGCGGAGCGGGGTATGCGTCATTCAGGCAACCAGTTCGATGAGGGAATCCAGCAGTTCTTCGTCGGTAAAGGGTTTGTGCAGAAACCCGTGGGCGCCCTTGAGAATGGCGCGTAGCGCAGTTGCCTTGTCGGACAGCGCCGAAACAACCAGAATCTGGGTATCCGGCAGGAAGCGGGCGATCGCCTCGATGCAGGCTTCGCCATCCATGTTGGGCATGGTCAGATCCATGGTGATCAGGTCGGGTCGGGTTTCGCGCGCCATATTCAGCGCCACTTCACCGTTGGCGGCGAGGCCGGCAATCTGTATGAGCGGCAATTGCGGGCTGGAAACCAGGCGGGCGATGCGATTGCGGATGACGGTCGAGTCATCGACGATCAACAGGCTCAGGGGGCGGGTGCGCGGCATCATGATCATGAGGGTTTGAGCTGCATGATGAAACGGGTGTGCGAATTGACGCGCGAGCTGATGCGCAGGCGGCCATCCAGTTTGCGCAAGGCTTCCTTGACCACGCCCAGCCCTTCGCCGCGCCCGGCATGCAAATGGGCCTGGTCAAGCGAGCTGAAGCCGGGCTCAAAAAGCATGGCGATGACTTGATCGTCGCTCATTTTGCTCACCGCTTCCGGTGTGAACAGATTGCGGGCGACCAGCACGGTGCGCAGATGGACGGCTGAAATGCCGCGGCCGTCATCATGAATAGCCATGGTCAAGGTGCCATCGGCTTCGCTCGTGATTTCGACGCGGATCACGCCGGCTGCGGGTTTGCCGAGTTGCTGGCGCTCTTGCAGGATGCTGGCGATGTGCGGTGGCACCTTGTCGAGACGCGGCACAGCAACCTCAAAGCGGACCTGCTTGTTGAGATCTTCGGCGACCTGCAGGGCGAGCTTTTCGATGTTTTTCAGGGTTTCCCAAAGCGGGTCCGGTCTTGCCTGTTCACCACTGCGCCCTGCGATATGGTGCTGGATGCGATTGACCACGACGTCGACTTTGGCGATCTCGGCCAGCAGACGGCTCAGTGCGACCGCTAGCGGGATCAGATCATCCCCCCTGTATGCTTGGCCGGCCGCGTAACGGGGTCAGTAATTCTTCGAAGTCATGAATTTCCTGGCTGATGCTGTTGCAGCTCAGGGTGGCGGCTTCACCTTTCAGGCCGTGCAAAGTCCGGGCAATCCGGTTAACCAGTTGCGGATAGGACTGGCGAGCGGGTTGAACATCCTTCAATTCATGGTTGATCTGTTGCAAGCTATTGTGTGCTGCCTGCAGGAAGCCGGCGACGGTGTCGGGGTTGTGGTCGAGTATGCCGAGCAACAGGTCGATTTCGCTCTTGGCGCGCGATTCGGCAGTAGCCAGTTCGCGTTCCAGGCGCACTTCGTCGGAAACGTCGAAAACGCTGACCAGCAGCGCGACAACCTCATTATTCTCGCGTATCTGGTCGAATTCGAAGCTGACAAAAGTAGCCCCCTTGCGCTTGCCGGCGCTGTCGAGCAATTCGATCTCTTTCAGCGGATTGAGTTGTTCGAGCAGGGCTTGCTTGATTTTCCGGTTGAACAAAACGTCGATGTAGTTCTCGGCCGCTTCGGCGCTTTCCAGGGTGCAGATGCGTGACAAAACCTGATGAAAGTTATCGCCGGTTTGCAGTCGGTCTCCGAACAGCTTGTCCAGGGAACTGGAGCGCTGGCTGCCAACGGTGCGTTCCCGGGTCAGCAAAAACAGGCCTTCGCGGACACTGCCCAGAATTCGTTCACTTTCTTGCCGGGCCAGGGCGGCAGCGTGATCGCTGGCCGACAGGCGCGCAATAAATTTGAAGACGATGAAACAGAAGTTCAGGAAAGCCAGGCCGATGGCGAGCATCTGAATCCAGCGCATGGTGGCGGTCTTTTGCTGCGCCAGTTCTTCCAGGCTTTGGCCCAGGTCGTCAGCCTGCTGGGTTAGCCGGTTGTTGCGCGTAGCCGCTTTGCTCACGGCGCTGGCAATGGCCTCGCTGTCCAGCTGGTCGGCGAGCAGCAGCGGGCCCACCTCGCGGTCGATGGGTGTCCAGGTTTGTGCAATATGGGCGAGCTGTGCCTGGATCTTTTGGGTTTGCGACTCCGTTTCGAGCAAGCCGTTGTTAACTTGGCCTGGCTTTCCCTGGAGGTTGCTTTGGGCGTCGAGAAAGCCAAGGCGGGCCTCGGAAATTTCTGCCTGGCTGCTCTGGGTCGGTGCGCCGCTGCGAATTTCCATGTCCAGCGTCAGCAAAGCCTTGGTCAGTTGCTGGGCTGACGCGCGCATCTGGCCGGCGGCATTGATCCGGCTGGCGTCCGCTTCGATTTGGTGCGAGGTGTAAATGTTGATGACCGAAACGCCGGCATCAATCAGCAGAAACAAGGCGATCAGAAGTACCAGATCGCGGTATTTGCCAAACGAAGAGGGTAGCGAGGACTTCATGGCGAGCCGGCGGCAAAAGGTGCTTGCTGCACTAAAAAGAGAAAGCGTTTTTCGTCGATGGCCACAAACTGGCAGTTCGTGGTGGCAAGAACGCTGGCCGAGCGTGGGCCGGGAGAGATTAAGCTCATTTCACCAACAAGATTGCCATGCTGCAACCTGTCGACCACCCGGTTATTGACAATGACTTCGGCTTCACCTGTTGTCAGCACATACATCTTATGGCCATCGTCGCCTTCATTAAAAAGCGACTGCCCTGCGTCAATATTGATGATATGGGGATGATTCGAGAAAAGTTCAAAGAAAATCATGATCGCAAGCCTCTGAGTGACTGGCCTTTAGTAATAGCACGACGGAAATTGGCGTCTTGTTCGGAAATGTTACAGAGCATTGTTTTGCTTTCTGCAAAACAGTATCTGATTGAAATATTGCTGCAATACCTTGCCGCAATAATCCAAAGGAGCAGCAGAAAGATGTTTTGGTTTGGTTATTTCACCCTGTGGTGTTTTGACGGCGGCGCAAGAAGCGCGATTGACGGAAGGAATGAAAATGCTTGAACAACTAAGAGACAAGGCAATGCAGCTGTGTGCCGAGCATGGCATTACAGTGCGCCCCTATGCGGGCGGCTGGTGGCTGATTGGCAAGGAAATCAACCGCGTGGTCGGCGAGTTGGCAGGTCTGTGCCCTTCCGATTTCAACCGGCTACCGGTCATGCCGCGCTAGGCGTGGTGGCAGTGAGCAGTTTTCAAGCCGGGGGAACCCGGCTTTTTCTTTGCCGTACGAGATTTTTAATGCAACGTTTTCTGAAGGTGAGCCATGACCAAGTTGCGAATGATCTTTAGCGCTGCGCTGATTGGCGCTCTGCCGCTGCTCTCCGGTTGCGTGCCGGCGGTTCTGGTGACGGGGGCGGCGGTTGGCGTGATGAGTGCGCACGACCGGCGCTCAACTGGTGTGCAGGCCGATGACGAGGTGGCGGAGTGGAAGGGCAGCAATCGCCTGCCGGCGCGCTTCGCTGATTCAGCGCACGCCAATTTCACTGCCTACAATCGCATCCTGCTGATTACCGGCGAAGTGCGCGATGAAGAGACGCAGCGCGCCATCGGTGAAATGGCAGCCGGTATCGAAGGAATCAAAAGGTGCACAACGAATTGGTGGTGGCGCCTATTTCATCCTATTCATCGCGCAGTAACGATGCCTTTATCAGCTCCAAATTCAAGACCCGGCTGATCGAATCCAATCAGTTGTCAGCCAACCACATCAAGCCGGTTAGCGAGAATGGCACGCTCTTCCTGCTCGGCATCGTCAATGAGCGCGAATCGAAAGTGGCGGTTGCCATTGCGCGCACAACCGATGGTGTACGCAAGGTTGTCAATCTGCTGGAAGTGATCCCGGAAGCGGATACACGACGTCTAGATAACGCCGTGCTTGGCGCCAATAGGCCGCCGCCAAATCAGCCGGCAGCGGTCGAGATGCGTTAGCGCAAGCTTGGCAGCCAGGTTGCCAGGAAAGGCAGGGCCGAAATGATCAGGGCGCCGCAGAACATCGCGGCGAGCGCCGGCAGCACTGATAGGGCAACATATTTGATCGGCTTGCCGAACATGGCCGAGGCGAAGTAAATGTTCATCCCGGCCGGCGGGCAGAGGAAGCCCATTTCGATATTGGCCAGGAAGATGACGCCAAAATGCACCGGGTCAATGCCGTAACTCAGCGCGACCGGCAGCAGCAGCGGCACCAGCACGATGATTGCCGCGTAGATTTCCATCAGCGCCCCGGCGAGCAGCAGGAAGATATTGAGCGCGACAAGAAAGGCCAGCTTGTTGGGCAGGATGGATTGCACCCATTCAATGGCGGCATCGGGAATGCCGGCGTCGATCAGGAAGTTGGTCAGCCCCAGCGCCATGCCGAGGATGACCATGATGCCGCCAATCACTTCGGCGCACTCGGCCAGTGAGCGGCGCAGCAGCGGCCAATCCAGTTCGCGGTGGGCAATGCGCTGCGTCAACAGGGCATACAAGGCCGTCAGTGCGGCGCTTTCGGTTGGCGTGGCAAAGCCGCCGGCGAGCGAACCGATGGCGACGAAGGGGGCGAGAATTTCCCATTTTGCGTTCCATGCCGCCGTGCGCGCGGCTGAAAAATTCGGGCCTTTGGGCGTTGACCGCGCCCCGTAGGAAGCACTCTTGGGGTGCAACAGTCTTTAAATTCAGATAGCCACCGAACATCAGCAGGCAACAAACCATCACCAGCGCCGGCAAAAGGCCGGCAAGGAACATGGTGTTGATCGGCACGCGGGCGATGATGGCATACATGATCAGCGGCACGGACGGGGCAATCAGCACGCCCAGCGCACTGGCGCTGGTCACCAGACTGATCCCGCGTTTTTCCGGAAAGCCGGCTTTGGTCAGGAGTGGCAACAACAAGCCGCCGAGTGCCAGGATGGTGACACCGCTGCCGCCAGTAAAAGCGGTGAAAAACGAACAGAGGACGGCGGCGGCGATCGCGGTGCCGGTCACGCCACTACCAAACAGCGCCGTGAACAGGGTGCCGAGCCGCGCTGCCGCGCCGGTTCGAGCAAAGAACAGGCCGGCCAGGGTGAACAGCGGCAGGGCGGGCAGGGAGGGATTTACCGTGATCTGATAATGACTGAGCGGCACCGAGGCCAGCGGTTGGCCTTCCTGCCAGAAGAGGGCCAGGGCCATGCCGCCCAATACGGCAAAGATCGGCGCGCCGCAGAAGAGAATGGCGGCAAGCCAGATGACATACGGCCACAGCGGCAAGGTGTTGCCATCGAAATGGGCAGCGAAAAGCCATCCAACCAGCGGTAAGGAGGTAGCCAGCACGATACGCAGACCAATAGCCGGACTCATGCGCGAGGCGATTTTCAGGCCGAGCAGCAAGAAGCCAAGCGGCATCGCGGCTTGAATGACCCAGCCCGGCAACCCGTAGGCGAGTTCGCGCGGGGCATCCATTTCGCTGGCGACAAAGGTCCAGCTGGCTTGCGCCAGCATGCCGCAAAGCAAGGCCGAACTGGCGCGGGCAAAATGCTGGGCGCCCAGGCGAAGCAGGGGGTTTTTTGCGCCAGCCAGACCGCTGCCCAGTGAGCTCAGGTGCTGCCCGCGTTCGGCCAGCAGGGCGCCGAACATGGCCAGCACGAGGCCGAGATGTTGAACCAGCAAGGGGGCATTTTCTATGCCCTGACCAAAGAGCGGGCGGAGGATGATTTCCAGTAGCGGAATCACCAGCATCAGCGCCAGCGCGCCGGATGCCAGCCATTCGTCAAAGGCACTGAGGCGACGAAGCAGCCCCACGATTTACTTGGCCTTGCTGGCGCGATAGGCCTTCAGGTGGGCGACGACCTCATCGAAAGTCTCGGCCGGCACCAGCTTGCCACGCACCTTGGGGTAAAGGCGCTCGGCCAGATCATTCCATTCCTTCATTTGTTCGGCATTGGGTTTGTTGACTACCAGCCCGCGCTTTTTCATGGCATCGACCGCTTCGTCTACTTCCTGCCGTGCCTTGGCGCGAATTTGTGTTCCGGCTTTGGCCCCGGCCTCGCGTACCGTGGCTTGCGCTTCCGGCGTCATGTCATCCCAGGCTTTTTTGGTGATGACCAGTGCGCCAACAATCGGCGCCCAGTTGAGGTCGAGCATATTGGGGGCGCTGTTGTAAATCTGTGTTGCCAGCGCAAAGTAGGGAGTTGATGGCACGGCGTTGATCATGCCGGTCTGGATGGCCGGCAGAATGTCGCCCGTCTCCAGCGGTACCGGCGTAGCCGAGGTTCTTCATGATTTCCTGTTGCTCAAGCTCATTGCCCCAGGCGAAGAATTTCATTTTTTATAGTCGTCCGGGCGTACCGCTGCATCCTTCGAGAAGAAGCGCACCCAGCCCGCGTCGCCCCAGGCCAGTACGACAAAGCCTTTTTCGAGAAACTTCTTTTCCATGCCCGGCCGCATTTTTTCGCGCACGTAGTCGACTTCTTCCCAGTTCTTGAACATCAGCGGCATGTTTTGCAACGCGGCAATCGCTGGTTCAATTTCGCGCAAGCCAACTACTGACAACAAGCCGCCCTGCAACTGGCCGATACGCATACGGCGCACCATGTCGGCCTCGCCGCCCTGACTGCCGTCGGGATAAACCAGATATTTGGCGCCGGCCCCCTGCGCCGTGCGCCAGGCTTCGCCAACTTCCATCAATTGCCGGTGATAGAGCGAGTTTTTCGGTGCCAATGTGCCGATCCGCAGCTGCTTGTCGGCGGCCAGCGCGTTGCAGACCAGCAAGCAGCCAAGCAACAGGGTGATGATTTTGTTTTTCATTGAGGTTCCGGAGGGTTAAAACAGATCGTCGGTTTTGCTCAACAACCAGCGCGCACGGCGGCGCATCACTTCGTTTTGTAATGTCAAAGGGCTACCGGCCTCATCCTTGATGGCCAGCGCCTGTTGCAGCAATTGCTCGAACATGGCGCGATCACCCGCCGGTTGGGCGTAGCCTTCGGCCTTGGCCAGGTAGGCGCCCGCGCTACGGCCAGCAGATTGCGCAATACTCTGATCAAAATAGCCGAGTGCCCGCTGCATGCTGCCGCCGGCACGGCCTGCCTCAAAACTGCCGAGCAAACCGGTCAGCGCGCCATCACCCCAGTCGGGATCGGCTGCCCAGGCTTGTTCGGCGAGGCGGATGGCGAGCGGCAAATCAGCCACGACATCCGGCTCATCCTTGCTCAAGGAGATCCAGCCGCCCCACGCAGCGGCAGCCCAGTAGGCAAGTCCGGCTTGTTCTTTCCTGAGCGCTGGCCAGTCTTTGGCTTGCTGACTGACGAGCGCGGCGGCAAACCCCGGCTTTTGTTCCTCAAGTGCGCGCAGGGCGTGTTGCTGGGCCCGCTGATAAAGTTTGGCGGCGCGTTGGCGCAGGCGTTCGGCAGCCTTGGCGTCCTTCGCTTCGATCTTTTCGGCATCGAAGGCGACAAAGGCATAGGCGTACTGCGTATAGCCGGCACTAACGGTGGTGGCCAGCCCTTGATGTCCCGGATCCTGGCGCAATATCGATTCGGAAAATTTGAGGTAAAAGGCACTGGCTTCGCGGGCCAGTTCTACATCGTTTTCGGCGCCCTGGGTTTGTGTCGCCAGTTCGTCAGCAATGCCACCGATGATCAATTGTCGAGGTGCGCAACCGGTCAGTGCCATGATGATGAGCGCGCTTGCCGACAACAACATGCCGCGCCGAAGTGACGACATGGCTTGCCATCGCAAGCCGATCATTTCCCGGCACTGACCAGTGCGAAACCAACCAGCGCAGCGCAGGGCAGGATAATGCCACCGAGCATCAGCCAGGCACGCTTGAGGGTCAGGTTGATTTCTTCCTGCAGTGCGTCAAGATCGTCGAGTAGGGTTGGGAAGGAGGCATATTTGATTTGTTGCATGCTGTTTCCTATTTTGAAGAAGTGATTTCCTTGCCATCCTTGCGGGTGATAACCAACGTGCCGGAGCGTGGGCGACCACCGACCGCCTCCGGGAACTGGTTGGCCGGCCAGGCTGAAATCGCTGTCGGATTGGCCGGGTCGCTGCGCTCACTGGCGGTTTCGCCGGGATGCTGAATATTGACGAAGAGGCTGCGGCCATCCGGCGTCGAGGTAATGCCGGTGATCTCACAGCCGTTAGGGCCGGTCAGAAAGCGCCGGGTTATGCCGGACTGCGGGTCGGCCACCAGCATCTGGTTGTTGCCGAGGCGCGTGTAATCGCCTTTGTTCAAAACGCTGGTCGAGACATCTGTCTGTATCCACAGGTGTCCGCTGTTGTCGAACCAGAGACCATCCGGGCTGCCATAGGCATCACCCTTGATGTTGCCGCGCTTATGCTCATCCGGGTGTTGCGGGTCGCCGGCCAAGGCGAAGACATCCCATTCGAAAGCGGTCGACGCGGCATCGTGGTTGCTTTCACGCCAGCGGACGATGTGCCCGAAAACGTTCTCGGCGCGCGGATTGGCGGCGTTGAGGCCGGGAACTTCGCTGGTCCCGCGCTTGCTGTTGTTGGTCAGCGTGACATAGACCTCGCCGGTTTTGGGATGAACGGCTATCCATTCCGGGCGGTCCATCTTGCTCGCCCCGGCGATGTCAGCGGCCTGACGACAGCGGATGGCGACATCGCCCTGATTGCTGAAACCATTTTCGGATGTCAGTGCGCCATTGGGGTATTTTTCGCCGTGGCGCAGCGGCAGCCAGCGGCCTTTGCCATCTTCGCCAAAACGCGCAACGTAGAGCGTGCCGTCATCGAGCAGGCGTTCGGTATCACTTTGGCCGACGATGTAACGTTCCTTTGAAACAAATTTGTAGATGTATTCAAAGCGCTCGTCATCACCCATATAAATGACAACTCGGCCATCGCGTGCCTGTGTCACGGTGGCGCCTTCGTGCTTGAAGCGGCCAAGTGCGGTGCGCTTGACCGGTGCTTTTTCCGGATGCCACGGATCGATTTCAACGACCCAGCCAAACCGGTTTGCTTCGTTCGGGTGCAGGTTCAAATCAAAGCGTTCGTCGAATTCGTGCCAGCGGTAACCGAAGCCATTTTCAGTAAAACCGTAACGTTTTTGATCGGCGCTCGGCGCATTCGGCCCTCTGAAATAGCCGTTGAAGTTTTCTTCACAGGTCAGGTAGGTGCCCCAGGGCGTGAAACCCATGGCGCAGTTATTCAGTGTGCCGAGTACGAATTCGCCCCAGCGGTCGGTGGTGGTAATCATCGAGGGATGAGCGCGCGCCGGGCCGGCCAGGCGGCAAGGCGTGTCGGCACTGATGCGGCGAGCGAAGGATGAGGGACGAACAAGCTGCCATTCGCCCTGCTGCTGTTTGATTTCAATGACCGAAACGCCGGTCGCTGCCTTGGATTTGGCAACTTTCTCGGCGCTCCAGTTTTGCATTCCGCCGGCGTGCAACAAGCCATCGTCGGTGTATTCGTGATTGATGCAGAGCAGGCCATGGGTTGAGGACGGCTTGCCGGCCTCGGTGTAGGGGAAATAGTGCATGCCATCGTGGTGCATGCCGGCTTGCTGTATCTGCTCGGCAGCACTATCGGAAGCATCGGCTTTCGCTCGTGGGCCATCTGAAATCGGATCTCCCCAGGCGTAGAGCAAGTTGCTACGGTAACCCTGGGGTATGAATACCTTGTCTTCGGTAGAAACAGGCAGGCCACCAAATGGTAGCAATGAACCAGCCGCCCGACCTGCACCAGCCGCCAGTGAGGGCATGGGAATGCCTGCGGCAGCCAGGGCGCCACCTGTTGCCGTCAATATGGCCGCTGATAGCAGGCGGCGGCGGAATGGATCGGTCAGCGTATCGATAAATTCTTCGCGGACAGGCGTGTTGTAGTGCGGGTCGAAACAGCTATTTGGCATTTGATGATTTCGTTAAATCTCGGTTTCGACACTATCGCCATTTGATGTTTCAAGGAAATGACGTATTGGCGTCAAATTTATTGGAATGTTGCGGTCGACCGCAAAAAACGCCTGATTTTTTGCGTCTCAAAAGCGCCGCAGCATCAGGTGTCGTCCTTCGACGATGCTTTTCCGGATATCGACAAAGCCGAATTCGTGAAAGCGCTTGGTTTTGGCGCTTGAGACCAGTATGCGTCCAGCTGCAAAGTGCTTTTCAACCCACTCGATTCGTGCCTTGAGCAAGGCCCGGCCAATGCCTTGACCGCGGTGTTCGGGGGCGACCGCTGACAGATAAAGCAGGTGCGTGTGCGATGCCCAGTCAGCTGCCTTGATGCCACCAACACCGATGATGTCGCCATTGCTCACTGCGACAAAAAACTGCCGATAGAAAACCGATGAGTCACCGCGCAATTCTTCGTACAGGCGTTGGGCACTGTAACGCTCCGGTTTGGCAAAGGCATTGACCAGCAGGGTGACGCAGGCTTCAAGCAGCAGCGGACTAGTGGCATCCAGTGTATCGATACGATACTTGGCCATGGTGGGTCAGCGCTGGAGACGCCGCTCGCCAAGCGGAACAAAAATACGCTCAGCCAGTATTTCAGCAGCTTTGCGATTGATTTCACTTTGCGTTCGCCCGAAAGCATCGCGGTCAACGGTTGGGCATTTGGCCGCTTCTATGCTGCGTCTACAACGCCAGCGAAAGCCGTGGCGGGTGCGAAAGCGATGCATCTGCTCACTGGGATGATGGACTCGACAGCAGTAGCAAAAAAGCGTCTCTGACATGGTGGCCTCAGGGTGAAAGTGATTTCAGTGTCAGCAGAATGGCGGGGAATGGTTGCAGGAAGATGCCGGTACAGTGACGTTTCTTGTTATCAGCAGGCGAAAAAAAGCCCGGCAGAACCGGGCGAAGGAGAGAGACTATCCGATAGCCTTTGTTGCTTTATTCTTCGGCCTTTTTGAGGCTCTTGATTGGTGTTTTATTCGTTATCTTGCTCTTGTCGGCAAGGCTGTCGGAGAGTTGGTGAATTTCCTGTTCGGCCAGTTCAACGGTCTGGATTGCGACATTGCTCATGCCGTGCAACGTGCGTTCTGCACCCTCAAGACTTGATCGCATGGCATCGAAGGCAATTTCGGTTTCTCGTGGACTGAAGTTGCTGACGCGTGAAATGCTGGCCAGCACAATCTCGTCAAAGACACGAACCTGCGCTTCAGCCGCTTCAATCAAGGCTTTGTGCGTGTTGCCGAGGATTTCAAAAAACTGTTCGATAAACTGGCTGGATTCGGTCTTGTCATTCCACATCAAACGAATGGAGTCGGCCAGAAGATCGAATTCGCCGTTGCTCAATACTTCAATGTGGCGACTGCTGCGATTGAGATTGGCGCGGCTACCGACAGCGAGTAGTTCGCTCATGCGTTGGCTGGCATCAAGACAGGCCGATGAAACACCAAGCAGGTTGTTCAGTGAATGCTCGCGGGTTTGCGCGATTTGATGGGGTGATAAAAGCATGGTGCTGCTCCGGTCAGTACATGTTGACCGTTAGCGTAACGGGCGACTGTTACAGCCAGATGACTTTGCAGCGTAGCGTGCCTTAGGGTGCGCTAAGGTAAATCCGCTTGGCCACTTCCAGTGAGGCTTCGCGGTTGATTTCGGTTTGTTGCTTACCGAAAGCATCACGTTCGCTGGTGCTGCATTTGGCGGCATCAATGCTGCGCTGACAGCGCCAGCGCAGTCCTTGGCTGGTGCGGAAGCTATGCATCTGTTCGCGCGGATGATGAACCCGGCAACAGTAGCAAAAAAGCATGTCCGGCATGGCGACCTCGCGTCGGAGAAGAGTGGTTGCAAACAGCATAGTGGACAATATTTACGTGAAGATTACGCCTTCATCCTGTCACAGAGATGAAATTTATGCGCCCTAAACTGACCACCCTATTTCGGTTGAGTGCATCAAGATGACGGTTCTGATCGAAGACGATGCCAAAGAGGTTCGCAGCATTATCACTGACGGCCTGTTGCACCCAGTTTTTCAACCGATATTGGATTTTCGTGCGCGTGCCTATTTGGGGTATGAGGCCCTGATTCGAGGCCCGGCCAATTCGCCGTTACATCGCCCGGATAAATTATTTGCTGCCGCACGTCAGGCCGGTTTGGCGCGTGAATTGGAGCATGCCTGCCGTGAAGCCAGCCTGCGGGCTTTTGCTCACCATCGATTGCCCGGCCGTTTATTCCTCAATGTAACGCCCGGTTGTCTGCTTGATGAGCGGCTGATGAATGGGGAAACAAGGCAGTTGCTCACCGATCTGGGAATTGCCGCAAATCGGGTTGTCATCGAGCTGACCGAGAACGAGCAAATTACCGATATGCCAGGTATCCAGGAAGCCTTGCTGCATTATCGCGGGCAAGGCTTTCAGATTGCGATTGATGATCTGGGGGAGGGCTTTGCCAACCTGCGGATGTGGTCCGAAGTCCGGCCCGAGTACGTGAAAATTGACAAGCATTTCGTGCACGGTATCGCCGACGACCGGATCAAATACCATTTTGCCCGTGCCATGCAGGATCTGGCTGAAATCTGTAACGCTTCGCTGGTTGCAGAGGGCGTTGAGCGCGCCGAGGATTTTGCTTGTATCCGCGATATGGGCATCTCTTGTGTTCAAGGCTATTTCATTGCGCTGCCTGAAGCGGTGCCGGTGCGTCAACTCAAGCCGGCGGTTATTGAAGCACTCGGTCTGCATCGTGTTTCAATTTCTCCGGGCAGCACCAAATCGGCAACAGCCCTCAATCTGCTGCGGCCGATCAAACCAGTGCCTGATGAGGCCACCAACGAATGTGTTATCGCACGCTTTGAGGCTAATCCCGATCTGGATGTGTTACCCGTCGTTCATGGTGATTTGCCGGTTGGCATGATCAATCGGCACAGCATGATCGACCGTTTTGCCCGGCCCTTCCGCCAGGAGCTGTTCGGTCGCAAGAGTTGCGAGCAATTCATGGATCATGCCCCGCTGATTGTTGATCAGCATGCGACGTTGCAGGAACTGGCAATGATGCTGGCTTTGGCGCCCAAACATTATTTGTTCGACGGTTTTATTGTCACTGGCAACGGTAAATATCTTGGCGTTGGCAGCAGCCATGACTTGATGGCAATGATTACTGAAATGCAGATCAGTGCAGCGCGCTACGCCAACCCATTGACCCAGTTACCGGGTAATGTGCCGATCAACGAACATATTGACCGCATGCTAGTGGCGCAAACCGGTTTTGTTGCAGCCTACATCGATATCGATAATTTCAAACCCTACAACGATACCTACGGTTACCGGCGTGGCGATGATGTGATCCAGTTGCTGGGCAGTTTGATCTGCGAAGCCGTTGATCAGCGTGTTGATTTCGTCGGTCATATCGGTGGTGATGATTTCTTCGTGGTATTTCAGAGTGCCGACTGGGAGCAATGTTGCTGGGAAATAGTGCATCGCTTTGATGATCTGGTGGCCAGCATGGTTAATGCAAATGAACATGCCCAGAGCGGTTATCTGGCCGAAAATCGCAAAGGGGAGTTGGTTTTACAAGCGTTGCCAACCCTGTCGATTGGGGCTGTTGCTGTGGATGCCGGTGAGTACGAATCCCATCGTGAGGTTGCAGCTGCTGCTTCTGTTGCCAAAAAGCAGGCGAAGAAGGCCGTTAAAAATATGGCAGGGGAGCGTGTCAGTGGGCGCGTATTCATGGAGCGCCGTCGCCCCAAGTCCGAGGTGGCTGCTTTGCGCCCGCTCCTGAATTAATTGTGACGGCGCTACGTTATTTATTGTTAAGTACGGTCAACGGCGAAAAGTGCTCAAAAATTTGATTGGCAATCAGGAAAGTTTTGAAATCGCGCCACGTATCAAGCCAACCGCAATTCCTTCAATGGCGAATTCGACCTCTTCCGGGTTCACAATGATGGGTTCAAAGTCAGCGTTCTCGGCAATCAGCTTGATTCTGCCGTTAGCCCGCTCTAGCCGTTTGACCGTGACTTCTTCGTCAATACGGGCAACAACAATCTGGCCATCACGCGCCTGATTGGTTTTATGCACTGCCAGCAGATCGCCATCAAAAATCCCGGCGTCGATCATCGACAAGCCGCGCACTTTCAGTAAAAAGTCGGCGCGTGGGCTGAACAGGCTGGCATCCAAAGCGTAACGACCCTGCGTGTTTTCAATGGCAAGAATGGGTGAGCCGGCAGCTACGCTGCCAATCAGGGGTAGTCCAAGTTGTTCAACCAGACGAATGCCGCGGGCCGAGCCAGGTTCAAGATTGATCGCGCCCTTTTTGGCGAGTGCTTTCAGGTGATCTTCGGCCGCATTGGGTGACGCAAAGCCGAAGGCGCTGGCAATTTCTGCCCTGGTCGGGGGCGCCCCGAGCACTTCAACCGTGTTTTTAATGAAATCGAGGATTTCCTGCTGGCGTGGTGTGAGCTTCATGGGCTGCTCCTGATAACGGGTAACGGAGTCTGAACAGGCAGCCAAATATTCACTCCCGCAGATGGGAGTTTTATGAGGCCAGTGGGGCTGGATTCCGATTTCTGCAGCATGGAATCACGTTGACTGTATTTTTATACAGCTAATGTGATTTGGCAAGGGGCGTGTTTGCACCTCGCGAGTTGATTTGTTGCGGTCAACACTCCCAAAGCCCCGATTTTTTAGTAGAACAGGCCTTTCAGATCAACCGTTGATTGCTGACCGATAGCGCCGTGGTGCTCGCTGAGCCAGGCTTCGGCCTGTGCCTGACCATTGTCAAAAAGACGTTTGAAGAAAGGCAGGTTGATGCTCAGCTTGCTCTCGGCGTGCAGTTCGCTCATCAGCGATTCAGCGCTGATCGCATGAAAGCGCGCCCGGTTCAGGCGGCGTTCCATGCGCCCCAGCGGAAAGAGCGACGAGCCGACCTGGGCACGCAAATGAGCGAACATGCGCATTTCGCGCAGGAAGGTCGCGTTGAAGGCGAGTTCGCGCAGTCGTCCCTTGATGTCCTGCGCCGAAGCTGGTGTCTCGGCATAGTGCAAAGGAGTCAGCAAAACGAGCAGGATGTCGGCGCTGTCGCACTCGAAAAACAACGGGAATACTGCTGGATTGGCGCTATAGCCGCCATCCCAGTAAGGTTCGCCTGCAATTTCTATGGTGCGGTGAATGGTTGGCAGGCAGGCCGAGGCCAGGATCGCATCAACCGACAGTTCCGGATTGCGAAAAATGCGTACCTTGCCGGAATTGGCATGGGTGGCGGCAATGTACAGGCGGATCGGATTTTCTCTGTGCAGGCGCTCAAAGTCGATCTGCTCGACAAGAATGTCTCGCAGTGGGTTGATATCCAGCGGGTTCAACTGTTCCGGCGAGAGGTAGTCGGTCCATTGCAGCATCAACTTCAACGCTGCCGGCATTTTCGGTGGGTCACCCGAGGCATCGTTGCCGGCGCTGGGAAAGGGCGAGCTATCGGCGACCGCGTGCCAGAAGCGCGCCAGGGCTGCGCGGGCGCCGTCCCGGCCACCGCTCATCAGACCTTGTGCCAGACAGATGGCGTTCATCGCGCCGGCGCTGGTGCCACTGACGCCATCGAAATCAAAGCGCCCATCAGCCAGCAAGGCATCGAGTACGCCCCAGGTAAAGGCGCCGTGCGCACCACCGCCCTGCAGGGCGAGGTTGAGGCTGGGGCGGCGGGGTTTTAAGAATGGAAGGTGCAATGAGTGTCCGTTTGGAAGAGAGAAGGGTGGTCAATCTTACGCTACGGTCGACCGCCAAAATGACAAAAAAATGCCCGGCAGTGCCGGGCAGGTCAGTCTGAGTGTCATCTGTTACTGGGTGATGACTCAGAGAATGGTGCGTACCCCATCGGTAGTGCCGAGCAGCAGCACATTCGCAGGGCGCACAGCAAAAAGGCCGTTGGTGACGACACCGGTGATCTGGTTGATTTGTGCTTCGAGGCCCTTGGGGTCGGCAATACGGAGGCCTTTGACATCAAGAATCAGATTGCCATTGTCTGTGACAAAGCCTTCACGCAAGACGGGGGTGCCGCCCAGTTTGGCCAGTTCACGCGCCACGTGGGCGCGCGCCATCGGGATTACTTCAACCGGCAGAGGAAACTGGCCCATGGTCGTTACCAGTTTGGAACCGTCGGCAATGCAGACAAATGTTTGGGCGACAGCGGCAACAATTTTTTCACGGGTCAGCGCACCGCCTCCGCCCTTGATCATGTTCAAGCCATGATCAACCTCGTCGGCACCGTCAACGTAGACTGGAATGGTGTCGACATCGTTGAGATCGAAAACCGTAATGCCATGACCTTCCAGGCGTTTACGGGTCGCTTCGGAACTGGCCACGGCGCCGCGATACTTGTTCTTGAACGGGGCGAGGGCATCGATGAAAAAGTTGGCAGTAGAGCCGGTGCCGACGCCAATAATGCTGCCTTCCGGCGCGTTGGCCGCAACATAATCGGCAGCAGCTTGAGCAACTGCCTGTTTGAGTTCGTCTTGCGTCATGATCAGCCCTGTCGATTCGATGGGCGGTATTTTACTGTCAAAAAAGTTTAACTTTCGGTTGCTCAAAAAACTCTAAACTGCCTATACGGTTTTTTCCAGGGAGAAACAGATGGCCGAGAACAAGAAAACAGAAGCAAAGATATCGCTAAGCCCGTTGCCAAAAGCAGCGCACCCAAGCCCCCTAAAAAGTTGATTCCACGAACTGCGCCAAAAGTTGCTGTGCCTCAGCCCGAGCCGACTGCCGAGCCAATAGCGGCGCCGGCTGTTGAAGCAGCCGCGCCGGTCGCAGCGAAGCGCATCAGAAAAGTTGATGTTGAACTTGAAGCGACCAATGCGCGCAACAAGAAGGCAATGTCGGATGCGCTGGTCAAGGTCATGGCAGTGAAAATTGCCCAGCCGCTGGGTCGTGCGGTGCCACCCCCTGATTTGCAAAAATCCAAAAAGGCAGCCAAGGCTGGCAAGCCGGAAAAGGCACCAAAGCTGGCCAAGCCGAAAAAAATCAAACTGGTTCGTGATAGTTACGCCATGCCGGAAAATGAATATGCCGCCATCGGCACGCTCAAGAAACGCCTTGCCGCGCTCGGCAACGAATTCAAGAAGAGTGAGTTGTTGCGGGGTGGGGTTGCCGCCTTGGCCGCGTTAAATGATGCGGAGCTGCTGGCCGCTATGGGTCGTGTTCATAAAATCAAGACCGGGCGTCCCGCCAAGTAAGAAATGTAGTGTTTTTGTAGGCGGACTGTGCTGATTGCATGTCCGCCTGACGAGGCCTGCCTCGACTGCTAGCTGCTGGCCTTTACAATCCTTTGCATTTCCGGGAAACGGTCACCCGTATCATGCTTGTCCCAATGTGTTTTTCATAAAAACTTTCTGGACAAGGATGGACCGCTTGAATTTGCAGCCCCGGCATATCTCCGATATTTCGTTGAGTAATGCCGTTGAATTTCCATCCGCGGAATTCAGGCTACCCACATCCTATCAACTCGATGTTGAACTTGAGGATGCGGGATTATTGGATTTTCTCGCGCGTAAAGTGGCTGCACGCCCGCGTGATTTGGTAAGTCATGCCCGACGAATCCTTCTGGCGCGGCGACAAAATGATGCCGAGGCGACGTTTGCTGCTTTGTTTGATTTGTTTGTCGCAGCCGGGGCAAGCGGATTAAGTCTGCGACAGCGTTTGCTGAATCGTTGTATCCCCATTCTTGATTCAAAAAGTGTGATTTTTTTACAGTCCGGCCTTGCCAATGGTTTGCCCGCAAATATTGCCTGGCCCTGCGCCGAAAGCATGTTGGCGAGTGGCGCAATCAGTCATCGAAAAGCAGTCACCCGCATGGGAAATAGTTAAAGATGACCAACATCACTGTGCCTAACAAGCTCTCAGACCTGCCGGTGCTGAAGTTATGCACCAAAGGCTTGAGCGAGCGGACAACTCGGACAATGGCTGTCTTTATTGAACGGCAGTTGGCGGGTGTTTGTGAATTGGTGCCTGGTGATCTCGCAGATGCGGTACTGATCGACCTCGATGCACAAGGTGCCAAGCAATTGATGGCGGAGCAACTCGAGATTGCGCCCAATCAGCCCATGCTGCTGCTTTCGTTGAGCACGCTAGATCAACTGCCGCCAAATGCCATCCTGTTGCAAAAGCCGATCAATGTCGATGTCTTTTTCAAGATTTTGTGTGATCTTCGCTCGCAGGTGTTCAAACCTCGTCAGGAATGCCATTTTTCTGCGGCCAATGAGCAAGTGCTGCAGTCTCGCCTGGGGCGGGCAGGCGATACGGGGAGCGCAACGAAAACCCTGGTCGAAGCAACGGATCATGCAGCAAAACATTTGAATTCGAGAGAAAGTCACTTCTATATTGGCTCGATGCCGGATGTTGATCTTAGTCAGACGGGTGAGCGGGCGAAGGTCTTTTATGATCCTCGTGAATTTCTCCTTGGCTTTGTCCAGAAAGCTGTTGCGCAGGGTCTTGAGGCAGCCTCGGTGGTGCGACTTTCCAGTTTTGCTTTTGGGGATATTGAAATCTACCCCTTTGCCCGTAAGGTGGTTTCACACACGCCTGCTTCAGCACTGTATGCAGCGGGGCGGCTGCCGCTCAGGGAGGGCGATGTGCGAATAGCGTTTGATCGGGCTGCCCCGCAATTCCCGACGAGCGAACAGCAGGAATCGCTGGACGAATATCTCTGGAAGCTTGCCTTGTGGGCTTCGCGAGGGCGGCTCCCTGTGGGCACCGATCCGGATCTGCCGGTTGTCCTCAAGCGCTGGCCAAATCTGACCCGCCTGCTTGTCTCGCCGCATGCAACAAGAATTGCCGGGCTTTGGGCGAGGGAGCCGCTGGTTTTATCCAATAGTGCGACTGTGTTGTGCATTCCGCAGCGCTATGTGTTCGCATTCTATTCAGCCTGTGTGGCGTTGGAACTAGTTACGCCAGCCAAGCGAGCCCTTGATCCATTGCTTGTTGTTGAAACGGTTCGGCCACATGAAAAACGAGGCATCTTCCGGATGCTGCTGAGCAAACTGGTAGGAAACCGCGAAGAGTGAGTCAGGCAAATAAAAATGGCCGTATATAAAATCATCTTTACCGGCCCTGTGGGGGCAGGAAAAACGACTGCGATCAGTAGTTTGAGCGATATCCCGCCAGTCAAAACGGATCGTCTTGCGTCTGACATGACCCGTGAACGCAAGCCGGAAACAACGGTAGCGATGGACTATGGCCTGGTTAACCTGGCCAACGGTGTTGCCATCCATTTGTATGGAACGCCCGGGCAAGAGCGTTTTGATTTCATGTGGGAAATTCTGGTTGAAGGTGGGATTGGCCTTGTCTTGTTGATTGATAACACCCGGCCAGACCCTTTTGTCGATCTGCGGTTTTTCGTCAAGGCCTTTCGCAAGTTTATCGATCAGACCGGGGTGGTGATCGGCGTAACCCGAACGGATATTCGAGCGCAGCCAGCAATCGAAGATTATTACCGTGAGCTTGCGCCGCTAGGTTTGGCTTCAATCCCCGTTTTTGAGGTTGATGCCCGCAAGCGCAAGGACGTCAGCTTGCTTGTCGAGGCCTTGCTGTGTTCGCTTGATCCACTGGCTGCTGCTTGATTAGACGATGCCATTAGTGCTCGATTCCTCTCTCTATTTAATGCCAACGCCAGCCGGGGCATTTAATGCGGCTTCCGACCCGGCCGACAATCGCTTGCGTCGATTTATCAACGCCTTGTTGCAACAGCCGGTGACGCCCGCCGCGTCGGAATCCGGGATTGTCCAGTGGAGCGGCATTGATAACACGGCGGATGCGCTGGAGTTTTTCTGGAGAATTCAGGAATTGGGCTGGGTTCAGGCACTCGAGTCCCCACGCGCTGCACCAGAAGGAAAAATTGAATCCGAACTCGCCCGTTTGCTTCCTTGCCTGACGCGTGGTGGCAAGGTGTTGCTGGCTGATGCGCATGGGTTTTATTTGTGCAGCGCCGGTTTTTCGCACGAAGTGGCAGAGGAGCTTTCCGCTCTGTCTGCGGACTTGGCGAGTTTGCACCAACGCCGCAGGAGTTCGCTAAATGCCAACCTCGGCTTGAGCGGGGGTGCCTGGGGCATGCTGGATGCCTCGGGACAGAGCCAACTGGGATTTTGGCCGATGTATGCCGGACGAGAGCGCTTCGTGCTGGCTGTTTCCGGAATGCCTACTTTTAATCGACCTGAAATGGTCGAGCTTGTTTGGGTGCTGCATCAGCGCTATGCACAGCAAGCAGCCCAATAAAACTTTTAATTAATCCAAGGAGAAACACCATGCTAGCTGACATGCTTAAATCTGTTTTAAACGAACTCAATGGCAGTTCTGCTGAAATTGAAGCCTCGGCCATTATTTCCATCGATGGCTTGATGATGGCTTCATTGATGCCGCAAGGTATTGACGAAGACCGCATGGGCGCCATGAGTGCAGCCATGCTGTCACTCGGTGATCGTACTGCGCAAGAACTGTCGCGCGGGACGCTCGAACAGGTCTTGATCAAGGGTGCCAACGGTTATGTCTTGATGACTGGGGCCGGCAAAGAATCTGTTCTTACCGTTCTGGCCAAGTCCAACGCCAAGCTCGGATTGATCTTTCTTGATGTCAAGCGCGCGGCTGAAAGCATTGCCAAAATGATCTGAGTTCGTTTCGTCAGGTGCCAGTAGATACGGGATAGCCGTACAACCGGGAGGTCGTGCCATGAGTGCATTTTTCTTTCAACGTATCAATGATCACATCCAATATCTTCGCCGTCTCGAAAAAAGGCTGAAGGGCGATGGCGATTTTCAGGGGAGCGACTATCACGACTGCCAGTTGGGGAAGTGGCTCTACGGTCCTGGTCAGGAAGAGGTAATCGCTTTTGGTGAGGATGCCAAAAGATGCTTTGAGAAGCTGCTCGAGCCGCATCGGCAATTTCACGAGGCTGGAGCGCTAGCTTTGGTTGCAGCTCAGGAAGGACGGGCTGCCGAGGTAAAAGCAGCAATTACGGAGATGCTCAAACTCTCCAATACGCTGGTCAATGGGATGATGGATCTGGATCGTTTGTCGCGTTCTTGATTCCGCGTTTGACCAGACCACACTTATGTAGTCTCTATCATATGGAGCCCGTATGAACGACATGGATCCGAGTCAGGTTGCAGGCAAGGCGACCGCGCACCGGCTCGCCTATTTCAATGGAAATCAGCGCACGGTGCTGGTGACCGATATTGAAACCGCTTATCCCGAAGGGAAGCTGATTGTTTCCCGGACTGACACTCTAGGTTTTGTTACTCAGTGCAATCAGGCTTTCATAGAAATGTCCGGTTACACGGAGAGCGAAATTCTCGGGCAACCCCACTGCATCCTGCGTCATCCAGATATGCCTAAAGCTGCTTATGCCGATCTTTGGGCTACCGTTGGTGCGGGCAAGAAGTGGCACGGCTACGTCAAAAACGTGCGTAAGGATGGTGGTTATTACTGGGTCCATGCCGTTGTGGTGCCGAACGTTCGGGACGGGCAGATTGTGGGTTATACCTCAGTGCGCCGAAAACCATCGCGCAGCAAGGTAAATGAAGCAATTGCCCTTTATGTTGAGATGAAAGCCAAGGAGTCAGCATGACATTGAATCTGAGTAGTTTTTGTTTCGTTCCGGGGGGGGGGCCTGGCCCTCCCGTGGGGTGGGCCTTCCTGTTTTCGACCGAGCAGCGAAACCCCGCCCGGGCCCCGCGGGGAAGCCCCGGGGGGGCCCCCTGGCTGGTCCCCCCCGGGGTGCCGCCCCCCCCGGGGGCCCCCGGCGCCGGCGGGGCCCCGCGGGGGGCCGGGGGCCGGGGGGGCGGGGGCCCCCGCCCCCCCCCCCCCCTCCCCCTTCTGGCGCGGGCGGGGGGGGGGGGGGGGGGTTGCCCCCGTGGCCTGCCGCCCCGCCCCCCCCCCCCCCCCCCGCCGGGGGAAAGCCCCGGGGGGGGGGCCTCCCCGCCGGCGCCCCCGGCCACCCCCCCCCCGCCCCCCCCCCCCCCCGGGGGGAGCCGCCCGGGGGCCCCCCCTTTTTTTTTTTCTGTTTTGGCCCCCCCGGTTCCGTTCCGTTTGGTTCTGCTTTCCTTCCGGCCCCTTCTCCCCCCGGGAAAACGGCGCGCCGGGCAGGTCCCCCGGGCGACGGGCCCCGGGGGGCCCCCCCGGGGGGGGGGGGGGCGGGGGTTGGGCCCCGGGGGAAATCGGCCCCCCCCCAGGGGCGGTCCCGCCGGGGCGGCCGGGTTCGCCTGCGCCGCCCCCCCCGGCGCCCCCGGGCCCGCCCCCCCGCCCCCCTCCCTCGCCCCCCCCCGGGGCGGGCTGGCCGGGCCCCCCCCCCCCGCCCCCCCCCCCCCTCCCCCCTTCTGGCCCGTGGGGGGGCCCGGTTGTCTTTTTCCGGGGGCCGGCGCGGGGGCCCTTTTTTTGTGGGGGGCGCGGGGCGCGGGGGGTGGGCCGCCCGGCCGCCACCCCCTGCCTCCCCTCCCGGCCCCGGGGGGGGGGCCCCCCCCCCCGGGCCGGGCGCGGCGGCCCCCGCCGGGGGGGGGGGCCCCCGGGGTCCCCTCCCAAAACCTCCCTGCAAGGTTTTTTGGGGGTGGGGTTCCCCCCCCGGTTTTTTTCCTCCCCGGGGGGGGCCCCCACCCGCCCCGGTTGCGCGCGGGCCCCCCCCCACGGGGGGGCGCGCCCCCCGGGGGGGAGGCGGCGGCGGCCCCCCCCCCCCACCCCCCTGGCCGGGGGGGGGGGGCGGGGGGGGGAGGGTGCCCCCCGGCTTTTTGGTGCGGCCCGGGGGCCCCCGCCAGGGGGGGTGGGGGGCCGGGTCGGGAGTTCCTACAAATCTGACGATCAGTCCGGATTTCAGTCCCGATAAATTTTCAGGCTGGTGATATCTTCAATACTTGGCTACAACGCAAGCTGGATGTGGCGATTCATCTCGCTTTGTATGACAGCTTTGCCCAGCAGCGTCAGGCGATTGCTGAAGACAGGATTGACCTGATTTATGCCAACCCCTACGACGCGGCCATGCTGGTGCGTGAAATGGGATTCATGGCGCTGGCTCACCCGGCCGGACTGGCGGATGAAGCCGTTGTTGCCGTAAATGCCGGTTCTGCCTATCAGCGGACAGAGGATTTGCAAGCGGGAATTCGCGTTGCTTCTACCGCTGACCCCGATGTGAACATGATGGGCATGATCATGCTTGAGCCGGCAGATCTCTCTCCGGAGAATGTCAAAAGCGAGATTTGCAGCAGTTACATTCTGGTTGCCAAGCAAGTCATGAACGGGAATGCCGATGTGGGAATCTTCCCGGCACGTGCATTTGATGGTTTTTCTTCAATGATTCGCGGTTCATTGCGCCCGCTGGTGCGAAGTGAGATCAGCGTCGTTCGCCACATGTTGCTGGCGGGGCCGAAAGCGCTCAGCATACTGCCTGCCTTGCGGGAAGCGCTCCTGAGCATGCCAAGCGATGAGAAAGCCCTGCCTATTCTCAAGGATCTTGGTTTTTCGCATTGGGAAGTCAGCTCACAAGAGGATGTCGAGTTCATGATTGACTTGGTCGATACTCTGGTGAGTTGATCAGGTAAGTAATGTAAAAACCTGGATTGTTACAGCCTGTCATCCGGTTGTAACAATCCAGGGTTAACCTGCACATTGTTGTCTAACTAACTATGTGCAGGAGTTCCCCATGTTCAAGCAATCCAAGCTCGTATCCGCTCTCGCTGTTGCTGGTGTCGCCCTGTTCGGCGCTCAGGCAGTGCAGGCTCAGGTCATCAAGATTGACGGCTCTTCGACGGTTTATCCGATCACCGAAGCAATTGCTGAAGAATTCCAGAAGGCCAAAAAGAACGTCATTAAAGTTACCGTGGGTATTTCCGGTACGGGTGGTGGTTTCAAGAAGTTCTGCCGTGACGAAATCGATATTTCCGATGCCTCACGTCCGATCACCGCGAAAGAAATGGCTGACTGTAAGGCTGCTGGCGTCGAGTACATCGAAATGCCGGTCGCTTTTGATGCGCTGACCGTCGTTGTCAACCCGAAAAACACCTTCCTCAAGCAGGCCACCGTCGAAGAGATGAAAACTCTTTGGGAGCCGGCTGCCCAAGGCAAGGTCATGAAGTGGAATCAGGTCAATCCGGCCTGGCCTGATGCGCCGGTTAAGTTGTTTGGCGCTGGTGCCGATTCCGGTACTTTTGAATACTTCACCGAAGCCATGGTTGGCAAGGCCAAGTCTTCGCGCGGCGACTACACCGCGTCGGAAGATGACAATGTGCTGGTGCAGGGGGTTTCCCGTGACGTCAATGCCATCGGCTATTTTGGTTATGCCTACTACGCTGAGAACACCGCCAAGCTGAAGGCGCTGCCGATCGTCAATCCGAAGACCGGCAAGGCAGTTGAACCGTCTGCTGCCAACGTCGAGAACGGTACCTACGCTCCGCTGTCACGTCCGATCTTCATCTACGTCAAGGCCAAGTCGCTTGAGAAGCCGGAAGTCAAGGAGTTCATTGAGTTCTACATGAAGAATGGTGCCCAACTGACCAAGGAAGTGAAATATGTACCGTTGCCGGCGAATGCTTACAAGGGCAACATCGATCACATGAACAAGAAGAAAATCGGCACGGTGTTTGGTGGTCATAACGAAATTGGTATCACCATCGAAGATCTGATGAAGCGCGAAGCGAAGATGTAATTTTCGCCTTGGCGAACACATCCGCCTGCTGTTGAAAGCCCGACCCCGTCCGGGGTCGGATTTTCTGTTTATGGAATTCTCAAAGTGAATTCACACGCTATGTCTGCAAATAACACTACGGATCTGTCTCAAGTCAGCAACCGTCTGGCGTACAACGCCATGCGCAACTGGAAGGAAAAGCTCATTGAAGCCATCCTGCTGGGTGCAGCAGCAATTTCGGTTCTGACAACAATCGGTATCGTTTACGTACTGGTTTCCGAGTCCGTCCATTTCTTTTCCAATGTCAGCATTGTCGATTTTCTGACTGATACGCAATGGACACCACTCTTCGATGATGCCCATTTCGGCATTATGGTGCTGATCTCCGGCACGCTCGTTTCCTCGGCTGTCGCACTACTGGTCGCGGTGCCAATGGGGACGATCATCGCCATCTACCTTTCTGAATTCGCTGATTCCAGGGTGCGCGAGATTTCCAAGCCGATTCTCGAATTGCTTGGTGGTATCCCGACCATCGTTTTCGGGTACTTTGCCTTGCTCGTCGTGACGCCCATACTGCAATACTTCTTTCCTACTTTGCCTGGCTTTTCCCTGCTCTCCGCCGGTTTGGTGATGGGCATCATGATCGTGCCCTACATTGCCTCGCTGTCCGAAGATGCCATGCGCGCCGTGCCAATGAGTATGCGTGAAGGCGCCTATGCGATGGGCTCAACCAAGCTTTATACCGCCATTCATGTCGTCGTGCCGGCCGCCATCTCCGGTCTGGCCGCTTCCTATATTCTGGCTATTTCACGTGCTGTCGGCGAAACAATGATTCTCGCTGTGGCTGCCGGTATGCAGCCAAATTTGACCTGGAACCCGGCAGAGCCCGCCGCCACCATCACCTCGTACATCGTGCAAGTTGCACTCGGCGATCTGCCGCACGGCTCGATCGGCTACCAGACCATCTTTGCCGCGGGTTTGACGCTGCTGCTGATTACCTTGGTCTTCAATATCCTCGGCCAGTGGTTGCGCGCCAAATATCGGGAGAACTATTAATGAAACCGCTTACCACCGAACAGATCCGCGCTGTTATTGCGCGCGGCAAGCTGAAGGACAATATCTTCAAGGTAATGGGCATCTTCTGCCTGTCGCTGGCTCTGGTCGTTATCGTCGCGCTGATCGCCGACATGGTGATCAAGGGCTCGGAGCGCTTCACGGTCGATTTCTTCCTCAACTTTGCTTCGCGGCATGCCAACAAGGCCGGCATTCTCTCGGCATGGGTCGGTTCGCTGCTGGTCATGTTTGTGACGGCGCTGGCGGCCGTACCACTCGGCGTTGCGGCCGGACTGTACCTCGAGGAATATGCCAAGCGCAACTGGATTACCAACATCATCGAGATTAACATCAGCAATCTGGCTGCTGTGCCGTCGATTGTCTATGGTCTGCTGGCGCTTGGAATTTTCGTTTATCAGTTCGGCTTCGGGCAGAGCATTCTGTCGGCCGGTCTGACCCTGGCACTGCTGATCCTGCCGATCATCATCGTCTCGACTCGTGAAGCGATCCGCGCCATTCCGGCAATGATTCGCGAAGGTTCGATGGCAGTCGGTGCGACGCGCTGGCAAACCTGCCGCTACCACATCATTCCTTATGCCATGCCCGGCATCCTGACGGGTGTGATTATCGGCCTCGCGCGCGCCATTGGCGAAACCGCACCAATCATCACCATCGGCGCGCTGACTTTCATTGCTTTCCTGCCACCAGCCCCGTTCTCGGAACTCGGCGATGGCGGCACGGCTGGTCTGTTCGACTGGGTGATGGCGCCTTTCACCGTGATGCCGATCCAGATTTTCAACTGGACCTCGCGGCCGGATCCGGCTTTCGAAGTCAATGCCGCCGCCGCAGGCTTCGTGCTGATGGCCATGGTGCTTTCGATGAACGCCGTCGCGATCTACCTGCGCTACAAGATGCGCAAGAACATCAAGTGGTAATTGTTGCGGTCAACGCCCCCAAAACGCTGAAAAAATGAATACAAATAGGGAGTCTCAAATGCAGATTCAGGAAACCCCGGCACTCAAGGCCGAAGCGCGCAATCTCAACTTTTTCTATGGTGAGAACAAGGCGCTCAAGAACATCAACATGCCGATCTACGACAAGAAGGTGACCGCGCTGATCGGACCTTCCGGTTGCGGCAAATCGACTTATCTGCGCAGCTTCAACCGCATGCATGACCTTTATCCGGGGAACCGCTACGAAGGTGAAATTCGCTTCTTTCCAGATAACACCAATCTACTCAGCGCCGATGTTGATCCGATTGAAGTGCGCATGCGCATCGGCATGGTGTTCCAGAAACCCAACCCGTTCCCGAAATCAATTTTTGAAAACGTCGCCTACGGCTTGCGGGTGCGTGGCGAAAACAACCGCCGCGTGCTGGATGACAAGGTCGAGCACGCCCTGAAAGGCGCGGCAATCTGGGATGAAGTCAAGGATCGCCTCAGCGAGTTGGCATCCAATCTGTCCGGTGGACAGCAGCAGCGTTTGTGTATTGCACGTGCCCTGGCCACTGACCCGGAACTGCTGCTGTTCGACGAGCCGACTTCTGCGCTTGACCCGATTGCCACTGGTGCCATCGAAGAGCTGGTGCATGAGTTGAAAAAACGCGTCACCATTCTGATTGTGACCCACAACATGCAGCAGGCAGCACGTGTCTCTGACTACACTGCCTATATGTTCCTCGGTGAAATGATCGAATTCGGCAAGACTGACGAGATTTTCATCAAGCCGCAGGACAAGCGTACTGAAGATTACATTACTGGCCGTATGGGCTGATAGGGACAAGAAAATGAACGAAAGCGTGCATCTTTCCAGCCAGTTCGACGAAGATCTTAGCCGTCTGCGCACCCACGTCCTGCAAATGGGTGGTTTGGTCGAGACCCAGGTTTCAGCAGCTATTGACGCCTACGCCACCGGTGAAATCGCCAGTGTCAAAAGCATTGTCGAGACTGATCGCCGGGTCAATGAGCTTGAAAAAGCCATTGATGACGACTGCGCCCACATCATCGCCAAACGTCAACCAACAGCTTCCGATCTTCGTTTGGTGCTTGGTATCAGCAAGATCGTTACGGATCTTGAACGCGCTGGTGACGAAGCCAAAAAAATTGCCAAGGGCGTGCGCCGCATTTATGAAGGTGGCCATATGCCTTCACAATACGGCGTAGGCATTCGACATTTGGCCGAGGCGGCGTTGTCGATGATTCGTCAGGCGCTCGACGCTTTTGCACGGCTTGATACCGAGCTGGCAAAAAGTGTTATCCGCGCCGATACGGACGTCGATACCGAGTTCAAATCCATCATTCGCCAACTTATTACGCACATGATGGAAGACCCGCGCACTATTACTACGTCGATTGATATCATCACCATCGCCCGCGCCATCGAGCGAATTGGGGATCACGCCAAGAATGTTTCGGAGCAAGTCATCTACGTTGTTGACGGTCGTGATATCCGCCACATGGGCAAGGAGGCCGCGCAGTGACACCAACGATACTGGTTGTTGAAGACGAACCAGCGATCCAGGAACTCGTCGTCATCAACCTCAAGCATGCCGGATTTCTGGTCGTGCGGGCAGGGAGTGCAGAGGAAGCGGAGTCCACCATTCGGGCTGCGCTGCCCGATCTGGTCATCCTTGACTGGATGTTGCCGGGGCAATCCGGTGTGGCCCTCGCCAAAAAAATCCGGGCTGATGAGCGGACTCGCGAGTTGCCCATCATCATGCTCACAGCGCGTGTCCATGAAGAAGACAAGGTGCAGGGCCTTGAGGCCGGCGCTGATGACTATGTAACCAAACCGTTTTCGCCCAAGGAACTGGTGGCGCGCGTACGTGCCGTGTTGCGCCGCCGTTCGCCACATCTGGCCGGTGAGGCGATAGAAATTGGCGATCTGGCGCTAAATCCAGCGACTCATCGCGTATTGGCCGGTAGCCAGCCAATCGAATTGGGGCCGACCGAGTTTCGTTTGCTTTTCTTCTTCATGACCCATGCCGAACGGGTCTATACCCGTGCCCAGTTGCTTGATGAAGTTTGGGGGGATCACGTGTTTATTGAAGAGCGTACGGTGGATGTGCACATCCGGCGTTTGCGCGCCGCACTGGAGTCGTCTGGACATCACGAACGGGTAGAAACGGTGCGTGGCACCGGTTACCGCTTTCGGGGAGCCTGAGCCTCGTGTCATCTTCGCTGATTCGTGCGCTGCTGCTGGCTGTACTGGCAGCCGTTGTGGCGTACCCCATCGGGCATTTTGTCGTGCCCTGGGCTGGCTGGACTTTTTTTTGTGCCAGTTTGGGCCTGCAAATGGTCTTCCACTTCAAGAACTTTGCGCGCCTCGACCGCTGGTCGTACGCGCCGGTGGTGGACGATAGCCTGGAAGGTGAGGGGGCCTGGGATGGCATTTTCGGCCGACTCTATCGACACGAAAAAGATTTACGGGCGCAAATTGCTGCGCGTGATGAGGAAATCAGAATGCTGATCGCCGCTGGTCAGGCGCTGACCGATGGCGTGGTGCTGTTGGATGACCATAACCAGATTTTGTTCTGCAACACGACGGCAGAAGATCAGCTTGGGCTGGTGATTCGCACCGACCGTGGCCAACCGGTAGTCAATATGGTGCGCCAGCCGGAGTTTGTTGCATATCTTCAAGGCGAGGATTTTTCGCGACCCCTCACCCTGCGCTCCGAGCGTGGCGAGGATCGTGTTCTGTCGATCTACGTCATTCCCTATGCCGGCAATCGACGGCTGATGCAGGTCAAGGATGTTACGCAGACTGATCGACTGGACCGTATGCGCCGTGATTTCGTCGCCAATGTCTCGCACGAGCTGCGCACACCGCTTACCGTGTTGGCCGGCTTTCTGGAAACTTTGCAGGAAATCGACGTTGACCGTGACGAACAAAAACGTTTCCTTGAAATGATGTCAGAGCAGTCTCTGCGCATGCAGTCCATCGTTCAGGATCTGCTGACGCTGTCCTCCATCGAATCGGCACCGCCACCGGAGGCTGATGTCGTCGATATGGTCAATATCGTCGACAAACTTCGTCGTGATGCCGAAGCCCTGTCGGCTGGGCGGCATCAGATTGTGGTTGAGAGCGATGGTCAGGGCGATTTACGAGGTTCCGAGCCGGAACTGGTCAGCGCCTTCGGCAATCTGGTCGCGAATGCCGTGCGCTATACCCCGCCTGGCGGTACCGTCAGAATTCTTTGGCACGCAAGCAAGAATGGGGCAGAGTTTGCGGTCCAAGATACCGGGATAGGTATCGACGCCAAACACATTCCGCGTCTGACCGAGCGTTTTTACCGTATAGATCGTGGCCGTTCGCGTGATGCAGGCGGAACAGGCCTCGGTTTGGCCATCGTCAAACACTCACTGAACCGCCACCAGGCACAGCTTGAAATCAAGAGTACCCCCGGTGTTGGTAGCCGCTTTGCCGCCCGCTTTCCAGCCAGTCGGGTGGTTGGTGTCTAATCGAAAAATTTAATAAATTCAAATATTTATAAATAAAGATTGACCCGCTGCCCTTAATGCTGGATAGTGCGCACCTCTGACGGACGCGGGATGGAGCAGTTGGTAGCTCGTCGGGCTCATAACCCGAAGGTCGCAGGTTCAAATCCTGCCCCCGCAACCAAGAAATGCAACGAAGGATCAACAGCTTAGCGGCGTTGGTCCTTTTTTGTTTCTAGCCGATGGTGTTTAACGGTATGCCGTACAAAAATTACAATCTAAATCGGTTTCAGGGTTACTTTGCGCAGCAAAAGCAATAAAATTGCGCCCTTTCAGCCCAGGCTTGTTTGCTGTCCTGCAACCGATTTCACCAAACCAAGGAAACAACATGAATAAATCCGAACTGATTGACGCCATCGCTGCTGAAGCTGGCTTGACCAAGGCTGATGCAGCCAAGGCACTCGATGCAGTAACTGGCGCAATCGTTGCCGCAGTTGCCGGTGGTGACTCAGTATCCCTGATCGGTTTCGGCACTTTCAAGGCATCAGCCCGTGCTGCTCGTGAAGGCAAGAACCCGAAGACCGGCGAAAAGCTTTCCATCGCTGCGACCACTGTGCCGAAGTTTTCTGCTGGCACCAACTTCAAGGCTGCTGTCGCCAAGAAGTAATCGGATTCGTTCAGAGAAAGCCCCGGCGGTTTGTCTGCTGGGGCTTTTTGCTTTTTGATCTCACGCTTTTTTCAAGTATTCGGCCATGACCTTCAAAGACAGTAAGTCTGATTTCAAAATTATCGACATTACGTTGATCGAACCTGACCCGCAGCACCCACGGCTGAACATCGATGAGGGAAGTCTCAAGGGACTGGCCAACTCAATTGAGAAAATGGGTGTCATTCATCCGTTGCTGGTTCATCCGGCCAATGCCAGCGGTCGCTACATGATTATTGTCGGTGAGCGACGCCGACAGGCAGCCATTCTGGCTGGTGAAAAGACGGTGCCGGTGATTGTTCGAAGCTGCGCCCCGGAGCAGACGCTTGAGGTTCAGGTGTTTGAGAACATTGGTCTGGGTGTGCGCTCTGCGTTGGAGCCGCGTGACATGGCCAATGCCTTGCAGGCAATAGCAGAACGCTTTGAGTCGCCGGAAGCGGCCGCGCAGCACTTTGGCCGGGCGCCAACCTGGCTAGTTCAGGCGACGGCTGCTGCCAACCTCTCCGAGAAAGTGACTGCGCTCCTGGATGCCGGCAAGATTTCCAGTACGGGTGCCGCAGTACAGCTGGAAAAGCTGGCGAAAAGATGAGGTCAAGGCCGATGTACTGATCGACCAAATTGAGCAATTGCCCGAAGGTGAGAAGGTGTCGAAGAAGGTTGTCGATAACGCACTTGCCGAAGCTGCCGGTGGCCGGCAAAGGAAAGAGACGACGGCGGCTAATACGGCTCAGACTGTGCCGCAGCCGGTTGCTGCCTCGACATCTGGTCTTCCGCCCTGGGAGGATATGCCGGATGCGGAGGACGCAACTCCCGTTCGCAGCAAGCTGAGTCAGGACAAGGTCAAGCTTGTCGCTGAAATGCTGGGTCTCAGCGATGGGGATGAAGAGGCAGTGTTGATTCGACTGATTGATGAATTCCTCGCACTAAAGAATTCGTGAATCAGGCACTTGCTGGCCGGTGTGTTTGGCCAGCAAGTACAACGTGGCCAGATCTGTAACTGGCCGCGCCTATATTTACCGTACTTGGGCGAACTGGTCGCGCAGGCGTGCCAAAGTCTCAGCTTCGCCACGAACCTTGAAAAAGGCGCCATCGCCATCGCCGCGTTCATCCAGTACTTGGCAATTGGCGTAGATTTCTCCACGTAGTTGCTGGGCTGACCAGGGGAGGAAGAGCTCTTCCTCGACCAGATCCTGCTGGAAAAAGGCGATGATCGTCTGGCGCAACTGCGCAACCTCATCCGGGCGACGAGCACTCATCACCACGCAGTCCGGGTAACGCGTGCGTAAATCCGCCGCACATTCAGCCTGTGCTGTTTCGTCGCCAACGTGGTCAATCTTGTTGAAAACGCGAATGCGCGGCACGACATCGGCACCGATTTCTTTCAGTACTTTGTCGGTTACTTCAAGCTGACGCTCAAAGCCGGGATCGCTGGCATCAATGACGTGGAGCAGCAACGAGGCATCCAGCGCTTCGTCGAGGGTTGATTTGAACGAGGCGACCAGGCCGTGCGGCAGGTTTTTGATGAAGCCGACCGTGTCGCTGACCAGCACGCGCGGCACGCTTTCCGGATGGAGAGCGCGGACGGTGGTGTCGAGCGTGGCAAAAAGCTTGTTGGCGACCAGTACTTCGCTGCCGGTGAGCGCCCGCATCAGCGTCGATTTGCCGGCGTTGGTGTAGCCGACGAGCGCGACGGCGGCCAGGCCCTGGCGTTCCTGACGCCGTGCGCGCTGGGTCTGGCGTTCGGCATCCATCGCAACGATTTCCAGTTGCAGTTCGGCAATCCGGTCGCGAATTTTGCGCTTGTCGAGTTCGGTGTGCGATTCACCGGCACCCCGGCCACCTACGCCGCTGCGTTGCCGACCTTGCGGGCCAGCCAGTTTGGCGGCTTCACGCAGGCGTGGTGCCATGTAGCCGAGACGGGCAATTTCCACTTGCGCCTTGGCCGCCCGTGAGCGGGCATTGCGGTGGAAAATTTCGAGGATGACCATGGTGCGGTCCAGCACCTCGCAGCCGGTTTCCACTTCCAGATTGCGCGCCTGTGAGGGAGAGATCTCATGGTCGACCAGAATGGCGTCGATTTCGTAGCCATTTGGATTGCTTGGGACTTCTTCAAACTCGCCCGGTTCGTTGTTTACAAAACAACCTACTTCCTGACGCTTGCCGACGCCCAGGTAACCTGTCGTATCGAAGCTGGAACGGTTCTGGATGAAGGTTTTGAGGACTGTGTACCCCAGTGTTTTTGCCAGTTCACGCAGTTCACTCAGTGAGGCTTCAAACTCGATATCGCTCACGCTTGGCAGGTGCACTGCCGCGATGACGGCGTACCTTGGTTTTTCTTCAACTTCTCTTTGCATTCGGTAATTGCTTTTCTTTAGTGAGCAAGGGGCAGATAGTAACCGAGGGGCACAATATTTTCTTGGTGTCGGAAATCCGATGGCTCTATGATGGGTGCTGTCGGGATTTCGGCGTTGCTGCCAAGGTGTATTTGTTAAATATCAATTAAATCAATGGCGTGGGTTTTTTGAGACACCGTGTGACTCTGGCACGACCCCTGCATTAGAGTAAGTACGGAAACCAAGCGATGTTTTTTTAAACACTGGAGACAACATGAAACGATTTGCCATTACTGCCGCACTTGCCACCGTTCTCGGCGCATCTGCCGTTTTGCCAGCCCAGGCGCAGGAGTCGCTGACGCTCAAGAAGATCAAGGATACGGGTGCGATCACCCTTGGTCACCGTGAATCCTCCATTCCCTTCTCCTACTATGATGACAAGCAGCAAGTCATCGGCTATTCGCATGAACTCATGCTCAAGGTGGTCGACGACATCAAGGCTAACCTCAAGCTGGCCAAGCTTGACATCAAGCTGATGCCGGTTACCTCGGCCAATCGCATCACGCTGATTCAGAACGGTACGGTCGATATCGAATGCGGCTCCACCACGAATAATCTGGAGCGCCAGAAACAGGTGGGCTTCACGACCACTATCTTCGTCATCGGCACCAAGTTGATGGCCAAGAAAGATGCCGGCATCAAGGACTTTGCCGATCTTGCCGGCAAGAATGTCGTAACCACCGCTGGTACCACCTCCGAGCGGCTGATCCGCAAGATGAACGAAGACAAGCAGATGAAGATGAACGTCATCTCCGCCAAAGACCATGGCGAAGCCTTCCTGACGCTGGAAACCGGCCGCGCTGTTGCCTTCATGATGGACGATGCGCTGCTTTACGGCGAAATTGCCAAGGCCAAGAAGCCGGGTGACTGGCTTGTGACCGGCACCGCGCAGTCCAAGGAAGCTTATGGCTGCATGTTGAAGAAGGATGATCCGGAGTTCAAGAAACTGGTTGATGCCTCGCTGACCAAGGCAATGACTTCGGGCGATGCCGAGAAGATTTACGCCAAATGGTTCATGAACCCGATTCCGCCTAAAGGTCTGAATTTGAACATGGTGTTGTCGGATGAAATGAAGGCTGCGTATAAGGCCCCGAACGACAAGGCGTTTGAATAAAAGACGCCCTCTCTCCCGGCCCCTCTCCCGCGTAGCGGGAGAGGGGAGGTAAAACGATCCCTTGGAAAGGGGCAATCATGGGTTATCAATGGAATTGGGGTGTTTTTCTCTCGCCAAGTGCGAGCGGGGACGATACCTATTTGGGCTGGATGTTTGCCGGCTTCAAAATGACTATCGCGCTGTCGTTGACCGCATGGGTCTTGGCGCTGATCTTGGGTGCGCTGGTTGGCGTCTTGCGTACGGTGCCAAACAAGACCTTGGCCGGCATCGCAACGGCTTACGTTGAACTCTTCCGCAACGTGCCTCTATTGGTACAACTGTTCATCTGGTATTTCGTGCTACCTGAATTACTGCCGACCTCGATTGGCGATGCCTACAAACAGTCGCATCCGGTGATGCAGCAGTTTCTTGCTTCGATGATCTGTCTCGGTTTGTTTACCAGTGCGCGGGTGGCCGAGCAGGTGCGGGCTGGTATTAATTCGCTGCCCAAAGGGCAAAAGAATGCCGGGCTGGCGCTGGGTTTTACCCTGCCGCAAACCTATCGCCACGTGATGTTGCCGATGGCCTTCCGCCTGGTGGTGCCGCCGCTGACTTCCGAGTTTCTCAATATCTTCAAGAATTCCGCTGTTTGCTCGACCATCGGTTTGCTGGAGCTGGCTGCTCAGGGCCGCCAGCTGGTCGATTACACGGCGCAGCCTTACGAGTCCTTCATCGCCGTGACTTTGTCTTACGTGTTGATCAACGTCACCGTGATGACCCTGATGCACAAATTCGAGCGTCGCATCGCGGTGCCCGGCTACATCGGAGGCAAGTAACATGTACGAATTCGATTGGTCCTCCATACCCGGCGCCTTGCCCTTCCTCTGGGATGGTATGAAGATTTCGCTGGTCATCACCCTGCAAGCAGTGGTTATCGGCATCGTCTGGGGCACGATACTGGCGATGATGCGGCTGTCGTCGATCAAGACGCTGTCGTGGTTTGCCGCTGGCTATGTCAATATGTTCCGTGCCATTCCGCTGGTTATGGTGCTGCTCTGGTTCTTCCTGATCGTGCCGCGCTTCGTCGAAACCTTGCTCGACTTCCCTCCGGGCAGCGACCTGCGTCTGAGTTCGGCGATGATGGGCTTCGCGTTGTTTGAAGCAGCCTATTACTCGGAAATCATCCGCGCTGGCATCCAGAGCGTACCAAAAGGGCAAATTGCTGCTGCCTCAGCGCTCGGTATGAATTACGCCCAGGCGATGCGCCTCGTGGTCTTGCCGCAGGCATTCCGCAACATGGTACCGCTGCTGCTGACCCAAGCCATCATCCTCTTTCAGGATACCTCGCTGGTTTATGTCTCGGCGCTGGCCGACTTCTTCGGTGCTTCCTACAAAGTGGGCGATCGTGACGGTCGACTCGTCGAAATGCTGCTTTTTGCCGGTGCCGTTTATTTCGTCATCTGCTTCTCCGCTTCGCAGCTCGTGAAGCGCCTCCAGAAAAAATATCACCCGGCCTGATGGCCCTCGCAAGGAGAAATCCCATGATCGAAATGACCAATGTCAGCAAGCAGTATGGCGACTTCAAGGTGCTTACCGATTGCACCACCAGTGTCAGCAAAGGTGAAGTTATCGTGGTTTGCGGGCCGTCCGGCTCTGGCAAATCGACGTTGATCAAATGCGTCAATGGCCTTGAGCCGTTTCAGTCGGGCGTAATCACCGTCAACGGCATCTCGGTTGGCGACCCCAAGACCAATCTGTCCAAACTGCGTTCGCAGGTTGGCATGGTTTTCCAGAACTTTGAACTCTTTCCGCATATGAGTATTACCGAGAATCTGGTGATTGCCCAGACCAAGGTGCTCGGGCGCAGCCAGGATGAGGCGAACGAGAAGGGTCTCAAACTGCTTGAGCGCGTTGGCCTCAAGGCGCAGGCCAGCCAAGTTCCCCGGCCAGCTGTCGGGAGGCCAGCAGCAGCGCGTGGCGATTGCCCGCGCGCTGGCGATGGACCCGATCTGCATGCTGTTCGACGAGCCGACCTCGGCGCTTGACCCGGAAATGGTCAATGAAGTGCTGGACGTGATGACCGAGCTGGCACACGAAGGCATGACCATGATGTGCGTGACGCACGAAATGGGCTTCGCCAAGCGGGTTGCCGACCGCGTGATCTTCATGGATCAGGGCCGCATTGTTGAAGACGACAGCAAAGAAGCATTCTTCGCCAACCCGCGTTCAGAAAGGGCGCAACAGTTCCTTGCCAAGATTTTGCATCACTAAGCAACACCACAAAAACCATAATTGGAGACAGCATGATTAACCGACTTGAGCATGACCTGCTCGGTGACGCCGAAGTACCGTCCACTGCTTACTGGGGTGTGCACACCTTGCGCGCCATCGAGAATTACCCGATCACCGGCAAACAGATCGGCAGCTACGCCGAGTTGGTACGCGCCCTGGCGCTGACCAAACAAGCGGCGGCGATGGCTAACTTTGAGCTGGGCCAGCTCGACAAGACGCGCGCCGATGCGATCATTGCCGCCTGTCAGGAAGTCGCTGGCGGCAAATTTCATGAAGAGTTTGTCGTCGACGTGATTCAGGGCGGGGCGGGCACCTCGACCAACATGAACGCCAACGAGGTGATCGCTAACCGAGCGCTGGAGTTGCTCGGTCACAAGAAGGGCGACTACGCGCATTTGCACCCGCTCAACCACGTCAATATGTCGCAGAGCACCAACGACGTTTATCCGACGGCCTTGCGCGTGGCGACCTGTTTGTCGATTCGTGCCTTGCTCTCGGCGATGGCCGGCCTGCGCGAAGCCTTTGCTGCCAAGGCTGACGAGTTCAAGGATGTTTTGAAAATCGGCCGTACCCAGTTGCAGGATGCCGTGCCGATGACGCTCGGCCAGGAATTCTCGACCTACGCCGTGATGCTGCACGAGGATGAGTTGCGCCTGGGTGAAGCGATTGCCTTGATCCGCGAAATCAACCTCGGTGCGACGGCGATTGGTACCGGCATCAATACCGACATGCGTTACTCCAAGCTGGCGATTGATCATCTCTCGCAGCTTTCCGGCCTTGATCTGGCGGCGGCGCCGAATTTGATCGAAGCAACGCAGGATTGCGGCGCCTTTGTTCAGCTTTCCGGCGTGTTGAAACGTGTCGCCTGTAAATTGTCGAAAACCTGCAATGACCTGCGTCTGCTCTCCAGCGGCCCGCAGGCCGGCTTGAACGAAATCCATCTGCCGCCACGCGCTGCGGGTTCGTCGATCATGCCGGGCAAGGTCAATCCGGTGATTCCTGAGGTGGTCAATCAGATCGCCTTTGAGGTGATTGGCAACGATGTCACCATTACCATGGCGGCGGAGGGCGGACAATTACAGCTCAATGCCTTCGAGCCGATTATTGCCCACAGCCTGTTCAAGAGTATCGAGCATCTCTCCGCCGGTTGCCGGACGCTGACTGCGCATTGCGTACGCGGCATCACCGCCAATCGCGAACTGCTGGCCGAGCGCGTACGCACTTCTGCCGGGCTGGCAACGGCGCTCAATCCTTATATCGGTTACGAAAATGCCACCCGTGTCGCACAGGAGGCTTTGCGCACCGGGCGCGGTGTTGCCGAACTGGTTGAGGAAATGGGCTTGATGGAACGCGCCGAACTCGACAAGGTGCTGGCGCCGGAAGTTTTAACAGCACCGCGTCGTCACGTTTGAATCGTCATTGTTACACCCCAAGTGTGCTGATCAGACTCCCACGCAAGATGGTAAAGCAAAGCTGACGCGTCGCTGTGGATTCCTGCGGGTGCGGTCAACCGTCAGGAAAGGCGAATTTTTCACTTTAGAATGAGCCTTTCCATCGGCCGGTCTGGGCATGAATGATTCCTCGCAAAGCGTACCGCTCTCTTTGCACCATCCGCATCGGGTGCTTGGCATTCTGGCTGTGCTGGTCTTGTTTCTCCTGGCCGGGGTGCTGGCCTTCAAAGTCTCGGAGAGACAAGGCTTCAAGCAGTTGCGCGAGGCGGCCAGCCACCAACTGGATGTGCTGGCTTCGGCCATTGACAGCGAGGTCACCCGGCACGCCTCTATCCCCAGTGCGGTTGAGCTGAATCGAGATGTCCGGACCTTGCTGCTGGCGCCAGAAGAAAAGAAGGACGTGCACCAGGCCGCCGCCAACCGCTTCCTGCAAAATCTCAATGATCATCTCGGCGGGCCGGCTATTTTTGTGCTCGATACGACTGGCCATGTCGTCGCTTCCAGCGACTGGATTTTTTCCCACAACATGCTGGGGGCGGATCTTTCCTATATGCCCTTTTTTCGTGGGGCGGTGGCCGGGACGCCGGAGCGCCACTATGCCGTCGACAATATTCGCAATGAGCCTGGTTATTTCTTTGCCTTGCCGATTCGCGACGAGCAACAAGAATGGAAGGTGATCGGCGTTGCCGTCGTCAAATCCGGCTTGCGTGAACTGGAGCGCCGCTGGCTGGCGCAGGAAGCACCGGCGCTGATCGTTGACAACAATGGCATCGTGTTACTCGCTTCACCGCCAGAGTGGCGCTACACCACCTTAGTCCGCAAGCACCGGAGGTGCTGGAGCGTATCGGCCGCGAACAATTTGCCGGCCAGACGCTGGGGGGCGAATCGCTCGACATTGCCATCGATGCTGCGCAGGAGGGTACGGTGGTTCGCTTGGCCCGGCAGGAAGGCAGTGTCTTCAAAGCCTTGCAGGGCAAGAAACCTTACCTTGCCTTGAGCCGGCATTTGCCAGGAACAGCCTGGCGGATTGTGGTGTTCTCCGATTTGCACCCGGTGACGGTTCAGGCCTCAACCCACGCCGCGCTGGCGATGGCGGCTTATGGCTGCCTCCTGCTCTTGCTGCTCTATCTCGGCCAGCGTCGGCGAGCTGCGCGTAATCGGCTTGAGGCGCAAGCCCTGCTGGAAAAGGCCAATCAGGAACTCGAACGCAATGTTGCGGCACGTACCGTTGATTTGTCGGACGCCGTTGAGCGCCTGCAAAAGGAGGTGGTCGAGCGTCAGCGTGCCGAGCAAACCCTGCGGGCGGCGCAGGATGAGCTGGTGCAGGCAGCCAAGCTCGCCGTGCTGGGTCAAATGGCAACCGGCATCACGCACGAACTCAGCCAGCCACTTGGCGCCATTCGCACACTATCGGCCAACGCCGTCGAGTTCATGCATCGCGGCGATCTCGCGACGGCGGAGAAGAACCTCGCTATCGTCGGCCAGCTTTCCGAGCAGATGGGCGGCATCATCACGCCGCTCAAAACCTTTGCCCGCAAATCGCCCGCCGTGTCGGCAGCGGTGGATGTGGCGCAGGCGGTCGATGCGGCGCTGTTTCTCTTCGATCAGCGGCTGCGCAAACAGAGTGTTACGGTCGACCGCCAAATCGAGCCTTATTTCTGGATCGCCTGGTGTGACCAGAATCGCCTGCAACAAGTCTTGGTCAATCTGATCGGCAACGCCATCGACGCGATGGCCGAACAAAGCATTCGCCGCCTGAGTTTTGCGCTGACGTGCAATGCGAATGGCCAATTGGCCCTATCCGTGACCGACAGTGGCAGCGGTTTTTCAACCAAGGCGCTGGCGCATTTGTTCGAACCCTTCTTCACCACCAAGCTGCCCGGTGAAGGCCTCGGCCTCGGTCTGACCATTTCGCGTGACATCCTGCGTGACTTTGGCGGCGATCTGCTGGCCGAGGCCGCACCGGAAGGCGGGGCGCGGTTTATCATCCTTCTGCCCCGCGCTCCCGCCGCCACCCCAGAGGTTTTGCCATGAAGCCAGCCCTATCCGTCTTGCTCATTGAGGATGACCCCAATGTTCGCCTTGGCTGCGAACAGGCCATGCAACTGGCCGGCATTCCGGTAATCGCCGTTGCCTCGGCGGAAGAAGGGCAGCGCCAGCTCGACGCCGATTTCGCCGGCATCGTCGTCACCGACATGCGCCTGCCGGGCATGGACGGCATGGCCTTGCTGCGCTGGGTCAATCAACTGACGCCGGATCTGCCGGTCATTATCATTACCGGCCACGGCGATGTCACGCTGGCGGTCGAAGCGATGCGCAGTGGCGCTTACGATTTCATGCAGAAGCCGTTTTCAACGCATGATCTGGTCGAGGTTGTTCGTCGCGCCCTGGAAAAACGCGAACTGGTGCTCGAGGTCGAAGCCCTGCGCCGCCGCCTCGATCACCGCGATGATCTCGAAGCACGCCTGATCGGCCGCTCGCCGCAGATGGCCAAAGTGCGCCAGTTGATTCTCGATGTGGCCGATGCGGCAGTCGATGTACTGATCTTTGGCGAAACCGGCACCGGCAAGGAAATGGTCGCCCGTTGCCTGCATGATCTGTCACGCGCCGGCCAGGAAAATTACGTCGCGCTCAACTGCGGCGGCATGGCCGACACCCTGCTCGACAGCGAACTCTTCGGCCATGAGCCGGGTGCCTTCACCGGCGCCCAGAAACGACGCATCGGCAAGATCGAATACGCCAGTGGTGGCACGCTCTTCCTTGATGAAGTCGAATCGATGCCGATGAATATGCAGATCAAGCTGCTGCGCGTGTTGCAGGAACGAAAAATTGAGCGCCTCGGTTCGAATCAGCAAATTCCGGTTAACTGTCGCGTTGTCGCAGCGAGCAAGGAAGACCTCAAGTCTTCGTCCGATCAGGGCAAGTTCCGCGCCGATCTTTATTACCGGCTCAACGTCGTGCGCATCGAGTTACCCGCACTGCGCGAACGGCGCGAAGATATTCCCGCGCTTTACGATGAATTCCTGCTGCAGGCTGCCAAGCGCTACAACCGCCCACCGCCGGTACTCACCTCGGAATATCTGCGCCGCCTGATGGCGCAGGACTGGCCGGGCAATATCCGCGAACTGCGCAACGCCGCCGATTGCCACGCCCTCGGCATTGGCCGCGATGCCGCGACCCCCGGTGTCGGCAACACCCCGCAATCATTGACCGATGCCGTCGAAAACTACGAACGCGTGCTGATCGCCAACGAATTCACCAAGCAGGACGGCAACATCGCCCGCACTGCGGATGCGCTGAAAGTGGCGCGTACCACCTTGCACGACAAACTGAAAAAGTACGCCCTGATTTGAATCAGTCGATTTAGATTGCCATCGGATCTGGAGCAAACCAAAAGATATGCGCTGTAATGCCCCGCATCCTTTTAAACCCGAATGGTTTGATTTGCACGGTGAAAATGAATAATTTGCCGTCAGTCATGACGAAATTTGAGCATGATCAGGCAGGCTGAGTGATCTGCGACACGGCAATCTGGACACTGGGTCACAAACAACTGATTAGATATTGCGCTGACTCAGGTGAAAGTGAAACATCAGCACCTGCGGTTCAATTTGTTACGGTCAACGCTCAAAAATGCCCGATTTTTTGATGCAAACCGCTGCCACGCACTGCTCTAGCTGACGAATCTATCAAACCGAATCGACCATGCGTTTTTTCAACAACTCCGGCATTTCCAGTGTCTCCATGTTCCAGCCCTCAAGCAACAAGACATCTGTCAGGCACTGTTCAAAAATCGGATAAGCTAACTCGGTAGCCTGGGCGATGGCGGTATGCACACGCGCATCGGTGTCGGTCTGATTCAGACAGGCTTCCTGATACTCAAAAAGACTCATGACTTCAGCGAGAAGTATGCTGACCTGTGCCGGGCAAGCGCATTGATACATTAGCGCCTGATCCCTGACGCGCATCAATTGTTCTTTAGAGAATTTTGGTTGCATTTGTTTTACCAGACTTAATAATTCAGAACATGTCTTGCTTGCTGGCGTAGCGTATCAGGTCTGCATTGTTATCGATGCCAAGTTTTTGCATGAGGCGCATCTTGTGTGTACTGACGGTTTTAGGGCTGAGATGCAATTGCTCTGCAACGCTACTCAATGACGCCCCGGCGGCGATCATTTTCAACACTTGCAGTTCCCGTTTGCTGAGAATGTTGAAATGATTTTCTTCATCACTTCCCGAATTAAAAATCATGGTTTCGACCAGCGATGGGTCAATGAACTTTCCCCCGCCAGCCACTTTCCTGATCGCCGCGAGAAGGATTTCCGGCTCGCTACCCTTGGTGACGTAACCTGAAGCGCCGGCCTTCAAAGCGCGTGCAACAAGTTGTCGTTCATGGTGCATCGAGAGAATAACAATGGGTCGAAAGGGGTCCTTCTCATGCAGGCGCTGGACCAGTTTCACACCGCTGAAGCCCGGCATGTTCATATCAAGGAGAAGGAGCTCACAAGGCGTTATCTCCCATTGCTCGAGTAATTCGCTACTCTCACTTGCTTCGCTGACCACGACAATATCTGAGGTAGTGGCAAAAATCTGTTTCAGGCCACCACGAACGATGGCATGGTCGTCAGCAATCATCAATCGAATCATGGCGCTTCGCCTTTACTTAATGGAAGTTCAATGGTGACGGTGGTGCCGAGATCAGGCGTACTCACAATACTCAAGGTGCCATCAAGCGCCAGCATCCGTTCGCGCATGCCGAAGAGGCCGAAGCCACTCGATTTGCCAATTGCAGATATATCAAAGCCTTGTCCGTTATCCGCGACAACAACTTTCAACAGGCAATGATCTGCCTGCAGTGAAATGACAACTTCGCTAGCTTGCGCATGACGGGCCACATTGGTCAGGGACTCCTGAACAACACGAAATACTGCCGTTGATTGCGTGTCTATGAGCGCAATTTCAAGTCCGCCGTTCTCAAGCCGGCAGTTTGTCGCCCCACGTTGGGAAAAGTCTTCACACAACCATTCAAGTGCCGGCACCAACCCAAAATCGAGCGCCGCCGGTCGAAGATTACTGGCCACCTGCCGCACCACGCCGATGGTTCTCTCAACCAAAACTCGCATGTCCTCAGTCTTTTCCATCAAGGCTGCGTTGTCACTGAAGCGCAAGCGAATCAGCGAAACATCCATCTTTAGCGCGGTTAACAACTGCCCAAACTCGTCATGAACTTCGCGGGCAATGTGCTTACGTTCCAACTCAAGGAGTTGCTCCTGATGAGAGGCGAGCGTGCGCAGTTTTTGTCTGGATTCAGCCAAAGCCAGTGCGAATTCCTTGCGCTCCGTAATGTCACTGACCACCGAGATGAAACCAACTAACTCGCCATCGTTACCGCATTGTGACGACACATAGACATCAACCCAGAGAATTCGTCCATCACACGTTATAAATCGTTTTTCGAGCCGGTATTTATTCCGCTGCCTGTTCAGAATCTCACCAAAAAGCAGCATTTCCCCGGGAATATCGTCGCCGAAACTAAACTCGGTAAAGTGCATCCCGCATAAGGTATCGCTCTCATAGCCAAGCATGGCGCGGAATGCTTCATTGAAATAACGCATGTTTCCGGTTTTGTCGGCGGCAACCATCCCGGTAGTTGCATTTTCAAAAATGCTGCGAAAGTCTTTCTCGCTCATGCGCAAGGCTTCGTTGGCATTTTTGACTTCGGTAATGTCGCTAATTGTGACGCGAAATACGGGCGTGCTGTCCCTGATATGAACTGCGGATGTTGCCAGTCGAGCCCAAAAATGAGATCCGTTATTCATGACCATACGCAGCTCACATACATCCGGCTCACTACTTTTTATAAGTTGCTTGCGCTGCAGATAATAGCTGTCTGAGTCTTCCTCAACCATAAAGCGCGAAATGGGTTGGCCAATCAAAACATCCTGCTCGATGCCCAGCAAGGCCGCTACCGTTAGATTGGCGTCCGTGATTTGCCCGATTTCGTTAAGGGTGAAGTAGCCAACGGGCGCCTGATTGTAAAGATCAAAATAGCGCGCCCGTGAGTTGATCAACGCCTCCTTGGAGCGATTAAGTTCCTCTGTCTGCAACTCAAGTTCAATCTGCTGCACACTCAACTCATGCAATGCATGACGAACCTCATCCACAGTCAGGTTTTGCAGTGCTTTGGGCTTTTTCTTGCTGAACTCTCTGAATATGGTTTCGGCCCTGCGGCGTAATGACTGTCCAGAGAAATGCTGCATTGAATCGTCGAGGTCTAGCGTTGATGTCATTTTGCTAACTTAGGTTAATCAAACAGAACCTTTGGATTCAACCAAATTCAGGCTCGATTGCCAGTCGGGAAATACTGCATTTTTGTACGTAAAGCCTTGCAATTAAGCAGGTTTACCTGACCCGCAATTCCGCAAAGCCTGACTGACGCGGTGAACGATTCTCTTCATCATGCGCTCACTGGTGTTAATTCCGAAAAAATTTCCGGTAGCAAAACCAACGATGGGTAAGCAAAAGGTTTTATGCCTACCTCGACAAGGAGCATGTGATGTGCACTGAAGTTAACCGGACCTTCGCCAAGGAAACATCTGTCACCAAGAAAATTAATGGTGATCTCGGCCAGACCTTGCCCTCAGCCGTAGCCCATCCTGATATCTGGCGACTAACTTGCGATGCCATCAGCGACCCGATTTTTCTTCACGATGCCGAGTTCCGGGTGCTTTTGGCGAATCGTGCCTATTTCCTGGCCGCCGGAAGATGCGAGCCACAAGCACTGGGGTTGCCCTACTGGCAGGTTTTTCCTCGTGGCGACGGACCACTTCCCGAATGCCAACTAGCGTTGACAATGGGGAGCAGCCACAGCCAAGAAGAAATTCGGGTTGACGAGCGCCTGTTTGTTTCTCGTGGTTATCCGGTCAAGGATGAACACGGTGACTTTTTGTATTCACTGCATATCTTTACCGATATCACCGAGCACAGAAGCGCGGAATTGGGGCTTTTGGAACGAGAACGCTGGGCCAATCTGATCCTTGATACCGCACCGGAAGCCATGCTGGTGGTCGATGAACAGGGCCTGATTATCCGTGCCAATCTCAGCGCCGCCAAAACATTTGGTTACGAAGCGGGAGAAATGGCTGGGATTTGTATTGAAATGCTCTTGGCAGAAGGTCTTCGCGGTCGCCATGCGGCGCACCGCAGTCGATTCATGACACAACCGCAATCCCGTTGCATGGGCGAGGCTCGCCACCTGAAGGCGCTGCGCAAGGATGGTCGCGAATTTGACGCCGAACTGGGTCTTGGGCCCCTGGAGATTGACGGGCGCCTCTTCATCGTCGTCAGCGTGGTCGACATCACCGCGCAGCTTAAATTACAGACAGAGCGCGAAACGATACTGACTGAAGCAAATCGCCTGGTCCGTGCGCGAACCGATTTTATGGCCAACATGAGCCATGAAATCCGGACGCCACTCAACGGCCTACTGGGTCTCGCCCTAGCCGGCCAGCGCAGCTCTGTTGGTCGTCGTTCGCACAACACCTTTACCCGCATTCTCGATTGTGGTCAGCACCTCATGGCCGTGGTCAATGACATTCTTGACATCGCAAAAATTGAGGCAAACAAGCTAACGACCACTGCTGCACCATTTGATCTTGCCCAATTGATCAAGCGCGCCGTCGAACTTACCGCTGAATGCGCTCGCCTCAAGGGCTTAAATTTCCGGGTAAAGAAATCGACTGATCTACCAGCGGCTTGCCTGGGCGATGAAATGCGATTAGTACAGGTGCTGGTCAATCTGTTGTCCAACGCCATCAAATTTACTGAGCGCGGCGGTATAACGCTGAGTGTGAGCCAAAGGGCTGGCGCCCTCAGTTTTGTTGTCACTGACACCGGCATCGGCATGAGTCAGGAGCAAATCGGACGTCTGTTCAATGCCTTCGAACAGGCCGATTCCTCAACGACTCGGCGCTATGGCGGCAGTGGCCTCGGACTGGCAATCAGCCGCAGCCTGGCAACGCTGATGGGTGGTGAAATCAGCGTCAGCAGTGAACTTGACGTAGGTAGCTGCTTTGAATTGACACTGCCGTTGATCGAAGCAGAACTGCCCATACCCATCGCTGCATTATCAGAAATGCCATTGGGCGAGCGTCTAAGCGGCATTCGCGTGCTGGCGGCTGAAGACAATGAAATTAATCGTCTGGTGCTGGAAGAATTACTTGGTAGCGAAGGTGCAACGCTCGTTTGCGTTGAAGACGGTAAGCAAGCAGTAGATCGCCTGATCGCCGATGGTGAAAGCGAATGGGACATTTTGTTGCTGGATATACAGATGCCGGTCATGGATGGCTACCAAGCAACTCAATGCCTGCGCGAACTGAAAAAAACCTGCCAATTATCGGTTGACCGCACATGCCATGCCTGAAGATCGTTCCAAGTGCCTGGCGGCCGGCATGGATGATCATGTCACCAAACCGATCGATCTTGATCGACTCGTAAATACCATCCTGCGTCACGCGCGACGGAAAACCTCACCACAAAGTGAGGTAATTGACTGGTCTGCCCTTGAGGCGCACTTTCATGGCAAACACGAGTTTGTCACGCGCCTCGCTGCATCCTTGCTCAGTTCGCATCAGGAGACGCCTGCATGCTTACGGCTACATGCCGCTCAGACTGATTTTGCGACGCTGGCCGCTATCGCTCATTCCGTAAAAGGCATCGCGGGAAACTTAATGGCCAACGGCATCTATGAATTAGCCAAAGAAACCGATCAAGCAGCACGCGAAGAAAACGCCAATGCCAGCCATCTTGCGCTGCGGCTGGCCGCTGATCTGGACCAAATGCTTGCGGCAGCCAGTGTGCGCATTAGTAACTAAACCATGCGAATGGCCCTCAATCACCCGACAGCCCTAAGAAAAATACATGAAAACGAATCTCCCGATTACCAATATCGAAACCCTGCTTCCCGAAGGCGAATTCATCTATTCGAGCACCAATCTTAAAGGCTACATTGTTGAGGCCAATGAAGCCTTTGCCCGGATCAGCAATTACCGCCGCGAGGAAATGATCGGGCAACCACACAACATGGTTCGCCACCCGGATATGCCCAGCGAGGCTTTCGCCGATTTGTGGCAGGACCTCATGGCCGGGCGCCCGTGGCGCGGCATTATCAAGAATCGGCGCAAGGATGGCGGATTTTATTGGGTGGTCGCCAATACCTCAGCCGTCCGCGAAAATGGTCGCCTGATCGGCTTTCAGTCAGTGCGCAGCAAACCAACGCGCGATGAGGTGGCTGGCGCCGAGCTTGCCTATCAAAAAATTCGCAGTGGCGACAAGTCGCTGCGTATCAAAAACGGCCGGGTTATCAAACGCCGGCCTGAGTGGCTCAATCAGTTGCTCTCCCTGCGCTCACAGATGACGCTGGCGGGTATGGCAGCACTACTGCCAGCGCTTGAACTATCGAGTCGCCAGTTGGGTGGCCCGTCTTTGCCCGATTTTGCCCTCCAGCCGCTGGCCGCCATTACCGTTTCCTACGCGCTGTATTTCCTGTTTGTCTATGCGCCACAAACCTCTCGCGATCTGGAAAAGACGTCGAACTGGATGGAGGAGGTTCTGCAATCCGGCGACTTGAGAAAACGTTTTGATCTTGAGCGACGTGACGTGATCGGCAGCATCGCCCGCAAGGCGGATAAATTTGCATCCTCAACCCAGGCAACGATCCAAGGCATCGTCGATGTTGCGCATCAGGTCGCATTGGCGGCCACTGGCGTTGATACCGGCATGAAAAAATCGCAGGCATCGGCTCAAACGCAAAGTGAGGCCACTTCAACGGCAGCGGCTGCCATCGAACAAGTCACCGTGTCGATTGGTGAAGTTGCCGCCCATGCAAAAATAACCATGGAAACCGCCACCCACGCAGGTGAGGCCGCGCACCAAGGAGCACAAGTTACGCAGCAAGCCAGTCTGACCATTGAATCACTGGCGAATACGGTTCGTCTTTCCGCTGAACAAGTGGAGTCACTCGGCCAGCGTTCCGAAGAAATCGGTCGGGTTACCGTGGTGATCAAGGAAATTGCCGATCAGACCAACCTGCTGGCCCTCAATGCGGCCATTGAGGCGGCCCGGGCCGGCGAAATGGGGCGAGGATTTGCCGTGGTTGCCGACGAAGTGCGCAAGCTCGCCGAACGAACGAGCAAGGCAACTCAGGAAATTGGCCTGATGACGAAAAGCATCCAAAACGAAACCCAGATGGCAGTCGAAAACATGCGCTCTGGCGCCCATCAGGTTGCTGAAGGGGTGAAATTGGTTAATGCATCTGAAGCTTCCCTGCGCCAGATTAACCAGGAAATGGCAAAAACCACTGAAATGGTCGGTGAAATTTCCTTGCATCGAGTGAACAGCAAGTGGCGATGACCGAACTCGCCCAAAGTCTGGAGCGTGTCGCCAGCATGACTGATGAAAATATGCAGGTCGTCAATGACACCAGCGCAACAGCGGACTATCTGAACACCACGGTTGTCAGAATGCGCAAGGCGGCGACGCAATATTCTGTTTGAGCGACCTCCTGCGACGCAATTGATCTGTCAATCGCCGCTCTTGCCTGAATTACTGTTTGCCAGCGCACAGAACGTCGTTGGTCGAAGCCGTAAGCTTGGGTGGCTAACGAAGTTGGGCGCTCCCGCCATTGACCCAGGCCACAGCCATGAGAGGGATATTCTCGAATGGCGAGGTCTCTATCTGAAGATAAGACATGAATTCATTCAGTCTTAAGGGATGGTCAATGAAGACGCGTTTAACGTTCTTCACCTTGGCCATTTTTCTAACCAGCATCTGGTCACTTTCGTTTTACGCCAGCTATATGTTGCGCGTCGATATGCAGCGACTTTTAGGCGACCAGCAATCGTCGATTGTTTCATTTGTCGCTGCTGAAATCAATCGCGAGTTGAGCGACCGCCTGTCTGCACTGAAAACAGTGGCTGACAGGATAACGCCGGCGATCATGCACAACCAGCAGGCGTTGCAGAACTTCCTCAACGAGCGGCCCATACTAAATAATCTGTTCAATGGTGGCGTCCTCATCTTTGACAAGGATGGCACCACACAGGCTGAAATGATGGTCATGGCGGGGCGCATCGGCACGAATTACAAGGATGATAAAACCGTCGCCAAGGTGCTCATGGATGGCAGTCCGAGTATCGGCGCGCCCATCATTGGTAAAAAACTTCAAGCCCCCATGTTCCCCATCATCGTCGCGATAAAAGATGCTCAGGGCGCAGTGATCGGCGCCTTGGCTGGTGTCATCAACCTTTCCAAGTCCAGTTTTCTTGACCAGCTGACGAACAATGCATATGGCAAGGACGGCTACTTTTTGCTTGAAGAGCCAGATTCGCGACTTATCATCACGGGCACTGGTAAAAGTCGCATCATGCAACCCCTGCCTGCTGCCGGAATTAACTGGCTGATCGACCGCCACCTTGAGGGATTCGATGAAACCGGCATAACCATCAATCCAATGAGCGTTGAAGTCCTCGCTTCGGCCAAACGCATTCCTGTTGCCAACTGGTTTGTGGTCGCCGCATTACCGACTGAAGAGGCTTTTTCACCAATACGTTTGATGCAACAACGCGTTCAACTGGCCACGTTTTTCCTGACTTTGCTGGCCGGCTTTTTGACCTGGTGGATGTTAAGGCGCCAACTGTCACCAATGCAGGAGGCCGTCAATACTCTGGCTTTGTTGTCGAATATAGATCAGCCTCCCCAGCCCTTGGTCATCGCCAAGCAGGATGAAATTGGCCAACTCATTGCCGGTTTCAATCGCTTGCTTGCCAGATTGGCGCAGCGTGATGAAGCGCTGAAGTCAAGCGAACAGCGGTTCCGCAATTTCTTCGAAAAAAATTCATCGGTAATGCTCCTTATTGAGCCCTCGAATGGCGCGATAGTCGAAGCCAACGATGCCGCAGCAACCTACTATGGTTACCCGATCAAACAACTGGTTTTGATGACAACCGCTGATCTCAACACAATGCCGGAAGCTAAGATCGCCGAAGAAAGAGAAAAAGCGCGATGTGAAGAACTTAAATATTTTCATTTTGTTCATCGGCTCGCGTCGGGAGAATTACGGGATGTGGAAGTTCATTCGACCCCAATCGAAAGCAGCGGACATAACTTGCTATTTTCCATCGTGCATGACATCAGCGCACGCAAAGAAATACTGAAGGCTTTGAAAGCAAGCGAATCATGGTTCCGCAGTATCTTTGAGAACGCCAATACGGGTATTGCGTCGGTTGATAGCAACGGACGAATAACCAGCTTTAACGAATCATTTCGCGCCTTGTTGGGCTACGACGCTGATGAACTTGGCGGAATGAGCATTGCCGATATTACACATCACGATGATTTGAGCAGCGAGGTGGCCTATTTTGATGAAATCATCGCTGGCAAGCGGGATCATTACAACATGACCAAACGCTACGTCGCCAGCGACGGGCATATTGTCTGGATTGACCTTTTCGTTACGGCGATACGTGATGAACAGGGCGCATTGGCCAATTTTATTGGCATCATCTCTGACATCACAGAACGCAAACAGGCCGAAGAGCAATTACGTATCGCGGCGGCCGCCTTTGAATCGCAAGAAGGCATGATGGTGACGGATGCTCAGAGCGTTATTTTGCGGGTCAACCGGGCCTTTACTGAGTTTACTGGCTATACGGCGGAAGAGGTGATCGGGCTGACACCGCAACTACTTAAGTCTGGACGTCACCCACCCAGTTTCTATAAGGATATGTGGCAGACCATCCACAGTACTGGCGGTTGGCGGGGTGAAGTCTGGGATAGGCACAAGAGTGGCGAAATCTATCCAAAATGGCTGACTATTTCTGCGGTCTACGGTAGCGACGGGCTGGTTACCCATTACATCGGCACGCATTACGACATCAGCGAGCGTAAAAAAGCAGAATTCAAGATTGAAGCGCTCGCCTTTTTCGACCAGTTGACCAACCTCCCGAATCGGACGCTCCTGCTTGATCGCTTGAAACAGGCGATGGTGAGTAGTGGGCGCAGTGAGCGTTACAGCGCCTTGCTTTTCATCGATCTGGATAATTTCAAAACGCTCAACGACAGCCTGGGGCATGATGCCGGCGATCTGCTGCTTAAACAGGTTGCCCAGCGCCTGACGTTGAGTGTGCGCGAAGGTGACTCGGTGGCACGCTTTGGTGGGGATGAGTTTGTGATCATTCTGGCTAGCCTGAGTATGAGTCAAGAAGACGCAGCCAAGGCAACGGAAGGCGTTGCTGAAAAAATTCTGGCTGCACTCAAGAAGCCATATCAGATCGGAAACGTTACGCATCACAGTACCGCCAGTCTGGGCGCTACCTTGTTCCGAGGAACAGGAATCCCCATTGACGAACTGTTGAAGCAAGCTGACCTCAGTATGTACAGATCCAAGGCAGCCGGCCGAAACACCTTTTGTTTCTTCGATCCGGCGATGGAAATTGCCGTCAAGGAACGCGTGGCGCTTGAGGACGATCTGCGCCAGGCGCTGGAGAAAAATCAGTTCTTCCTCAACTACCAGCCGCAAATTCGCGGCAATAACAGCCTCACCGGTGCTGAAGTCCTGTTGCGCTGGCGGCATCCCGAGCGGGGCATGGTTTCGCCTGCCGAGTTCATTCCCCTGGCCGAAGAATCCGGGCTGATTTTGTCTTTAGGGGATTGGGTCCTTGAAACAACTTGCAAGCAAATCGCTGTTTGGGCCGCCTATCCTGGGATGGCCCACCTCACCATCGCGGTCAACGTCAGTGCCTTTCAACTGCGCCAACTCGATTTTGTAGATAAGGTGATTTCGGTACTGAGCAGCACGGGTGCCAATTCACGACGACTTAAACTGGAACTGACCGAGAGTTTGCTGGTTCATAACGTCGAAGAAATTATCGTCAAGATGTCCTTGCTCAAAGCCCATGGCGTTGGATTTTCACTGGATGACTTTGGTACGGGCTATTCGTCGCTGACTTATCTGAAGCGTTTGCCGCTCGACCAATTGAAGATCGACCAGTCATTTGTCCGCGATGTACTGATCGACCCGAACGATGCGGCCATTGCCAAAACCATTGTCGCGCTCGCTGAAAGCCTTGGGCTGGGCGTGATTGCAGAGGGAGTCGAAACGGCTGCGCAACGCGACTTTCTCGCCGGTGCTGGTTGTCATGCATATCAGGGCTATTACTTCAGTCGTCCGCTGGCTTTGAGCGATTTTGAGTCGTTTGCCCTGCGGGGATTATGAATGGCTGAATTGATAATCGCCTGCAGCATACAACTTCCAGCCGCCATCGCCTGTCAGTTCCAGCACCTGCGGGTGATATTTAAGGATTGATGGGCGATGGCCAACGCTGACCATGGTCGTTTCGCTGGCGGCCAGCTCCTTGTAAAGACTTTCTTCGTTTGCTATATCCAGCGCGCTGGTCGCCTCATCGAGAATGACATAGCGCGGCGCGGCGAGTAGCACACGGGCAAAGGCAACGCGCTGCTGTTCGCCCACCGAGAGCACCTTGGCCCAATCCAGCTCGGCGTCGAGGCCGCCGAAGCGGGCAGCCAGTTCAGGCAAATTGACGCGCACCAGTAATTCCTGCAGCGCCTCGTCGGATATCTTCATATCGAGCTGTGGATAGAGCAACTGGCTGCGCAAGCTGCTCAGCAACATGTAAGGGCGCTGGGGCAGGAACAACATTCTCCGCTTCCGGGCGGCAGATCTCGCCGCTGCCGCTGCGCCACAATCCTGCCAGCGCACGTAACAGCGAGCTTTTTCCGCAACCGCTGGCACCGACGATCATGACGCCCTGGCCGGGATTGATGGTCATTGAAAGTCCTTCAATCAGGGTACGTGTGTGGTTGGGGGTTTGCAGCGTGAGGTTCTTGATCTCCAGATGGGAGTTCTGCACCAACTTGACGTGCTGCCCGGAGCCTTGCGGTCGACGGTCTTTTTTGGCCAAAAATTTGGCAAAGCTATCGAGGCGATCAATCCCGGCGGCAAAGCGGCTGAAGCTTTCAAAATTATCAACGATCACCGTCAGCGCACTGAGGATGGCGGCAAAGGCGCCAGCGGCCTGCATTGCCCGACCAACCTCCAGATCACCGGCCAGCACCTGCCCGGCAATGATCGAGTAAGGCAGAATGATGGTCATGAAGCTATAGCTGTACTGAAACAGGTTGAGATTTAGTTGGGCACGGATCAGCTTGTTGAAATTTGCGAATGCCAAATTGAAATACTGGCCGATTTGCCATGATTCCTGCGCCTCGCCACGATAGAAGGCGATGGCTTCGGCATTTTCGCGAATGCGTACCAGGCTGAAACGAAAATCCGCCTCACGCCGCAACTGGTAGAAATTGAGGCCGATCAGCACTTTGCCAAAGACCAGCAGGGTTATCGCCGTCCCGGCCACGGCATAAATGATCAGGAAAAAAACCAGCGCCTTGGAAATCGACCAGAGCACACCACTAAAGGCCAGCAATTGCAGAATTGCGCCAACCGTGATCAGTAAAAAATACAGGGAGCGCTGGGTAAAAGTGTTGATGTCTTCGGCAATCCGCTGGTCAGGGTTGTCGATATCAGGATCGGCATTAAGCTCGTAATAGGCGCGATTGCTGAAATAACGCCCGAGATAATCCTGTGTCAGCCAGCGCCGCCAGAACAGGCCAAGTTTGTCGCGCACATAGTAATAAAAGGCGTAAATCGGCACCGCGACGACCAGAATGGCGAGGCACTGGAAAATGGATTTCCAGAAGCGATCCGCATCCTTGGCCGCCAGCGATGATGTGAACTCGCCGGTCAGCTCATTGAAAAGTACCGCAAAGCCAGTCTGCCCAAGGAGCAGGACGACCAACAACAGCAACAACCCTCGCGCCTGCCATTTCTGATCACGGAACCAGTAAGGTGCCGCAATGGTCCGAAAACGATGCCACAGGCGAAGGTCAAACTGGACCATGAGTCGTTGTCAAACGGGCAAGAACATCAATTGCCGTAGCTAACAAACGAAACGCGGGCCGGATTTTCGGAATTGCTGGATTGAATACGCTGTTTATGCCAGGTGCCATCAAACTTGGCGGCAATCATAAACGAGCCAGGCGGCAGTTTCAGGTAAAGCAAAGGGCCCGTACTGACGCCGGAGTAAAGTTCGCGGCCATTCATTTTTGTAACCGAAAATGGAACGCTGGCGAGATAAGCGCCCTGCCGGTCACTGAACACCACATGCACACTGTAGGCTTCACCGGTTTTGCGCATTTCATCACGGGCATCGTCACCAATACCGCCACTCATCCAGGAAAGTTCGGCTTGCGGAGCGCTGATCGTATTTTGCTTCGCCACATCGCCCACTTCACCAGCCCAGGCCGGTAATCCCGGTAGTGCAATTGCCATTAGTAGCAGCCCGAGCTGCATTTTTTTAGTGGTTGTTGCCATGATTATCTCCTTGATTATGTTTGTCGTTGCCACGATGGTCATCGCGATGATCATCGCGACGACCATCCCGGTGGCCGTCTCGGCGATCCATACGGTCCCGGTAGCGCGGGGCATATTCGTTGCGATACCAATTGTCTTTAACGAAATAAACCCGCTCGTTACAGGCGTCGTATTTACCGCAATACCTGCTCCAGTTCTTGGCGTGGCCTGGCGGCACACGCAAATAGAGCGGTGGGCGATCAGGCTGGACGTAATAGCCGACACGCGGCTGGCGATAAATAACTGGCGGCGGCGGATAGCCCCCAATGTCAATCTGGCCATAAAAGCCAGGCTGACCGACACTGAGCGACATGCCCACTTCGGCTGCAGTTCCGGTCAGGGAAGCTGTGGCGAGTGCAGCGGCAAACAGCAAATTTTTCATATAGGGTTCCCTAGTAAATCGATTTACGCGGCGATGGCGAGCGCACTACAACTGCGTTCATGGAGGCGAATGGCAGCACATAGCGCTGCCTGTTGGCCGGCAGTGATCATTCGTTGACCCGCACGCCATTCGTATTGAACGTATTTGGCTTTGACACCATGGCGATGGAGTTCGTGCGCCAAATCGTTCATGTCGGAGCGCTCAATGCGCCGACCATCACTCAATTGGACGACGAACTCCTGGACAGAAAATCCAACAATTGCCTGAAGTGAATTTGTGAAAATGGATTCAATGTTGTCGTAACCGTTGATTGCTGTACTAGTCATCACATCTCCTGTTTTTGATACTTCAGGATGGCCTTTGCCACTAAGAAGTGTGGCCAATGGCCACCTCTGACCGACATCATCGTCGCGCGCCAGAATTCGGTCTGTGCGCTAAAGCACAGAATATTTGCAGCAGTGATTGACGCTGTTAGGTATCGGTCTACTGGGCATGCTAGGCGTCAAATGTCGGAAATAAATCTAAAACGCCATTCAGTTCAGCAGGCAGCCCGTGCGATAACTCTCCCTGCCTTGCTTTCAATATTTCCGTGGGTACGGCCACGGCATACCCTGGAAACCCAGCCGACAGAGTGCTTTAAGTACGCAAATGACGGGCACACGGGTGTGCGCCATTGAGCAAGCTCAAGGCGCTGGATAAGCACGACCAATCTCGGTTAGTGCTTCACTCCAATCAATTCAAGAAGACTATTTTTTATCACCCTTGGCGGCGTCCTTGATACTTTCGCCAGCCTGCTCAATTTTCTGGCCGACTTTCTCGGATGCTTTGTCGACTTCCTTGCCCGCCTTCTCAGCCGGTCCTTCCTGCTTTTGACAACCGACCAGCGCGGCCAACAAAGCGCCAACCAACAAAATTGAACTGAAACTTCTTTGCGAATTTTTCATTGCTGCTTCCTTTTCAAGGCCCACTTAAATTTTTGGGCGAAATAAACGGTTGACCGCAACACACCAAAGCAAATCACTTTGGTGTATCGCTAGTCGATCAATGCTTGGTTTACTGACTTCGTGGCCAATAACGCCACCTACAACAGCGCCGCCTACCGTGCCGGCTGTGCTGCCACCGGTCAGCACAGCACCGCCTACGGCACCAGCACCAGCGCCGATCACCGTATTTGCATCCTGCTGCGACATACCTGAACAGGCACCCAGACTAAGCAGCATGGTTGCCGTTAGTAGTGCGAGCGAATAACGTTTTACTGCTTTCATTGGCTTATCTCTTTTAAATGCTTACCAAGCACCTCTGGACAAACCAGATTTGCCGTATTACTTGTTGAAGTTGGCTTTTGCCTGGCTCATGCAGTTGTCTTTAGCCGCACCTGAGTAAGCGTCACACTTTTCCTTGGCTACTGAATACTTGGCATCAACCTTGTCAGCCGTTGCATCTTTCTTCGCATCGGCAGTCTGTTTGTTGGCATCGCCACGTGCTTCGGCAGTTTTTTCATTGGCCGTTGCGTTGGCATCTGCTGACTTCATCTTTGCCTTGGCATCTGCCTTGGCCGTAGTTTGTGCAGCCTTTGCTTCCTTCACGCAAACGTCCTTGACGTTACCGGCCAAGTCATCACAACGTTCGTTGGCGACACCGTAATCGGCTTCAGCTTTGGCAACGCTGACTTCGTAATTGGCTTTCAGGCCTGGCTTGTCGGCTGCTTTAAGTTCAGCCATAGCGACTTCTTTTTTACCTTTCGCATCGGCGACACAAATATCGCTGGCGTTACCTGACAAACCGGAGCATGCAGCTTTGGCTGCCTTGTAATCGACCGAGACTTTTTCTTTACCAGCTTTGTAATCGGCTTTCGACAACATGCCTTCAGCCATCGCACTGGCACTAAAGGCAAGGGTGACGGCAAGGGCAATTGCGTTGATATTGAGTGTTTTCATGATTGTTCCTTTATTGGGTAAGCAGTGGAGTTGCATCTCATCGCCGCAGTGCAGAAATTGCACCGTCATTGGTTCCGATTAGTTGAGCTTATTGGCAGAAGCTGTCTCTGCTCTGTCTGTTAGCGCACACAATCGCCACTGTTTTTATGTTCCCGATTTATTGCAGCCTTTGTGCTGTAACGAACAGAACGCGTCGACAAGATCAGAAACACTGCTCATCGATTGGCTCGTTCCGGAATTAACCGGGATGAAACTCAACCCGGGGAACGAACATGAAACTCAATGAAATCAAATTCCATCATTCGAGCGCACGCCTGATTGCCGTGGCCGCGCTTGCCGTCAGCCTGATTTCGGCGCCGCTGCTGGCCGGCGCTGCCGAACGCCTTGGTCATGAAGATCGTGCTGCCATGCGCGTCAAGCAAATGCATGATCGGCTGATGATTGCCGATGCTCAGGAAGCGCAGTGGGGCAAAGTCGCCCAGACCATGAATGACAATGCCAAAACCATGGACAAACTGACTCAGGCGAGGATCGATCGCGCCAAGGACATGACAGCCGTCGATGATCTCAAGTCCTATGGCGAAATTACCGAAGCCCACGCCGAAGGCATCCGGACGCTGACCCCGGTCTTTGCAACGCTCTACGCCAGCATGTCCGACCCCCAGAAAAAGCAGGCTGACATGATGTTCCGTCATGGCGACCGCCGCGGTGACCGCCATGGCATGTACAAAAACCGTCACCACAAGCGCGGCCCCAATTTGCCGCCAGCAAACTAATCAAGCCTCTGTCAGAAACCAACATTTTCAATAAGGAAGTCACCATGATTCAATTACCAGGACTTCAGCGTAGCCGCCTCGGGGCTATCGCCCGCAAGGCGGCCATTGCCATCACCCTTGTTTCAGCACTGGGCAGCCTCTCCATCACACCAGCCTTAGCTGATAATCGCGATAAGCATTACCAAAACAAACACCACGGCAATCAAGGAAATCAGGGCCGGCGTGGATGGCATGGTGAACGCGAGGTTTATAACTATCGACCGGTCTATCGTCACCCCTATAGCTATGCGCAACCGGTCTACGTGCCGCCACCGGTTTACTACGAACCACGTCAATCGCCAGGTGTCAGTCTGTTTTTTCCACTCGATTTTCGGCGCTAGACAAAAAAAGGCTCGGAAGGCGTTAACCGTTCCGAGCCAAATACAAAAGGCGTTCATCCAAAAGAGGCGGGGGGTGGGATGAACACCTGAATGCATCATGACGATTTAGCCAGAAACCTTCCGTTCGTTGTCGCACATAGTTTCAAAATTTATGGGGCAACGCCAAACATGGCACCCACGCCGGCAGTCATCGCCATGGCAAGCGCCCCCCAAAAGGTCACGCGGGTCGCCGCTACCATGATCGGCGCGCCACCTGCCCGCGCTGCCAGCGAGCCGAGCACCGCCAACGACAGCAAGGCGCTGCCAGAGACAGACCAGGCCAGGGCTACCGGCGGAACAAGCAGGACAACCAGCAAAGGCATCGCTGCCCCTACCGAAAAAGTAAGCGCCGAAGTCCATGCCGCCTGTAACGGACGTGCGGACATGGTGTCGGAGATACCCAATTCATCGCGCGCATGGGCGCCGAGGGCGTCGTGTGCCATCAATTGTTTGGCCACCTGCGCCGCCAACCCGGCTTCCAAACCACGCTTGACATAAATCGCCGCCATTTCGGCATGCTCACGGACTGGCTCAGTTGCCAGCTCTTCACGTTCACGTGCCAGATCGGCGTTTTCTGTGTCGGCCTGCGAACTCACTGAAACATATTCGCCGGCTGCCATCGACATCGCACCGGCAACCAGACCGGCAACGCCGGTCAGCATGATATTGCTGGCACTCGCACCGGCAGCAGCAACACCAAGCACCAGACTGGCTGTTGAAACGATGCCGTCATTGGCACCGAGCACGGCCGCGCGCAACCAGCCAATACGGGTTGTACGATGCGTTTCAGGGTGTTTCATGGCCTGATTTTTCAAAACTGGAACAAGGTCAAGCCGAAGCCAACCGTGGTCTGCTTGTGGTTGTAATCCAGCATGGTCTCGCCATAACCGCTGAACAACTGGGCATACCAGCGCAGGCCAAGGGGCTGGTCGGCAAAAACCGGGTATGTCCAGTCGAGTTGAAATGAACCACGATCAACGGCGCTGAAATTGCTACGCAAAGTCATGTTGACCGTAGAAACACCCGGAGCCCAACCGACACTGATCTCGTTACGCCCAATAAAGTCGACCAGATCAGGATTGTCGTCAATGTTTTGCACCCGCAAGCGCTGATTGGTTTTAGCTGGACGCCAAAATCGCCAAACTCAAAGCCGGCGCCGGCATACACACGGTTCCAGCTTCGTGAGAGTGGATCACTCTGGCCGTTTGATTGATGGGCCAGGCCAAACTGCAACATGCGCAGGTTGATCCCGAAGGGTAGCGCCCCCCATTTTTCGGGCACCGGCACGACATAAATCATTTCCGGCTGATAGTCGGTACTGCGAAATGGCGATGAGTCATCAGAATCCCAGACCTGCCACAAGGAGCGTTGGGTGTAGGCGACCCATAAATCAGCGCCTGGCAAGAGCAGGTTTTCGGCGACTTTGGCGCGTAGGGAAAGCTGCAGTTTGGCTTCTGCCGGTTTGTAATTGGGATTGTTGCCACCATCAGGATGCGTCGGGCTGCTCGGCGCACGATTGATATTCGAGGAGAAATGCGCCGGCAGCACGAAATTGGGCAGGTAGGTTTTGACAATGAAGGTGCCTTGCTTGTCTTCGGCGCCCAACTCCCAGGCTTTCGCCATGCCGGATGATGCACGCCCGGTATCGATCGTTTTCACCGGCTGCGTGGCGACAGCATCGGCGGTAACCAAGGGCGGCGCTGGCGCATGGATTTTGTCGTAGCAGGCAAGGCGCAGTTTGTCATCGCGCTGGTTTGCACAATCAGTCGGTAACTCCCCGGCCCCGGCTTGTGCCGTCAGCAGCACGAGCGAAATGGTGATGGTTCTTCTCATTTTTTAGCCTCTTTTGAGCGTTGACCGCAACTATTGCTCAGGCATCTATTTGCGTCTGTGTGGCACCGCACAGACTGGCAGCTTGCGCCAGCGCAGCATGAGAAACAGAGGAAAGTTCCGGCGGGTATCGCCAGTCAGAACCCGCCCCTTTTTACCCACTTCAAATCAGGAGTCATCATGAGCAATTCAATGTTTAGCGGTCACAAAACGCTTGAGGACAACAAGAATGCCCTCGTCAAAGATCTGAAAGGCGTTGTTGGCGATGCCGACAAGCTGCTCAATCAACTGGTCAATTCGACTACCGAAGAATTTGCCAGCGCGCGCAGCAAGATGGAAACCGCGCTATCCGATACACGAGCCAGGCTTCACGACGCACGTATGTTGGTCTCTGACAAGGCCTGCTTCGCCGCCGATGTCACCCAAAAATACGTCCACGAAAATCCATGGAAAACGGTCGGACTGATCGCCGGGGTTGGACTCATCATCGGCATCCTGAGCAGCCGCCGCTGAGCTTTGTGACTTCGCCCCTGAATTGCCGCGCAACAGCGCGGTAGTTCAGGGCAACGCTGACCCTTGAAGAAACAGGTGCAATGATGCCGCGCATGATCTGGATCACTTTCGGACTGATTGCCGGGTTCTTTGCTCGAACTGTCGCAGGGAAACGCGGACCGAAAGGTCTGTTCGACATTGTTCTGGCGATCATCGGCGCACTGATTGGTGGCTGGCTTTTTGGCTTCTTTGACTACACCAGTACCGGTGGTGTGGTTGATTTAGGTGAGCGCAACGTACTGATTGACGTCATTGGCTCGGCAACCCTGTTCATTATTTTTCAGGCGCTGACGAGAAGCACGGACTGAACTGGCGGTCGGGATCAACCTCGTGCCAAACAATTTAGTCGAATCTGCCCCAGCCCCAGAACTGAAATGGATCCTGATCGAAACCTTTAACTCATGGATCGATCATCGTGCATCCAGCAAGGGTGCGGCCCTCGCTTTCTACACCTTGTTTTCCATGATGCCGATCCTGATCCTGGCGATAGCGGTTGCCGGCTATGTCTTTGGCGCGACACACGCCGAAAGCGAGATCAAGCTACAACTTGAATCACTGATCGGCACCCAAGGTGCGCAAACTATCCTTATCCTCTTAAAGACGGCACAGGACACGACTACCGGCCTGCTCGCCACATTATTTGCCAGCACCCTTTTCCTGTTGGCCGCCACCAGTCTCTTTGCCGAGTTGAAAGGCAGTCTGGATGAGATCTGGGGCGTCGACGAGTGCCGCCAGCCGCCATTCATTGCGTATTTGCGCACCCGCCTGTTGTCATTCATCCTGGTGCTTGTGCTGGCTTTGTTACTACTCATTTCGATCATCGTTAGTGCTGCTCTGGCCATCCTTGACGGCTATACCAACCGGGTCTGGGGAACGTCTGCCGTGCTGCTGGCGAGCAGCGTTACCGCATTGATGTCCTTTGCTGTCACCGCCTGCATGTTCGCCCTGATTTTCAAAACGCTGCCGGAGATCGCCATTTCCTGGCCTGATGCCTGGCTCGGCGCAGCCTTCACCGCTGGCCTGTTCAGCTTGGGAAAATTCGGCATTGGTTTGTATCTTGGCAACAGCGACATAGCGTCGAGTTTTGGCGCTGCCGGATCAATCGTCGCCTTGCTGCTCTGGGTTTATTACTCCGCCCAGATATTTTTCTTCGGTGCGGAGTTCACCCGGCAATACGCTGTTCTCTTTGGGAGCTTGAAAGCGGTCAATCACCCTGTTTGATTTGTTTCAGCGACGACCCCCAGGCGTTCATAGGCATGAATATGGGGAACTGATCAGCGGCAGGTGTAATTCCTGCCAAAACAATTGCAGCAAGGCTGGGCTGGCGCAAGTACAACTCGTTTCATTTTGTCGGATCTGGCGTTTCCTGGCGATATCGCACATCGGATAGCAGGCGCTTCAATTCTTTCTTGACTACGGCGTAGCACTCGCAGCTTTGCGTCTCCAGGCCGGTACGATTGAGTACCGCAATATGCCCACGACGGTAACTGATGTAGCCGGCACGCTGCAGATCACCCGCGGCGACAGTAATGCCTTCACGTCGCACGCCAAGCATGCTGGCGACCAGCTCCTGCGTCATCACCAGTTCATTGCTCGGCAAGCGATCAAGCGTCAGCAACAGCCAGCGGCATAGCTGCTGTTCCAGCGAGTGGTGGCGATTGCAGACCGCCGTCTGCGCCATTTGTGTCAGCAATGCCTGGGTATAGCGCAGCAATAATTTCTGCAGCAGGCCACCACGCTCGAATTCCTGTTTGAGCAAACGGCGCTCCAGCCGGTAAGCGTGGCCTGCCGTCTGAACGACTGCCGAGCTTGGCGTGGTATCGCCGCCCATGAACAGGGAAACGCCGAGCATGCCTTCGTTGCCGACGCCCGCAGTTTCAGCCGAGTCGCCGGACTCCATGACGTAATGCAGCGAGATGATGGAGGTGGTCGGGAAATAGGCATGCTGCAATTGCCCACCCGGTTCATAGAGCATTTGGCCGAGGCGCATCGGCACCAGTTCGAGGTGCCTGCCAAGGCTTCAAATTCAGCCGTGGGCAACGCGGCAAGCAGGTGGTTTTGACTCGGGCTATGAGGAGTGTTCATCACTTAACCCTCACTTGCCAGTCAGTTCGATACCGATACCACGGTAGCCGATGAAGCGTGAGGACCGATTGAACATCGGCTCTCCGCTCACCTGAAAGCGCTGTTGCGAACCATCGGTATTGGTCCGGCTGAAGACAAAATCGAGAAAAGGCTGGCGCGCGGCAATCCGCTCCTGCAACAAGGCACGCTCGGCCTCGTTCCAGCCGGTATCCGATATGCCCCCGTGATCACCGGCCAGGTTATCAACCTGAATACCCAGCATTTCCAGCACCGGGCCGGAAACCTTGGTGAAATTCATTTCCTCGTCCTGCTCCCAGTACCAGTCGGAAGCAAGCTCAGTCAGGCTGCGATAGCGCGCTTCGCTTTCGCGCAGTTCGGCGGTTCTTTCGAGAACGGTCTGCTCAAGTTCTTTACTGTAGTTTTCCAGTTTCTTGTAGAGCAGGCGCACTTCCAGCATGTTGTGGATGCGCGTTTTTACTTCAACCAGATCGAACGGTTTGCTGATGAAATCCTTGGCCCCGGCTTGCAAGGCACGCAGTTTGTGTCCGGGTTGCGCAGTGAGCACCAAAACCGGCAGGTAGGCGTCCGTCGTATTGGTCTTGAGCCCTTCCATCACTTGAAAGCCATCCATCACCGGCATTTGCAGGTCAAGCAGGATCAAGTCGTAGCTATTGTGCCGATGCAGGGCGCAGACTTCCTGCGGATTCATCGTCGAGCTGACGTGGGTGTAACCGGCATCGCTGAGCAATTGCTCAAGCAAAAGAATGTTGGATTCCTGATCGTCAACGATCAGGATACTGGCCTCAAGAATTTCCGAGTGACTAAGCATCACACCTCCTCAATGTGGGTACCGGGCAATTTGCCAGTGGCAATTTTGAGCGTTGCATCCAGCGTTTGCATGAACTCGGCAATCTTGATCGGTTTGGTCAAATAGCCGATAAATCCTGCCGCCAAACCCCGTTCGATATCGCGCGGCATGGCATTGGCACTCAGCGCAATGACCGGGATGTGGGCGGTTAATTGGTCATCCGCCAATATTTTCAGTGCGCTGATTCCGGTGATGCCGGGCAGGTTAATGTCCATTAGAATGACATCTGGTAGTGCCTTGCGGGCCAGCGCAACGCCTGCATTCCCGTCCTTGGCACTCAACAAGCGGATATCCGGGCGGCGCGCGATAATATCTTCAACCAGCATCAGATTCGCCGGGTTGTCCTCGACATAAAGCAAGGTGAAGCGCTGTTCGCCGCCTTGATTCTGCAATCGATCAAGGACCACCGCATCGTCTGCGTGCAAGCTGGATTTTGGTTCATCCGTCAGTTTCAGCTTGATCCAGAACACGCTGCCGATCCCGACCGTACTTTCAACACCGATCTCGCCCGCCATCAACTCAACCAAGCGCTTGCATACCACCAGGCCAATACCGGTGCCCTCTTCTACATTTGATTTCTGACCAAGACGATTGAATGGCTGAAAAAGTTGCGCCAGCAAGTCGGTAGAAAGCCCTTCACCAGTATCGCGGACGCTGATTTGAATCAAATCCGGGTGACTCACACTGCATATCACGGTCACCGTACCACCCGTTTTGTTGTACTTGATTGAATTGGATAGAAGATTGATAAGTATCTGTTTGACTCGCGTGCGATCCGCTTTGACAAAATAGTCTTGTTCAGGCTTTGCAAACACCACGCAAATGCTCCGTTTTTCAGCCTGCGGTTCGATCATCGCCTCGCATTCGTGCAATACCTCGGCCAGTGACACCGATTCCATCGACAAAGATAGCTTGCCGGATTCAATCACCGCCAGATCGAGAATTTCGTTGATCAACTCGAGCAGATACCAGCCAGCTTTAAGTATCTGATCAATGCTGCGCTTCTGATTCGGTGTCGGCGGTGGCGTGCCGGACTCGATCAGTTGGGCAAAGCCGAGAATCGCCCCCAGTGGCGTGCGCAATTCATGGCTCATGCTGGAGAGAAAGTCCGATTTCGCCAGATTGGCTTGATCCGCCACCACCCTGGCGTTCTCAAGCTCCAGATTCTTGGCCTTCAGCGCCAGATCAAGTTGCGCCCTTTCTTCCTCGATCAGCTTGCGGGCAGTATTGTCAGTACCAATCAGCAGGTAACCAATAATCGTGTTTTGCTCGTCGCGCAGTGCAGTGACCGATACAACCGCCGGGAAGCGGCTGCCATCCTTGCGGATATAGGTCAGCTCGTAGATATCCTCAATGCCGCGCGAAGCTTTGAAGACCAGCGCCTCAAAGCCCGGTGAAATGGGCGTACCCAGCTCAACGCTCAAGACCTCTGCACGGATGATCACTTCCTGCGGGTCAGAAATATCAGCTGGCGTAATCTTGTTCATCACATCAGCTGCCGCATAACCCAGCATGCGCTCGGCACCAACATTGAAAATCTGGATCACGCCACTGGCGTCCGTTGCAATACTCGAAAAATTGGCGCTGTTGAAAATTGCCTGTTGCAAAGCCCCGGCCTTGAGAAAAGCCTCTTCAGTATGTTTGCGGGCACTGATGTCGGTCAACATCATGCGGACTACCGGCATGCCTGCATCAAGGGCGCTGCTGATCGACAAATGCGTCCACAACAGTTCGTCTGCTGACTTGCGCAGGCGCAGTTCGCAAGCCTGGGGATCGCCCGTTGCCATCAACTGTTTGCGCAACTGGTAGTAAGTTTCTATATCGTCCTTGTTGATAAACTGCGTGATCGACTGTTTGACCAGAACCTCTCGATCAATATCAAACAAGACAGCAGCAGAGACGTTGGCCTCAATGATCAAGCCCGACTCGCTCAAGGTAAGATAGCCAACCGGCGCGCGATCATAGAGATCAAAATAGCGTGCCTGCGAGGCATCCAGCGCCGCCCGCGATTGCAGCAGTTCGTTGTTTTGTGCCTCAAGTTCCAGCTGCTGAATGCATAAGGCATGCTGCACTGCATATTCATCGGTGACATTGCGAAAAACCAGCACGGCCCCCACCAACAGCCCATCGTGGTTGCGAATTGGTGCACAACTGTCGGAAATATCATATTCACGACCACCACGGGCAATCAGCACAGTATGGTTGGCCAAGCCTTGAATGGTGCCGTGTTCCAGGGTTTCCATGACTGGAATGGTCACCAATTGGCGGGTTTCTTTGTTGATGATGTGGAAAATTTCATCGATGGAACGACCATTTGCTTCCGCCTGAGTCCAGCCCGTCAATTGCTCGGCAATAGGATTAAGCAATGTCACCCGCGCCTTGTTATCGGTTGCAATAACCGCATCACCAATTGAACTCAGCGTCACAGCAAGCTTTTCCTCGTTTTCCAGCGCCACATTATTGGCTTGTTGCAGCTGCGTATTCATCGCTTCCTGCAGTTCAAGCAAATGCCGGGTTTCGACATGCAGCAAATCCTTTAGACGTTCCTTGCTCTTGGAATAGATCAAATAGGCGAACGTAAGCACAGATAGCAGCGCCAGCAAGCTGACTCCGAGAAAAATGAAGAACAGCAGGCGCATACTCGATTGATATTCCAGTTCGAGTTGAGCCAGCGCGCTCTCCTCAATCTGAACCATGGCATTGATCTCGAACCGAATTTCATCCATCAAGCGTTTGCCGTGGCCACTCTTGACCAGCGCCAATACGTCCGCCAATTGGCTTTTTTGGCGCAACACGATGACCTGCGCCAACTCAGCCAATTTGTTGTCGATCAATGGTGACAAGGTATCGAGATGAGTTTGACTTGCTTGAATCCGAACCTTGTGGCGCAAATCAGCAAAATAGTCAGAAATCTGCTCACGCCCCGACAAATAAGGCTCAAGAAAGGCCTCATCACCGGTCAGGGCAAAACCGCGTTGGCCGGTTTCAGCATCCAGCAGTTGGAAAAGCATACCTTCAGCCGTGTTGATGATATGTCGAGTGTGACTACGCGCCTCAGCAGCCACCTCCATTTGACCAATAGCCCGGAAAGACACCGTCGCTGCCAGTGCAATCAACAGGACAGCAGATAATAGTAATGCAATGGACCGGTTGGAATTTTTCAAGCGAAATTGGCCGTTGACCGTAACAGATGCAATTTCGTCATAAACCGAGTTGAATTTTTTGCGGGCATGGCCGACCTCTAATAAAACGCACAAGTTTTTGCAGGTCGCGGACGCGAGCAGCACTGTGCTTACTTATACGCTCATCCTGCGCCCGAAATTAATTGCTTTGCCTGTTTGTTGCCGCAATCCATTAATGCAGGGAGTTTCCAGGCTGCATAGGCCAATCATCGCTGAAGTTTTATTTGCACTCTGTGCGCTAACGCACAGTTAATCCGGCAGCCAGCCCAAGCGCCTGAACAGCCATTCGGTAAACCACAGGCTGAAATAAGTCGCGAACCAGGCAAAGATGGTATCGGACAGGAAGTGCCCGCCCGGTACCATGCGTACCAGCGCAAACAGCCCACCAAAGGCCATGCTGGCCAGCAGCCAGCGCCGGCGAACGGCTGGTGCGCCGAGCCAGCCGAAAGCCATGATGAACGAAGCGGTCGCCACATGGCCGCTGACGAAAGAGCAGTTTTGCGAGCACTGATCGGCGGGAATAAAGGCTGGTGTGAATTGCTTGTTGCCACCGAATTGCTCGATATTGACTGGCCGTGTGCGTCCCGAATGTTCCTTGAGCGTGGCATCGACCAGCAGAATCGGGCCAAGCAGCGCGCCGCTCAGCAGAAAGCCGAACAGGGCACGTCGCGCCTTGAGCTTGGCCAGTTGTGGGATAAAGCTGCCCAGCCAGAGTAAGAGCAGAGCGACCAGCAGTCCTTGCCCGAGCCACGGTAGTCCGCGGTAGGGTATTGCCAGCCAGAGGTCTTCCCGATTCAGTGCCCAATGCCCTGCGCCCCGGTAAAACAGGCCGCTGGCAGCGAGATCAATCTGCGGTAAGGCGATAAAGAGCGCGGCCAGCAGGCCGCAGGCAATTAGCGCCCAACGAAACTCAGTAGCCCTTGAAGCCACGGAGCAGGTACACATCCATGTTGCGGGAGGTCTGCGCGTCGAGCGGCGCGCTCAGCGTTGGCAGTTGCTCGATGCTGGCAAAACGCTGGGTGAAATCATCACCGGGCGGGTCTTGCGTGATCAGGATCGCATCCTTGCCAACCCACGGCCGCAGGTCGGTGGTCAGCTTATAGTGATCGCTGGCAACGCCGCTTGGGTTCCAGCTGGCGGCGGCTGGCTTGATGTCGCGCAGTTCGTAGAGCATGTGCGCGAGCAGGGTGCGGTTGTCGGCGATGAGCACGGTGCCAGGGTAGGCCTGGATGACCGGTTTGAGTTGTTTGCCCAGTTCGTCCCAGCCTTTGGCGCGGGTGAAGGGGCTCATTTTTTGCCGGGTTTTCGACGTTGACCGCAACAAGCAGGTTTTGCCAGTGATAAACCACGGCGACCAGCAAAATGTTCAGGCCGAGCGCAGCGATCAGCAGGCGTTTTTTCTCGCGCTGCAGCAGCCAGGCGACTACGGCAATGGCTGCCGGGGCGAAGGCGGGGGCGGCCCAGTTAGCATTGGCGCTGCTCTTCATGGCTTGGGCCGAAACGATGGCCCAGAGCGGCAGGGTGAACCAAAGTAGCAGCCGGCTACGCTCGTCGCGCCAGCTTTTCTTGACTTGCGCTAGCAGAATGAAGAACACGCTGCCCAGTATCGGGCCGAAGGAAATCCATTGCGCGGCCCAGAATTCGCCAAGCGCCGCGAAGCCGCCGCCGGCTTTCTTGTTCACCGTGATGTCTGCCGTATGGCGCAGCGTCGGGAAGTCGTGGGTGAAGTTCCAGTAAATATTCGGGGCCAGAATGAGCAGCGCCAGTGCCGCCGCTGCCCACGGTTTGGCTGAGCTCAGGCGAGTGCGATGAAAGGCGATGAGGTGCAGAAAGGCGGCACCCAGCCAGGCAGCCATGGTGTATTTGGAAAGTAGGCCGAGGCCGCAGACGACGCCAAGCAACAGCCAGTCAGCCCAGGCATCGCTGTCCAGCGCACGCAGATAGGCGAGCAGGGCGAGTGCCCAGAAGAGGGTGAGCAATGCATCGGTTGAGACAAACAGGCCGAGCCAGGAAAACATCGGCAGGGTGAGTACGGCCAGAGCCGACCAGAAGGCGGTGCGTGCGTCGTAGAGGCGGTGGGCGATGGCCCAGCAAGCCGCCGCGGCAAGCGGGTAACACAGCATGGCGAGGGCTTTGACGCCGAGTATGCCATCGCCAAACAATGAGGTGGACAGGGCGATCAGCCCGGCAATGCCGGGCGGCTTGGAGAAGTAACCCCAGTCGAGATGTTGCGCCCAGGTCCAGTATTGCGCTTCGTCGATGTAGAGCGTGATGCCTAGCTGTTGCACAACCCAGAAGCGCCAGGCGAGCAGGGCGGCGCTCAGGCCAAGCAATAATTTGACGCCGTTTCTGGCGTCGACCGAGACATTCACGCTAATTTGTGCCAGCCTTCATCCGCCGCCAGGGAACGTTCGGGGCGTGCCGAATAGGAACGGTTAGTGCCGGATTCAAAGTAAATGCGGGCCATCAATTCGGCCAGGACACCAGTGGTGATGAAGTGCACGCCAGCGATCAGGCCGCCGATGGCAACAATCAACAGGGGGCGTCCGCCAATATTCTCGCCAAGGCCAAATTTGACCCAGGCCAGCCAGGTCATGATCAGGCCGGAAATCGCCGTCATGCCCAGGCCGATGCCACCAAAGAAATGGCCGGGGCGGGCGCGGAAGCGCATGAAGAAATAGACGGCAATCAAGTCAAGAATGACGCGGAAGGTGCGCGAAATGCCATATTTTGAAACACCGGCGGTACGTGCATGGTGCGTCGTCGGTTCTTGCGCGATACGGCGCGGTGTCGTCACGGTGGCCAGCCAGGCCGGGATGAAGCGGTGCATTTCGCCGTACAGGCGGACGCTCTTGATAACGCTGCCTCGGAAGGCTTTCGCGGCAGTCTGTTTGAAATTGCGGGTCAGTTCGACAATCCGCACGTGCGGGCCGTATTCCTGGCCGACTGCACGGCGCGCAACACCGTATCGTCGCTGCTGCCGTCATCCACCAGCACCAGTTCCCACGGATATTCATAGCCGACCAGCGCCTCGTGCACGCGCTTGACCAGCGGCGCGATGTTTTCTTCCTCGTTGTAAAACGGGACGACGATGGAGAGGCTGTGCGGGGCAATCGAAAGATCGGTGCTCATGGGTGAATCCGGCGGGAAAGAAAGCATTTTAATCGAAAAGGCCGGCTTCAACGTTTAATGTAAAATCGTTCGCCTGCAGTCGGGTTGCCGTTTCAGTCTTGGTCTGCCAGATCGGAAAAAACACCTTGACGACCAGCGCAGTATCAACGATGGCAACCGGCAGGGCACCAATGACCGGTGATGCGTAGGTCGTTAGTCTGAATTAGCTGTTGTATGAGCAATCGACCGATAGCTTCAGTGAGGTACAGAGTAGGAGCAGTCGCCAAATCAATTTTGCATATTCTGATACTTAAAAAAAGTTATAGGTAATTTGACAGTGAACCCCATGGTCCTGCAAGGTGCCGCCGGTTCTGTTTACTGACTCTGGATGTACGAGCCGTCTGGCAAGCACGAGATCGAGGCTGAATTTCTGCCAGCCCACACGGGCAGCGAGGCCCGCCGATGAAAGTGTGACGGCACTGTTGCCGAAATTTCGGCCATGCCCCCAGTCATAGAAAGGAATCAGGGCGAGATTTAGTTCCTTGCCCTGGTGGCGCAGCAGTGGGTAGTCGAACTCAAGATTGATGATGCTGCCATTGTCAGCCAGCACTTGGTTTTCGCGATAGCCGCGAACCGTATGGATGCCGCCGATCGACATGCGATCAAGTGGCAAAAGAGTGTCCGAGGTGCGTTGGAGGTTGCCACGCAGGATGACTTGCGCTCCCTGGCCAAGCATCTGCCGGGCGTAATGCCCCTGGCCGAGCCACAGTGTGTATTCAGTATTGGGTTGTGGCGCACCACCAGGCGGCAGCCCTGCGCTGTTCTGCAGATTGTTCTGGGCAGAGGTGAAAGTCGAACGCAGGGCAAGCACCTGATTTTCGGAACGGTGGCTGTATTCCTGCCAGAAACGCCAGGCCGTGACCTTGGTTACGCCGTCCGGCTCGCCCTGGGTAAAGGAAAAGGGCTCACCGAGCAGGGTCGTGCGGTTTTTCCGCCATACCCGGTCGATGCCGAGCGTGATCTTGTGCTGGAGGCTTTCCAGAACTGTCTGGCTCAACCCGAGATCCATGGTGTCGAGGTGGCTCTTGATATCGAGGATGGCAACCGGCTCTTCGACTACCGATGAGCGCCCGCGCTCGACCTGTAGCGCAAACTGGGTGCCCCGCTGGTTGAGCGGAAGACGCCAGCCAATGCTGAAGCGCGGGCTTTCCCCGTCAGGGAGCGAATTCTGCAGGCTAGCATCCAGTACATCCCCGTAACCCGAAAGATTGCGTATCCAGCCGGAAATCCCGAGGGCATTGGCGCCAATCGATGGGGGCCGGTAGTTATTGGCGAAGACAGACAACTGGTAAGGTCGGGCACGTACCACATCGATGTCGAGAATTGCCTCGCCGAGGTGCAAGTCCGGCATCAACCGGGCATTCATGCGCTTGAACAAGAGATCGTCAAGCAGGAGCTGGAAGCGTTCGCGCAAAGTATCGACATTCAGCGTCTCATCCTTGTCCTTGATCAGCCTGCCCGCCACATAGGCCTGGTTCAAACCTTCCAGTCCTTGTAGACGCAGCGTTTTCAGCCGTCCTTCGACAATCTGGAAGGTCAGCGTCTCGCCGACCAAGGCATCCTCACCCAGCAAGGCCCCGGAATTCACATAACCACGCTCAACGTAGTAATGGCTCAATTTCTGGCGGAGCGCTTCAATATCGCCTTTATCCAGGTGACGCTCGGCATATGCGGCAGAGATGGCCTCCAGATCGCTTGAGGGAATAACGGCATTGCCACGAAACAAAATACGTTTGACGAAAAATGACTCGCCGCCACTGCCTGGCAGCGCACCCGATTCCGGGGGGGCAGAAGGTAGCGGGGGCAAGCGGAAGGGGATGACGGGATTTTTCGGCAGGTAAGCGGGAACATCGGGTTCCTGAACGTTCAAATGATCAATCGGGTCAGCCGAAAAAGCGTAAGGAGAGAGCAGGGGGCCTGCAACGAAGCAGAGCAGAAGGTGGTGGCGCAAGGCCAGAAAATTGTATTTGTTCATCCCCGTACGCACTTGATCGCTGCTAGGCGCGGGGGCCTGTCGTCATTTAAAAGTGATACCGGGCCACTACGCCTTGGCCCCGGGCCGAGCAAATCGCGGGCCGAAGGGGCAAACCCGCCATGCCCTGACTGGACAAAGGAACTGCCTGTTCCGATGCGGCAAGGATTGCGACCGAGTCCACCGGTGTCGAGCAACTGGATGCCGAATCCGCTCAAGGTGCCGGAAATGTCGAGAGAGGGCGAAGTAATGCTCACTGTCCCACTCAGGCCGCTGGGTGCGGCTGCCTGAATCACATTGAAACCAAAAACTCCGGGCTGGTAGGCATAAGCTGTCTCGCCACCGACAAACAGGGTATTGCCGCTGGGCACAAGCAATTGAACGTCGATCCCGACATTGCCACCGCTCGCTTCGGGCGCTGCCGTGTTGGCCTGGATGAAACCGCTGTTCATCACCAGGGCTTGCGACTTGGCGCTAATATCGCCGCCATTGCCGGTCACTCCCGATACCGACGTGGTGATTTGTGAACTAACGAGATCGATGATCTGGCCGCCGCGAATAGTGATCGGCCCGCCATTCCCGGCATTGGCGCTGGTAGTGATCTTGCTCCGGGTCAGCGACAGGCGAGTGCCAAAGGAAATATCAAGCGCGCCGGCAGCAACATTTCCGCTTGAATTCGCCTGGATCGAGCTATCTTCCAGCATCAGATCGCCCCCGCTCACCTTCAAGACCGAGGGCAAGACAGCCGCCGGTCGGGCACTTAGGCCATCGTTCGCAATGCTCAGACTACCGCCAGCGCTAAGGCGCACCACGCCATCGGCAGCGACCGTCACACTCCCGGGTTGACCGCCTGAGCCAGGCATGGCCATCGCAGCAATCCGGCTGTCGGCACTACTCACTTCGATTGAACGGGCCTTGATCGTTACCTCGCCGCCAGCACCTGACCCAGCCGTGCTTGAGGTAATTTCACCGCCATTCAGTACCCGCAGGAGGCCGTTGCTGGTCACGTTTACGCTCCCCGCATTGCCCGAACTCCGAGCTTTGCTGCGGCTGTTGATTCCCGTCGGAAAAATCGAATTGCCGCCTTCAATCGTCAACGCCTGAGCGCTTACCTCAACGCGTCCGGCATTACCACTGGCGTAGGCATCGCTGGAAATGGCCGCCCCAATCAACAAGCCAGAGCCACCAATATGAATCTCGGGTGCGTTGACCGTTACCTTTCCGGCATGGCCGCTACCGTAGGAGTCGGTCGAGATAAAGCCGGCATCGGCCAAATCGATACGATGCTCGGCCTGGATATTGATCGATCCGGCGGTACCCGCGCCCCACGAATCGCTGGCGATCCAGGCCAGGTTTTCAATGTCGCTGCCGGCGAGGGCAATTCGCCTGGCGTTGATGTCGATACTCCCGGCATTGCCGTTACTGACTGCCTCAGAGGTGATCAATCCGCCGATGCCAAGGTTCAAATCGCCGGCAACCCGTAGTGTCACATTGCCTGCATCGCCAGCGCTGAGCGACTGGGTCGTGATTAACGCGCCCTGCGAAGCGGCTTGCCGACCGATTCCCAGATTGCCGCCGACTTGAATGCCGATGTTGCCTGCACGACCGCTGCCCGAGGTCAGTGAAGTGATCAGCCCGCCATCTTCCAGCCGGAGGTTGCCGTTGAATGCCAGCGCTAGGTCGCCGCCATGACCGGACGAGTAGGTATCGGAACGGATGTAACCGCCACGGGTAATCAGCGTGTCGCCACCAACCGTCACAAACACCGGGCCGGCGTTACCGGTGCCGTTGCCACGGTTGGAATTATGGATGCCAGCCCGCTCCGACGTCATGCCGTCTATCGTCAATTGCCCGGCGTTGAAGGTGACTGATCCCGCATTACCATTAGCAAAGGTGGCCGCAGAAATTAATCCGAGATCGAAAATTTTCAGGTGCCCTGGCACGTTGACCGTAATCGAGCCGCCTTGACCGCCACTCGTCTCGGCTACTTCGGAACTAATGCCGGCAGCGACCCCGAGCCCGCGTCCATTGATCTCCAGATTGTTCGCCCGAAAAACCACATCGCCGGCATTTCCCTTACCCCAAGTGGTCGAAGAGACTTGCGCCGACTGCAGTATCTGCGCATCGCCCGCCACCTGGATATTGATGGCGCCGCCATTGCCGGTGCTGTCAAAGTCATTGCTGCTATAAATACCGGTCAAACCGACATGGTTGCGGCTATCCAGCAGCAAGCTCCCTGCGGTCACATGGATATCTCCGGCGTGGCCGATATTGTTGGTGTCAGTGACGATCTTCCCGCCATTGATGAGGTTCAGGGCTCCGCTGGTATTGACGTCGATCGAACCCGCATTGCCCTGACTGACATAAAACGCCTGGCTGGATATCTGGGTCAGTTGCTGCCCCCCGGTGCCATCCACCGTCAGGTTGTGCGAAGCGATCCGGATTGCCCCGGCATTGCCGCTGGCATAGGCATTTGATGCCACGAAACTGTCGGCCAACACGCGAATATCTTTGCCGGCTTGCATACTGATCATGCCAGCCTGTCCTACGCCAAAACTGTCGCTGGAAATCTGGCTGGCGTTGACCAGTTCGATCGAGTCGGCGGCACTGACCATCATGATCCCGGCGTTGCCCTGAGCCGCCCGATTGGTCAGCCGTGCCCCGTTCTGATGCCCGCTACCGTCAAGCAGCAGCGAGCCCGCCTTGACCGAGAGATTCCCGGCGCCCCCGTGACCATAGGTGTCGGAGGAAATCAACCCGCCGCCAAGAACACGGAGGGTGCCGCGCGTAGAAACCGAGACGTCGCCCCCTCTCCCGACATCACTGAAGGCGGTAAAACTCGAAATCCCGGTACTACCAGATGCACCGCGTCCATCGATTTCAAGGCTGGCCAACTCGGCGCTAACCGCCCCGGCCGGCATTGCCGTCGAGGTGGACGTCCCGACGCTGGCACCGCCGTTAATACCCATCTCGCCAGCAGCCACATCAATTCTGCCTCCCGCCGCCAGGGTGCTGGCGGCGCTGAATACGCCACTCCCGTTGCTAACCATCAGCCGGCCTTCAGCGAGCGGAAGCGCACCGCTCGGTGCGACCTCGGACGTAACGACCCCATTGGCCACCAGGCGAATGTCGCCATGGTCTGTCCAGATCCCGGCATGGTCGATTTCCACATCGCCACCGATCAGGCCAAGGGCGCCACGCTTGTTATAGATCACGGCATCCTTTACAGAAATCGTCGCCCGCGTCGTCCCGAGAAAACCGAAAGCAGCCGGTTCGGCGCTTGAGAAGGTGCTGCCACTCCTCGTGTCGGCGTAGAAATTGCCATCCGGGAACTTCAGGTAATTTGCCGTGCTGACATAAAATGCACTTGGCACATTCACTGAGGCCTTTTCGCCAAAGGTTACGCCTGCCGGATTGATGAAATAGAAGGCCGGCGTGCCATTCGTCGCGCTCAGAGTGAGTGGCCCGTTAATCTGCGAGGTGCTGCCTCCGGTGACGCGGCTGATGACATTGAGCAAGCCCGGACTGCTGGTCGTAAAATTCGCCGATTCGCCGCTGTTGATATTGAAGCTCTGAAAACTATGAAACAGATTGCCTCCGACGCGTTTGCCGAGAGCTTCCGGAATCAGGTAATTTGCCCCAACCAGTGTCTGCGCCGGCATGCCTAAGCTGCCATCGGTCCTGATCTGGGCAATGCCGATCAGTGGCAAGCTCAAGGCCATGGCCGCCAGCGCGCCGCACTGGGCCAGGTTGTGCTGGCGTCGGCGGGGGCTCACAACCAGTTCCCGATCAACACGAAGGGTGCCCAGAAAAATGGCTGCCTCAGATCTTTGCTGTGCACAAGTTCAAGTTGAGCCTGGCGCAGCGCCTCGGCCTTCGACCAGTACGCCGTACGCAATCCACGGTAAAAGCTTTCCATTACCTTACGCGCCGCTGTGTCATCGACCGGCCACAGTGTACCGAGTACACTGCGCGCCCGTGCCTTGATCGCCGCACCGGAAATACCCAACGGCGAACGCGCATCGCCATCTGCCGTCTCGCACGCCGACAGTGTGAGCAATTCAATCGGAGTGCGCCGTAATTCCTCAGTCTTCAATAAGGACTGCAAGCCATCCAGCGTCAGCACGTCATCGAATGCCATGATGTAGCTGGACTCGGCGTTGCCGCCAAAGACACCGTGCGAGGCAATATGAATGATGCGATATTCACCCGCCGTAGCTTCCTTCCGGAAATGATCCAGGGTGAACCGCGAGTCGAGCATGCTTGTTCCGCCTAGAATACGACTGAGCGCTTCGACCTCCTGCTTGACGCCGGGCAGCAGCAGCGCCTCATGCAGCATCTCGGAGGTACTGCGTTTTGTTCCCTCAATGGATAGCGGCGGGCTGGTCGGTGAGCGCAAGCGGGCGGAACTCATGGCTGGATGCTGTGCCAGACTGCGGCTGCTGGCCGAACGCCGGCTGCTGGCGCCAAGGATTTGGCTGATCGTCGTCTGGTTCAGTTTATCCACTACCGGTCCCGGCTCAGCCATGCCGACGACTAGTGACGATGCTTCGCGCCCCGCGGACGTTGCCGTGTTGGTCATGCTCAAGCCGGTGACCATCGAAACCGCGTACTTCTCTATGGCGAACTCTTTCCCATCGTACAGCGCCGCCAAAGGCACCAAGCGCAACACACCGTCCGGCACCACCACCAGTAACTTGACCTGGCGGGCAGCAAGGAGATCGGCAATGGGTCTGAGTAACCAGTCGTATAGTTTGCGCGCCGGCATTTCGTAATCGCTATAACCATTTCGCAATGAATCGGCCAGCCAAGCCGCTTCAGAACGTAGTTTGCTCCCGGAAATCGGCGTCGTCGTACGTACGATGCCGTTGGCTGTCGCAAGCAATAACTCGACCCTGTCTTCAAAAATTACTGGATAAAGGATGGCAGTGCCCGCTGCGATAAGGCGCGAGCTGCCATCCTCTATGTCCTCGACAGCGCAGCGATCGCCCAGAAAATCCTGCATTTCGCTTTGCCTGATCAGCTCAATAGCAAACGACCCAGGCGCCACTCAAGGTTGATTAACAGATCGGCGACACCATCTGGCTCAAGTTTGTGTGCAAGATCCAGCGCTAGGCGGGTCAGGGCGATGGCGTCGGCGCTGCGCTCCCTGTCTTCATACAACTGGCCAAGTGCATCCAGAGCCTCAAGCTGCAGGCGAAATTCACCAAGCTGCTGCGCCAGGAGGTGTGCCTCATTGATATGTGAAAAGGCCAGCGCCACACCATCGGAGCCCAAGCGTCGCGCCTGCTCGCCGAGATTGAGATGGAAGCGGGCAATTTGCGAGTTTGCCGGTAGACGGGCCAACTCTGCCGACAGCGCTGATAGTTGCGACAGCTTCTCCGGAGCAGCGGCTATCCGAGCCAGATTGAGGGTGATACCCAACCGAAAATCCGCATTGTCGCCATTCAGGCGCAAGGCTTCCTGATAGTAGTAGCGTGCTTCCTCGTTGCGTTTTCGAATGATTGCGAGGTTGCCCAGATAAAAAGCAGGGCGGGCGCGCTCGAACTCTGGTGCCGCTGTAAAGGCTTGGCGAAGGCTGGACTCCGCCTGCGCATAACGGTGCGCCTGCAACTGCGAGGCACCCAGTTCGCCCAAGGCCGTCGCCTGTAATTGTGGCGAGCCGGCGGTTTGGCTGAGTGTGCTCAGCAAATCAATCGATTTGTACAGATGGCCCTGCTCGCGGAGTGCAGCGCCTTGCGCAAGAAGCGCTGCCCAGTCAAGCGCTTCGGCGGCGAGCACCATTGTCTGAAATGTTAGCAGTAATGGCAGCGCACAAATACGCAAAACCAGAAACAACAAGTGCCGCACTATTCACTCCACAGAAAACACAACTCGTCTTCATCAGGAACAATGATCACCTTATTTACTTTACTCTATTGCTGCTCCTAATTTGCGACATTCCTCAGTCAATCTGAGGCTCATTCGGTTTTTCGTCTGCCAAAAGGTGAATTTCATGCTACCAGTTTTTCCGGTTGTTGCTCACTGAGCCAATTCTCCAAGAACTGAATCGGCGATCTGTAACCAAGGGTTGAATGCTGCCGTTTCCAGTTGTAGAACACCTCAATGTATTCAAAGCTGATGGCCTTCATCTCGGCAGAGCCGGCCCCGGAAATTCGGACAGATCGATTAGTGATAGTCTTGCCTTACAACCCCCTTCCCTGTTTGCAAAATGCTTGGATAGGCAGCCCCTAGTCACTGCAGGTAGAATGTATATAAGGCTCAAACCACTGTGGAATCGACGATTTGTGAAAGTGGCGAGTCTGGTTTCTGTGTTTTTTCAAGCTGTGCTTCATTGTGTGGGGTTGGGTGCTTTTTAATTTGGTGGTAAAGGTCAATAAATGCGGCAGCATAAGTCTCTATGAACATAAATAAATCAAATGGTTAGGTATTAATTGTGTTGCTGATGATCGATAACTACGACAGCTTCACCTACAACATCGTCCAGTACTTCGGTGAGCTGGGCCAGGATGTGAAGGTGTTTCGCAACGATGCCATCACTCTCGACGAAATCGCCCGGCTCAAGCCGGAATATCTGGTGATTTCCCCCGGCCCCTGCGCCCCGGTTCAGGCTGGTATTTCGCTGGCGGCGATTCGCGAATTTTCCGGCAAAATTCCATTGCTCGGTGTTTGTCTCGGCCACCAGTCCATCGGTGAAGCCTTTGGCGGCAAGGTTGTGCACGCCAAGCAACTGATGCACGGCAAAGTTTCGCCGGTGCATCACAAGGATATTGGCGTGTTCAAGGGGCTACCCAATCCGCTGACCTGTACGCGCTATCACTCGCTGGCCATTGAGCGCGAATCGCTGCCTGATTGCCTGGAAATCACTGCGTGGACTGACGACGGCGAAATCATGGGCGTCCGCCACAAGACCTTGGCTGTCGAAGGCGTGCAGTTTCACCCCGAATCCATCCTGACCGAACGCGGTCACGACCTGCTCAAGAACTTTCTGGACGAATTCAAGAAATGACCCCGCAAGCCGCCCTCCAGCGTGTCATTGAACACCGCGAAATTTTCCACGACGAAATGGTCTCCCTGATGCGCCAGATCATGGGCGGCGAAGTCACGCCGGTCATGATCGCCGCCATCGTCACCGGGCTGCGCGTCAAGAAGGAAACTGTCGGCGAAATCGCTGCGGCGGCTAGTGTCATGCGCGAACTGGCGACGCCGGTCAAGGTTCCTTACAACCGTCATTTCGTCGATATTGTTGGAACGGGCGGCGATTCCGCCCACAGCTTCAATATTTCGACCGCCTCGATCTTTGTCGCGGCTGGTGCGGGCGCCAAGGTGGCCAAGCACGGTGGGCGCAGCGTATCGTCCAGTTCGGGCAGCGCCGACGTGCTGGAGGCGCTTGGTGCCAATATCATGCTGTCGCCCGAACAGGTTGCCGCCTGCATTGAGGAAACCGGCATCGGTTTCATGTTTGCCCCCAATCATCACAGCGCCATGAAGCATGTTGCACCCGTGCGCCGCGAAATGGGCGTGCGCACGCTGTTCAACATCCTCGGGCCGCTGACCAATCCGGCCAGCGCACCAAACACCCTGATGGGCGTCTTTCATGCTGACCTGGTTGGTATTCAGGTTCGCGTCATGCAGCGTTTGGGCGCCGAACGCGTGCTGGTTGTGCATGGCCGGGATAACCTGGACGAGATTTCGCTCGGTGCGGCGACCCTGGTCGGCGAATTGAAGAACGGCGAGGTCACCGAATACGAAGTGCATCCCGAGGACTTCGGCCTGCAGATGTTGTCCTTGCGCAATCTGCGCGTTAATGGTGCTGAGGAATCGAAAGCCATGTTGCTCGGTGCGCTCGACAACCAGCCCGGCGCGGCACGCGAGATCGTCTGCCTGAATGCCGGCGCAGCGCTCTATGTGGCCAATTGTGCCGAGAGCATTGGTAACGGTATCGCCAAGGCGCGCGAAGCCATCGCCTCCGGTGCGGCGCGCGCCAGTCTTGAGAAGTTTGTCCAGTGCACCCAGCGACTGGCCGCCAAATGAGCGACATCCTCAACAAAATTATAGCCACCAAGCGCGAAGAAATTGTTGCTGCGCTGGCTGTCAAGCCACTGGCTGTCGTCGAAGCAGAGGCTGCCGCTCAGCCGGCGCCGCGCGATTTCGTCGGTGCCATCCGCCACAAGGTCGCGCATGGTCAAGCGGCAATCATCGCTGAAATCAAAAAGGCCAGCCCGTCGAAAGGGGTCATTCGCCCGGATTTTCACCCGGCCGACATCGCCCGCAGTTATGAGCAGCACGGTGCCGCCTGCCTGTCGGTGCTCACTGACCGGCAATATTTCCAGGGCTGTCCCGAATATCTTCAGGACGCCCGCGCCGCCTGTGCTTTGCCGGTGCTGCGCAAGGACTTCATGGTCGATGCCTATCAGGTTGCCGAAGCACGGGCCATGGGCGCTGATGCCATTCTCCTGATTGCTGCCGCGCTGACGCTGCCGGACATGCAGACACTTGAAGCGCAAGCCCACGCCTACGGCATGGCGGTGTTGGTTGAAGTGCACAACGGCGAGGAGTTGGATGCCGCCCTGCAACTCAAAACCCCGCTGCTCGGTATCAACAATCGCAATCTGCGAACCTTCGATGTCACACTCGATACCACCCTCGGTCTGCTTGCGCGCATTCCGGCCGACAAAATTGTGGTCACCGAAAGTGGCATCCTGAAACCGGAAGATGTCGCCCTGATGCGCGCCAACAAGGTTCAAGGTTTCCTCGTTGGCGAAGCCTTCATGCGCGCACCCGATCCTGGACTTGAGTTGGCCCGTTTGTTCGCCTGAACCGCATCGCTGGGTGGTCTCTGACTTTGGTCTTATTGACCGCGTTGGCGGCGACTGACACACTGGATCAACCTGTTTTTCAGGCAGTGGGGAATTGATGAGTCAGCAGGGAGTTTTCCAGTCATTCAGTAGTGCCGGTTTTCGTCCTGAGGACGATGCCGAGATGCGCCTGAAAAAATCCTTGCTGATTTTTGCCACCGGACTGGTCAGCCTGGGTTCAATGCTCTGGCTGTTCATCTATTGGCAAATGGGGCCGCAATTTTCGTCGACCGTACCTTTGTCTTCCAGATCATGCTGGTCGCCAATCTGCTGTTCTTTTTCAAGAGCGGCAATTTTGATTTTTGCCGCTACTCGCAACTGGCGTTATTCCTTTTTGCGCCCTTCGTTATTCAGTGGGGTATCGGCAATTTCATCACCGCCAGCGGCACGAGTCTGTGGGGTTTGCTGGCGCCAATAGGTGCGGTGCTTTGTTTTGGTACCCGTGAGTCAGCGGCTTGGTTCTTCGCCTATATATTTCTGACAGCCCTTTCCGGCTTCTTCGACTACTTTCTGGCTGACAGTTTGCCGCCAGCCGGACAAGTGGTGCCGATTCGGGTCAGTGTGTTCTTCTTCGCCCTGAACTTTGCCGCCATCTCAAGCATTGTTTACTTGTTGATCCGCTATTCAACGCAGGAAAAGGCCAAAACGCAGGCGGTGCTGGAAGAAACGTACCGTCTCTTGCAAGATGAGCAGGAGCGCTCCGAGCGACTGTTGCTCAATATTTTGCCGGGCCCGATTGCCGAGCGTCTGAAGCATGACAAACAGACGATTGCCGATGGTTTTGCCGATGTGACAGTGATGTTTGTCGATATCGTTAATTTCACCAAAGTTGCTGAAGGTTTGTCGCCGCAGCAGGTGTTCTCGATGCTCAACCGGATATTTTCATCCTTTGATGAACTGGCGGAAGAGTACGGCACCGAGAAGATCAAGACGATAGGTGACGCCTATATGGTGGCTGGCGGGTTGAATAACGATCAAAATAATTATTCAAAAGCCATTGCTGATCTGGCCCTGGCCATGCGCGATTTGCTGCAACGCGATTTTTCGATCAACGATATGCATCTTGAAGTACGGATCGGTATCGGTACCGGGCCGGTGGTGGCCGGGGTCGTCGGTAAAAAGAAATTTATCTACGACCTCTGGGGCGATACGGTGAATCTGGCCAGCCGGATCACCAGCGAAGGCGTACCGGGCATGGTGCAGGTCGATGAAACCACGCATCGCCGCCTGGCTGCTCATTTCGATTTCCATGAGCCGCAGGTGATCTACCTGAAAGGCAAGGGCAATACCGTGGTTTATCGTCTGATCGGCCCGCGTCAGGCAGCATCTGACAATTCCGGTGTTACGCTTGGGCTGACAGCCTGAAACTGACTTTGCCGGCGCCATTTTCGCTAAGCGACAGCGTATAACCATTTGCTTCCGCCTGGCGCGCCGCATGGTAAAGACCGATGCCCAGCCCGTCTTCGGATTCAACCGTTTCATGCAACAGGGAGGTGGCGCGATCAATCGGAATCGGCGTGCCGTTGTCGGAAATGGATAAACACGGTTTGTTACGGTCAACGCCCAAAAAAGCGGAAATTTTCAGATCGGGTTCTCGCTGCTGCTTATTCCGTGCGTTATGCAGCAGGTTTTCAGCAACGCTGTCAAAGAGCGCTGCTAAAACTGGCGGTGTCTCGGCATCTACCGTATTCCAGGTGATGTCTGTGCCGGCATGGCGTTCTTGTAAGGCATTCCACCAGGTTTGCGCGGCAATCAGTTCCGCATTGTCGAGTTGTGGACGCTGCAACTTTTCCAGCGTCGCCTTGAGGCGCTCGGCAATTTGCGGTAACTGGCGTGCGAAAAGTTGCGTTTTGGCCTCCGGGTCGCCCGGCTGTGTTGCGGCATAGCAGAGGGTTTGCAAGGACTGCAACAAATTCTTGACGTCATGGGTGACGCGGGCGCCGGTCTCGTAAACTGCCTGCAGATAACTCATCTGCTGTAACTGATGCGTCTGGAATTTGACCAGATAAAACTCGGCCGCCAGTCGCAAAAGCCAGTCGACGTGCCACTGCATGGTGGCAACCGGTGGGGAGCGAAAGTAAACGGTGATGCCTAGCTGCTCGTGTTGCAAGGCGTGATGGTGCGGTCCCAATATGCCAAAACCGCCTGCTTCGCCACCTGCCTCCCAGCGCGCACCCAATACCCAGGGCAGGCGATCAAGCTGGCGCACGATTTGTTCAAGAAAACGCGTCGGGTGATTTTCCTGCTCGCTGATTTCAGCCAACTGGATCAGCCATTGCTCCAGCGGCAAGCCAAGTGATACTCGATAACGCATCATCAGTGCACTGATGCCGGAAACCCCCGCCCGCGGATTCCAGGCCCAGGCAACCACCAGCAGGGCGCCAGCAATGGCCAGTGAGGTTTTGAACAGCGCTTCAACGTAGCTGACTGCGCCGATTTGCATATAAGCCAGGCTGCCCAGCACAAAGACTGCTAGCGCGAGAAAAACCATCAGTCCGTAGAAGAGGTCAAACGTGTCGCCAGTGCGCCGACGCATTTTTTCGGCGGGAAAAAACAAAAGCAGGGGAAGCAAGGCGGGCATGGAATAAGCAATCGCCTCGCGCGGTATGGGCGTTAGTGTAACCAGTGGGGAGAGTTCCGGCACCACGCCAAAAATCGTCAGGCAGACCAGGTAGCCGAAAGCGAAAAGGTAGCCCAGGCGTTCCAGGCGCGAGCCGGTCCATAAAACCCGGCCGCCAATCACCGCGGCCAGTGCGCCACACCAGATCAGCAATAGCCAGGGGCCAAGCAATACCGTTGAGCTGATCGCCAGGACGATCAGCCAAAAAGTTTGGCGCAGGTTCATCTGCCGCTCGCCGGCGACGAAGGGTTGCCAGATTAGAAACAGCCCCAATGCCCCCAGCCAGAGAATGCGCACGGCAGGCATTTGCCAGCCACCAAAAGCCAGCGCATGGAGTAATAGCAGGTGACCAACCAACAATAAATGCGGGTGACGGGCGCTCCAAGTGGTAATGCTTGCTCGTGTTGGGGTGTTCATTTTCTGACAGGTGTCTGATTATTGACGGTGGTGTGCAGTATTTAATCTTGTTTTCAGTGTTTATATGCCTTTGATCATAGGCATGAAATATGCTCTGGTGTGAATAAGTGAATTTGTATGGAGAATGCCATGAAAAACAAACAAGGAGGCTTCACCCTCGTAGAAATTGCCATTGTTCTGGTGATTATCGGCCTGTTGCTGGGTGGAGTATTGAAGGGGCAGGAATTGATAAATAGTGCGAAAGTCAAGAATATGGCCAGCGATTTTCGCAATGTTCAAGTGATGATTTATGGGTATCAGGACAAGTACAAAAGGCTGCCGGGCGATGACAATACGGCAATCGCCAGATGGACATTGGCTGCTTCACATGAAGGTGATGGCAATGGTGTGGTCGGTGGGAAGTGGAACGATACAACTGTTACAGAATCCGTATTGTTATGGGAGCATTTGCGAAGGGGGAATTTGGCTTCAGGTTCAACGGATTTTTCCTCTGCCGCCGCAATAAAGGCATCTCTGCCAACAAACTCTGAGGGAGGTATGTTTGGTTTGAGTGGCACAATGCCAATTAAAAATATGAACGGCGGAACGTTTTATGCTTGTTCAGACGGTATTGATGGAAAATTTGCTAGACAGTTAGATTTGACTTTGGATGATGGTGTGGCGAATACTGGTTCAATCCAATCAGTGGCTTTTTCTGCAGCAGGGGCAACTCAAGCGGATGGAACTGCTGTAGCCTCAGCGACGTATGTCGATGGGACTCGCTATACTGCTTGTATGACTTATTGATTATTTCAAGCGATTTCAAGCCCGCTTCGGTGGGCTTTTATTTTTGCAGCAACCTTTCTTCTGCCGCAGAAACTGCTTCTGGCGCGCCGAGTACGACGATTACGTCGCCTTCCTCTAGCTGGGTTTCCGGTGCCGGTTCAACGGCGCGTATGCCGCGCCGGCGGATGGCGCTGACTTCGCAGCCCAGTCCTTCCAGATCAAGTTCGGCGAGTGTCTTGCCAATCGCTCTGGCGCCAGGGGTTAGCCAAATGGAGTGGAGGCGGGGTTGGTTTTCTTCATCTTCGTCGCGGTCGGACAGGCCATGGAAGAATCCGCGCAATAGCCGGTAACGCTCGGAACGAGCCTGGCGAATACGTTTCAGGACGCGGTTGATCGGTACGCCGACCAGAACCAGGGCATGCGAGGCGAGCATCAGGCTGGCTTCGAGGGATTCCGGCACCACTTCGGCGGCCCCGGCTTTGGACAGGCGGTCGAAATCCCGTTCGTCCAGTGTGCGGACGACAACCGGCAGGTCTGGGCGCAGTTCGTGGGTATGGTGCAGTACTTTTTCGGCCAGTTGCGTATCGCTGGTCGTGATGATGACGACACTGGCGCGCATCAGGCCGGCGGCCATCAGCGCTTCCTTGCGTGAGGCATCGCCATAAACCACGTTTTCCCCGGCGCCAGCGGCTTCGCGTACAAGGTCCGGGTCCAGGTCGAGGGCGATATAATTGACCCCTTCCTGCGTCAGAAAGCGCGCTAGGTACTGACCGTTACGCGCATAGCCGCAAAGGATGGCGTGTTTTTCGGTGCCCATCGAGCGGGCGGCAATTTGGGTCAGTTGCATTGAGCGCATCAGCCATTCGCTGGCGACAAAGCGCATGACGATCTTCTCGCTGAAGTGGACGACGAAGGGTGCGACGAGCATGGAAAGGACCAGTGCGGTCAGCGCGATTTGTTCGATGCTTTTCGGCAGGTGGGCGATTTCACCGAGCAGAACGAAACCGAATTCACCGCCCGCACAAAGCCAGAGCGCCGAGCGGATGGCGTTGCCGGGGCTGGAACCGAGCCGCCATGAAAGCATGCCGACGACAGCCGCCTTGATAGTGAGCAGGGCGAGCAATACGAGCAGGACTTGCCACCACAGGCCAACCAGAATGTGGAGATCGAGCTTGACGCCGATGGTGACGAAAAAGAGTCCCATCAGCACGTCGCGGAAAGGTTTGATGTCCTCTTCCACTTGCAGGCGATATTCCGTTTCCGAAATCAGCATGCCGGCCACAAAAGCGCCTAGTGCCAGCGAGAGACCGGCGAGTTCGGTGAGGTGTGCCAGGCTGAGGGTGATCAGCAGCACGTTGAGGACGAACACTTCGGAGGACTTGGCGCGGGCGACGAAGTGGAACCACTTGCGCATCAGCTTCTGCCCGAAAACGAGAATGATGGCGAGAACGACGATGGCCTTCAAAATGGCGATCCCCATCAGGACGGCGAGTTTTTCCGGTGGTTGGGTGAGTGATGGAATCAGCACCAGCAATGGCACCACAGCGAGATCCTGAAAGAGCAGTACGCCCATGATTTCGCGCCCATGCGGCGAATCGAGCTGCATGCGTTCGGCCAGCAGTTTGGTCAATACGGCCGTTGAGGACATGGCAAAGACGCCGCCGAGGGCAATGCCAATTTGCCAGCTGACATCAAAGAGCATGACCAGTCCGGTCAGCAAAATCATGCTGAGGGTGACTTGCAGCAGGCCGAACCCAAAGACGATTCGTTTCATCGCATAGAGTTTGGGTAGCGAAAACTCCAGGCCGATTGAGAACATCAGGAAAACGACGCCGAATTCAGCCAACGCTTGTGCGCGCGTGATGTCCTGCATCAGATTGAGCGCGTGCGGACCAATCAGGCTGCCGACCAGCAGATAGCCCAAAACAGGCGGCAGGTTGAAGCGGCGGAAGATAACCACCGCCAGAACCGAGGCGCCAAGCAGCAGGAGGACGAGAGAGAGTGCGCTCAAGGGGGTTTCGCGAAGTCGGGTATACTTCGGTCATCATAACCGCAGCCAGCTCATGAACCCAAGCCTATCCGCCCCTCAATTTTCGCCGGAACGCGCGCTGGCGCTGGGTCGCCAGACGCTCAGCATTGAAGCTGCTGCGGTCGACGCACTAAAAGACCGATTAAATGGTGATTTTTCACGCGCGGTTGAGTTGATTCTGGCGAGTAAAGGACGTTTGATCGTCAGTGGAATGGGTAAATCAGGCCATATCGCCCGAAAAATCGCTGCGACGATGGCTAGCACCGGCACCCCCGCTTATTTTGTTCATCCCGCCGAGGCAAGTCATGGCGATCTGGGCATGATTACGCGTGATGATGTCTTGCTTGCACTGTCCAATTCGGGTGAGTCCGAAGAGTTGCTGCGTATTGTGCCGTTGGTCAAGCGCTCAGGGGCACGGCTGATTTCGATGACAGGTGCGCCTGCTTCAACGTTGGCTCGCGAGGCAGACGTTCATCTCGATGCAGGTGTGGCACAGAGGCTTGCCCGCATAACCTCGCGCCAACTGCCAGTACAACGGCTGCGCTGGCGCTGGGCGATGCTCTGGCGGAGGCTCTGCTTGATGCCCGTGGCTTCAGCCCGGATGATTTTGCTCGTTCGCACCCCGGCGGCTCACTTGGTCGACGATTGTTGACGCATGTCCGCGATGTCATGCGCGCTGGTGACAAGGTGCCGAAAGTAATGCCCGGCACCGGTGTCACCGAAGCCATTATTGCCATGTCGCGCGGCGGGTTGGGGCTGGTGGCGATCATTGATGCAGCTGGCAAAACTTTAGGCATTTTCACCGACGGCGATTTGCGCCGCGCCTTTGAGAAGCGTATTGATTTGCAGCAAGGTGCTATCGATTCCATCATGCACCCGAATCCGCACACTATCGGCCCGGATCGCCTCGCCGTTGAAGCGGTCGAAATGATGGAGCGCCTGCGCATCAATGCCCTGCTGGTTACGGATGCCGACGGCTGTGTTGTCGGCGCTCTCAATATGCACGACCTGTTCACTGCCAAGGTAATCTGATGGACGCTATAACCCGCGCTAAACGTATCAAACTCGCTGCCTTTGATATTGACGGGGTAATGACCGATGGTGGGCTGCACTACACCGACGACGGTGGCGAACTAAAAACATTCAATGTTCAGGATGGTCTGGGCATCGTCCTGATGCGCCGTGCCGGATTTGAACTGGCGATTGTGACGGGGCGGACATCGGGCGTCGTTGAGTCGCGCGCAGCAGACCTCGGCATCAGCCATGTTTTTCAGGGCGTGGCTGACAAGCGTGTTGCGGTCGCTGGTTTGCTGGAAAAGCTTGGCCTGCAATGGTCGGATTGCGCCTATATGGGCGATGACCTAATTGACCTTTCTGTTATGGCCCAGTGCGGTCTGGCAATTGCACCGGCCAATGCAAGGCCGGTAGTCAAGGCACATGCCCAGCTGGTTACAGATGCTGCCGGTGGGCAGGGGGCGGTGCGCGAGGCCATTGAATTCATCATGGCGGCACAAGGCAAACTTGAGGCCGCTGTAGCCTCCTATCTCGATACGAAATGAAGAATTGGCCTAGCCATCTCTTTCCGGTGATTCTGCTCGGCTTGCTCGCCGGGCTAAGTTTTTAGCTGCAAAAAACGGTGAACCGTGACGAAGCACCAAAAAACAAGGTGTTACGGCATGATGCCGATGCGACGGTGGAAAATATGTCTGCTCGTCGATTTGATGAAAACGGGCAGGTCAAATATCGCTTGGTCGCACCATTCATGAAACATTTTGCCGATGATGACTCCTCTGAACTGGATTCGCCGACGCTGGTTGCTTATCGACCGGATGCGCCGCCGGTAACCATTTCTGGTCGCCATGCCCGCGTGACCTCAAAAGGTGACGTCGTTTATCTTTGGGAAAACGTCGTCGTCAATCGTGCGGCAACCCCTGAGCGCCCGGCAATGACCGGCACCATGCCGGATCTGATTGTTCAGCCCAATGCCGGTACGGCATTTACCAATAGTGCGGTCGAGATTACGCAGGAGAAATCCTGGATCAAGGGTGTCGGCATGCAGATTGACAACAACACCTCCACTTTTGTTTTGCAATCCCAGGTGACGGGCTTGTATTTCTCTCGCAAGGCAACGCAATGAAATTAAGAATCGCGACCCTCCTAATTGCCACGCTATTCTCCGGCGCAGCTGTTGCTGAGCGCGCCGACCGCGATAAGCCGCTGCAGTTGGAGGCTAATCGCATCTCGATTGATGATGCAAAAAAAATCCAGATTCTTGAGGGGGATGTCGTTCTGATCAAAGGCACGATGGTTCTTAAATCAGACCGAGTTGTTATCGTTGAAGATCAGTACGGTTTCCAGAAAGGCACGGCTTTTGGGGGCAAGAATGGCCTGGCGCGTATTCGTCAGAAACGCGAGGGCCGTGAAGAGTACATGGAAGGCGAAGCGGAGCGTATCGAGTACAACACCAGTAATGAAGTTGCTGAATTGTTCCACCGGGCTTGGGTGAAGAGTGGTGAGGATGAGGTCAAGGGCGATTACATTTGGTATGACGGCATCAGTGAAAAATATCTGGTAACCGCCGGCGAAACGCGAGATATCAAAGCGCCGCCGGCACGTGTTCGAGCCATTATTCAGCCGAAGAACAAGGGGACCGCTCCCACGCCGGCGACCAAGGGAAATCCGCTGGAATTGCGTGGCGCTGCTGGGTTAAGTGCGCCACCAAGCCGCGAATAGACTCTGAAAGAGTGGCTTTTGCCTTGCAGCAGCGGCTTCTTGCCGGCTTCATGTTTTGTTTTGTAAGCTGCTGATTTTTATTGCCTTAAAAGTTTTGCTGCGGTGCACAAAATGGCTTGACATTGCTCACGGTGGGTTTATAATCGAGCGCATGGTGCAGTGCAGCATTGATCTAAAAGCCCTGCAACGGTTCATCTCGGTTTCGCTTATAACTTCCTAGGAGATTCACTATGTTCAAGACCCCCGAGCAATTCGCTGCTGCCAACAAATCCACCGTTGATTCCCTGCTGTCACTGGCTAACACCGCCCTGGCTTCTGCCGAGCGTATCGCTGCCCTGAACCTGAACACCGCTCGTTCCATGATGGAAGATTCTGTTTCTGGCGCCAAGGCCATGATGGGTGCCAAGGACGTGCAAGAAGCCATGTCCATCCAGGCATCCCTGGCCCAGCCGAATGTTGAGAAAGCAGTTGCTTACTCACGTTCTGTATATGAAATTTCTGCTCAGACGCAGGAAGAGCTGTCCAAGATGGTTGAAGCCCAGTTCGGCGACTTCCAGAAGACTGTTGCTGCCCTGCTCGACAAGGCTGCCAAGTCTGCACCGGCTGGTTCCGACGTTGCTGTTGCCGCTGTCAAGAGTGCCATCGCTGCTGCCAACTCCGCGTTCGACAACATGAACAAGGCTGCCAAGCAGGTTGCTGAAATCGCTGAAGCCAATGTTGCTGCCGCCACCAACGCAACCGTCAAGGCTGTTGGCGCATCTGCTGGCAAGAAGAAGTAATTAGTCTTTTGCAGTAAAGGCCCCCTTGAGGCAGGGGGGCTTGTTTCATCCACACCCACCAAAACAAACTGGAGAAGATGATGACCAATCCGAATATTGAACAACTGGCTGCCGCCCAAAAAGCGAACGCCGAAGTCATGATGGCCCTGCTGCGCACCGCTTTTAACGGCGTCGAGCGTCTGACCGCACTCAACATGGCTGCTTCACGTGAATTCTTCAACACCACAGTCGCTGGCACCCAGCAACTGCTGTCCGCCAAGGACGCTGCTGAAATGGCCAAGCTGAACAGCAACCTGGCTCAGCCGGGCGCTGAAAAGTGGATGGATTATTCCCGTACCGTGTATGACCTGGTTTCCCAGATGCAGAAGGAAGTGACTTCTGTCATGGAAGCTCAGTACAGCACCTTCCAAAAAAATGCTTCTACCGCTGTTGAGAAGGCTACCGCCTCCGCACCAGTTGGTGGTGATGTTTTTGCTGCAACGATGAAGTCGATGATGGATGCTTCCACCAAGGCTTTCACCAATATGTCCGGCATGGCCAAGCAACTGACCGACATCGCTGAAGCCAACATGGCTGTTGCCACCAAAGCTGCTGCCCCGGCCAAGAGCGCAACCGCTGCTGCTGCTAAAAAAGCTGCCAAGTAATTTCGGCGCTTAAGTAACAAATTAAAGGCCTGCAAATTTTGCAGGCCTTTTTTACGTTGACCGCGCCCCGAAGGAAGCACTCTTGGGGTGTAATACTTTGCTCATGGCCGCCAGATCCAGCTGATGCCACGTTGTTCAACCGCCGCACGTATTTCTTCCATCGCTTGATCAACCAGGGCCGGCTCGCCTTCGACGCCGAGTTCGAGATGGCGGCGTTCCTTGCCTTGCAGTGAGGGTAGCGAGAACAGGCGCAAAGTGGGGTAATCCTTGACGATGTGTTCCATCAGGTCGAGCAGGGCGCTTTCGTAAGCATTGGGGCCGGTGAGCAGGAAGGCTTTTTCGACCATGCCATCGACCGGTTTGAACAGGTCGCGGTAAAAGGTGTCGAGCGCCCAGGCGATCATCGGGTGCGCCATTTGCGGGAAACCGGGAACAAAGTAATGTTCGTTGGCCATGAAGCCGGGTATCCGGTTGAAAGGATTGGGGATGATTTTGACCCCGGCCGGGAAAGTGACCAGTTGCCGGCGTTGGTCGGTGATCTCCTCGCCATTGAAGCGAACTTTGAGTTCTTCGTAACCTTCCGGGTGTAATTCCAGATTAACCCCCAGCGTTGCCGCAACGGCCTGACGCGTGTGGTCGTCCGGTGTATTGCCGATGCCGCCGCAGGAGAAAACGACATCGCCGGCAGTCATGGTGCGTTTGAAAGTGGCGGCCAGGCGTTCGCGATCATCACCCAGATACTCAACCCAGCTCAGGCGGAGCCCGCGCGCGCCGAGCATTTCGGCAATTTTGGCGAAATGCTTGTCCTGCCGTTTGCCAGAGAGGATTTCATCGCCGATGATGATGGCGCCAAAGGAGCGAGTCATTTTTAATCTCCCATAATGGTAACGAGGGCGCCATTACGCGAACGGCGCAATGTTTCGAGACCGTAGTGCACGAATGAAAGCGCGGTGAGCGCCGGAACAAGCAGGCCAACAAAGGGAATGTGGGCGAGCAGGGCCATCGTTAGGCCGAGCATGAACAAGGGGTGTTTATGTTGCACACGTATTTGCTGCCATTCGTCTTCGCTGGCGTGCATGGAAAGCGCGTCGTAGGCGAAGGTGCGGCGGTTGAGCCAGGCCATTAGCAGCATCGGCAGGATCAACGAGAGGCCGGGAATCAGCCAGAGCGGCAGTGTTAGCAACCAGCCGGCAATGAATAAAACCGAGGCCCAGAGGCTATTGAGCGTAGCTGCTGTAAAACTGTCGGCGCCCATGGCTGCGACATCGCAATATTCGGTATTGGCCAGATGTTTCAGCATCAGCGGCAGGATCAGAATGGCTGCCAGCAGCGAGGCGGTCAGATAAGCCGCCGCGAAAATCGCCATCCAGCCGCCGAGGTAGGCCAGTGCGTAAGCCAGCCAGATCAGACCCCAGCTGATCAGGAAAGTCATGGGCGGATAGGTCAGCATTTGCTCAACGAGCACGCCCAGTCCCCAGATTGCAAAACCAGCCGTCAGGCATAATGAAAAGAGCGCCGGGATCAAAACGTATAACCAGATTTTTCCCTGTCGCAGGTTGGCAAATGTGCGTGACAGGGCAAGCATTACATCAGCCATTCTTGATTCCTTCCCATTGTTTTTGCAGGCGCTTGGTAGAGACGGGCACGGGGGTTTTCAGTTCCTGAGCAAAAAGACTGACACGTAATTCTTCGAGCAACCAGCGGAACTGATCAATTTGCGGATCGATGGAGCCCAATTTCGCCAATTGAATGGCGCGCCTCTCATAATTTGTCCAGATTGGTGTGTATTCAGCCAGCAAGCGAGCGTCGCGTGCCGGGTCGGATTTCAATTTGTCGAGCCGGACTTGCACGCCTTTGAGATAGCGCGGGAAATGCTGGAGGCGCTCAAAAGGGGTTTCGGCAACAAATTGTTTGCTGATCAGGCGCTTGATCTGCGTCTCAATATCCTGCGTTGCAGAGGCATGTACTTTGAAGGCCGGCAGCTTTTTATTGACCGCTTGCCATTCCGTCAGTACCGCGCCGACCATGCGGCAAACCTCCTGCATAATCAGCCCAAGCCGCGCCTTACTATCGCCACAACGGCTCTTGAAGGCGTTGGGCGTTGTTGGTAGCGGTTCACTCAGGCAGGCGCGCTCGAAAGTCAGAGCGATGATCTGCTGCTTCAGATCGTCGCTGCTGCCCAGCGCCATGTATTGCATGGCCATCTGGCTCAGGCCGGGGATGTTCTTGTCGAAATACTTCACCTGATCGCGGAACTGCAGCATGAACAAGCGGAGCAGGCCGGCACGATGGGCCTCCGCTGCTTCTTCGGCGGAGTCAAAAACCTTGAGACTGACGCTTTCGCCTTCGTCGGTGAGCCCCGGATAGCCAATGATCTTTTGTTTGCCGACCGGTACTTCCATCAATTCTGGCAACTCGCCGAAAGTCCAATCAGTCAGATTGGTGAATTCGGAAGGCGTTTCATGCAGTTCGGCAAACTCCTGCTTGGCTTCACGTCCCCACTCGCCGCGCAGGGCGACCAGGCTGCGGTTCATGTCGAGCTGGCGGCCATGCTCGTCGATCAGCTTGTAGTTCATCGAAAAGTGGGCGGGCAGCGCGTCGGGCCGGAAGGCATCCGGCGTCACCGCCCAGCCGCGTGCATTGAGGCCGCGCTCTTCGAGTATGTGGTCGATCAAGGGCTGAATCAGACCTTGATTCATTTTCTTTTCGTTACCGACTACGGTCGACATGAATTCTTCGACAAATTCCGGCACCGGCACCACTTTTGCCCGAATCTTCTGCGGCAGAGTCTTGATCAGCTGGATCAGCTTTTCTTTCAACAATCCGGGCACCAGCCATTCCATGCGCAGTACGGGAATCTGGTTCAGTTGCGCCAGCGGCAAGGTCAGCGTCACGCCGTCACGCGGCGAACCGGGCTCGAAATGGTAGCTGAGCGGGTAATCAATCCCGCCTACCTTGATGTGGTGTGGAAAAGCCTCGGTCGTCACGCCTGCCGCCGAGTGGCGCATCAGGTCCTCTTTGGCGAGGAAGAGCAGCTTGGGCGTCTCGCGTTCGGCTTCCTTGCGCCAATGGTCAAAGGTGGCACCGTTGTGAATGCCCTCGGGAATCAGGTGATCGTAGAAGGCGAAAATCAGCTCATCATCGACCAGCACGTCCTGCCTACGCTGCTTGTGTTCGAGGTGCTCGATCTCGCGGATCAGTTTTTGGTTGTGTTGGAAGAAGGGCCAGCGCTTGGCAAAGGCCTCTTCGATTTCTTCACCGACCAGACCTTGGCGAATGAAAATTTCGCGCGACTCAGCCGGCGCCAACGGGCCATAATGGATGCGCCGTTTCGGGTTGATCACCACGCCGTAAAGTGTCGTGCGCTCCCAACCGGCGACCTGCATGGCCTTCTTTTCCCAATGCGCATCGAAGTAAGTGCGCTTTATCAGGTGAGCGCCCACTTTCTCCAGCCAGTCCGCTTCAATACGGGCAACGCAGCGGCCAAAGAGGCGCGTGGTTTCGGTGATTTCGGCCGCCATGATCCACTTGCCGGCTTTTTTCTGCAGCGGTGACGAAGGGTGAATCAGGTAACGGATGCCGCGTGCGCCGAGGTAATAGCCGGACTCGTCCGCCTTGCAGCCGATGTTGCCAAGCAGGCCGGAGAGCAGCGCCTGGTGGATGGCCTCAAAGGTGCCTGGAATCTCGCTTTCCTTCCAGCCACCATCCTTGGCACCTAGCTCGGCAACCATTGCATGCAACTGGCTATGTACTTCGCGCCACTCGCGCATGCGCAGATAGGAGAGAAAATGTGCGTGGCAGTTGTCGATCAGTTGCTTGTTCGATTTCTTGTGGTCGACGGCGTGCTGGAACCAGTTCCACAGCTTCCACCAACTGAGGAATTCGGATTTCTCGTCGGCGAACAGCTTGTGCTTCTCGTCCGCCGCCTGCTGACGCTCCTGCGGCCGCTCGCGTGGATCTTGCACGGAGAGGCCGGCAGCAATCACCATGACTTCCTTGAGGCAGCCAAGATCGCGTGCCGCGACCAGCATGCGGCCAATGCGCGGGTCGAGTGGCAGGCGGGCCAGCGCGTCGCCGATGCGGGTCAGGCGATTGTCGTCGTCCAGCGCGCCGAGTTCCTGAAGCAGCGCGTAGCCGTCGGCGACCGCTTTGGGCGGCGGCGGTTCGAGGAAGGGGAAGCTCTCGACATCGGTCAGCTTCAGCGACTTCATGCGCAGGATGACGCCGGCCAGCGAAGAGCGCAGGATTTCCGGATCGGTGAACGGCGGGCGGGCGTTGAAGTCCAGCTCATCGTACAGGCGGATGCAGACGCCGGCGGCCACCCGGCCGCAACGTCCGGCCCGTTGCCGCGCCGCCGCTTGCGAAATCTTCTCGATCTGCAACTGCTCGACCTTGTTGCGGTAAGAGTAGCGCTTGACGCGCGCCAGCCCGGTGTCGATCACATAACGGATGCCCGGCACGGTGAGCGAAGTTTCGGCGACGTTGGTCGCCAGCACGATGCGCCGGGTATTGCCGGAGGGCTTGAAAATACGGTCCTGTTCGCCGGCCGACAGGCGCGAAAACAGCGGCAGGATTTCCGGCGCATGGGCTGAGGATAGTCCCGGCCGTGCCAGCGCGTGCTTGCGCAGGGCTTCGGCCGCCTCGCGGATTTCCCGTTCGCCAGGCAGGAAGACGAGAATGTCGCCGCTGCCGAGGCGCGACAACTCATCGGCGGCATCAACAATGGCATCGTAGAGGTCGCGCTCGTCGTCCTTCTTGGTGACATCTTCGACAGGGCGGTAACGTACATCGACCGGGTAGAGCCGCCCGGAAACTTCGATGACTGGCGCTCCGCTGAAGTGTTCTGAAAAACGTTCGGCATCAATTGTTGCCGAGGTGATGATCACCTTGAGGTCGGGTCGCTTGGGCAGCAATTGCTTGAGGTAGCCGAGCAGGAAGTCGATATTCAGGCTGCGCTCGTGCGCCTCGTCGATGATGATCGTGTCGTAGGCGCTGAGGTAGGGGTCGGACTGCGATTCGGCGAGCAGGATGCCGTCGGTCATCAGCTTGATCCAGCTATCGGGTGAGCTGCGATCCTGAAAGCGGATTTTGACCCCGACGCCGGTACCGACCTGCGTTTGTAATTCCTGCGCCAATCGGGTGGCAACTGATCGTGCGGCAAGGCGACGTGGCTGGGTATGGCCGATCAATCCAGCGCTGCCGCGCCCAAGTTCAAGACAGATTTTTGGGAGCTGAGTAGTTTTACCCGAACCGGTTTCGCCGCAGACAATGACGACCTGGTGTTGGTAAATCAGCGAGGCAATTTCAGCGCGCCGCTCATTAACCGGCAGGTCGACCTGAAACTCAGGCTTGGGCAGCGCAGCCTGGCGCCGTTCAAGCCCGGCGCGTGACTTGGCGAGCAGCTCGGCGAACTCTGACTGCAATTTTTCGCGCTTTTCGCCGGTTGACCGTAACAGATTGCGTTGCATGCCGCGCAGGCGGCCGTAGTCAGCGGATAAGCAAGGCCGTTTCCTTGCCGCTCTGCGCTGTGAGGTTTTGTTGGTTGTGCTGTGCCATCATTCAGATTGCCATGCCATCTGCTGCGCAGCGACTAGCCATCTTTTTCCTGCAAATGTTAAGCGGCGAATTTTGCAGGAAATTGCCGGCTTAATCCACGCGTTATACAAAAGATATGCTTTGGGCGGAGTGCTACGTTTGATGTTGGAGATATACTATCTGCATACGCAAGCCAAACCCCTTCGGAATTCATCTACACCCATGGCAATTTTTCGCTGTAACAAATGCGCGCACCTCGAAGAAAGGCTTGATGGCCAGCAGGGTGAAAGCATCGCCTGTCCCAAGTGTGGCAACACGGCGCCGGTCTACGGGACTCAATTTTTCGTCGCCAAATTGCTCGACAAATATTTCGCCGGGCAACGTGAAATTTCCCGACTTAAGGCTCTGGTAGATGGTGTTGCCGAGGAGGTGCCGGTAGCTGCAACCGTGCCCTCGGCACTGCAAGAAATTGATTTTTTCAATACCAATACGTTGGCTTCGGATGCCCAGCATGGGCCGATCTACGACTGGTTCAAGCGCAAGCAGATCACGGTTCAGGCCAATATGCGCGGCGTTGATACCACCGGTTTTTGACGAAGTGGCAATGAACATTGGCGCAACCTGAACCTTCTAAGCGAGGTTGTGGAGCGCATCCGCTGGGCGCAGCAAAAGGAATATTCGAGCACCACGATATCGTTTGATAAGAAATCAACGGAGGATATCCAGGCGATATCGACCTTTTGTCAGCAGTTGTACGATTTCTCCTTCGTCGCCAAATGCCTCCACAATCGCCAGAAAAATAATCTCCTTCTGGTTCTGCAAACGGCGCCGACGATTCGCGATTTTTTCAACGGCGAATGGCTGGAGTGGTATGCGCTGATGACCTGCCTGCAGTACGCCAAGGAGCGCAAAAAGCGCTTTTCCTGCGCCCGCAATCTCAAGATATCGCTGCAAAACGAGGAAAGCTACGAACTGGATGTATTCATGCTGGTCGATGGCAACACGGCAATCTGCATTGAATGCAAAACTGGCGAATTTCGTCAAAATATCGACAAGTACCTGACGCTGCGCAAGCGTCTCGGTCTGAGCGGGAAAAACTTTGTAATGTGTGTGACCGGCCTTGGCGAGGAGCACGCCAAGGGGCTAACCGCCATGTATGAACTTGCTTTTGTCAGCGAACGAGAACTTGCTGCGCATTTGGCCCGGCTTTTTTAGACAAGCTTTTGCGCCAGACTTACCTCAGTCGCCCTTCTTCTTGCCATAGGTCTTGAACACGGCCTTGGCGTCGCGACCCGCACGTTCGAGGGTGCAGATTTTCGGATCATCATCGTGGCCGCTGAAAAAGTCATTTTCCTGGGCCCGCATCACCATGCCAATCGCCTGTTCGTCGTTGACGCCATAACGTTCGGTGATTTGTGTGGTGACTTCGTCGAGATGCTCTTCGTAAGTAAAGTGTGCGGCCATTAAATAAAATCCTTTAGCCGGCAGCCTTCTCGTTGGCCAGAGCTTTTTCGGTGATCTCGCGATACAGCGAAGCCACTTTGCTGGCCAGTGGCTCGTATTCCGGGTGACGGGTGAGCAGGGGCATGACTTGCGTCGAGTCGGCAAAGACTTCCTGTAAAAAAGCAATGTCAAACTCATTCAGGCATTCGCCTTGGTCTACCTTCTCTTTGAGTGCCAGGGCGCGTGGCAGGCGCTGGGTCTCAAAACGCTCCATCAAAGCTGCTATTACGCCTTTGTCCTGTTCCGGTGTGGTCATGAAAATCTCCTTGATGTTCGTGTGACACTAAGTTTATCACCCGCTGGCGAATTGCTTGTTTCCTGAACCCATCAGGCGCAAGCTTGTCTGAAAGGGCTAAAACAAAAAGGCTGCTTATGTATTACGGAGAACGATTCAATGCCTGGACGCATCTGCTGGGCGCACTGCTGGCGCTGAGCGGGGCGATCTGGTTGCTGGTGCTTGCCGTACCCGGTGGTGACGGCTGGAAAATATTCAGCGTAGCGATTTATGGCGCAAGCTTGGTCATGCTTTACAGCATATCCACTGTCTACCACAGCGTGCGCGGCCGCCTGAAGCGGATTTTGCGCAAGATGGATCACTTGTCGATTTATTTGCTGATCGCCGGTAGTTACACCCCGTTCTGTCTGATCAGCCTGCGTGGCGCGTGGGGCTGGTCGCTCTTCGGGATCGTCTGGTCGCTGGCGCTGGTCGGCATGTTGCAGGAGATCAAACCACGTTCCGAGGCGCGAGTTTTGTCGCTGGTGATTTATGCGGTGATGGGCTGGATCGTTCTGGTCGCCATCAATCCCTTAATTGAAAACCTGGGGATGCCCGGCTTCATTTGGCTGGCGGCAGGTGGCGTGTTCTACACCGGTGGCATTATCTTCTATGTTTTTGACGAGCGTTTCCGTCATTGGCACGGCATCTGGCATTTGTTTGTGATCGCCGGCAGTCTGGCGCACTTCATTGCCATCCTGTTTTACGTCGTCTGAGCCTCAGGACCAGATACGCGTTGCGCCGACGGTGAGCAGGCCGAGATAGGTCGCAGTCAGAGAACCGGCCAGATGGATTGTCGCCAGACCAATGGCCAGCATCGGTTGGCCAGCCAGCAAACGCTCGACGACTTCTGCTGAAAAAGTGGAAAAAGTGGTCAGGCCACCGAGAAAACCGGTGATCGCAAACAGTTTCCAGGCCAGCGGGAAATGCGTGTTGATGTGAAAGATGCCAACGGCGATGCCGATCAGATAGCCGCCAATGACATTGGCCGCCAGGGTACCAAGCGGCAGGGCAATAAACAGCGGGTTGAGGGCCAAACCAAGCAGCCAGCGTGACCAGGCACCCAAGGCAGCACCCGCACCAACGGCAAGAAAATTGAGGGCGGTGAGATTGTGCAGGGCAGACATAAGGGGAATTGTAGCGGTTTGGTGGCCTCTGCCGGTTAAAATGGCGGGATTGAAATCAGAGGTTTTACCGTGAGCAGCCCGAACAAGCCAGAAATCGCCCCCGCCGCCAATTTCATTCGCAACATTGTCGAAGCCGATCTCGCTGCCGGCAAGCACGCCCAGCGCCATTGGGCCGGCCAGCCCGGCACGGCGGCAGACCACGCTGCCGGCCCGCTTGATCCGGCCAAATTGCGTACCCGCTTTCCGCCGGAGCCTAATGGCTACCTGCATTTTGGCCACGCTAAATCCATCCTCCTGAATTTCGGTTTGGCCGAGCAGTTCGGCGGCCGTTGTCATTTGCGTTTTGATGACACCAATCCCGAGAAGGAAGAGCAGGAGTACGTTGATTCCATTATTGATTCAGTCAAATGGCTAGGCTGTTCGTGGAATGACAACCTCTATCAAGCATCCAATTATTTCGACTGGATGGCGCAATTTGCCGAATACCTGATTTCAGCCGGCCATGCTTACGTCGACAGCCAGAGCGCCGACGAAATGCGCGCCAATCGCGGCACGCTGACCCAGCCGGGCAAGGATTCGCCCTTCCGCAACCGCTCGGTCGCCGAGAACACGGATCTGTTCAAACGCATGCAGGCCGGCGAACTCGATCTGCACGCTGGAATTCGAAGATCAGCGCCCGTTCTACGACTGGCTGCTTGAGCGCCTGGCTGAAGGTGGCTTGCTACAGCGCCCACTGCCGCAGCAGATCGAATTCTCGCGCCTGAATTTGACTTACGTGGTGTTGAGCAAACGCAAGCTGATCCAGCTGGTTGAAGAAAAGCATGTTGCAGGTTGGGATGATCCGCGCATGCCGACTTTGGTTGGTGCGCGCCGTCGTGGTTACAGCGCTGATGGCTTCCGCCTGTTTGCCGACCGGATTGGCGTTTCCAAAAACGATTCGCTGATCGACTACGTATTGTTCGAGGAAGCGCAGCGTGAAGTGATGAATCTCTCCGACGAGCGCCGCATTGCCGTGCTCGACCCGCTCAAGCTGATTATCGACAACTACCCTGTTGATCAGGTCGAGGAGTGCTTTGCGCCGAATCACCCGCTCAAGCCGGAACTCGGCCAGCGCGCGGTGCCGTTTAGCCGTGAGCTGTGGATTGAAGCCGAGGACTTCATGGAGGTGCCGAGCAAAGGCTACCGTCGCCTGTTCCCAGGCAACATGGCGCGTTTGCGCTACGGCTATGTGGTCGAGTGCACCGGTTGCGACAAGGATGAAAATGGCAAGGTTGTTGCGGTCCACTGCAATTATTTGCCGGAAACCAAGTCCGGTACGCCGGGCGCCGACAGCGTCAAGGTCAAGGGTAATCTGCACTGGGTTTCCGTCGCTCAGGCCTACGCCGCCGAAATCCGCCTCTATGATCGCCTGTTCAAAGTACCGGCCCCCGGCGCGCGGCGCGAGGGTGATGCGCCGGAACTCGAACGCAACTTCCTTGACGATCTGAATCTGGAGTCCAGACAGAGCATCACCGCCCAGCTCGAAGCATCGCTCAAGGACGCCAAGCCGGAAGAACGTTTCCAGTTTGAGCGCCACGGTTATTTTGTGGCTGATCGCGTCGATTCGAAGCTGGGAACGCCGGTTTTCAATCGGGCAGTGACCTTGAAAGATTCCTGGGGCAAGGCGAGCTAAGACGATGGCTGGTGGATGGGGCTGCCCGCACGAGGTCAATGATCGTTGTCTCAAGATCAATAATCTGCCGTGCGATCCCGGCATGAAAGGTTGCGAGCTTTATGGGCGTTTCCGTTTTGCCGACGAGAGCAAAAACACGCGATATTGGGAAAAAAAGGGGCGGGTGACGCCGACAGAAGCTGTCTCGGCTCCTGCTGCCAAAGATGCTCAATCGGACTGATTCATGACGCGCAACATCGCTCAACTCGGCCAGGTTTTCACACCACCCAAGGTCGTGAATTTCATGCTCGATCTTTGTACGAACAAGGGGCGAGTGCTGGAGCCTTCCGCCGGTAATGGCGCATTTTTCAGTGCCTTGCGTGAACGGCAGGCCGATTGTGTCGGGATCGAAATTGATCCGGCGGTCGTGTCCGACGGTGTGCAGCTTGGCGACTTTTTCGATTACCCGCTGACAGAGCAGTTCGACACCATCATCGGCAACCCGCCTTACGTTCGTTTTCAGGATGTTGCGGTCGACACCAAAAAACGCCTGAAATCTGATCTTTTCGATGGGCGCAGTAACCTGTTTCTGTTTTTTATCGAGAAATGTGTTCGTCACCTGAAACCCGGTGGTGAGCTGGTTTTCATTGTCCCGCGTGAGCTGATCAAGCTGACGGCCGCCAAGAAGCTGAACACCTGGCTCTATGAGCAGGGCAGCATTACGCATTTTTACGAAACAGGTGATGCCAAGGTTTTCGACGAGCACACGCCGAATTGCGCCATCTTCCGTTTTGAAAAGGGCCGCATGGATCGCCTGATGGCGGATGGCCGACGCTTTGCCGAGGCCGATGGCCAGTTGATGTTCCTGCGCGAACACTACGGTGTCCGCTTTTCTGATGTTTTTTCGGTCAAGGTGGGTGCGGTTTCGGGGCGGATGCGATTTTTACGCATCCCAAGGGCAATATGGAATTTGTCTGCTCGAAGACAGCGGAAACCGGCGAGACGCGCCGCATGCTCTACGGCATCAAGCATCCGCATCTGGAAAAGCACAAAGCTGAATTACTCGCCCGCCGCGTCACGACCTTTGACGAAAGCAACTGGTGGCAATGGGGGCGCGCCTTTCCGATCAATCTGCACCCACGGATTTACGTCAATGGCCGAACCCGCCGACCAGAACCTTTCTTCCTGCATGACTGTAATAGTTTCGACGGTTCGGTGCTGGCCTTGTTTACCAAAAACCAGCGCATGCCGCGCCGTGATTTGATTCAGTGCATGATCATGTTGAACAAGGAAGTGAATTGGCAAGAGCTCGGTTTTGTCTGCGATGGCCGCTTTCTATTTACCCAGCGCAGCCTGCAAACCAGCGTTTTGCCGGATAGTTTCTTGCGATTTTTGCCCAAGGATGTTGTATGACTTTTACCCAAATGCTGGCTGCCGCCTGGCAAAAGAATAATTCCCTGCTTTGCGTCGGTCTTGACCCTGATCCGGCCAAATTCCCCGCCCAGCTCAAGGGGCGTGACGATGCAATTTTCGAGTTTTGCGCCGCCATCGTTGATGCGACGGCTGACCTCGTCTGTTCGTTCAAGCCGCAAATCGCCTACTTCGCCGCCCGCCGTGCCGAAGACCAACTTGAGGCCCTGATCGCCCACATTCACGAAAAGCACCCCGGCATTCCGGTCATTCTTGACTCCAAGCGCGGCGATATTGGCTCAACCGCCGAGCAATACGCGATCGAAGCCTTTGAACGCTACAAAGCGGACGCGGTTACGGTCAACCCCTATATGGGCCGCGATTCTGTTGATCCCTATCTCGCCTATCCGGACAAGGGCGTTATCCTGCTTTGCCGCACCTCCAACCCCGGCGGTTCCGACTTGCAATTCCTTGATGTAGGTGGTGAGAAACTTTATGAGCGCGTTGCTCGTTTGGCGGCGCAGGAGTGGAACACTTCCGGCCAGATCAGTCTTGTGGTCGGTGCCACTTTCCCGGCAGAAATCGCCCGCGTCCGTGAAATCGTTGGCGACGTGCCGCTGCTGGTGCCGGGTATCGGCGCGCAGGGTGGAGATATTGAAGCGACAGTCAAGGCCGGCTGTACTCAAAATGCCACCGGCTTGATGATCAACTCATCCCGTGCCATTCTCTATGCCGGTAAGGATGAACAATTTGCAGCAGCAGCTCGCAAGGTGGCGCAGGAAACCCGCGACGCCATCAACCAGTACCGTTAAGGAAAAACCGCCATGCGCATGGACAACGAACGCGAAAGTGACAACCAAGGTGCTGGCCTCGACCGAAGATACCTGGAACGAAGTGTTCCGCGCCAATGGTCGTCAATATAAGGAACCCAAACTGGTACTGTTTACCGGCGTTACGCCAACTGCCTGCGGTACCGGGCAATCTGCGATGGGGCCGTTTTACTGCCCGGGTGACCAGAAGGTATACATTGACCTCGCCTTCTACCGCGAACTGAAGGAGCGTTTCAAGGCACCCGGCGAGTTTGCCCAGGCCTATGTGATTGCTCACGAAGTCGGCCACCATGTGCAGAATTTGCTGGGCATAGCCGACAAGGTACACAGCGCGCAGCAGCGCGCCAGCAAAACCGAAGCCAATGCACTTTCGGTGCGCATGGAGCTGCAGGCCGACTGTTTGGCTGGTGTCTGGGGCAAGCGCACTGACACCATGAAAGGCGTGCTGGAGCCGGGCGATCTGGAAGCCGCGCTGACCGCCGCTTCCGCGATTGGTGATGATCGCCTGCAACAACAGTCGCAAGGTCGTATCGTGCCGGAAAGCTTCACGCATGGCAGTTCTGCCCAACGGATGCGCTGGTTCAAAGCGGGTTTTGAAACTGGTGATATGAACCAGTGCAATACCTTCAAGGCAGCACAGCTCTGAACACAGCGCTGGCTCGCTGCATCGCTGCCTTGGTGCTGAGCTTGATTGCCCCACTCGCCGGCGCACTACCAAAAAATGCGCCGGTGCCGGGTGGCGTTGCCGTACTTGATCTCGGTCTGGCACAGTCGGCTCCGACTGCCCGTTGGGGTGAGCAGCCGCTGGCCGTCGTGCGCGATAACGGACGCTGGTTTGCACTGCTTGGCATTCCGCTTGATACCTTGCCGGGTGAGATGGAAATCAGCGTAAAAAGCGGGTCGACCGTAACACTTCGCCAAGTCACAGTCGGCATCAAGAATTACCCGGAGCAACGCTTGACGATCAAGGATAAGCGCAAGGTCGAGCCAAATCCGGACGATCTGGCACGCATCGCCAAGGAAAAGGAAACCACGGAAGCGGTCAAACGCAATTTTGCCGCGAATATGCCGGAAACGGATTTCCTGTTGCCGGCGACCGGCCCGCTTTCCTCCCGCTTCGGCCTGCGCCGTATCTTCAACGGTCTGCCGCGCAATCCACATGCCGGGTTGGATGTGGCGGTTGGCACCGGTGCGCCGATCAAGGCGCCAGCCGATGGCGTCGTTGCCAATACCGGCGACTATTTCTTCAACGGCAATACGGTTTTCATCGACCATGGGCAAGGCCTGATCAGCGCTTACATGCACATGTCGCGTATTGATGTTCGTTACGGTCAACCGGTAAAAAAGGGTGAAATTTTAGGTGCTGTCGGTGCCACCGGACGCGTTACCGGCCCACATCTGCACTGGGCGGTGATCCTCAACAACACGCCGGTCGATCCAGAGCTTTTACTTGCACGGCCGTAAAAGTTAAAAAGGCAGCCGAAGCTGCCTTTCACTATGCATACAGTGCACTTAGACCTTTGGCTTGCTAGGCGTGCTCATCTGTTTTTCATCTTTCGCCTTGTCGCCGCAAGCAATGGCAGAAACGCTGCCAATCGCGAATACGGCAACAAGCAGGGCAGAAATCAATCTTTTCATCGGTCGCTCCTTTGGTTTGTTACAGGCGTTGGATTAATTTAGCTGGACAAGGTTCATTTCGCAACATGAACGAAAAAGTAATTCATCTTCACCATGCAGCGCCGGCCAAACCGGATGAAGGCCAGCCCTGTAATGGTTGCGGTGTCTGTTGCGCGCTGGAAACCTGCCCGGTAGCCCGCTTGCGCTTTCTGCAAAAAATTGGTCCTTGTCCCGCCCTTGAATGGTCGTCCGGGCAGGGCCGCTATCAGTGTGGTCTGCTTGTCCGGCCTGGAAACTACCTCGGCTGGCTACCGCAGGCCGGGGAAAGCTTCGCTCGCCGACTGTTTGCCCGCTGGATTGCTGCTGGTAAAGGCTGTGATTGTTCGGTCAGCGTCGATCTGTTGTGAATTGCGTGGTGCTTGGTGGATACGGTTTTCGCTTAATGTTCGCCAAGCATGCGCCAGTGTATCGCCATCAAGAAGGGTAATTACCTTGCGCTGCATGATATGCCCGGCATGATAGAGCGGCCCCTGCTCGATTTCGGGCGGCAACATTTTTTTGTAAGCGGCTACCACCGCCTGCTGTGACGGTGGATTTTCAACCTCGAGGTATAGAGTGCTATCTTCACGTGTCAGCTGACGTGTCGATCGAACCATCTCAAGTGCGTGAACACGGTTCATTTCCTCCAGTGTTCCGCTGAAAGTCTGACCTGTGATGCCATAAACGGTAAACATGAGATGTCAGCCTTGCCAAGAAATTAAAGAATATCCGGGTGCTTTCCTTTGACGCAGATCACCGGAACGTTAGCCATGTACAAAACCTCGGTTGTTACCGAACCCAAAAGCATTCCTTTCAAAGCATTCAGACCACGAGTGCCCAAGATGATGTGATCACAACCGAGTTCATCGGCCATTGCAGCTAAAACTCTGGCGGCCACACCATGCCTTTTATGAATTTGGCAAGGTATCTGTTCTTCATGCAGCAACCCGGTATGTGTCTCGACCGCAAGGTGAGCTTCGATGGCCTCCTGAACCTCGTCGTGAGGCAGCCAGGGCAAGGGGTCGGGTTGAGCATTGACTACGTGTACCGTGAGTGGTCCGTGTGTTTTAATAAATTTGATGACGTAGAGCGTTGCCTCGAAAGAGGACGGCGATTGATTTACGGCTAAAAGAACGGTTCGCATTGTTATCTCCTTGTTTCTACCCTGATTTGCCCGAGGTATCGGGAATCATTTGTTTGCTTGTTACCAAGCCGGTGAGAAACTTGCGCCCCTCATCCAGGAGGAGTACCGAGGATGCAACTCCGATGGCCAGCAGCCAGTCGTCTGGTTGCAGATCTACGGTATCGAAAATGGCCTGTGCCGGCCCCCAATGAACCGCCACTATTTGCATCCCCAGGACGGCAGCAAGGGCCAGCCAGAGTTTGCCGTTGCTGAAAAATTCTTGTTGAAGACTGAGCTATTTTCCGAACGGGCATTGAATACATTGAAAAACTGGAATAACACAAAGGTTGTGAAGGCCAGGGTCAATGCATAGGAGGGGTTGTGACTGGTGGTGCCGTGATGGAACATGTACAGCGTTCCGATCATCATGGTCAGGCCATAGAGAGACAAGCGTATCAGGCGGCCCGAATTGAGAATCTGTGCTCGCTGCGAACGTGGCTTGTCGGTCATGATGCCGGGACGAGCTGGCTCGATACCGAGGGTCATGGCTGGCGGGCCATCCATGATGATGTTGATCCACAGTAGATGAATGGCAGTAAACGGGGCTGACCAGCCGAGCAGCGTGGCAGCGAGTACCGTCAGAATTGCGGCGATGTTGGTGGATAACTGGAAGCGGACGAATTTGATAATGTTGTCGTAAACCACACGCCCTTCTTTGACGGCGCGGACAATGGTCGCAAAATTGTCATCTGTGAGTACCAGCGTTGCCGCTTCACGGGTAACGGCCGTTCCAGTGATACCCATCGCCACGCCGATATCGGCCGCTTTCAGGGCGGGGGCATCGTTAACGCCATCGCCGGTCATGGCAACGACGTGGCCCAGTGTTTTCAGCGCCCGAACGATGCGTACCTTGTGGCTTGGCGAAACGCGGGCGAAGACGGTGATGTCGTTCACGCGAGAGGCGAGGGCTGCTTCGTCCAGTCCATCCAGCTCGGCACCGCTGATCACTTGGCCATGCAGGCCCAGTTCACGGGCGATTGCGGCGGCTGTCGCCTTGTGATCGCCCGTGATCATCTTGACCTGGATGCCAGCCTCGAAACACAGGGCAATTGCTGATTTGGCCTCACTGCGCGGTGGATCCATCAAACCGGCCAGTCCCAGGAAGGTCAGTTGATCGGCCCAAACCGTCAGATCGCCGGCCGGGTCAAAGTCGCGTGCCGGGATGATGCGTCGGGCGACAGCCAGTACGCGCAGCGCCAGATCCGCGAGGGCCAGATTATCCTGTTCAATTTGTTGGCGGGATGTGTCATCAATAGGCTGCTCACCGTTTATGGTGAGGCGCTGAGAGGCGCGTGACAGCAAAACGTCCGGTGCACCCTTGATGAACATTTCGACCACTTCACCCGCATGGTGGAAGGTGGCCATGAATTTGTGGGCCGAATCAAACGGAATTTCGGCGATACGCGGGCGATGTGCCTGTTCCTTCTCCGGCTCGATCCCGCCTTTGGCGGCCAGTACCCACAGGGCACCTTCAGTAGGGTCGCCGATCAATTGCCCATCGTTTACGCGAGAGTCGGTGCACAATACCATTGGCAAAAGGAAGGGGCGCAAATCGGTATCGGCTACCGTATTGATTTTGCCCTCCGCCCGATAGCCTTCGCCGCTGACCACGAAGCGCTGCCCGGCAAACCAACCGGCACGTGCGGTCATCTGGTTCAAGGTCAGGGTGCCGGTTTTGTCCGAACAAATCACGGTTGTCGAACCTAGTGTTTCGACTGCTGATAACTTCTTGAGGATGGCGCGATTTTTCGCCATTCGCCACATGCCAATGGCGAGGGTGACGGTGACGACCGCTGGCAACCCTTCCGGAATCGCAGCAACAGCCAAAGCAACAGCGGTCATCGCAGCCTCGGTCCACGGTTGGCCGCGCATGAAATCGATCAGGAAAATCAGGCTGACGACCATACCGGCAATTGCGGCCAGTTTTTTGCCCAGCGTATCCAGTTGCCGTTGCAAGGGCTTTTCTGTTTCTTCAGCCCCGGCGATCATGCCGGCCAGTTTGCCCATTTCGGTCCGCATGCCGGTATTCGTGATTAACAGTTCGGCCCGGCCACGGGTGAGAACGGTATTCATGAACAAGAGGTTGAGGCGGTCGCCCAGTGCCAGCTCTGCGCCTTCAAGTACGCGGGTGTGTTTGTCCACTGCGTGTGACTCGCCAGTTAGCGCGGCTTCTTCTGCCTCCAGATTGTGGGCAACCAGCAGGCGACCATCGGCAGGTACCCGGTCACCGGCTTCGAGCAGGACAATGTCGCCGGGTACCAACTGGCTGGCTTCGACTTCAGATACCTTGCCATCGCGACGGACTCGGGCATGTGCCGCCAACATTTCCTTCAGTGCAGCCAGGGTGCGCTCGGCCCGGTGCTCCTGCCAGAAGCCAAGGCCGGCATTGAGAAACACGACGATGAGAATGACCGCTGCATCTTTCAGGTCGCCGATGGCCCAGGATAAGCCGGCAGCAAGCAGCAAGACAATAACCAGAAAATTTTTGAACTGATCAATGAATTTGAGCCAGAGCGGACGTGGCGTAGCTTCCTGAGCTGATGGATTGATGCCGGTTCAGCCCACCCTGTACTGCTCATGAGTGGGATGGGGGAATAAACGAGGCGTGATCAACGTGTTGATACGTATTTTGGTCTTGCCTTGAGCGTCACCTCAAGCCGGGATGGCAAAGGAAGGGCATGCAAACCCGTTTGTCCGGGCTATTTCCTGGTGACGCATCGCAAGATTTTCCTTATTCATCAACCGTAGTCTTGTCATCGTCAACGATGGCTTTTTTGAATGTGCCATGCTTGTGTTCCTTTTGTCGCTCCAGTCGGCGTGCTACCGAGTTTTCAACTCGTTCTGCTGCGCGGTCGATGGCTAAATAGAGATCAGCCTCCGTATCTTCAATCACCACATCCTGCGCATTGGGTAATGTGATCTGGATGCGACAACACTTGTCTTCGCCGCCGCGCGGACCATTAATATCGAAAAGACGCACGGCGACTTTCCGAATATCGTAATCCGCCCATCCAAGTGCAAAATCCAGGCGTCGTTCAGTGTGCTGGCGTAGCCCTTCTGTCAATTCAAAACCTCTGGCACGAATATCGACTTGCATGATGTTTAATCCATTTGTGTTGGTGACAAGATTCATCCTAGTGGTTAAAAACATATCGAACTAGTCGAGTAATGCTTACTGATACATCGCATTTTCCGAAGTGTTTCGTGTTTTTGTAAATTCTTGCTTTGGAGTGCTGTTTGCATGAACTGGCATGGTTAATCAGCGTTCATACAGTCTGGTTTGCCGGGAAATTAGGTATATCAAACGGTTGCTTGATCTTTCCGGCGATCAGTTTGATGGGTTGTTGCTTAGGTTTATTAGCGAATGATTTGATTGCGCGGGACAACTATTGGTGTGCCCGAGCAGGCAAAAATGCCGGAAATAATCCCTGCATTTAGCGATGGCATCATGGTTTTATTGTTGGGCGAAGCGTACTTTTCGCGTACACGCTTGGATCAGTGCCTGGGTGCGAGTATTGAATACTCTGCGCCATCGGAGCATCAGGCAATAGCCAATCAATCATGTAGCCGGGCAAAGCTTGCGCTGTTATTTCTTCCTCGCCAGGCGGCGCAGCGTTGCCGACATGGCGATGCTGCCGGTGCTGGCGAAAGCTTCGAGATTGGTTTCGATCTCATCAAGCTCGTAAAGGTAATTCACCATCAGGCCGTATGATTGGCGAAAACCTTTGGCCGACGTGTCGGCCATGAAATTGAGGCTTTCAACCCGCGCCCCATTGCCAAGATGGAAGCGTGATACCGGATCAAATGGCATGGCGGTATGGCCATTGCTCTGTTTTGCGCTTGCCAGATAGTTTGCAGCAAGTTGACGTAGAGGGTCGCGCAGGCGGCGGGCTTGCTTGGCATCATTTGCCCAGGTGCCGGAGGCGAGTTCGTCTGGTGCCAGTTCAATTCCTAGCTCGGCCAGCAACTGCGGGTTTTTGCCGACCCAGGTAGCCAGTGTTGGCATCGGCGACAGGGTGGCGAACTGGTCGAGTTTGGGAAAGTCCCGTTTGAGATCGTCGATCACCCGCTTCAGCAAAAAGCTGCCAAAAGAAACACCACGCAGGCCGCGCTGCGTGTTGGAAATCGAGTAGAAGATGGCTGTATGTGCCTTGCGATGGTCGAATACTGGCGCTTGCTCATCAAGCAGTGCTTGAACATTGTCGGCCAGGTGATCGGTGAGGGCCACTTCGACAAAAATCAGCGGCTCGGCCGGCATGCGCGGGTGGAAAAAGGCGTAAAGCCGGCGATCCGAGTCGAGCCGGTTCTTGAGGTCGGTCCACGAGCGGATCTCATGCACCGCTTCGTACTCGATCAGTTTTTCCAGCAAGGCCGCCGGTGAGTTCCAGGTGATGCGTTGCAATTCGAGAAAACCGACATCAAACCAGGCGTTGAGACGTGATTCCAATTCGCGGTCAAGCACGGCCAGATCGCGGTCCTGTTCGAGGAAACGCAACAAATCGGCGCGCAGGTCGACAAGAAATTTTACCCCTTGGGGAATGGCGTTGAACTGCGTCAGGATGCGGATGCGTGAAGAGCGCATTGCCGCCCGCAACGCCGCCTCGGCCTTCCATTGACCGGGGCTGCCAACGACTTTTTGATATTCGGCATGGGCCAGCGCAACAGCTTCCGGCGTCGGGCCGAATTCGAGAGCAATAATTTTAAGAAAACGTTTGCGTCCATCGTCATCGAGACCCAGGTAGGTTTCCGCCAGTCGTGCCGCCCGTGTCCGAGCCGATACCTCGCCACCCAGGCCGGCGGCACATTCGTTCAACTGCGCACGCAAACGCTCAAGTCCACGTGCGGTCAGCGTTGTCCGGGCGCTGCTGGGGCCCATCATCGAACGCAATTTTTCGACCAAGCCTTTTGTAACCATCGCCTACCTCCATGTCGCCATTGTGCCGCAAGCTTTTGTGAATGGACATCCCGATCGCAACGAATCACAGGCGGGGTGGTGGTTTTCGCTACAATTCCGCCCACTTTTTCTGATTCGGTGTCCTGA
>JADJMS010000018.1 GCA_016709495.1 Candidatus Dechloromonas phosphorivorans | reverse complement strand
CCGGTTGCAGCGATTGATGTCAAGTCAAAGGTGAGGCCGTGCTCAAGCCGGGTTGGTCTGCATGTCCCGCCTTTGATCAACCTGAATGCGCCGATGAAGGGAAGGCGATGTCGTGTGTTAATCACCTTTGACTTTTGGCGATGGCAGCGGCAAGGGTAGATGCCAAGGTCGTCGAACAATGAACCGCCGGTATGCCTGCGATGGAACACTGAAAGCACTAAAATCAAGAGTTTTGGGCGTTGACCGTAACGGTTTGCAGTCAATCGTCCGCAAGGCTTTCTATGTTGCCTGACGCAGCAGGAACAGACTGGCGATCGCTGGCTGCCGGAATCAGTTTTGCTGAACAGGAAGCCCTGGGCGATATGCAAAGGCTTCGGCATCGAGGAAAAGCCAGTTGCTGCGCATTTTCCACCTCGGCAGCACGCCCCATGCCCAGCGGAAATTGGGCCAGAGCAATCATCCCGTGAGATGGATCGGTCTTCGCGCGTGACTGATCGTGGTGCCCGCTGACAAAGGATTTGTCGATTTTCAACACACTGATCGGCAGACGCCAGAGATGTGCGAGCGATGAATGGCCGTACCGAAATCATCAATCGCTAGTCTGACGCCGGAGTCACTGAGTTGGCCGAGCAGCATGGTCGTAATGTTCCATGTTCTGGACGGCGGAAGATTTTCAGTAATTTCGATTTCGATCAGCGCGCTGGCGGAATATGGCGCCGCGGGTCCGGCACATTTCGTACTTCATCGACCAGTTTGAGGTCTGTGGCATTGGCGGGCCGAGACATTGACGGCGACCGGAACACCACCGCGCCTGACATCCAGCCACTGGCGCAGCTGGCATACTTAATTGAATACCCAGATGCCGATTTCGTTGATCAGGCCGGAGTCTTCGGCGACCGGAATGAACTCATCGGAAAATGATGCCAGACGGCGGCCGGTTCCAGCGGATCAGCGCTTCCAAAGGCCGGTCGGTTGTTACTGACCAATGACAAACTGAGGTTGGTAATAGACTTCGAACTCCGCAACCCGCACTTTGCGCAGGCGGACACCGAAACTTCCAGTCGCTGGCTGCCTACTGTGGTTCAATCTCGGGCGAGAACCCAAAGGAACAAAAATTATCGCCACCCGCCTTCTTGGCTGATACGCTGGCGAGATCGGCGAGGCAAATCAGTTCTCAACGTGGTTGGCATCATTGGCGCCAAAGAAATACCGATACTGGCGCCCAGGTGATGGTGGCATGGTCGATCCTGATCAAGGAACCGATTTCGCGAATCAGTTTGCGTGCAACAAGCTGCAATGTTCGCTGACATTCTCGCCGGGGCAGGACGACAAATTGCGTCACCACCCCGGCGTCAGCACCTGTGTCTCATCAGCCCGGCCGCTTGCGCCCAGGCGCTGGCTGATGGTGCGCAGCACCTGGTCATGAATCGGATGGCCGGCACCATCGTTGATGCGTTTGAAGCGTGCAGATCAATGGACGGCAACGCCAAAATTGCGGCGCTGTTACAAGCGTACAGCGGAGGAGATTGCTGCAGGCGGTCGTGAATCGGTGTGCCACGCAGTTCGGCAGACCGCTCAAGACCATACGTTGCCCAGGTGGTAAGGAAGGCCGTGCTGGCAACGCTACAACGGTGCCGGCTCGCTGAGTACGAGAACAGCGCCACGCGATTTGGCATTAAGCGCAGGCACCATGCCGATGATACCCGCACCGTACGGCAAGGGGCGACCTGTGGTTCCCAAAGTGACTCAACAACGCAAGACTGATTGACGCTTCGTTTTGGGGCAATCATCGATTCCCTTGTCGCAGCATCGTCAGAGTGCCCCAGCACTTCACCATAGATGAAAATCGCTGGAGACAGGCTCGGTTTAAGCGCCCAACAGACAGGCTTACGCCCACACCTTGTTGACTGCCTGATACGGCCTTCATCATCAATGGCGATCAGACGGAAGTCGGCACAATCGATTCCGCTGGCTACCCGGCACCTGCGGTTACGGAGCAGGGAGTCGTTCAACTTCCTCGAAGTCAATCATCTGGCGCCAAAAGCATGGACAGGGCTAGAACGCTCCGAAACTGACTGCTGGTGGCTTTCAATAGTTCCGATAGATATTCAGGCTGTGGATCAGGAACATCCCAAAGCTGCAGCTGGCAGCAGGCTGAAAGCCAACAACAAAAGGCTCCAGTGATGATCATTGCGGCACGACTGGCGAAAGCGGCGGCGAAGCAACCGAGCAGGAACGTGGTCGGTAGGCTGAGCAGTGTAATCAACGCTTTTGGCGCAAGACACTCAAAAAACGCGAGCATGGTATTCGACGGCAGAGATAAAGGGGTGCCATCCTTGCTGTTGGTGGCCTTCGGTGCCCCGTTGGCACCGCTACACGGCCAATCACGCCAGCGAAAACTGCTTTGCCATAGCAAAGTATCAGGCACATCACCTGACAGAACCGCGCGGTATGAAACTGTTTGAGATATCGCCGACCAGATCGTTGCGCAGCATCGCTCACCTTCGAATTGCCGAACCTCTTCGCTGTTCCAAGTTGTACGCCGCACGGCTTGAGCCTGGCAACTGGTGTCATCAACAAGTGCACAGGTGGACCAGGCGAAGAAGCGCCGGCCACCATTGGCCGGCAATGCCGGCAGCCTGGAGATAAACGCCGGACTGTGCCATCCGGATCAACCTCGACATCGCTTGCTGGCCCTCGATTCCCTTTTCGCGCAATTGTTTCGAGTGGTCGCGAAACCCAACACCGGGGCCATCGCTGCGTTGGGCAGGTGCAACGGGCCGGGATGACTACCGGGCTGAGGGCGATTGTTCAACAAATGCCTCATCACCGACCGCTTGCAGGTCAACCAAACAAACAGGATGGCGAAGGCGACCGGGCCTGATGCGCCTTGCACACAGAGCCTGAAGATCCGGCATGGCGATGGCTTTGACCGGGGCCAGGCCGTGCGCCAGACCCCAGCTCGTCGACCCTGGCGACAACGACCGGCGCAACTGACTGTCAGGTTTTGCGGTGACTGTTGCCAGAATCGTAGGCGAGCAGGTTAGGCGGTTAGTCAGTGGGATTGGAAGCAGCGCCAGCGCAGTCAGGCAAAGTACCGCTTAAACCAGAGCAGGAAGCGCAATTGCAGTGCGCCGGTCAGTCGGTGCAAACTGTCTTATCTGTTCCACGCCTCTCTGCGATTAGAGAGGAGCAAAATGGGCAGGGTCAGCAGCAGATAACGCCAGTCGAATCGCGATTCGACAGTGAATGACTGCACATTGGTCCACTGACTCTTCAGCGCACGTGGCGCCCAGGGTTTGGATGCATTTTAAATACTGTTCGGCATCAAGTTCGTCGAGCGTTAGTGAATTTTGTTCGACCACGCGATCAATCAGCGGTTTTTCCAAGTCTTTTTCAGTACCCCTGAATGCGATAGCGCGCATTATCAAGTTTTTGCCAGCGCAAATTTTACTGCTCAACGCCAATCTTTTGCCGGGGGGCTGGCGGGGTGCGCGTAAAACTATCCGGGAGCTGAACGGGCCGTGACCTTCACTGGCAGTAATGGTCGCCACGCGCCAGTAATATTTTGCCTCAGCGAGATCCTTGGGGAAATGAAAGGTGCTGACTGCAAGGCTGGGTTCGTCGATCAGTGGCGCCTGAATTCCGGATTTCGCCCTCAGTTGAAAATGGTAGCCGCTGGCTTTCACTGTTGCGCGCCCAGCTAGAAATTCAGGGGCGCAACGCGGCGAGTCTGGCATCGGCCCCGGGACTGATTGCGAACGGCGGGCCGGGGGCGGGCGTTGACAGTCAACGGCGCACCAGCTCTTCGCCTTCCAGCCCTCAAGTCTATAGGCTTGAACGCGCAAGACATAGTCGCCGTCCGAATGTCACGAATGCGCATGACCGCGATTTCTTGTCACCTGGTCTGACACAACGGCTGACGACAAGCCCTTGTCGAAACCAGGGTGCGATAACGTCTGGCATCGTCAATCACAAAGCCAGTTGCAAGTCAATCGGCAAGCGCTCGGCCAACAGGGCTGTCTTCAGATATGTGCGGTGCTTTCAGTGCGGGATTGCCTTTCAACACGACTGTTGTTCTTCTGCATGGCTATGCCGTAACCAGCAGGCAGGGCGCTGTGCGGCCCGTTTTTGTGGGCCAGCGCAACCTTGCCTTCAAGAACCTCAGGTGCGTGTTTCATCGGAAAACTGCGCGACCCGGAACTGGGTGCTCCGAACTGCGGCAATGCCGGACGGAGTCTGTATTTTCGAAACGACCGCTGGCCGCCGGAAGTTTGCTGATCTCTCGTCTCGACCTTGCCTTTCGGGATATTGAGGCGAATGTCGCGCCCCTCGGCGAGCGGTACGAATTTGTTGTTCTGCAAGAACTTCTGGCTATGCTCGCGAACCAGCATCCGTGAACCATCGGAGAACTGTAGTACAACACTCTCCTGGTCGGCCGTGACGATATGGCTGCGTGCAGGGATACGCTCCCCGGCCTTGAGCGGGATGACTGTTCCATTCGCTACCACTCGTGAGGCTGCGCCAGTGACATCCAGGACAGTGACGGGTCGCGAGCCACGAAACAGCCATTTGTCAGGGATGTGGAGCACCATGCCGGGTGGGAGATGGTGCGGATCCTTGATCCCGTTGAAATCAATCAGTGCATCGACCAGGCCGCTTTTCAAATGCTGACGGGCAAAATCCTGGATTGTCACCGGGTTTGATCACACAATCCACAACCTGAGTCTGGGCGCATGCGGCATGGCTGCACAATAGTGCAAGCAGCCTCAATGATCGCCAGACGACTGCCGAGCTCGTCATTGCAAAATTCTGCAAAGTGGGAAAATCGGCATAAATCTCATGGCAGTCCCGGATGGTTCATCAAAGCCATAGAGTATATGATCAGCATATATTGGTGTAAATTTGTGTTCCTGCCAAAATATAAGGCAGCTTTTTCATATTAGTGCAACTCGTGAAGCGACCTGCTGAATCCGAGGATAGCCATTATGCCGGTAACCGAAAGCGGGCAAAAAATCAGGGCTTTTTGGGCGTTGACCGTAACAGTTTGCGGCCAAGCACCAGCTCAGGTTTTGACAGGATGTTTCGACAGCTTGCGTTGCAAGGTGCGACGGTGCATTTTCAGGGCACGGGCAGTGGCGGAAACATTCCCCTCATTCTCATTCAGTACGCGTTGAATGTGCTCCCATTCCAGACGGTCGACCGGAGAGTGGTTTGTCTGATGCGGGCAGGTCAAAATCAGGTCCGCCATCGTCTTCAAACGCCGCGAGGATGGCTTCGATTTCAACCGGTTTGGCGAGGTATTGCACGGCGCCGAGTTTGACTGCATCAACGGCAGTGGCGATGCTGGCATAGCCGGTCAGGACGACGATGCGGCAGTCCGGGTTGATGCTTAATAGCTCGGGAATCAGGGCCAGCCCGGAGCTGCCGTTCAGATTGAGATCGAGCACAACCTGCTGCGGTTGCATTTCACGGGCAACTGACAATGCGCTTTCTATGTCATTTGCCCCTCGTGCGGGATGACCGCGCCGGGTCAGTGTTCTGACCAGAATGGCGTTGAAGCTGATGTCATCGTCAATGACCAGAGTCGGAAAATTCATTATGTAACCTGTGGTAGTTCGATGCGGGCGAGTGCGCCACCTTGGCTCGGGTTGCTGAGCGTGAGCTTGCCGCCAAGTTGCTCAATGGCGGAACGGGTCAGAATCAGGCCAATGCCGCTGCCTTGTTGATGCGTCGGAAAACTGCTGAGGCCGCCGCGTGCAAGTACTTCCGGTGGAAATCCCGGTCCGCAGTCGTGAATTTCAATCGTCAGCCCGGATGCGCTCCAGGCTATGCTCAAATCAATGGCTCTCTGGCAAGCATTGGCCGCGTTGTTGAATAAATTGAGCAGGGCTTGTTCCAGGCGCGGGTCCGCTACCATTCTGGGTGCTGGTTGTGTTCCGTGCAGCGTCAGGCGGCTCTCGGCCTGCGGCCGGCTGGCGTGCCAATGCTGGCGTATGCTGTCGATCCATTGATCGACTGGTTGCAACACTGTATTTTCCAGACGATCAGCCCGGCGCGGCGCGATAGGCCGGTAATGATGCCTTTACAAACCTGAATTTGCTGGCGTATGAGGTTGATGTCATCGCGAACGGCATCTGACAGCCCAGGTTCATCAGCCAGTTCGCCAGCCAGCAGCGCCATCGTGCCGAGTGGCGTGCCCAGTTCATGTGCTGCGCCGGCGGCAGCGTACCAATCGCCAGTACCCGTTCATCGCGCAGGCCTTGTTCGCGGGCGGCGGCCAGTTCGGCATCGCGTTCACGGATCAGGCGCGTCATGCGTACGACAAACCCAGGCGATCATCAGGGCTGAAACGGCGAAGGTCAGCCACATGCCGATCAGGTGCAGGCGGGTGGCGCGGGTGGCGTCCGGCATCGGTAGCGGGACGTAATAGATCATCAGCAGCGAGTAAGCACTGAGGGCAATCCCGCCGACGGCAACAACGCAACGTACCGGCAGGGTCAGGGCGGCGATGGCAACCGGTGGCAGGAGCATTGAAACGAGCGGATTGGTCGCGCCACCACTGAAAAAGCAGAGTGCGCTGAGTGCCGCGACATCAATCAATAAATGACTGAACAGTTCGTAGGGGGTGGCGTCAGGCGCCTGGCGCAAACGCCACCAGGTGATGGCGTTGATCAAGCCGGCAACGGCCAGAATGGCGAACATCGGCAGTTGGGGTAGTGAAATATCGAGCAATGCAGGGCAGAACAGGACAAGCAAAGCGAGCGCAGAAAGTGCCAGCCAGCGGCTGTTCACCAGCCGGCGCAGGTTGGCAGGTGTTCGCTTCCCTTGTTGTCACAGGTGATAAAAAGGCATGCGGCGAATTATGCGTGATTTGTGTCAATTTTTAGTCGCTTGCCCTGTGCGACAATTTGTCGCGGCCAACTTGGGAGTGTTTCGGAATGCTTTTGCGTCATCTATTGGCAGGATTGTTTGCTTCGTGTGTGCTTTAGTTAGCGCATCGGTTGCGGTCGACCTCGAAAAAGGCAAGGAAATCAACGGTACCTGTGCAGCCTGCCATAGCGATAATGGCCAGGGTGGCAAGAAAGGCGAATACCCCCGCATTGCTGGCCAGCAAGTCAAATATCTTGAAAATCAGTTGAAAAGCTTTCGGGCGAGGACGCGGGTGAATATTCCCATGTTCCCCTATACGCAGGAACGCGAAATGTCGGATGCCGACGTCAAGGATATTGCTGCGTATCTCAACGGTATCGAGCTTGATACCCAAATGCCGACCTATACCGGCAAGGAGGATGCGCTGACCAAATTGTTGATGGCCGAGAAAGTGATGATCATTCCGCGTGCCGAGGGCGATCTTGAGGCGGGTGGCAAGATTTACCAGAAGCAGTGTGCCAGTTGCCATGCCAAGTCAGGTCGTGGGCGTGGCATGTTCCCGATGCTGGTCGGTCAATACACGAATTATCTTAAGCGTCAGGTTGACCTTTACCGTGCTGGTGATCGTGCACATGATGAAGAAGCCGTTGGCGGTGTGCTGAATACGTTGGATGAAAAGCAGATTCAGGATGTGCTGGCCTATCTCACCTCGATACAGGATCCCAAGGAATGAAGCGTTTTGGCTTGTTGATATTCACACTGTTTGTTGTGCACGGCCCTGTTGCAGCAGCCGATGAAGGCATGCCGGATGCGCAAAAGATTCGATATTGCGAGCGAATTCGCGATCACGCCTTACAAACTTATTACAACCGCGAAAGAGGCCAGCCGATCAAGCTTTTTGCCGAAGACGGGAGTGATGGCGCGCGGATCACCAATGTCATCGTCAAACGAATTTACGCAGATCCGCAAATTTCCAGCCCGAAAAAAGCAGAAGAATTCGGTCGGGCGAAATGCAATGAAATGATGGGCACCAAGCAGCTGCCAGAGTAACCGTTTAGCTAATCAGCCAATGTCCGGCGTGCGCATTGCCGATTTTTCAATGACAGCGTTGAAGGCATGCAATAGGTCGGGATCGTGCTTGATGCCGTTTTCGCTGTGCAGCAGATCCATGATTTCATTGTGCTTGCGCGCCTTGTGATAAGAGCGGGTCTCGGCAATGGCATCGTAACTGTCGGTTAGTGAAATCATGCGTGAGTAAATGGAATCTGCGTTCCCGATAAGGCATCGGGGTAGCCTGATCCGTCAAAATGTTCGTGATGGTGGCGAACTGACAGTGCAATTTCATCAGCATGGTCGCAAGCGAGAGCGCGAATGATGCGCTCGCCGATTACCGAGTGCTGTTTCATGCATTCCCATTCGGCCGGCTCAAAACGCGAAGGTTTGTGTAGCACATTGTCGGGGATGCCGATTTTGCCAATGTCGTGAAATTGAGCGGCAACAGCCAGTATGCCCAATTCACGCTCACTAAAGTCGAGGTGTATCGCCAGTTCCCGGCAAAGCGTAACGACGCGTTCGCAATGACCCAAGGTGTGACTGTCGCGAACGCCAAGTGCTACTGAGAGCGCCTGCGATATATTGGTCAACGAGGCTTGTTTCGGTTTGCTACGATGCATCGGGAAACTCCGGCGAAAAAAATCGGCAAATTTGGCTGTTGACCGTAACAGTTGGCAAGTAGTTCAGTGTTCGAGCCATGCAGCGTCTAATTGTCGCCATATGCCGTTGTCAGGGCAGCAATCATGTAACTGTGGTCAAGCACGCCGGCACTTTCGCGAATACTGTGCATGGCCCACAGCGGTGAGCCGACATCTACACTGGGGATGCCAAGCTGCGCTGCGACTATCGGGCCGATTGTGCTGCCGCAACTGAGGTCGGTGCGGTGCGCATATTGCTGGCATGGCACGCCGGCTTTTTCGCAAATCGCCATGAAGCGGGCTGCCGTATCGGCATTGGTGCTGTAGCGCTGGTTGGCATTGCTTTTAATAACCGGGCCGGCGTTGACCATCACCCGATGGCAGGGCTCATAGGCGGCGGGGAAGTTGGGGTGCCAGGCGTGCGCCATGTCGGCGCTGATGAAAAAGCTGCGCGCCAGCATGCGCTTCTGATCTTCTGCATCCAGCCCGGCGTGGGCAGCGAGGCGGCTGATGACATCGGAAACAAAACTGCCGCCGGCACCCGCCGCGCTTTCGCTGCCCACTTCTTCGTGATCAAAAAAGGCACAGAGGCAGGTCGCAGTCGGCTTGTTGGTAGCGAGCAGGGCGCTTAGTGCGGCATGGCAGGAGGCGAGGTTGTCGAGTTGACTGTTGGCGATGAATTCCTGATCGACGCCCCAGAATGCCCCTTTTTGTGTGTCGTAGGCATTCAATTCCCAAGTCAGCAGGTCTTCCGGCGCGACATGGAGGGCAGTGGCAATTGGTTGGCGGAAGCGTGCTTCGGCTGTTGTGTCATTGTCCGAAACGCCGAGCAGCAGCGGCAGTTCGGTTTGTTTGTTGAACTTGAGGCCGCTCTCATTTACTTCACGATTCATGTGGATGGCCAGATTGGGCAGGCGCAGCAGCGGCTCGCTAAAGCGTACCAGCTTGCTGGCGAAACCATCTGGCGTGCGCACATTGACGCGGCCAGCCAGGCTCAAATCGCGATCAGCGAAGGTGGCGAGAATCGGCCCGCCATAAACCTCAACGCCAAGGCGCACCATGCCTTGTGCATCCTCGGCCGGTTTCGGCTTGAGACGCAGGCCAGGCGAATCGGTATGCGCGCCAATCAGTCGCAAGCCGGCTTCAGCCGCAGTCTGCGTGCCAACAATGAAGGCGATGATTGATGATCCGCCACGCACCACGTAGTAACGACCTTCGGCGACCAGTTGCCAACGGTCAACTTCTTCCAGACGAGAAAAGCCGGCAGCTTGCAGGCGTGCTTCACAACTGGCGACGGCATGCCAGGGACTGGGGCTGGCATCAATGAAGTCGAGCAGGTCCTGAGCGGCGGCGTGGGCTTGAGTGGTCATGGCTTACGGGCTTGGTTTGGTTACAGGCGGCAAATGCTACCGCAGATATCGGTTTCGGTGCGCCCCGGTTACACTGCCCGACATGAGTGAAATTCTGATAACCCGCGTGCAAACTGAGCATGAAGAAGGCCCGCCTGGCGGCTGAACATGTTGCGGTCGACCTCCAAAAAGAGTTCGATTTCTCCTATGTGTGGGATGAGGCGGGAGTTTTACGCTTCGAGCGCACGGGAGTTCGCGGACAACTGACATTGGCCAAACACGAGGTGACGGTGCAGGTTAAGCTTGGCTTGTTTTACTTGCCCTTCAAGGCCGCGCTTGAACGCGAAATACACGAATATTTCGACCAGCGTTTCGGCTGATCACCCGAGTCAGCCGGTGAGTTTTGCCGCTTCGTCGATATAGGCCTGCATTGCTGCTTCGGGTGATGTTCCCTGCATTGTGGCCCAGGCATCATATTTGGCCCGGCCAACCAAGTCAGTAAAACCGGGGCGTTTGCCTGTTACATCGCCAACGCTTCCCTGTTTGTAGAGTGAATAAAGTCGCAGCAATGTCTGGTTGTCCGGACGCTCGGTGAGCGTTTTGGAATGGGCAACGGCAGCTTCAAAGCGGGCTTTCAGATCACTCATTGATCTCTCCTGCAGGCGAATAATGGAATCTGGTTATTATAGAAGCTTGATCCCATCCGGAGTTGTTTCCGATGCCCATTCGTCATCGAATTTCACCTGTTGATACCGCCTGGTTGCGGATGGACAGGCCGAGCAATCTGATGCAGATTGTCGGCGTCATGCTGTTTGATGGCGACCTTGATTACGAGCGGCTGCAACGCAGCATTGAACGGCGCATGCTCAGTTTTCGCCGCTTCCGCCAGATTGCCCGGCAGGTAGCCGGTATTTATTACTGGGAAGACGATCAGGATTTCGATCTCGAACACCACCTGCGCCGTGCCATTCTGCCTGGTGCGGCGGGCAAGGCGGAATTGCAGCGTTTTGTGGCCGATCTGGCCAGTACGCCACTCAACCCGTCGCGACCACTGTGGGAGTTTCATCTGGTCGAAACCTCGCTGGGCGGGCAGGCGCTCATCCTGCGCATTCATCACAGCATAGCCGATGGCATCGCACTGGTGGGTGTGGTTTTGTCGATGGCCGATGAGTCCTCGAACTGGTGCCCAGCGAAGCCTTGCTGGAACCAACGCAGGAGCAGGCCGATGATATTTTTTGGCGGCTGCTCTGGCGACCGATGACTGATGCCATGCTGGCCTCGATCCGTTTGTCGACAAAGTTTTGGGTCAAGTACATCGGCTTGGTGAGCAATCCCGAAAAGGCCTTGCACTACGCCAAAATTGGCGGCGGCATTGCGACCGAAGTGGTAAAGCTTGCGCTGATGTCCAACGACTCGCCAACCCGTTTCAAAAGGGAAGCCAGGGACCAGCAAGCGCGTTGCCTGGTCGGAGCCGATTTCATTGCCCGAGGTCAAGGCAGTCGGCAAGGTGCTTGGCTGCTCGGTCAATGACATGCTGCTCTCGGCGGCGGCGGGTGCACTGCGCGCCTATCTGGTTGAACAGGGTGACCCGGTCGATGGCGTTGAAATTCGTGCCATGGTGCCGGTCAATCTGCGTCGGCCCAAGGACATGGGGCGGCTGGGAAATCGTTTTGGGCTGGTCGCGCTGGAATTGCCAGTTGGTCTTGAAAATCCGTTGGCGCGACTTTACGCAACGCGCGAACGCATGGAAAAGCTCAAGGGGTCGTATCAAGCGCCATTGACCTTGTCGATACTCGGTGCGGTCGGGCTGGCGCCCAAATTTGCCCAGGAAAAAGTACTCGATATGCTGGCCAGCAAAGCCACGGCAGTCATGACCAACGTGCCGGGGCCGCAGCAAGCGATCTATCTGGCTGGTGCCAAATTGCGTGAACCGCTGTTCTGGGTGCCGCAATCCGGCGACATTGGCATGGGCGTATCGATTTTGTCTTACGACAACAAGGTGCAATTTGGCCTGATCACTGACAAAAAAATGGTGCCGGACCCGGAGCGCATCGTCGAGCGTTTCGCCAGCGAATTCGACAAACTGCTGATGCTGGTTTTGATGGAACCCTGGGCTAGGCTGACTGATCCCGAGGCGGTTGAGGCAGGTCTGGAGGAGGCTTGATTCAGCTCTTTGCATATGCTGCAAAATGCCCTCGGCCAATACTTTGGGATCTTCCGCACCGACGATCAGCTCGCTATTTTGCAGAATGAAACTGGGCACGCTGTTGATGCCGCGCTGGCGGTATTCCCTTTCAAGCTGGCGAACAGTGTCCTGGTTTTGGTCTGAAGCAAGATAAGCGCGGGTTTCTTCGGCTGGCAAGCCGCACTCCGCTGCGATATTGACCAGCGTTTCCAGATCGCCAACGTGTTCGCCAAGTTGAAACTGGGCGACGAAAAGGCGTTCAACCAGTTGATCGACCGGCCCGCGCTGTTGTGCCCAGTAGAGAAGCCGGTGCGCTTTCAGCGTATTGGCGCGGAAGGCAATTTTCTCAAAGGCGTATTCAATGCCATAGAGACGACCCGCGGCGCGCACAGTCTCGAACAGGGCATCAACGCGTTCACGGCTGCCAAATTTCTTTTCTAGAAATGGCAGGTAAGGCTCGCCTTCCGGCGGCGTGTCCGGGTTGAGGAAAAAGGGTAGCCAATGGATCTGATAGCTGAAATTCGGGTGCTCCTGCTCAACCAGTTCAATGGCCGTGGCAAGCCGACGTTTGCCGATGAAACACCAGGGGCAGACGATATCGGAAACGATATCAATCGTAATCATGTACTTCTCCATGCAGGGGGCGACGGGATATAGTCTCTTGCTGAACCCGATCAAATTTTTACTGAAAGTCATTATGGCCAGAATTTCCCTAGACCTGCCGGAGCGCTTTGCGTTCTCGACAGAGATTACGATTTACATCAATCACATCAATTACGGCAACCATCTCGACAACTCTGCCTTGCTGTCGCTGGTCTCCGAAGCGCGCGTACGCTTTTTCAAGTCGCTTGATTACACCGAGCTCAATGTTGAGGGCTTCGGCATCATCGTCGCCGATGCTGCCATCCAGTACAAATCCGAGGCTTTCCATGGTGAGGTGCTGGTGATTCAGATGACCGCCAATGATTTCAATAAATACGGCTGTGATCTGGTCTGGCAAATTACCGATCAGGCAAGCGGGCGCGAAGTGGCGCGTGGCAAGCACGGCATCATGTTCTTCGACTACGGCGTGCGCAAACCGGCGCTGGTGCCGCCAGCCTTTGTTGCAAAATTTGGTCCTTGAGCGATGATTCCGATCCGTTATGTTGAACCGGTTTTTCGTCCGCCGAGCGAGGCGGAATCGCTGATTCTGCCGGTGACGGATGGCTGCTCGTGGAACGAGTATACGTTTTGTGAGATGTACACTGCCCCGCAAAGAAATTCAGGGTGCGGGAAGAAGATGAGGTTCTGGAAAGCATTCGTCTCACCGGTGAACGTTACGGCGATCAGGTGCGGCGGGTGTTTCTGGCCGATGGTGATGCGCTGGTTTTGCCGACGCGCCGCTTGCTCAATATCCTTGAGGCAATTCGAACGCACATGCCCGCCGTGCGGCGGATTTCCTCGTATTGCCTGCCACGAAACCTGAAGAAAAAAAGCCAGTCGGAAATCAATGAACTGGCAGCAGCCGGTTTGAAAATGGTCTATGTCGGCGCTGAATCGGGCGATGATCAAGTATTGGCAGCGGTAAAGAAGTGCGAAACCTTTGCCAGTACCTGCGACGCGCTGGATAAACTTGGCAGCGCTGGCATTACCCGTTCGGTGATGATTCTGAATGGCCTCGGCGGCAAGGTGTATACACGACAGCATGCCGAACAATCGGCAAAACTTGCGAATTTGACGCAACCTGAATATCTGGCGACCTTGGTAGTCAGTTTTCCAAAAGGTGAACAGCGTTTTAGCGCTGAGTTTCCAGAATGGGAGCCGCTTGGTCAACAGGAACTATTTGCCGAAATGGAGCAATTTCTGTCCGCGCTTGAACTCAAGCGAACCGTTTTTCGCAGTGACCATGCATCGAACTTGCTGATCCTCAAAGGCACTCTGGGTGCCGATAAAGAACGGCTACTCTCTCAAATACGGCAAGCCATTGAACGGCCGCAGGACGCTGACTTGCGTCCAACATGGGCGAGGGGGCTTTAGGGGTATCATTTCGGTATAACCAACACCGAACTTCTCAATGAACTCAAACACCAAAGACATTCAGCAAGAGCGCTCGCTCTGGTTTGACAGCGCATTTGATGCCGTAAAAAACTATCGAGGGTTTCCGAGCCTCCTTTCTTCACATGCTCTGCTGATTGAGATTGATATTCGTCTTGCATTTTGTGCGGGAGCGTGGATTTCAACAATTGTCCTTGCCTGCGCCGCCGTTGAGGCGAAGTTCCGACAGATCGACAGTGATGATTTCAAGACAAAATCTGAGACTTTATTTGGGAGAACGCTGACCTTCGGTGGCTTCGTGAAATACGTAACGAGTTGATGCATTCAAAAGCCCCTGGCTCACCATCGCTGGTATGGATGGTTGAAGGGCACGACCTTGGCAAGACCCAGTCTGCGCTAGAGGATGATGCAAAACGCGCTATTGAGATCATGTTCCAAACTTTGTATAGGAAAAAATAGAATTTTCGGCGTTAGAGTTAAAGCGCACGGTCTTTCGTAGTGATCGTGTGCCCAACTGGTTGGTGCTGAAAGATTTTGAGGCGGAGAAGAAGCGGCTGCTGGCGCAGATTCGACAAACTGTTGCGACGCCGGAAAATGCTGAGTTTCGCCTAAACTTGGCGCGTGGTTTGTAAGTCTCGTTGTTCGTTAGCGCGCAACTACCAAACGTCACCAATTCTTGCGATAAAACTACAACGTAACTACACTGATCTCATGGGCGCACTGCACTTTGAATGGGACGACGAGAAGGCTATGGCCAACGTCAAGAAGCACGGCATTAGCTTTGAGGAAGCTAAGTCTGTTTTTCGTGACGAACGTGCCAAACTTATCAATGACCCAGATCACTCAGAAGACGAGGATCGGTTTGTCCTTCTGGGATTAAGCGAAACGCTCAGGCTCTTGGTCGTGTGCCATTGTTATCGAGGTAAGAATCAGATGATTCGAATCATCTCGGCTCGAAAAGCCTCGATCAAGGAATCAAAGTCTTATCAATGAAGGTGCCATCATGCGTCAAGAATACGATTTTTCAAATGCGAAGAAAAACCCCTACGCTTCACAACTAAAGAAGCAGGTCACCATTCGCTTGGACGAAGAAGCGATTAACTATTTCAAATCAGTTTCTGTTGAAGTAGGGATTCCATATCAAAGTCTCATCAATCTCTACTTGCGCGACTGCGCAACGTCTCACCGCAAGTTGAATTTGAACTGGAAATAGCTCAGACCGCCTTGCCGACGCGCAGGGCAGTGAAGATGGCCAGGGTTTGCAACACGGCGATGCCGATTAGGACATGGCTGAAGTGGCCACCATCCATCATTTGACCAAAGATGACCGGGGCCATAGCCAAACCCAGGTCCAGGCCGGAATAGACAAAGCCATAAACGCGTCCAAAAGCCGCCTGACCAAAGCGGGCGGTGGCGGCGCGGCGCACCAGCAGGTCGCGTGACGGGCCGGCGATGCCGGTGCAGAAGCCGATGGCGCTCATCAAGGGCAGGATGCTCCAGCCCGGCAGAATGCCTGCGGCAAGGATTATGGCAAATCCGGCGGCGATGCCGAGGGCCAGTGTGATCAGGCTTTCCTGGTCATTCTTTTGGCCAGAAAACCACCGAGCAAAATGCCACCGGCGCCACCGAGCAGGTAGGCGGACAGGGCAGTTGCAGCTGTCGTGATGGACAGTCCATAGAGCGCCTGCAGGATGGGGCTGGCGAAATTCTGGATGGCACCGAAGGCGGCGGTGATCAGCAGGAAGAAGAGAAAACACAGCCAGACGGCGCGCACGCGCAGAAAATCAAAAAGCGATCCGGCAGGGTGATCAGATTTTTCCTTGTGCTCGCAGACTGGATCAGCCAGCGCTTCTCTGCGCCAAAAGAGTAGTGCGAGGGCGAGCAGGGGGACGAGACTGGCAGCGAGCGCGGCATTGCGCCAGCCGCTAGCGGTGGCAATGCCGGTCATGAAAATCGGCGCTAGCGCCCAGCCGAGATTGCCGGACAGGCCGTGAATTGAAAAAGCATGGCCGAGGCGCGGTTGGGAAACGTGGCGGTTGAGCACCGTGAAATCGGCCGGGTGAAATACGCTGTTACCCAGCCCGGCGATGGCCGCCACTGCAATCAGCATCGGGTAGCCGGTGGCAAAGTGGAGCAGGATGCCGGCCAGGGCAAAGCAACTGATACCGGCACCGAGGATGCGTGCCGCGCCAAAACGATCAACGAGAAAGCCTGCAGCCGCCTGACCAATGCCGGAAACGATGAAAAATACGGTCATCGTCACGCCGATGGCGGTAAAGCTCAGATCGAAATCATCCATCAACCAGGGAAACAGGGGTGGCAGCAGGAGATGGAAGAAGTGCGAGACGCCGTGCACGAAGCCGATCAGCGAAATGGTTTCAAGATCGTGGCGAGCAGAGGGCGGCAGCGTGGCGGTAGTCATTGGCGAAACTTATGAATGCTGCGCTGGCTCAGGACTCGTCTTTTTCCAGTTTGAGCGAAGCCGAGTTGATGCAGTAGCGTTGCCCGGTGGGTGCCGGACCATCCGGGAATACATGGTAAGATGGGCGCCACATGCGTGACAGGTGACTTCGGTGCGGCTCATGCCGAAGCTACGGTCGACGTGCTCATCGATCAGTTTTCATCGTTCGGCGTGTGAAAGCTTGGCCAGCCGCAGCCTGAGTCAAATTTGGCTTCAGAGCGGAAGAGCGGGGCGTCGCAACAGATGCAATGGTAGGTACCCTCTGCATCACAATCCCAGTATTGGCCAGTGAAAGCGCGCTCGGTGCCTTTCTTGCGGGTGACATGAAATTGGTTGGCATCCAGTTGTGAGCGCCATTCGGCGTCGGTTTTTTCAATTTTTGGCATGGCGCGTCTCGGGTGGTTTGGGGCAGATAAGACTGGCAAACTCGGCTATGATTCACAGAGATTTTTCAGGATACCGCGAATGAACCCGAACCCCCTTAGCGAAAGCGAACTCGACCGACTCGAGCAACTCCTCGAAGCCGATGTTTTTGAAGGCGACGCCATGCGTCTGGACGAAATCCAGGCCATGCTCTGTGCCGTGGTTAGTGGCCCGCTGCCGATTCCTCCTGCCGTCTGGTTGCCCGAAGCGCTGGGCAAGGGCTTGAGCCGCATGGATGACCCGCAAGTGGCTGATGCATTGGAATTACTGATGCGCCTGAACAATGATCTGGCGGCTGCTTTACTTGCTGACGAAACGATTGCGCCCATTCTTTATCCGCTCGACGAAAGCTGCGAAACCTACGATTACGAAGCCTGGGCGGATACTTATATTTTTGGTGCCGGACTCGGCGAGGACTGGTTTGAGCAGGCCGGCAAGCACTCTGAAGATCTTTCCGAATTGTTGGAGCCGATGTTCATGCTCAACGGCATGCTCAAGGAAGATGTTGAAAAGAGCGGTGAACGCTGGTTTGCACCGGCCGAAGAAGCGCGTCTGGTGGCCGATATTCAGGAGAACCTGCCGCTGGTCGTGCAGTCACTCTACAACTTCTGGCGCAATAAGCGTTCAGGCGCTACGGTCAAGCGGGAAGACCCGAAATCTGGCCGTAACGACCCTTGCCCCTGCGGTAGCGGTCGCAAATTCAAACAATGTTGCGGTCGACCGGAAAAATTGAATTAATTTTTTGCGTGGCGGGATTTACGGCGCCAGCAGGCGGGTTTTTGCAGGTCGGAGGCATCGAAAGGTGCCTCGGAAAAAACTTCTGCGGCGAGCGCCAGTCGATCCAGCTCATCTTGAGAAATGCCAGCGAGTTGCTCAAACCACTTTTGAATAGTCTTCATTTTGAGTACGCCTCTTGAAAATTCCTGTTGCGGGGAACCGGCTAAAAGTCATGGTGACTTGCCTTGAGAAGCAGAATACTCGAATACTGTATGGATGTACAGTGGTTGTGATATTTTTTATTAAATCGGCTATTTCGTGCGTTCCAGCGCCTTGCGAATCCGCGTAATGGTTTCCTCAACCGGTGCTTTGCGTGAGACTTCAAGGCCAAGATTGCGGGCGATGTCATTGACCTTAGCCGGATTGAGCGGCACGCCGCCACGATCAATGGCGACGATCAGTTGTTTAGCCTGGGTGATTTCGCAAACTGTTTCTGGGTTGGACGAAAACAGATTTTTCAACCAGTTGAAGAGCTTGTTATGTTTGCGTGATCCCATAAACTTGCCAATGATAAAAACGACAAGGATACATTGATGACGGTACGAACGATCCTGCGCATGGGCGATCCGCACTTGCTGGAAATGGCCTTGCCAGTTAGAGACTTTTCTACCAATGCACTCAAGGTGCTGATCGAAGATATGTTTGACACCATGGAAGCAGCTGGCGGGGTCGGGCTGGCTGCGCCACAAATTGGCGTTGGTTTGCAAGTGGTTATCTTTGGTTTCGAGCGCAGTGAGCGGTATCCAGATGCCGAGACTGTGCCGCAGACGATACTGATCAATCCATTGATTACAGCGCTTTCAGCTGAGGAAGAGTTCGATTGGGAAGGCTGTTTGTCAGTACCCGGCTTGCGCGGTGAAGTCCCCAGGTTTTCACGCATTCGCTATCAGGGCTTTGGCCTGGATGGGCGCGCAATTGATCGAACTGTAGAGGGATTTCACGCCCGCGTCGTGCAGCACGAGTGCGACCACCTTATCGGCAAGCTGTACCCGATGCGGGTGCGCGACTTCACCCGCTTTGGATTCACTGATGTTTTATTCCCTGACCGCAAAGAGGTGGATTGATTGGCGCAACTACTCCCCGCAATTGAAGTTGAGACAACGAGTAATCCGCAATATGCGGTGATCTGGTTGCACGGTCTCGGTGCCGATGGCTCTGATTTCGAGCCGGTCGTCCCCGAATTGGGCTTGGATGATCAGCCCGGAATCCGTTTCATTTTCCCGCACGCGCCCAGCATGCCGGTGACCTGCAATGGTGGTTACGTGATGCCGGCCTGGTATGACATCATCACGCTGGAAAAAAATAGCCGGCGGGTAGACGAGGCAGGCATTGTCCATTCCCGGCAGGCGATTCGGCAGCTGATCGAACGCGAAAATCAGCGCGGCATCCCCTGCGAACGCATTTTTCTAGCCGGTTTTTCACAGGGCGGGGCGGTGGCTTACACGACGGCCTTGACCCATTCCGAGAAGCTGGCTGGTCTGATCGCCCTCTCAACCTACATTCCGGTTCAGCGTTTGCTGACTGATGAAGCAACGGAAGCGAACAAGGCTATTCCGGTCTTTGCCGCGCACGGTATGGATGACGATGTGGTTGCCCCCGAACTCGGCATGGCGGCGCGGGATTTTCTGCTTGAACAGGGTTACAGCGTCGAATGGCACGAATACCCGATGCCGCATTCGGTCTGCCTGCCGGAAGTGAAAGCAATCGGGAAATGGCTCAAGGCCAGAATTGCTGCAGGCTAAGATGAGCAATGTGGTCTTCAGCCGGGCATCGCTCAATGCTGCTGAGCTTCCTGCTTATGAAGGTATTGCGTTATCCAGCGTGACGCTGGTGGTCTCGGAAAAGCTGGCTGCTGAAGCGCTTACGGCGCTGATGGCGAGTGACGCGATAGGTTTTGATACCGAATCCAAACCGACATTCCAGAAAGGTGAGGTATCCACCGGGCCGCATCTGGTGCAGCTTTCCACCGATGCCCGTGCCTACCTTTTCCCGGTCTCACGCGGGCAGGGCAGCGAGGCTTTGAAGAGCATTATCGAATCCCCACTGGTGTTGAAGGTGGGCTTTGGTTTAGGCAACGACAAAAGTGCCTTGCAGTCACGCCTCGGCATCACCTTGAACAATGTGCTCGATCTCGGCGAAGTGCTGCGCGGTGACGGGCATCGGGGCACGGTTGGGGCCAAGGTTGCGGTGGCGCATTTCTTCGGCCAGAAACTGGCAAAATCCAAAAAGACCGGGACCAGCAACTGGTCGCTGCCCAATCTGTCTGAGCGGCAGATCCTATACGCCGCCAATGATGCCCATGTCGCGCTCAAACTTTATCGGGCCTGGCTCAGCAGCGAAGGCGAATCGCACAATTAGCTGTAAGTTTTTTGTGTTGCTGGCGACTAATGGTTAAACACCGTTCTGGAGCCAGCCATGTCATCCCCCGCCACCGTTCTATTGCTCGCCAGTCTCGCCATGCCATTGGCGGCCGAGGCGGTAACCTGCAGTTGCCAAAGTCCGGCGCATACCGTGGCACTGCTTGAACTCTACACTTCCGAGGGGTGCAACAGTTGTCCGCCAGCCGATCGCTGGTTACGGGAACTGCCGCAAAAATTTGGAGCCGAACAGCTGGTGGCACTTTCACTGCACGTTGATTACTGGGATTACATTGGCTGGAAGGACCGTTTTGCACAGGCCAGATTCACCGAGCGGCAGCGCCAGCTAAGTCGTTTGGGCGGTGGCAGCACGATCTATACCCCCGAGGTGTTTGCCGGGATGAAGGAGTTTCGTTCATGGCGGAATCAGGCTGAACTGGAGCAGCGCATTCGGAATATCAATGACCAGCCGGCAGCAGCCCAGATCAAACTGCAGATGAGTTCGAGCGGAAGCGATGCGGTTGAAGTGCAAGCGAATTTTGCCTTGGCACCGACAGCGCTTGCTGGGCAACAGAACGAGGGCATCATTGTGCTTTATGAAAACAAGCTGATCAGCGATGTGAAGGCGGGTGAGAACCACGGCGTCAGCCTGCAGCATGATCGGGTCGTGCGCTTCTGGTCGGCGCCGGTGGCGCTGGATGCGCAGAGTGGGCGAGCAACATGGAGGCAGAGCATCAATTTACCTGCCGACTGGAAACGGGCGAACCTGGGAGTTGCCGCGCTGGTGCAGGATGTGCGGCAGGGAAAAGTGTTGCAGGCAGTTGCCATGCCGATGTGTATTTAGCGCGGTTTGCACAAACTGAATATTCAGGAATAACAATTTTTTGGAGAATCACATGAATCGTCGTCAATCATTCAAATGGCTGCTGGGTTTGTCCGCAACACCATGGCTCAACACGGCATTTGCCAAAGAAGGAGGTTTCCCTTTGACCAAAACCAACAAGGAGTGGGCTGCCCTGTTGCCGCCAGCGGCCTATCGCGTACTTTTTGAAGAAGATACCGAGCGGGCGGGAACAAGTCCGCTGAATGCCGAGAAGCGCGATGGCACTTTCATCTGCGCCGCCTGCAATCAACCACTCTTCGATAGTTCGAAAAAGTACGAAAGCGGCACCGGTTGGCCGAGTTTCTGGGAGCCCTTGCCGGGCGGCATTGCCACCAAAACCGATTTCAAGCTTATCTACCCGCGAACCGAATATCACTGCTCACATTGCGGCGGCCATCAGGGCCACGTTTTTACCGATGGTCCGCAACCGACCGGTAAGCGCTATTGCAACAACGGGGTGGCATTATTGTTTGTTGTGCGGGGCGACAAGTTGCCTGCACTACGCGTTTAAGCAAAATAGGACTTAGAGGTGATAATCGCGACTAGATCTGACATTGCGCGCCAGATCAGTTCGCGACTTCTAAAGTTCAGCCCTGACCACATACCGTCAATGCGACCTTAGCAAACTCAACATCACCTCAAACAGTTTCTCAGGCACCACTGGCTTTGTGATGAAGTCATTCATTCCTGCCTTCATGCAAGCGTCCCGGTCTTCGTTAAAGGCATTCGCGGTCATGGCGAGAATCGGGATAAGTTGCCGGTTCGGCATTTGGCGAATGATCTTGGTTGCTTCCAATCCATTCATGACAGGCATCTGCATGTCCATCAAGATCAACTGATAATGATTGGCAACAACCAGATCAACAGCCTCCTGTCCATTCGCTGCCACATCAATCTGCCAACCGATTTCGCCCAGTATGATCAGCCCCACTTCGCGATTGATTAAATCGTCATCAACTAACAACACGCGGGCTTCACGGTACTCTTGATGCAACGTGGCCTCATGACTTGATATCGGGGTGGAGAAGGCCGGTGTGACGGCAACCGTATCCTGCTTCAGGATTGATGCAACATGTCTTTGCAAACAGTCGTGCAAGTGGGCCACGGCTAATGGTTTCAGTAAAACTTCAGCAAAGCCTACTTTGCGAGCATCTTCAATGATTTGTGAGTTACCGGACGCTGTCACCAGAATTGCCTTTGGCTGATGCCTTAAATGCATCTTTTTGAAATGCACCAACGTTTCAATTCCGTCCAAATCTGGCATGAGCAGATCAAGCAAGACCAAATCAAACGGACGACCCGCACGATCCGCATTTGTAATCGACTCAAGGGCTTCTTGCCCAGAAATGGCAGTCTCACATTCAAGCCCGATCATGCACACAAGTTGGGACTGAACCAGACGCGTTGCAGCGTTGTCATCGACGACCAATGCCCGTTTTCCTGTCAGTTGGGGAATCAGGTAACTGCGGCTTTTTACCCCTGCGCGACCGAGTCGGACGGTGATCCAGAATGTGCTTCCCGAATTCGGTGTACTTTCTACCCCGGCCGCTTCACCCATCATCTCGGCAAGACGGCGGGTAATCGCCAAGCCTAATCCAGTGCCGCCAAAGCGTCGGGTGGTGGAACTGTCCGCTTGCTCGAAGGCATGGAACAGGCGGTTCAGATGCTCTGCTTGAATGCCGATGCCTGAATCCTCGACTTCGAATCGCATTAGTACATCGTTTGCTGTTTCTTCGGTTACTCGGGCGCGTAAAGTAATCACGCCACGCTCGGTAAATTTCACGGCATTGCTCAGGAGGTTGAGCAACGCCTGTCCCAAGCGGGTTGAGTCCCCATTGACGACACCTAAACCGGCGCTAGCATCAATCACCAGTTCCAGGCCTTTTTCGTGCACACGATCCATCAGCATGGCCGTGACGCGTGTCAGCAAGGCTTCGATTTCAAAGGTGCTCGATTCGAGCACCAGTTTGTTTGCTTCAATTTTGGAAATATCCAGAATGTCATTGATGACACCGAGCAGGTGATCCGCTGCGCTGGCGATCTTGCCGAGCTTGTCGTGTTCAGCAGGGGACTGGACGGTACGGCGTAGCATGTAAGTCATCCCGATGATGGCATTCATCGGCGTCCGGATCTCATGGCTCATGTTTGCCAAAAAGGAACTTTTGGCGATGTTGGCGACCTCGGCCTGTACTTTCGCGATGGAAAGCTGCTCCGTGCGCTCTGCAACCAGTCCTTCAAGGTGGTTACAATGGCGTTCAAGCTCGTCCACCGTCTTCACGCGCTCGGATATATCGACACACGCCCAGATCGATTCGTCGCTTCCGGGCTGAGCGTGCTGCCACTGATCTCGTACCAGCCAAACGATCCGTCTTTTCTCTTAAATTGCGATTCCGCTTTAAAATGTCACCCGACTGAGTGACGGAGAAGACCTCGCTGCAATGCAGCGTAGGCTTCGTCACTGGGATAAACAATCCTTACGAACTGTCCAATCAAATCTTGTGGTGTGTAGCCCAGCATCTCTGCAAAACCGGGTTGATCCAAGCGTATTTTCTGTCTTTTAGTCTGGCAATTCCGACGATATGACTGTCGAGGATAGCCTTCTGTTCGCGCAATAGATTATGAATTTGCTCGCTACTATGCTTGCTTTCGGTTACGTCGTGAACGATCGAGTAGAGCAATTCCTGCCCATCGATGGAAATCGGCCCACAGGTTGATTCGACATCACGGATTGAACCATCAGCCAGACGATGCTGGAAGAGAAAATATTCTTCTGGGTTGTCATCGCTTGATGCATTTCGCGACGTACAGCATCCGCAGGAAGCGTGTTGATCTGCGAAATAGTCAAGTTAAGGAGTTCAGTACGGGTCCAGCCGTAGTAGTCACATGCCGTTGAATTGGCATCAACAATGGCACCACTCTCCGGGTGGATAAGCAGCATAACGGTATGACCATGCTCAAACAGGCTGCGATAACGAGATTCGCTCTGCCGCATTTTTTCCTCTTCTTTTCTTTGTGCGGTTATATCTGTCAGGGTGACGCTTAGCGCTGCCTTGCCATTAACGTCAGCAGTCCGCCTGGACTCCAGAAGCACATCGCAAGTTGAGCGATCACCACGATGAAAGGTTAGCTCGAATGACGGTGCGCATTCCTGAGTTAGGGCGCTGACAAAATGCCGCTGCCAATTTTCGCTTTCAGGATAGGCAATAAAAGCGTCAGGTTTGCAATTAATTAAATTTGCACGCTCAAGGCCGAGCATGGTGGCGCCGGCTGGATTGATTTCTGTTATTTGCCCTACCGCGTTAAGCGTCAAATAACCGACTGGCGAAGATTCATAGAGATCCCGGTAACGGTCACGGGACTTTTCAAGTTCAATCTGGGTACTACGTAATTGCTCATTTTGGATTTCAAGTTCGATTTGCTGCACTTGAAGTTCGTACAGAGTCTCCTCGGTAGAGCGAGCAGGAATTGTGCTCGGCGGTGCTCGAGCAATCTGAATTTCGGCCTTGCCTCGCAAGGGCGTCATTGGTACTGGCGGTGTGTGCGTCCATTTATTGGTCATGGCGGATTCCTGGGTGGTTTCCCGGCTTAAGGGAAAGATAAAACTCCACGCCACGATCGGTGACCGCGAGACGCATTTGCTGAAATCTGGGCTGGTGAAATTGACCGTGCCTGACTCCATTAGTAAAAGAGAATACCCCCTTGTACGTCAAAGGCAATTGATTATGATCAACAAATAGGGTAGTCGGTGCTTTGAGTTAAGTCCCTGTCGCGCCGAGAGTCCAGGAAACGGTCTGAAACCTGAATGTAATCCTAGTTGCAGTAACGAAAGATGGACTCAGTAAAACATCGCTCAAAGCACTGCGCCTACAGCGCTGTCAATGCCTCCAAACGCTGCACTAGAACAGGTCAGACAGAAAACTTGGATCGCACCGATTGAATGTTGGCATTGGAGAAGTCTCACCAAGCGAACGACTGCAATGGAAGAATGACTCGACTGACGCTTCTTGGCCAAACAGAGGCTGTGCATCTGACATTCGCTATCAGATCAAGTCTTAGTATTTACAACTTAAAGCAGTTCCGTATCGTCGTGTGAGTAGGCCGGGGTACAGCAGCACAGAATGTGCAGCGCCTCAGTCCCATGGTTTTCGACGCAATGTGGCGTGCCGGGCAGGATGGCGATGCTGTCACCGAACGTGATGGCGAATTGCTTATCGCCCAGCGTCATTCGGCCGTTGCCATGGGTGACGTGGTAAATCTCTTCGGTTTTATGGTGGCGGTGTAACTGAGTGCTGGTGCCCGGTGGAATAATTGCTTCCGCCAGGCTTTGATTGCGCACCCCATGCTGGCTCGGGTGCAGTAGTTCGCGGATCTCCGAGCCATCCTTGGTGATGTGGGCGCTACCTCGCTCAGGTTTGTTTTCACGGCTGCTTGATGCCCCAGGTTGAATCGGCACGGTGGAAATGGCATTGGCCGGTGCGCCTTCGATGATCTTTCGGCTGATCGCCAAGTAGACCAGCACTTTGCGTTTCGCGTCGAAAGTGCGGTGGATGGCGGTTTCCTTGAACAATAACGAGGTGTTTTCGCTGAAGGCGATATCGTTTTCCGGCAGTTTGGCCGGCAAGGTGATCGGGCCGGTCTGGCGGCAGGCCAGCGAGAATTGTGAGGGTCTTCGGCCAGGCCAAAGCTGCCTTTGACGCCGCCTGTTTTGGCCTGGCTGACGTGGCAGGTAACGCCGGGGATTTTCGGATCGTCGTAGGCGTAAATACAGACACGATGATTGGCGCCGATCATTTTCCAGGCTGTGGTGACGCAGCTGACTTCTTCAGCGGAGCTGGAAAAACTGACGAACAGTGCGCCGGCCGCAACAACTGCGATAAACAGGGCAGCGAGACGTTTCATGATTTTTATTCCGTAGAAATTTAAAAGCGGGTAGATGATAACTGAATCATCTTGCCGGCGTATTTTGTGAGAATTCTATAAATATTGTGGTCGAACGGTGTTTGCTTGTTTTCCAGCAAATCGTAAAGCCCTGCTTCATCCTTTGTCGTGCCGAGATAGCGCCAACAATCGATCAAGTGGGCTTCATTGCCTTCGCGCAGGAGTACCGGGCCGGTAAACGGCCAGTTGTAAACCGCGTCAATATTTCGTGTTTGCCGGTTATGGCTGGGCAGTAACTGTTTGATCAGCGTTGCTTCCTTCAACGCTGCGCCAATTTCGCCAGTGGTTTCCTGCCAGTCGATACGCTTGACTTGCTGGACAAGTGCCGCGTCCTTGCCCGATTTTTTCCCAGGGCTGAAGTGTGCAAGTACCTGTTTGCGGATGTCCTTGGCCTTGCTGATGTAGAGCGGCTGATGGTCTTCGCCATAAAACAGGTAAACACCGGGGGATTCAGGCAAGTCGTCGACAATGCTGGCGTCGATGTGCGCTGGCAACGAAGGATTGGCGTTCTGAGCCTGCAATGCGGCTTCAATATCCAAAATGTTACGGTCAACGTGAATTTTTCGCCAAAATTGATGAATCAATTGTGCATCGGCCAGTGCGCGATGACGGGCTTCTGCATACAGGGCGTGGCGTTCGATCAGGCTGTCGAGGTTGTGCCGTTTGTGTTCAGGAAACAGAGCGCGCGAGAGCTTGACCGTGCAGAGGACTGAAGCGCGGAAGGTGATGCCGAGGCGCTTGAATTCGCTTTTCAAAAAACCATAGTCAAACTTGGCGTTATGCGCAATAAACAGGCGACCTTCGAGGCGGCGCAGGGCTTCGCTGGCAACCGCCTCAAATGGTGGCGCATTGGCCACCATGGCGTTACTGATTCCGGTCAATTGCTCGATAAATGGTGGAATAGATATGCCGGGATTGAGCAGTTGCTGCCATTCGCGCACCGTGCCGTCGGCATCGACTTCGACAATGCCGATCTCGGTGATGCGGTCGTTGGCAGCGGTGGCGCCGGTGGTTTCAAGGTCGACGAAGGCTAAGGGGCGCATGGGTATGGCGTTGGTTGCGGGCGCCGCGATGATAGCCGATTTGCTCAAGGCATTTCAGCGTGGGCAGTTTGTCGCCACTGCGAAGTCACGCGGGGCTGGGCCGTCGCGATTGACGATGTCGAGTGTCGGCGGCGTGGTGAAGCAGAGGCGGCGGCCATCGGCCAGCGTGTATTGGTGAATGTTGTCGGTGAGCCGCTGTTCACCAACGACCGGCGCCGTCAAGGCGCGGGCTAGTGGCGTCTGCGGCGCAGTCTTGGGGGTGGCCGGGGCGAACATCGGGTCGAGCATGCGCTGACGTGATTCCTGCTCAATCATTGAGCGGCCGTGTTCGACCATTGTTCTGGCATCCAAATCGGCAGTCGCTGGTGTGGCCGCCGAGACTTTTGGCATCTGGGCTGGCATTAGTCGGCCGGATACCGGTTCGGCAGGTTTATTTTTTGTCTCGCCTGGCGTTGTGCTGCGGCGGGGCTGAGATTGCCGAGTTGCAGCTGGTGGCGGCAAGGCTGCGCTGACGCGGGGCGTTTCGCTCAAATGAACTGCCAGCCGCGGCGGCGCAATGGCTGCCGGTAACGTCGGCGTACCAGCCCGGCCAATGAGCAGTGTTGCGAGGTGCAGTAACAAGGAAAGGATGGCAAATGGCCAGAGCCCCTGTCGGGAGAACAATCTCAGGTGGCCAGCCCTTTTGGCATCAAAGGAGCATTTGCATCTGAGACTTCGGCGCCCAACGGGAGCAGTCGGTGCAATGTTTTGACATAGGTGCCGAGTGCCGCCAGGCCCTTGGGTGTCAGCACAAAGAAGGATTGTGGACGACCATTGCCGCTTTCCTTGCGTGTAGCCACATAGTCGGCGGCGAGCAGTTTTTTCAGATGCGCGTCGAGATTACCGTCGGAGACGTCCAGCTGACGCTTGAGGTCGCTGAATGTCTGCTCGCCGGCACCGGCGAGAAAAGCCACGAGTTGCGTGCGCAGTGGCTGGTGTAGCAGGGAATCGAGTTCTTCCATGGATTTTTCGGGCGCCGTCAGGCGGTTCCTCTGGCAAGATTGATGATGGCCTGGATGGCGTTGCGCGCCTGCGGGCTGTTGTGCCAGCAGGTCGAATTCATCAGGCCGGAAATTTGCAGCGTAATGGCGCTGGCTTCCTGATCAGCCAACTGGGCGAGCGACGTAAAAGCCGATCTGCTCCAAGCGGTCAATCACAGTATCGCCAACGCCTTTCAAGGCCTGCATGCGGGCTCGTTCTTCGGATGTGAAGGGCACGGTCGGAATCAGCGCAAATTGAATTCGGCGCCCATTTCCCCGGGGCTTTGTGCGTCACGTTTGCCGTTCTTTTCGCCGGGCAGGGTAAACATGAACCTGCTGCCGATTTTGTCCGTGCCGAGGTGCCAGTTCTTGCCGTCAAAACTGACCTGATCACGGTAAACAAAAATATCCTGCTTGACCTGGATATTGAGCTGCGTCTGGTCTGATTTGACAAGCAGACTGCCATCGACTTTGGCGACCACCGGCAGATTGACCCCCGCCGGATAGAGCAGGACGAACTCACCAGCCGGTGCCGGCTGACCGAAGCGAACGATCGGCAGGCGGGAAATTTCGTCAGCAGTCGGGCTGCCAAGGCCGGCGCAGGCAGAAAGCAGAAGGGCGGGCAGGGTGATCAGGAGTGGGGCTTTCATGGCAGTTCTCCGGGTTGATAGTCTATTTGGAACGAAGTTGAACAATCAGGCTGCTACGCACCAGTGGGCCGCGTTCCGGCGTCAGTTCGGCCTTGATCCAGGGGATGCTGATCAGATGAACCTGGCGCGACTGCTGCCAGTTTTCCCCTGGAAAGCGCACGTCACCGGTCAGTTGACCGTCGCGCACCAGCAACTCGACAGACTGGTCGAGTTTCAGTGGCAGCACAGTGGGCTTATTGCCGCTACTGAAAATATCGCCGCTGATGTCTATTTCGACAGGGATGGATGTGCCTGCCGGCAGGGCAATGACCGTCTCGCCAGCCGGTGCTTTGGCAAGGTAATCGGCCAGAGGTAACGCCGGGTATTCTGGTAACTGATAATTGTGAGCCTGGTGTTCGAGCCAGATGGGTACGATCAGTACCGCCGTCAACCAGCCAGAAATTTGCAGCAGACGCACCGGCAGGGGGCGATGCTGGCCACGGTCGAGCATGAAGGCGAGTAGCGGCAGGCCAAGCCCGAAGACGGCGGCAGCTAACCAGCGCATGGTTTCGTAGGGGAGTTTGGCAAACAGGCTGGCGATGCCGATCAATAGGGTCATGATGCCCGCCCATTCCAGCAGTTCTTCGGAAAACAGACCGTGGACGTAAAGGCTGATGCCGAGAAAAACCAGCCATACGGCACAAACCATGTAGGCGCCGCCATAGAAGAACATGGCAAAGGTGGTTAGTGCGGCGAGTCCCATCATCAGCCACCAGATCTTGAGTACCTGACGATGGATGAAGGACCAGGCCTCATCTCGCGTCGCCTTGATTTTTCGTGTCCAGAACCAGTCGACCGTAGCAATTGTGGTGAGTACTGCCGCCAGCAAAGCAAGCCAGGCGCTGGCGCGCTGCGTCAAGTCGGGTAGCTGTGCCGAGGTCAGGATCGATTCCGAGAGTACAAATAGCAAGCCGGCCGGAATGCCCCCGAGCATCAGGGTATGGCGCTCGATACGCAGGTTGCGATGGCCTGCGCTCAGCATGGCGTGGATGGCATTGAGTTGTCGGGCTGGGGTGCTCATCGGATTCCATTCGGGTAACTCTGTAATGCAGAGTTTATTGCTCTGCAATGCAGAGTGTCAACCTGGGCTTGGTCGTACGAAATTCACATTAAAAGGAATAAATAATGCGTGATTTGGCCATTCGAGGATGTTGCGGCGCAGCATCGGTGATAGAATCACGCCTTTGATTTTTCAGGCCTTCCCATGTCCGCTCGTCCGATTCGCAACATCGCCATCATCGCTCACGTTGACCACGGTAAAACCACCCTGGTTGACCAACTGCTCCGCCAATCCGGCACCTTTGCTGCGCACCAGCAGCTGGTTGAGTGTGTCATGGACTCCAATGACCTGGAAAAAGAACGTGGTATCACGATTCTTTCCAAGAACACCGCGGTCGAATACGAAGGCGTGCATATCAACATCGTTGACACGCCGGGTCACGCGGACTTCGGTGGTGAAGTCGAGCGCGTGCTGGGTATGGTCGATGGCGTGGTCCTCCTGGTTGATGCTGCTGAAGGCCCGATGCCGCAAACCCGTTTCGTTACCAAGAAGGCCCTGGCCCTTGGTCTGCGTCCGATTGTGCTGGTTAACAAGGTTGACCGTGATGGCGCTGATCCTGATCAGGCCGTCAATCTGACCTTTGACCTGTTCGATAAGCTGGGTGCTTCCGACGAACAGCTTGATTTCCCTATCGTTTACGCTTCCGGCCTCAATGGTTGGTCAGCGATGGAACTGGATCAGCCGCGCGAAAACATGAAGCCGCTGTTCGACACCATCCTGCGCCATGTACCGGCTCCGGATACCGATATCAATGCACCGCTGCAGCTGCAAATTACCGCGCTGGATTACTCGTCCTACGTTGGCCGTATCGGCGTTGGCAAGATCAATCGTGGCCGTGTCAAGACAGGTCAGAACGTGCTGGTCATGTTCGGTACCGAAGAAGAAGCACTTGAACACGAGCGTACCCCGATCAAGGCCAAGATTGGTCAGGTCTTTGGTTATCGCGGTCTGAACAAGATTGAGCTGGAAGAGGGCCTGGCTGGCGATATCGTCCAGATCACCGGTATTGAAGATCTGGTCCTCGGTTGTACCGTGACTGATCCGGAACAGCCGGAATCTCTGCCGCTGCTCAAGATTGACGAGCCGACCCTGTCCATGCAATTCATGGTCAACACCAGCCCGCTGGCTGGTACGGAAGGCAAGTTTGTGACCAGCCGCCAGATTCGTGATCGTCTGCACAAAGAACTGCTGACCAATATGGCCCTGCGCGTCCATGACACCGGCAATGGTGATGTGTTCGACGTGGCTGGTCGTGGCGAACTGCACCTCGGCATCCTGCTTGAAAACATGCGTCGCGAAGGCTTTGAACTGGCAGTTGGTCGTCCGCGTGTGGTTAACAAGACCATCAACGGCGTCGTCTGTGAGCCGTACGAAATGCTGACGGTCGACGTCGAAGAAGATACCCAGGGTGGCGTTATGGAAAGCCTTGGCCAACGTAAAGGCGACCTGCAGGACATGGTGCCGGACGGTCGTGGTCGCGTTCGTATCGAATACCGCATCCCGGCGCGTGGCCTGATCGGTTTCCAGGGCGAGTTCATGAACTTGACCCGTGGTAATGGCCTGATGAGCCACGTTTTTGACGAATACGCACCATGCAAGGACGGTGGCGTTGCTGAGCGTCGTAACGGCGTGTTGATTTCCCAGGATAACGGCGAAGCGGTTGCCTACGCGCTGTGGAAGCTGCAGGATCGCGGCCGCATGTTCGTCGTGCCGGGTGACAAGCTGTACGAAGGCATGATCATCGGTATTCACAGCCGTGAAAACGATCTGGTTGTTAACCCGATCAAGGGCAAGCAGCTGACCAACGTTCGCGCCTCAGGCACTGACGAAACTATCCATCTGGTACCGGCAATCAACCTGAGCTTGGAAGCGGCCGTCGAGTTCATCGCTGAAGACGAATTGGTTGAACTGACGCCGAAGTCGATCCGTATCCGCAAGCGTTACCTGACCGAAATCGAGCGCAAGCGCGCAGTTCGCGGTTTGTAATTTCTGCCAGCCCAACTGGGCTTGGTGTATAAAAATGGCGGCCTGAGGGTCGCCATTTTTCTTTGCGGATTATTGGTTGTTGCGGTCGACGAGAAATTTTGCCGAAAATTCTGCCGGTGGTAGCGGGCGGCTGATCAGGTAGCCCTGAATTACATCGCAGTCGAGTTCCTTGAGGCAGGCGAGTTGCTCAGGGGTTTCAACCCCTTCGGCAATGACTTTCAGCGACAGGCTGTGGGCCATGGCAATGATGGCGCGCACCAGTGCCTGGCTGGTTGCACTCTCGGTGGGCGAAGTCAGGTCGATAATGAAGGAGCGATCAATTTTTAGAATGTTGATCGGCAAGCGGCGTAAATACGACAATGATGAGTAGCCAGTGCCAAAGTCATCGAGGGCGATACGCACGCCGGACTCACGGAAATTTTGCAATTCTTCCAGGCTGCCCGCTTCGGCATGGAGGAGGACCGATTCGGTAACTTCCACTTCAAGCGCACTGGCCGGCAGGCCGGCGGCGCGTAATTTGTCGAGCACCAGATGTGACAGGGCGGGTCGCCAGAATTGTCGAGGCGAAAGGTTGATGGCAATCGGTGGAATATCGCCATACAAATGCCGCCATTCAAGTATTTGCGCAATGGCGCGGTCAATTACCCAGTCGCCAATTGCAATGATTAAGCCGGTGTCTTCGGCTACTGGTATGAACTGGTCGGGCGGAATGTTTTGACCTTCGTGTTGCCAGCGGAGCAGCGCCTCTGCGCCAGTCAGTCTGCCACTCACTGTATCTACCTGCGCTTGAAAATGCAGTGCCAGTTCATTTTGTGGCAAAGCCGAACGCAACTGGGTTTCCAGTGTGACGCGCGACAGCAGGCGCTGGTTCATTTGTGGCGTGTGGGTACGGACGGCATTGCCGCCGGCTGCCTTGGCTTCGTACATGGCCGTGTCGGCGTTTTTGAGCAGTGTTTCTCCGTCGCTGGCGTCGTCCGGGAAGAGGCTGATGCCAATGCTGGCGCTGGTGAAGAAATCGGCACTCAGGCTGGTGAAAGGCGTGGCAATGAGTTCGCGGAGCTGGCCGGCAGCAGTCAGGACCGTGGATAAATCGGGGGTTGAGGTCATCAGGACGATAAATTCGTCACCGCCCTGGCGGAAAAGTTGGCAATTGGCCGGCAGGTTGGCGCCAAGACGCAGCGCCACACTTTGCAGCAACTGGTCACCGGCACGATGGCCGAGCGTGTCGTTGATGTTCTTGAAGCGGTCGAGGTCGATAAAGCAAATGGCCAGGCGCTGGCCACTCTGTTGCGCCTGTTCAATCGATTGCGCCAGCTTTTCGGCGAGCATCAGGCGGTTGGGCAAGCCGGTCAAGTCATCGTGCTGGGCAAGGAACTCCATTGTTTCCTGGTAATTGCGCCGTTCGGAAATGTCGGTCACTGAGCCGACCATCTGATAGGCACGACCACGACGATCACGGACGGCAATGCCGCGTGAAGCTACCCAGATATAGCTGCCATTGCTGGCGCGGACTCGGTATTCACAATAAAAAAAATTAGAATTACCTTTAAGATGTTCAGATACAGCATTGTTATATATAGAAATATCGTCCGGATGGACTAGCTTAAGCCAGGCATGGGTGTCGGGCAAAAAGTCATGCTGATAACCAAGAATCTCCAGTAAGCGAGTGCCGGTATGCAGTTCCTTGGTGATCGGGTTCCATTCCCAGAAACCATCGTGGGCGGCAAGCATGGCCATGTCGTAGGCCTGACGGATACTCCGCAACTTGCGCCATTCAAACCAGAGTAGCAAGCCAACACCGCTCAGGGTAAAGGCCAGCACCATATTCACCAGCCAGTCGGCACCGACGATGAAACGCCAGCTACTGACTGCAAGCAGGGCGAGCAGGCTAATAATCAACCAAAGTCGTTGGTGGCCTGTTGTGTTTTGCTCGCTGGAAAACATGGACCTCGGGCCTAGCCGCCGGTCATCGACATGAAACGAACAACTTGCGGGGAGTCCATTTGTTGCGTGAAGTCATGGCCAAAGGGCTTGATGCCCATGCTGTCCATGATTGCCTGACGCAGTGGTGCTTCATCGCCTGGTGCCTCGCGCAGGATGGGTAGCAGATGCATGGCATCATTCTGGCCGAGGCAGGGATAAAGCTCGCCCTTGGCGGTGATGCGTACGCGATTGCAGGTGTCGCAGAAGTTATGGCTGTGCGGTGAGATGAAGCCGATACGCGATTCGGAACCGGGAATGCGCCAGTAGCGGGCCGGGCCGCCGGAGGATTCAGTAGAGGGAATCAGCTCGAAACGCTGAGCAAGCAACTCGCGGGTTTCTTCCGAGGAAATGTAGGTCGTGTTGCGACCGTGGATTTCGCCGAGCGGCATTTCTTCGATGAAGGAAAGGTCGAGTTCGCGGTCGATGGCGAATTGGACCAGATCGACAAATTCGTCATCGTTGGTGCCGCGCATCATCACAGCGTTGAGTTTAGTGCGCTTGAAGCCGGCTGCTTGCGCCGCTTCAATGCCCTTGATGACTTTGCTCAGGTCGCCGATACGGGTAATCGTCTTGAAACGATCTGCCTTCAGCGTGTCGAGACTGATATTGATGCGTTTAACGCCGGCGGCCTTGAGTTGCGGCGCGAAACGGTCGAGTTGCGAACCGTTGGTGGTGATCACCAGATTATCGAGGCCGGGCAGGGCACCGAGACGTTCAATCAGCCACATGGCTTCCTTGCGCACCAAAGGTTCGCCACCGGTGATACGCAATTTATTGACGCCAAGGCCGACAAAGACCTTGGCGACTTGCAGGCATTCTTCCAGACTCATTACCTCATGGCGCGGCAGGAAGGTCATTTCCTCGGCCATGCAGTAGGTGCAACGGAAGTCGCAGCGGTCGGTAATCGAGAGACGGACGTAGGAAACCCGTCGCCCGTATTTATCAACCAGCGACCCCGGTGCGTGATTGAGCTTGCTCGCATCCACATTGGGAGTGAAGCTGGTCAGTGTGCTCGGAGTTGTTTCCGGCCTCAGGGTTTCGTTGTGCATGGCTTTGCGGGCGGCTGCTTTCGGGAAAGAATGAACTTAGTCCAGCGTTCGGGAAACTAATTATTCGTTGTATCTTGTTACATCACAAGTGGAGACATCAAAAATGAAAAAGTTCATTCTTCTCGGCAGCGTGGCCAGTACGCTGATTCTTGCCGGTTGTGCTGCAGGTGTAGTGTCGTCCGGCCCCGGTCGCGCCGAAGCATTATTGAACCCGACCAAGGGCAATACAGTTTCCGGTACGGTGGTTTTCAGTGAAGCCGGTAATAAGCTGAGAGTGGTTGCTGAAATCAGCGGATTAAGCCCCGGACCGCATGGTTTCCACATTCATGAAAAGGGTGATTGCAGTGCGCCGGATGGTACCAGTGCCGGCGGGCATTACAATCCGACAGGCAAGCCGCACGGCAATCCTGAACATGCCGATCACCATGCCGGCGATATGCCGCAACTGGTGGCCGATGCCAAGGGGTTGGCCAAACTGGTGGGCTATATTGATGATGTCAATTTGAGCGATGGCGAGGGTGGCATCGCCGGACGCAGCGTGATCGTTCATGCGACGGCGGACGACTTCAAGACCCAACCAACAGGCAATTCCGGGGCCCGCCTTGCCTGTGGTGTCATTGCAAAAAAATAGGACGTTTTTCGCGGTCGACCGTAACAGATGAGCGAAAGTGACGGGAAGGGTGAGGTTAAAATTCCTTCCCGGTTCATCTTCAGGAAATCCCCATGTTGTGGTTTTCACGCGCTCATCAGACGATCAAAGTCAGCCATCGGCTCGCCAATACCGAGTTGTTCTGCAATCTGACCGAGCGCGAGTTGAAGATTGTCGATGCCTTTGTTCATGATCGGACATTTCTTGCCGGCGAGGTCGTTTTCGATGCTGGCGAGGAGGGGCAGGCGCTTTACATTATTGTTAGCGGTGCGGCGGCGATTTACTTGCCGGGCCAGCATGAAACGCCGCTTGCCGAACTGAAGACTGGCGATTTTTTCGGTGAGCTTGGGCTGCTTGATGACTGGCCGCGCTCGGCTCAAGTGCGAGCCAGTGCACCAAGTGAGCTGGCTGTTCTCTTTCGTGGCGATTTTGAGCGTTTGATGGATGCGCACGCGCAGATCGCCTCCAAAATTGCCATGCAGCTTGCCCGTCATCTCGGCCAGCGTTTACGCCAGATGCTGGCTCAAACGACTGACGGCGCCGTGATCCAATGACCTTCAAGCCTGGCCAGTATCAATCCGGGCCGATTGTGTGGGCGGCGATCATCGCCGGCACCTGCCTGATCCTTTTCCTCTTCCAGAAAATTCTCTGGCTGGTCGTGCCCTTTGTGCTGGCGCTGATCATTTATTACGCCCTGTTGCCGCTCAAACTGCGTCTGGTGCTCGGCGGTATGTCGCATGACCACGCAGCAGGCTGGGTCAGCAGCGGTGCCTTTGCGCTGATCGTGTTGATTGGCCTGCTGGGCTTTCCGAAGTTACTCGCCGAAGCCGTGACCTGGCAGGATTCCGCCATGCGTTACCTTGATGGTGGCATCCATTTTTTGACGGCCAGCATCGTTCAGCTTGAAGGACGTTTTGACATGCTGGCGCAAGCCCATGCCAGTCAGGAAATGACGCGGCAGATTGCCGAATTCACAGCGCATTTCGCCGAAAAATACATACCGGCGATTGCCATGACCATTGCCGCCTGGTCGCCCTCGCTATTGTTGGCACCCTTTCTCGCTTTCTTCATGCTGCGCGACGGCTGGCGCTTCCGCAAGTTTCTGGCGCGTGCCGTGCCCAATGCCTATTTTGAGCGCAGCCTGTTCCTGATGGATCAGGTCGACCGCACATCGCGCCTTTATTTCATCGGCCTGATCGAGCTGACCCTGCTTGATACCCTGTGCCTCGCCGGCGGTCTATGGCTGATCGGCGTTTCCGGTGCGCTGTTGCTTGGATTGCTCACCGCCGTGCTGGCCTGGGTGCCTTACATTGGTTCGGTGCTGGGCTGCCTGCTCGTGGTGCTGGTGGCGGCCACCGATTTCCCCGGCAATCCCGGTGTTGCTTATGCGGCCATCGGCCTGTTCATCTTCGTGCGCCTGCTTGATGACTTTTTCTTCATGCCGCTGACTATAGGCAAAAGCCTCAACATGCACCCATTGCTCACAGTGTTAATGATTTTTGTCGGTGGCGCGGTGGCTGGTGTGCCGGGCTTGATGCTGGTTTTGCCCGTGCTGGGCGTGGCGATGGTGCTCGGTGAAACGATCGGCATGCTGGTTACCGACCCCCGCCTGCGCGCGCGGCATGCGCATGAGCGGGCCTTGCAGCAGCAGTTGGTAACGAAAGATCTCAAACTGCCATAAAAAAACGGGGCAAAAAATTGCCCCGTTTTATTGGTTGACCGAAACAGATGTCGATTACTTGCGACTGGCCCGAACCAGTTTGCCCTTGCCGCCACGATTGCCACGGCAGATTTCCAGCCGTTCGCCCTTGAGCTTGCCGGCGGCGCCATTCTCCACTGGAATAATGTCATCCAGCGCCGTTTTGCCGGGATCGGCATCGATCAGCTTGAGGCCACGGCCCTTGGCTAGCAGGCGGATTTCCTCAATATTGAAGACCAGTGCACGGCCATCTTTCGTTACGCAGGCAATTTCGCCTTCACTCGGGGCCGGCATGAAAATAGCCGGAGATTCGTTTTCACCCAAGGTCAGGAAAGCCTTGCCGGCCTTGCCGCGCGACATGAAGTCCTCACCCTTGCAGCGGAAGCCGTAGCCGCCATCTGCAGCGACCAGATAGATTTTTTCGCTCTGCACCGCTAACGCCAGACAGGTTTTTCCGCCATCCTGGAAATCAGCCAGTGAAGTTGCCGGCAGGCCGTCACCCTTGCCGCCGGGAATGTCGGAAGCCGGGATCGAATATGCGCGGCCCTTGGTGTCGAGCAGAATCAGGCTATCCACCGTGCGGCATGGCAGGCAGGCGAGGAGGGCATCGCCGGAGCGGAAAGTCAGTTGCGTCGGGTCAATATTGTGGCCCTGACGTGAGCGCAACCAGCCGTGCTTCGAGACGATCAGTGTCGTTGGTTCATCAACGATGGAGACGGTTTTGGCATCCGACATCGTCACCTTCTCAGCGGCTTCGATGAAGGTGCGGCGGTCATCGCCATATTTCTTGGCATCGGCTTCAATTTCACTCGCCACGCAGGTGCGCAGCGCTTCGTCCGAATCGAGCAGGTGATTCAGCCCCTTGGCTTCCTCGCGCAGCTTGGCCAGTTCTTCGCCAATCTTGATCCCTTCCAGTCGCGCCAATTGACGCAAGCGGATTTCGAGGATGTCTTCGGCCTGGATTTCGGACAGCTTGAAATGCGCCATCAGATCGATCTTGGGATCGTCCGATTCACGGATGACCTTGATCACCTTGTCGATATCGAGCAGTACTGCCAAACGGCCTTCCAGGATATGGATGCGCTTTTCGGCAGCCGTCAGGCGATGGCGCGTGCGCCGTTGCACGGTGGCCAGCCGGAAGCGGCACCATTCGGCAATGATGCTGTAGAGCGAAGCCTGACGCGGCGTGCCGGTCACGCCAAGCACCGTCAAGTTAATTGAAGCATTGGTTTCAAGGCTGGTGTGAGCGAGCAGCAGGCGCACCAGATCGTCCTGGCCTTGACGCGAAGAAGCTGGTTCAATGACCAACCGGATGGCGTGTTCCTTGCCCGATTCGTCGCGCACGCCGCGTTCGGAAATTGACGACAAAAATGCCGCCTTGAGGTTGAGTTGTTCCGGCGTGAACACCTTTTGCCGGCCTTATCCTTGGCCACCGGGTTGGAGCAGGCTTCGATTTCCGACATGACGGTATTGGTCGACACGCCCGGCGGCAGTTCGGTAATGACCAGCCGCCACTGGCCGCGCGCCAGATTTTCGATCTTCCATTTGGCCCGAACACGCATGCTGCCACGGCCACCGCGATAGATGGCGGCGATTTCCTCGGCGGTCGAGATGATCTGCGCGCCACCCGGGTAATCCGGGCCGGGGATCAGCGCCAGGACTTCTTCTTCCGAAAAATTCGGGTCTTTTATCAGGTTGACCGCAACATTTGCTACTTCGCGCAGGTTGTGTGCCGGGATTTCGGTCGCCATGCCGACGGCAATGCCGGAGGCGCCGTTGAGCAGGCAAAACGGCAGGCGCGCCGGCAGCAGCACCGGCTCGTCGTTGGCGCCGTCGTAATTTGGTTTCCAATCGACCGTGCCTTCGTCAAGCTCCGCCAGCAAGAGCTCGGCAATCGGCGTCAGGCGGGCTTCCGTGTAACGCATGGCGGCGGCGTTGTCGCCATCGCGTGAGCCGAAATTGCCCTGGCCATCGACTATCGGGTAACGCAGGCTCCAGTCCTGGGCCATGCGCACCATTGCTTCATAAACCGACGAATCGCCGTGCGGGTGATATTTACCGATCACATCGCCGACCACGCGCGCCGACTTGACGTGGCGCGGGCTCTTGTAGAGGCCCATGCGGTGCATGGCGTAGAGAATGCGGCGCTGCACTGGTTTCTGGCCATCGGCCACGGAAGGCAGGGCGCGGCCGGTGACGACGCTCATCGCGTATTCGAGATAGCGGCGGGCGGCGTAGTCGGCGGGCGAGGGAATGTCGTCGGCCGGGCCGCTGGCGGGAGGGGGCAGAGCGGGCGGTGCTGCCGAATCCGTTTCGAAGGGCGGTGCCGCAACTGCTTTCTCAGCTTGGTCGGGCTGCTGGGGCGCAGGCAATTCTGCTTCCTTGGCGGCGTCGGTTACCAGCTTGGCGCTGGCATCGAAGAGGTTGAGCTGGTCGGTCATGGTCTGGCGTTGAATCCTGAATCAAGTCGGCGGCAAATTTATCATAGGGCGGCGGCGCGCACCGGCAATTCATCTGCTTCAAGTGTCTGTGGGGTGTTGTTGCTGTATGCCGAGGTGGGTGGGTGGGGTTGCTATAAAAGACCAATATTAGTCTTTAATTTAATTTATATATTTTTAGTGGACTAAAAATGGAATGTAAATTGAATTTTACGTTTAGTAACCTATAATTGGACTGTAAGAAGATTTTTATTCATCTAAAGGGCTAAAAATAGGCTATGGATACTTGCCGCATGACCAATGAAGAAGTCGCCGTAAAGTTTGCGGAAACACTCAAGGCATGGCGCGTATCGCCCAATGGGGCGGCCATGACTCAGGCCGATCTGGCGCATAAAAGCGGGATCGGGCTGACACCGCTCAAACGCTTCGAAAAAACCGGCGCCATTACGCTGCGCAATCTGATCGCCATCCTGCGCAGCATGGATCTGCTCGACGGCCTGCTCGCCGTGGTGCCCGATGCGGACAGCCCGAGTCCGCTCGATGTGCTGGCCGAGGCGCAAAAAAAGGCCAAGCAGGGTCGGCAGCGCGCACCGCGCTCAAACCGGAGTTAAAGCATGGAAGAGATCCGGGCAATTCAAGTCAATATCTGGGGGCAATTCGTCGGGGCGGTGGCGCCGCTGAGGAACAAGCCCGGCTATTACGAGTTCAGCTACGCCCCGGAATTTGAAAAGGGCCATCTCGAACTCTCGCCGATCCTGATGAAGATGAAGGCCAGGCGCCGCTTCAGCTTTCCCGCGCTGGCTCAGGAAACCTTTCATGGCCTGCCGGGCCTGCTCGCAGATTCATTGCCCGACAAATTCGGCAACGCGCTGATCGACGAATATCTGGCGCGGCGCGGCATCCTGCCCAAGGAGATCACCAGTTTACAGCGGCTCCTCTATGTCGGGCGGCGCAGCATGGGTGCGCTCGAATTCGAGCCGGCTGAAACGGAGCTGCGCGGTGCAGCGGCCAGTTTGCCGCTCGACATGGCGCATCTGGTCGAAGATGCGCGGCGGGCGTTGAAAGGTGAATTCTCGCAGCATCGCTCAGGACATCATCGACATCGGCAGTTCCGCCGGCGGCGCGCGTGCCAAGGCCGTCATCGGCTGGAACCGGCAGACCAATCAGGTGGTCTCCGGGCAGTTTGACGTGCCGGAAGGTTTTGAACACTGGCTGCTCAAGTTTGACGTCGGCGCCGACGGCGAGTTGGGCACCAGCGCCGGTTTCGGGCGCGTCGAATACGCTCACTACCTGATGGCGACTGCTGCCGGTATCGAGATGAACGAATGCCGTCTGCTCGAAGAAGGCAATCGCGCTCATTTCATGACCCGGCGTTTTGATCGCGACGGCAACCAAAAGCTGCATGCCCAGTCCTTGTGCGGCCTGATGCACCTCGATTTCAACATGCCCTACGTGCACAGCTACGACCAATACCTGCGCACCGTCCTCGGCTTGCGCCTTGGCGCCGACGCGCTGGAGCAGGCCTGGGCGCGTTGTGCCTTCAACATTGCCATCGCTAATTGCGATGACCACACCAAGAATTTAGGTTTCCTGATGGACAGTTCAGGTCAGTGGCGGCTTGCCCCGGCTTACGACACCTGTTTTGCGCACAATCCCGGTGAGGGCAAATGGACGCGCTGGCACCAGATGCAGGTGGGTGGAAAAAAATGGGAGATCGGCGCCGAGGATCTGCTGCACCTGGCCAAAACCTACGACATTCGCCGTGCTCGTGAGCGGCTGCAGCGGATCAGAGAAGCCGTCGCCCGCTGGCCGGAATTCGCAGCATCGGCTGGCGTGGGCGAGGCAGAAACGCAACGCATTGCGGCCTTGCAGCCGGGCTGGGCGAAACAGGGCTAGGCTGGCGTCTCGCGCAAGCGCTCGGCAAGAAAGTCGACAAACACGCGAATCTTTGGCGGCAGGTGGCTTTGCGGCAGCCATAGCGCGTAAGCCGTCTGGCCGAAGGGACCGACCGGCGTCCAGTCCGGCAGCAGCGGAATCAGTTGGCCATCGGCAATTTCGCGGTCCACTGCATAGTTCCAGACCAGCCCGATGCCCATGCCGGCGAGCAGCAGGTCGCGCACCACCTCGCTGTTATTGACCACGACGTTGCTTGTCACGCGCACTCGCGCTTCTTCCGTGCCGCGCTGGAAACGCCATTCATTGCCGAATTCGCGCAGGCCGTAATGCAGGCAGTTGTGACCGGCAAGGTCGGCCGGTGTTTCAATTTTTTGGCCATTTAGCGCGTCGACCGCAACACATAGTCGGTAGCGCACCGGCATCAGCGCCTTGGCCACCACCTGATCGGGCGGCGTGCGGGTCAGGCGCAGGGCGACGTCGTAGCCTTCATCGACGAGATCGACGAAGCGGTCGAGCAGGGTCAGTTGCAGCTCGATCTCCGGGTAACGGGCGAGAAATTCGGGAATCAGCGGCGCCAGGCAGAGCTTGCCGAAAGTCACCGAGGCGGTGACGCGCAAGGTGCCGCGTGGCGCATCGACCAGGCCGGCAGCGAGGCGGGCGCTTTCGTCGAGCAGCGCAACACCCTGCGCCGCCCGTTCATAAAGCACGCGGCCTGCTTCGGTCAGCGACATGGCGCGTGTCGTGCGCTGTAAAAGGCGCAGGCCAAGCTGCTTTTCGAGTCGGTTGATCCGTTTGCTGATCGCCGATTTGGTCAGGCCCATGGCCCGCGCCGCCGCTGAGAAGCCTTGCGTATCAACGACGCGGACAAAAACGGCAAGGTCGGATAAATGATCGAGTGGGTTGATTGTTTCCATAGAGCAACAAACTGTTATCAAATTGACGGATTGTATCCATAAACGCCAAGTGAAATGATGCAGGCGTCACTCAACCGGAGCACACCATGCCTTTAATCCAGATCACGCTCACCGGCCCGCAAGCCGCGCCAGCCACCATTCAGCGATTGCAGCAGGAAACGACGCGCCTGATGCAAACTATATTGCACAAGGAAGCAGCGCTCACCGTCGTCAGCGTCAGCCAGTTGCCAGCCGGTGCCTTCACCGCCAACGGGCAAGCCGTGGCGACTGGCGCCAGCCTGCAGGCGCTGATCACCGCCGGCACCAATAGCGCCGCTGAAAAGGCCGCCTTTATTTTTGCGGCAAAAACGCTGTTGACCGTAACAGTTGGCCCTTTCGATGCACCGCTCTACGTTGCCCTGCACGAACTGCCCGCTGATAGCTGGGGTTACGACGGGCAAACGCAGGCCGCGCGCAAAGCGCAAACCCTGATTGGAGAAAGCGCATGAACGCCCGTACCCTGCGCCAGATCGTCGGCGTCCCGCCAGCCTGCATGCCGGCGCCACGCTGGTCGCCGCCAAAACTGCCGTCGTCCTCATCGATTACCAGAACGAATACCGCAGCGGCCCGCTCGCCTTGCCTGATGAACCAACCGCCAGCAAGGCCGCCCGCCAACTGCGCGCCTGGGTCGACCAAGTCGGCATCGCCGTCATCCATGTATTGCACCGCGCCCCGGCGACAGCACCCATCTTCGCCCCGGATACCAGCGGTGCCGCACCCATCGCTGGCTTGGTGCCAGCCGAAGGCGAGGCGGTCATCCACAAACACCTGCCCTCGGCCTTCACCGGCACCGGGCTGGCTGATGTGTTACAGGCCGGGGGAATTGAGACGCTGCTCATCGCCGGCTACATGACCCACAACTGTGTCGACTCAACCGCCCGCGAAGCCTTTCATCGTGGCTACCGGGTTGGTGTGGTAGCCGACGCCAGCGCCACGCGAGATTTGCCGGGGCCGGATGGCAAAACCATACCAGCCGCGACGGTACACGCCGCCGTACTCGCCGGCCTGGGCGACCGGATCGCGGAAATCATTGATGTGGCGACGCTGGGGGCGATGAAAGTTAATTGATTGTTAGTAAAAAACCAACCCCTCCCAACCTCCCCTTTTCAGGGGAGGAGCTGACGGCACGGCTCAACGTGCTCCCCCCTGAAAAGGGGGGCTGGGGGGGGTTGCCTTTGCCCTGGCCTTGCAACTACTCAGCCCTTAGCCCGACCCCGCTTCACCTTAGGCGCTACCTCACGCTGCGCCGCAAGACGCTTCAGCAACTCAGCCGCCGGCTCATCAGCCGGGTCTTGCGGTACCAGTTCGCCCCGGAAAGCCTTGGCGAGCAGGGCTGGCGTCAACTGGCCAACCTGCCGGCGGGCCGTGGCGAGACGGGCTTCGAGGCGGTCGGCGAAGGCGAAGAGGATTTCGACGCGGCGGACGATTTCGGTTTGTTCG
>JADJMS010000017.1 GCA_016709495.1 Candidatus Dechloromonas phosphorivorans | reverse complement strand
GCGCCCGGTGTTTTGATAACTACCAAGCGCTGGCCGTATGTCTTTGTTCAAAATTGGTTTGCTTGCTGTCATGAGCATGATGCTTGCCTCGTGCGGCAATCTGCTGAGTTTGCGTGACGATTTAATTCAGACCAAGAACAGTTTTATTCGTCTTTCGGGCGAAATTGACTCTCCGTTTTGCTCGGCCTGTCCGATCATTGTGGTTGCCATGGGTGACCGCAGCGGCAAGGATATTCACGCCTATCGCGTGTTTGAAGGCTCGGGTAGTTTTCAGATGAACGCCTTGGTTACTACGCATCATCTGTTTGCTTTCAACGACCTGAATAATGATTTTGAATACCAGCCCGATGAACCTTCCGGTTGGTATGACTTACCGGCGAGTGCTGCATTCACCGGGCGCGTCGACCGTATCGATTTCGACATCAAACCCCTGGCCGTTGATGCCACCGGCTGGCCAGCGATGGGCAATCTGTTCGATTTGCGCAAAGGCCATTCGGCGCTGTTGAGCACCCAGCTTGGGCTTAAAGTGGGGCTTGATGATGCACGGTTTGATCCTGATCTGGCGACGCTCGGTATGTGGCAGCCCTTGCATTTTGCGCGTCAGGGCTATGTCGGCATTTATTTTGTCGAGGAATACTCCCCGGAAAAGACGCCCGTACTTTTCGTCCACGGGATAAACGGCAGCCCGCGCGATTTTGCAGTGATGGTTGCCAAACTGGATCATAAAAAATTTCAGCCCTGGTTTATGTATTACCCGACAGGGCTGGATTTGCGTGTGCTGGGCGATGGCATGTTCGGCATGCTCTCTGAATTGAATCACCGCTACCCGTTTATTCATCTGCACATCGTCGCGCACAGCATGGGCGGCCTGGTTGCACGCTCCTACTTGTCAGGCTGTGTTCGGGATGATCATTGCGAATATGTGCGCTCTTTCACCTCGATTTCCACCCCTTTTGGTGGGCAGCCCGAGGCCAAGAACGGGCTTGATTACTCGCCGGTGGTCATGCCGGTGTGGAAAAGTATCGTACCGGGCAGCCGCTTCCTGCAGGGCTTGTTTCGCCGGCCGATGCCGAGCGGGGTGCCGCATTACCTGCTCTTTAGCTACCTGAATACCAGTGTGACCAGCTTTGCCAGCGGTGATGGCACGATCATGCTCAATAGCCAGTTGCGTCCGGAGGCTCAGGCGCAAGCCACGGCGCTACGAGGTTTTGACGAGGATCACTTGAGCGTACTGACTGAAGACGCCGTGTTTGCTTATCTCAACGGGGTTCTTGCGATGCACGACCCAAAGTGATCGTGTAAAACACATCCAGCGCATTATCACTGCCCGCCCGGCCAATCACTGAAATCTGACGGGTGAGGTTGACGGTCAGTTTGACCACGCTTTCCGCCTTGCCCAGCGTTTGCTCGTAAGAGAGCAAGGCATTGACGAAAGGCGTTTGCCGACGCTGAGAATTTGATTGCCCGTGGTGGCGTCGTGTCGATGCCGCCGCCAGCGACACGGCTTCCTTGCGAACGGCCACACGTATCGCCGATTTGGCCCTGACGTACGCCGAATTCATCGATGCCGAAGGTGTTTTTCAATTGTTTGACAACGTTCCCTGATTCATGGCCGAGGATGCTGCCCGCAGCCGGAATCAGCAAGGCGGCATCACTGGCACTCATCTGTTCGGGGCCGTGGCCAAGAACCAGCCAGGCGAGTTTTTCAGCATCCGGCAATTCCGGATCGGAGATCAGTTTGACGGTCGGTTTTTGTGCGGTGCCGCTGACCTGAACTCCTGGTTCAACCGCCAAACCTTTGCGCACGGCACGCACATCGAGCGCCGGGTTGTCGAGCAAACCCTGAAAGGTGAGCACACCGCGTTCAATGCTCAGTTGCTGACCGTAGGCTTCAAAGCGCCCGTCACGGCTGCGGATGCTGCCGCTCGCCTTGGGCAGGTCGCGGCCACTGGCGCGCAAGCGGATATCGCCATTCAGCCGGCTACTCAGCCCGGCACCATTGAAGAAAAAGTTCTTGCCGAGATCGGTGCTCAGGTCAAGTTCCAGCTTGGGGCGCAAGTTGCCGCTTGGCTTTTCTCCGCTCGTCGATTTGAATACGACATCATCCGAAAGCGTTGGCGTCCCGGCCTTGGCCAGTTGCCAATAACCGGCATCGGCGGCCAGCTTGCCGCGAATACCGAGCGTATTGTTCTCCCAGTTCAGGCGTCCATCGCCCGAGACGACGATCCATTGGTCAGGCAGTTGATAGGCGCCGAGTCGGTCTAGTTTGATGTCGAGAAAAGCCCGGTCAGCCCCTTTGTTACGGTCAACCAGCATTTCGCCGCTAATTTCCAGCCGGCCCGGCGTTTTGGTCAAGGCCGTGACATCAAGTCTTTCGCTACGCAACAGGGTGCGTGGCGGATTTTGCAGCACGCTGTCGAAAGTCAGTTTTTTGACGCGCAGCAGATTGTTGGTCAGATCAATATCCAGCTCGCCACGCGTCAGGTGCAAGGCTTGCTCCGGCAGGCGCAGGGCCAGGTTTTCGCCGCGGAATTGACCGCTGGAAATTGGGTGTTCCGGGGTGCCGGCAACTTTCAGTTCGCCCCGCAAACTGCCGCCGCTCGTCCATTTTTCGCCGAGAAATTCAGCCAGCCAGCTAAGGTCTTCAATGCCACTCTTCAGGCTGAGTAGCCAGGGGGCTTGTTGATTGATCGACCACGGGCCGAGCATGCCGGCCTCGACTTGCCCGCTGAGCTCACCGAGACGGGGGCCGCGGGCGCTGAGTGTGGCGCGCAGTTTCTTGGCATCGGCGCCGGCCTCAACGCTGGCTTGCCAGTTATTGGTTTGATCGCTGCCGCTGAGTTTGGCCGGGCCAAACGTCCAGCTTTCTGGGGCCAGTGCGAGAGCAGCGGGGGACGAGAGTTGCAAGTTCTGGCGGCCACCGCTGAGGCGTGCCTCCTGCACTTCGCCACGCCAGTGCAGGCCATCCAGCCCACCTTGCAGGCGAAGCGCCAACTTTTGCTTTTCGCCGAGTTCGCCATTTGCCAATAGCGTGTGTTGGCTGTTGCTGCCGCTGGCTTGAACATGAATGCTGCGGGCCAGCCCGGCTTGCTCGGCGCTGTCGACGCGGTCGATGGTCAGATCAAGATGGAGTGGTGATTTGGCTGTGCCACCGGCTTCCAGCTTCAGATTCAGGCCATTGAGCTGGGTGCCGCCGGGGGTGCGTAGCCGAGGGGATTCGGCGTGGCCGCTGAGCATTGGCGCTTGTGGGGTGCCAGCCAGTCGCAACTGCGCGTTGAGCCCGCCATCGATGCCGTAAGGGCCCAGTTGTGGCGCGTTGATCAACAGTTCCAGTACATCACCGGGTTGACCGTAAGCGCCACTGGCTTTCAGCTGATTGGCGCCCAGCTTGAGGAGGATGTCGGCACGCGGAACATGCGGCCAGTCGATACGGATATCGCCCTGTCCGGCCAATATTTCACCAGCCAGGCGACTGTCGCTGATCTCGAAATGGGCATCGACCTGTGGTCGTGGTTCCAGCTTGCCCTGGCCTTTAAAACGACTGTTGATCAGCGCCGCCGGAGCTTTGAGGAAGCGGCTCGGGTCAAAGCGGCTGAGTTCGCCTGCGAACTTGAACGGCATGTTCTGGTCTAGCTGGAGCTCGCCACTGGCCTTGAGCAGGGAATTGCCAGCGGAAAGTTCGAGAGTGGGCAGATTGACCGTGCCGGCCGCGTGGCGGGCATCAATTTTCAGGGCGAAACGTTGGTCGCTGAGCGTTGTCTCGATGGCTTGCTGATCAATACTGACCGAGGCTAGCAGTGGGCCGTTGAGGCGCGTTGGGCGCAAGCGGGAAACCAGGCTGGCGGCGTCGAGATTGGCCGCTTGCAGGTCGAGGCTCAGTTGATTGTTCTGCCAGCGCCCTTTGCCGATCAGCTTGCCGTCACCGCTGAGCTGGGCACTCAGTTTCTCAAAAATCATCTGGTCGCCGAATCCTTCGAGCTTGCCGCTCAATTGCACCAGGGGAAGTTGCTGGCGGTCGAGCGGGCCGGCTTGCAGGTTGGTGATGGAAAAGTCACCAGCAACGCTGTCGCCCTTGGGTTGCAGATCAGCAAGCAGGACGAGCTTGGCCTTGGGGGCGCTGGGGTGCCAGGCAGCGGGATCGATATCGGTGATTTCAAGGTGGGCGTTGGCGAAGGTTTGTAGCGCGAAAGGTGTGATCGTCGCCGTGCCCTGGCCGCTGATGCCTTGCTCGGCTTTGGCGCGCAAGCTGATGCGATCCAGTGGGCCATCACCGTTGAGCGCCAGTTGCAGTGGCCGTTCGTCGAGTTTGCCGTTTAACTGGGCTGTGAAATTCAGGGGCAAGGGCGCACTGCCACCCAGACTGGCCGCGCCGTTCAAGGTCAGGTTGCCGCTGTGGGCGATGAAGTCGTTCAAACGATGCTGTTCGCCATCGCTGCTCAGTTGGCCGCTGATGTTGTTGGCGCTGAAAATGCCCCACCAGTCGAATTGAAAAATGGCGACTTTTTCGATGTCGACCGTAACCGGCAGGCGCAAATCGCTCGGTGGCGGGCTGGCTTCGTTGCTGCTGGCAATATCAAGGCGCAGCTTGGCGGCACTGAGCTCGCTGATCGCCAATTTGCCTTGCAGTAGCGCGCCGGGCTGCCAGTCAAGGTGCAGGCCATCGAGGCTGATCTTGATGCCTGGGCTTTCCCAGCGCAGATGTTCGATCTGCAATGGCCCGGTGAGGCGTCCGCTGGTTTGCTCAATGACCAGCCGACCGCCGCTCGTCTGGCTGGCGATCTGCGCCAGACTGTGCAAACCGCTTTCGCTCTGGCTTAGCCAGATGCCGCCTGCGCCGAGTCCGGCAAGCAGGGTGAGGCTGGCGAGGCTGATTAATCTGCGCATGTCAGAACGGGATGGCCAGTGAAAAGTGCAGTTGCAATTTACTGGTCCGCTGGCCGTAGGCGAGATCGATGCCGAGCGGCCCGGCCGGGCTGCGCCAGCGCCCGCCGAGTCCGTAGCCGACGGCCAGGCGGGCATCCTGCAGGGAATCGACGGCATCGCCGGCATCAACAAAGGCGGCAATGCCCCAGCTGTCGTCCAGCCAATGCGTGGCTTCGATACTGCCAACCGCCAGATATCGGCCGCCGACGATGGCCGCGCCTTCCTTGACGCCCAGACTCTGATAGGCGTAACCGCGCACCGAGCCGGTGCCGCCGGTGCGGAAGAGGTAATCCTGCGGGATACCTTGCCGTGATTCGGCGGCGGTATAGCCGATTTCGCCATGCAGGATCAGCGTATCGGCCTTGCCGAGGGGAATGAATTGCTGCACGCGGCTGTGCAGGCGGAGAAAGTTCTGGTCAGAGATGACCGCTTTGGTTGCGCCGCCAATTTGCGCTTGAATCACCGCGCCACGCTGCGGATTGAGCGGATTATCGACTTTGCGCCAGGTCCACATCACGTTCGGGACAAGAGCGATGCTGACCGTTTCCTCGGCGCCATCGGGCCGCAAGTGTTCCTTCTGCCATTGCAGCGACAGGCGCTGCTCGATACTGCCGCGTTGCTGAATGCTTTGCGCCCCGAAAGCGTAACGCTCGGTCTGCAAGCCCTGAATGTTGGTGCCTTCCGCCATGACACCCAGGCCGTGCCGGCGGTTTTTCTCATCCGGCGGAAAGAAAACGTCGGTATAAGCTGTCTGCTTCTTTTGTTCTAGGCGCAGGCCGCTATCCAGTGTCCATGCCTGGTTAAACAGATTCGGCGTGTGGTAATTGGCTTCGACGCGGGCACCGGTGTTGGAACTGGCACCCGCGCCGAATGAAATGCGGTGGGCGGCACGCTCGCGCAGGCGAACAATGACCGGGGCGTCTACCGTATCGCCATCGGTGGCACCAGCCTCTTGGTCGAGTTGGACGCTGACCGACGAAAAATAGGGCGTCGCCTGCAAGGTGCTTTGCAGGGCACTGAGCTTTTCTTCGCGATACGGGTCGCCGGGGCTGATGACGCGGTTGTAACGTTGCACGAGATCCGGGTTGTAGCGTTGCAGGCCTTCGATCCGCAATTCACCAAAACGGTAGCGCGGGCCGGCATCGTAATGCGCCGTCAGGCTGGCACTGGCGTTTGGTGGGTCAATTTCCGCCTCGCTGTCGAGCAGTTTGGCGGCGGCGTGATCGCTGGCCAGCAGGCGCGAAAGCAGGTGTGTCTTGGCGCTGCTCCAGTCGTCCTGGCGGAAGGCTTGGCCGACGGGTAGTGACCAGCTGGCAATCACTTCATCACGAATTTTCGGGTCAATTTTGCCGTCGACCGTAACATTTACCGTGGTGATTTTCGTGCGTGGGCCAGGGTCGATTTTCAGGCTAAGTTCGCCATCCATTTCCCTGATCTCAAACAGCGGAGAAAAATAACCTTCGGTTGACAGAATCTCTCGCGACAGTTTCTGCGCCTGAGTCGAACCCACCTCTTCCGGTAAGTAAGGCTCCAGCAGTTCAACTATTTCTTCCGGCGCATCGAGCGCAACTTCGCCGGCCAGCACCATTTGAGGCAGGGCGATCAGCAATAGCGGGAGCAGGCGACGGGCAGAAAAAAGCACGCCCGCATTCTACTCGCGAGGTGGCAGCAGAAAGCTGCGCGGGTGCTGCCGGAAACGCCGCCAGATGGCGCCTAGCAAAGGCATCCAGTGTTCAAACTCAACGCGTCGGGCGCGTAGCGCGGTGCGCAAGGCCAGGGCAAAGCTGACGACAAGGTTGGTCATGCCAATCAGGGCGATACCCAAGGCGCCCCATAGCACGGCCTTGAGCGGTAGCGCAAAATCAAAGCCAAGTAGGGCATAGCCAAGGTTGGCCGACGAAAAGGCGATGTGCCGGATGTCGAGCGGCAGGCCGAGGATGGTGCCGATGACGCCGGTCGAGCCGAGCATGCAGCCAAACAGGAAGTTACCCATGATGCCACCCATGCGCTCCTGAATGTAGAAACCGAACCGTTGCGCACGATCTTTGCCCAGCAGTTTTTGCAGCCAGCGCAAACGTGCGATACGAGCACCAAAATCGGAATAGGCGGCCTGATTGTCGAAGTAGCCGGTGATCAGGCCGGATAAAAACAGATAGAAGCCGGCAATTGCGGCATGTGGTATCGCCCAGCTCAGCGGGTCAAGGTCTTCCAGCAGATGCGCCCCTTTTTCCATGCTGATGATCGGCACGCCGGCCAGTTCGCTCAAGCCCCAACCCAGGCCAATGGCGACCGGCAGGGCAAGCATGACATTGCCGCCAATCGCCGCCAGCTGGCTGCGGCAAACGGCGGCTACGACATCGACGACGCGCTCCAGGTCAGCGGCGCGATTGGGCTTGATGTCGCTCAGGAGACTGGCCAATGTTTGTGCGGTCATTGCCGGCTGTTTGGTGGCGACCGTCATGCCGAGCAGGTAGATCAGCACAAACCCAAGGCCGTAGATCATGCTGAACAGAAAGGCTTCGACAAACAGCGGTGCGTGCAGGCCGGCGGCAAAAACTTTGAGCAGGGCCATGCCGCCGATCAATACCCCGGCACCAGCGGCCGAGCGCCACATCTGTTGATAATCGCTTTTTGTCTCGCAGATGTAATGCTCACCTGAACGCGCCGCATTTTCAGTGACGCGTACTGCCATCAAGCGGGACAGTTGCGACATGTAGTAACGCATGCTGTTGCGGCGGTTTTCGGCGAGGAATGCCTCATGAGCAAAGGTCGACCAGGCGGTGATCGCCTCCTCTTGATTCCGGTCTGCGGAAATCAGAATGGCGACCAGTTCACGCAGGCGTTCAAGGCTTTGTTCACTGCGCGTCAGGATGTAACTCAGGTGGAGGCTGGTGCCGACGGTGAGCGCACGCTTACGGATGCGCTGAAGTGTTTCCTGGCATTGATCGGCCATGACCAGCAACTGGCTACCGTCGTCGAGGCTTGGCTCTACGGTGTTGATGTGCTGGCGGAAGGCGTTGACGAAGTCCAGTGCTTCCGCCGAAAGGGCGATAAAACGTGGCGAATTTTCGTCAAAATCAGGCGCGGCACGCATCAGTTCGCTATCAACGCCCAGGCCGCTGACGCGGTGGGCGAGCAATAACACAGAATCAAGAATCTGATCCTGAATGCTTAGCCAGTCGATGCTGCGTAATTCCTCAGTAGGAGCCAACAATGACCAGAGATGCTGCGAAGCTTCCGGCGGCTGTTGTTCCAGCCAGCGCCAGTCATCCGAGCGGTCGTAGATGACATGCAGGCAATCCTTCAGGCGGCGTTCATCGGGTACCTCGGGCAGGATCCGGTTCCACAAAATACGCCACCATTCCGAGAAAAAACCGGTCCCGGGCAAAATGCCGCTGTCAGTAAAAAGGTGACCAGGCGCCGGGTGGCGATGAAATGAACAATATGGTGGCGAAATGCAGCCAACAATTCTGGGTCGGCTTGCAGGCTTGCTAGCAGGGCCTTTTGGCGCTCACCGGTGGCACTTTCCTTGATATTTGCAGGACGCAGAAGGGCGATCAGGTGGCGGGTCAGTTCAAGGGCGTCGGCCTCCGGGTTGCGGTAATTCTCAAGCGCTAAATGGAGCTTTTGCTCGCGGTCATCGGTGTTGCCAAAGCGCTGCCGGAAAAATTTTGCGATACCATGAAGCATAAAATTTTGGTAAATTCCTAGTGGTGAGGACGGGACGTATCAAAAAAATCGCGTTTTGCGAATACAATACGCAGTCTAAATTTTTTGACAGGGAATTTACATGATTAATTTTGCCAAGAAGTCTCTGGTTCTGGCTCTGCTGGCTGGCGTTGGCTTTGGTGCCACCGTTGCCCAGGCTCAAGAACGTGTTTACGTTATCGACCAACGCGATGTCGTTGCCAAGAGCGGTTTCGACCTCTGCTGGCGTACCGGCTACTGGACCCCGGCTGCTGCCGCCAAGGATCCGGCTGGTTGCCAATGTGACAAGGACCTGATCCCGGCTGAAGTTTGTAACCCGCCGGTCAAGGCTGCTGCTGCTGGTGCCGCTGCGGGTGGCCCAAAGCCATCTGGCGAAAAGATCACCGTCGCTGCTGACGCGCTGTTCGACTTCAACAAGGCAACGCTGCGCCCAGAAGGCAAAGCCAAGCTGGACGAACTGGTCGGCAAGGCCAAAGCCATCAAGCTGGAAGTTATCCTGGTCGTCGGTCATACCGACCGTATCGGTGGTGACGCTTACAACCAGAAGCTTTCCGAGAAGCGCGCTGCCGCTGTTAAGGAATATCTGGTTGCCAAGGGTATCGAAGCCAACCGTGTTTACACCGAAGGCAAGGGCGAGAAGCAGCCGGTTACTGGCGACAAGTGCAAAGGTAACGGCAAATCCAAGGCCCTTATCGATTGCCTGCAGCCGGATCGTCGTGCTGACATCGAAATCATCGGCACCAAGTAATTCGCTGATGCTTCAAAAAAAGCCCCGCAATGCGGGGCTTTTTTCTGCCTGAAGGTTTGAAAATGTTGAAAATCCCTAGTCTGTTTCGCAACCTGAGCACCATTGTCTTGCTGGCGGCATCACTTGCTCAAGCTGCGGAGCCGCTTGGGCGGCCACGAATTGGCCTTGTGTGCTGGGCGGTGGCGGGGCGCGTGGTGCGGCGCATATAGGTGTGCTAGAAGTGCTGGAAAAACTGCATATCCCGATTGATTGCGTGGCAGGTACCAGCATGGGCGCGCTGGTTGCCGGTTCCTATGCGGCAGGAATGTCGCCCGAGGTGATGCGCCGCGAGTTGGCCAAGGCAGACTGGAAGGATATGTTTGTCGATAACCCGGATTTTTCCGAGATGAGTTATCGCAACAAGGCAACTTTACGTAATTACCTTCCTGGTTCGGAAACCGGGATTTCGGCAGACGGTGCCAAATACCAGCCCGGCGTGGTGGCTGGACAGAAAATCAAACTGTTTTTCAATCAGCTGGTGCGCTCGAATCAGGGTGAGCGCAATATTGAAGACTTGCCCTTGCCACTATCGATCATCGCCACCGATATTGGCAATGGTGATCGGGTGGTGTTTCGCGATGGTAGTTTGACCAAGGCGATGCGTGCCAGCATGTCGGTGCCCGGTTTGCTCGCTCCTGTCGATCATCAAGGCCGCAAACTGGTTGATGGCGGACTGGTCGATAACGTGCCGATCAGCGAGGTCAAAGCGCGCTGCAATGCGGATGTGGTGATTGCTGTTAATGTAGGTTCGCCGCTGCTCAAGGCGGAGGATGTCGGTTCATTGCTGACTGTTTCGGCACAGATGGTGAATATTCTGACTGAACAGAATGTAACCCGTTCGTTGACGCTGCTTACCGCCAAGGATGTCTATATCAAGCCGGACCTGAACGGAATTTCGGCTGGCGACTTTCCCCGCCATGCGGAAACGGCAGATCGCGGGCGGGTGGCTGCCGAAACGATGATCCCCAGTTTGCAGCATCTTTCCCAGCCCGAGGCTGTTTATTTGGCCTGGTGGAAAGGTATTGAAGTGACATCACGTGTCTCGCCGCGCATTGATGATATTGAAATCGCCGGCTTGGGCCTTGTGAATCCGGCAGTTGTTGAGCGACATCTGGATACCAAGCCGGGTAATACGATACGGCCGAGTGAGATCAATCGTGAACTGCTGCGCATGTACGGTGATGGTTATTACGAGAGTGTTGACTACACAGTGTTGACTCAGCGTGAACGCAATATCCTGCGCGTCACGCCCATGGAAAAGGGGTGGGGGCCGGATTATCTGCGCTTTGCTCTTAATCTCGAAGCCGATGCGACGCGCGGTGCGACTTTCGGCTTGCGTGCCGCGTATCACAAGACCTGGCTGAACAGCCTTGGCGCCGAGATGATAACCAGCGTCGATGTCGGCAACACCAATCGGCTGGGCGTGAATTTTTATCAGCCACTGGATCCTGCGCAGCACTTTTTTGTTGATGCGAGTGCGGGCATTCAGCAGGGACGTTTAAAGGTGTTCCAGGACGACAAACAGATTGCCCAATACAAGGACTATCAAACAGCGCTTGGTCTCTCGGTCGGGGCAAATGTGGGTTTGCTGGGTCAGGTTCGTATCGGTTGGCTGCAGCGCTACCGCAACGCGACGTTGGATATTGGCTCACCCTCCCTGCCCAATGGGGATGCCCGGTTTGGTGGCGTCCGGGCGGTTGTCAATTTTGACCAGATGAATCGCATGTATTTCCCGACGTCCGGCTGGTCTTCAAAGATGACCTATTTCGATTCGCCAGAGTCAGGTTATTCACGGGTTGATCTGGATGCGAGCGCGGTGACTTCCCTGCATAAAACGGTTTTCACCGGGCGGGTGTCTTACACCGGTTCGCCACGCGGGCAATTGCCTGGATATGATCCGGCAACCATTGGCGGCATGCTCAATTTGACCGCCTATGGTGTCGATCAGATCCTGGCTGACAATATTACTTATGCTGGGGTCCGCGCCGAGCAGATCGTTGGTGTATTGCCCCTGGGTTTGCGCGGAGACATGCGGATAGGCATTGCCCTGGAAGGGGCCAAAGCCAATATGCGATATACGGAAACCCATGCGAGTGGCTGGCTCAATTCTCTGGCTATCTATCTTGGTGGCGAGACGCCTTTTGGTCCGGTTTATTTGGGTGCTGGATATTCCACAAGTGGTGTTTCGAATATCTTCCTGTCGCTGGGTGTGCCGTAATTCCACCGGCAAGCAATTCAATGGCATACTGAATCGTTATTTTTACTTGGGTCATTTCATGAAGTCAAAGAGGTTGCTGAGCATCGTCTTGTTGGCTGGCTTGTCGTTCGGCGCACAGGCTCAGGAGGCGCCAAAGATGGCATCCTCCGTACAGAAACAGCCGGGTGCCATTGCTACAGGCCAGGCCATCGAACTGCAAGGTAAAGTGCTGGCGCTCGACAAGGCCAGGCGGGAAGTGACCATCAAGGGTGGTTCTGGTGCTGAAACCACATTTTTTGTCGGCGATGAGGTCAAGAACCTCGGGCGCTTGAAGGTTGGCGATATCGTCATGCTGAACTATGTTTCAGCACTTGGCCTTGAACTCAAGAAGGATGGAAAAGCGTTACGCGAGCGGATTGAGTCAGAGCAGAGCGGGACACAAGCCGCCGGCCAGCCTGGTATGACAAAAGGCCGTACGGTAAAAATTACGGCGGATGTCATGGCGGTCGATCTCGAAAAAAACGCGATAAGCTTGCGTGGACCGAAACGTACGGTTGATATGGTGGTTGAGGATCCGGCGCTGTTGAAAGAAGTCAAGGTCGGTGATCAGATTGAAGTAACTTACATGGAAGCAACTGTAATTTCTGTTAAATCCGGCAAAGCAGCCAAATCTGGTGCGACTAAATAAAGGAAATCAACATGAAAAAATTAAGCATGGTACTAGCTGGCTGGTTGCTGGCGATGGGGCTGGCGTTTGCTCAGGTCAATATCAATACCGCCACCAAGGATGAACTGGATGGTCTGAAGGGTATTGGCCCGACCAAAGCGCAGGCGATTGTTGATTTCCGCAAGAAAAACGGACCGTTCAAATCGGTCGATGATTTGCAGAACGTGCCTGGCATCGGCCCGGCAACGCTCAAAGATTTGCGGAGCAATGTATCTGTATCGGGGGCTTCCCGCCCTGTTCTTGAGGCGCCTGCAGCCCGTAAAGCTGAACCGGTAGCCAAGAAGTCAGAAGCTGCCGCACCCGCCATGCCGAAGGCTGCGGCTCCAGTCAGTGCCGCACCGGCAAAGCCGGCTATGCCTGCGCCAGCCGCTCCGGCAGTGGTTACGGAAGCCAAACCGGCTGCTCCTGTCGCACCCGCCAAGCCAGCCGCACCGAGCATGGCGAAGCCCACTGTCAGCACGCCAGCCGCCCCTGCGGCCCCGGTTGCTGCGCCGGCAAAACCGGCGATGCCTTCATTTGCGCCCGCCAAGCCGGCGACTCCCCCAGCGCCAGCGCTACCGGGCAAAGTCCCGGCAGAAGCAAAAGCGGCGGCATCTGCAGTCCCCGCTGCGCCGGCCCGTCCCGCTCAGCCGGCTCAGCCCGCCCGCCCGGCCGCTTACTGATACCCGGCATTTGAATCGTCCGCTGATTCTCTGCGCCACCGCGCGCCTCGCCCAGACATTACGCGGCGCGGCGCCGGACGGCGTGCAGGTTTGGCAGACGCCACCTGCTCTGACGCTGGCGCAGTGGCTGGCCCAATTGGCCGACGAGGCCTTGCTTTGTGGCCTGGCCAGCTTGCCGCAAGCACTTGACCCCTTCGCCGAACGCCTGCTCTGGGAGCAGGTGATCTCGGCCGCAATGACGCCTGGCGATTCCCCTCTGTTTGATATACAGGGTATGGCGGCCTCGGCTGGCGATGCGCATGCCCTGATGCGCCAATGGAATCTGACCTTTAATGGCGACGATTGCAGTGACGAAGCCCGACTGTTTCTAACTTGGCAAAGCGAATTTCTGCGGCGTTGCCAGGCAGGGCAATGGGTCGATTTGCTTGGTCAGCAATTGACCGTAATTGGCCTGATTGAGTGCGGTCAACTGCAAATTCCGCTCGAAATTCAGTTCGCTGGTTTTGACCGTGATAGCCCGCTCGAAACCCGTCTCAAGAAAGCCTTGCGCCAGCGCGGCGTGGCGGTTTCTGATTTGCCAACCGGTTTGAGTGTGGTCTGCAATGACGTGCAAGTGCAGGCCTACACCGATCCGCAGGCCGAATGTGAGGCGTTGGCCGAATGGGTGGCTGAGCGGCTGGCGGCCAACCCGGCGCAGCGGCTGGGCGTGGTTGTGCCGGATCTCGCCGGTGCCCGTGATCGCCTTGCCTTTGCGTTGGAGGACAAGCTGCATCCGGCGCTGATTCGCCCGGCAGCAGCCGAGGTGTCGCGCAGTTTCAATCTTTCCCTGGGTCGCCCGCTGGTTGATCAGTTGGTGGTTCAGACGGCGCTGGAATTGCTGGCCCTGGCAACAGGCGGCAAGGTTGAGCAGGGGCGCCTCGGCGCCTTGCTCAATTCACCCTGTTGGTCTGCCGGCGTTAGCGAGGCCGATGGCCGTGCGCAGCTTGATGCGGCGATGCGCAGCGAACTGAGTTACTTCACGCGAATTCCCCACCTGTTGCGCCTGGGTAATCGACTGGCTGAAGGCGGGCAAATTTGTTGTGCGCAAACCCTGGCCGATCTGACTGCCTTGCAGGCCGCCGCCGAGGCAACGGGGGGGCGCAAGCGTTCGCTGGCTGATTGGGCGACACATTTTCGTGAGTGGCTCAAAGCGGCGGCCTGGCCAGGTGAGCGCAGCTTGTCCAGCCATGAATTCCAAGCGCGCCGTGCCTTTCTGGAAACGCTCGATAGTTTGGCGGCACTTGATGCCGTACTCGGCAAAGTCTCGCAACAAGAGGCTTGGCGTCGCCTTTCCCAGCTTTGCCGGCAGCGCGTATTCCAGCCCGAGACACGTGGCCAGCCGTCAATTCAGGTGCTCGGTGTGCTCGAAAGCGCCGGCCTGAGTTTTGATGCGCTTTGGGTGGTCGGTGTCAGCGATGATGTCTGGCCACCGGCGCCGCGTCCAAATCCTTTATTGCCACCTGAATTGTTGCGCGCCGAGGATGTCGCGCATGCCAGCGCCGAGGTCGAACTCGATTTTGCCAATCGGGTTCAGACGCGTTTGTTGCGTTCGGCGCCGCAAATCATTTTTTCCCATGCGCGTGGCGATGGCGCTCGCTTGTTGCGGGCCAGCCCCTTGCTGGCCGGCATCAGCCTGAGCGATGGTGCCGCGCCCAAGCCGAATAGCCTGGCCTGGCAGATGGCTGAGGCGGCAGCTGCCACCGGGTCGGAAATGGAAGGCGTGGCTGATGCACTGGCACCGGCCGTCGCCGAGGGGGAAAAAGTTTCAGGCGGCACCTGGCTGCTGCGCGCCCAGGCGATTTGCCCGGCTTGGGGTTATTTCCAGTTTCGTCTTGGTGCGGAAGCCATTGAGCAAGCGGTTGAAGGGCTTGATCCTCGCGCCCGAGGAACCTTGGTGCATGGTGCGCTGGAGGCGTTCTGGCGGGTAACCCAGGATAGTGAAACCCTGCATGGTTACAGCGAGTCGGGCTTGCCGCAGGCGATCAGTGCTGCCGTGGCGCAGGCCATCGCCGATTTTGAGCAGCAACGTCATCAGCCTATGCCGGCGCGTTTCCGGCAGCTTGAAAACAGCCGGCTGGAGCGCCTGCTCGGCCTTTGGCTGGCGCTGGAGAAGCAGCGTGAGGTTGCATTCTCGGTAGTCGCCTGTGAGCAGGAGGCGATGGTCGAGATCGAAAAAATTCGCGTCAAAATGTTCGTTGACCGTATCGATCAGCTGGCCGACGGACGGCGGGTAATCATCGATTACAAAACCGGTGCGACGATAGATACCAAAAACTGGGCAAGCGAACGAATTACCGAGCCGCAGCTGCCTATTTACGCCGCGCTTGCTTCGCCCGAGCCGGTTGCCGCCGTTGTCTTCGCCAAGGTGCTGGCCGACAAGCCGGCCTTTTCGGGGATTGCCGAACAAACCGATTTACTGCCCGGTGTGCGAGCGCTGGGTGATGCCCGGGAGAAACGTTTTGACCCGGAGCTTTTCACCGATTGGCCGGCGCTGATCGAGCATTGGCATGATCGCCTGCATGCCGTCGCACTTGAGGTGCGCGAAGGGGTGGCCGGCGTCATGGTGGCTGACTCCAGCGCATTGCTCTATTGCCCGGTCCTGCCCTTGTTGCGCCTGGCCGAACGCCAACGCTTGCTAAGCCAGCAGGAAAACGAGCAATGAGCGCCAGCGATCCGCTACAGGAAGATAGCCGCGCCCGCCTGCGCGCGCTTGATCTCGCTTCATTCATTGTTGAAGCGCCGGCTGGTGCCGGCAAAACCGAGTTGCTGACGCAGCGTTACCTGCGCCTGCTCGCCGTCGTCAAAAATCCTGAAGAAGTTCTGGCACTGACCTTTACCAACAAGGCGGCAACCGAGATGCGTGATCGCATTCTCGGCAGCCTGGGTGCCGCCAAATTACCGGCCTTGCCTGACATCGCTCAGCACAAACTGCAAACGCGCCAACTGGCCTGTGCCGTGCTGGCGCACGATAGCGATCTAGGTTGGGGTTTGCTCGAACATCCCGGTCGGCTGCGCATCACAACGCTCGATGCGCTGTGCGCCAGTCTGGCGCGCCAAATGCCCTACCTCAGCCGTTTCGGCACCCAGCCACGCGTTACCGATGCGGCCGACGCCTATTACCAGACAGCGGCGCGGCGCACGCTGGAAATGGTTGAAGACGGCACGGAAAGCGCCGACGTGGTGGCTGCCGCCCTGAGTTTCATGGACAACAACGCCGGTCGCCTTGAGCGCCTGATGGTTTCCCTGCTGGCCCGCCGCGACCAATGGGTGCGTCACGCCGGGCGAATCAGCGACAGCGGCTTGCGCGAAGAAGTGGAAGCTGGATTTGCCGAGTTACTGGCGCGTGATCTGGCCGATTTGAGCGATCTGCTGACCCCTGCATTGCAGGCGGCGCTGATGCCGCCTTTGCGCTTTGCCGCGACAAATCAGCCGACCGCGTTGCTTGATTGGGAAACGCCACTGCAAGCCAGTCTTGACGATTTGCCGCGTTGGCAGGCGCTGGCCGGTTTGCTGCTGACCGGCACCGGCAACTGGCGCAAGAGCTACACCAAGGCACAGGGTTTTCCCGCCGACAAAGTGGGCAAGCCGTTCAAGGAAGCCTTGGCTGAGGCGCTGATCGAGATCCATGCCGTACCCGGGCTGGAGAGTGCGCTAGCAGCTTGCCTATGCTTGCCATCCCAAAAATTAAGCGATGAAGAGTGGTCGACCGTAACAACTTTCTCGCATTTGCTGCGCTTGGCGGCTGGCCAGCTCTGGCTGGCCTTTCAGGAAGGTGGTGAGGTCGATTTCATCGAAATTGCCGCGCGTGCCTCTTTGGCGCTGGGTGAGGACGAAGCGCCGACCGATCTGGCGCAGGCGCTGGATTACCGGATTTCCCATCTGTTGGTCGATGAATTTCAGGACACCAGCCCGGTGCAGGTGGAACTGCTGGAGCAACTGACGCGCGGCTGGTTGCCGGGCGATGGGCGTACGCTGTTTGTGGTGGGCGACCCGATGCAGTCGATCTACCGTTTCCGCAAAGCCGATGTCGGGCTATTCCTGCGCGTGCGGCAAGGTGGCATTGGCGACATTGACCTCGAAAACCTGCGTTTGTATCGCAACAACCGCTCCTACCCGGCGATAGTGGATTGGGTTAACGCCACGTTTCCCAATATTTTTCCCATTGCCGACAATCCGCAGCGTGGCGCGGTCTGCTACACGCCTTCGCTGGCGACGCGTGGTGCGCGGGACGATAGCGCCGCGCAATTGCACCCGGTTATCGTCGAAGACATGGATCTGGCAGCAACGGCTGAAGCGGAAAAGCTGTTGCAGATCATTCTCGACACCCGGCGTGCCTATCCGGACGAAAGCATTGCCGTGCTGGTCCGGGCGCGCAGCCATTTGACGGCGCTGGTGTCAACTTTGCGCCGCGTTGCCCCGCAGGAGCGTTTTCAGGCCGTTGAAATTGAAGGCCTGGCCGACCGCCAGCACATTCAGGACTTGATCATTCTGGCCTGCGCGCTGCTCCATCGCGCCGACCGGGTGAATTGGCTGGCCTTGTTGCGTGCGCCCTGGTGTGGCCTGCAACTCGCTGACCTGCATGCGCTGTGCGCTGATGATCACGCCAGCACCATTTGGCAGTTGATGCAGGACGAAGGGCGGCTCGCGCGCTTGAGCGTCGATGGCCGGCAGCGCCTGTTGCATGTGCGAGCCATACTTGCTGAAACGCTTGCCCAACGTGGGCGCCAGCATCTGCGGCGCTGGGTTGAAGGTGTCTGGCTGATGTTGGGTGGGCCGCGTTGTCTTGAGTCGCCAGCGCAGCTATCCGATGTCGCCGCTTTCTTTGCGCTGATGGACGAATTGGTCAGCACCGGCAGGCTGACTCCGGAGAACCTGCAAGCCGAGACCGCCAGTCTGTATGCGCCGCCTGATCCGCTGGCTGGAACCGGCTTGCAGATGATGACCATCCACAAATCCAAAGGGCTGGAATTCGATACGGTCATCGTCCCCGGCCTGCAACGTGAAACCGGTGGCAGCGAGAGCAGTTTGCTGCGCTGGGATCAGGTCGTGCTGGCCGATGGTCGCGAACATTTGCTGGTTGCTCCAATCAAGTCGCGCACCGCCAGCGATGCTGCGCCGACCGCCTATGATTATCTGCGTCGCCTCGAAGATGGGCGCAGTGCGCACGAGGATGAGCGCCTGCTTTACGTGGCGGCTACACGGGCGGTGCGCAACCTGCATCTGGTCGGTGTTGCAGTGGCCGATGCGAGCAAGGATGAGGGCCTGAAAGCACCGGCCAGTGGCACGCTGCTCGATTTGCTGTGGGCCAATACGGCGGCGGCTGCCTTTCGCTCTGCTCTTGACGCCGGGTTGCTCGCAGAGTCTCGGCAGACGACGCTGGATGCGGCCAGTTTCGTTCCTGACTTGCTTCGCTTGCGGGCGCCCGCATTGAACGATATTTTCATCAATAGCGAGGTCAAACTCCCTGCCGCCAGTAACGACAATCTGTCGGAAGAAAGTGAAAGCCGGATTGAAGCGGCGGTCGGCACGCTCGTCCACCGCGCGCTTGAACTGATCGCCCGCGATGGCCTTGCGGCCTGGTCAATCGAGCGCATCACCAGTTTGCAGCCTGCGTATCAGCGCTGGCTGCAGCAGCAAGGGCAGCCGCATGCCGAGGCGGTGAATGGTGCGCAGCAAGTAGTCGCGGCCTTGTGCGTCACCTTGAATTCCATTGCCGGGCAATGGGTGCTCGGTCAGCAGCAGGAAGCGGCGGCAGAAGCGGCGTGGTCCAGCCAGGGTGAAGATGTTACCCCCCAAGGGGACTTCCTGCGGGGCGCGGTCAACCACGTAATTGACCGGATTTTTGTGGTCGCTGGCGAGCGCTGGATCGTCGACTACAAAACGGTACAGCAACCCGTAAATGCGTCGGCGGATTTTCTGGAGCAACGCGCCGAAAGCTATCGGCCACAACTAGCCCGATATGCAAGCCTGTTTGCCGATGCCGGCTTGCCGTTACGGTTGGCCATTTTTTACCCGGTGCAGGGCGTACTGATCGAGTTGCGTTGATCTGTTGTCGGTTTGCGCTCGGTCACAGTCGAGCTGACTGACTGGGCTATACTGGCCCCACATCAATGACCTTTTGCATACATGTCCGCAGGGCTCCTCCGGTTTATTTGCTGTTTGTTGCTGCCATTCTGGCTGCTCACGGGCACGGCTGGGGCTGAAACACAAGCACTCAGAGTCGCTGTGCTGGAAAACTCGCCACCCATGTCATACCGCGATGGCAGCGGCAAATTGACTGGCTTCAGTGCTGAAATCATCCGCGCTGTTTGCGAAGAAATGCGTGCGCGATGTGAATTACAGGTCTCGACACTGGATCGTGTTATGGAGTCGCTGGTGTACGACGAGATTGATATCGCCGCCGTCAGCCTGCTCGATACACCGGAGCGACGGAACAAGATTCTGCTTGCCAAACCTTATTTCCGCTCACTTTCCCTGTGGTTTGCCGGTCCCGGCATTTTGCCCGGTTATCCTGGTATTCGCGTTGCTGTCGTCAAAGGCTCGGCACAGGAGCGCTATGCCGTTCAGCAAAACTGGCTGATTGTTGGCGTGCCAACCAATGGCCAGCTTGGCGAACCCTTGTCGGCTGGCGTGGCCCAGGCGGCAATCATCCCGATGAGTACTGCGCTGAATTTGCAAAAAGACAAGTCATTCCAGCAATTGAAACTGGAATCGACGGTCATGCAAGCCCCGGAACTGACCGGCCAGGCTTCTTTTGGCATCAATCCGCGCAAGCCGGAACTCAAACAGGCGGTTGATGAGGCACTTGAACGGATCAAGCGCAACGGCGTGTACGACCGGATCAATTCGCAATTTTTGCCGTTCAGGATTAACTGATGCTGGTGCGATTGATTACGCTCGGACTTGCCTTGTTGTTCGCTGTTGGGGTTCAGGCAAGAGAGCTGCGGGTGGCTCTGGGCGCGCAGGAGGCAAATCTGTTGCATTCGCCAGTTGAGGTTGGCAAGGCCAGGCCACAACCCGGTGGGCTTTCCGGTTTCAACGAAGCTTTGGCCCGTGAAATTTGTCGCCGCGTTGCTGCCCGTTGCGTGATTTCTTATCTGACTTTTGCTGAAATTTTGCCGGGTGTCGAAGCCGGGCAGTTCGATCTTGGTTTTGGCAATTATCTGCGTACGCCTGAGCGTGAAAAACGTGTCGCGTTCAGTGAGTCCATTTGGCGCTCATCCTCCCGTCTGGTGGCCAAGCCGCAAGTCATTCAGGATCTGGCGCGCAGGATACAGCAGGAGGTGACACTTGACTCTTTACGCGGTGTGCGAGTCGCTGCGGTTGAGGGAACTCAGCAGTATGTTTATCTTCGGCATGTTGCCGAGGCGCAGGCGCTGACTGTTGTGTCTTTCAAAACAATGGGTGAGTCTCTAGCCGGGCTGAAACAGAATCGCGTAGATTTTTCTCTTCTGCCCATGCTCAGCGTTTTTGCTCAGTTTGCCACTGAGGCACCGGGGAGTTTCGAGTTCGCCGGACCACCGGTCGCTGATCGGGGCATGGGCGGAACGGTGCACATCGCCATTCCCAAGCAGAAGGAGGATGTGCTGTTGGTGGTCAATCAGGCAATTTTGGCGATGCGGGCGGATGGCACCTACCAGCGTATCGTCCGGCAGTTTTTCCCATTTAGTTTAGATTGAATAGATTTTGTCCAATTCTGCGATTATCCGTTTTCGAGCCAGTCGGGCATTTGTCCTGCTTGCTGCCGGATTTGCCTTGCTCTTTGGTTTGCTGGTCGCACTGTTGGCACGTGATCAGCAACTGGTGTTGGAGGCGACTGAGCGGCTGCAGCAGCAAACCGTTCCGGAAATCATTCGCTATCAACGCCTGGCAAGAAATCTGGAGCAATTGCGCCAGGAGGGTGAGCGGATTTTTGCCGCCAATTCCCCAGAGGCTCGCCAGCAGGCAGTATTTGTCGTTACCTTGGTTGCCAGTCATCCCAGTGTTATAGAACACCCGCAATCGGCAGCGCTGGCCCGCGAAACCGAGCGCTTTCTGGTCGATATCAATCGTCAGGCCAACGAAAATCCGGTAACACTGAAAGACAAATATCAGGATTGGGTCGCACTGGCCGGCCGGCTTAGCCTGCAAGTCGATGATGTGGCAATGCAGGGCGTCAATCTGACGGTTGCCGATCTGGGTAACGTGGCGCGCTTGATGCAGACTGCCCGCGTCAAACTGATTGGTGCGCTGGTGCTGGTCGCTGCTTTCCTGTTGTTGCTCGGTTATCTGTTGCGCCAGTACCTGATTCGACCGTTGCAAAAAAATAGATCGCCAGCTATCGGACTTGAGTCTGGATCGCCCGGAGCCAGAGTATCCGGTGACGCCAATTGCCGAAATCTTCTCCATTGAGGAGGCCAGCAAACGTTTTCATGCCTCGCTTGTCGAAAATGAGCTCGCGCGGCATGAACTGGAGAAACTGGCCCATCGTGACGGGCTGACCGGCCTGATCAACCGGCGTTATTTCATGCTTCGTGCCGAGTCTGAACTGTTGCGAGCGCATCGCTATGAACGCTCGGTTACTGTCGGCATGGCCGATCTGGATTTCTTCAAGCGCATTAACGACACTTACGGTCATGCTGCCGGTGATGTGGTGCTCAAGACATTTGCCCAGATGTTGCTCGACAGTGTGCGCCAAACGGATCTTGTCTGTCGCTACGGCGGCGAGGAATTTGCCTTCGTTTTTCCCGAGAGCACGGTTGATGAGGCTCGAATGCTGGCTGAGCGTTTTCGTCAGCGTTTCGCAGAGTACGACATTCGCCTGCCTGATGGTGGGCTGGTTCGTGTCACGCTCAGCATCGGTCTGGCCGATGCCAGTCGTTGTCTGCTGGAAGAGGCTTTACGCCATGCCGATGATGCCCTTTATGAAGCCAAACATCAGGGGCGCAACCGGGTGATTGTTGCTTAAGAAGATCAATTTTCACGCGCTGTTTAGCGGTTTGGTCACAATTTTCACACTTAATACTGTACTTTAGTCGAGTAACCTGCTCGGCTATTCAATACGCCGGTAATCGAAAATGAAGTTCCTGCAATCACTCAATGGCCGCCCATTACGCGTTTGGGGGCTGGCTGCGCTGGTCGCCTGGCTGATCTTTCAGGTCACGCGCCTGGCGTTGCTCGGTCATTCGGTGATGCTCAGCGAACAGGCCCCGGCTGGTTTGCTCGGCGGCGTCGCCATGGGCATGCTGCGCGATCTGCCGGTGGTTCTCATGCTCGCCTGGCCGTGGGCAATGTTTGAATTGATCTTCAAACGCAAATGGGCGGATCGCCTGCGCTGGCCGCTGTGGACCATTTATGTTTTCACCCTGATTTTTGTCGGCGTTTCTGAAGGCGTTTTCTGGGATGAATTCAGTGTTCGCTTCAACTTTATTGCCGTGGATTACCTCGTGTTTACGACGGAAGTGATCGGCAATATTCGCGAATCCTATCCGGTTGGCAAAATCGTTGCCGCGCTTGCTGCGTTCACACTGCTTATCGTCTGGGCCTTGCGCCGACCGCTGCGTAATGCGGTTGCTGCCGAGTCCGGGCGTGCCAGTCAGTTGGTCTGGGCGTTGAGTTTGATGCTGGCAGTCTGTTTCATTGGCTACAAATTGCCGCTGCCGGAATTCTTTACCAATTCCTTCGCCAACGAACTGGCCGATAACGGGTGGCGCAGCTTCATTGCAGCCGCACGACAAAACAAGCTCGATTATCGACAGTTTTATGCCACGCGTCCGGATGCCGAGGTAATGGCTGATCTGCAACGTTTCTCCGGGCATGGCCAGGTTTCTGCCAGTAATACCGGACTGCTAAAGGCCAGCCACGCGCCGTCCAAACAGCCGAATGTGGTCGTCATCATGATGGAAAGCATGTCCGCTGAATACATGGAAACCTTCGGCAACAAGCAAGGCATTACGCCCAATCTTGATCGTTTGGCCAAGGAAGGTTTGCTGTTTACGCGGCTTTACGCGACCGGTACCCGCACTGTGCGTGGACTTGAAGCCCTTTCTGCCGCTTTGCCCCCGCAGCCGGGCGCCGCAGTTGTGCGCTGGCCAAATATCACAAATCTGAACACGCTGGGCAGCACTCTGGCGGCACGCGGCTGGGAGCCAAATTTCATTTATGGCGGCTATGGCATGTTCGACAACATGAACAGTTATTTTGAGTCGCAGGCCTACAAGGTGACCGACCGCAAGCTCTTTCAGGAAGGGCTGGTTCAGTTCGAAAACGTCTGGGGTGTGGCTGACGAACATCTGTTCGATCAAGTGCTAATCAACATGGACAAGGATGTCGCGGCCGGCAAACACGTCTTTGCCCACATCATGACGACCTCGAATCACCGCCCATTCACTTACCCGGATGGCCGCATCGACATTCCTTCGCCAGCCAAACGAGAGGGCGGCGTCAAGTACGCGGATTACGCGATTGGTCGCTTCTTCGAGATGGCCAAACAAAAACCGTGGTTCGACAACACCATCTTTTTGATCGTCGCCGACCACTGCGCGAGCAGTTCCGGCAAGACCAAAATCCCGGTTTTCCGTTATCACATCCCGGCCATTATTTACGCGCCGAAGCTGGTTGTGCCGAAACAGGTTGATACGCTGGCCAGCCAGATTGATCTGGTGCCCACCTTGCTGGCGATGCTCGGGCTTGAAGGCGATGACCATTTTGTTGGCCGCGATATTCTGAAAATGCCGCCCGAAGAAGGGCGCGCCTTACTGTCGACCTATCAAAACGTCGGTTACTTGAAGGGCGATTTGATGACAGTGCTGCAGCCCAAGCGCAAAATTGAAACCTTCCGCATCAGCGCCGATGGTAAGGAAGCGCAACTGGTGCCGAACGAACAGAAAATGACAGACGAGGCGATTGCCTACTTCCAAGGTGCTGCGCTATTGATGGAAAAGCACGGAGAATCAGGTAGGGGATCGGGTCGATAAATTAGTTCAGGGCCAGAGTATGCAGGCCCAGACTACTGCCGCGTTAAGCAGGCTGAGCAATACAGCCGCGCTGCCCATGTCCTTGGCGCGCTTGGCCAGTTCATGCTTTTCCGGCGAAGCTTTGTCGACGACGGCTTCGACTGCCGAATTCAGGATTTCGACAATCAGGATCAGGATGACGCTGCCGACCAGAAGGGCGCGTTCAACGCCGGTTTTGCCCAAATAAAAGGCCAGCGGAATGGCAACGGTGGCGAGTAGAATTTCCTCACGGAAAGCCGCTTCATGGTGCCAGGCGGCGGCAATGCCGTCGCGTGAATAACCGAGGGCATTCCATAGGCGGGTCAGCCCTTTTTTACCCTTGAACTCCTGTGCTGAGGGCATCAGGCGTTCTTGACGTGCCAGGCGGCTGTCGGCGCTTCGGTCAATGCCGCGCCGAATGTGCTGCGTGTCATGACGGCGGGGTTCATCAAACCGATACCCGGTGTGATTGGTTGATAAAAAACCACTGGCTGCTCAAAGAGGCGCGTAATGCGCATCGTGCGTTCCATAGCATCCGCCGGACGCGGGCCAGCAATCCATGCATTCAGGGCGTCGCCTCCCTCAAAGAAGAAGTCTGCTGGAATCGAGAGGGTTTGGCTGTCGAGAATGATTGGGGGCGGGGTTTCGCCTAAGCCAAGGGCACGAATATTGGTGTTTCGGCCGGGGGGCAGATAAGGGGTCAGATCGGTATCGGTTTCAATTTCGATGCGCGTAATGGCCGCCGGGCAGAAAATTTCGGTGCTGTCATCAGAAACGACGATCAAGCTACGATTGCTGAAAAGCTGTGTGCAGCGTTTCAGGCTGTCGAGAATTTCACTGACGCGCGCCGGGTCGGATTGTGTAAAGCGCCGTGTCCGATTGGCGGTGGTGACGATGGTGATGGTGATCGACATGGCAGAAATTCTCTCCCGGTTAGCATGTTGTTATCTTACCTTAGCGCTTCAGCAAAGGCTTGAGGAAGCGCCCGGTGTGGCTGGCTTTGCACTTGACGACATCCTCAGGTGTGCCGGCAACGAGGATGCGCCCGCCGCCATCGCCGCCTTCCGGCCCGAGATCGACGACCCAGTCCGCCGTTTTGATTACGTCCAGATTGTGCTCGATGACGACCACCGTATTGCCGTGCGCCGCCAGACGTTGCAGCACGGTGAGCAGCATTTCGATATCCTGGAAATGCAGGCCGGTGGTCGGTTCGTCGAGGATGTACAAGGTGCGGCCGGTGTCCCGCTTGGAGAGTTCGAGTGCCAACTTGACGCGTTGCGCCTCGCCGCCGGAAAGCGTCGTCGCGCTCTGGCCGAGCGTGATGTAACTAAGGCCGACATCAACCAGTGTTTGCAGTTTGCGCGCGATGACCGGTACGACATCGAAGAACTCGCGTGCCTGTTCGACAGTCATCCCGAGCAGGTCGTGAATGGTCTTGCCCTTGTATTGGATCTCCAGCGTTTCACGGTTGTAGCGTTTGCCGTGGCAAACATCGCAAGGTACATAGATGTCAGGCAGGAAGTGCATTTCCACCTTGATCATGCCGTCGCCCTGGCAGGCCTCGCAGCGTCCGCCCTTGACGTTGAAGCTGAAGCGACCCGGCCCGTAGCCGCGGGCGCGTGATTCCGGCACCTGGGCGAAGAGTTCGCGGATCGGTGTCAGCAGCCCGGTATAAGTCGCCGGGTTGGAGCGCGGCGTGCGGCCAATCGGCGCCTGATCGACGTTGATGACCTTGTCGAACAGATCAAGGCCGATGATTTCCTTGTATGGGGCAGGCTCGGTGGTTGAACCGTAGAGATGCTTGGCGGCTGCGGCGTACAGCGTGTCGTTGATCAGTGTTGATTTGCCCGAGCCGGAAACGCCAGTGATGCAGGTGAGCAGGCCGCCGGGAATTTCCAGCGTGACATCTTTCAGGTTGTTGCCGTAGGCGCCGATGACCTTCAGCTGTTTGTCAGTCTGTTGCGGTCGACGCGTTTTTGGCATCGAAATTTTCTTGCGCCCGGAAAGGTAGTCGCCAGTCATTGAGGCCGGGTTGGCAGTGACTTCAGCCGGCGTTCCCTCGGCGACAATCGAACCGCCATGCACGCCTGCACCGGGGCCGATGTCGACCACGAAATCGGCCGAACGAATCGCATCCTCATCATGCTCGACGACGATCACGGTGTTGCCCATGTCGCGCAGGTTTTTCAGGGTTTGCAACAGGCGGTCGTTGTCACGCTGGTGCAGGCCTATCGACGGTTCATCGAGCACATACATGACGCCAGTCAGGCCCGAGCCGATCTGCGAAGCAAGCCGGATACGCTGCGACTCTCCGCCCGACAGTGTTTCAGCCGAGCGCTCCAGGCACAGGTAATCAAGGCCGACGTTGATCAGGAAGGAAATCCGCGAGGTGATTTCCTTCAAAATCTTGTCGGCCACCTGCGCCTTGTTGCCAGCCAGGGTCAGGCAGTTGAAGTAATTGCGCGCCTCGCCGAGCGGCAGGCGGCTGATTTCGTGCAGGGTCTTTTCGCCAACCCGCACGTGGCGCGCTTCGGTGCGTAGGCGGGTGCCGGCACAGGAAGGGCAGGACGAACTGCTGACGTACTTCGACAGTTCTTCGCGCACGGCGTTGGAATCACTGCCCCGATAACGCCGCTCCAGATTGGGGATGATGCCTTCAAAGCTATGGCTGCGGTCGAAGCGCGTCCCTTTTTCATTCAGGTAGCGGAAATTGATCTCGGTGCTTCCCGATCCATAGAGAATCAGCTGGCGGATCTTTTCCGGAAGCGCCTCGAAAGGCGTATCGACGGAAAAATCATAATGCGCGGCCAGCGATTCGATGATCTGGAAATAAAACTGGTTTTTCTTGTCCCAACCCCGCACTGCACCACTGGCCAGCGATAGGGCCGGATTGGTGACCACCCGTTTGGGATCGAAAAACTGGATGACGCCCAAGCCGTCACACTTCGGGCAGGCGCCCATCGGATTATTGAAGGAAAAGAGGCGCGGCTCCAGCTCCTGCAAGGCATACGAGCAAACCGGGCAGGCGAACTTGGCGGAGAACATGTGCTCCTTGCCGCCATCCATTTCCAGCGCAATTGCCCGTCCCTCGGCGTGGCGCAAAGCCGTTTCGAAGGATTCGGCCAGACGCTGGCGCATGTCGTCGCGAACCTTCAGGCGGTCGACGACCACATCAACCGTGTGTTTTTGGGTTTTGGCCAATTTGGGCACGGCATCGATTTCATAGACAGTGCCATCAACCCGTACTCGCGCAAAACCCTGGGCACGGAGTTCAGCAAACAAATCCAGTTGCTCGCCCTTGCGATTGGCCACTACCGGGGCGAGGATCATCAACTTAGTTTCCGCTGGTAGCGCCAGTACGCTATCGACCATCTGCGATACCGTCTGCGCTTCCAGCGCATGTCCATGTTCCGGGCAATACGGCGTACCGGCGCGGGCGAAGAGCAGGCGCAGATAATCGTGAATTTCGGTGACCGTGCCCACCGTTGAGCGCGGATTGTGCGATGTTGCCTTTTGCTCGATGGAAATTGCTGGCGAGAGGCCTTCGATCAGGTCGACATCCGGCTTCTCCATCAGCTGCAAAAACTGCCGGGCGTAGGCCGACAGGGATTCGACATAGCGCCGCTGCCCCTCCGCATACAGGGTGTCGAACGCGAGCGAGGACTTGCCGGAGCCGGATAAGCCGGTGATCACGATGAGCTGGTCGCGCGGCAGGTCGAGGTTGATGTTCTTCAGATTGTGGGTGCGCGCACCACGAATGCGGATGGTTTCCATCGCTGTTCTGCTTGGGATTGGGGAAGGAGAACTATACGCAAAAGCGCCTTTTCTTGCACGGCTAACTGTATGCGCATACAGTTTGTTGCTGTGGTGTGCCAGCGCCGCAGGATGCACGGCACAAGGCCGCTGACGAAGGCCTGTAGATCGCCGGTTACCCTCAATATTCAAGCTTGACCGGGATGATATGGCGCGTGGATACTTGTCGATCCAACACGCAATTGACCGGTGCCAAACATGATTTCGCTGCCCACCACCCCTAGCGGTAAGCCGCTACCCGCCTCCGTCGCCCAACGCTACGAAATTCGCTGCGAGGTTGGGCATGGCGCCACCAGCGTCGTCTATTTGGCCTGGGATACCTTTGCCCAGCGCGAAGTCGCCCTGAAAATCGCCAATCCGCAAATTTTTCGGGGCAGTGATGAGCAGGAGCCGATGCGCAAAGCCTGGCTCAATGAAGTACGTATTGCTGGCAGTCTCAACCACCCCTACATCGTTGATGTTTTCGACGCCGGTTTTGGCGACGATACCGCCTATCTGGCCATGGAGTACCTGCCAGGCGGCACCATGGCCCCCTATGTCAAATCCGACAATTTGAAGCCGGTCGCCGAGGTTCTGGAAATCGTCTACAAATGCGCCAGCGCGCTCGACTACGCTTGCCGGGCGGGTGTTATCCATCGCGACATCAAGCCGGCCAATCTGCAATACGTTGCACCCGGCGAGGCCAAAGTCTGCGATTTCGGGGCGGCCTACTGGTCGCGTGAAGACTCGGCAACGCAGGTCATGGACATTGGCTCGATTGCCTACATGGCGCCCGAGATTTTTCGCGGCTGGGTCACCCCGCAGGCCGACATTTACGCGCTGGGCGTCGTCCTGCACCAGTTGCTGACCGGCCAGCGGCCTTTTGACGGCCCGGAACAGGCGTCGCTGATGTACCAGATACTCAATGGCGAACGCCAGCCCTTGCGCAGTTTTCGTGCTGACTTGCCGGAAAGCCTCAACGTCCTACTCGACAAAATGCTCGCCCGCAGTCTCGAGGATCGCTTCCCCGATTGGGCCTCGACGCTTGCCGCGTTGGCCATGAATTGCGCCCGGGCCACCCGTCAGGGAACCCCCGCGGCGGCTGTCGCGGCACCGCCGGCCGAAGCCGAACTTTACGATCAGTTACGCTGCCTGGCTCTGTTGCGCCCGCTCAATGACGCCCAGCTTTGGGAGTTGATCCGCATTTCGCGCTGGCGCAACGTGCCGGCCGGCACCAAACTGATCAACGAGGGCAACGAAGCGCGTTCTTGCTACCTGCTGCTCAAGGGCGAAGCCCGCGTCACGCGCGAGCACAAATTGATCGCCATGCTCGACTCTGGCTCCCTGTTTGGTGAACTGGCCTTTGCCGAAGACATTCCCGAGCGGCGCGCCGCTTCTGTCGTCACCACCGGCGATTCGACCATTGGCAAGTGGAACTACAGCCGCCTGCGCAGCGCCTCACCCGGCCTGCAGTCGAAAATGCTGGAAATCTTCTTCCGCCTCGCCGCCATGCGCCTCCGGCAATCGGACGAGCGCTATCTGCGCCTCTACCGGCAATACAACCCCGGCGGGGGCTAAATAAGTCCATTCCCATCTTCTGGCTGGAGTCTGACCATGAGCTTGGTTTCAAATTGATTGAGAAGTTGGCCAAATAATTACGAAGGCAATTGACGCCTTGCGCTCTAAAATTGCTGAGACTATCTTCGCGTTGATGCCATGAAACTCAATTTGCACTCCCGCTTTCTTTTGTTGTTCGGCATCATCTTTGTCCTGGGTGGTGCGGCGGGATACCAGTTTTTCGTCTGGTATACCGATGAAGTCGTGAGTGTGCTTGGGCAGCGTTTTGCCGAGCGCAATGTGCTTTACGAGAAAAGCAAGATAGTCAGTATCTTGACGCGTGAAGTGACGCTGGCTCAGAAGATGGCGAGTTCGCCAGTGCTCAAGGATTGGGTTGCCGCTGAGCAGGATGGCAAGGCACGTCAGCGGGCGATTGCCGAACTGGAGGACTACCGAGGGTTTTTCCGCAGCCGGAGCTATTTCTTTGCACTCGCTGCTTCGGGCAATTATTACTACAACGACGATAGCGGCGGAAATTCGCTTGAAGCGCCGCGTTATACGCTGGATCAATCGGTGCAAAAGGATGGTTGGTTCTATGTCACTTTGCGCGACGTCAAGGATACCCAACTCAATGTCGATACGGACCGCCATCTGCGGCTGACCAAGGTCTGGATTAACGCCGTGGTGCGCGATGGCCAGGGCAAGGCGGTGGCCGTGACCGGCAGTGGTGTCGATCTTTCGGACTTCATCCGCAGCGTGGTCAGCAGCGAATTGGGTGGTGCGGCTAATATCCTGATTGATCGTAATGGGGCGATTCAGGCGCATCAGGACGTTTCGGTAATTGACTTTGCTTCGGTGCGCAAGGCGGCCGGCAAGGAATCCCAGAGTACGCTGTTTGATCTGCTCGACCGGCCAAATGAAGCCGATGCCTTGCGCCGGGCAATGGCTGCTTTGGTTGCTGGTGAGCACGAGGTACAGACGCTGGAGTTGCGGGTGCAGGGGCACCGGCAACTGACAGGGTTGGTCTGGGTGCCGGAGATTCAGTGGTTTGTCCTGACCATGACGCAGCCGGATGCGGTTAAAGCTTCTTCCGCGCTGCCGGCAGCATCTCTTTTCTGGTTGTGATGCTCGGCTTGGTCTTGTTGGGTGCGGCCATCATTCTCGAGCGGAGTGTGGTACGTCGTCTGGCGCGGCTTGATCAGGCGGCGAGGACGCTGACTGAAGGCAAGCCCAGGCCGGCGCTGGTCGATAACTCGCCTGATGAGATTGGTCATTTGACACGTACTTTCAATAGCATGGCGGAGCGTATTGCGAGCCATACTGAAGAGCTGGAACGACAGGTGGCGGAGCGCACGGTTGCACTGGAAGAGATGGCTCACAGTGATTTTTTGACCGGTCTGTTAAATCGCCGAGGCGTCATGGTGCGGATGGAGACGGAACGCAAGCGGTTGGTGCGCAGCGGTGGCAAAATGGGTGTGCTGATTGTCGACCTCGATCTTTTCAAGCGGATCAACGATAACTGGGGACATGCCGTGGGGGATCTCGCACTGGTCGAAATTGCCAGGGTGTTGAAAGATTCTGTGCGTACTTACGACGGGGTGGCACGCTGGGGAGGCGAGGAGTTCCTGGTCGGCATGTTCGACCTGAGTTGTTTTGCCGAGCTGGAGGCGGTTGCCAACAATCTGTTGAATGCTGTCCGCCAGGTCAGGCTTGATTGCCATGGCGTCGATGTCAGTCTGACTTACAGCATTGGCGGCATTCTCGCCGATGCAACGGTGAGTCTGGATGAGATCATCAAGCAGGCCGACGATGCGCTTTACCGGGCCAAGAATGAAGGGCGTGACCGCGCTGTACTGGCCAATTTTTTGCCTGCTTGATCCCGATTTTTCGGCACTTTTGACAGTTGACCGCAACAGCTATTCCGGTCGATGGTCACTCGTGCAAACCTGCTAATATTCACCTTCCGCTGCAATGCAACAAAATCAAACCAAAATGTCCTCCCCTACTGACCGCATGAGTCCCGAAGAACGCCGCGCTGGCGCTTCGCTGGCTGCCATCTTCGCCCTGCGCATGCTCGGCCTGTTCCTGATCCTGCCGGTGTTTTCGGTTTATGCCAAAACCTTGCCCGGTGGTGACAATCTGGCGCTGGTGGGTTTTGCGCTCGGCGCGTACGGCCTGACCCAGGCGGTATTCCAGATCCCCTACGGCATTGCCTCCGACCTTTACGGGCGCAAGCTGGTGATTGTGATCGGCCTGGTCATTTTTGCCATTGGCAGTTTTGTTGCTGCCTGGGCGCCAAGCATGAACTGGATCATCGTCGGACGTGTTCTGCAGGGTGCCGGCGCCATTTCGGCTGCGGTGACGGCGTTGGCGGCGGACCTGACGCGCGAGGAACATCGCACCAAGGTGATGGCGATGATCGGCTCGTCGATTGGCCTGGTTTTTGCGCTTTCATTGGTTGGCGCGCCGCTGCTTTACGGCTTGATCGGCATGGGCGGCCTGTTCTCTATGACCGGCGTGCTGGCACTGGCCGCTATTGTGCTGTTGCTCAAGGCGGTGCCGCCGGCCCCGCCGCCGCATGGCCATGCCAAACTGCCTTTGCGCCAGGTTGTGCTTGATCCCGATCTGATGCGCCTCAATATTGGTATTTTCCTGCTGCACATGGTCCAGATGGCCATGTTTGTCGTGCTGCCGCATGCGCTGGTCAGTCATGGCGGGCTGGAAGCGGCAGCGCACTGGAAAGTCTATCTGCCAGCCGTGCTGGTCTCCTTCGCCATCATGGTGCCGGCGATCATTGCTGCTGAACGCAAAGACAAAATGCGGCCGATTTTCCTGGCAGCAATTGGTTTGCTGGTGGTTGTTCAATCGGGCTTGTGGATTTTTAGTGGCAGTCTTTGGGCGCTAGCCTTGTGGCTAACACTGTTTTTTGTTGCTTTCAATGTGCTGGAGGCAACGCTACCTTCACTGGTTTCGCGCACGGCGCATCCTGCGGCCAAGGGTGCGGCGCTCGGCGTTTATAACACCACGCAGGCACTCGGCTTGTTTATAGGTGGTGCACTGGGCGGCTATATTGCGCAGAATTTCGGCGATAATGCCGTTTTTGCTGCCTGCACCGGCCTCATGCTGGTCTGGCTGGTGGTGGCAAACTCAATGAATTTTCCGCAACGGCGTGTGACGCCGGCTGCGACACAATCTGCTTAGGAGACTCTGGTTATGGCATCAGTTAACAAATGGATCGGCATCGGCAATTTGGGCAAAGACCCGGATATGCGTTACACCGCCAGCGGTGATGCGATCTGTAATTTCAGCATTGCTTGTTCAGAAAGCTGGAAAGACAAGGCAACTGGCGAGAAAAAAGAGCAAACCGAGTGGGTTCGCATCTCTTTCTTTGGCAAACTCGCTGAGATTTGCGGCCAATATCTCAAAAAAGGCTCGCAGGTCTATATCGAAGGCAGCCTGCGTACCCGTAAATGGACTGACAAGGATGGTCAGGAACGTTACACCACCGAAATCAAGGGTGATGAAATGAAAATGCTCGGTTCGCGTCAGGGCATGGGCGCGCCTGCGGGTGGCGGCGGTGGCGGTTACGACAGCGAACCGACCGATTACGCGCCGGCTCCGCCTAAAAACAAGCCGAAACCTTCGTTTGAAGATCTGGGCGACGATATCCCATTCTGAAAATTAGGCTGCCATGACCAACGCACTCACCTTCAAAATTCTCGAAGACATCGCCAAGGATTTATCCGGCGATCAAATCTCGTTTCCGACTTTTCTGGATATTACCTTTCAGGTGCGTACTGCCCTGAAGGACGAGAATCTGAATGTCGAGAAACTTGCCAAGCTGGTCGGTGCCGAGCCGCTGATGAGCGCCAAGATCATCCGTATGGCCAATTCGGTGGCGCTCAATCCGTCTGGCCGCGAGGTGGCGGATGTCAAGAGCGCCATCGTCCGTGTCGGCATGGAGGCGGTGCGCACGGTGTCCTTCGCGGTGGCCATGGAGCAGCTGCTTAAATCGAAGCAGATGCAGCCGTTTGCTGGTATTTCCGAGCGCCTTTGGGGAGCATACGGCGCACGTCGCAGCGCTTTGTCGTGTTCTGGCGAGAAAACTGGCCAAGATCAATGGTGACGAGGCGATGTTTGCCGGCTTGGTGCACGATATCGGCGTTTTCTACCTGATGTCGCGCGCCGCAGGTTTCCCGGAAATGATTGCCGACAAGCCGGCGTTATATGACTTGCTGGTCGGTTGGCACGACAACATCGGCCATGCCCTTCTATCCGCACTCGGCTTGCCGGAGTCTGTGTTGCTCGCGGTGCAGGAGCATGAAACGGATCGTGAGATCAAGGATATCAAGACGCTGCCGGATGTGTTGTATGTGGCGAACAAGATCGCCAATCGTGCCGCTTCCTGGCGTGATCCTGAGTTTGATACTCGGCTCGATACCTCAATGCTCGAAACAATATTTGACCCGGAAATGCTGGCCGAAATCATCGAAGAGTCGGAAGAGGAAGTGCATTCCCTCAAATCGGCACTTGGCGGTTGATTTCTTCGGTAATGAGTAGCGCGCAACACGGTTCTGCCGAATTGACTGGCCAGCGGCTGGCCGTCATGGCGCTGGCCGCGCTGGGCGTGGTCTATGGCGACATTGGTACCAGCCCGCTCTATGCGGTGAAGGAAGTTTTCGCCGGCAATCACCCGATTGTAGTCAATGAGGCCAATATTTTCGGCAGCCTCTCGCTGTTTTTCTGGGCGCTGATTATTGTTGTTTCGATCAAGTACGTGATGTTCATCATGCGCGCCGACAACCGGGGCGAGGGCGGCATCATGGCGCTGATTGCGCTGGCCCTGCACGACGCGCAGAACAAGCCGCGACAAATGAAGATGATCATGATCATCGGCATTCTAGGGGCGGCAATGTTCTACGGTGATGGCATGGTGACACCGGCGATTTCCGGTGCTTTCGGCCGTTGAGGGGCTGGAGATTGCGACGCCCGCACTCAAGCCTTTCGTCATTCCAGTTACGCTCGTTGTGTTGTTTGGCCTGTTTTATGCAGCGCCAGGGCACGGCAGTGGTCGGTACGGCTTTTGGGCCGGTCATGTTGGTCTGGTTTTCTGTACTGGCGAGTTTCTGCTCGCCAACAAGGCGACATCGCTGATGGCGATGGGTCATGTGGTGCTGGCGGTGACTGGTGCCGAAGCGCTCTACGCCGACATGGGACATTTTGGGCGCAAGCCGATTTCGCGCGCCTGGTTTTTCTTTGTGCTGCCGGCCCTGGTGCTCAACTATTTCGGGCAAGGCGCCTTGATCCTTGGCGATCCGGCAACAGCGGTGAATCCTTCTTTCCTGTCGGCGCCGGATTGGGCGCTTTATCCCTTGGTCGGTCTGGCCACCGTGGCAACGGTAATTGCCTCGCAGGCCGTTATTTCCGGTGCCTTCTCGGTGACCCGTCAGGCCATGCAGCTTGGCTTCGTGCCGCGCATGGAAGTCCAGCACACCTCAGACAAGGAAGCCGGGCAAATCTATCTGCCAGCGGTTAACTGGGGTTTGATGGTGGCCGTGATGATCCTCGTCCTCGGCTTCAAGTCCTCCAATAATCTGGCGGCGGCTTACGGCATTGCGGTGACGGGTGATATGGTGATTACCTCCATTCTGGCCACCGTCGTCGTCGCGCGGACCTGGAAGTGGGGCTGGGGGCGGGCCATTGCCTTGTTCAGTTGCTTCCTCGTCGTTGAACTGATTTTCCTCGCCGCCAATATTCTGAAAATTCCTGATGGTGGCTGGTTCCCGCTGATTGCCGGGATGGTTGTTTTTGTGCTGATGACGACCTGGAAACGCGGTCGTCAGTTGCTTGCCGAGCGCCTCAAGGGCGAACGCCTTGAGTTGTCCCTGTTTCTCGAATCGCTGGCAATGTCCATGCCGACGCGGGTGGCCGGCACGGCAGTCTTCCTCAATGCCGACCCGAGCGGCGTGCCGCATGCCATGCTCCATAACCTGATGCACAACAAGGTGTTGCATGAACGGGTGGTGCTGGTCTCGGTGAAGTTCTTCGACGTGCCTTACGTGCCGGAAATTGATCGCGTTGAAGTGAAGCCTTTGCGTGAGAATTTCTGGAGCGTGGTCGTTCAGTATGGTTTCAAGGATGATCCGAATATCCCTGCGGCACTGGCCCTTTGTGCCGATGCCGGTGTTGAGTTCAATCCGCTCGATACCTCGTATTTCATTGGTCGCGAAACGCTGATTCCGCGCCTGAATTCCGATATGGCCTTCTGGCGCGAAAAGATTTTTGTCGCCATGTTCCGCAATGGCGGCTCAGCCACCGCCTTCTTCCAGATTCCCAGCAACCGCGTGGTTGAGCTGGGTACCCAGGTTGTTCTATAAGCGGCGGATTTTTTCCAGCAGCGCGGTGGTCGATTTCTGGTGAATGAAGGGGATGGAATGCACCGTTCCTCCCCAGCCCAGGACTTCGCTGCAGCCAACGATTTTGTCGACGGGCCAGTCGCCACCCTTGACCAGAATTTCCGGTTTGCATTCGAGGATGCGCTGTAGCGGCGTGTCTTCATCAAACCAGGTGACCAGCGCCACGCAACCCAGTGCAGCCATAACTGCCAGGCGATCAGCCAGCGCATTGACCGGACGATCATCGCCCTTGCCCAAACGCTTGACCGAAGCATCGCTATTCAGGGCAACCACCATACTGACGCCGAGCGCGGCTGCCTGGGCCAGATAAGTGACGTGGCCGCGGTGCAGGATGTCGAAGCAGCCGTTGGTGAAGACCAGCGGACGCGCAAGTTTGGCGGCGGTTACGGTCAACTGCTCCGGCGGGCAGATTTTTGATTCGAAACTGGGGGCGGCGTAGGTCATGGTGGCATTTGGTCTGGGGTAAGACAGCTCTATTTTAGTAGTGTTCGAGCACTCCAGGTTTCCGTCAGGTGACGCTGCCTGCCACTCGTTGGTGAGTGCTTCGTCGAGTGAGGTTGAGTAGCAAAACCCCCTCCATCTTCGCCAGGCGTGTAACGCCGCCGCCACCAGCCCACAGGCTGGTTTCTGTCGGTAGCACCATGCGCAATTGCTGCAATAAACCGGGAATCTGGCGTTGTGGGAAGGCCGATGAGAAAGAAAGTGCAACGATGTCGGCGCGATGTGCATTGGCAGCACGGCCAATTTCGAGCAGTGGCATTTGCGTGCCGAGCGGAATGCACTCGGCGCCTTCCAGCGTAAATAAAGACTCCGCCATCAGCAGGCCGATCACGCGGTGGCTCTGGGCACGCTGGTCAGCAGGACGCGCGGGCGCGCTGCCGCCGGGCAGGTTGGCGATGGCTTGTCGCAGCAGGCGCTTGGTCAATTCGGTGAACAGGTGCTCCTCGAAGACTTCCAAAGCTGCCGTCCTCTCCAGGCTTCGCCAACGCTGCGCGTGAGTGGTGCCACCGTGTCCTGGACAAAGCCTTGCATTCCTTGCCGAGCTAATCGTTGTTGCATGGCTTGTTGATAGCCGGCCACATCGTGTTGCTTGATCAGACCAAGTAGTGCGGAAAGCTCGTCAGTCGACGCGCTGGTCGAGTTTGACGGCTGCCTGATGCTACGCCGTGAAGCAAGCATGTTGAGCTCGTCATCGGCCGTTGCGATCAGCTTGCCGGGCCGGTGACCCTGGTCCATCAGGCGTTTGATAAGTCGCAAGCGGTCAACCTGGGCGCTTGAGTAGGCGCGTTCCCCATTGCTGTCGCGCTCCGGTGTGGGGAAGCCATAACGGCGCTCCCATATACGCAGCACGTCTTTGGAGAGGCCGGTCTCACGCTCGGCGGCGGTAATGCTGAAATTTATCGTTTCCATATTTGTCCTGAACAAAAGTTAGACAAACCGTTGACAAAGCAATCCTAGGTCGTTATCTTACGAACAAATGTGTTGTTTGTCTAGGACAAAAAGGATTGAAAATGAAACCTTCGCTAAGTAGCTGCTTGAGCCTGATGGGGCTTCTGGTGCTGGGTGTTGTTCCAGTCGCCTCGGCTGGTGAATGTCCGGCCTTGCTTAACCATAGCTTCCCTGGTCTGGTTGATGGTAAGCCGCAATCGCTTTGCCAGTATCGGGGCAAGGTGATTCTGGTCGTCAATACCGCCAGTTTTTGTGGCTACACCACGCAATACGATGGCCTGGAAAAGCTCTATGCCCGGCTTAAGGACAAAGGACTGGTGGTGCTTGGTTTTCCGTCCAACGATTTTGGCGAGCAGGAGCCAGGCAGCAGCAAGGAGATCGCTGACTTTTGCCGGCTGACTTACGGTGTGGAGTTTCCCATGCTGGGCAAGACGGTGGTCAAAGGCAAGGATGCCAATCCGTTTTATCTGAAGTTGGCACAGATCACCGGCAGCTCGCCGGGCTGGAATTTCCACAAATATCTGATCAATCGTGATGCAACAAAAGTCCTCGCCTTCGGCAGTGCAACCAAGCCGGAAGACAGGGAGTTGCTCAAGAAAATCGACGAATTTCTCAAGTGATGCCGGAGACGATCATGAACAAGAAACAGCGTATCGCAGTAGTTGGTGCCGGGATTTCCGGGCTGGCCAGTGCCTGGTTGTTGAGCCATGACTATCAGGTGACCCTGTTTGAAGCAGGAAGCTATCTGGGTGGCCATACCAATACGGTCGACGTCGAACTGGAGGGTAAAACCCACCCGGTCGATACGGGCTTCCTTGTCTTCAACGAAAAAACCTATCCCAATCTGATCGCCATGTTCGATCTGCTCGGTGTCGACAGCGTTGAAACTGAAATGTCATTTGCCGTCAGTCTGGAAAATCCGGATGTGGAATGGGCTGGCAGCAATCTGGCGACGGTGTTTGGGCAAAAGCGCAATCTGGTGCGACGCCAGTTCTGGTCCATGTTGTCGGACATACTGCGTTTCAATCGCGAAAGTGTCGCCTGGTTGGCGGCGCACCCCGGCAACGAACGAACCCTGCGTGCTTTCCTCGATGAAGGCCGTTACTCAAGCGCATTTTCAGAATGGTATCTGCCGCCGATGGCCGCTGCGATCTGGTCCTGCCCGACCGGGCAGATGCTCGATACACCGCTTGCGACCTTTGTTCGTTTCTGCCAGAACCACGGTTTGTTGCAGGTGTTTGATCGGCCGATGTGGCGCACCGTCAAAGGCGGCGGGCGTGACTATGTACGCAAGATAGCTGCGCAACTCACCGATGTTCGTCTCGCTTGTCCGGTCAGTGCGGTACACCGTGAGGGTGATCATTTGAGGGTCACGCATGCCGGCGGCTCTGAGGCCTTCGATCAGATAGTCATGGCTTGCCATAGCGATCAGGCGCTGGCCATTCTCGGTTACACCGCGACGGATGCGCAGCGCGAGGTGCTTTCGGCAATCCGCTATCAGCCGAATCGTGCTGTATTGCATACAGATGCCGCGCTTCTGCCGCGCGATGAAAAACTTTGGTCGGCGGAATTGCTTTGCCGGTAGCGGCGAGCCGGGGAGCAGCCGGTGGCTGTTTCCTACCTGATCAACAAGCTGCAACCGCTGCCGTTCAAAACGCCGGTGGTGGTTACGCTCAACCCGGCACGTGAACCGGACCCGGCAAAAATCATTGCCGAGTTTGACTACGCTCACCCGATCTTTGATGGCCCGGCCATCGCCGCCCAGCAGCGCCTGGCCTATGTGCAGGGCGAAAACGACATTTGGTTGGCCGGAGCCTGGGGCAGTTACGGTTTCCATGAGGATGGTTTGAAATCCGCACTACGGGTAGTCAACGCCATGGGCGTGTTGGCGCCCTGGCAAAAGTCTGCCGCAACTATCAAGCGCGAAATGGCCGAGGCCTGAATCATGTCTGCCCTGCCCAAACTGGTGATCGGTAACGTCATGCACCGCCGCTTGCGGCCGGCCAAGAACGCCTTTGTTTATCCGGTGTTTTATATGCAGATGCCGGTGAACAATCTGGACTTGCAGGAAATTGCAGCCATTTTCTCGGTTTCGACCGTAACAATCTGCTCAGTTTCCACCAAAAAGACCACGGGCCGAAAGATGGCAGCCGTTGTTGCCGTGGATCCAAGCCATGCTGCGCGAGCATCGCCTGCCGGACGATGGCGAGATCACGCTGCAGTGTTTTCCACGTGTGCTGGGCTATGTCTTCAATCCGGTCAGTTTCTGGTTTTGCCGCAATCGAGGTGGTGAACTGATTGCCGTGCTGGCCGAAGTCCGCAACACCTTTGGCGGCCACCACAACTACCTGCTGCACAACCCGGATGGCACCCCCGCTGCGTGATGGCCGCTGCGTTCCGGCAAGGAGTTCCACGTGTCGCCCTTCTGCGAAATTGAAGGCGGCTATCGTTTCCGCTTCTACTTGATCGTCCGCGTCTGCTGGCGCGTATCGACTACGACGATGCCGAGGGCGAATTGCTGGTTCACCGCCATTTCCGGCAAGGCACGCGGCTGGGGTAACAAGGCGCTGCTCGGCGCCTTCCTGCGCATGCCGCTGCTCACTGCCGGTGTCATGTTCCGCATCCATTGGCAGGCCCTCAAATTGTGGCTCAAAGGCGTGCCTTTCTTTGGTAAATCCATTCCCCAACCCTTACAGGAATCGACAAATGAACACGATGATTCTGCGTCAGGCCGACCGCCAGATGGCGTCCCTGTCTCGCGACACCAAGCTGGTGATTCAACTGCTGGAGAAAATCCAGTTTGGTCGGCTGGAACTGCGCTTGCCGGATGGTAGTTGCCAGGTCTTTGGCGAGGGCGAACACGGCGTCAGCCTGCATGTGCATGATGAGATGATGTTCAGCCAGATTTTGGCGCGTGGCGATATCGGTCTGGCCGAAGCCTATATCGACGGCGCCTGGGATGCGCCGGATTTGACCGGCGTGATGACTCTGCTGGCAAAGAACCGCGATGCCCTGCGCACGGCCGTTTATGGTCGCTGGCAATCCTTGTTGATGGCGCGTATCCGCCACTGGCTGAACAACAACAGTAAGACCGGCAGCCGCAAGAACATCATGGCGCATTACGACCTCGGCAATGATTTCTACAAACTGTGGCTCGATCCGAGCATGAGTTACTCCAGTGCGCTGTATCGGGCGGTGGATGGCGGTGATCTGGAAAGCGCGCAGCACGCCAAGTATCGCCGCATCCTGCGTCGGGTAGGTGCCCAGCCAGGCCAGCATCTACTGGAAATTGGCTGTGGTTGGGGCGGTTTTGCCGAAATGGCGGTGGCTGAGGATTTGAAAGTAACCGGCGTCACCCTCTCGCCGGCACAGTTGGCCTGGGCGCAAAAGCGCGTGCCGGAAGCTAATTTGCTGCTCAAGGATTACCGTGATATCGGCGAACAATTCGATCATGTGGTGTCGATTGAAATGTTCGAAGCCGTCGGTGAGCGTTGGTGGCCAAGCTACTTCAAGACTGTCAAGAAAGCCTTGAAGCCGGGTGGTCGTGCCGTTATCCAGAGCATTACCATTCGCGACGATATCTTTGGCGAATACCGCAAAGGCACCGACTTTATCCAGCAACACGTGTTCCCCGGTGGCATGCTGCCCTCGCGCTCCGCTTTCCGTGCGGCGGCTGCCAAGCAGGGGCTGACGGTGCGTAGCGAATACGCCTTTGGCCACGATTACGCCCGCACGTTGGCCGAGTGGCGCGCGAGCTTTGAAGAAAAGCGGCCGGAGATCACCGCCCAGGGTTTGATGAAACCTTCCGCCGTCTCTGGCGTATGTATCTCTGCTACTGCGAGGCGGGTTTTTGGCCCGGCACGGTGGATGTCGTGCATTTCGAGCTCGATCATGCGCCGGCGTGAATTCGTCCTGAGCTGCGTCGGGCTGGCTTTGTTGCCTGCTGCTGTGCAGGCCAATCCGCGTCTCGATACGCTGACCAGCGGCCTGCAGCGCTGGGGTAGCGGGGAGTTCCGGCGCTGGGGTTTTCTCGTCTATGAAGCCACGCTATGGGCAAAAGACGACAGATTTTCCCCGATGTAAAACCGGAGGATCGCATCGTTGGCGTGCATCTGGCCGAGGGCGCGCGCTTCTTCCACAACGACCGCTTCATCGGCGGCGTGGACGACCCGGCCTTTGCCCGCGCCTTTTTCGCCATCTGGCTTGATGCGCGAACCAGCGCGCCGGAATTGCGCTCACTGCTGCTCAAGCGGCCGACTTGAAATGACTAACGGGCGCATCCTCGCCTACGGCCTGCTTGGCCTGCCGCTGGCTTTCGCTGCGCTGCCCATCTACGTTCATGTGCCAAGGTTTTACGCCGAAGCTGCCGGCATGGATCTGGCCTTGCTAGGCGCCATCCTGCTCGGTGCCCGTTTGCTTGATGCCGGCATCGACCCCTGGCTGGGCTGGCTGGCTGATCGGGTCAGGCGGCCGCAGATGGTAGCCATTGCTCTTTTACCCTTCGCCGCCGGTTTTGTTGCTCTGCTTAACCCGCCAGCGCAAAACGCCGGCTTGTGGCTGCTTTGCTCACTGGCACTGACCTACATCGGTTTCTCCGCTGCCTCGGTGGGCTACCAGGCCTGGGGTGCCGACATCGGCGAAAATTCCGGCCTTAGAACGCGGTTGACCGCAGCACGTGAAGGATTCGGCCTGCTTGGCGTGGTCCTGGCCGCCGCCTTGCCAGCGCTGATCGCCAGCAACATGGTCGATGGCGTGGCGCGACTGGCCTGGATACTGCCGCCGCTGTTATTGGTTGCGGCACTGGTGACCTTTAGCCAGGTCAGTCTCGGCAGCCCTTGCGCGCAGTTTCCGAACCGTTGCTCCCCAGCCTGCGCCGCGTTCTGGCTGACCGGCCTTTTCGCCACCTGCTCCTGATTTTTGTCGCGAATGGCATAGCTTCTGCGTTGCCAGCCACACTGTTCCTCTTCTTCGTCGCCGATGTGCTGCATCTCGATAGTGCCAGTGGTCCCTTGCTTGCCCTCTACTTTGTTTCCGGCGCAGCCAGTTTGCCTTTATGGATAAAAGTCGCCAGCCGATATGGGCGAGTTTTCGCCTGGGGCTGCGCCATGCTGTTGTCCATTGTTGCCTTTGCCGGTGCCAGTTTGCTCGGTAGCGGTGATTTGCTGCCCTTCGCCATCATTTGCCTGGCTTCCGGCTTGACCTTGGGTGCCGATCTCACGCTGCCTGCCGCCATCGCGGCCGATATTGGCGAGCGCCAGCGGCAAGCAGGTGCCTGTTTTGGTGTCTGGAACTTCGTGGCCAAGCTTAATCTGGCCCTGGCCGCTGGCCTCTCGTTGCCATTGCTTGGCCTGCTGGGTTATGTGCCGGGCAGCAGCAGCGGCTTGCCCGCCCTGATTTTTGCCTATGCCCTGCTACCGCTCGCCTTCAAGGCGTTGGCCGGTTGGCTGCTCTGGCGTTGGCGTCACACTTTGGAGCTTTGATCATGAAACTTTTGCTTGCTGTTGCATTCACCCTGGGCCTGTCGGCTTGTGCCTCAACCGGGGTTGAACAATACAAGGCCGAACAACCGGCGCTCGATCTGAAAACCTACCTGAATGGCACGCTCGACGCCTGGGGCATGTTTCAGGGCCGTTCCGGCGAGGTGCAAAAACGGTTCCATGTCGTGATCGATGCCAAATGGACCGGCGATGTCGGTATTCTTGATGAGCAATTCAAATGGTCGGACGGCAGCACTTCGCGCCGGGTGTGGACGCTGACCCGGCAAGCCGATGGGCGCTACATCGGCACGGCGGATGATGTGGTTGGCGAAGCGATAGGTGAAGTCTCCGGTAACGCGCTACGCTGGCGCTACGTGCTGGCCTTGCCGGTCGACGGCAAAACCTATCATGTCGATTTTGATGACTGGATGTTCCTGATCGACGACAAGGTCATGCTCAATCGCTCTTACATGAGCAAGTGGGGCTTCAATCTGGGCGAGGTCAGCTTGAGCTTCGTCAAGCGATGAACCCGAAAATTACCAATTGGCAGGGTAAGCGCGTCTGGCTGCTTGGTGCCTCCAGCGGCATCGGTGCCGCTCTGGCGCAAGAACTGGCGCGGCGCGGTGCCAATGTGGCCATATCCGCCCGCAAGGCTGACAAGTTGCTCGCGCTGAATATTCCTGATGCGCTGATCCTGCCTTGCGATGCCACCAACGTCGCCAGTCTGGCTGGGGCGCGCAAACAATTATTGTGCCTGGCTTGGCGTCGATCTGGTCATCTATCTGGCCGGTGACTACGTGCCGATGCGGGCTGATAGTTTTGATCTAGCCAAGGCAGAAAAGGTGTTTGAGGTCAATTTCCTCGCTGCCATGCGCCTGACGGCCTGCGTACTGCCCGATCTCAAACCGGGTGGCGGCATCGCCTTCGTTGCCAGCGTTGCCGGTTATCGCGGCTTGCCCAAGGCGCTGGCCTACGGTCCGGGCAAGGCGGCGCTGATTCATTTTGCCGAAGTGCTGCATCTGGATCTCTCACCCAAAAATATTGGCGTCTGGGTCATCAACCCCGGTTTTGTCGCGACTCAGCTCACCGCACAGAACGATTTCGATATGCCGGCACTGATGACGCCGGAGGCGGCAGCAATTGCTACGGTCGACGGCCTGAAACGCGGAAATTTTGAAATCCATTTCCCCAAGCGCTTCACCCTGTTCATGAAGTTCATGGCGCTGTTGCCCTACCGCCTTTACTTCCCCTTCATACGTCGCACTACCGGAGGCTGACAGTAACTCGCCGAGTTGATCAAGTTCTATCACGAGCTTTCGCCGCAAAGCGTCATTCGTTTTCCCGAGTTCTACAGTGCCAACGCCTATTTCAAGGATCCGTTTAACGAAGTGCGCGGTCTAGCGCCTATCCAGCGCATCTTTACCCACATGTTTACTCAGGTCGGCGAACCGCGTTTTGTGGTGACGGAAAGCATCGTTGCCGAAAATGGCGCCATGTTGATCTGGGAATTCAATTTCCAGCTCAAACTGTGGGGCAAGAGACAGACTCAAATCATGCGCGGCGTTTCACACCTGCGTTTTGATGCCGACGGTAAGGTCAATTTCCATCGCGATTACTGGGATACCGGCGAAGAGTTGTACATGAAACTGCCGGCCATCGGTACGCTGATGCGCGGTTTGCGGCGGGTGATGGCGGCTTGAAGAAAAAGCTGCTGGCGCAGGCTTGACCTTACTGGTCACCGGTGACTATTATCAATCTATTACTGAAGGCATAAAAAATACGTCAGGGGGGGTGATGCTCCATAAATTGCCGGCGTCGCTTGGCGCGCTGGTTTTGATCCTGGGTTTGGTTGGCTGTGGGCCGGCTGAGCCGATCAAGATCGGCTTGCTGGCTGGACTCTCTGATCGCGGTTCTGATTTTGGCGAAAGCGTACGCAATGGTGTGATTTTGGCGGTCGAACAGCAAAATCTTGCTGGCGGCATTAACGGGCGAAAAATCGAGCTGCTGGTTCGTGATGATGGTCAGGACAAGGACAAAGCCATTAAGGCAGCTCAGGAGCTGATCGCTTCACCCCGACATAATTATTGGCGGTCACCAGTTCAATGGCGACTGTTGTCGTTCCACTGATGGAGCATGCTGGGCAGGTAATCATCAGCCCGACCGTTGCGTCGCCCTTTTTACGGCAAGGATGACAATTTTTTCCGTGTTAACTGTACTACGCGGAGGCCGCCATTCAGCACGCGCGGGTCTTGTTTGAGCGGGGTGCCCGCCACGCCGGGCTGGCATTTGATGCGTCGAATTTACCGTTTTCCGGGACATGGGTGCAGGCCTTTTCAGCCGAATTCGAGCAATTGGGTGGCGCAACCAGTGGCACAGCCGGTTTTGAGTCGTCTGCGACCACCAGTTTCTCAGATGTAATTACCCGTTTGCTCGTTAATAAACCGGATGCTCTCGTTTTTGTTGCCAGCACGCTGGATACTTCACGCTTGGCTCAGCAGGCGCGCCGCTTGGCGCCTGGTTTACCGCTCAGTTCCTCCGAATGGGCGGCCTCTGCCGAAGCGCTTAGTGAAATGGGCGGTAGCGCAGTCGAAGGCATGCTGATTACTCATGCCTATAATCGTAATGACAGCGGTGCGGCTTATCAGAATTTCCGCAGCGCTTTCAAAAACCGTTTTCAACGCGAATTTGGTTCATTTTCCCTGCTGGCTTACGACACCGCCAACATAATTTTTTCTGCCATGAAACAGCGTAGTAATGGCGAAGGTATGAAAGCCGCTTTACTCAAGTACGGTCCATATCAAGGCGTGCAACAGGAAATTTCTTTTGATGCCAGCGGCGATGCGACGCGCAAGGTGTATTTCACAGAAATTCGTAGCGGCAATCTGGTTCAATACAAATGAATCGACCAATCATCCGTGAATGGCGCTTGCATGCCTACTTGGGTGTGTTGCTCGCTGTCACGTCGGTGTTGACCTTTTTGATCGTCGGATCAATTTTTCTGCTGACCCGGATTCCCCAGCTTGAGTCGGAAATCAGCACGCGGGCAGATGCTGATGCCCGCGAACTTGCTTTTCGCATCGAATTGCAAATGCTGGCGCAACAGGAGCAACTGGCGTTGGTCGCTTCTGCATTGCTTAACAGCCAGTCGCCGGCGGCTCTGATCAGCCAGACCGTTTCTGGGGCAAGGTATTTCGCGCGCTGTATCTGCTGTCGGCGCAAGGGGAGGTGATCAGCGCCGGTTTGATGCCGGAGTATCGCCATCTGGAACGCGAAGTGCTCGGTAGCGATCTTTCGGCGACGCCGCTTTTTCGTGAAGTTAAACAGAGCAATGGGCCGGTCTGGAGCGATAAATATCTATCTTCGCTCACCGGCGTGGTGACCGTCGGCCTTGCTGTGCCGGTCAAGGGTAATCCGGTGCTCCTTGCCGAAATCCCGCTTGGCTATCTGCTTAGTATCATTGACTATAACCCCGGTGAGAAGCATAGGGCGATCTGGGTTATTGATCAGCGCGGTGAACTGCTCGCCGATACGGACGTGGCTAACCGGGTTGGCGGTCTCAATATTTACAACTCGCCCGTCCTCAATGCCGTACTGAAAGGCGAGGTGCTACCCAGCCAGTTTGTTTTCGATGGGCGCAATTACTATGTCGGCGGTGCTCGCTCGGCGGCTTTGGGCTGGTCATTCATCGCTCGCCTGCCGGCTGGCCTTGACCATCCTGAAATTCGCATGACCGTGCTGATCGTCTGCGGCGGATTTCTGGCTTCACTGGTGATAGGTTCCCTGTTTGCCATTTACGGCGCGTCGCGAATTTTGCGGCCTCTGTCGGGTATGGTTGAGCAGGCGCATCGGGTGGCGCTGGGTGAGGTTGTCGAGCAATGGCCGCGTGGGCGAATTGCTGAGTTCAATAATCTTTCCGCTGACATCGAGCGGATGGCTAACGCTATTCTCGAGCGCGAAAATGAACTCCGCGAAGCCAATGCTCGGCTTGAGGCGCGGGTCAGCGAGCGCACCGTCGCACTGTCACAGGCCAAGGAGGTGGCCGAGGAAGCTAGTCGCGCGAAGAGCATTTTTCTGGCCAATATGAGTCATGAAATCCGGACGCCGCTCAATGCGATCAGCGGAATGGCCCTCTTGATGCGTCGTGCCGGTTTGCCGCCCGATCAAAACGAGCGCTTGGGCAAGCTGGAGACCGCCGGGGAGCATTTGCTCGAAGTGATCAACATGGTGCTCGATCTATCGAAAATTGAGGCCGGCAAGCTGGTTCTTGATGAAAGTCCTTTTTCACCGGGCAGCTTGTTTGAAAATGTTCGCTCCATGTTGCAGGAGCGCACCTGAAAAATCTGCAGCTTATTTGCGAACTGCCGGAATTGCCAGCTCAGGTTATCGGTGACCGGACTCGTTTGCAACAAGCCTTGCTCAATTACGCCGGTAATGCCGTCAAGTTCACCGATCAAGGATGTGTCACCTTGCGCGCAGTAATTGAAGCTGAAGATGCCGAGCAAATTTTGCTCCGCTTCGAGGTCAGTGACACCGGGATTGGCATTTCTCGCGAAGCGCAAACGCGTTTGTTCAGTGCTTTCGAGCAAGCCGATGGGTCAACCACGCGCAAATATGGCGGTACTGGTCTGGGTTTGGCGATCACGGCAAAAATTGCGGCCAGCATGGGCGGTGATGCGGGGGTGAGCAGCGAACTCAAGCAAGGCAGCACTTTCTGGTTTAGTGCGCGCTTGAGAAAAGTTGTGAGCTTGCCACAACATGAGCAGGCTGATCAAACGGATAGCGAAACAGCCTTGCGCCATGAGTTTGCCGGCAGCCGAATATTGCTGGTCGAGGATGAACCGATCAATCGTGAAATTGCACAGATGCTTTTGAAGATATCGGCTTCGTTGTTGATTCTGCCGAAGACGGTGTACAGGCCGTCGAGCTGGCTAGTCAGCAGCGCTATGAGCTGATTCTGATGGATATGCAGATGCCGAGGATGGATGGCTTAGAGGCAACCCGGCGAATTCGTGCTTTGCCTGCGGGTAACGACCTGCTAATTATTGCGGTGACGGCGAACGCTTTTGCCGAAGATCGGGAGCGCTGTTTAGCTGCCGGGATGGATTATTTTGCGACCAAGCCGATTGATCCCGATGTGTTCATGAATATCATCCTGACTGGCTTGCGGGCACAGCGAGCAAAGAGCAAACCAGACTTACGTAATTGTTGAGCTTCGCGAGTTTGTTACTGATCGGCAGGAAGATAGCGAATGCTGGTGAATTCAAACTTGATGGTCGTCATCGTTTGATCCGCCGCGCGGAGCCGAACATGCTTCGATTTTGGCGGCCTTTGCCCCGGATAGGCGGCGCCACAACCAGCTACCCGATTCCTCGCGGCCACAAAGAACGTAATCGAGTTCGTTGGCATTGCGTACGGTAAATTCAAAATTGCGTTGTGCGGCAAGCGGGCTGGCCAGTAATAACTGGTCGCCGGCGATCAGCATGAATTCATCGTCGGGTAGCAGGAAAAGCTGGCTGTTGCGCTCGATCAGCAATGTGATGGCATTCAAGGGCAGGCTGCGGTCGGTACCGTCGCGCAGGATTTCGCCGAGGCTGAATTTCTTGTCGTGCATCAGCGCCTTGTACGCTGCCGGCGCTTCGCTGATGTTGAGGCGGATATCCCAGACAACCGGCGTTAATCCACCACAGAGAGCCTGCAACCGTTCAACCAGACCGTGGCTCCAGACTTCATCCTGTTCGCGCAGTTTTTCAAGAAAGCGGGCGAGCAGGGGGGCGGTCAGGATGGCGACACTTTCCTGCGCCACAATCTGGCTATGCACCATGGTGAAGTCCGCGTCATAAGCCTCGAACAGCGCACTGTTGCCACTGTGGTTCTGGCGCACAACAACAAATAGTTTTGGGTTGAGTTCATGGGCTGTGACGGCAATCGACAGGTTGTTCACATCGTTGTCAGTGCCGGCAATGATCCCGGAAGCCTCGGCGATGCCGGCCTGGGTCAGTGTGTTGGCCTCGGTGCCGTCGCCTGCGAAAGTATGGTCGGCATCCGGCGCTTTCGGGTCGATGATGGTCAGGTGGATGCCGGTTGCCTGCAGGCGGTTGGCGAGGGCATGACCAAATCGCCCATAGCCGCACAAAATCCAGCGGCCGCCGGGTGGGCGATGGATTTCCGGGATGGGCGTTTCCGGCAGGCTGGTCAGCAGTTCGATTAGCCGGAAGCGTTCCGGCGCAGCAACTGCCATCGCCAGATGTTCGGCAAAACGCTCGAAGGGATTGATGATGTGATCGGTGCCAAACGAGGCCATGTTGGCAGCGATGGAGGCACTGCGCGCGCGGGCGATGACCGGTACGCCGGGGTTGAGCAGGCGGGCGGCGATGGCGATGGCCAGATTTGATTCTTCATCGTTGGTCGCCGCCAGCACGCCCCGGCATTTGGGATGCTTGAGGCCGGCCAGCAGCAGATTGTCCGGTTGCGTGGCATCGGCGGAAAGCGCGGGGGTGTCGGTTTTGAAGTCCTGCAAGTCGAGTTCCTGAACCCGCAGGTCGTCTTTCTCGATCACGACAAAGGCCTGATTGATCCGGTCGAAAGTGCGGCAGATCAGGTTGCCGGTTTCGCCGCAGCCGCACACCAGATAAAACGGTTCCTTGATGCGCCGGACGCGCCAGGCAAAGCGGTTGGTGGTCAGCGTGTTCTGGAAACCCTTGTCTTGCAGCAGGGCGATTAGCGTCACAACGGAATACGACCAGCCGACAACGGTAAGGTAGATGCAGATCGTTACCCAGAGGCGCTGGGCGTCGGAAAAAGCACCGGGGATTTCGCCAAAACCGATGGTGGTGGCGGTGTAGCTGACGAAATAGAAGGCGTGGAAAAAACTGAGCGGCGGGGCAATTTTGCCTTCTGCGTCGACGCCGGGAACCAGTGTCAGGCCGATCACTGCAATCGCGTAGATGACGATCAATACAATTATCGGCGCCCGCATGCGCCGTAAAACCAGGAAGAAAGCGCTGTTCACCGTAACACTTTACTTAGGCGTTAGCGGCGCATCATCACGGTTTCAACGATCAGGATGATGACCGAAACAACGTTGGCAAAGAGTGCGCCGCCAGAGAGCGAGACGACGCTGGAGGTGACGTGCGGCGTCATGCCGACACCGGTGATATGCACCGCCGCCATCCAGGTGATCGCTGCGGCAATCAGTTGCAGGTCGGCGACCAGGCTGGTGGAGAGATGAATGGCACCGATTTGTGTGCGGTCACCAAATTTGAGCGCGGTGGCGATCAGGCTGACGACCAGCGCAGCAGCCAGTTCATAGATGTTATGCAATTCCGGGCGTTCGATGTCGCCAATGAAAAAACCGAAATTAAGCGTGGCGGCGAGGACGATGAAAAATCGAAAACGACTTTTTCCAAATTCATGGTTCGCCCCCTTGTCCTCGGTGGTTAATTAGCGGTTTTCAACAGGTGCCAATGCGGGTGGCGGGGTCTTCGAGCCTCCCGGTGCGCTGCTGTCGAGACGTTTGATGTCGCTCTCGGAGACCACTTCTGTCAGGTTAACTACTTTGCGCACACCATCCGTCGTGCGGGCGATTTGGACGGCAACTTTGCCTTCTTTTTCGGTGACGATGCCCATCAGATAAGCAACCGTGTTTTCCGTCACCACCTTGATATGGTTGGCAGAAAGTTGATTCGAATCAACCAGGCGGGCTTTAAGTTTTGATGTGATGTAGCTGTCGTTGCTGCGGTTGCCAAGCGGCGAAACCGGGGCAACAGCGACCTCGTTGAAAACCAGTTTGACACCTTCAACCTTGCCGGCTTCCTCGCCGATTACCGTTTTGGCTTCATCATTAAACACTTCACCGGTAATCAGCAGACGACGGTTGTAGGATGTGAAATTGAGATGTGATCCCGCCTTAAATTTTTCAGGAACGCGCTGGGCGGCCTTCCATTCCATCGTTTCGTCATCGGTTTGTGTGCCGGTTGAGCGGCGATCATGTGCGCTCATAACACCGGCTGCGGCACCGGCGCCAATGACTGCCGGAACGCAGCCTTGCAGCATCGGCAGGGTGGTAATCAAGGCGGCTGCGGCCAAGGTAAGTTTGAATTTTTGCATCATTCGACTCCCAGTAAAAGTGCGTCGATTCCATCGCAAATGCAGTGGATGGCGAGCAAGTGGGTTTCCTGAATTCGCGCCGTCCGGTCGGCCGGCACGCAAAGATGAATATCGTCTTCCCTGAGCATTTCGCCCATCTGGCCACCACCTTTGCCGGTCAGCGCAATGACACGCATGTCGGCTTCGTGCGCCGCCTTGATCGCTTCGATGACATTGCCCGAGTTGCCCGAGGTGGAACTCGCCAGCAGCACATCGCCGGCATGACCAAGGCCGCGCACCTGCTTGGAGAAAATGAAATTGAAGCCGTAATCGTTGCCGACAGCGGTCAGAATCGAGCTGTCGGTAGTCAGCGCAATCGCCGCCAGTTCCTGCCGCTCGGCCTCGAAACGGCCAATCAGTTCTGCGGCAAAATGCTGGGCATCGCCGGCTGAGCCACCGTTGCCACAGGCGAGGATCTTGCCGCCATTGATCAGGCTGTTGGTCATCATTTCGATTGCGCCAGCAATCGGCGCCGCCATCATCTCGATTGCATCGAGTTTGGTATGGGCGCTGTCTTCGAAATTTTTGGTGATGCGGGCGATGAGGTCCATGTTTTCAGCAGGTTGTGGCCAGTAATAAAACCATTCTACATCACAGCTCGACGAAGACCTCGAACTCTACCCGCCGCCACGGATTGGCATGTTCGGTGAGCTTCGCGATGCGCGCCACGAGCTTGTCGCCAGCATCCATGGCGGCAGCAACAGCCCGATTTTCTGCGCGCGGCACATAGCCCAGCTTGTGACCGCGCCATTCAACGCGGATCGCCTTGCGGTCATGGCGGTTATCCGGTTCGCGGATCAGGTCAAGATGATCGCCAACCTGCATTTCACGCCATTGTTCGCCAACCGCGTAATACTGGCTACCAGCCAATGGCGAGCTTTGCACCAAGATACGTACGCTTTCAGCCTGCGCGGCGGAAAGCCAAAGGCCAGGCTAATCGTCAACAGAAAACGCATTTTTGATCCATTCGATGCGCTTTTCATCCAGGGCATCGAGCAATACGCAATCAAAACGGCAATCGCACTCCGGCTTGCCGGCCAGGTAATGCCGCGCGGCGAGAATGATGCGACTGCGCTTGGTGGCGGTGATGCTGGCGCCAGCGCCGCCAAAGTCATTGCGGCTGCGCAGGCGGACTTCGACAAAAACCAGCGTCTTGCCATCGCGGCAAATCAGGTCAATTTCACCGCCGCGCACCAAAAAATTACGCTCCAAAATGCGTTGACCGTAACCCTCCAGATAGCGTGCCGCCAGCGCTTCAGCTTCGCGCCCGCGCGTGGTGGTGGTATTGTTGGTTTTTATCTGCATGCCAATAAAATGACGGAAGAATCCGCTGCATTGTATGTCGTCCCGACGCCGCTCGGAAATATGTCCGATATGACCCGGCGCGCCGAAGAAATCCTGCGCACCGTACCTTGGGTTGCGGCTGAAGATACCCGCCATAGCGGTCCGCTGCTCAAGCAGCTTGGTGCTGTGGCGCGGACTATCCCGGCACACCAGCACAATGAGCATGAAGCGGCTGCCAAAATTGTTGAAAAATTGCGGGCTGGTGAGGCCGTCGCGCTGATCTCTGACGCCGGCACCCCGGCATTTCCGACCCCGGTGCGCGCATCGTTGCGGCAGTGCGGGCTGCTGGTTGCAAGGTGATTCCGCTGCCCGGTCCATGCGCGGCGACGACGGCGCTTTCCGCTTCCGGCCTGCTTGATGAGCATTTTTTGTTCTACGGTTTTCTGCCAAGCAAAGGTGGTCAGCGGCGGCAGGTTTTGGAGGGGTTGTGTGAATATCCCTGCGCGCTGATTTTCTACGAAGCGCCGCATCGCGTGCTCGAAACCGTCGCCGATCTCGCTACCGTCTTGGGTGAGCGCACACTGGTAATTGGTCGCGAGCTGACCAAGCTCTTTGAGTCGATCCATTCCTGCCCTTTGCCAGAAGCGCTCGACTGGCTGAAGGAGGACAGCAACCGCCAGCGCGGTGAGTTTGTCCTGATGGTTTCCGGGGCTCCCGCAGATACGGATGATGGCGAAGGAGAGCGGGTGCTTAAGCTGCTTCTGGCTGAAGGCTTGCCGGTCAAGCAAGCGGCAAAATTGGCATCAGCGATCACTGGCGTGGCCAAAAATGCACTTTATGAGCGGGCTCTGGCACTCAAGGAATAAACGCGCCTATGCCATAGGGCGTAAGATTGAGCCCACAATAGCTAAATATATATGGGAGGCGACGGCTTAGCGTCGCCGAGGCGGAGCTCCAGAGCTGGCAGACAATGTCGAATCAAAACTTGCCGAAGTCGGGCGCACAAATACGTTCCTTGCTGATTGTCGGCTTGTTTTGCTCCAATCTGTTGGTGTTTGTCCTGTCCGTTCTGTCCTTGGCGCAGAGTCGTGAGCAATACGAGCAGCGTGCTGTGACGGTCACCCAGACAGTCGCCAGCGCAGTGGATCAGACCCTCTCCGCCAGTATACAAAAAGTCGATCTGGCCTTGCGCACAGTCGCTGATGAGCTTGAGCGACAACTGGCGGCTGAGGGTGTAGATGAAGCCGCAATGATGGTGTTTCTTGCTACGCACGAGCGGCGTTTGCCCGAACTCGAGGCGATTCGTGTGGCCAATGCCGATGGTTTGGTTATTCTGGGCAACGGTGTTGTCAAGGCAGAAGGAGTCAGTTGGGCTGATCGTGAGTATTTTCAGTATCACCGTGACCATGCCGATCATCAGTTACAGGTTACTAAGCCGCGCATGGGGCGGGTTGCCAAGCAATACATTGTCGGATTTTCGCAGCGCTACAACTATCCGGATGGTCGTTTCGCCGGCCTGATCTCGGCACCGATTGCACTTTCACATTTCGAGAAGATTCTCTGCGGTTGTGACGTTGGCTCACACGGGACGGTTGTCCTGCGCGATGCAGAATATGGTCAGGTTGCCCGCTTCCCTGCCAAACCGGGGCAGGCCTTCGATCAGGTCGGGCACAAAAAAATCTCAAGGGAGCTCACTGAACTGCTCGACTCTGGCGTGCCGGCGGCAACTTATCACACCACTGCAACGCCGGATGGGGTCGAACGCACTTTGAGCCTGCGCCGCTTGGCGGCTGGACCGATGATCGTCAATGTGGGTGTTTCCAGTGATGACTATCTGAGCAACTGGCGCACCGAGGTCTTCATCACTTCAGCGTTAGCCTCAGGATTTCTGCTGCTCTCACTGGTCCTTGGCGGTTTTCTGGTGCGGTTGCTGGCCGAGGCAGAGAAGCGCGAAGCGGCATTGAAGCTGCACCATGACCACCTTGAAGAGCTGGTGCAGCAACGGACGGCTGAATTGATGGCAACCGAGGCGCGCGCCAGTCATATTCTGGAATCAAGTGCTGATGGGCTCTACGGCGTTGACCGCAATGGCGTTATCACTTTCATTAATCCTGCTGCTTGCGCATTGCTTGGTTATCGTGCCGAAGAGGTGATTGGTCGCCATGGTCATGCGCAATTCCATCACAGCAAACCCGACGGTTCGCCTTATCCGTTGAGCGACTGCCCCAGCCACAACGCCATGCGGCTTGGCGAACGGGTGCGTGTCGATAATGAAGTTTACTGGCATGCCGATGGTCATCCGGTTCCCGTTATGTACGCTATTCACCCGATGGTCTTAGAAGGAAATACAACCGGGGCTGTCATCAGTTTTGTCGATATGAGCGAGCAACGGGCTGCTGCGCAGGCCAGGGAGCGGGCGCTGAGCGCAGCCGAAAGTCTGGCCCGGGTGCGTAGTGAGTTTCTGGCCAACATGAGTCACGAAATTCGCACGCCGCTCAATGGGGTTCTGGGTTTTGCCCAGATCGGCTTGCGCCACCATCAAAATCCCGAAAAGGCGCGGAGTGCCTTCAATAAAATTGTTGCATCCGGTGCTCGCTTGCTTGGGGTCATCAACGATATTCTCGACTTTTCCAAGATTGAGGCTGGCAAGCTTGCGATAGAGCAAACTGAAGTCAATCTTATTGAGGTTATTGAAAATGCGGTTGAACTGGTGCGTGACCGGGCGGATGCCAAGCAGCTTGTATTGCGTGTCGACTTGGCTCCTGATTTGCCGGCGAACTGCAGCAGTGACCCGTTGCGTATTGGCCAGGTGCTGCTCAATGTTCTGTCCAACGCCGTCAAATTTACCGAGCAGGGCAGTGTCAAACTGTCGGTATATCTGCAGCAAGAGGAATTGGTTTTACCGTGGTGGATAGCGGGATTGGTATGAGCCAAACTCAACTCGGTGAGTTGTTCAACCCATTTCAGCAAGCCGATGCCTCGGCGACTCGACGTTTCAGGGGCACCGGTCTGGGCTTGGCGATCTGCAAACGCATCCTGGACCTGATGGGCGGACGCATTACAGTACATAGCCAGACAGGCGTCGGCAGTACGGTTGAATTTAGTTTGCCTTACGTAGCGACGTTGCCTATGGTGCAGCAAGGTTCGCCGGCCAGCGCGGGCAACACCTTGGTCAATACCCGGCCACTGGCTGGCATTTCCTTCCTTTGCGCCGAGGATGAGCCGATCAATCAGGCAATACTCGAAGAAAATCTACGTGAAGACGGTGCCAGCGTCTTTATGGTCAGTAATGGCCAGGAGGCGGTTGAGCGTGTGCTCCTGGATGGTCGTGACGCCTACGACATCGTGCTGATGGATGTCCAAATGCCGGTGATGGACGGCTACGAAGCGACCCGGCGCATCCTGGAGCTGGCACCGGATATGCCGATCATTGCCCAGACGGCACACGCTTTTCGTGAAGAAATTGAGCGTTGCCTGGCTGCCGGCATGATTGCGCACATTGCCAAGCCGATTGATCCTGATGTGCTTGTCAAGTTGGTTTACCAACATGTTGTTGCCCGCTCCCAAATCCCAAATGAACTATGATGTTGTTTGGGAGAAATCTTGAAATGATCGCTAAAACCATTTTGCCTGATATGCAAATTCGACTTCAGTTGAGTGATCCGATCTGTTGGCGTTCGGTGAGTGATAGCATACATGCCCTGCTTGGTTACAGTGCAAATGACATCCAGCAAGGCAGGGTTACGTTTAGCTCTGTGATTCATCCTGATGATAAGGATATTGCAACTGTCATTTTCTCCTCTGGGCTCGAAGAAGCGTCGGGTGATTTCAATTTCCGGATGCGCCAAGCCAGCGGAAGAATTCGTTGCCTCAAGGGGCATTATGAAAAACACGAGATCCGGTCAGTGATTGCGTAATCCTTGATCTCACTTTGCAGGACGCAAAAGCCTTTGGCAAGGCGCCGCAGATCAGACCATGATGGCCAACTTCACGGCGATCATGGAAAACACTGACGATTTCATTTTCTTCAAGGATCGTAACCACGTATTAACAGGGGCAAGCCAGACGCTGGTTTCGATCACCGATCCTTCAGAGCATTGGACCGATTTGCTCGGTCAGACGGATTACGATATTTTTCCCGAGGAATTTGCCGATATTTACTATCGCTTGGAAAAGGACATCTTTGCCGGCGCAACGGTGGCCAATGAAGTTCAGGCGTTTCGGTATGCGGATGGTAGCCAGGGTTGGGTTGATAATCGGAAATATCCAATCCAGGACGCCGCAGGAGAGTTGATTGGGCTATTCGGTATAGCGCGCGATATCACCGAGAAAAAGCTGGCTGAGCAGGCCTTGCAGCAAGAGCGCGCGATGTTGCAGTTATTGCTTGATAACGCACCTATCGGCATCTGGATGCAGAATGGCTACGGCAAAATGTCATTTGTGAATAAGGCATTTTGTGATGCGATGGGTATCCCGGAGGAACGATTCAGAGCCGTCGCCCATTACGGCGAATTGATGCCGGTTGATTTTCGTGATCAATGCCTGGCTTCCGATGCCAAAGCGCTGGCCAGTATGGGGATTAGTGATAACCACCAGCGTTTGCCTTTCGTTGATGGGCAGATTCACGACTTGCGTGTGATCAAGGCGGTTAAGCGAAACGAGAAAGGCGAACCATTGGCGCTGGTTGGCTTGAGCCTTGATATCACCGAAGAGTTAAAGCAGGAAGAGAAGCGTCGCCAGGGCGAAGAATTATTGAGAGCGGCTCAGGAGTACGCCAATATCGGCTCATGGGAACTTTGGGGTGATGGCAAAACAGCAATCTGGTCTGAAAATATTTACCGAATGTTTGGATTGCCACCCGATTTTCATCAGGCCCGGAAAAGCTCAGCGAAATAGTGTATGCCGATGATTGTGCTACGGTGACAGCCTCATTGAAAAATTGCCTGTTAACCGGCAAGGAGCACCATACCGAATACAGGATTCACCGTCTGGATACAGGTGAAGAGCGCTGGATAGAATGTCGTGGCAAGCCCGTTTTTGGTCCGGATGGAAAAATCGAAAAACTCTCCGGTTTTGTGCAGGACATCACCGAGCGCAAACGGGTTGCGCTTGAGCTGGATAATCACCGTCTACATCTTGAAGAATTGGTCAATGAGCGGACCAAAGAGTTGGCTATCGCCAAAGAAGCCGCTGAAACTGCGAATATTGCCAAGAGTGCTTTTCTGGCCAATATGTCGCACGAAATCCGCACGCCGCTCAATGCCATTACCGGTATGGCGCACCTGATCCAGCGAGCCGGTATTGCCCCTGAACAGGCGCAGCGTCTCGACAAGATCAATGCATCCGGGCAGCATCTGTTGGGCATCATCAATGCCGTGCTCGACTTGTCCAAAATTGAAGCCGGCAAATTCACGCTTGAAGAGACCGCTGTCAGCGTGCCAAGCATAATCAACAATATTGTTTCGATGCTCTCTGACAAGGCGCAGGCCAAGCAGATTGCCTTGCATGTTGATATCTCGGCGCCAAATTGCAAATTGCTTGGCGATCCAACCCGGCTGCAGCAGGCAATGCTCAATTATGCAAACAACGCTATCAAGTTTTCCGAAGCAGGTGCTGTGACCTTGCGTGCCTTTACGAAGGAAGAGGATGTCGATTCAGTTGTCCTCTGCTTTGAAGTTCAGGATGCCGGCCTAGGCATAGCGCCGGAGGCGCTGCCACGACTTTTCTCGACCTTTGAGCAAGCCGATAACTCGATTACCCGTACTTACGGTGGAACGGGGCTGGGCCTGGCAATTACCAAGAAGCTGGCGCAATTGATGGGCGGCGATGCCGGCGTCAATAGCATGATGGGTGTCGGCAGTACGTTCTGGTTTACTGCCCGCTTGCGCAAAGGTGGGCTGGGTTATCAGGCTCCTGCCACGGCAGTGGTTGGTGCTGCAGAAGCCTCGTTGCTGCGTGAGTATGCCGGTCGCCGGATTTTGCTGGCTGAGGACGAGCCAATCAATCGGGAAGTTTCGCTGGCGATGCTTCAGGATGTTGAATTGGCGGTCGATTGCGCGATGGATGGCAATGAAGCCCTGGCCTTAGCCACACGCAATCAGTATGACCTGATATTGATGGATATGCAGATGCCGCACATGGACGGATTGGAGGCAACGCGACATATCCGTTGCTTGCCGAACGGTCAAAAGGTGCCGATTCTGGCCATGACAGCCAATGCATTCATTGAGGACAAGCAGCGTTGTCTGGACGCTGGGATGAGTGATTTCATCGCCAAGCCAGTCGAGCCAGATTTGCTTTTTGATACCTTGCTTAAGTGGCTGTCGCAGGCGAGATAAGGGCGGCCTGTTAGAATTTGTGAAATTTACGGAATAGCAATATGCAAATTACTCTGACCAGGCCTGACGATTGGCACCTACATTTACGTGATGGCGAGGCGCTGGCCTCCGTTTTGGCGCACACCGCCCGCCAGTTTCGCCGTGCCATCGTCATGCCCAACTTGAAACCACCGGTGACGACGGTTGATCTGGCGGCAGAGTATCGTCAGCGTATCCTCGCTGCCTTACCGACGGGCGCTTGCTTTGAGCCGCTGATGACGCTTTATCTGACGGATAACACACCAGCCAGTGAAGTCGCCAAAGCGATTTCCTCGGGGTTCGTCAAAGCAATCAAGCTTTATCCTGCGGGTGCAACGACCAATTCTGATGCGGGTTTGAGCGATATTGCCAAGGCGTATGACACACTGGCCGAAATGGAGCGCTTGGGCTTGCCTTTGCTGGTGCATGGCGAAGTGACTGATCCTAAAATTGATTTGTTTGATCGAGAAAAGGTTTTCATTGACACGGTTTTGCTGCCACTAACGCAGCGCTTTCCGAAATTGAAAGTTGTGATGGAACACATCACGACCAAAGACGCCGCAGAATTTGTCGCCAATTCAACCTCCTCCGTAGCAGCCACGATTACGGCGCACCATTTGCTCTACAACCGCAACGCCATCTTCCAGGGTGGCGTGCGTCCGCACTGGTATTGCCTGCCAGTGCTCAAGCGCGAGACGCATCGTGAGGCGCTGGTTGCGGCTGCTATTTCCGGCATTCCAAAATTTTTCCTCGGCACTGATTCGGCGCCACACGCCAAACTGACCAAGGAGGCAGCCTGTGGTTGTGCCGGTTGCTACACCGCCTATGCCGCCATCGAACTTTATGCCGAAGCCTTTGAGGCGGCTGGTGCGCTCGATAAACTGGAAGCTTTCGCCAGCTTTAATGGTCCTGACTGGTATGGCTTGCCGCGCAATCGCGGGACGATTACGCTGGCCAAGGAGAACTGGACGGTGCCGGCGGAGTATCCCTATATCGCCGCTGATACCATCGTTCCCCTGCGTGCTGGCGAAACCTTGTCCTGGAAAATGCTCTGAGAAAATGATCATGCGTCTGCGCCATCTCTTCCTCTCGCTACTTGCTTTGCCCTTGCTCTCAGCCTGCGTGAATGATGGGGCAACCTATGAAATTGACAATACCCGCGAGCATGTACTCTCGCTGATTCGTGAGCAGCCGTATTTCTGGGACAACAAGGTCGAGTTGTTCATGGTGGTTTCGCGGATGCCGGCTTGTATGCGGCGCCACCCGATGGGAACAGGAGCAGCGAACGGCAAGGTCGAGATTTATCAGGTGCCTTCCGGTGCCTTTATCATCAAGGTTGGCAAGCGCATGTACGCGACGGAAACGCAAAACTGCGTCAATTTCGTCAAGATGGATGGCGAGCCGGCAGAAGGTATGGGAAAACTGATGGGCACTTTCCGCGAGAAGAAAGGCGTGTTGGTTTTCGTCAAGGAAGAGGGCGATACGCCTGCTGCCGCAGCTGAAGAGTGAGTTTGCAATCGCCTTATTCGGCGGCGCTTTTTGATCCACTGCGGCGCTGGCTTGATCAGTTGCCGTCAAATCCGGATAGTGTTGCGCTTGCTGAATTGGGCAAACGCTCGCCAATTTATCTGGCGAATGGCAAGCAGGTGGCTTTTGTTCCACCACAAGCCGATGGTCTCGTTTACGAATGCCGTATTTGGGAAAACGGGGAAGTTGAAACCCGCCCGGATAATTGGCATGACTTCTTCAATGCCTTGGTCTGGCTGACTTTTCCTCGCACCAAAATTGCCGTCAGCGGCTGCCATGTCAGGGCGATGGCGCCTGATGGCGCCGCACGCGGTACGGTGCGCGATGCGCTGACGCATTTTGATGAATGCGGCATCGTCGTGCTGTCAACGAAGCCTGAATTACTCGGTTTGTTACGCGATTTCGAATGGAAAAAGCTCTTCGTCGAGCAGCGTGCCGAAGTTAGACAAAGCATGCGTTTTGTTATTTTTGGCCACGCGACTTACGAGGGGTTGCTCAAGCCATTTCGTGGTTTGACGGCCAAGGCAATTCTCTGTGACGTCGACGCAAGTTGGCTGCAACTGCCATTGGCAGAGCAACTTGCAGCGGTCGACATCCGTTTGGCGGCAGATTTGGCTAGTGGTCGTTATACCCGACCGCGCGATTTTCAGCCCTTGCCCTTGCTCGGCATTCCCGGGCTAGTGCCCGAGAGCGAAGATCCTGCGTACTACGACGACACCTGGCAGTTTCGCCCGGGTCGTCGCCAGCCAGCTTAGTAGCGGCGGCGCTGCGGAGCCGGTGAGCCGGTGCCGCGATTTTCGATGTGACGGAAGGTGATGCGACCCTTGCTCAGATCATAGGGCGAGAGTTCCAGCGTGACCTTGTCACCAACCAGAATACGGATGTGGTTCTTTTTCATCTTGCCGCAGGTGTAGGCAACCAGTTCGTGGCCGTTTTCCAGCGTGACGCGAAAGCGGGTATCGGGGAGGACGTCATTCACGACGCCTTGCATTTCAAGTAGTTCTTCTTTTGCCAAGTGTACTTCTCCTGTAAAAAATTAGGGCTTAAACGGCGTCGACCGCAACATCTGTCGATATCGCTTCCGGGCGGTGGCGGGGCATTTCCCACGGCCGGCCGGCTTCGGTGATGGCATTGACAGAGATTAGCGGCGGTGGCGGCGGGTTAACGCTGCCGAAAATAGTGGCGAAGGATACATCAGCCGCGTCGCGACCGGTACCCAAACGGACAAAGCCCATCGGAATGGCGGTACCGGAGGGGTCAAAAATGTACCAGCGCTTGTCGAGATAGACTTCGACGTAAGCGTGAAAATCGGTTGGGCCAAGCGCCGGGTCGGCGCCGTAATCGATGCCGGTGGTGAAGCGCGCAGGAATGCTCAGGGCGCGGCAGATGGCGATCATCAAATGGGCAAAATCACGACAGACGCCGACGCGGTCGGTCAATGTATCGAGCGCCGAGGTGGCCGAATTGCTGGTGTTGCCCTTGAAGGTGACTTGCGAGCGCACCCAGTTCTGGATCGCTTCCACGCGACGGTAGCCTTTGGGCATCTCGCCGAATTCCTTGGCGGCCAGGGTGCCGAGGCGGTCCGACTGGCAGTAGCGGCTGGGGTAAATGTAGGTCAACGCCGACAGTGGCAGCAGGGAAACCGGGGTTTCGCTGATCTCGTCAGGGTTGCCGATGTGGTGCTTGATGTCGACGGTGGCCTTGTAGCCAATATGTAGCGGGCCGGCGTTGGCGGTCAGGCGCAAATAGCTGGCGTAGGTCGACGGGTCGGTCTGGATCGTGGTCAGGATGGTCTGGCTGATCTGCAATTGCTCGCTCAGCACAGTCTGGGCGGCGGTTTTGGCGGCGTGAATGTTGAAAACGAAATCGGCGCCGGAAAAAGTTAAATCGTACTGAAGATCGATAGCAAACTGAATGCGAACCATGTATTCCCTGAAGTGTTGCCGCTTTGACTCCCAGGAAATGGTATTTCGCGGGGCAGAACGAGACGGTAGAAAGCTTGTAACTTAACTTTCCAATCTTACGCCGCTGATCACTGGATGGCAAGGAAAAGCCAAAATATTCAAACCCTTGCACCGTTTTTGTGCGTTAACGAGACAAGGGTTTGGGCTTGGCTTCAGGCCGCCTGATTCAAGGGCGCGCGAAGCTGCCCTGACGCGAGGCGATTTGCTCCACTGAGCAAGGCTTTCAGCGAGGCGGTGACGATATTGCTGTCGACTCCCACGCCGTAGTATTCGCCGCTGTTTTTGCCGGCAATTTCCATGAAGGCGCAGGCCTGGGTGTTGCCATCTTCACCCATCGGCAACATTGAACGCTCCTCATAGCTGCGTACCTGAATGTTGATGCCGGCGCATTTGAGAGCGTTGACCGCTGCGTTGATCGGGCCATTGCCTTCACCATTGAGTGTGTGCGGCGTGCCGTCGATGTCGATGCTGAGACGGATGCCTTGTGCACTGCCGTGCTCGAAGAGATGATGCTCGCGATAGTGAATCGGTGCGGTCGACTCGAGATAGGTGCTGGAAAAAATATTCCAGATGTCGTCGGCCGTCACTTCGCCGCCGTGTTCGTCGGTGTGTTTCTGGACAACGCCGGAGAACTCGACCTGCAGACGGCGCGGCATGACGACGCCGTGCTCGGTTTCCATCAAGTAGGCGATGCCGCCCTTGCCCGACTGGCTGTTGACGCGGATCACCGAGTCGTAACTGCGGCCCACATCAGCCGGGTCAATCGGAAGGTAGGGCACAGACCACTGCTCATCTGCCTTTTGAGCAGAAAACCCCTTCTTGATGGCGTCCTGGTGGGAGCCGGAGAAGGCCGTGAATACGAGATCCCCTACGTATGGGTGGCGTGGATGGATCGGGAGCTGGGTACAGTGTTCGAAAGTGCGGGCGACGGCGTTGATGTCGGAGAAATCGAGCTGCGGATCGACGCCCTGGGTGTACATGTTGAGGGCGAGGGTGACGAGATCGACGTTGCCGGTACGCTCGCCATTGCCGAAAAGGCAGCCTTCGACGCGGTCGGCGCCGGCCATGAGGCCGAGTTCGGCGGCGGCAACCGCCGTGCCACGGTCATTGTGCGGGTGGAGGCTGATGATGACGCTGTCGCGGCGGGCGAGGTTCTTGTGCATCCACTCGATCTGGTCGGCGTAGATGTTGGGCGTGGCGATTTCGACGGTAGTCGGGAGGTTGAGAATGACCTTGCGTTCCGGCGTCGCGCCCCAGGCGGCGGTAACGGCATCGCAGACTTCCTTGGCGAAATCGAGTTCGGTGGCGGTGAAAAGCTCCGGGCTGTATTCGAGGGTGATCTTCGTTTCAGGCATCTCGTCGGCAAGCTGGCGCATGAGTTTGACGGCATCAACCGCCATCGCCACGACTTCCGCCTTGCTCATGCCGAAAACGTTGTCGCGGAAGGTTTTGCAGGTTGCGTTATAAACGTGAACGATGGCTTGCTTGGCGCCCTTGAGCGATTCGAAGGTGCGGCGAATGAGGTGTTCGCGGGCCTGGGTGAGGACTTCGATGGTTACGTCTGCGGGAATGTGGCCACCTTCAATCAAGCCGCGCACGAAGCCGAATTCGGTTTCAGAGGCCGAGGGGAAGGCGATTTCGATCTGCTTGAAGCCGATGTCGCAGAGCGTTTTGAACATGCGCATTTTCTTTTCAGCATTCATCGGCTCAAAAAGCGCCTGATTACCATCGCGGAGGTCGGTGCTCATCCAGATCGGCGCCTGCGTGATGGTGTGGCTTGGCCAGTTGCGGTCAACGAGGTTTACCGGCGGAAAAGCTTGGTACTTGGAGGTTGGGTTGCGCATCATGGTGCTGCTCCTGAAGACTGGATTCGATGGGGGAATTTTAAGGAATAGCAGCCGGCAGGTGCTTGCGTTTTATAGGTTGCTAATTCGTAAATTTGGTTGATAATTGTGTAAATTATTAAATTGGCGCAATAAAATGGAATTAGATCGCTACGACCGGCAAATTCTTGAAATTCTGCAAAGCGACGGCCGGATCAGCAATCAGGATCTGGCGGATCGCATCGGCCTGTCGCCATCACCCTGTCTGCGCCGGGTGCGCACGCTGGAAGAGGCGGGCTTGATCACCGGCTATCGCGCCCTGCTCGATGCCAAAAAACTTAAAATCACGCGTATTCAAGGGGTTACCGGTGTGCATACAAGTTTTGTGCTGAGAAGGGTGGTTGACCGTACCAGTCTGTCATTGGACGGTTTTTAACTGTTAAAAATGACTAGACGGAGCGAGATCAAGTCGCGCACAATGCTCTCACAGGGGGCATATGAGTACATTCGAACAAAATAAATCTGGTCGAAAAAATCTGCTGCTTTTGTTCGCCGTTTTGTCTTGCCTGATCTGTTTGATTTGCGCCCTGGGCTATTACTTTCTAGCCAATATGTTGCAGGGCAAGGAAGAAGAACGCCTGCAGGCAATTGCCCACCTAAAATCAGAGCAGATCGAAAACTGGCTTTATGAGCGTCATGCCGATGCTCAGGTGCTTTCCGCTACAGCTGGCCTGGCTCGTATTCTGGGAAGCGGAACCAGGATGAGTGCGGAGGATAGTCTGCGTATTCACAACTCACTGGATCAAATTCACAAGGCGTATGGCTATCTCTCGGTAGAGCTGCTTGATTCAGAAGGCCGCCGCATTGATTTTGCGGGTCTGGATATTGATAGCAGTGAAATTCGCCGTCCCTATATGCTTGAAATGCTAAGAAGCAGTGGGCAAAGACAGCTCATTGATTTTTATCCTCGTGACGATGCACGATATCCGCTTGGTTTGGCCGTGGCTGTTGCTGTTATCGATGCGGTATCGGCTGATGCCAGTCCTTCGGGATTCGTGTACTTGCACATTGATCCGAATCAGCGCTTGTTTCCTTTGATCCAGGATTGGCCGGTGCCTAGTGAAACGGCTGAGAGCTTGCTGATCAGACGCGATGAAGATCATGTCGTCTTCTTGAATAAATTGCGGCACAACAACTCGTCTCCCTTGTCCTTGCACATTCCGCTGACGCAAACGGAGGTGCCGGCGGTTCGGGCAGTGAACCAGGGCCATTCAATTGGTGGCGGGGTTGATTACCGTGGCATTCCTGTACTGAGTGCCACTTTGCCGATTCCCGGCACAGGATGGTTTTTGGTAGCCAAGGTTGATCGTGCTGAAGCTCTCAGTAACCTACGCTGGCTTTGGGTGGTGACCCTTCTGCTGGTTGTTTTGTTGATGGTGATTGTCGGGATCATTCTGGTGCTGCGTTATCGAAAAGAGCAGTTTGAGCGTTCAATTGCTTTGGCGACCCAGGAAAAGCTGTTTCATGAAGTGCTTGATCATGCGACAGATGCGATAGTCATTGCGACTCCCGGTGGGCAGATTGCCTACGCGAACTTACAGGCAACGGCACTGCTCGGCTTGGCCCAGCACGAGCTTCTGGGCAAGAATTGGCGGGATCTTAAGCTTGGTAGCAGCGAGACATTGGCTGGTGACTTGCCCGGCATGCTGTTACTCGGCGAAATCCATCAGCAGGAGGTGCAAGTCACTAGTCAGGCCGGTGAGTCACTTGCGTTTGAGGTCAATGCCGCTGCTTTGCCTGACGGTAGGGTCTGCTTCAATTTGCGCAATATCTCGGAGCGTAAGCAAGCCGAGCAACTCCTCCAGATAAGTGCAAGACGCTACCGCAATCTCTATGCCAGCCTGCGCGATGCCTTCGCAGTGGTTGATATGAACGGCCGCATCATCGAGAGCAACGACATTTTTCTTGAGATGCTTGGATATGACGAAAATGAAATCAGGCAACTGAGCTATGTACAGCTCACGCCTGAGTGCTGGCATGCGAGCGAAGCGCAGATTCTTTCTGAGCAGCTAGTGAGCATGGGTTCGACGGATTTTTACGAGAAAGAATTGATCCACAAGAACGGGACGATTTTCCCGGTTGAACTTCGCACCTACCTGTTGCGTGATGACAAGGGCCAGACTTGCGGGACTTGGGCGATTATTCGTGACATAAGCCAACGGAAAACTGTCGAAAATGAGCTGCGGGAGTATCGCGAGCATCTTGAACAGCTTGTGGCTGATCGTACCGGTGAACTGAAAGTCGCGAAGGAGCAGGCTGAGTCGGCAAGCCTGGCCAAAAGCGCCTTTCTCGCCAATATGAGTCACGAAATCCGCACGCCAATGAATGCCATTGTCGGGTTCACCCACATGCTCCGGCGCGACAATGTGACACCTGCCCAGTCTGAAAGGCTTGGACGTATTGCCGGTGCCGCAGAGCATCTGCTGTCCGTGATTAACGATATTCTTGATATATCAAAAATCGAGGCTGGAAAGGTTGAACTCGAAGCTATTGATTTTGACCTGGATGCGACGGTGCGTCGGGTTTCTTCGATCATAGCCCTGCGCACGCAAGCCAAAGGGATTGAATTGGTGGTCGATATTCAGGGACTGCCAAGCCATCTGAATGGCGACCCGACCCGCTTGAGTCAGGCGCTGATCAATTATTTGGGCAATGCCGTCAAATTTACCGAACATGGCACCATTGTTTTGCGGGGGCGTCAGTTGGCCGAAACCGAGCAAGACGTGCTGATCAAGTTCGAAGTTGTGGATTCTGGCATCGGGATTGATGCGGAACATCTGGGCCGCATGTTTGCCGCCTTTGAGCAGGCGGATACATCGACCACCCGACGCTATGGGGGAACGGGCCTGGGACTGGCAATTACCCGTCATTTGGCGCAAATGATGCATGGCGAAGTTGGCGTGGAAAGTACGCCAGGCATGGGTAGCACTTTCTGGCTGACTGCGCGCTTGAGCAAGGTGCAAAATACCATTGAGGCTTCGCCACCCGCCGCTTTGCTTGGGCAGCGGGTTTTGGTGGCCGATGATCTGGCGATAACGCAGATGGTGCATTCACAATTGTTGCGGCGCTTGGGGTTGCGCCCAGTGGCAGTCGTTTCCGGACTTGAAGCGGTTAGCGCCATTCAGGTCGCAGATGCAGAGGGAGACCCCTTCGCCGTTGCCTTGATTGATCTGCACATGGAAGGTTTGGATGGGATTGAAACTATCAATCAAATTCACGGTTTGCCATTGAAAAAGGAACCAATTTGTATCCTTGTGACGGCTTCAGGTGGTAGCGCTGTAGCCGATAGCGCACGTGCGGCGGGGTTTGTTGATGTTATGGTGAAACCGGTTTGCATCAGCTCATTGGAGTCGTGCTTGCTGAACCGCTTGCACCTGATGCCAGAAGCGGTCAGCAAACCATCAGAAAGCAGTGAGGTGGTCTTGCAGCGTGATTTTAGTGGAACCCGGATTTTGCTGGCCGAGGATGAGCCAATCAATCAGATGATCGCTCAGGAAATGCTTGAGGAACTGGGCTTTGATATTACGGTTGCCAACAACGGTAAAGAGGCGCTTGATCTGGTCATGGAAAACACCTATGACCTGATTCTCACTGATATGCAAATGCCTGTTATGGATGGCCTGGAGGCAACGAGCCGCATTCGTGCGCTCGCGAAAGGAAAGCGTGTTCCTATCGTCGCCATGACAGCGAATGCTTTTGCAGAAGACCGTGCAAAATGTCTGGCCGCCGGGATGAACGATTTCGTTGCCAAGCCGGTTGATCCTGAAACCCTGTTCGCCACTTTGTTCAAGTGGTTGTCAATTGCGAAGTAAAGCCAATGGCTTTTGTTAAATTGAACACGCAAGGAAAAAATAATGAATGTTGATCTGCAAGTTTTTGTTGTTGACGATGATCAGATCATTCTTGAGTTGCTTTCCGGCCTTCTTGAAGGGGAGTGCCAGTCAGAAGTCTTTTTGTCTGGTGAAGCCTGTCTGAAAAGAGTCGCCGAGAAAAAACCGGATATTTTCCTGCTCGACGTCAATATGCCGGTGATGGATGGTTATGCCTTGTGCCGGCAGCTGAAAGCGGACTGGGAAACACAGGATATTCCCATATTGTTCGTCTCTGCGAATGACGATATTGACACCCGTTTGCTCTGTTACGAAGCGGGTGGCGACGATTTCATCATGAAACCGTTTTCTCCTCCCGAGTTATTGAGCAAACTCAGAGTGGCTGAACGGATACTGGCAGAAAAGCGGGCGTTGCATAGCCAGGCCGGCTATGCGCAAAGTACGGCGATGTCGGCCATGACCAGTATGGGCGAGTTGGGCGTCGTGCTGCAGTTTCTCAGCAAATCCTTTGCGTGCAATACAGTCGATGAACTTGGCGCCGCAATATTGGAGGCGATGCAACAATATGATTTACAAGCTGCAGTTCGGTTGAGCGTGGGTGGCAAAGTTCGAACCATCAGTCCTCAAGGCCATGATCTTCCTTTGGAAATGGCTGTGCTTAACCACGTGCGTGACTCCGGTCGCATTTTTCAGTTCAAGTCGCGCTGTGTATTCAATTATGGATTGGTCACCTTGATGGTGAACAACATGCCGGTTGAGGATGCCGAGCGCTGCGGACGGATTCGGGATAATGCCGCATTGCTGGCCGAGGGCGCTGATGCTCGTCTGCGCGCGATTGAAGTTGAACAGCTGGCGCAGAGCCGGCGGAGCGGGATTGAGGCGGCTTTGCCGCGCGTTCATGCAACGCTGGATGCGGTACAAACCAACTACCGGCGCAATTGCCTTGAATTGACTCAGTTGATGATCGAGTTTCAGGAGGCGCAACTCAAATCCTATATCCATCTCGGACTGACCGAGCAGCAGGAGGAGCAGATGACGGCAATCGCCAATGATTACATGCAACGAATGGTTGGCGCTCAGGATAAAAGCCTTTTGATCGTCGGTAGTCTGGAGGTGTTGGCGAAGACTTTGGATGACTTGCTCAAGGTCAAGGAAAGTAATTGATTCGCCAGTGCGTATAATTCACCCCGGAAAGTCGGCCAGGCAATCGCTGGATGTCCGGGGGTAACTTCGGCATCGGGAGGAAAGTCCGGGCTCCACAGGGCGGGATACCAGTTAACGGCTGGGTGCTATAAGTCGCAAGACCCAAGGCAACGGAAAGTGCAACAGAGAATAGACCGCCGATGGCCCTTGGGGCGGGGTAACCCCGCAACATGGGATCAGGTAAGGGTGAAACGGCGAGGTAAGAGCTCACCGCGCTGGCGGTAACGTTCAGCGGCACGGTAAACCCCATCCGGAGCAAGACCAAATAGGGAAGCAATAGGCGTGGCCCGCGCTGCTTCCGGGTAGGTTGCTTGAGCCTGTCAGTGATGGCAGGCCTAGAGGAATGATTGCCGCACCTCGCAAGAGGTGGCACAAAACCCGGCTTATCGGCCGGCTTTCCAACTTACGCCCCGAAGGAAGTCTGCTTGGGGGAGAATGGTGAAATGAATCCACGTATTGAATGGCTTGAGGCTGGCCAACAGCACTCCGCTCGCTGGCGCTCCGAAGCGGCTATTGCACCGCATGGCAAAATCGTTATCGGTGACGACCGGTTGGGGGCGGATGCCGCCTGGCGGCTGATCTCCGATGGAACGGCCATCCTTTGGCGCGGCGACTGGCAGAACGCACGTAAATTGTTGCTGAGCCTGACGATGCGCATTGACCGTCTACCGCGCGCTGGCAAAAGGCCGTCAAGCGCAGCCGAATCCTTTGCGCAGCATCGGCAAACCCAGGGGCGACGTGCTGCTATGTTGGGCCTGCTGCTGGTCCCGCTGAAGGCGGATTACACACTGCCCTTGCGTCGGGCGCAGGATGTGCAGCAAGCTTGTGTTGAGGCTTATGGGCCGGCGGATGATGATTCCGTGGTTTCCCTGCGCGAGATGCTGGCGGTGGTCAGCGCCCACGAATGGCGTAAAAAAGGCGTGCCGGTGCCGGCAGTCGAGGGGCGCATTTATCCACATTACGGCGTTTTCTCACCGGTACGTGGCGAGTATGTCGATCTGGTCGCCAAAGCGCCTTTGCCGGAAGCTTGCGAACTGGCTTTCGATATTGGCACCGGCTCCGGCATTCTCGCCGCCGTGCTGGCGCGACGGGGTATCAAGCGTGTTGTGGCGACCGATCAGGCACCGCGTGCGCTGGAATGTGCGCAAAAAAATATCGAAAATTTGGGGTTGACCGTAACCGTTCAAATTTTGAACGCCGATATGTTCCCTGAGGGCCGGGCGCCGTTGGTGGTGTGTAATCCGCCCTGGGTGCCGGCGCAGCCGAGTTCGCCGATTGAGTACGCCGTTTACGACCCCGATTCACGCATGCTGCGGGCATTTTTGGGCGGCTTGGCCGAGCATTTGACGTCGGGTGGCGAAGGCTGGCTGATTTTGTCCGATCTCGCCGAACATCTTGGCTTGCGCTCGCGGGCCGAGTTGCTGGCGCTGTTCGAGTCTGGCGGTCTCAAGGTGGTTGAGCGCATTGATGCGCGCCCGACTCATCCGAAAGCGCGCGATGCCAGCGATCCTTTGCACCATGCACGCGCAGCAGAAATAACTTCTTTGTGGCGTTTGGCAGCGGCTAACCCGTCTGAATGAATCAACTTTGGTTGCTATTTTCATGGAGCTTCGCCATTATTCATAAAAAACTCGCAGCAATGTGACAAGAGTTTGGCGATAGCAGGTTCAGTCGGTTGGGTTCTTCTGAAAGCATGCTAGAAAATGCTGGAGACCCGTAATGTTTCGTAAGTTTTCCTTTCGCAGGCAAAGTTTTGCCAATAGCCTGATTCTTCAATTCGGGCTATTGATGCTTCTGGCGCTGGCGGTATTTGGTGCTGGTAGCTACCGCCTGATTGTTCGTCCAACCGTCGATGATCTTGCCCGGGCCCAGATGGGGCTGGTTTCCGAACAACTGGAAGCGCGCTTGAGTCGTTTGTTGCAGACGGTAGAAGTAACGCTGCGCAGCAGTCGGGGCTGGGGGGTCAATGGCGATCTCGATCACACCCCCATTACCCGCTTCAACGAATTTTTCTTTCCAATTATTGCCCATCATGACGAAATATCGTCCGTGGTTTTCGCGCATGAGTCCGGGCGGGAAATACTGCTGCTCCTGAATAATGATGGCACCTGGGTTAACCGCATCAGTAATCCGCTTGAATGGGGTAAGACTACTTACTGGTTAACCTGGAACAAGGAGCGCCAGCTTGAGAAGGTCGAAGTGCGTGAACTTGACTACGATGCCCGCCAACGTCCTTGGTTTGCCGGGGCAATGGGTTTGGTTGATGATCAGGCGATTCACTGGACCACGCCTTATATTTTTACACCACGCAGGAACCCGGCGTCACTGCCTCGATGCGTTGGCAGGGTGCAGATGGCAGTCGCTATGCGATTGCTCACGATGTCCGCCTGCTTGATCTGTCAACCTACACCACTGGCCTCAAAGTCGGGGAGCGCGGCAAGGTGGCTCTGTTTCAGGAGGATGGCCGATTCCTGGCTCTGCCTGCTGACCCCGTTTGAATGACCGTGACAAGCTCAGGGCGGCAGTCCTCAAAACACCGGAAGAGTTGGCGATTTCCGGGGTGAGCGAGGGCTTGCAGGCTTGGCGCAAGTCAGGGCAGGCAGAACGACGAATGTCTACTTACCAGGCGGATGGCGATACCTGGTTTAGCCTGTTTCGACCGATCTTGGCGGGGCAGCGGAAGATCTGGCTGGGGTGTTTTCGCCCCAGAAAGCGAATTTTTGCTAATTAGTCGGGGCAATCTCTTGCTGCTCCTGATTGCTTTAGCCTCTCTCCTTGCCGGGACTGCTGTTGCCATTCGGGTGGCACGTCGTTTTGGCAGTCCGCTGGTGCGCCTGGCACTGGGACAGTGAGCGTATTGGACGCCTGGAGCTGGATAGCCAGGTAAGTACCGACGCGCCGTGGCAGGAAATCACCCAGTTGGCCCAGGCTCAGGAGCAGATGCGGCAGCGTTTGCGCGATGCAAATGCAGTCATGGAAGCAAAAGTTATCGAGCGTACCAGCGAGTTACAACGCCAGTTCACCTTGATGCAGGCATTGATCGATACGATACCCAATCCTATTTTTTACAAGGCAGCCGATACACGATTTCTTGGTTGCAACCTGGCGTATGAGGCAGTTTTTGCAGTCAGCCGGCAAAGCTTTGTTGGCAAACGGGTACTCGATCTGGAATATCTGCCGGAAGCCGAACGGTTTGCTTATCAGGCGGAGGATGAAGCGGTGATTGCCGCTGGTAGCCGGGTCAGTCGCGAGGTGGACATGGTGTTCGCCGATGCGGAGACGCATCACACCCTGTACTCGGTAACCGGTTTCCGCAATCCGGATGGTACGCCCGGTGGTTTGGTTGGGGTGATTGTTGATATCACGCCGCTCAAGGTTGCCGAACGTCAGGCAAATGAGGCTTCTTTGGTCGCCCAGGCCGCCACAGCGGCCAAGGCCGATTTCTTGGCCAATATGAGTCACGAAATCCGGACGCCGATGAATGCCATTCTGGGCATGACTCATCTGGCCTTGCAAACATCGCTGGATAGCCGCCAGAAAAATTATCTGGAGAAAATTGATGCTGCAGGACACAGTCTGCTAGGCATCATTAACGATATTCTCGATTTCTCCAAAATAGAGGCGGGCATGATGCGTATTGAGCGCGTCGACTTCCGTCTGGAGGATGTGTTGCAACACGTTGCCGATCTTTGTGCACAACGGGCTTGTGACAAAGGGTTGGAATTGTTGTTTGATCTGGCACCAGCGATGCCCGATGTGCTTATTGGTGACCCGATGCGCCTTGGGCAGGTGCTGGTCAATCTGGTTGGCAATGCGCTGAAGTTTACGGAAAGTGGAGAGGTTACCGTTCGTGTCTCCGCTATTCGACGTAGTGATGGCATCACCCTTGGTTTTGAAGTCAGCGACACCGGTATTGGTATCAGTGAAGAAGAGCAGGCTCGACTTTTTGCCCCATTTTCCCAGGCCGATACCTCAACGACCCGGCGTTATGGCGGCACGGGGCTGGGGCTTTCGATCAGTCGTCGTCTGGTCGAGTTGATGGCGGGCGAAATTGGTGTCAGAAGCACGCCCGGTGTTGGTAGTTGTTTTCATTTCACCGTTTTGTGCCGGCAAGGCAGCAGCGTGAACACGCCTGATCAACGAAAGCGCCGTATCTGGATTGCGCATTCTGATCGCCGATGACAATGACAGCGCCCGTCAGATTTTCACGCAAATGCTTGGTAACCTCGGCTTTAGCTGCCATGCGGTCGACAGTGGGGAGGCGGCTCTGGCCGAATTGCAGCTTGCCGAAAATGCCGGGCAGCCATACGGTCTCTGCATCCTCGACTGGAAAATGCCAGGTATGGATGGCGTTGCAACGTTGCTGCATCTGCGCCGAACCCGGCCGCTGCAAAATTTGCCGGCGATCATGATGACCACTGCCTACGATGGCTGCGCCTTGCTGGCGGCACTTGGCGAGGTAACGGCGGATGCCATTCTGGCCAAACCGGTGACGCCTTCCAGCCTCTTTGACAGTATTGCCGAGGCGCTCCATCAACGAAATCCGGCGGCTTTGCGGCGTGGTTCGCCGGTCCCTCAGGTCAGTATGATGACTGATCGCCGCGTATTGCTTGTTGAGGATAACCCGGTAAATCAGGAGCTTGCGGAACAATTGTTGCAGGCGGTAGGGATAGTCGTTACCACGGCAAATAATGGGCTGGAGGCGCTGGCCTGTTTGGAACGGGAGCAATTTGATGCGGTGTTGATGGATTGTCAAATGCCGGTCATGGACGGCTTTGAGGCAACTCGCCGCTTACGCGCAGACCGTCGTTTTGCCGATTTGCCGGTTATTGCCCTTACGGCAGGCGTGCAGGCCAGAGATCCGGGAGCTTTGTTTTGCGAGTGGTATGAGCGACCACCTGAGTAAACCACTGGATGTCAATCTGCTCTACGCAACGCTCGGCAAATGGATGCATACCACGCCCAATATGGCCGGTGGTGTGCCACGGACCCTGCCGGATTTGCCGGGGCTTGATCTGGTAGCGGCTTTGGGTCGTCTAAATGGCAACACGGCTTTGTTCTCCCAATTGCTCAAGCGCTTTCATGAGGATCAGGGTGATGTACTCAGTCGCCTGCGGCAGGCGCTGGATAGTAAGGATCTTGAAACGGCTCGGCGTGATGCGCATACTTTGAAGGGTTTGGCCGGCAATCTCGGCGCGAACGCTTTGCAAAGCACCGCCCAGGTTTTGCAGCTGACCTTGAGGGGCATTTCGAAGCCGAGAAACTTCAGCAACTGAGTCGTCATATTTCGCGTTATGATTTCGAGTCTGCCAGCGAGTTGTTAAGAGAAATTGTCTGCCAACTCCCCCCTGCTTGAACCGGAGAAACGCCTTCATGGCCCAATTGCTCGCAAAACAAACTGTTCTGGTCGTTGACGACACTGCGGAAAACCTTGATCTGCTCAGCGAGATACTCGGCGGCGAGTACCGAGTGCGAGTAGCCACCAATGGCGAGAAGGCATTACGGATCATTTACTCCGATGAACCGCCTGATCTCATTTTGCTGGATATCATGATGCCGGGCTTGTCCGGCTATGATGTTTGTCGCCGACTTAAAGCCAATCCTGACCGGCGGCGCATTCCGGTCATCTTTGTCACGGCGATGACTTCAGTTGACGACGAGCGCCTGGGGCTGGAGATTGGGGCAGTCGACTACATTACCAAACCCTTCAGTCCACCAATCGTGATGGCAAGAGTGCGCACTCATCTGGCACTGTATGACCAGACGCGAGAACTTGAACGGATGGTTGTCCAGCGCACTGACGAACTTAGTATTACGCGTCAGCAGATCATATACTGTCTGGGACGCGCTGCTGAATTCAAGGATAACGAGACCGGAAACCATGTCATACGCATGGCGCATTATGCGCGTCTGATTGCCGAAGCCCACGGGATGGGAAAAGAGGCAATCGACAAGATTTTTTTTGCAGCTCCGATGCACGATGTCGGGAAGATTGGCATCCCTGATGCCATTCTGCTCAAGCCGGGCAAACTTGATGCGGGCGAGTGGGCGCTGATGGAAACCCATCCGACTATGGGGGCCGAGATTATCGGGCCGCACGATAATTCTTTGCTGGAGTCTGCCAGCATTATTGCCTTGACGCATCATGAGCGCTGGGACGGTCGTGGCTATCCCCGGCGTTTGACCGGTGAAGAAATTCCCATCGAAGGACGAATTGTGGCAATCGCAGATGTCTTTGATGCGCTGATCTCGGTTCGTTCGTACAAACCTGCTTACTCGGTCGAAGAGTCGTTAAAGATCATGGAGACTGAAGATGGTCGCCAGTTTGACCCTGAATTGATGAAAGCCTTTCGCAAGGCTTTGCCGGATATCCTGCGGATCAAGGAAAATTACGCCGATGAATATGGTGCGCTGACTGACCTTGAAATGCTCAAGGCCAGTCAGAAGTCAATCAAGCGGGGGCAGATGTCCGGATCAGGTGGTCAAAGGCACCCAATGAGGCCTTGGCACCTTCACCCATGGCGATGATGATCTGCTTGTAAGGCACGGTGGTGCAGTCGCCGGCAGCGAATACGCCGGGTACGGACGTCTGACCTTTGGCATCAACCTCAATTTCGCCGTGTTTTGACAGGTTGACCGTACCCTTTAGCCAGTCCGTGTTCGGCAACAGGCCGATCTGCACGAAAATGCCTTCGAGATCGACGCGGTGGATTTCACCGCTGTCGCGATTCTTGTAAAGCAGACCATTAACCTTTTCGCCATCACCGGTCGCTTCAGTGGTCAGCGCCTTGGTGATCACCGTGACATTGGGCAGGCTTAACAGCTTGCGTTGCAAAACGGCATCGGCGCGCAACTGGCCGTCGAATTCGAGCAGAGTGACATGACCGACAATGCCGGCGAGATCAATCGCCGCCTCGACGCCGGAGTTGCCGCCGCCGATCACCGCCACGCGCTTGCCCTTGAACAGCGGACCATCGCAGTGCGGGCAGTAAGCGACGCCCTTGCCACGATATTCCTGCTCGCCCGGCACGTTCATCTCGCGCCAGCGGGCGCCGGTGGAAATGATGACTGACTTGCTCTTCAATGATGCGCCGTTTTCCAGCTTGATCTCAATAAGATCACCGGGAATCAATTGGGTGGCGCGCTGCAGATTCATGATGTCTACGTCGTAATCCTTGACGTGTTCTTCAAGACCCATGACCAGCTTGGGGCCATCGGTGGCTTTGACCGAAATGAAGTTTTCAATCGCCAGCGTATCCATCACTTGGCCGCCGAAACGCTCGGCGAGCAAGCCGGTACGGATGCCTTTGCGTGCGGCGTAAATCGCCGCCGAAGCACCTGCCGGGCCGCCGCCGATGACCAGTACGTCATAGCTTGCTTTAGCGTTGAGTTTTCGGCGTCGCGGGCGGCTGAGCCAGTATCGAGTTTGGCGATGATTTCCTCGATGCTCATGCGGCCGGCGCCAAATTCTTCACCATTCAGGAAAATGGTGGGCACGGCCATGATCTTGCGCTGGTCCACTTCGCCCTGGAACATGCCGCCATCGATCATCGTGCTGGTAACGCCGGGGTTGAGGACAGCCATCAGGTTTAGCGCCTGAACGACATCCGGGCAGTTGTGGCAGGACAGCGAAATGAAGGTTTCGAAATTGAAGGTGCCGGGCAGCGCCTTGATCTGCGCGATGATTTCGGCATCGACCTTGGGTGGGTGGCCGCCGGTTTGCAGCAGGGCAAGGACGAGCGAGGTGAATTCGTGCCCCATTGGAATGCCGGCAAAGGTGATGCGCGGCATCTGGCCCGGCAAGCCAATCGCGAAGGACGGGCGCAGCGTGGCATTGCCGTTTTCACGCAGGCTGACTTTGGGCGAGAGTTCAACGATGTCCAACAACAGGCTACGCATTTCCTGCGCCTTGGCGCTGTCGTCGAGTGAAGCAACCAGTTCGATCGGCTGTTGCAGCTTTTCGAGGTAGGCCTTGAGTTGTGTCTTGATATTTGCGTCGAGCATTTTGTTCTCCCTTGCAGTGCGAATTTCACTGAAATATGGCGGTTGACCGTAACATTTCGCTGAAATCCACCGCTCCCGTTACCAGGAGCGGCTTCATTTATCTATTTAGATCTTGCCGACCAGATCCAGCGACGGCGCCAGGGTGGCCTCGCCTTCCTTCCACTTGGCCGGGCAAACTTCTCCCGGGTGGGAGGCGGTGTATTGGGCGGCCTTCAGCTTGCGTAGGGTTTCGGAAACGTCGCGGGCAATTTCGTTGGAATGGATTTCAACGGTCTTGATGACGCCGTCCGGATTGATCACGAAAGTGCCACGCAGGGCCAGGCCTTCTTCGTCGATATGCACATCGAAAGCGCGGGTCAGGGCGTGCGTCGGGTCACCAACCAGCGGGAACTGGGCCTTGCCAACGGCCGGCGAGGTTTCGTGCCAGACCTTATGCGAGAAGTGGGTGTCGGTGGTGACAATGTAGACCTCGGCGCCAGCCTTCTGGAATTCTGCGTAGTTATTGGCGGCATCTTCGATTTCGGTCGGGCAGTTGAAGGTGAAGGCAGCTGGCATGAAGATTACGACAGACCATTTCCCCTTCAGGTTGGCTTCGGTGACTTCGATGAACTTGCCATTGTGGAAAGCCTGGGCCTTGAACGGCTGAACTTTGGTGTTGATGAGTGACATGGTTTTCTCCTTGGTTGAAACGTTGCGATGGATGCATATTAAAAGTCATGACTTGATAGAGCCAATTGGATAAAAGTATTCTTCAGATAGGTGAAAACTATGGGCTAGCAATGTAGTCCAAAAGTAGTAGTTCGATATAAGGCATTGGCAGTAAAGACCCGGCAAGCTAGATTGGCTTGATTCAGATCAACTGAATTTTCCAGACAAAACGGGATCATGGCGCCCGAGATCTGGATTGCTGGTCGTAGTCCGTGATCAACAGGAGGGTTGGTTCAATGAATATTTCCAGTGCCATCGTGCACATTTCGCCGGCGCGACTCGATGAGGCAAGCGCTTTGTTGTCCGGAATGGCCGGTGTGGAGATCCATGCCTTCAGCCCGGAAGGAAAAATGGTTGTCACGCTCGAAGACGAGGATACGAACTCGGCCGCAGACAGCTACGTTGCCCTGCATAACTTACCCGGCGTCCTTTCGGTCGCCATGGTTTATCAATATAGCGATGACGATTTAGTGACTGAGGAGGTCCAAGCGTGAAGCTCAATCGACGTGATTTCATCAAGGCCAATGCGGCAGCAGCGGCCATTTCAGCAGCCGGCATGACGGCTCCAACGGCAGCAGTTGCTGCTGGCAAGGACGAGATTCGCTGGGACAAGGCACCTTGCCGCTTCTGCGGCACTGGCTGCAGTGTGCTGGTTGGTACACAAGAAGGCCGTGTCGTGGCCACTCAGGGTGACCCGGATGCACCGGTCAATCGTGGCTTGAACTGTATCAAGGGCTATTTCCTGTCCAAGATCATGTATGGTTCTGATCGTCTCAAGACGCCCTTGCTGCGCATGAAGGATGGCAAGTACGACAAGAACGGCGAATTCACACCAATCACCTGGACCCAGGCTTTTGACATTATGGAACTCAAGGTTAAAGAAACCTTGAAGGCCAAGGGGCCGAACGGCCTTGCCATGTTTGGCTCCGGTCAATGGACCGTTTGGGAAGGCTATGCCGCCGCCAAGCTCATGAAAGCCGGCTTCCGCACTAATAACCTTGATCCCAATGCACGCCACTGCATGGCCTCGGCCGTTGCCGGCTTTATGCGTACCTTTGGTATCGACGAGCCGATGGGTTGCTACGACGATATCGAGCATGCTGATGCCTTCGTGCTCTGGGGTTCGAACATGGCCGAGATGCACCCGATTCTGTGGACCCGCATCACCGACCGCAAGTTATCGAACAAGGGTGTCAAGGTGGCGGTATTGTCGACTTTCGAGCACCGCTCCTACGAGCTGGCTGACCTGCCGATGATATTCACGCCGCAGACGGATTTGGCGATCCTCAATTACATCGCCAACTACATCATCACCAATGGCAAGGTGAATCAGGCCTTCATCGACAGGAATATCAATTTCAAGAAGAGTGCTACCGACATTGGCTACGGCCTGCGTCCGACGCATGCGCTGGAAAAGGATGCGACCAGCAACGGATATCCGGGTGCTGATGGCAAACCGAAGGGTGATACCGGTAAATCTGAAACGATCACTTTTGACGAATACAAGAAATTCGTGGCGGATTACACCGCCGAGAAGGTCTCCAAACTTTCTGGTGTCTCGGTCAAGGATCTCAAGTCTCTGGCTGAGTTGTATGCCGACCCGAAGATCAAGGTCACGTCCTTCTGGACCATGGGTTTCAATCAGCATACACGTGGCACCTGGGCCAACAACCTCGTCTATAACATCCATCTGCTGACTGGCAAGATTTCCGAGCCTGGTAACAGCCCGTTCTCGCTGACCGGTCAGCCGTCCGCCTGCGGTACGGCGCGCGAAGTCGGTACCTTCTCGCACCGCCTGCCTGCAGACATGGTCGTCACCAACCCGGATCACCGCAAGCATACGGAAGAGTTGTGGCAACTGCCGGAAGGCACGATTCCCGACAAGATCGGCTTCCACGCTGTGGCGATGGCACGTGCGCTGAAGGATGGCAAGGTTAATTTCTACTGGCAGCAGTGCAACAACAACATGCAGGCCGGCCCGAACATCAATGAAGAGCTCTATCCGGGCTGGCGCAAGCCGGAGAACTTCATTGTCGTTTCTGACCCCTATCCGACGGTTTCGGCAATGGCCGCTGACCTCGTGCTGCCGACGGCGATGTGGGTTGAGAAAGAGGGAGCGTTCGGTAATGCAGAGCGGCGGACCCAGTTCTGGCGTCAGCAGGTCAAGGCACCGGGTGAGGCTCGTTCCGATCTCTGGCAGTTGATGGAGTTCTCCAAGCGCTTCAAGATGGAAGAGGTCTGGCCGGCTGATTTGCTGGCCAAGGCACCAAAGCTCAAGGGCAAGACTATGTTTGACGCGCTTTTCGCAAATGGCGTGGTCAACAAGTTTAAAGCCACTGAAATTCAAGCTGGATTTGACAACGATGAAGCCAAGTTGCTCGGTTTCTACCCGCAAAAAGGCTTGTTCGAGGAATACGCAGCCTTTGGTCGTGGCCACGGTCACGATCTGGCACCGTTCGAAACCTATCACCAGGCCCGTGGCCTGCGCTGGCCTGTGGTTGATGGCAAAGAAACGCTGTGGCGTTTCCGCGAGGGGTACGATCCTTACGTCAAGAAAGGTGAAGGCGTTAAGTTTTACGGCCACAAGGATAACAAGGCAATCATCTTCGCGCTGCCCTACCAGCCGCCAGCCGAATCGCCGGACAAAGAATTCGACATGTGGATGTCTACTGGCCGTGTTCTCGAACACTGGCACACCGGCACCATGACACGTCGCGTGCCCGAACTTTACAAAGCGTTTCCTGATGCAGTTGTCTTTATGCACCCGGATGATGCCAAGGCTCGTGGTTTGCAGCGCGGCATGGAGGTTAAGGTAGCTTCGCGTCGTGGCGAGATCAAATTGCGTGTTGAAACGCGTGGACGTAACAAGCCGCCGCGTGGTCTGGTGTTCATTCCGTTCTTTGATGCCGGTCGCCTGGTCAACAAGCTGACGCTTGATGCAACTTGCCCGATTTCGAAAGAAACCGATTACAAGAAGTGTGCCGTCAAGGTAACGCGTGCCTGAAGCCAGATAACTTCAAAATAATGAATGAACAAGCGGTCGGCAAACACCGACCGCTCATCGGAGGTAATAAACCATGAGATTTATACCCGCTCTGGCACTGGCTGCTGCAGTACTCCTTTCGGGAGTGGGCAGCGTTGGTGCGCAGGAACTGGTCAATGAAATTGGTAATGTAACGATCGAGGGGAATTCAAAGATCGACATGTTCCGTCCGGAAAAGGATCAGGAAACCATTCCGCGTAATTTCCAGAAACAGCCGCCGTTGATTCCTCACAGCATCAAGGGTTACAACATTACGCAGAACTTCAATAAGTGTATGGACTGCCATTCCAAGGAGCGTGCTGAAGAAACCGGCGCAACCAAGGTTGCCAAGTCGCACTATCTGGATCGTGAAGACAAGAAGCAAAGCAATATTTCACCGCGCCGCTACTTCTGTATGCAGTGCCATGTGCCGCAATTCGACGCCAAGCCGCTCGTCGCCAATACCTACAAACCGGCTGCCAAGAGGGGGGAATGATGAGTCTCGATAAATTCACGCCCGCATGGGTCAAGCGTATCGGGTTGGCAACTGTTGCCGGCTTGTTCATTGCAGGTATTGTTTTCTGGGGTGGCTTTAACTGGGCATTGGAGGCAACCAACAAGGAATCATTCTGTATTGGGTGCCACGAAATGGAAGAGAATGTGTTCAAGGAGTACCAGAACACGATTCACTATACCAATCGTACCGGTGTGCGCGCTACTTGCCCGGATTGTCACGTGCCGAAGGAATGGGGCCCGAAGATGATTCGCAAGATTCAGGCGTCCAACGAGGTTCTCCACAAGATACTCGGCACCATCGATACACCGGAGAAGTTCAATGCCAAGCGCGGTCAACTCGCCCAAAACGAGTGGAAACGCATGAAGGCGAACGACTCGCAGGAGTGCCGCAACTGCCACCGCTATGATTATATGGACTACACCGAGCAGGGAAATCGTGCTGCGCGCACCCATCCGCAGGCCTTTACCGACGGCAAGACCTGTATCGATTGCCACAAGGGAATTGCCCACCAGTTGCCGGCTATCGATCAGCATATCGGCAAGCAGAATGATGGTGCAGTAGCGATCTCGCACGGCGAAAAACCAGCCGAACCGGCCAAGGAAGAGGCCAAGCCAGAAGCGAAAGCAGAGAGCAAGTAATACGCTCTGCGCTTAATAAACCAAACCCGGCCGTGTGCCGGGTTTGTTGTTTTAAGATTTAATGTTGTGGTCGACGTATGAATATTACAAATATTCACGTGGTTGCCTGCAAATAGGCACTCTTGAGCCAACACTTATTTAAAAAGTTATGCTATTTTGACCCTGCTGCCGTGTACACGGCCAGTTTTCTTATCACTAACAAGTAACAGGAGGCACTTAGATGAATAAATCCGAGCTGGTCGAAGTTGCTGCAAAAGAAGCTGGTATCACCAAAGCTGCTGCTGACAAGGCGTTGTCTGCCATCATCGGCGCTGTCGTAAAAACTGTGGCCGCGGGCGACACTGTCACCCTGGTTGGCTTCGGTACGTTCAAGTCCGCAAATCGCGCTGCGCGCACCGGCAAAAACCAGAAGACGGGTGCTACACTGAAGATTCCGGCAACTACAGTGCCGAAATGCACGGCTGGTACAGCCTTCAAGGCAGCTGTTGCACCAAAGAAGCCTGCCGGCAAAGCTGCCTCCAAAAAGAAGTAAGTTGTTTTACCTATTGCGGGGCTCCCAATATGAGGGCTCCGCATTTTAATTTCTGATGACTACACAAAACCCCGAAGATACCGCTCCCCTAATTGATCAACCTCCTGCGCCGCAGGGGTTGGATAGCCGTCGCCGTTTGCGCGAGCTCCTTTCTGTGCCTGAGCGTGATCGCTCGGATGAGCAGTGGGATGAAATTATTGAACTGGAAATCCAGTTGGCGCCGGGAAATCGACTTTCCGGGCAAGAGCTTGCTGGCGGTGGCGGAAATCCCGGTGCCGGACAGGGTAGAGCACCTGGCCCCGGTGGTCAGCAGCAGAAGAAGCATAGGCCGCGAAACAATAATAGTAACAATCGTCGCCCGCGCTCCAATAAGCCTCCTGGCGCGCCGACCTGATTTTCTGCCACATTTCTGGCTTGAAACGGCATAATTGCCGCCATGCAGCAATTTGACCTGATTATCGTTGGTGGTGGTCTGGCTGGAGCCAGTCTTGCGCTTGCTCTGCGCCATACTCGTTTGCGCATCGCCTTGGTGGAAAGCCAGATGCCGACGCGTTCGGAGGGTTGGGATGCGCGTGTTTACGCGATCAGCCCAACTAACGTCCAATTTCTCGAGCATATTGGCGCCTGGAAACATCTTGACCGCGAGCGCTTTGCACCGATTCGCGGCATGCAGGTTTGTGGTGATGCGGGTGGCGAGCTTGAATTCTCCGCCTATGACACGGGGGTTTCAGAGCTAGGCTGGATTGTCGAATCATCGCTGATGGCCTGCGAGTTTTGGGAAAGTGCCAAACGTCAGAGTAATTTGTCCTTGTTTTGTTCGGTTCGTCCATCTACGCTGAATTTTACGCAGGATGCTGCTCAACTCGAACTGACTGATGGTGTTGTACTTTCTGCGCCACTTATCATTGGCGCGGATGGGCGTGATTCCTGGGTGCGGCAGGCGGCGGGATTGCCGGCTGTCAACAAGCCGTACGGTGAAAAAGGATTGGTCGCCAATTTCTCTTGTGAAAAAGGCCATCGCAATATTGCTTACCAGTGGTTCCGTGACGATGGAGTGTTGGCCTATTTGCCTTTGCCCGGGAACCGTGTTTCGATTGTCTGGTCCACCCCCGATGAAAATGCCAATCAACTTTGCCAGTTACCAGCGAACCTTTTTTGCGAACGGGTCGCGGAAGCTGGTGCCTATCAGTTGGGTGCACTTGAGTTGCTGACCAAGCCTGTGGCTTTTCCCTTGCGCTTCATGCGTGTGCCGCAAACTGTTGCTTCGCGAATTGCGCTGGTCGGTGATGCGGCGCATGGCATTCATCCGCTATCCGGGCATGGCATCAATCTTGGGTTTCAAGATGCGCGAGTACTCGCCGAGTTGCTGGCCGCCCGTCAGCCATGGCATGACCTCGGGGATGAACGATTTTTGCAGCGCTATCAGCGAGCGCGGCGTGAGGAGACCGTGCTCATGCAGACGACAACAGATAGTTTGCGTCGCCTTTTTCGCGATCAATTGCCAGGCTTGCGCCCATTGCGAAATCTTGGCTTGAATATCACTAACCAAATTCCGTTTATCAAGAATTCCCTGGTGCGTTACGCACTTGGGGCCTATTAGGAGCATTTCCCGATGATCAAGAAGTTGTTGCCATTTGCCATGGCGCTCGCCTTTATTTCAACTGTTCAGGCTGATGAAGCTGAAGTGCGGAAAGCGATGGAAGCAAAACTCGGGGCCAAGGTTGAGAGCGTGACCAAGTCAGGCTATCTGGGGCTGTATGAGGTCTATATGGAAGGCAATATCTTCTACACAGATGAAAAAATGACAGCTTTTATCGCTGGCGGCCAGTTGATTGATGCCAAAACGATGAAAAACACAACGGAAGAGCGCATGCGCAAGCTGACCGCCATCAAGTTCAGCGAATTGCCGCTTGATCGTGCGATCAAGCAGGTGCGCGGGAGCGGTAAGCGCGTCATGGCGACCTTTGAAGACCCGAATTGTGGCTACTGCAAGCGCTTGGCCAAGGATTTGCAAAAGCTCGAAAATGTGACGGTCTACACCTTCCTGTTGCCGATTCTTTCCGAAGACTCGCTCAAGAAGTCACGCCAGATTTGGTGTTCCAGTGATCGTGCCAAATCCTGGAATGACTGGATGATTGATGGCAAAGCGCCGACTGGCAAGGAAGATTGTGATACGTCGGCGGTTGATAAAAATCGTGAATTTGCCAGTAAATTGAAAATATCTGGCACGCCGACAATCTTTTTTGTTGATGGCGAACGCGTCCCGGGAGCCATGCCACTTGATCGCATTGAGTCGAAATTGGGCACTGCCAAGTAAAATTTTTCGCGAATTACAGGCGGCCCGAGTGGCCGCTTTTTTTTCGCCCCGTTTTCTGTGTTGGGCCGTTGAAATAATCCGCATGCATGAATTTATTTTGCTGCTTAATGATTGACGAAACTCGTGATAAGTCACTTTAAGAGTTGTTTTTCCGTCGTTGATTATTAAGGTTATTTTTAATTGAATTTTTGCTTTAAAAATTGTCGTAAGTCATTGTTGCATAAGAAATATTTCCCAATTTCTCTATTGACGTGAAGAGTTTGATGCCCTAAAGTGGGAAAACGTGTCGAATTGTGGGAAAACGGGGAGAAAGCTAGGGGATGTTCGAAGGGGCTGCAGCGCTAAGTCTGGATGCAAAAGGGCGTCTTGCCATACCGGCAAGGCACCGTGAAGCCCTGCTCGCCGCTGCCGAGGGTTCGCTGGTTCTGACCGCCCATCCACATCGCTGTTTGTTGCTTTATCCCTCTCCTGCGTGGCAGCCGATACGTGATCAGATTCTCAAGGCGTCGAGCCTTGATCCTCGTGCGGCTTCAATCAAGCGTGTCTTGGTTGGTAATGCGCGCACTGAAGAACTTGATTCTGCTGGTCGCATTCTTGTAGCCAATGAATTGCGCGAATACGCCAATCTTGGCAAGACGGTTTATCTGGTCGGCATGGGCACCCATTTCGAGATCTGGAGTGAGGCTGGTTGGAAGCAGCAGAATGATCTGGCTGCCGAGGCGCTCTCTGGTGAGTTGCCGCCTGGCCTCGGGGATTTGGTGCTGTGACCACGGGTGGCACCCATGTCACGGTGCTGCTCGAAGAAGCGGTGGAATCCCTGGCGATCAAAGCCGATGGCATCTATATGGATGGCACCTTCGGGCGCGGCGGCCATAGTCGCCTGATTCTCAGCAAGCTCGGAAAAAATGGTCGCCTAGTGGCGGTTGACCGTGACCTTCATGCCATTGCCGCTGGTGCGGCGATAAAAGATTCCCGTTTTCAACTGATTCATCGCGCCTTTGGCGATATTGCCGAAGCTGCGCATGAGGCGGGTTTGCAGGCAGTCGATGGAATTTTGTTTGATGTTGGAGTGTCGTCGCCGCAAATCGACGATGGGGAGCGCGGCTTTAGCTTCCGTCACGATGCGCCGCTTGATATGCGTATGGATGTAACGCAAGGCGAGACGGCGGCAGAGTGGCTGGCGCGGGCTGAAATAAGGGACATAACGGAGGTTATTAGAAATTATGGCGAAGAACGGTTTGCTTTCCAGATTGCAAAGAAGGTTGTGGCTGCTCGGGTCGAACAACCTATTGTCACAACAGGTCAGTTCGCGGCCATCGTACGCGAGACCGTGCGCACCCGTGAGCCAGGGCAGGACCCGGCGACGCGCAGCTTTCAAGCTCTACGGATTCATATCAATCAAGAGCTCCGCCAGCTGGAAGTAGCATTGCCGCAGGCGCTTGAGTTGTTGAAACCGGGCGGTCGGCTGGTGGTGATTTCCTTTCACTCGCTGGAAGACCGGATCGTCAAAAACTTCATGCGCAATGAATCAGTGGCGGACGACATGCCAAAAGGTCTGCCGTTACGCGCCGATCAGTTGCCAAAGCCGAAGCTGCGCTTGGTTGGCAAGCAGATCAAACCTTCTGTCGCCGAAATTCGCGCCAATCCCCGGGCGCGCAGCGCGGTGATGCGAGTGGCTGAAAAACTGTAATGGTTCGCGTAAATATGTTTCTTCTTCTGATTGTGGTTGTTTGCGCGCTGGGTGTGGTCACCTCCCAGCACCGCGCGCGCAAGCTCTTTCAGAGTCTGGAGGGGGAGCAGGAGCGGGTGCGTCAGCTGGATGTCGAGTATGGCCAGTTGCAGCTCGAAATGTCGACTTGGGCGACGCATCCGCGAGTTGAAAAGATTGCCCGTGACCGCTTGCGTATGGTTACGCCCGATGCGACGGGCCGGGTTGTCACGCCGCCGCCAGCGGTTGCCAAGCCGGCGCCGAAAAAGGGAGGGCGCTAATGGTTGTTGGTCGCCGCCCGCAACGCGGTCATCGTTTTACGGAAAGCCCGGTGCTGCAACTGGCGCTTCAAGGTTGGCGTTCGCGTACGGTTGGCTTGTTGTTGATGGGTGCCTTTCTGGCGATGGTGGCGCGTGGTTTTTATTTGCAGGTTATCAATAACGATTTCCTGCAGCAGAAGGGTGATTCGCGCTATCTCCGCGATATCGAGGTGTCTGCTTCGCGCGGCAAGATCATGGACCGAAATGGCGACATGTTGGCGGTGTCGACGCCAATGAAAGCCATCTGGGCAATTCCGGCTGATGCGCGGACGATGGCTGCGCCGCAAAAGAAACAGCTGGCCGATTTGCTCGATATGCCTGTGCGCGAACTGGATGGCAAGATTGCTTCGGAAAAAACCTTCGTTTTCGTCAAGCGGCAGGTGCCGCCGGAGACTTCTGATCGAATTGCGGCGCTGAAACTGCCCGGTGTTCATAACGAACAGGAATATCGCCGTTTTTACCCAACTGGCGACATGACTGCGCATATTGTTGGTTTTACCGGCGTTGATGACAAGGGGCTTGAGGGGGTTGAGCTGGCCTTTCAGCAAAGCTTGCTGGGTCATGCCGGCAGTCGTACCGTGATTCGTGATCGTCGCGGCAGTATTGTTGAGGATGTTGGCGCAACAAAGCCGCCTCGTGATGGCAAGGATGTTCGTCTGGCGCTTGATTCCAAGATTCAGTACCTGGCTTATAGTCATTTGAAGGCGGCGGTTGAAACGAACAATGCCAAGGCGGGCGGTGCGATCGTCATCGATGCGCGGACCGGCGAGATTCTCGCGTTGGCCAATTGGCCAACCTATAACCCGAACAACCGCCAGCATCTTTCCGGGGCGCAATTGCGTAACCGGGCGATCACCGATACTTTTGAACCGGGTTCGGTGATGAAACCGTTTACCGCTGCACTGGCGCTCGAAAGGGGTAAGGTTCGCTTCGATACGGTAATCAATTGTGCGCCAGGACGAATGACCATTGGTAGCGCAACCATTTCCGATGCTCACCCGCACGGTGCCTTGACCGTCGCACAGGTCATTCAGAAGTCTTCAAATGTCGGCACGGCAAAAATTGCCCTGAGTTTTCCGCCCAAGGAAATGTGGGAAATGTTCGACGGTATTGGTTTTGGCCAAGCGCCGAATCTCGGGTTCCCTGGCGAGGTCAATGGTCGCTTGCGGCCCTGGAAAAACTGGCGGCCAATAGAGCAGGCAACGATGTCATACGGGCACGGTATCGCAGTCAGTCTGGTTCAATTGGCGCGTGCTTATACCGTGTTTGCCCGCGATGGTGAATTGGTGCCGCTTTCTTTGATTAAGTTGGACGATGCGCCTGTGCGTGGCGTTAGTGTGTTTTCTCCTCACACCATGCGCGAAGTACGTGCCATGCTGGAAATGGCGGTTCAGCCCGAGGGTACGGCGCCCAAGGCGCGGGTACCGGGTTATCGCGTGGGTGGCAAGACAGGTACGGCTTACAAAGTTGAAGGCGGTGTTTACGCCAAGAAATACGTGGCCTCATTTGTTGGCATCGCTCCGATCAGCGATCCGCGTCTGGTCGTGGCGGTCATGATTGACGAGCCTACCGGTGGCGCACATTACGGTGGTGATGTGGCCGGCCCGGCGTTTTCGCAAATTACCGGCGGTGCGTTGCGGACTTTGGGTATTCGACCTGATGCGCCATTGCAGGTGGCCGAGGCGGCTGCCGGAAAGGGGCGTTTGTGATTTCTCCGCGTGAAATTCTTGATCGCCTTGAGGCAATGGGTGTTGTCCCAACAGGTGTTGCCGATGACAGCCGTCAGGTCGAGCCGGGCGATTTGTTTCTGGCATACCCTGGCGATATGGCAGACGGTCGGCAATATATTGCCGATGCAATCCAGCGCGGTGCGCTAGCTGTTTTGTGGCAGCCGGATGAAAACTTTAGCTGGAATTCCGCGTTGACCGTAACAAATCTGCCAGTAGAGGCTTTGCGCCCGCTGGCCGGGCCAATTGCGCATGCGGTTTATGGTCATCCGAGCGAAGCGCTTTCGCTGATTGCAATCACCGGGACGAATGGCAAGATGAGGGCCGGATGAATGGCGCGCGGGTTGATGTGGCGGTGTTTACCAATTTCACCCGCGATCATCTCGACTACCACGGCAGCATGGAAGCCTATGCGGCTGCCAAGGAAAAACTGTTTGCCTGGCCACGCTTGCGCACGGCGATCATCAATCTTGATGATGAGCTGGGCCTAAAATTGATGCGCGAGACCAGCGCCATGCGTGTTCTTGGATATAGCGTAGGCGCAGCTCGGCGTGATTTTCCCTCGTTGGTGCGCGCTGAAAATTTGGTGGATACCCCGTTTGGTCAGCGCTTCAATCTGGTGTTGCCGAATGGTCGTGCCGACGTTGATACGGCACTGGTCGGTCGCTATAACGTTTCCAATTTGCTGGCCGTCGCCGCAGTGTTGCACGATGCCGGTGTTCAGCCGGCTGAGGTGGCACGTCGCCTGTCTGAATTGGCTGCGCCACCAGGACGCATGGAGCGCGTTGGTGGTTTGGGCGAGCCGCTGATCATTATTGATTATTGCCATACGCCGGATGCGCTCGACAATGCGCTGACTACCCTGCGTGAAGTCGTTACGTCACGTGGTGGCCGACTAACTGTGGTTTTTGGTTGCGGTGGCGACCGCGACAAAGGCAAGCGTCCGCAAATGGGCGAACTGGCCATGGCCAAGGCAGATCGCGTGCTAGTGACCAGTGACAACCCGCGCAGCGAAGCGCCACAAGCCATCATTGACGACATTCTGGCTGGTATGACAAGTGCAGAGGTTGAAATTGACCGCGCCACCGCGATTTGTCGCGCCGTTCTTGAGGCTGATACCTGCGATGTGATTCTGCTTGCCGGCAAAGGACATGAGCAGTATCAGGAAATCGCAGGCATTCGCCATCCGTTCTCCGATGTCGAGCAGGCGCAGGCCGCATTGCTGCTGCGTCACCCCAATTCTCTGGAGGTCGCCGCATGAACTGGCTTCTTTCGCAAGTCGCAAGTGCTGTTGATGGCCGCCTGATTGGTGCCGATGTCGCACTGACCGGTGTTTCCACGGATACCCGGTCGATAGAGGCGGGTCAGCTATTCATTGCCTTGAGCGGTGAACGCTTCGATGCCCATGATTTTCTTGCGCCGGCAGCAGAATCCGCCGCTGCATTGATGGTTTCCGATGCCAGCAAACTGCCGGCTGGCGTTTCGACTGTTCTGGTTGATGACACCCGGCTCGCTCTGGGACGCCTGGCGGCTGCCTGGCGCGCCAGTTTTACTTTGCCTGTGATCGCTGTGACCGGTTCTAACGGCAAGACAACGACCAAGGAAATGATTGCTGCGATTTTAAAGGCGGCTTTTGGTGCGGCGGTGTTGTCCACGCGCGGCAACTTGAATAACGATATCGGTTTGCCACTGACCTTGCTGGGTCTGCGTGCCTCGCATCGTGCTGCCGTTATCGAAATGGGTATGAACCACCCGGGCGAAATTGCCTATCTGGCCAAGATCGGCTCGCCGACGGTGGCGCTGGTGACCAACGCCCAGCGTGCCCATCTCGAAGGCATGGGCGACATGGATGAGGTGGCACGCGAAAAGGGCAGTATTTTTGGTGGTTTGCTGCCGAACGGTGTGGCTGTGATCAATGCCGATGATGACTTACGCCGATTTCTGGCGCGGTATGGCGGGCCAACATGCCGTCCGGACTTTCAGTATTGATCGTGAGGCTGATGTGCGCGGTGCGGTGCGCCAGCATGGTCTTGAAATCGCCATCGAATTGACCGCAAGCGAGGGTGAAGCAGCGATAACGCTGCACATTCCCGGTCGCCACAATGCGCGCAACGCAGTCGCTGCAGCCGCCGCCTGTCTTGCTGCCGGGGTTCCGATGGCGGAGGTCGCTGCCGGCCTGGAGGCCTTCTCCGGCGTTAAGGGCCGCCTGCAGCGCCGCGCCGGCAACAAGGGCGCTGAAATTCTCGATGACACCTACAACGCCAACCCAGATTCAGTACGGGCCGGGATTGATGTCCTGGCCGCCACCATCGGCCGCAAATTGCTGGTCCTGGGTGACATGGGTGAAATTGGCGAGGCCAGCGGCCAGTATCACGATGAAATTGGCGGCTATGCCAAAAGCCAGGGCATCGACCGCCTGTTTGCGCTCGGTGATGCCGCACAGCAGGCGGTGCGTAACTTTGGCGAGGGCGCCAAGCACTATTGCAACATCGAAAAACTGATTGTTGCGGTCGACAAGGAATTAGGGCCGGAAACCACGGTGCTGATCAAAGGGTCGCGCTTCATGAAAATGGAACGAGTGGCTGATGCCCTTGTTGCTCAGGAGAAAAACTGATGCTGCTGGCACTTGCCCAATGGCTCGCCCAAGACGTTCGCTTCTTCAACGTCTTCAACTACATCACGCTGCGCACGGTGTTGGCGACGATGACTGCGCTGCTGATTTCATTTGCCGCCGGCCCTGGCGTCATCCGCTGGCTGGCGGCGAAGAAAATCGGCCAGGCGGTGCGTACTGATGGCCCGCAAACCCATTTGGTCAAATCCGGTACGCCAACCATGGGCGGCGTGCTGATCCTGATTTCAATTGGCGTCACAACCCTGCTCTGGGGCGATTTAACCAATAAGTACGTGTGGACTGTGCTGATCGTGACGCTCGGCTTTGGCATCGTCGGCTGGTACGACGACTGGAAAAAGGTGGTCTATCGCGACCCGAAGGGCTTGTCGGCGGGTTGGAAGTATTTCTGGCAATCCGTACTCGGCCTCGGTGCCGCGCTCTTCCTTGCTTATTCGGCCAAGTCGGGCGCGCAAACTGAATTGATCGTTCCATTCTTCAAGACCATCGCTTACCCATTGGGGATTGTCGGCTTCATTGCGCTGACCTACTTCGTCATCGTTGGCACGAGCAATGCAGTCAACCTGACCGATGGCCTCGATGGTTTGGCGATCATGCCGACCGTCATGGTCGCCGCCGCCTTTGCCATCTTCGCCTACGTCACCGGCCACGCCGTTCTGGCCAAATACCTGTTCATCCCCTACGTGCCGGGCGCTGGCGAGTTGTGCATCCTGCTCGGTGCCATTGCCGGGGCCGGGCTTGGCTTCCTGTGGTTTAACGCTTATCCGGCTGAAGTCTTTATGGGTGATGTAGGCGCGCTGTCACTGGGCGCTGCACTTGGTACCGTCGCCGTCATTCTGCGTCAGGAAATCGTACTGTTGATCATGGGCGGTGTCTTCGTTGTTGAAACCCTGTCGGTCATGTTGCAGGTTGGCTATTTCAAATACACCAAGAAGAAATTCGGTGAAGGTCGTCGCATCCTGCGCATGGCGCCGCTGCACCACCACTTCGAACAAACCGGCTGGAAGGAGACGCAGGTCGTCGTCCGCTTCTGGATTATCACCATCATGCTCGTGCTGGTCGGGCTGTCTTCGTTGAAGTTGCGCTAAACATGGACCTTCGGGGCAAACGCGTTCTGGTTGTCGGGCTCGGTGAGTCCGGACTGGCGATGGCCAAGTGGCTGCATCGCCAGGGCGCGTTTGTCCGGGTTGCCGACTCGCGTGAAAATCCGCCAAATGTTGAAGCACTGCAAAAAGCCTCACCAGGCGCCGAATTGATCGCCGGTGAATTTGCCAAGGCGATGTTTGCCGGCATGGATCTCGTCGCAATCTCTCCGGGTGTGCCAAAAGATACTCCGGTAATTGCTATGGTCGATCTGCCGTTGATCTCTGAAATTGAGTTATTTGCGGCTGGCGTGCGCGAACAGGTGCCTGGTTCGAAGATCGTCGCCATCACCGGCAGTAATGGGAAAACCACCACCACGGCGCTGACTGCTCATCTGCTGAATGGCGCCGGCGTGCCAGCCATCGCCTGTGGCAACATTTCGCCGTCGGCGCTTGATGCCTTGATGGATGCGCAGGATGCCGCGAAGTTGGGTAAACCGTTGCCGCAAGTTTGGGTTGTCGAGTTGTCGAGCTTCCAGCTGGAAACGACCCACCACTTGAATGCCGAAGCGGCAACGGTTCTGAATATTTCCGAAGATCACCTCGATCGATACGACGGTAGCCTGGCCAACTACGCCGCCGCCAAGTCGCGCGTTTTCAAGGGCAAAGGCGTCATGGTACTGAATCGTGACGACGACTGGTCAATGGCCAATGGTCGCTGCGGTCGCAAGATGGTTACCTTCGGCCTGAGTGCTGCTCCCCGCGCATTAGATTTTGGCTTGGCCAATGGCTGGATAGTCAAAGGAAAAGAAGCAATTGTTTCGGTCGACGCGTTAAAACTGACGGGTTTGCACAATGCGGCAAATGCCATGGCTGCGCTGGCTTTGTGTGAGGTGATCGGTATTCCGGTGGCGAGACTGGTCGAGCCGCTGAAATCTTTTGCTGGATTGCCGCACCGGGTTGAAACTGTCGCTGACATTGGTGGCGTTATCTATGTCGATGACTCCAAGGGAACCAACGTTGGTGCCACTCTGGCGGCCATCGAAGGCATGGGTCGCAAGGTTGCCATCGTCCTCGGCGGCGAAGGCAAGGGGCAGGATTTTTCGCCGCTGAAATCGGCCCTGGAAAAACATGGGCGGGCAGTTGCCTTGATTGGACGTGATGCCGCGGCAATCGGCATGGCGCTTGAAGGCAGTGGCGTGCCGACGCGCATTCTCGGTGATATGAATGCGGCTGTTGTCTGGTTGGCTGGCCATGCACAAGCCGGCGATTGTGTCCTCTTGTCCCCGGCCTGCGCCAGCCTCGACATGTACCGCAATTATGCGCACCGCGCCCAGGCATTCATCGATGCAGTGAAGGGTTTGTCATCATGATGATCAAGTCCCTGGATGCGCCGCGCCGTCAAGTTGATGAAATTGATTACGCTCTGCTGTGGAGTGTCCTTATTCTTTTGTTTACCGGGCTGGTGATGGTCTATTCGTCCTCCATCGCGATTGCGGAAGGCGGCCGATTTACCGGCCATCAGCCAGCCTACTATCTGGTTCGTCACGGGATTTTTCTGTGCATCGGCATGGTGGCTGCTGCTGTGACATTCCAGGTGCCGCTCAGCCTGTGGCAAAAGTATTCACCCTATCTGTTCATGGCCGGGGTTGTCCTGCTGGCATTTGTCCTGATTCCCGGCATCGGTAAGGATGTCAATGGCGCAAGGCGCTGGTTGCCGCTTGGCTTTGCCAATTTACAGCCATCCGAGTTGATGAAGCTGTTTGCTGTGCTTTACGCCGCCGATTACACCGTGCGCAAAATTAATGTCATGCATGATCTGAAGCAGGCCTTTCTGCCGATGTTTGGCGCGATGGCCATCGTCGGCATGCTGCTCCTGAAAGAGCCAGACTTTGGCGCTTTTGTCGTCATTATCTCGATTGCGATGGGCATTCTCTTCCTCGGCGGCCTGAAGGCGCGACTGTTTGCGCTGCTGATTGTCGGCTTGCTGATTGCCTTCGCGGTGATGATCATCGTGTCGCCCTACCGCCGTGATCGCGTGTTTGGCTTCATGGACCCGTGGGCTGATGCCTTTGGCCGTGGCTATCAGTTGTCTCATTCTTTGATTGCTTTCGGGCGCGGCGAGTTGTTCGGCGTCGGTCTGGGCGCCAGTGTCGAAAAGCTGTTCTACTTGCCAGAAGCGCATACCGACTTCCTGATGGCGGTGATTGCTGAAGAACTCGGTTTCTTCGGTGTGTTGGCAGTGATTGCCTTGTTTGCCTTGCTTGTGCAGCGCGCCTTCGCAATTGGTCGGCAATGCGTTCCGCTGGGTCGCCTTTATCCGGCGCTGGTGGCGATGGGCATCGGCATCTGGTTTGGTGTCCAGTCGTTTATCAATATCGGCGTGAATATGGGCCTCCTGCCAACCAAGGGACTGACCCTGCCGCTAATGAGCTTTGGCGGTTCGGGTATTTTTGCCAACTGCGTGGCTTTGGCGATACTTCTTCGGGTCGATTGGGAAAATCGCCAATTGATGCGCGGAGGCAAGCTATGAGCCGCACGATTCTGGTCATGGCAGGCGGTACTGGTGGTCACATCTTCCCGGCGCTGGCCGTTGCGCACAAATTGCGCGATGCCGGTTGGCGTGTTGTCTGGCTGGGTAATCCGGAAGGCATGGAAGCCCGTCTCGTACCGCAGCATGGCTTCGAGATGGTCAATCTGAAATTTGCCGCACTGCGTGGTAAAGGCCTGTTACGCAAACTGCTCTTGCCACTCAATCTGCTCAAGGGATTTTGGCAGGCACAAAAAGCGATTCGTCAGGTCAATCCGAATGTGGTGCTCGGTATGGGCGGCTATATCACTTTCCCCGGCGGCATGATGGCTTCTTTGCTTGGCAAGCCGCTGGTTGTGCATGAGCAGAATTCGGTTGCTGGCTTGGCCAATCGTGTTCTGGCCGGCGTGGCGGATCGTATCGTCACTGGCTTCCCGGACGTGTTCAAGAATGGTATTTGGGCAGGCAATCCGGTGCGTCCTGACATTGCCAGGATTCCTCCGCCAGCCGAGCGCTTTGCCGAGCGTACCGGTGCCCTGCGCTTGCTGGTCATTGGTGGCAGCCTGGGGGCGCAGGCGCTGAATGAAATGGTGCCGCAGGGCATGGCGCTGCTGGGTGAAAACGAACAGCCGCAAATCGTTCATCAGGCCGGTGAAAAACATATCGAGGCGCTCAAGGCCGGTTACGCAGCGGTTGGCGTTCTGGCGCATTGCGTGCCGTTTATTGAAGACATGGCTGGTGCTTACGAATGGGCTGATCTGGTTATTTGCCGTTCTGGCGCGTTGACCGTCGCAGAGTTGGCCGCTGCCGGTGTTGCCAGTATTTTGGTGCCCTTCCCGCATGCCGTCGATGATCATCAAACCGGCAATGCCAAGTTTCTGGTCAATGTTGGCGGCGCCTTCCTTTTGCCGCAAAGCGAATTGACGCCGGAAGCGATTGCGCTGATCCGCAACTATTCACGCGGTCAACTGCTGGAAATGGCTGAAAAGGCTCGCAGTTTGGCCAAGCCCGATGCCACCGAAGAAGTGGCCAATATTTGTGCAGAGAGTGCGAAATGAAACATAAAGTCAAACATATCCATTTCGTCGGCGTCGGCGGTTCGGGCATGAGCGGTATTGCCGAAGTGCTTGCCCACCTTGGCTATACGGTGAGCGGTTCTGATATTGCGGCCAGTGCAACGACCCGTCGCCTTGAGGGCGAAGGCGTCAAGGTAATGATCGGTCATGCCGCCGAAAACGCTGCCGGGGCCGATGCGGTGGTTACCTCGACGGCAGTCAAGGCCGATAATCCGGAAGTCATTGCGGCGCGTGAGCGCAAAATTCCGGTTGTGCCGCGCGCCCAGATGCTGGCCGAGCTGATGCGGCTCAAGCGCGGCATCGCCATCGCCGGTACGCACGGTAAAACGACAACAACCAGCCTGGTTGCCAGCATTCTGGCCGAAGGAGGCATTGATCCCACCTTCGTTATCGGCGGTCGCTTGAATGCTGCCGGTGCCAACGCTAGACTCGGCAGTGGCGATTTTCTGGTCGCCGAGGCGGATGAATCCGATGCCTCCTTCCTCTTCCTGTCGCCGGTCATTTCTGTGGTCACCAATATCGACGCCGACCACATGGAAACCTACGGCCACGACTTCGAGAAACTGAAAGGCGCTTTTGTCGACTTTCTCAGTCGCCTGCCCTTTACGGTGTTGCTGTGCTATGTGGTGATGATGCCAATGTGCGCGCGATTATGCCGCAAGTCTCCAAGCAGATCGTTACTTACGGCCTGTCGCCGGACTGCAATTTCCACGCGGAAAATGTCGTTGCCGATAACGGGCAGATGCGTTTTACCTGCGTTCGCGTCAATGGCTCGGTGTCACGTCTGGAAATCACGCTCAACACACCGGGCATGCACAACGTGCTCAATGCGCTGGCAGCGATTGCCGTAGCAACCGAAGTGCAGGTATCTGATGCTGCAATCATCAAGGCGTTGGCTGAATTCAAGGGGGTTGGTCGCCGCTTCCAGCGCTATGGTGAAGTGGCTTTGCCGGATGGTGGCTCATTTACGCTGGTCGATGATTACGGTCATCACCCGGTTGAAATGGCCGCAACGCTGGCCGCCGCTCGTGGCGCCTTCCCGGGGCGTCGACTGGTGCTGGCATTCCAGCCACACCGTTACACCCGTACGCGTGACTGCTTCGAAGACTTCGTCAAGGTATTGAGTACGGTCGACGCGCTTTTGTTGTCAGAAATTTATGCCGCTGGCGAGGCGCCGATTGTCGCTGCCGATGGCCGCTCGCTGGCCCGCGCCTTGCGCGTGATCGGCAAGGTGGAACCGGTGTTCGTCGAGGATATCGCGATGATGCCGCAAACGATTTTGGAAGTCGCCCGGGATGGCGACGTGGTTTTGTGTATGGGTGCAGGCTCGATTGGTGCCGTGCCGGGGAAAGTGGTGGAAATCAAATGAGCGGGTTCGGTAAAGTCGCAGTTCTTTTCGGCGGCACATCCGCCGAGCGCGAAGTCTCCCTCAACAGCGGTTCGCGTGTTTTGGCTGCGCTGCAAGGGCAGGGGATTGATGCTCATCCCTTCGATCCAGCAGAGCAGCCGCTTGATGCGCTCAAGGGCTACGATCGCGCCTTCGTTGCCTTGCATGGCCGGCATGGTGAAGATGGCACGATCCAGGGCGCACTGGAGTTGATGCACATTCCTTACACCGGCTCTGGCGTCATGGCGTCCGCCCTCGGTATGGACAAGTTCCGCACCAAACTGCTGTGGCAGGCAGCCGGTTTGCCGGTGCCGGAATACGCGATTTTGAATGCCGATTCTGATTTCGCCGATATCGAAGAAGAGCTGGGTTTGCCGATTTTCGTCAAGCCGGCGCATGAGGGATCATCCATCGGTATCAGCAAGGTCAAGGAGCACAACACCTTGCATCTCGCCTATGCCGAGGCCGCCAAGTACGACTCGTTGGTGATTGCCGAAAAAGGCGTGATGGGTGGCGAGTACACGGTTGGCATCATTGGCCGCGGTGATGAAATGGTGGCTTTGCCGATCATCAAGATTGAGCCGGCGACCGACTGGTATGACTACGAAGCCAAGTACAACCGTGATGACACGCGCTACCTGTGCCCCTGTGGGCTGAGCGAAGCCAAGGAAATGGAAATTCGCAAGGGGGCGCTGGAAGCCTTCCGCATTCTTGGTGGTCGGGGCTGGGGGCGAGTCGATTTTCTGATGGATGAAGACGGGAATCATTATTTCCTTGAAGTAAATACTGCACCGGGGATGACCGATCACTCTCTGGTACCGATGGCAGCGCGCGTGCACGGCATGGATTACCCGACGCTGGTGCGTCGTGTGCTCGAGTTGGCCACCAACGACTGAGCCAATGAATGTGGAACAAACCGCACCTGCTGAGCGCAATTGCCGACCTGTTGATACTGGTCGCTGCTGCTGCGTTGCTGGCCGCTGGCGCGGTCTGGCTGGTGCGTGTGCCGTCGTTGCCGGTGCGTCAGGTGGTCTTTGCCGAGGCCTTGCAGCACACGCGTCGGATCGAGGTAGAGCAGATTTTGCCATCGGCGTTGAAGGGCAATTTTTCAGTCTGAATCTGGAAATGGTGCGTGGGACGCTCGAAAAGCTGCCCTGGGTGCGCAAGGTCGAAGTGCGGCGCATCTGGCCGGCGCGGCTCGAGGTCAAGGTCGAGGAGCATCGCCCGGCCGCGCGTTGGGGCGAGGGACGTGGCGAGCTGGTCAACAGTTACGGCGAAGTGTTCGTGGCGACGCTAGTCGAAGAAGAATCAGCTGCCCTGCCGCTGCTGTACGGCCCGGCAGGGACGGCACCCGAGGTCTTGAAGCGCTACAGCGAACTGGTTGGTACGTTCAAAACGGTGAACGAAAAGCCGGTGCAGGTGACTTTGTCACCACGTCTGGCCTGGCAGTTGAAGCTGGAGCGCGGCATGTTGGTGGACTTGGGGCGCGAGCAGCCAAAGTCGCCGGTGGGTGTGCGTCTGCAGCGTTTTATCGAAGTGTATCCGGAGCTTGTCGCCAAACGTGCGCAGCGACCGGCTGTGGTGGATTTGCGGTATCCGAATGGCTTCGCGATTCGTGTCGCGGGCGAAGTGAAGGGGAAGTAACACTATGAGCAGGGAAAACAAGGATCTGGTGGTCGGACTGGATATTGGGACGTCGAAAATCGTCGCTCTGGTTGCCGAGATCAATCAGGAAGGCCACCTCAACATCATCGGCATGGGCTCGCAGGATTCGCGCGGCTTCAAAAAGGGTGTCGTGGTCAATATCGAGGACACCGTGCATACCATTAGCCGTGTCGTGCAGGAAGTCGAGCTGATGGCTGACTGCAAGGTGAAGGATGTCTATACCGGTATCGCCGGCAGCCACATCAAGAGCTTTAACTCGAACGGCATGGTCGCCATCAAGGACAAGGAAGTAACGCCGACCGACGTCGAGCGCGTCATCGAAACAGCCAAGGCGATGCCGATTCCGGCGGATCAGGAAATTTTGCATATCCTGACCCAGGAATTCGTGATCGACGGCCAAGACGGCATTCGCGAGCCGATTGGCATGAGTGGTATGCGTCTTGAGGTGAAGACACACATCGTTACTGGCGCCGTCTCGGCAGCGCAGAATATCGTCAAATGCGTGCGGCGTTGTGGACTGGAAGTGAATGATCTGGTGCTGCAACCGCTGGCTTCCAGTTTTGCAGTGCTTTCCGAAGATGAAAAGGATCTCGGTGTTTGTTTGATCGACATCGGTGGCGGCACGACCGACATCGCTGTCTGGACGCAAGGTGCCATTCGTCATACCTCGGTGATTCCGATTGCCGGAGATCAGGTAACCAACGACATCGCCATGGCCCTGCGAACGCCGACCCGCGAAGCCGAGGACATCAAATGCAAATACGGTTGTGCCTTGTCGCAACTGGCTGATGCCGCCGAAAACATGGAAGTGGCTGGCGTCGATGACCGCCCAAGCCGCAAATTGAGTCGTCGCGCGCTGGCCGACGTCATCCAGCCACGCGTCGAAGAGCTTTACGAACTGATCCAGAACGAACTGCGCCGCGCCGGCTTCGAGGAAGTGCTGTCCTCAGGCATCGTCCTGACCGGTGGTGCCAGCGTCATGCCGGGCATGGTTGAACTGGGTGAGGAAATTTTTCACATGCCGGTGCGCCTAGGCAACCCGAAATACAACGGCAGCCTGGCCGATGTCGTGCAAAGCCCGCGTTTCTCAACCGCCTTCGGCCTGCTGCTTGAAGCGCAGGCGCAACGCAAGCGTGGCCAGAAGATCAAGGAAAAGCAAAGCGCCAAAGATGTTTTCGATGGCATGAAGTCCTGGTTTGCCAAGAATTTTTGATTTGATTTATTACAGTTTTTTCAGAGGAGGTAGTTATGTTTGAAATTATCGAGAAAGAGGAAGAATCCGGCACAATCATCAAGGTGTTCGGTGTGGGTGGTGCGGGTGGCAATGCCATCGAGCACATGATTCATGAAGGGGTAAACGGCGTTGAATTCATCGCCGCAAACACCGATGCTCAGGCGCTCAGCCGCAATGCGGCCTCAAGCAAGCTGTCGCTGGGTAAAACCGGTCTCGGCGCTGGTGCCAAGCCGGAAAAAGGTCAGGAAGCCGCTCAGGCGCACCGTGACGAAATTCGCGCCAGCCTGGAAGGTGCCCACATGGCCTTCATTACTGCAGGTATGGGTGGTGGTACGGGTACCGGTGCTGCACCGGTAGTCGCAGAAATTGCACGCGAAATGGGTATTTTGACCGTCGGCGTTGTGACCAAGCCATTCAGTTTTGAAGGCAACAAGCGGATGAAATCCGCCGAAGCCGGCATCGCCGAATTCTCGAAGCATGTCGATTCGCTGATCGTTATCCTTAACGACAAGTTGATGGAAGTCATGGGTGACGACGCCGATGTCGACGACTGCTTCCGTGCTGCTGACGACGTGCTGAAAAATGCTGTCGGCGGTATTGCCGAAATCATTACTTACCCCGGCCTGGTTAACGTCGACTTTGAAGACGTCCGCACCGTCATGGGTGAAATGGGCCGTGCAATGATGGGCTCTTCCGCTGCGGCGGGCGTTGATCGCGCGCGTATTGCTGCCGAACAGGCTGTTGCTTCGCCGCTGCTGGAGGGCGTCAATCTGTCAGGTGCCAAAGGCGTGCTGGTGAACATCACCGCAGCCAAGGGTGGCCTGAAGATGAAGGAAGTCAACGAAGTGATGAACACCGTCAAGGCATTCGCCGCTGACGACGCGCACATCATCTTTGGTGCGGTCTACGACGAATTGATGGGTGATTCCCTGCGCGTTACTGTCGTGGCTACCGGCCTCGGCCAGGTTGCTGTCAAACAACGCCAGACGTTTGAAGTGATCAATACGCCAGTGATGCAGGCAACCGGTACGCACGACGCCGTTGCCTACGGCTCGACGCCTGATTACTCGCATCTGGATGTCCCTGCCGTGGTGCGCAAGGGCAATCGCAATGTCACCGTTGAAGCCTTGGCCAACAGCGGTGTTGATCGTTACGATATTCCGGCATTCCTGCGCAAACAGGCAGACTGATCCTGGAATAACCTCTCTGAAAAAGGTTGGCGGCGCGTTGTGTTACAATGCGCCGCCTCCCAATATTTTCAAGCACTTGCATGCTAAAGCAACGTACATTAAAGACAATTATCCGCGCCTCTGGCGTCGGCCTGCACGGTGGTGTCAAGGTCAATATGGTCCTGCGTCCCGCTGCGCCGAATACCGGTATTGTTTTTCGTCGCGTTGATTTGCCTGAACCAGTCGATATCCCCGCCAAGGCAATGATGGTTGGTGATACGCGCATGTGTTCCTGTTTGGAAAAAGAGGGTGTCAAAGTTGGAACCATCGAGCACCTGATGTCGGCTTTTGCCGGTTTGGGTATCGATAATGCCTGGGTTGATCTGGATGCACCTGAAGTGCCCATTCTGGATGGCTCCGCTGCGCCGTTTGTTTTCCTGATCCAGTCCGCTGGTATTGAAGAGCAGAACGCTGCCAAAAAATTCATTCGCGTCACCCATCCCATCGAAGTGCGCGACGGCGACAAGTGGGCGCGTTTCGAGCCTTACGACGGTTATCGTCTGGCTTTCTCCATTGTTTTCAATCACCCGGCCATTGATAAATCGGCGCAAAAAGCTGAAATTGATTTTGCCGAGCAGTCCTACACCCGCGAAGTGGCACGTGCGCGTACCTTCGGTTTCATGCAGGAAGTCGAATATCTGCGTGAAAATGGTTTGGCGCTTGGCGGTGGTCTTGAGAACGCAATCGTTCTCGACGAATTCCGCGTTCTAAATCAGGATGGCCTGCGCTACGGCGATGAATTCGTGAAACACAAGATTCTCGATGCTATCGGTGATCTGTATTTGCTCGGCAATCCTTTGCTCGCCTCGTATTCCTCGCATAAAGGTGGTCATGCGATGAACAACCAGCTCGCCCGCGAATTGCTGAACAGCCCCGAATCATGGGAATTCGCCACTTTTGATGTGGCGGAACACGCACCCGCTGGCGTTACGCGCTGGCTCAATCAGCCGGCGTAAGAGAAATGTGGCTGCTGCGTCTGCTGGCAGTCATTCTGGTGTTGAGTATTGGCGCCAGCTTGTTGATCTACGTGCTCACCGGTAATCGGAATTACCTTGGTTTTTCCTGGCGAATGTTTCGCTACGGTATTGTCTTCGCGCTGATTGTTTTTGCACTGATGATTATTGAGCGCGTTGCCGTTATTCCCGTTTAGCAGCGCTGGCCAGCAGGTTAGCGAGTGCTTCCTGCAAGGGGCCTTTTGGCAGCATTTCCGTGGTCGACCGTAGCACCCCGCAAGCCACCGCAGAGAGCGGCTTCTGAGTTGAACTCGTTGATTGGCAAGGGATTTGTCGGGGTTGTACTTTTACCTCAATGCCGTTACACTCCGCCCCGCCTTTAGAAAACTCGCTACACAAACGCTGACTCATCTGGCGAATTTTGGATGCGACTGCACCATTATCGGTGTGGATAATGATTTTCCCCGACTTGTAATTGGCAACATGCGCTGAGTGGCGAAACCCCGCAGGGGCAATAGCTTCGAAGCGACGTGAGAGCTTGAGCAATAGCCGTGCATGGGCCATCACCCTGCTGGCGGCAGCATCGCTGTCGAGGTATTGCTCTGGCCCTTTGTACATAGGAGGTTCCGTGCAGATTATTCTGGTATCGCGCCATCTCAAGGCGGCGCGGACATTTACTATTATGCCCCGCCATCTGGTGATGGTGTTTGCCGCATTCCTGATCGCCGTGTTCTTTACGTCGGCCGCTTTCTCATGGTTGTCTGTTCACCTGCGCTTGCCGGTTGTGCAAGATATGCTGGCGGCCATTCAGTACAAAGAGTCGCAGAAAACTCAGGATTACGTCACCAATAACATGCAGATGATGGCGTCTCGCCTCGGAGAGTTGCAGGCTCGCGTACTGCAGCTTGATACCTTGGGCGACAGGCTCTCCGGCTTGGCCGGGGTCAAGCGCGAGAATATGAATCGCGAAAAGCCAGGTCAGGGCGGACCTTTTATTGCTGCGCCAATGACGGCTGGCGAATTGCAGCGCGAGATAGAACGTCTGGCGCAGACGCTTGAAAGCAAAACCGATGAATTGACCTTGCTGGAGTCGAGCTTCCTTGAAAAACGAGTCAAAGAACGTTTGTTGCCGACCACTCTGCCGGTTAAAACCGCCATGCTCGGTTCGCCCTATGGTCATCGCTCCGACCCGATTGCCGGTATAAGGGCCATGCACGAAGGAATCGATTTCAATGCGGAAACCGGTACGCCGGTTGTGGTGGCGGCCGATGGCGTCGTTATTAACGCAAGTTATCACAATGATTTTGGCAATCTGGTCGAGGTCGATCACGGTGATGGCTTGCTGTCTCGCTATGCCCATCTTTCGCGCATGAACGTCAAAGCTGGGCAGATGATCAAACGCGGCGAATTGATTGGTGCGGTTGGTACAACGGGGCGCTCAACCGGTTCACACCTGCATTTTGAGGTGCGTATGTTTGGTGTCGCACAGAACCCGGCACTCTTTCTGCAAAAAGGCGAAGAGTATGCGCAACTCAAGCGCCGCTAGCATTTAACGCCTTGATTTAGGTCGTAATCCTCGTGTGGGGGTGGCGTGCTAGAATCGCCGCTTTGCTGCACCGCGCAACCTATATTCCAAAGCGATGATTTCAGGCCTACTCAAAAAGATTTTCGGCAGCCGCAACGACCGGCTGATCAAACATTATTTCACGACAGTCAAGCGCATTAATGCGCTTGAACCATCACTTGAAGCCCTGAGTGATGAGCAGTTGCGTGCCAAAACTGATGAATTTCGTCAGCGCCACGCGAATGGTGAATCCCTTGATGACCTGTTGCCTGAAGCCTTTGCCGTGGTGCGTGAAGCCGGCAAGCGCGAACTGGGGATGCGCCATTTCGATGTGCAGATGATCGGTGGCATGGTGCTGCACTTCGGCAAAATTGCTGAAATGCGCACCGGCGAAGGTAAAACCCTGGTCGGGACGCTGCCTGCGTATCTGAACGCGATTAGTGGTAAAGGGTTCACGTCATTACGGTGAACGACTATCTGGCGACGCGTGACTCGGAGTGGATGGGGCGTTTGCACCGTTTTCTCGGCTTGAGCGTTGGCGTCAATCTGTCGCAGATGGATCACGAGGCCAAGCAGGCTGCCTACGCGGCTGATATTACCTACGGCACCAATAACGAATTCGGCTTCGACTACCTGCGCGACAACATGGTCTATACGGCCGGTGAGCGTGTTCAGCGTGGCCTGAATTTTGCCATTGTTGACGAAGTGGACTCGATCCTGATCGACGAAGCGCGGACGCCTTTGATTATTTCCGGCCAGGCCGATGATCACACGGATCTCTACCTGCGCATGAAGGATGTCGTCCCGAATCTGACCCGAGCTGCGGAAGAAAACGCTGAAGGTGATTACTGGGTCGATGAAAAGGGTCATCAGGTCCATTTGTCCGAAAGTGGTTACGAACACGCCGAACAGTTGCTCGCCGAGCATGGCATGCTCAAGGAAGGCACCAGCCTTTATGAAGCGGCAAACATCACCTTGTTGCACCACCTGAATGCAGCCTTGCGCGGCATGACGTTGTTCCATAAGGACCAGCATTACGTGGTTCAGAATGGCGAAGTGGTCATCGTTGATGAATTTACCGGTCGTTTGATGACCGGACGTCGTTGGTCGGATGGCTTGCATCAGGCAGTGGAAGCCAAGGAAGGCGTGCAGATTCAGGCCGAGAACCAGACATTGGCCTCAATTACCTTCCAGAATTATTTCCGCATGTATGGCCGTCTCTCCGGTATGACCGGTACGGCTGACACCGAAGCTTATGAATTCCACCAGATCTACGGTCTGGAAACAGTCGTTATCCCAACCCATCGGGCCATGGTCCGTAAGGATATGAACGATCTGGTCTTCAAGACCGCTGATGAAAAACACACGGCGATCATTGCCGATATCAAAGAGTGCTCGAAGCGTGGCCAGCCGGTGCTGGTGGGTACGACCTCGATTGAAGCCTCCGAGCTTCTTTCCAGCTTGCTGGATAAGGAAAAGCTGCCGCACTCGGTGCTCAACGCCAAGCAACATGCGCGTGAAGCCGAAATCGTCATCGAAGCCGGACGACCGGGGCAGATCACCATTGCCACCAACATGGCCGGTCGTGGTACGGACATTGTTCTCGGTGGCAGCATTGAAAAGGCAACTTCCGCCATCAAGCACGACGAGGCGATGCCGGAAGCCGAGCGTGACGGCAAGATTGCGGCGATGCGCGAAGAGTGGCAAGTGCTGCACGAGAGGGTGCTGGCGGCTGGCGGTTTGCATATCATCGGCTCCGAACGCCACGAATCTCGCCGTATTGACAACCAGTTGCGTGGTCGCGCCGGTCGTCAGGGCGATGCCGGTTCGTCGCGTTTTTATCTGTCCCTCGATGACCCCTTGTTGCGTATCTTTGCTGGCGAGCGACTGCGCGCCATCATGGACAAGCTCAAAATGCCGGAAGGCGAAGCGATCGAGCATCCGCTCGTCACGCGTTCGCTCGAATCGGCACAGCGCAAGGTGGAAGCGCGCAACTTCGATATTCGTAAGCAGTTGCTTGAATACGACGACGTATCAAACGACCAACGCAAGGTGATCTACCAGCAGCGCAATGAATTGCTGGAAACCGATGATATTTCTGAAACGATCACCGGCATGCGTCACAGCGTTATTCACGAATTTTTCCGTGCCCACGTACCTGCCGAGTCAGTTGAGGAACAGTGGGACATGGAAGGTCTGGAGCGTGCCCTGGCTGCCGAGTTACAGATCGAAGCGCCAGTTGCCCAGTGGGTCAAGAACGAGCCGACCATTTCTGACGAAGAAATCCTTGAGCGCATTCAGCAAGGTGCAGATGAGGCTTATCAGGCCAAGGTTGAACTGGTCGGGGCGGATACTTTCCATCAGTTCGAGCGCAATGTGATGTTGCAAAGCCTCGATACGCACTGGCGTGAGCATTTGTCAGCGCTGGATCATCTGCGTCAGGGCATCCATCTGCGCGGTTATGCCCAGAAGAATCCCAAGCAGGAATACAAGCGCGAAGCCTTTGAGCTCTTTGAGGGTTTGCTCGATCTGGTACGCAAGGAAGTGACGCGTACCCTGTTCACCGTGCAAATCCGTTCGCAGGAAGATGTTGAAGAAACTGCGCCGCGTGCTGATGTTCAAAACGTCCAGTACCACCATTCCGAGTTTGATGAAGCTCAGGGTGAAGGCGATGGCGAACCGGTTGCGCAAGCACCTGCCGATAGCGGGCCAAAGATTGGTCGTAACGATCCTTGCCCTTGCGGAAGCGGGAAGAAATACAAGCACTGCCACGGAAAACTGTCCTGATATTTACTGATTCCTCACAAGGCACCTACGAGGTGCCTTGATGCTTTTGGAGCCATGAGAATGCCCGTTAATTACACTACCCCTGCCGCTGATCAACTTTTTCCTGTTGCTGGTGTTCGCCTTGCTGTCGCCGAAGCGGAAATCCGCAAGAAAAATCGCCGTGATCTGACGCTGGTAGCGCTGGATGCTGGTTGCACGGTCGCTGGTGTCTTTACCCAAAACCGTTTTTGCGCCGCACCGGTGCAGATTTGTCGTCAGCATCTGAGTAGCGGCAAGGAAATTCGTGCATTGATCATCAATACCGGGATCGCCAATGCGGGTACCGGTGAGCCGGGGCGACAGGCGGCGCAGGAAACTTGCGTTGCGGTTGGTCAATTGCTTGGTGTGGCGCCGGAACAGGTGTTGCCATTTTCAACCGGCGTGATTCTTGAACTGCTGCCGGTTGAACGCATCAAGGCTGGTTTGCCCGCCGTCAAGGCGGATCTCAAGGCCGATAATTGGTACGCTGCCGCGCACGGCATCATGACCACTGACACTATTGCCAAGGCCGCTTCGCGAACTGTTACGGTCAACGGCAAAAAAGTGACAATTTCTGGTGTGTCCAAAGGGGCCGGCATGATCAGGCCGAACATGGCCACCATGCTAGGTTTCCTAGCCACGGATGCCGGTATCGCCCAGGCTTTGCTCGACAAGTTGGTCAAGGAAGCTGCCGATGCCTCTTTCAACTGCATTACGGTGGATGGCGATACATCAACCAACGATTCCTATGTGATGATCGCCACCGGCCAGTCCGGCGCCAGCTTTGCGGCTGAAAGCGATGCTGGCTGGGCCGAAGTCAAGGCGGCGATCATCGCCGTTTCCGTCGAACTGGCGCAGGCCATCGTGCGTGATGGGGAAGGTGCAACCAAGTTCATTACCGTCGCTGTCGAAGGCGGCAAGGATGTTGAGGAGTGTCGCAAGGTCGGTTATGCCATCGGTCATTCCCCTTTGGTCAAGACAGCCTTCTTTGCTTCCGATCCCAATCTTGGTCGTATTCTCGCTGCTGTTGGTTATGCCGGTATCGGTGATCTCGATGTCGATGGCGTCAAGGTCTGGCTGGATGATGTGCTGGTGGCTGAAAAAGGTGGCCGGGCAGCCGCCTACAAGGAAGAAGATGGCGCGCGGGTGATGGCTCAGGCTGAAATCACTGTGCGTGTTGATCTTGGTCGCGGCGAAGCCAAGGCCAGCGTTTATACCTGCGACTTCTCCTACGATTACGTCAAGATCAATGCCGACTATCGGAGCTGATATTCGTCATGACCTGACCAGGACAACACTGGCGATCATCTGTATTCTTGGCTTGATCGGCCTGTCCTTGTGGGTTTTGCGGCCATTTCTGGCGGCGGCGGTATGGGCGACGATGATCGTTGTTGCCACTTGGCCTTTATTGATCTCGCTGCAAGAGCGACTGGGCAATCGTCGGGCGCCGGCGGTTGCGGTGATGACTCTGGGTATGTTGTTGTTACTCGTTCTACCGCTCTGGATGGCAATCGACATAATTTCCGAGCATTTTGAGCAGTTGACCGTAACAGGCAAGCAGTTGGCCGAAAATGGCGTACCGCCGCCACCGGAATGGGTCAAAACTCTGCCCTTTTTTGGTGAAAAAGTGGCGACCAGTTGGACGCAGTTTGCTGCCAGCAGCCCGGCTGCCATTGCCAGCAAGGTGACGCCCTATGCGGCCGATACCGGCAAATGGGTTTTGGGTCAGGTTGGTGGTCTCGGCGGCATGTTGTTACAGTTTTTGCTGGTCGTGTTGATCGCCGCCATTCTGTATTCCAGTGGCGAAGTTGGCGCGCGCTTCATGCGCCGTTTTGGGCGTCGGCTGGCTGGCGAACGTGGTGAAAATTCGATCATCCTTGCCGGGCAGGCCATTCGTGGCGTCGCGCTGGGGGTTGGCGTCACTGCCATCGTCCAGACTGTGCTGGGCGGCATTGGCCTGGCCATTGTCGGCGTACCTTTTGCCTCTTTGTTGTCGGCCGTCATGCTGATGCTCTGTATTGCCCAGATTGGCCCGATGCTGGTTTTGCTGCCGGCGGTGGGCTGGATGTACTGGACGGGCGATAACGGCTGGGCGACTTTCCTGCTGGTCTGGAGTTTGGTCGTCGGCACGCTGGATAATTTCTTGCGCCCGATGTTGATCAAACGCGGCGCCGATTTGCCGTTGCTACTGATATTTTCGGGCGTCATCGGCGGCATGCTTGGTTTCGGCCTGATTGGTATTTTTGTCGGCCCGGTCGTGCTGGCGGTGACCTATACGCTGATGCTGGCCTGGATTGAGGACGAGCTGGGTAAGGACAATGAGGCTGATTCAGATTTTCTTGAGTCGGATCATGCGAAACCAGCCGCCCGCTAGCGCCGGTTGATCGTGCACTAGCGTCAGGTTGGGCGCTTCGGATAGCAATTCTTCAAAAACCACATCAAGCCGGGTGGCAATTCGCCGCATCAGCGGGTTTGCCAGCCGCCGTAGCAAGGCGGTTTGCCCGCGGCGTAGAAACTTGTCGAAAACCAAGACCGCGCCGCCTGGCTTCAGCACGCGGGCAATTTCCGCAAAACAGTGCGCAGGTTGCGGCACGACGGCCAGAATCAGATGCAGTACAGCATTATCAAAACTGTTGTCAGCAAAAGGCAGGCGCTGTGCGTCGCCCTGAACCGGCAGGAAATCAAAATGACCTACGCGCGGCAGGGCGCGGCGCAACATGGCTTGGTTCAGATCCAGGCCAACATAATGGTGTTGCGGGGGCAGGTGGGGCAGATCAAGCCCGGTGCCGACGCCAGCCAACAAAACACGGCCCGGGGTTGTCGGTAGGGCTGACAGGCTGCGTTTGCGCGCCGCCTGCGTTGCCTTGCTGATTGCCGCGTCGTAAAACGGGGCAATCAGCGTGTAAGTATGCTTGAGACTCAATGCAGGGCGCGCGGGCTGGCGAGGACGAATTCAGGAATCTCGGCCGAAAAATGGGTGCCGTCTTCAGCCACCATTTGGTAACTGCCTTTCATCGTGCCTATTGGCGTCGTCAGCACCGAGCCGCTGGTGTATTCGAAGCTCTCGCCTGGCTGCAGCAGGGGTTGTTTGCCGATAACGCCAAGGCCACGTACTTCCTGGATTTCATTGTTGCCATCGGTGATGATCCAGTGCCGTGAAACCAGCTGGGCGCCGATTTTGCCTATATTTTTGATGGTCACGGTGTAGGTAAAAACGTAACGGCCATTGTCCGGGTCGGACTGGTCGGGGATGTATTGCGGCATGGGTTGAACGTCGATTTGGTACTTGTTGGTGTCGGGCATGGGATAATTTCGTCTGTTTTTGTTTAGGGAAGCAGCATGTCAGCCAAAGATTTTGTCATCGCACCGAGCATTCTTTCAGCCAATTTCGCCAAACTGGGCGAAGAAGTAGCCAACGTCATTGCCTCGGGGGCAGACTGGATTCACTTTGACGTGATGGACAACCATTATGTTCCCAATTTGACCATCGGGCCGCTGGTTTGCGAGGCAATTCGCCCGTGCACCGCTGCGCCGATTGATGTGCATCTGATGGTCAAACCGGTAGATCGCATCATCCCCGATTTTGCCAAAGCCGGGGCCAATATCATCACTTTTCACCCGGAAGCTTCTGACCACGTGGATCGCAGCCTGTCACTAATCCGCGATGCCGGCTGTCAGGGCGGTTTGGTCTTTAATCCGGCGACGCCTTTGGATTACATGGATTACGTCCTCGACAAAATCGATGTCATTCTCCTGATGAGCGTCAATCCGGGTTTTGGTGGTCAGAAATTCATTCCCGGCACGCTGGCCAAGGCGCGTCAGGCGCGCGCCAAGCTCGATGCTTACGAAAAGGAAAGCGGTCGGCGGATTCGTCTGGAGATTGATGGTGGCGTCAACGTGGTCAATATCGCTGAAATTGCCCGCGCCGGGGTGGATGCCTTTGTTGCCGGTTCTGCTGTTTATGGCGCCGGCAAGGATGCTGATCCACAGCGTTACAACTCGATTATTGCCGCACTGCGTGGCGAATTGGCCAAAGTCTGATGTATTTCGAATCCGTCACCTTCGATCTCGATGGCACACTGCTCGACACCATTGCCGATCTGGCCGAGGGGTGCCGTCTGATGCTGGAAGAAGTCGGCGCCGCGCCACGCACGCAAGCCGAAGTGCACAGCTTTGTCGGCAAGGGTTTGGCGGTTCTGGTTGAGCGTTGTCTAACTCATGAGCAAGCGCCCTCCGTGGAAAAGCTGCATGAGGCGATAGAAGCCTTCCGGCGCCATTATGTTACGGTCAACGGCAAATTTACCCAGATTTATCCGGGCGTGATCGAGGGTTTGCAGGCCTGGAAAGCAAGCGGCATCAAGATGGGCGTAGTCACCAACAAGCCGGGTATGTTCACCGAGGCGTTGCTCGACCGGATGGGGATGACTGACTATTTTGACGTGATCGTCTCCGGCGATACCACCGCCCACAAAAAACCGCACCCGGAACCCATTCTGCATGCCTGCCGCCTGTTTAATGTGCGACCAGATCGCAACCTGCATATTGGCGATTCAAGCAACGATATCCACGCCGCTCATGCCGCTGGATGCCTGGCCTATGCCGTGCCTTACGGCTACAACGAAGGTGTGCCGGTGGACAGTGCCGATTACGATGCGCTAGTATCTGATTTGGTCGTTGCTTACCAACAAGCCTTAACTTACAAAGACCTCAATAACAAATGACGACTCTGCGACTCTGGAACGAATGGCAAGGTTGGCGTCGCTGGCGCCACTGATCTCCTTCGCGCGCCCCTGCGGCGCAACGCACCAGACCGCTTAAACCCGTCATATCCGAGGCTTCCCAATGACTGAAACCGAATTCAACGCGCTTGCCGCGCAAGGCTACAACCGTATTCCCGTTACGCTGGAAACGTTCGCCGATCTCGATACCCCACTGTCGATCTACCTCAAGCTTGCCAACGCGCCTTACACCTACCTGCTCGAATCCGTGCAGGGCGGCGAACGCTTTGGCCGCTACTCGATCATTGGCCTTGCCGCACAGACGCGGATTGTCGTTAACGGCCATCAGGTGCTGGTGCTGACCGGCAACCGCATTGCCGAGCGTGAGGACGACACCAATCCGCTCGACTTCATCGGCAAGTTCATGGAACGCTTCCGCGCAGCCCCACAAGCAGGCTTGCCGCGTTTCTGCGGTGGTCTGGTCGGCTGTTTCGGCTACGACACCATTCGCTATGTCGAAACCAAACTGACGCGCACCAACAAGCCGGACGATATCGGAACGCCCGACATCGGACTGCTGCTGTCAGAAGAAATCGCCGTTGTTGATAACCTGTCCGGCAAACTGACGCTGGTCGTTTACGCTGAACCGGGCTTCCCCGGCGCCTACCAAAAACCAAGGCGCGCCTTAAAGAGTTGCTGCTCAAACTGCGTACGCCGGTTGTCATTCCCTGTGAACAGCCGGCTCACTCCGAGGCCGCTGTCTCTACTTTTGGCGAAGCCGCGTTCAAGAAGGCCGTGCTCAAGGCCAAGGATTACATCACCGAGGGCGACGTCATGCAGGTCGTGCTTTCGCAGCGCATGACAAAACCTTTCCACGCCAGCCCGATGGCGCTCTACCGCACCCTGCGCAGCCTCAATCCCTCGCCTTACATGTTCTACTTCGATTTTGAGGATTTTCACGTCGTCGGCGCTTCACCCGAAATTCTTGTCCGTCTCGAAGGCGATCGCGTTACCGTCCGCCCAATCGCTGGTACCCGCAAGCGCGGTGCCTCGCCGGAGGAGGATGCCGCACTGGCTGCAGAACTGCTGGCTGACGAGAAGGAGCGTGCCGAGCACACCCAGTTACTTGACCTCGGACGTAATGATTGCGGCCGCGTTGCCAAGGTCGGTACGGTCAAACTTACCGAGAACATGATCGTCGAGCGCTACTCGCACGTGATGCACATCGTTTCCAACGTCGAAGGAAAGTTGCAGGCCGGACTGGATGCGCTTGATGTCCTGAAAGCCACTTTCCCGGCTGGTACCGTGTCTGGTGCTCCAAAGGTGCGGGCAATGGAAATCATCGACGAACTGGAGCCTGTTAAACGCGGCATCTACGCTGGCGCAGTCGGCTACCTCGGTTTCCACGGCGATATGGACATCGCCATTGCCATCCGAACCGCTGTCTTGAAAAACAAGCAACTCTACGTTCAGGCCGGTGCCGGCATCGTTGCTGATTCAGATCCGCATTCGGAATGGGTCGAAACCCAGAACAAGGCGCGGGCAGTCCTGCGCGCGGCTGAGTTGGCTGAACAAGGGCTGGATACGAGAGTCGATTGATTTGACGCGAACCATTCCGGCAGTTTGCTGGTGTTGAGGTGTCGAATAGCAGTAAGCTGTTCAAGCAATCACCAAACCAAAAAAACTAAAGGGAGTCAGCAATGAATTTGCATGAAGAACAATTAGCCGCTAAAGATGCTGAAATTGAACAGTTGCGTGCCGAGCTTTGTGTCGCCAAAAGCATGCACAAAGTCGCTATTGATCAGCTCACCCAAACGGAAGCTTTGATTGCCGATTTGCCGGATGCAGTTCATGTTGTCGAAGGCTTGGCTGTGGTGCGTCCGGAAAAGCTCAAAATGGTCATTGCTGCCATTGAGTCAATGTCTGCGAAACGGCAGGCGTAGGCGTCAAAAAGCAAAAGCCATCCCGGAGGATGGCTTCCTGCATTTTTGGTGGGCCCGCACGGACTTGAACCGTGGACCAAAGGATTATGAGTCCTCTGCTCTAACCAACTGAGCTACGGGCCCTGAAACTTTAGCTGGCGTTTGTATCGATGAAGCTGCGCAGTTTGTCGGAGCGGCTTGGGTGACGCAGCTTGCGCAGTGCCTTGGCTTCTATTTGGCGAATCCGCTCACGGGTGACGTCGAATTGCTTGCCGACTTCTTCCAGGGTGTGATCGGTGTTCATTTCGATACCGAAGCGCATGCGCAGGACTTTGGCTTCCCTTGTTGTCAAGGTGTCGAGGATTTCCTTCGTTACACCGCGCAGGCTGGAGTACATCGCTGCATCGGCGGGCGCCAGCGTGCCGGAGTCTTCGATGAAGTCGCCGAGATGGGAGTCGTCGTCGTCGCCGATCGGGGTTTCCATGGAGATGGGCTCCTTGGAAATCTTCATGATCTTGCGAATCTTGTCTTCCGGCATATCCATCTTCTTGGCCAGGGTTGCGGGATCGGGTTCGGCGCCCGTTTCCTGCAGGATCTGACGGCTGATCCGGTTCATCTTGTTGATCGTTTCGATCATGTGAACCGGAATGCGGATGGTGCGTGCCTGGTCGGCAATCGAGCGAGTGATGGCTTGACGGATCCACCACGTGGCGTAGGTCGAAAATTTGTAACCGCGACGGTATTCGAATTTATCTACCGCCTTCATCAGGCCGATATTGCCTTCCTGGATCAGATCGAGGAACTGCAGACCACGGTTGGTGTATTTCTTGGCAATCGAGATCACCAGCCGCAGGTTGGCTTCGGTCATTTCGCGTTTGGCGCGTCGTGCCTTGGCTTCACCGGTGGACATCTGTTTGTTGATGTCTTTGAGGTCTTTGAGCGGGATGCCAATGTGTTCCTGAAGGGCCAGGAGTTTCTTTTGCTCTTCCTTGATCGCCGGGCCGTTGCGGGTCAGGATGGCGACGTAGATTTTGGGTGCTGCAGCAATTTCGCCGTCGGCCCATTCCAGATTGACTTCATTGCCCGGGAAGGACTGGATGAAGTGGGGGCGCGGCATTTTGACGCGGTCAACACAGATCTGCTGGATCTTGCGCTCACAGCCACGAACCTTGTCGACCATGCCGCGTACGCTGTCACACAGGCGTTCAATAGAGCGCGAGGTGAAGCGGATGTTGAGCAATTCATCGGAAACCTGCTGTTGCAGCTTGAGGTAAGCCTTGTCGTGCGGGCCTTTGCTGTGCAGCGTTTTTTGCATCTTGCCGTGGATCGCCCGGATGATCGCAAAACGCTCCAGTGCCTCGGTTTTAAGCTGGAGCATGGAGGCGGATACGGCGCCTGCACCACCGTCGTCTTCAACGTCTTAATCCTCGTCGCCGAGTTCTTCCGGCAGGCCGGCGACCGGCGGAGCTTCGACTGCGTTCGGGTCGATAACGCCATCAACCAACTCGTCGATGCGCATTTCTTCGCTTTCGACTTTTGCTGCTAGTTCGAGGATGTCGGTGATGGTTGTCGGGCAGGCAGAAATAGCCTGAACCATGTGCTTGAGGCCATCTTCGATGCGCTTGGCGATGACGATTTCGCCTTCGCGGGTCAGCAATTCGACGGTGCCCATTTCGCGCATGTACATGCGGACCGGGTCAGTGGTGCGGCCGAACTCTGAGTCGACGGTGGATAGGGCTTGCTCGGCCTGTTCTTCGACGTCGTCGTCGTTGGCCGCAGCTGCCGTGTCGGACATCAGCATGTCTTCGGCAGCCGGGGCTTCGTCGAAAACTTTGATGCTCATGTCGCTGAAGGTCGAAATGATCGCTTCGATACTTTCGGCATCGACGACATCGTCAGGCAGGTGGTCGTTGATTTCGGCGTAGGTCAGGTAGCCGCGATCCTTGCCTAGCTTGATGAGGGCCTTGAGGCGCGTCTTGCGTGCCTCAGCATCCAACGGTTCCGGCTTTTCTGCCATTGCGCCCTGAAGCAGTGCCTTTTCGGCGGCCCGCTCTTTGGCCTTGCTCAGGCGCGGCTTGGGGGCGGCTTCTTTGGGTGCTTCAACCGGGGCTTCCGTGGCGGTGTCTTTTGCCTTAGCCATGAATACGATTCCTTGAAATTCGGAAAACCTCAGATTTTACCATAACTTAGCTCTCTTTATTCCTGTGGCTGGCCGTGCTTGCCAAGCTTGCTGAGAAAGTCGATGTAAGCAATTTTCTCTGCGGCGCTCAGGCCGGCAACGCCAAATTGTTGGGCTTTGATCTGCAGTTTGGCGAAGTCGCGCTTCTCGCCGCCTTCCTGAAGCCGGGCAAGCGTGTCCTTGAATTCCTGTTCTGCTTCGCCTTCGTCAAAAGGTTGGCCGAGAAGTTCCGAGGCGGCGTTTTCGATCTGTGATTCTTCGGGCAGGCCACGTAATTGCTCACGCAGGCCGGCGTAGCTGGATGTTTCATTATTTGCCCTAACCAAATCATGCAGTCGAACGAGCGCTGCGCGTTCCGGGGTGTCGGGCAGCAGGTCGATGGGCAGGGTAGCGGCAAGTTGAGGCTTGTGCAGGACGATGCGCAAAAGGTTTCGGGTCAGTGACGGGGCGGTTCGCTTGGCTTTGGCAGGTGCTGCTGTGGCGTAGGACTTCAGATCGCACAGTCGTTCAACTTCACTTTGAGCAAAACCGCTGGCTTCGGCCAGGCGCTTGACCAGTTGCAGGCGGAGTAGCGGTGTGGGTAGTTTGAGCAGCAGCGGTTTGGCTTCGTAGATCAGCTGTGCTTTGCCTTCTGAACTGGTCAGGTCGCAGCGCTGGGCGAGTTCGCGCAGCAGGAAATGGGAAAGCGGCATGGCCTGGGTGACCTGGCGGTCAAACTGTTCCTTGCCGAATTCGCGGATGTAGCTGTCCGGGTCGTGTTCCTGAGGCAGGAAGATGAAGGCGAGGCGCTTGTTGTCGGCCAGCGCTTCCAGCGAATTTTCCAGGGCGCGCCATGCCGCCTTGCGGCCGGCGTTGTCGCCATCGAAGCAGAAGACAATGCGGTCGACCTGGCGCAGCAGCTTGGTGACGTGGGTCGCAGTGGTGGCGGTGCCGAGTGTGGCGACTGCATTGCCGACGCCGTTTTGGGCCAGCGCGATGACGTCCATGTAGCCTTCGGTGACGATGGCGGTATCGGTCTCGCGCAGTGCCTGCCTGGCCTGAGGGAGGCCGAAGAGTTCGCGGCCCTTCTCGAAGAGCGGCGTTTCCGGTGAGTTGAGGTATTTCGGCTCGCCCTGGTCGATGATTCGCCCGCCGAAAGCGATGATGTCGCCCTTGGGGTTGATGATCGGGATCATCAACCGGTCGCGGAAGCGGTCGTAGCGGCGACCGGCATCGTTCTCGATAACCAGGCCGGCGATTTTCAGTTCGTCGGCGTTGTAGTCCGGGAAAATCTCTTGCAGGTTCTGCCAGCCGTCTGGCGCGTAACCCATGCCGAAACGGGCGGCGATTTCGCCAGTCAGACCGCGTTTCTTGCAATATTCGATGGCGAGAGGCGATTTTTTTAACTGATCTTTGTAGTATTGAGCGGCGCGCGCCATGATTTCGATCAGTGCGCGTGTCTGGCCGGGTTTTTCATCGTTGAAGCTGCGCCCTTCGCTTTCAGGAGCCTGCATGCCGGCTTTGCTGGCCAGTTCCTTGACAGCATCGACGAAGCCCATGCCTTGGTATTCCATAACAAAGCTGATCGCCGTACCGTGCGCGCCGCAGCCGAAGCAGTGATAGAACTGCTTGGTCGGGCTGACCGTAAAGGACGGTGATTTCTCGTTGTGAAAAGGGCAGCAGGCGGCGTAGTTGGCGCCTGCTTTCTTTAGTGGCACATAGCCATCTACCAGTTCGACGATGTCGACCCGGGCCAGCAGATCCTGAATGAAGCTATCAGGGATCATCGCAGTGACTTAGCTGGCAAGCGCTGCCTTGACCAGTTTGGAGACTTCGGCCATGTCCGCTTTGCCAGCCAGACGCGGTTTCAAGGACGGCCATCAGCTTGCCCATGTCGGCCGGGCCTTTGGCGCCGGTTTCGGCAACGGCAGCAACGACGATGGCGTTGGTTTCTTCCGTGCTCATTTTTTCCGGCAGGTAGGCGCCGAGGACGGCGATTTCGAATTTTTCGGCATCGGCCAATTCCTGACGGCCGGCAGCTTCATATTGGGTGACGCTATCCTTGCGCTGTTTGGTCAGCTTTTCAATAACGGCGATGACGGCGTTGTCGTCGAGTTCGATGCGCTCATCGACTTCTTTTTGCTTGAGGGCTGAGAGTAGTAAGCGAATGGCGCCCAGTTTGGCGGTTTCCTTGGCCTTCATGGCCGTTTTCATGTCGTCGGTAATGCGTGCTTTGAGGCTCATTTTCGGCTTTCTTAAAGCAAAGAGCCGCCAGCTGTTGGGCGGGCGGCTCTTCTGGTGCTGCGAAGATTACTGGATCAGTAAAGTTTCGGCGGCAGGGTCAGGCTACGGAGGCGCTTGTGCTGACGTTTGACAGCAGCGGCAGCCTTACGCTTGCGCTCGGCGGTGGGCTTTTCGTAAAACTCACGGGCGCGCAGCTCGGTCAACAGGCCAGTCTTTTCGACCGTGCGCTTGAAACGACGAATAGCAACTTCGAACGGCTCATTTTCCTTGACACGAATGTTCGGCATATAAATCACCCCCTTCCGTAAGGCGCCTGCCAGGTCAAGTAAAAGGCAGTGCGCGCAAATTTGTTGTGTCCGCTGGATCGCGGAAAGCCGGACAGTATATGCCAAAAAACCTTTTCGAACCAAGTGTTAAAATGCGCGACTATGTTAGTTCTCGGTGTTGAATCTTCCTGCGACGAAACGGGTATTGCGCTATACGACAGCGCTGCCGGTTTGTTGTCGCATGCGCTCTATTCGCAGGTAGCGATGCATGCAGAGTACGGCGGTGTGGTGCCGGAACTGGCTTCGCGTGACCATATTCGGCGCGTTGTGCCGTTACTGCGCGAGGCGTTAGCCCAGTCCGGCAAGCGTTTGGATGAGGTTGATGCCGTGGCTTATACCCGTGGTCCGGGTTTGTCGGGTGCGTTGCTGGTTGGCTGCGCTTTTGCCGAGGCGCTGGCGGTGGCGATCGACAAGCCGACGATTCCCGTCCATCACCTTGAAGGGCATTTGCTTTCGCCGTTGCTGTCGAGCAATCCGCCGACCTTCCCGTTTGTGGCCCTGCTGGTTTCCGGCGGCCATACGCAATTAATGCGGGTGACGGGCGTTGGCGAATACGAGCTGCTTGGCGAAACGCTGGATGATGCGGCCGGTGAGGCTTTTGACAAGAGCGGCAAGCTGCTTGGCTTGCCTTATCCGGGGGCGCACTGTTGTCCAAGCTGGCTGAGCTGGGGCAGCCGGATGTGTACAAATTACCGCGACCGATGTTGCATTCCGGCGATTTGAGTTTTAGTTTTTCCGGTTTGAAGACGGCGGTTTTGACTTTGGTGCGCGAGCAGGACGAGCCGTTGACGGACGAGTTCAGGGCCAATGCAGCGCGCGCCTTTCAGGATGCGATTGTCGAAGTGCTGGTCAAGAAATCGCTGAAGGCTTTGAAACAGACCGGCCTCAAGCAACTGGTGGTGGCTGGCGGGGTTGGCGCCAACAAACAGTTACGGTCAACGCTGAATATTGAGGCAAAAAATAAGCGCTTTGCCGTCTATTACCCGGAACTGGAATTTTGTACCGACAATGGTGCAATGATCGCGTTGGCCGGTTGTTTGCGCCTGCAGAGCGGAACCCCGTCCAAGCCGGCGGGCAGTTTTTCTGTTCAGCCGCGCTGGCCGTTGATGGAAATGTCGGCCAAGGGCGCGATGTAAAAAATCGAGGCAATTTCGCGGTCGACCGTAACAATTGCCTTGTTTTTCTTGCGCTTCGGGCAATTTTTGCAGCGTGGCTTGCGCTGACAGCATTTTGCGGGCATCACCCACCTCCTAACCGCGCCGCGCTACCTGGTAGGTAGCGCCTGCGCTGCCGTAACGTTCGGCATGGTCCTGGCTCAGAGTGCGGCGAGGGCAGCGACGTAATCGGGTTCGTTCTTGATTTCGCTGACCAGTTCGCTGTGGATCACGTTGTCGTTTTCGTCGAGGACGACAACGGCGCGGGCAGTCAGCCCGGTCAGCGGGCCGCTGGCGATGGCGACGCCGTAGGCTTCGATGAACTCGCGGCCACGCAAGGTGGACAGGGTGACGACGTTATCCAGTCCTTCGGCACCGCAGAAGCGGGCTTGGGCGAAGGGCAGGTCGGCCGAGATGCAGAGTATGACAGTGTTTGGCAGCCCGTTGGCCTTGGCATTGAACTGGCGGACGGAGGTGGCGCAGGTCGGCGTGTCGACGCTCGGGAAGATGTTGAGGATCTTGCGCTTGCCGGCAAAACTGGACAGCGCGGTGTCAGACAAATCCTTGGCGACGAGCGAGAAGGCCGGGGCGCTGTCGCCCTTTTTCAGGAATTTGCCGGCGATGGTGATGGCGTTGCCGCCGAGGGTGACGCTTTGGGTCATGCTATTTCCTTTGATTTG
>JADJMS010000016.1 GCA_016709495.1 Candidatus Dechloromonas phosphorivorans | reverse complement strand
ATATCGATTCAATTTAAATTCCCCACTCAGGCTTCAGAGGCTAAGTAGCGATTGTGGACATGATAGAATCGTCAGCTTTATTTTTCGGCCCTGTTGTCACAAGGAATTGTCATGGAAGCAACTACTGCACAAGCTAACGAACTCGAACGCCGAGTCGACCTCTCCATTGCCATCGCTGATGTTGAGAAAGAAATGGATCAACGCCTCAAGCGTATGGGCAAAAATGTCAAGATGGCTGGCTTTCGTCCAGGCAAGGTCCCTTTCAGCATGGTCAAACAAATGCATGGCGACCAAGCTCGTCATGAAGTTCTTTCTGAAGAACTTGATCGTGTTTTTGGTGAGGCTGTTACAGCCCAAAAAATGCGTGTTGCTGGCTATCCGCGTATTGAACCTAAAACCACCGAAAGCACGACTCACTTAGAATTTTCCGCTGTATTCGAAATTTATCCGGAAATCGTACTCGGTGACATGTCTACAGCCGAAGTTGAGCGCCCTGTTCTCGAAGTCAGCGCAGCTGAAATCGAAAAAACCCTGGATATTTTGCGCAAACAACGTGTGACTTATGAAGATGCGGATCGTGCTGCAGCTAAAGAAGACCGTGTCGTCATTGACTTCCTTGGCAAAAAGGATGGTGTTCCTTTCCAGGGTGGCGAAGCCAAAGACTATCCGTTCGTACTTGGCCAGGGCATGATGCTTCCAGATTTTGAAAATGCAGTCGAAGGCTCGAAGGTTGGTGAGTCCAAGACTTTTGATCTGGCCTTCCCTGCTGATTATCACGCTGCTGATCTGGCTGGTCAGACTGTTCAGTTTGAAATCACAGTTAAACAAGTTCAGGCACCAAAACTACCTGAACTGGATGCTGAGTTCGCAATCGGTATGGGCATCGCTGATGGCGATGTGACCAAAATGCGTGCTGAAATTGAAGCCAATCTGAAGCGTGAAGTTAAGCGCCGTATTGAAGGCAAGCTGAAAGATCAGGTTATGGAAGCCTTGATCAAGACCAATCCTATCGCCGTGCCAAGCTCACTGGTTGATATGGAAATTCAGCGCCTGATGCAATCGGCTCGCCAGGATATGGAACAGCGCGGCATGAAGGTCAAGGATATGCCGATCCAACCAGAGTGGTTTGCTGACCAAGCCAAGCGCCGGGTTACCCTTGGTCTGATTCTTGCTGAGGTTGTCAAGGCTGAGAAGCTTCATGCAACCCCGGAGCAAGTTCGTGCCATGGTTGAAGATGGTGCTCAGAGTTACGAACAGCCAGAAGAAGTGATCCGCTGGTATTACGCTCAACCGCAGCGCCTTCAGGAAGTTGAAGGCGTGGCGATCGAGAATAACGTGGTCGAATGGGTGCTGAGTAAAGCCAAGGTAACTGACAAGGCTGAAGTTTTTGATGAATTGATGGGCCAAAAGAACTAAGCTGATCACTCGTCACAAAAGTTACAAACGTCTCAAACTTAACAAAATTTAGCAACAATAAGGGCTGACATGAATTTCGACAACGCAAGCAACTGGGATCCACAGGCTTTAGGCATGGTGCCCATGGTGATAGAGCAGAGCGGACGCGGTGAACGTGCGTTTGACATCTATTCACGCCTGTTGAAAGAGCGGGTGATTTTTCTTGTCGGCCCTGTCAATGATGTAACTGCAAACCTGGTTGTTGCTCAATTGCTTTTCCTTGAAGCCGATAATCCGGACAAGGATATTTATTTTTATATCAACTCACCTGGCGGTTCAGTAACTGCAGGTATGTCAATTTATGACACCATGCAATTCATCAAGCCAGATGTTTCGACCTTGTGTATTGGCCAAGCCGCCTCAATGGGAGCATTCCTGCTAAATGCCGGTGCCAAGGGTAAACGCTTTGCCCTGCCAAATTCCCGCGTGATGATTCATCAGCCATTGGGTGGTTTCCAAGGTCAGGCATCAGATATCGCCATTCATGCCAAAGAAATTCTTTCCATCCGTGATCGACTGAACCGGATCATGGCGGAACATAGCGGTCAACCGCTGGAACGCATTGAAAAAGACACTGATCGCGATAACTTCCTTTCTGCGGCCGAAGCTGCAGAATATGGTTTGATCGACAAGGTACTAACCCGCCGCGATGCGGCTTGACCGGAGAAATGCAGATGTCTAAAGGCGGCCAGGAAAAACTGCTCTACTGCTCTTTCTGCGGCAAGAGCCAGCATGAAGTCAAAAAGCTCATCGCCGGTCCGTCGGTGTTCATCTGTGACGAGTGCATTTCTCTTTGCAACGATATCATTCGTGATGAGTTGCCAGAAGAAGCCGCGAAGGCCGGTCGTTCTGACCTCCCTACCCCGCGCGAAATTTGTTCAATTCTCGATTCCTACGTTATCGGACAGGAAGTTGCAAAACGCATCCTTGCTGTTGCGGTCTACAATCATTACAAGCGCCTGCGCCATACCGCCAAGAATGCTGGCGAGGTTGAACTTTCAAAGAGCAACATCCTGCTGGTTGGCCCCACTGGCTCAGGCAAAACTTTGCTTGCCCAGACACTAGCACGCATGCTCAATGTGCCATTTGTAATGGCCGATGCAACGACCCTGACTGAAGCAGGCTATGTCGGTGAAGACGTCGAAAACATTATTCAGAAATTGCTGCAAAAATGTGATTACGATATCGAGAAAGCACAGCAAGGTATTGTGTATATCGATGAAATCGACAAGATTTCTCGCAAGTCTGATAATCCATCAATTACCCGTGACGTGTCCGGCGAAGGTGTGCAGCAAGCCTTGCTCAAGTTGATTGAAGGTACAGTTGCCTCGATTCCACCACAGGGTGGCCGCAAGCATCCGAATCAGGATTTTGTTCAAGTCGATACGACCAACATCCTGTTTATCTGTGGTGGCGCTTTTGCTGGCCTGGAAAAAATCATTCTCAACCGCTCTGAACGCGGCGGTATTGGCTTTGGTGCCGAGGTAAAGAGCAAGAACGACAAGAAAGCAGTTGGTGAGGTGCTGCTGGATGCGGAGCCGGAAGATCTGATCAAGTTCGGTCTTATCCCCGAGTTGATTGGCCGTCTGCCCGTAGTTGCCACACTTCAGGAACTTGAAGAATCTGCACTGATTCAGATTTTGACCGAACCGAAGAATGCACTGATCAAGCAGTATCAGAAACTTTTCAGCATGGAAGATGTTGAACTGGAAGTTCGTCCCGGTGCCTTGTCAGCCATTGCCAAGAAGGCTCTCGCTCGAAAGACAGGCGCTCGTGGCCTGCGCTCCATTCTTGAGCACGCCCTGCTCGATACAATGTACGAACTTCCAGGCATGGAGAATGTCGAAAAGGTTGTGATTGATGAGAATATGATCACCGGCGACACCCCTGCCCTGCTTATTTACGCCGATCAGCCAAAGGTTTCAGGCTCAAACTGAGCCGGGACTTGAATTGCGGTTTCCTGCCCCACTTAGGGGCCATATACCTATTTCAAAGGCATCGTAATGTCGAACCCCAACACGCTCCCAGAAACTGTAGAACTGCCGTTGCTGCCCTTGCGCGACGTTGTCGTGTTTCCACACATGGTTATTCCGCTTTTTGTCGGTCGCCCCAAATCAATCAAGGCCCTGGAAATGGCAATGGAAGCTGGCAAAAATATTTTGCTGGTTGCCCAAAAGTCTGCTGCCAAAGACGAACCTGAACCAGAAGATCTGTACAGCATAGGCTGTTTGGCCAATATTCTGCAAATGCTCAAATTGCCTGATGGCACTGTGAAAGTGTTGGTTGAAGGCACACAGCGCGCTCGCGTTGAAGCTATTGAAGTTCAATCCTCGGTCTTCATGGCAACTGCGACACCCTTGCCACAACCTGGTGTTGAAGACCACGAAATCGAGGCGATGCGCCGGGCCGTGGTTGCCCAGTTCGATCAGTTCGTCAAACTTAATAAAAAAATCCCGCCAGAGGTTCTCTCCTCCATTGCCAGTATCGAAGATGCCGGTCGTCTGGCCGACACCATTGCAGCCCACCTTCCGCTCAAACTTGAGCAAAAGCAGGAAGTGTTGGAGATGGAAAGCATTCGCGACCGTATTGACCGCCTGCTTTCGCAACTTGAGTCAGAGATTGACATTCTTCAGGTTGAAAAGCGTATCCGTGGCCGCGTAAAGCGCCAGATGGAGAAGAGCCAGCGCGAGTATTACCTGAACGAACAGGTCAAGGCGATTCAGAAGGAGCTTGGCGAAGGCGAAGAAGGCGCAGATCTCGAAGAGTTGGACAAAAAGATCAAAGCGGCCGGCATGAGCAAGGAAGGCCTGACCAAGGCACAGAGCGAACTTAAAAAACTGCGCCTGATGTCACCGATGTCAGCCGAAGCGACTGTTGTTCGTAATTTCATTGAAACCCTCATTGGCTTGCCGTGGCGCAAGAAGACCCGCATTAGCAAGGATCTTCATGAGGCTGAAAAGGTCCTGGACTCGGATCATTATGGTCTGGAGAAGGTTAAAGAGCGTATCGTGGAATACCTTGCAGTTCAACAGCGTGTCGACAAGGTAAAAGCCCCAATTCTTTGCCTGGTTGGTCCGCCGGGGGTTGGTAAAACCTCTCTTGGCCAGTCAATTGCCAAGGCAACCAATCGCAAATTTATCCGCATGGCCCTCGGTGGTGTGCGTGATGAAGCTGAAATTCGTGGTCATCGCCGCACATACATTGGCTCAATGCCGGGCAAGATTTTGCAAAGTCTTGCCAAGGTCGGTGTGCGTAACCCACTATTCCTGCTGGACGAAGTCGACAAGCTTGGTCAGGATTTCCGTGGCGACCCCTCCTCTGCCCTGCTTGAAGTGCTTGATCCGGAACAGAATCACACTTTCCAAGACCATTACGTAGAAGTCGATTTCGATCTTTCTGATGTGATGTTCGTTGCTACGGCAAACACAATGAACATCCCGGCGCCTTTGTTGGACCGGATGGAAGTGATTCGCCTGTCTGGCTACACGGAAGATGAAAAAAGTGAATATCGCCATGCGTTATTTGCTGCCCAAGCAGATCAAGAACAATGGCCTGAAAAAGACTGAAATTGCCGTGGCTGACAGTGCTGTACGTGACATAGTCCGCTACTACACACGCGAGGCTGGTGTGCGCGCGCTGGAACGTGAAATCTCCAAAATTTGTCGCAAGGTTGTTAAAACCTTGGTGCTCAAGAAGCGCGACGCAAAGATTGCGGTCAACGCCAGAAATCTAGATAAATTTTTGGGTGTTCGTCGCTATACCTTCGGTATGGCTGAGAAAGAAAATCAGGTCGGTCAGGTTACTGGTCTTGCTTGGACTGAAGTTGGTGGTGAGTTGCTGACTATCGAATGCGCCATCATGCCCGGCAAGGGCAATATCATTCGCACCGGCTCTCTTGGTGATGTTATGAAAGAATCAGTTGAAGCAGCTCGTTCAGTTGTTCGTGCCCGCTCGCGTCGTCTAGGTATCAAGGACGAGGCATTTGAGAAGTTCGACATTCACATTCACGTGCCAGAAGGTGCTACACCTAAAGATGGGCCATCTGCTGGTTGTGCCATGACTACTGCGCTGGTTTCTTCATACACAGGCATCCCGGTTCGCTGCGATGTTTGCATGACTGGAGAAATCACTTTGCGTGGCGAGGTATTAGCAATCGGTGGTCTTAAAGAGAAATTGCTGGCGGCTATTCGCGGTGGTGTAAAGATCGCACTGATACCGGAAGAAAACGTCAAAGATCTCGCCGAAATGCCGGATAACATCAAGAACAAGATTGAAATCATCCCGGTAAGATGGATCGATCAGGTTCTGGAACGTGCTCTTGAGCACATGCCAGAGGCACTTCCTGACACGGTTGTAGCTACTGAACAGCCTAAAGCGGCTGCCGATGGTGTAGTTGCTTCGACTATCCTTACTCATTGACTATCCGTTACTATATGCCGATGCGTTAGTGTCGGCATTTTTTTAACTTGTTTATTGAAATCAAAAATCAAGGAAAATCCGCTTGACACAAGGATTTCGTGGGGTATATAAAACGCCCTTTATACGATTTTCCTTCCTGTCAAACATCCTTTTTGGGGTAAAGAAATGAACAAGACTGAACTGATCGATCAGATCGCAGAAGTTGCTGAGATTTCAAAAGCTGCTGCCGGCCGTGCTCTTGACGCAACTGTCGCCGCAGTCAAGGTATCGCTCAAAAGGGCGACACCGTCAGCCTGATCGGTTTTGGCACTTTCTATGTTGGTGATCGGGCAGCTCGTACTGGTCGAAACCTCGTACCGGCACTGCGCTCAAAATCAAAGCAGCCAAGGTTCCAAAATTCCGTGCAGGCAAGGGCCTCAAAGACGCCGTAAACTAATTTTTACGGGGTGTCGGTTCGTTGGTAGAGTAAGCCGATATCGAGAGGGTGAGCACCGGGGGGCGGGGCGGGGGGGGCGGGGGCGGGGGGGGGGCCGGGGCGGGGCCCGCGGCGCGCCGCCGGGGGGCCGCCGGCGCCCCCGGCGGGGGACCCCGGCGCCGCCCCCCCCCCGCGCCCCTGGACCATAGGGGGGCAAGCCCGGCCGCCCGCCCCGTCCCCGACCCCCCCCCCCCCCCCCCCCACCCCACCTCAGCACACACCATTTATCTTTTCATGGATAATAAAAACCCACCAGATCGGTGGGTTTTTTTGTTGGTACGTTTAATCGTGGCGAGAGCCGTGCCTGGTTTTGTTTTGAGTTGAAGCGAGTACGCCACGCAAAATATTGACCTCGTCACGTTCCAGTCGAATACGTCCAAAGAGCCTGCGTAATTTTGGCATAAGCCTTCCTGGTTGTTCAGGATTATAAAACCCTGTTTGGGTCATCACGCTTTGAAGGTGTTCATACAAACCTTCAACTTCATCATGTTTTGCGGTTGGCGAAACAAATGGAGTAACGAGCGTATCAGATACAGGTGGGCGTCCTGAAAAGGCAGCCATGCGCACCTCGTATGACAATACCTGTACTGCTGAACCAAGATTCAATGAGCTAAATTCGGGATTTGTCGGAATACTCACCGCAGCATGACAGCATTGTATTTCGTCATTCGAAAGCCCCATTGTTTCATTCCCGAAAACCAGTGCAACATCGCCCTCCTCTGCCGCACAAAGTAATCGCTCTACCATTTCTCTCGGTTCACCAATCTCCGGGCCAAGGTCACGACGTCTGGCAGATAGACCAACGACGAAGACCGTGCCAGCCAATGCGGCATTTAAGGTGGTGTGAATTTCTGCGTGCTTTAAGAGGTCGACCGCACCAGTTGCCCGTGTCTCAGCCTCCGGGTCTGGAAAGTGCTTGGGTTCAACAAGGGATAGTCGCGTCAAACCCATGGTTTTCATGGCGCGTGCAGCGGCACCAATATTGCCTGGATGACTAGGTCTACAAAGAACAATACGGATTCGTGAAAGCAGGACTTCCGGCTTCATAGTAAAATTCAACCTTTCAAATTATCTCGGGCAGCATTAGCCACCCGTCAGCTCTTTAAGCCCATGCATCCAGCTCTCAATATTGCCGTCAAGGCAGCGCGTCGCGCCGGCCAGGTTATTAACCGTGCCTCCAATGATCTTGACTTAATCAAGGTTTCAACCAAATCACCCAATGACTTTGTCACCGAGGTTGATAAAGCTGCAGAAGCCGCGATTATCGAAATTTTGCGTGAGGCCTATCCTGAATATGGGATTTTAGCAGAGGAGTCCGGTGAAACCGCCGGCAAGGGTAGAGATGAGAGTGAGTTTCAATGGATTATTGATCCGCTTGATGGCACAACAAACTTTATTCATGGGCTGCCACAATACGCGGTATCAATCGCACTCGCCAAATCCGGCGTTGTTGAACAGGCTGTTGTTTTCGATCCAAATCGCAATGAATTGTTCACTGCCAGCAAAGGTAGCGGCGCATTCTTAAACGAGCGGCGCATTCGGGTATCAAAGCGACTCAAGCTTCAAGACTCGCTGATCGGTACTGGTTTCCCGTACCGCATGCTTGATCACCTCGATACCTATGTAGCAATTTTCAAAGAATTGACTGAAAAGACGGCAGGAATGCGTCGCCCTGGTGCTGCATCGCTTGATCTGGCCAATGTCGCCTGTGGCCGTTACGACGCATTCTGGGAAATGGGTTTGTCATCCTGGGATATGGCTGCCGGTGCGCTGCTGGTTTCAGAAGCGGGCGGATTGGTAAGTGATCTGCGTGGTGACGCGACCTACCTCGAATCCGGCAATATCATTGCGGGCACACCTAAAGTGTTTGGTCCGCTTTTAAAGCTAATTGAGGAAAAACTTCCGGCTTCGATCAAGGGCTAATTTGCGCTTGAAACCTCCCGGGGCTTCTGCCCCGGGGAAGAAATGCCCACATCAATGCGGGCAAAACTGAATTATTTCTCGTTTTTTCGGGCGGAACAAACCAGCCGGTAAACATATTCCTGGTTTGACTATGCAGTTGATCCTGCATGTTCTGGAACATCTTTTTCGACTGATCCATATAGGTAGTCATCATGCTCTGCATGGCTGGCTGCTGAAAGTTCAAAAACTGCGTCCAGAAATCAGCCTGCATCGTCGTATTGTCTGCACCCGGCATGCTACGCGATTGCTCTTGAAGTTTCCCTTGAAAATCAACGAAGGTCTTCATGTTGTTTTCAAGGTATTTACCCAGCATGCCTTGCATGGTGCTGCCGTAAAAGCGAACAAATGCTGAAAGCAGTTCGCTGGAAAAAAGCGGCATACCACCTGTTTCTTCTTCGAGAATAATCTGGAGCAGGATGCTGCGCGTCAGGTCTTCCGCCGTCTTTGCATCAACAACCTTGAAAACTTCATACTTGAGAACCAGGTCTTTTACATCACTCAAGGTGATGTAGGCACTCGTCTTGGTGTCATAAAGACGACGATTAGGATATTTTTTGATCAGCCGTACTGTTTCTGGCATGCCGTGATCCTCAAGCTGGTTTGTGTGCAGTGCAACATTATAGCGCAAAAAAACAGGCACCCGAAGGTGCCTGTTTTTGTAACATAACAAAAGGTTCAATGATTACTGGTAATACAATGAATGGCATGAATCAATTGCGCTGCAATAGATTGTGATTAGGTCACAAATATGAGCTACTCACTGGGCTACTCATTTTTACGCTACTAGGTAACATTTCGGCTTCAGTCTGAAAAATTTATTTCGCAGCATCGAATATTTTTTTCAACCCAAGTCACTTCAATCGAACCAGTTGATTGATCGCCTACACCCTGCCCTCTGCCATCGTTGCAACGCATCTGCTTTGGGAGCAGAGGATAGGGGTTCGAGTCTATTCGGTGCGCCAATTAGCACCGATAGGTTCAGAAGCAGTGATCCATGCCGCCGATTTTGATCGGCGGGGGATGGCGCGGTCAGGGGGACGGGGTTCAGCTGGGAGCGTGTAAGAATTTTTGTGTAAACGGTCACCCGGCAGGAAACTGCCACATTGCCAGGAGCGATGATGACCGTAGGAAAGAAAGCAGTACCCAAGGAGTTGTTGGACAGCCTGTTGGCTGATTACCGTAAGCCGGAAGACCTGATTGGCGAGAATGGGTTGCTCAAGCAACTCACCAAGCTACTAGTCGAGAAGGCGTTGGAAGCGGAGATGGCCGATCACCTCGGCCATGGTAAGAATGAAGCCGGTTGATAATCCTGCCGGCAACACCCGCAACGGCGAAGAGCAAGAAGACCGCGAAGGGCGAGTTCGGCGAACTACCCATCGAAATTCCCCGTGACCGCCATGGCACCTTCGAGCCACAACTGATCCCGAAGCACCAGACACGCTGGAGCGGCTTTGACGACAAGATTCTGTCGCTCTACGCCCGAGGAATGACCGTCCGTGAGATTCAGTCCCATCTGGAAGAGATTTATGGCACCGAGGTTTCTCCGACACTGATTTCATCGGTGACCGATGCCGTGATCGAAGAGGTCAAGGCTTGGCAATCCCGGCCTCTGGACAGCATGTACCCCATCGTCTATCTCGACTGTATCCACGTCAAAGTCAGGGACGGCAGCGTACGAGTCAAGGCCGTCTATCTGGCCATTGGCCTCAACATGTCTGGCGAGAAGGAGGTGCTGGGCCTGTGGATCGCACAGACTGAGGGTGCCAAGTTCTGGTTGCAGGTCATCACCGAGCTGAAGAACCGTGGGGTGCAGGACATCTTTATTGCCTGCGTTGACGGCCTCAAGGGATTCCCGGAAGCCGTCGAGGCTGTCTATCCTCATGCCGCCGTCCAGCTTTGCATCGTCCATATGGTGCGCCATAGTCTGAACTACGTCTCGTGGAAGATGCGTCCTGATGTCGCTGCCGACCTGAAGCGGATTTACACCTGCGCCACGGCGGACGAGGCTGAACAGATGCTCGGTGAGTTCGAGGATAAGTGGGACGACGCCTATCTACCCATCAGTCAGTCCTGGCGCCGTAACTGGCCGAGGATCATCCCGTTCTTCGACTACCCGCCAGAGATTCGCAAGGTCATTTACACGACTAATGCTATCGAGTCGGTGAATATGAGCCTGCGGAAAATCACCAAGAACCGAGGTTCGTTTCGAGCGATGAGGCGCTGATAAACTGTTCTACCTGGCACTCCGAAACATCAGCCAGAAATGGACCATGCCCATTCGATTGGAAAGCAGCACTGACCCGATTTACTATCCAGTTCGAAGACCGGATGAACAACGTTTAACTCAAACCCCGTTTACACAAAATTCCGGACACGCCCTCAGCAGGCCCATTAGTTCTGTGGCGCCAGTCGGTGATATTTGGCCAGCCAAGGCGGCGCTGGTGACTGATTCCGCACGTTCATCCAGCGTGACGCCTCCAAGGGATACGTCAGGTGGATCTGATTGCGGTCGCAATTGTGGCAGCGTGCGACTGAAGAGAAGCGCTGCAGCGCCGGTATCCCCGTCCTTGGCCTTTTGAACAAGGGCCGCAACAATGGCGTGCAGGTCGGCAGAGATGGCGTCTCTCAGCTTCGTGCTTGCGTGCTTCGTGCCAGGCGGCTTGCCTTTGGGGTTGCCACTTTGACCCGCCTTAAATCTGGCCACGATTAACCTCCTTGACTACTGGCAGAGAGGTGCCCTGCGCCTCGGCAATTATCTGACTCAACTTGCTTTTGCTGCGGCCATCTGTGGCGGGGCTGTTGGCTGCCAGTGCCAGAAAGGCGATGAATCCATCTGACTCGTAGATCACACCGGCAATTCGTCGGTTTGGTTCTTTGCTGGCGGTGTGAACGACGACCTGATGACCGGCTGCAAGTGCTTCGGTAATAGCAGCCTCGAAGGCTTCACGGGTTTCTTCGTCGGCTTCTTCGGCAGGTTCACGCAGCAGCACGGCGCCAATGCTCATCTGATGCACCTGTTCTTCAATTTTTTTGATTCTGTGTAACAAATTCATTTCGTTCTCCTGATTTTTGCAGGCCAGATGCAGAGGCGCTCCGCTCGCCCATTTTGAAAATTACTGGTACTTCGTGCTCTGAAAGTTGCTGATGCAGTCCGTACACCTCGGTGTCGAGGGCTGCTATGGACTTCTCAATATCTGCCCTAAGACTGCCATCACACGATTTCGAGGTGAATCGGTCGATCAGGCCCAGTAACTTTTCGGCGATTGATTCGCGCAGTAAGAATTCGAGGGTGTCCGAATCGCTTAGGTCAATACGCACAGGGCGCCCGTTAGCGGAGTCATTTCAAAGACAATAAATAGCGGTACTGTCATTGGTGTCTCTCCTTTTAGATTGCGGATTGATTCGGCCTCGATGGAAAAGTAGTCAGCCCATAGGCGGTAACGTTCTTCGTGGTCATCAATGGTTGCTGGCACTTCCACGCCGGCCGCAATGATCACCACAAGGCCAGCACGCAAGTGATCTGTTCCAGGTGCCAAGTCACGACGCAATAGGTCTTTGAATTCATCCATCTCGCCGGGAGTAAACACGGCCTTAGCCAGGCGATCAGAAGCCCAAGAATCAAAGTCATCGCGGAATTTGCGGGTTACGGTTGCCATGTCAGAACTCCACGGTGTCGTCATCGGTGCCAGCGTCTTGCCACGGCACCGGTGAGTGATTGGCTTCGCCAAGGAATTGAAAACTTTTCGGGTCAAACCAAAGTTGAATCGAACCAGTCCAACCATCACCATTGCGCTGGCTATCGATGGTCAGCAGCGCATCCGGCTCGTCGTTGTACTTGTTGATGCCCTTTGATTGCGCGTCCAGCTTGCGTTTGTTCTTCCAGACAGACAGGACGTTTTCGGCCATGTCACATAGTTCGCTCGTACCTTTCACATCGTGTAGGCGTGCTGGCTTGTCATCGCTTTCGCCCTTCCTGGCGTGTGCAACCAAATGGAGGTGAACGCCGGTTTGGTGGGCGATGGTTTGGAGGTCGTCGACCAGCTTTTTTTGACGGTTGTAGTCGTCCGTGCCGATGCCACATTTCATCAATGAATCGACTAAGACATGCCTTACCGAATGGTTGTCGACGGCGTATCGAATGACGCCCGTAACCGTCTCTGGTGTCAGGCTGCCTTGATGGTCGAATAACCAAAGCCGGTCATTGCCAGCCCATTCAAGGAAACGCCGTGAGAATGAATCAGCCGGATGTGCCGTGGTCGACGCCTGCCGAATCTTCCTGGCGAGAATTCCTTCTGGTCTGAATTCAGGTGAAAGGATGAAAACCCCTTCCCGAGGGTCATGGCGAACAGCAACACCTGGGAAAAGCATCGACTTTCCGTGGGCCTTGTATCCAGTCCAGACCGTCAGTTCTCCCGGGCGGAAGGCGAACTTATCGGCTGCCTTAGGCCATGGCAGCGGCAATCCAATTGCCGTGTTACGCCCGATGAGGTGTCGAGAGTTCTATCAGCGGGTAATTGGCCGGCCGAACGGAAATGGTTGCATCTGATTCTAGGTATTCGGACAGATCGATGGTGTCTGGAATCAGATTGGAGAAATTTGAAGTGTGATCAAACACGGGCGAACTCCCAGCCGCCCTGCTGGCGCCAAACAAACAGCAGGCTCTCTGCCGGAACACCGCCCATCAGGAAACGTGGGCGTGCCTTGGTGATAGCCTTGAGCAAGTCGCGCAGCCGGTCATTCAGTTCAGTGCCGCCGTGGATTGTCAGGTCGAGGTCAGCAAGTGGCCAAAACTCCAGACCATCAATGCTGTCCGATTGCCGAATACAGATTTCCACAGTCAACGGTATATCTGCGAATATTTTTGGGCGGAGTCGGTCGGTATCCAGGAACAGGAACACCGGGCCACTGGGGCGGTAGCCCTGCTTGCGGATGGTCGCCAGCAGATCGGCGCCTTTGGGGAGCCTGCCGCTCATAGCGCACCCGCAAAAAGCGAATCTTCGGCGTCGGAAGATTGCGCTCCCACTGCCTCATCTTCCCAGCGGCGATCCCTAATCCAGCGCTCCGGGTCTTTGCGGAATCTCCGTTCAGTAGTTGCCGAATACCGCTTTGCTGACGCGATGATCTCGCAAACCAAAGCGAAATTCGGATTTAGCTTTTTCCATTGGGCGATGGCGGCAACTTTGCCGTCCTTCTTTCCGTAGGCGTCCCAAAATTCTGAGAAGCCATCCGGATCGGAAACCACCTTCTCTGTGTTTACTTCTTTCTTATATAGGAGGGTTCCGGAAGTCGACACCGTTTTAGATACGGATTCCGCAACGGTTTCACTTTCCGAAACGGTTTCGTATTTCAATACCGTTTCGGATTCCGTAACGGTTTCGGAAATCGGAACCGTTTCGGGGATTGTGATCGTGTAGGTGGTTTTCAAACCACGCCCGCCAACGCCCTGCTTGATCAACCATCCCAGGCGCTGCAATTCCGTCGTGGCTGTACTGACAATCGATGCGTTGAATCCGCAACGACTGGCGATTTGCTCGGTTAACCTCGACGCAAAAATCGTCTGGAAGATTTGCGGAATGAGCAGATTGATCCAAGCACCTTGAACGGGCGCCAGGTCAACCGTTGATCAAGAATCGCCGCGAGCGGAATCATTGCGAATGGAGCGCCCATGATCAGCTCCCCAGTAACACAAGCGCCGCAGCGCAGAAATTCAGGATAGCCACGCGCCGACATTCACCGGCGGTTCCATGGATTGCGTGCGCTGCACGCTGTATACGGCACCTGGCCGAGAGCTTTTCCATGGTGCTACGCCTGGCCAGCGAGTTCGATTGCGGTGTTTTTCTGGCGCTTCAGTTGATCCGGTTGCGCTTCCTTCTCGCCAGGAACAAACCTATTAGCAGCCATGTAGTCAGCAAGTGAATTTCCATCAATGCGGGTGCATCGTGCTGATAGTTTTACGGCGCTGATTTTTCCGTCACGAATCCAACGATGAATAGTGAACTCAGAAAGCCCCAACTCCCTGGCACAGGCTTGTGGTGCGATCATGCGACAGCGAAACTGATCAAAGGACACATTCGCAGCGTAGCGTTGCTCTGCAGATGTGTCGACCACTTTGGCTGCATTTCGACTCTTTTTCATATCCTTGCTCCTTCTATAAGCAACAAAATGTTGCCTCTTGAAGCGTTGCGGAAACCAATTCCGCGAACTGCTTGGAGCAATTCTACGAACTAAAAATCAGGTGAAAAATAAGGAATCATTTGGCAATTTCTCCAAAAGCCGAATGAAATTGGGTTGTCAAATAGCCAGAAAACCTTGCTGCTACTGTGTTTTAAATACCATGCCTATTATTTGTTTTTTTTTGGTCTGCCAGGTGCCTTATCCCAGTTAGCGACAGTAGCGATACGCTCAATTTTGGCATCTTTAAACTTGGCGTAATTTTCTTTAATCCATTTTTTCATGCTCTCTTTTGGAGTGGTTTCACTCAGGTCTGCTTTGGTCGATACCCTCCACGCCATAAAAGCAATCCCCAATTCTTCAGGCCAATGCTCATGGTCAAAATCATCTGGCGTCGGATATTCAATCTGATGATCTCCAGAGTTATCTAGGCATGACGTGCCTTTCCAGTCAGGCAAACCAATAGGAGGATCTATTTCTTTGTTTTTGAAAAAATCCAATAACTCTTCCCTTATCCAGCCAAAATGATCAGCATCGTCTGCATATTTGGCTGGTTTCGTTCCCGCGCTTACAAAAAGAAGATCATCAAGGTGCAGAACACCTCGAATTCTCTCCATTTCTACGAAGGAGTTATTGATTTCATCAGCGAATCCATAACGCGGCCGATCTGATGCTTCCGATTTTCCGAACAGTGACAACAAGGATTCAGCGGCGTCCCCTGGTGTTACATCACCGTCTATGGCCAGGTAATTAACCAAGTCCATAACTGAAACAAATTCACCCCGGAATGTGTTCTGGTTCTTGAGGTGATATTCACTAAGTTTCATGGCGTACCCTTCCACCTATCCCTATACAGAAGGCCACGCCAGCCCGGTAGGGTTCAGGGTTTTCGGGAGCTACCCTAGGCGTGGACAAAATCGTTACGCGATATTCGACAGCTTGATAACGTTCTCAGATGCCTTGCCGGCTTCCAGGTCGTTCAAAAACGCCAGCCACTTATTTGCAGCAGCCAAGCGGTGTTCCCGGTAATCAGCCTTGTCGTAGATGGCATCAATACCGACCAAGGAATGATCGAGGTATCGCTGACGAACCTCGTAATCAACGCGCAACTCTGACAACCATGATTTGCAGGTCGAACGTAAATCATGCGGGGTAACACGACGCCAAGTACCGCCCGAATCAATCCGCACGCGGTTAATCCATCCTGAAATTGTCACGCTCTTGGACAAAGGATTGCGCATCCCTGCCCCGCGAATTGGATTAACTGGCAACAGGTATTCATTTCCATCTGCCAGTTTGATCAGTTCGCGCACCCAATCAACAACCTGTGCCGGAAGCGGAATAACAAACGGCCCCTTGGTATGCCTCCGGTTTTTCCTTCGATTGTGCGGGACTTCCCAAACGGCAAAATCAGGATTGAATTCGCTGACGGTAGCCTCGGCAATGGTGTTGATCCGAACCCCAGTCAATAACATCAAGCGCACGGCCAGTTCGTAATGCCTGGGCATTCTGTGCAACTCGCGCAGGAAATCGGCCAACTCCGTTGCGCCGCGTGAAATAAGCTCTTTAGCTGGTTCCTGTTGACCGATGATTGCAGACAGTTTCAGATCACGGCATGGGTTGGTCGCACAGACAGCATTACCTACCGCGTGCGCAAAGAGCAGATTGCAATGGGTAAGCGTAATGTCGGGTAAGGTCTTTCCACCAAACTCGGCACGTTTCACAACATTGACGATTTGCGCCGGAGTCACACTTCCAGCAGCGAAATTACCGATCAATGGAGAAACGTAGCGCTCGTGAAGGCTCTTGCGCTGCTTAAAGGTATGGGCGCGCATGCCGGTCGTTAAATTGATGCCCTTCTCGGCCTTTGCAAAATACTCTGCGGCAAGTGCATCAATCGTTAGGCTGGCAACTGCCTCTTGTTTTTTACGTTGTTTCTCTTGGGCTACATCTACGCCTTCATCAACAGCTTGGCGCAATTTTTTGGCTTTCTCTCGAGCATCAGCAGTACCCCAAGTCGGATACTGACCGATGGTTGTTTCCTTGCGCTTGCCCTGGGCGTAATAGCGAAGAACCCAAGCGGCTAATCCTGTTTTAGAAACGGTTATGGTCAAACCGGGGATCGTGCCATCTGCTTGCGTTATGGCGCGTCCATCAGATTTCGCCTTGTTGATCAGCGAGCGCACTTCCTTGTCGGTTATTCCTGCCATTGCCTGCCTTGGGTAGCTGAAGCAATTGGCCGAAATCCTTGATACGTGGTCAATCGCCGATAAATGGGTAGCTTCTACTCGATCAACGGGTAGCTACCACTCACCTAGCTACCCACAAACCATGCACACCATTGTACGACATTGACAACCAATGACAATAAAAGCCCGGATCTACCGGGCTTTCAAGGTTTTGTGCCAACCACTGCTAGGCAATGAAACCAAGGTTTTACGATTACTGGTAGTACAAACCGCCATTGATATTCATCGTCGCACCAGTCATAAAGCCAGCGATCTCAGAAGACAGGTAGGCACAGGCGCCACCGATTTCTTCTGGTTTGGCCAGACGTTTCATTGGCACGGTGTCGATGATGCTCTGCAGCACTTCAGGTTTAATGGCCATAACCATCTTGGTGGCAACATAGCCCGGGCAAATGACGTTAACAGTCACGCCCTTGGCAGCCAGTTCGGCAGCCAATGCTTTGGAGAAGCTAATAACGCCTGCCTTGGCGGCAGAGTAGTTGGTCTGACCAGCTTGACCCCAACACCATTCACAGAAGAAATGTTGATGATACGACCCCAGCCACGGCCAGCCATCTTGGCTGACACTTGCTTGGTCATGTTGAACAGGGAAGTCAGGTTGGTGGAGATAACCGCATCCCAGCCGTCCTTTTCCATCTTGGCAAACATTTTGTCGCGTGTGATGCCGGCATTGTTGACCAGAATATCAACCGGACCTGCAGCAGCTTCTGCTTCGTTGACCATCTTTTCGCAATCTTCCAGTGAAGACACGTCGCCTGCAACACAAACGAAGTCGTTGAAACCAGCGGCGGCCATTTCTGCCAGCCATGCGTCTTTATTATCAAACTGCGGGTGGTAAGAAGCAACCACCTTGTGACCAGCCTTGGCCAGTTCCTGGCAAATTGCGGTTCCGAGACCACCCATAGCGCCGGTTACGAGAGCAACACGTTGAGTCATAGTTATTCCTTCCTGTTGTTGAATTAAAGCGGGGTAAATAATACGCCGGTCAGTACATGTGCTGACCACCGTTGATGGAAATATTAGCCCCAGTGACAAACGCTGCTTCATCAGAAGCAAGGTAAGCCACGAGGCCGGCGATTTCTTCCGGTTTGCCCAGTCGATTGACCGGTATCTGCGGCAGAATTTTAGAATCCAGAATTTCCTGCGGGATGGCTGTCACCATCTTGGTACCGATATATCCCGGAGAAATCGTGTTGACCGTAACACCCTGCTTGGCAACTTCCAGAGCCAGTGCCTTGGTAAAGCCATGCATGCCAGCTTTGGCTGCCGAGTAGTTAGTCTGCCCGAAGGCACCCTTCTGCCCATTAACCGAACCGACATTGATGACACGGCCCCAGCGCCGCTCAGTCATGCCATCAAGCACTTGCTTGGTCATATTGAAGACCGAATCTAGATTAGTGTGAATAACGGTATCCCAATCGGCCTTGGTCATTTTTTTGAACGTCATGTCACGAGTAATGCCGGCATTATTGACCAGTACATCAACCGGTCCAACATCCTTGGTTACGACTTCGATACAATCTCGCGCCGAATCAAAATCAGTGACATCGCAGGGATATGCCTTGAAACCATAACCCATATTGTGCATGCCCTGCAGCCAGTCCTTGACCTTTTCGTTGCCTGGCGAATAAGTGGTAACTACCTTGAAGCCAAGTGCCGCCAATTTGATACAGACAGCTTCACCCAGCCCGCCCATTCCACCTGTAACCAGTGCCACTCTAGACATCGAATTCCCTCCTCCGGAAATTGATCAGGATGCGCGTTCCTTGACGTAGCGACCAGGTGCCGGTTCGATTGGCTTGTATTTTGAATTTCCCGGTTTGCGCGGTGTGCGCAGCTCACCAGCAAGTGGTTTGAGCCAGGCTGCCCAATCGTTCCACCAACTGCCTTTTTGTTCACTTGCTGCGGTCAACCAGCCTTCGGCGTCGATTTTTACGTCGTCGTTAACCCAGTAGCTACGCTTGTTCTTGCTTGCCGGATTGATTACGCCAGCGATGTGGCCTGAAGCACCAAGCACGAACCTAACATTGCCGCCCAACAGGCGCGTGCTTTGATAGGCAGATTGCCAAGGAACAATATGATCTTCGCGGGTTGCCAACAGATAGACCGGCATATCGAGACGTCCAAGATCAACCTTTTGGCCGCACATTTCAAGCTTGCCTGGCACACGCAGGTTGTTGTCGTGGTAAAGATTGCGCATGTACCAGCAGGCAAATGGTCCGGGCAGATTGGTAGAATCAGAGTTCCAGTAAAGCAGGTCAAATGCCTTTGGCTTTTCGCCCTTCAGGTAATTGTTGGTTACGTAGTTCCAGACCAGATCGTTAGCGCGTAGCAAAGAAAAAGTGCTGGAGAGATCACGGGCCGGCAGCAAGCCGCCTTTGCCAATACTTGCCTCACGCGACATCAGGCCATTTTCATCAATGAACAAACCGATTTCGCCGGTATCCGAAAAATCGAGCAAGGTGGTGAGCAAGGTTAGTGAGGCAACACCATCTTCACCGCGCGCTTTCAATACGGCTAGCGCGGAAGTCAATACCGTGCCACCCACGCAGAAACCAAGCGCATTAACTTTCTTAACCTTGCAGAGATCCTGAACGACATGTAGAGCCGTAATCGGTCCCTGTTCGAGATAATCTTCCCAGGTTAGATGGCCCTGCTCTTCCTTTGTATTGCGCCAGGAAACAATAAAGACCGTATTTCCTTGTTCAATCATGAAGCGGATCAACCAATTGTCCGGCTGTAAATCCATGATGTAAAACTTGTTGATGCACGGTGGCACAACCAGCATGGGTACCGAACCAACTTTCGGTGTCAGCGGCGTGTACTGGATCAGCTGCATCATGTCGTTTTCGAAAACGACGGCACCTTCGGTAGTTGCAATATTCTTCCCCACCTCGAAAACCGATTCATCGGTCATCGAAATGCGTCCCTTTTCAAAATCTTTGATCAGATTATTGACGCCATCGGTAATGCTTTGGCCTTTGGTTTCCAAAGCCGTCTTGATGAATTCGGGATTGGTTGCTGCAAAATTGGTCGGCGCCATGGCATCTGAAACCTGACGGGCCAGAAAACGCATGCGATTTTTAGCCTTTTCATCTTCCGCCGGCATGATTTCAACTAGCTGCTTGACGAACTTGGTGTTCAGCAAATACGCTTGGTGCATGTAGTCATACACTGGGCTTTCGCGCCACTCGGGAGCTGAGAAGCGGCGATCACCTGATTCCGGTGCAACTTTGAAATCCTCTTCCTTGCCCTGCTGCTTGGCCAAGACAGATTGCCAGAGGCGCATCTGCTGGTCCATAAATTCTCGCTGCATGTTAGTCAAAGCTTGCGGATCGACGGGTGGCGGCGAAACTGTATGTGGATTGCCAGCCTTGCTCAAAAAATCCATAAACTGCTGGGTCATATTCTGGCCGGCTTGCATAAATGGCGAGCCTGCACCAAAAAAAGCATCGTTATTATTCGATCCCTGCTGCGTCATTGGTATCTCACTTGGAAGTGTAAGGCTGGAACTTGTAGATTCTGCATACGCGCCTAAACGCTGTCAATCGATTTACATGCATAATTAGGCCATGTATATCATAGCCATTGGATGGCTCTGGGTTGCGCTGCTGATGGCCATCACCGAGAGCAGCGTCACTGCCGGGCTCATAACCTTGTTTTTGTGGGGATTGCTCCCCTGCGGCCTGATGCTTTGGTTTAGCGGAACCCGAGTTCGCCGCGAGCGTCAAGCCTATCGCGAATTACTCGCCAGCCAGCGCACGAACGAGAACAATCGAGGCGACACCCAGACCGATCAGTAAAACCTGCTGGATCGTTGAGCGCAATTCGGTGCGTTTATGAAGCCCAGGGATCAAATCGGCAACCGCCACATAAATCATGCTGGCTGCACCCAATCCGAGTAGCGTTGGAATCCATTCGGTGAGTTGCGAGAGCGCAAAATAGGCCAACATGGCGCCGACCAGTGTTGCCAGGCTGGACAATAAATTGAAGACCAGCGCGCGCACTTTGCTGTAGCCGGAATGCAGCAGGATGAGGTAATCGCCGACTTCCTGCGGAATTTCATGGGCAATGATTGCCAGAGCAGTGACGATGCCGAGTTCCGTACTTTGCAAGAAGGCTGCAGCAATGAGGATGCCATCGACAAAGTTATGAAAGGTATCGCCGACCAGAATCAGCAGGCCGGACCGGCCATGATCGTGAGCCGGTGCCTGCGCATCATGCGCTTCGCAGTGGTCATGGTGACAGTGGCGCCAGAGAACAAGTTTCTCGAGTACAAAGAAAGCCAGAATGCCGAATAACAAGGTAGCAGCCAGACTATGCGGGTCGCCATGTTCCAGGGCATGCGGAATGATTTCCAGAAAGGCGGCGCCGAGCAGCGCACCAATGGCGTAGGAAATCAACATATTGACCCGCTGCGTTCCCACGGCAATGCTCAGCGCAGCCGCCGCGCAAACGCTCAGCAGGCCGCCGGCAAGTGAAACGGCAATAATCCAGGAAAGAGTGCTCACGGGGTTTTCAAACGGGTGAAAAGGCGCGGATTATACGCGCTATGCCTTATCTGCCAGCCAGATCAGGCTGGCCATACGGCCAGTAACACCATCGCGCCGATAAGAAAAATAATTTTCGGGGTCACGCAAGGTACATGCATCACCGCCGCTGATTTCAAAGACACCGGCACGATTCAGGCGCTGACGAGCCAACTGATAAATATCGGCCAGCCATTTTCCTGGCGCATGGGCAACAAATGCCTTCCCAGCTTCATCGAATTTGGCTAAAAACGCAGCTCTTACTTCGTCGCCGACTTCAAAACTTGCTGGACCGATTGCCGGGCCGAGCCAGACGATGATTTCTTCTGGCGATACACTCATGCTGTTCTGGTTTCCTCAAGCACGCCATCAAGCAGCCCCCGCCAACCAGCATGCGCTGCAGCCACAACACTACCTGCGCGATCGCAAAACAGAACAGGAAGGCAGTCTGCTGTCATAACGGCACAAACCTGATTGGTTTGGCGAGTGAAGGATGCATCTCCCGTCGAAAAATTGGGGCAATTTCCAGCGTCGACCGCAACAGTTCCGTGGACCTGCTTTAACCACAGGGGGGCAGCAGGTAACAGCTGACGCAATGCAGCCCGATTCGTATTCACGTGTTCGGGCACATCGCCAACATGATCACCGAGGTTAAAACTATCCCAAGGGGCTTTGCTACAACCGCCACGACGCAGTGTTTGCAGGGCACGAACCCCAAGTGGCGCAGGCCACGCCGGGATAAGTGTTTCAACCATAACGAAGACTGTCGAGTAACTCGCGCATGTCTTCCGGCATCGGTACTTCCCACTGCATTTTGAGCCCGGTCAGCGGGTGAACCAAACCAAGCCGCGTTGCGTGCAGCGCCTGTCTTGCAAATTGCGGCAAACGGGGATTTGCCTTGCCATACACTTGATCCCCCACCAGCGGGTGCCCAATTGAGTTCATGTGCACTCGGATTTGATGCGTGCGGCCGGTCTCAAGCGAGCATTCAAGAAAAGTGCAATAGGTGAATTTTTCAAGAATGCGATACCAAGTCAATGCTGGCTTGCCGCCACGACTTTCCGGCACGACGGCCATTTTGATGCGTTGTACAGGATGGCGACCAATCGGTGAATCTACACCACCGTCCTTTTTCATCGTGCCAGCGGCCAGCGCCAGATACTGGCGGCGGACTGTTCGCGCCTGCAGCTGACGCACCAGATCAGTCTGCGCCTCCAGTGTTTTGGCAACAACCAGAAGCCCGCTGGTTTCCTTGTCGAGACGATGCACAATGCCAGCACGTGGAATTTCGTTGTTGCTTGGCAAATGATGGAGCAAGGCATTTAGCAAGGTGCCGCTCCAGTTACCGCTACCCGGATGCACCACCAGACCTGCCGGCTTGTTGATGACAATCAGGGTTTCATCTTCAAAAACAATGTTCAGCGGAATATCTTCCGGTTTTTCGGCCAGGACGCTTGCATCGACAGGTTCAGAGATAAGCAGTTTTTCGCCACCCATCAATTTGTGCTTGGGTTCGATGTCTAGCACACCGTCAACCGTGACCAGGCCATCTCTGACCCAGGCTTGCAAACGGTTGCGGGAATGTTGGGGAAGCAGTTCAGCAAGAATCTGGTCAAGGCGGCGACCGCCACAACTATCAGGAACCGTCAGGCGCAGCGGCTCACTTCGGCTATAATCTTCGCAGTTTTCAATAGGATCGTTCATGATGCGAAGTTTACCCGCATTCCAGCCTTTTTCCGCTTGCTTTCGCCTGTTGCTGGCGCTTTTCCTTGCCGCTATGGTTTCTGCATGTGGTTTGTTGCCGGAATCGAAGGATGAAACAATAGGTTGGTCAGCCAGCAAACTCTACTCAGAATCCAAGGAAGCACAGTCCGATGCTACCTGGGATAAAGCGCCAAATACCTCGAAAAACTTGAAGCACGCTTCCCTTATGGTCGCTTTGCGCAGCAGGCACAACTCGAACTCGGTTACGTGTATTGGAAAGCCGGTGAAATTGGATCAGCCATAGCCGCCTGTGATCGTTTCATCAAACTGCACCCCAACCACCCGGCAGTTGATTACGTTTATTACCTGAAAGGCCTGGTCAATTTTAACGAAGACCTTGGCTTTGCTGGCTATATCAGCTCGCAGGACCCGGGTGAACGTGACCCAAAAGCTGCCAAGGAATCTTTCAACGCCTTTCGTGACCTCGTAACGCGTTTCCCGAACAGCAAATACACGCCGGATGCCATCCTGCGAATGAACTTCCTGGTCAACTCAATGGCCGCTCAGGAAATCCATGTTGCACGTTACTACGTTAACCGTGGTGCTTACATTGCAGCTGTTAATCGCGCGCAGACCGCTATCAAGACTTACCCGAATGCGCCGGCAGTCGAGGAGGCCATGTACGTTATGGTCGTTGCGTATGACAAGTTGGGCATGACTGATTTGCGTGATGACGCTGATCGCATCATGCGCAAGAATTACCCGCAAAGCCGCTTTTATAAAGACGGCCTTGATCGCAAAACGGCTTGGTGGAAACTCTGGTAATCAGCTTCCCTGCTTGATTGCCAGAATGGCCTGATTGCGCAAGGTACGCAACAAGGACAATTCCTTTTCCGGAATATCGATACCACCTGCTGCGTCGTGGTCAGCATAAATCAAAGCTATTGAATTTCCCTTCATATTGAGCGGGAAAAGCACAAAAGAGTGCGCGGGTACTGCCTTGCGGTACCAGTCCGGGATGCGGGCTGCAATCTTTGGGTCGTCGATGTCACTGATCAGAATATCAACGCCTTTTGAGGTTGAGGCGTGGAAAACATCAGGCGAAAAGGTCAAAGGGAAGCGGAAAACCTTGGCGACTTCGTTGGCATTTGGCCCAAAGCCAAAACGCCCCTGCATGACACCAGCCTTGGCGTCTCGAATACACAATACTACGCGCTTGAACCCCATCGCCCGGTACATGGTTTCGAGAATGATGCGCAGGATGTCGTTGAGCTTGAAATCATCGACCAGACTGTTGCTGATGTCCTGAATGCCGGCTGTCAGAACCGATTGAGCATCGACAGGTTCATCTTCTCCATCTTCGCTAGCCCCGTAACCTGTAGAAAAAGGGCTGGTCTCATGCAGCTGGGTACCGTTCACTGTATCCGTTGTATCTGGCTCTGCTAACGTTTCCGAACCATCTGCACCTTGTGCAAACTGCCGCATTTGCTTGCCAAAAGTGGTTTGGCTAAGGTTCAAATGGATTACACGGGCAAATTCACCAACCTCTTCAACCGCCCGCTGAACCGTTTGTTGAATTTCCTTTTGATCAAGCGAGATTGCATCTGTAAAGCGCGCCATCAATTTGCGCATTTCCTTATCGCGGGCTTCTGGCGAGGCCTGGGATATCACAGCGCACAACTCATTGGCCATGCTGGACAAGATACGCAAGCGATCTTCCTGGCTATTCGATTTTTTGACCTGTCCTGCAGGCATTTTGCGCATGGTGCCAATAATCAGCGCGGGAAAACCCCATTGTTTGGCAATTGCCGTACCTAAATCCTCAAAAGATATGGCCAGCACCTGCAAAGCCGCCTGATCTTCGCTACAGTTTTTCTGGGCGACAATACGGCGAATCTCATCGCTTTCTTCCGGAAAGTAATACTGCGAAAGCAAGCGACCAAGACTATGAAACAGCGCGCAGATAAAACTCTGCTCCAAATCACGCATCTGGGCCGTAGCACAAATATCCTTGGCAAGAATACCAGCCAGTGTTGCCCGCAAAAACTCTTCCTTGAGCTGGTTTGCATTGCCTTTGTTTTGCATATGTTCAAAGAGCAGAACTGTAATTGCAATATTACGCACCGCCTCGAAGCCGAGGACGATGACCGCGCGCGATACGGTGCTGATACAGCCACCGCCGGCGGGTCTGAAATAGGCAGAATTGACCAGGCGAAGCAGCTATCCGTCACCATCCCGTTTTTGTTCCTCTTCCGGGTCAAGATAGTTGTCGATTGCCTCGCCAAATTGCATGGCACTCTGGTAGCGGAGAAGCGGATCGCGCGCGACAGCCTTATATAAAATACGGCTCAAACGCTCGTCGACCGCAAGGTTTGCCGGCAGTTGAACATCCTCATTCGATATGCGATGCATGATTTGGAAAATATTGTCGCCCACAATCGCCCGGTGGCCAGTCAGCATCTCAAACAAGATAAGTCCAGCCGCAAAGATGTCTGAACGCTCGGAAACATCGCGTTTTGCAACATATTCCGGAGCCATGTAAGCGGGGGTTCCGCTGTACTCCTCTATTTCTCCGCCCGCGCTGCCGATACGGCTGGCAATTCCGAAATCCATGACGCGTGGAGCAGCATTTTCATCAAGCAGGATGTTTGATGGTTTCAGATCACGATGAATGATGCCTTGTGCGTGTGCATAGGCTACGGCATCGAGAATTGGCCTGAGCAATGTCGCTGCCTTGACTGGTGATAAAGGGCAACTACTGGACAGAAACTCGGCAAGATTTTTACCCGGCACATACTCAAAAACCAGATAAATATCACCCCCCTCTTCTCCTGCCTCAAAAATTGGCACGATATTCGGATTGCGCAACTTGCTGACGGTGCGCGCTTCGTCAAGCAGGATTTTGTTTTTGGTAGCATCAGGCTGTGTGAAGCGGACTGTCTTGATCGCAATTTCGCGCTGTAATTGCGGATCGAATCCGAGATAAACCACGCTTTGCGCGCCACGTCCCAACTCGCTACGTACCTCAAAACGCCCAATTTTTTGCCCATATTCATTCTTCAATCCAGACCAGGCGCGGAACCCCATCCGCAAGCCCATAAACGATGGCATTCTGTCCATACTTTGCACCGATTTCACGGGCAACAGGCAAGCCAATATCGGTGACAAAACAAGTTTCCTCTGCCGGCCAATCTTCCGTATCTGCCTCATTTTCACCGGCATAAGGTTCGAAACCCTTTTCCAGCAATTCGATTTCCATCAGTGACTGACGCGACATATTGGTCGCTTGATCAAGCTGCTTGGCACCAGGATTATGGGCGCTAAGTACGGCAAACTCATTGGCGCCAGCCGTTTCCAACCAATCGCGCAAGGTCTCGGATGGTTGGTCGAGGCGTAAATCACACATGCCACCCGGTAGAAAAACCCGGTAAGTTGTTGCTTGGTAGGCTGCTTCCAGTTCAGTCGTTTTCGCCATCGAAATCCGTTATCCCTATTAATTGCTCGGATTCGCCGACCGGCAGCGCCTCCACTTGCTTTAACTTGCGCGTCAATTGGCGCGTTCTCGTTTCAGCCCGGCTAATACTGTTACTTGCTTCATCCAGCTTTTTCTTCGTGTGCGCCAGGGCTTCACCAAATTTGCCGAATTCAGTTTTTACCGCTCCCAGAACTGCCCAGACTTCAGCCGAGCGTTGTTCTATGGCCAATGTCCGGAATCCCATTTGCAGACTATTGAGCATCGCCGCCAGAGTCGTTGGCCCAGCCAGGCTGATCCGCCAGTCACGCTGCAGGATTTCTGCCAGACCGGGGCGACGCAAGGCCTCGGCGTACAAGCCTTCAATCGGCAAGTAGAGTAATGCAAAGTCCGTCGTGTGCGGCGGTGAAATATATTTTTCGTGAATGCTTTTAGCTTCGGCTTTCAGCCGCATTTCAATGGCACGTGCAGCTTCTTCCACTGCCAATGGATCACAGCGATCCTGCGCATCCAGCAAACGTTGATAATCTTCAATCGGGAATTTGGCATCTATTGGCAACCAAACTACCGCGCCGTCCCCCTTGCCCGGTAAACGAATGGCGAAATCAACCCGTTCATTGCTGCCCGGAACGGTCGCTACATTGGCGGCAAACTGATCAGCAGTCAATAATTGCTCAAGCAATGCCGCCAGTTGAACCTCGCCCCAGGTGCCGCGTGTCTTGACATTGGTCAGCACACGTTTGAGATCACCGACGCCAGCGGCCAGTGTCTGCATTTCTCCGAGACCACGATGAACTTGCTCAAGCCGGTCACTGACCAGTTTGAATGATTCGCCGAGCCGTTGTTCCAGCGTTGCATGCAATTTTTCATCGACGGTCTGGCGCATTTCTTCGAGCTTTGCCGCGTTGTCGGCTTGCATTGCGGTCAACCGCCCTTCAACGGCAATTTTTAAACGCTCAAATCGTTCATCTAGTCCTAGCGAAAAGCGATTCAATTCACGGGCAAAGGATTCAAGACGCTCGGCTTGCAAGGTGCCGAACTGGCCCACTTGTGTCGTCAGCGCTTGTGCCAGCAAATTGGAAGACTGGGCGCGTTCCTCGCGGTCGTGGAATGATTCCTCGGCATCCTCGCGGCGATTGCGCGCCAACTCTTCGCGGAGTTCGCGCTCAAGCCGGGTTAAACCCTTATCCTGCGCTTCCCGCAACTCACGCCAGCGTAAATCGTCTTCCTGGCTGCGATTGCTACGCAACAGCAAGGCAACTTGCAGCAGGATGATGACGATTATCCCGGCCAACATGGTAGGTTCATCGTTTCACTCATGAAAGATTAGCGCAGGGAGAAATCAGCACGACTCGTCTTGCCTTTATCATCCGCTTCGGTTTTCGGTGGTAGCAGGAATACACGCTCCGGCGACACCTTGCCTTGTTCCAACAGCCAGCCCTGAACCACTTCAGCACGACTGACAGCCAGAGCGCGCATATCCTCTTGCGAGGCCTGCAGATTAGTCAGCATCAATTTTTCCATTTCCTCAACAGGCAAATCCTTTTGCATGCCAACGACGTTGCGCGGTTTCGGGAATTTTGCTTCCTTGTAGGCACGTTGCAGATAGACAGGGTATTCCTCCGGGGTGATCTCGATGCTATCCAGAGAAGCCCCTTCGCCACCCTTCTTCATTACATCCTTGAGTTTTTCGCCCTTGGCAGCACGTTCAATGGCGACTCGCTTGATGCCCTCCTTGTCCCCTTCCGGATCAGCCCTTCCGGTAATTTCAAGTTTCAAGGCCGAGCGCTCATTGAGTGCTTTGGAAAGAGATTCAAGTTTTTTGATAGCCGCTGCATTCAGGCTGGCGCGACCGGCGGCAAATTCAACGTTGGATAGTTCTTCACCACCACCAAACATCGAACCCAGCAGGGCAAACGGTGATGTCACTGCCTTGACGAACAGATTGACGATCACCTTAATTACCAGCCCGCCAATGGAAAACTGCGGGTCATCCAACGAGCCGGAAATAGGCAAATTCAAATCAATTTCACCCCGGTTATTCTTAAGCGGGAAATCGCCAGATTAACCGGCAAACTCGTTGCATCCGGGCTTTCAACCTTGTTGCCAAAGGTAAATTGATCGAGGAAAAGATGGTTCTCAGCTGATAACTGATTGTTTTCCAGCTTATAGGCCACATTCAACGAAAGCTTGCCTTTTTCGATGTTGTAACCGGCGTACTTACCGGAATATGGCGAGAAGCCAACCAGATCAACCCCGGTAATGTCAGCCTTGAGATCAAGATAGGATTTTGCCGCCAAAGGATTCAGCTTGGCCAGAATCTGCACCGGGGCCGTATTGGCATAGGTGCCGCGCAATTCCATGTCGGCAACCGTATCAGCAGCAGAAGAAAGCCCGGTAATCCGGCCACCCAGTTTGGCAACATTGACCGAGTAATTGGGTTTGACGAAGAAGTCGGAGAAATTAACGGTGCCATTTTGCAGCGTAATCTTGGCAATCTTGATGGGCACCACCGGCTTATCATTTGTCGCCGGTACGGTGGCAGTTGCCGTTGCAGTTGCAGGCGCATCGGTCGATTTGTCTGCAACCGGTTTGACTGTGGCTTCGTCTTTAGGTTTTTTGACAATGCTTGCGACGTTCAACTTGCCGCTCGAATCGATCACCAGGCGAGAGAAAAAATCGGTCAGCGCGATTTCGCCCACATTGATCGCCATGGGCTGCAGACGAAAATCGATGCCGCCCAGGAATAGCGAGCGCCACTTATGACGTCGCCCTTGCTGGAAACCTGGCCACGAGTCAGCGCAATGTTGAGTTGCTCACCAAAATAAGGTTGCAGCGGCAATAAAGGTATCGCCAAGGTTTCAACCTTGAGATTGGCTAACAGCGGAAAAATCTGCACGCTGCCATCAACTTTCAGGCTGCCCTTCTGGTTAACCTTGCTTTTGAGAGAAATTGTGCCTTTCTTGTTTGGCTCACTCGACAAGTTTTCGCCTGTCAGATTGAACCCATCAATAAGCTGCACCGCAGCCGGCGTGGTTGCTTGATCGTCAATGCGCAAGCTCAAGTCATTGATCGCAAGTTTTCCTACGCTGCCGACCCAGGGGCGTTCGTCAGAAAGCTCCTGGCCAGCTTTCCGGACCGTTTTCAACAAGGGCGAGCTGACCCATTCGATCTTGCCTTCCTTGTTACGTAAAAGTCGGGCCCGGGTACCCGTGTTGCTCACTTCGCCAACATCGACACGGTGGCCATGCAAATCTACCTTAATGCTCTTGGCCACCATGCGTTCAACCCGCATCCGTTCGCCAAGGTCGATTTGATATGAGGCTTCAACAACTTCAATCGGCTCAAGTAACTTGCCATCGATCTTGCCAACCTGCACATTAAGATCTCGCACCTTGCCCTGCACCAGCGAAATATTCGACTCGTCTTTCCAGTGCAACAGACCATTGGTCAGACGAAACTCACCTAGCGTCCACGCCAGTGATTTGGCAGCGGGATTCGCTTCCGGTTTCTTGCCCTTGTCCGGTGTGCCAGCCATTTTTTCGCTGAGGGCGATAACATTTAACACCCCTTCACGATTGACAGCCAGATTGGCATCCAGACCATCAAGCGTAACGCCCTTGATATGGAACTGTTGATTGACCAGATCGGCATTGTCGATCTCGATATCCAGTTTCTTCCAGGCGATCAGTGGCGAACCACTCGATTCATTCACCTTGAGTTCTGAAAGATGAACCGCTCCCACCATGGACAGCGAGAACAACTGGTTTGAAAGCTCCTTAAAAACCAGCTTCAATTCGCTGTCGACCGTACCATTTGCAAAAACCAGGGGAATTGAGGCGGGCAAGTAAGGCTGCAGCGTCGCCAGATTGAAACGATCCACATCCAGACTGATTTCGCTTTCGCGGCCTTCGGCAAATGGCTTGGTTCGCCCCTCAAGCAGAATGGGCGAATCACCGAACTTGGCCGAAAAATGCGGGGTGACATGAACGTCCGCTTTGTAAGCCATGCTTGAAACAAACGGCAGGCGTAAATTGATGTCGCTGACGGTATGCAATTTGCCCACAGGCTGATCATCAAAAACCAGTTTGGCATCGAGCAACTGGATGTTATTGATCGAAAAGCGTGGCGTTGGCGACGGTTCGGACGGCTTCATCCACTCTTCGAGCAGATCGGAAATATCGTATTTGCCATCAGCGACGCGAGCGACAGCAATACGCAAACCTTGCAGGCGTATTTCATCAACCACCGGCGCGGCCTGGGCAAACGAAAGCGCCGACAGGTTGACGAACAGTTCGTCAAAACCCAAGGCTTCCTTGCCGCTGGTTTCCTTGACGGCAACACCGGTGATTTTTGCAGTGAGCGCGAAGGGATTGATATCGATGCCATCGACACTGACATTACGATGCAATTGTGCTGAGAGTTGCTTGACCAGTACCGATTTTAGCAAGGGGCGCAGCGAAAAACCGAGTATGCCAATCGCCGTAACAATCCCGATAAACCACCGTACAAAACGGAGAAACCGTGGGAATTTAATCGTCGATGTGATTTTGTTGCTTGCCGGAGTATTGTGCTGTTCTTGTTCGGCCATGATAACCTACTGTAATTTCAGGACTGGGGCGGAATTTAACATACCGTTACTCGCGAAACACGGCAAAAAATCATGAAATGGATACTGGACGACATTCGTAGTGCATTCGCTGCATTAAAAGAAAGCAGCACCTGGTTGGTAATCGGCATGATTGCCTTGTTCGCACTGCTTGCCTACGCAATCTTTCAATATGCAATTCGAACCGACTCGGTCTTACGCAATTTGAAATACACGATGGCAGCTTGCCGTGAAATGACCAACGGCCCGATCATTTTTCTCTTTTGCGGCATGATGTTTTTTCTGTTTTCTGCCGCCGTGACCCTGGGTGAAATTCAGCGTTATTACCATTTCCGCAGGATAGGCAGCAAACATGAAATGCGCCAGGCCATGAAACACGGCATCGGCTGGGGGAGTTTTGCAATCACCATCGCGGTTTGTGGTCTTGTATTTTTCAGCATGAATTGCACCTGAGTCATTTGCAGTAATGAAGATACTTATTGTTGAAGATTCCCGTGCCACGCTTCTGATCGTCAGCAAATTTGTCGAACGTTTCGGTGCACAACCCATTTGTACTGAATATGGTGAACAGGCGATTACCGCATTTCACCGTGAACAGCCCGATATGGTCCTGCTTGATGTCGTATTGCCCGATATAGATGGATTTGCTGTTGCCCGACAGATGCGGGCGCTGGAAAAGCCAGGTGCCTGGACACCGATCATTTTTCTTTCCGGCATGACATCCGACAAAGACCTTGAAAAAGGCATAGCGGCGGGTGGCGATGATTATCTGTACAAACCAGTCAGCGAAGCCGTACTCAGCGCAAAAATCCGCGCCATGCAACGCATCATTCAAATGCGCACCTCGCTGGTTGTTCTGGCACGTGAGCTCGATACTGCCAATCAGGAACTCAAGCGCTTATCGGCCAGTGACGGGCTAACCGGCATCGCCAATCGGCGTTTCTTTGATGATCATCTCGCGCGAGAATGGCGTCGTGCCCGACGTGGCTCGGGTGAAATTGCCCTGCTCATGTGTGATGTCGATCATTTCAAGGCATTTAACGACACCTATGGCCACCAACCCGGTGATGATTGCCTGCGCCAGATTGCGCAAAACTTATCGCGAAGTATGGAGCGTGCCTCGGATATCGCCGCCCGTTACGGTGGTGAGGAGTTTGCCGTCATCCTGCCAGATACACCGCTAGCTGGCGCTCGTATCGTTGCCGAAAAAATTCGAATGGCGGTTCCTAACCTCAATCTGGCGCATTCCGGTTCGCCCTATTCGCGCATTACGCTCAGCATTGGTGTTGCTGCATTAAATCCGGCAGATTGCGCTGGCGAACCACAAATATTGATCGAAGCGGCAGACCGCGCCCTCTATCGGGCCAAGTCCGCCGGACGTAATACTGTCTGCTATCACGAACCCGAACTGGAACACTGAATCTTGGCCAAACGTTGCTCTGTAATTATCGTCGACGACAATGACATGATGCGCAGCATTCTGCGCAGTATGCTGCGGGGAGAAACTTACGAAGTAATCGGCGAAGCCCGTAACGGCATTGCTGCGGTAGACATCGCCAATCGTCTGAAACCTGACATCATCTGCCTCGATATCATGATGCCGGAGAAAAGCGGACTCGAAGCACTACGCGAAATCAAGGCGGCACGACCGGAAATTGCAGTGGTGATGATAACCAGCAGCTCCGAACCGGAAACCGTACAAACCGCCATTCAAAACGGTGCCAGTGGTTATATTGTCAAACCCTTCAATGCAGCAAAAGTGCTTGATACACTGGCCCACGTCAGTGCCAAATTAGGCCCAAAATCAGCTGATTAAAAGCTGTTTCGCCACTGACGTATCGCTGTAAAAACAGCGACTTTTGAGCGGTCGACCGCAGCATGTTCCAGTGCGGCAGCAATCACCGCTGGCTCACCACTGCGCAAGAACGGATTAGTCGCCTTCTCTTCGCTCAATGTCGATGGCACGCTCGACGTTCCTGTAGCCCGCAATTCGGCCACGCGCTTGACCCTATCCTGCAGCGCCGCATTCAAAGGCTCGACCGCGATGGCAAAGCGCAGGTTGGCTTCGGTATATTCATGGGCACAATAGACCAGGGTATCGTCAGGCAACGCAGCAATTTGTGCCAACGAATGACTCATTTGCGCTGGTGTACCTTCAAACAGACGGCCACAACCCGCGCCAAACAAGGTGTCACCACAAAAGAGTGCGCCCGGAACGTAAAAGGCGAGATGCCCCAGTGTATGGCCCGGCACCGCCATCACACTGACCGGCTGGCCAAGCACCGTGATCGTTTCACCGCCGCACAATGGCCGATTACAGCCTGTGATAGACTCGATTCCCGGCCCGAACACGTCGGCTTGCCAGTGTTCCAGCAATGCGGCAATACCGCCTTGATGATCGGCATGATGGTGGGTGATGAGGATGGTTTCCAGCTGCAAGCCGAGGGCCTCAAGCCGTTCCATGACCGGTAGCGGATCGCCAGGGTCGACGACGGCGGCGCGGCCATCACGAACCAGTAACCAGATGTAGTTATCCTTGAATGCAGGAATGAGCAAGATTTTTTCGAACATCCCCGAACTATCAAGCGAAGGTCGCCGGATGTCAATTCCGGGACTGGAAACCTGGTTAGGCTCCGCGCAAGGTCGCTACGTGCTCGACTGGGAACGGATGCGAATTGACGAAACGGTTTCTGATGTATTTGGCTTCAATGCCTTACAGCTAGGCATGCCGCAAATTGATTTTCTGCACGCCAATCGCATTCCCTTCCGTTAACGCGCCGGCGAATCCGGCCCGGTTGATGCACTTTTCTTTCTCATCGCCCTTCCCTTTGCCGCACACAGCACTTATCTTGTCGTATTGCCACATGTACTGGAGTTCCACCACAACCCTCATCAGATCCTGCGCGAAATTGAGCGCATTTTGATTCCCGAAGGCCAACTGGTCATCCTCGGCTTCAACCCGCTCTCACTCTGGGGAATTAAAAATCGCACAAAACCTGGTGGCGAATTCCCTTGGAACGGTAATTACATCTCACCACTCCGCCTCAAGGACTGGCTAAAATTGCTCAGTTTTGAAGTTGACCGCAACACGTTCGGCTGCTTTGCTCCGCCCTGCGAACAGGCAGCCTGGCTACGCCGCTGGCACTTTATGGAAGCCGCCGGCAATCGCTGGTGGGGGCTGCCCGGCGGGGTTTATATGTTGCGGGCAATCAAGCGGGTGCACAGCATGCGCTTGATCACTTCGCCCTGGAAATCAGCCTCGATGCGCGCGAAAACGTTGCGCCCTGCAGCGCAAAAGGAAAGTAATGACCGTTGAAGAAAGCGTAGAAATATTTACTGATGGCGCCTGCAAGGGCAACCCCGGCCCCGGCGGCTGGGGCGCTATTTTGCGACTTGGTCAGCACGAGAAGGAATTGTCGGGCGGCGAGCCGGCCACCACCAACAACCGCATGGAACTGACCGCAGCAATTCGCGCCATCGAAGCCTTGAAACGCCCGATTGGTGGAAAAATTTACACTGACTCGCAATATGTCCTGAAAGGCATCAACGAGTGGATACACGGCTGGAAGCGTAATGGCTGGAAAACATCGGACAAAAAGCCGGTGAAAAATGCCGACCTCTGGCAATTGCTGGATGCGCAAGTCAAACAACACAAACTTGTCTGGGTTTGGGTCAAAGGCCATAGCGGCCACCCGGAAAACGAACGCGCCGATGCGCTGGCCAATCGCGGCATTGAAGAATTGAAAGACTGAACATGCGACAAATTTTTCTCGACACCGAAACCACCGGTCTCGACCCACGTCAGGGCCACCGCATCATCGAAGTTGCCTGCATTGAAATGGAAAATCGCCGGCCGACCGGTCACCATTTGCACAAATACATCAACCCGGAGCGCGAGATTGATGCCGGCGCAGCTGCTGTGCATGGCATTACCCTCGACTTCCTCGCCGATAAGCCAAAGTTTGCCGATATTGCCGATGAATTTCTCGAATTCATCAATGGCGCCGAGCTGATCATCCACAACGCCCCCTTCGACATTGGTTTTCTCAATGCCGAACTCAGCCGGCTTGACCGCGTTCCGGTAGAGACTCTGTGCAAAGTCACCGATACGTTACGGATGGCCAAGAACCTGCACCCCGGCAAACGGAATAGTTTGGACGCGCTATGCGACCGCTACGAAATCAACAATTCCCAGCGCACACTGCACGGCGCCTTGCTTGATACCGAATTACTGGCTGAAGTGTACCTCGCCATGACCCGTGGTCAGAATGCCTTGATGATCGAACCGGATGATCATCAGTCGCGTTCAATATTGCCCAATGGAGAAACACGCAAGGCACGCAAACCACTGATAGTTAAACACGCTAGCGAAGAAGAAATCGCCCAGCACAATCAGGCTCTGGCTGCGATCAACAAGGAATCAAAGGGAGCCTGTTTGTGGTTGTCACTGGAAGCGAACTTGCCACTGGCTACTTGATCAGTAAGGCAGTATTTGTCTTTACAGTCACAAGCAATCGGTCGAGTATTGTGCCAAGACACAGGCGCACTCAATAAGCAAACATAAAATGCAGCTCTCTCGCTTCTCCCTTAGCAGTCGATTATGGCTGGTTTTGGCGCTGGCCATGCTGCCCCTGCTTGGTTTGACCATCAAGGACTATTTTGACGAGCGCAACAATGCGCTGGCCAGTATTGAGCAGAACGCACGTTCGATTCTTCAAGGGGCGCGTATTGAAGAGGAGTCAGCCCTGCGTGATGTTGGCTACCTCCTTAAAATAATGAATCGAGCCAATGATCTGGATAATAACGACCCGACTACATGTAGCGGCCTGGCTAGCCGACTGATCAGCACTTTCACCAGTTTTTCCAATATCGGTGCGGCCTTGCCGAATGGTGATGTGTTTGTGCTGCAGTCAAAACCTCTGAACAAGTCAACATCAAGGACCGCCTCTATTTTCAGGAAGCCTTGACCGGCCAAGGTATAAGTAAGGGCCAATTTACAGTCGGGAAATTTTCAGGCAAACCGGGCATCACCTTTGGTATGCCCTTGCATGACAAAGCCGGAAATTTGCGTGCGATTTTGTTTGCATCCAGCAATATCAACTGGTTTGATCGGCTGGCGAAAAATTACCGGCTACCTGATGGCTGGACGTCTACGCTATTTACTGGCGAAGGAAAGCTGTTAACGAGTTATCCCAATCCAGAGCAAAAGCGGGATGTTCAACTCAGCGAAAATAGCCGTAACAAGTTACTTTCCACGTTGAAAGAAGGTAAAGAAAAAGTCGTGATGACCGACCCTAATGGTGTCAATCACATGTTTTTCCTGGCCCCGCTCAAGATTGCCGACGAACAACTTGTCGTCGCTATTTCTGCAACCGTTGAAAAAACACTGAATCCGATCGAAAACGCCTTCTGGATGCGTTTTTTTACCTTGGTTGCGATTGCACTATTTTCCATACTGGTTGCCCGCCTTTATCTCTACAAGCTCATTGAAAGCTGGGTTGGCAATCTGGAGCAGGTAACGGCAGCCGTCGCACAAGGCGATTTGTCGAGGCGTGTTGTAACGACGAACGTACCGCGAGAACTCGGGCTGCTCAATGCCCGTTTCAATGAAATGACCACCTCGCTTCAAGTACGCGACGATCAATCCAAAACCGATCGACTAGCCATTGAAACCCTAAATCAACAGCTCTCGGAACAGGTTGCCGCACTCAAAATGGCGGAGGCAGGCTTGCGCCGGCTTTCAACAGCCGTCGAACAAAGTCCGGCTAGCATTGTGATTACTGACCTCAAAGGCAACATCGTTTTTGTTAACGAAGCCTTTTCGCTGGGCAGCGGCTATACACAGGCAGAAGTCATCGGCAAGAATCCGCGCATTCTTCATTCTGGTCTAACCAATCCGGAAACGTATGAGGATCTCTGGTCAACTTTGAGTGCCGGGCAAGTCTGGCGCGGCGAATTTACCAATCAGCGCAAAGACGGCTCTCTCTATCTTGAGCTGGCAAGCATTTCCCTGTCCGCGATAGCAACGGAGAAATCACGCATTACGTTGCGGTCAAGGAAGATATTACCGACCGGCGACGCGACGAGGCCGAGCTTCTTGAACACCGCGAGCATCTGGAAAAACTGGTCGAATTGCGCACCTTTGAACTGGCCGTTGCCAAGGAAAAGGCCGATGCCGCCAATCGTGCAAAATCCGAGTTCCTGGCTAATATGAGCCACGAAATCCGCACGCCGATGAACGCCATCATCGGCCTTAATTACCTGCTCAAGCAAACTCCGCTACAGCCAAATCAAGTCGATAAGTTGAACAAATCTTCGACAGCAGCTGAGCATTTGCTGCAAATCATCAACGACATTCTCGATCTTGCAAAAATCGAGTCCGGCAAACTGGTGCTTGAAAACACCATTTTCTCTCCGGCTGATGTAATGCAAAGCATCGCAGTGCTGATTCGCGATCAGGCTGCCCGCAAAGGCTTGAAACTGGAGATCAAACCGAATGCTTTGCCAAGGCGAGTTTATGGCGACAGCACCCGCCTGCGTCAAGTGCTGCTCAACTTTGCCGGCAATGCCATCAAATTTACCGAACATGGTTTGATTTCCATATCCGGAGAGACGCTATCCAGCGATGGCAAGCAGGTTCTCTGTCGCTTTACCGTGACTGATACCGGCGTTGGCATCAGCCAGGTTGACACGGCTCGCCTGTTCCGTGCCTTCGAACAGCTCGATGGTTCGACAACCCGAAAGTATGGCGGTACTGGCCTCGGCCTGGCCATTGCTCGCCAATTGGCAGAGTTGATGGGTGGCGAAGTGGGCGTTGACAGCACCCCCGGCGTTGGCAGCCGCTTCTGGATTACCGCTCGCCTGGGTGTGGCCGAAGACGACTCGAATCTCTCAAGCGCCCCGCCTGTTTGGGATGAAAGACTGCTCAAAGGTCGTGTCCTCTTCGTTGAAGATGAGCCGATCAATCGTGAAATTGGCGAGGATCTGCTTGCTTCGACCGGACTTGACGTTGTCGTGGCCGAAAATGGACTTGTTGCGGTCAACTGCTATAAACAGTCAAATTTTGATCTGGTATTGATGGATGTCCAGATGCCGATTCTCGATGGTCTCGGCGCAACCCGCCAGATTCGCGTCCTACCCAACGGGGCAAGTGTGCCGATAATCGCGCTGACCGCCAATGTCTTTGCCGCCGACCGCCAACAATGTATCGATGCCGGCATGAGTGATTTTTTGCCAAAGCCTGTCGATCCTGATGCGCTCTACGCATTGCTCGCCAAATATTTACCGGCAACTAATACGCTATAGCCAATGAAGGCTAAACCACCAGCCATCACTGAAATGCCGCTGCTTGCAGCACCAAAACGGGCTTACCTTGTGCAGTGGCTGGTGCTGGCCGTTGCGCTCTTGCTGCTTGGTGCGCAACTTATCTATGACCAATACCAAACTCGTCAGCGAATTGAAAAAGAGGCCATCAGTCGGCTGGAGAATCACAGCCTGGTTGTGGTCGAAGAAATTGAACGCCGCTTGAATTCGATCAATGTGGTACTTGAACAACTGCGCGAAACGGTGGCTGTGCAACTGACGCATAGCAGCGGAAAGGCCATTGTTACCCGCGAACTGACGACGCTGACTCAGGCGCTGGAAGGGGTCCGCACCCTGTCCGTATTTGATGTCAGCGGCACCATGATTGTCAGTAATCGAAGTGAACTGGTCGGCAAAAACTTTGCCCAGCGCGAGTATTTTCAAACGGTATTGAATAACCCAAACGCCGATGTGCTTTACCTCAGCGAGCCTTTCATCACCGTGCTCGGTGTATACACCATGACGGCAGGGCGCATGGTCCTTGGACCATTGGGCGAATTTGCCGGAATGGTGACCGCTACCGTTGATAGCGAAAGCCTGGGCCAATTGCTTAAATCCATTCACGCCGGAAAGGAAACTTCTCTTTCCATTACGCATGGCATCGGTAAATTATTGGTTCTAGTCCCAGAACGAAAATCCGCGCCGCCGGGATTTTTGATCAGCAGCCCTGAGTCATTTTTCCAGCGCCACGTCAATAGCCGCCAAATGGCCAGCCTGATGACGGGCATGTCTAGCACCGTTGGCGCCGAGCGCCTGATGTCGATGCGTACGGTGCAGCCAGCCGCCCTGCACATGACCAAACCGCTGATTGTCGGCGCTGCCCGTAATCTGGATGAAGTTTTCGGGACGTGGCAAGAACAGACGCAGACCCGAGCTGTGTTATTCCTGCTCGTCGCTTCGCTTGCCGCGTTGGCCTTGTCTTTCTACCAGCGGCGGCAATACGCATTTGACCGCCAGATTCAGCAAAAGGAAGTCGAACGGCAACGCTCCCTGCTCGTCTTGCAACGCTTCATCGATCACCTGCCGGGCACGGCCTACGTCAAGGATGCCGATTCGCGAACGCTGATGGCCAACCGGGGCTTTCAGACGATGCTCGGCATTGATCCGGCGAGCATGATCGGCAAAACCAGCGATGAATTATTCCCCGGCGAGTTCGGGCAAAAAATCGTTGAAGATGACCGCAAGGTGCTGGAAAGCGGCTCAACGGTAGTGATTGAAGAAAGCTTTAACGGTCGCGACTATGAGTCAACCAAGTTCACCATCGACGATGGTAGCGGCCAGCGCCAGTTGGGCGGCATGACGATGGATATCACGCCACGCAAACAGGCTGAGCGTGATCTGGCGGCACAACTAAATGAGGTGCTTGAGCTTAACCACAAACTTGCTAACGCTGAAGAAGGTTTGCGCCGCTTATCGACCGCAGTTGAGCAAAGCCCGGCCAGTATTGTGATTACCGATCTGGATGCCAACATTATTTTCGTCAATCAGTCCTTTACTGATGCCAGCGGTTATACCCTGGAGGAAGCGCTTGGAAAAAATCCGCGCATTCTGCAATCTGGCGAGACGGCACCAGATACCTATCGCACGCTGTGGCCTGCCCTCACCTCAGGCCATGTCTGGCGTGGCGAATTCATCAATCAGCGCAAGGATGGCTCCCGCTATCTCGAACTAGCCACCATTTCGCCGGTGCGCGACAGCGGCGGGCAAGTCACGCATTACGTCGCAGTCAAGGAAGATATTACCGAACGGCGGCGTAATGAGCTTGAGTTGATCAATCACCGTCAACACCTCGAAGAACTGGTTGATCTGCGTACTTACGAACTGGCTGTCGCCAAGGAAAAGGCGGACACCGCCAATCGAGCGAAATCGGAGTTCTTGGCCAATATGAGCCACGAGATTCGCACGCCAATGAACGCCATTATCGGCCTCAATTACCTGCTCATGCAAAGTCCGTTACAGCCTGACCAGGTTGATAAATTGAAAAAAGTCTCGGCCGCAACCGAGCATTTGCTGCAAATCATTAACGACATACTTGATCTCTCGAAAATCGAGGCCGGCAAGCTGGAGCTCGAACGTCACCCCTTCTCGCCCGCGGAGGTGCTGCAAAGTATTGGCATGTTGGTCCGTGATCAGGCAGCAGGAAAAGGTTTGTGTCTGACGATTGATCCGGATGGCTTACCGCTGCGTGTCTTTGGCGATGAAACACGGCTGCGCCAAGTACTACTCAACTTTGCCAGCAACGCCGTTAAATTTACTGAGCAGGGTTCGATTGCACTTTCTGGTGAACATCTGACTACCGATGGCCAGGAAATTCTCTGCCGCTTTACGGTGGCCGATACCGGCATCGGCATTCCGCCGGAAGATACCACTCGCTTGTTCAATGCCTTTGAGCAACTTGATGGATCAACCACCCGGCAGTTTGGCGGAACCGGTCTGGGGCTGGCCATTGCCCGCCATCTGGCCGAACTGATGGGCGGCAAAGTCGGCGTCGAGAGCACGCCGGGCGTTGGCAGCCGTTTCTGGATTACGGCCCGCCTTGGCGTTACGGATAATGAAGAGTCTCCAACTTCATTACAGTCTAACCGGGACACCTCACAACTTAAAGGCCGCGTCCTGCTGGTTGAGGATGAAGAAATTAACCGTGAAATTGCCAAGGAAATGGTCGAAATCACCGGCGCCGAGGTGTTGACTGCCGAAAACGGACTTGTTGCGGTCAACTGCTTTAAAGCCTCAAATTTTGATCTCGTGCTGATGGATATCCAGATGCCGGTGCTTGATGGTCTTGAAGCAAGCCGTCAGATTCGCGCCTTGCCCAACGGCGCGGCAGTGCCGATTGTCGCCATGACGGCCAACGTGTTTGTCGCTGACCAAGTGAAATATCGGACTGCCGGCATGAATGATTTTTTGCCTAAACCGGTAGACCCAGAATCTCTCTACGCACTGCTCGGCAAGTATTTACCAATCTCAGACCTTGTGTCCAAAACGCCGGCGCAGCGCCAACCGGAAATAGCCACCCCCCCACTTAGCCCGCAAGCATTGTCAGAACAGCTCGACGAGCTGGCTGAATTACTGCGCACTGGCAGTAGTCAGGCCAGCCATCACTTTGAACAGTTGCAAACCGCATTAAAGCTCGGTTTCCCCACAGAATTCACGCAATTGCATCGGTACATCAGCCGCTTCGACTTTGAATCGGCCTTGGCTATCGTTGCCAACATACAGGTGGAGTTGCGCTGAAATATTTTTTCCAAACGTCCTCCATCCCTTGTTTGAGAGGTAACGACGGGGGAAACTACTACTAATAGAATAAATACACGGGGGAGTCAGGCGATGTCGCATACGGACCAGGGAAATGAAGCAACCGCCAGGCCGATTGTGCTGGTGGTGGATGACTTACCTGACAACTTGAGCACCATTTCTGAAATGGTCAGCAGCCTCGGCGTCGATGTCAGAGTTGCGGCCAACGGCCCGACCGCGCTCCGCTTCGCCAGTCTGGAACCTCGCCCTGACCTGATCCTGCTTGATGTCATGATGCCCGGTATGGATGGCCATCAAGTACTGCAAAAACTGCGCTCTCAGGCTGATACCCGCGATATTCCAGTAATTTTCGTCACCGCACTCGACAGCACTCACGACGAAGAAGTCGGCCTGCACGAAGGCGCCGTCGATTACATCACTAAACCGATCAAGCCAGGCGTGTTGCGCTCTCGCGTTTTGGCTCAACTTGAACTGAAAAAAGCCCGCGATCTGCTGAACGGGCAAAGAGCCTGGCTGGAGCAGGAAGTTTCGCGTCGCATGGCGGAAAACAAGCAGCTCGAATCACGCCTGCAAGTCGCTCTCAACACGTCGGGTTTTGGAGTTTGGGAGCACAACTACGAAAGCGGGCGCAACGATTGGAGCGCAAGTCTGGCGCAAATTCTTGGCCGCAGCTGTGGGCCGGCAACGGTTGCCGAAGCATTGGCCTTGATTCATCCGGAAGATCGCCATATAGGCGAAGAAGCGATGGTTTCACTCAGCGATGAGTTCCATTTCGAAGAAATGCGTATGCAGCATCTCAATGGCCACTGGGTATGGTCTGAGGTGCGCGGAAGGGTGCTGCAACGGGACAAAAACGGCAAGCCAACTCATGTTTTGGGCACAATGGCCGACATCAGCCAGCGCAAAGCAGCCGAAGACGAGCATCGGCTTTCCTCGATAGTATTCACCGGTATCAGTGACGGTGTTTGTATTACCGATCCGCGCGGCGAGATCTTGCTGATCAATGAGGCCTTCTCCAAAGTTACCGGTTACAGCGCCAATGAGGTTTTAGGTAAAAATCCCCGAATTCTGCGTTCTGGCGTGCATGGTGCCGAGTTTTATCGCGATATGTGGGAGACCATCTTGCACCACGGCAACTGGCAGGGCGAAATCTCCAATCGGCGCAAGGATGGTGAATTGGTCAGGGAATGGCTGAGTATTTCAGCGGTTAAGGAACGTAGCGGTCGACTGACAAATTACGTCGGAATTTTCAGCGATCTTTCTGAACGTGAAGCCGCTGCTGAACGTATTCAATACCTTTCCAGCTTTGACCCGTTGACCAACCTGCCCAATCGCAATCTGTTTGCTGACCGTCTCAATCAAGCGCTGATCAACGCGCACCGATTTAATCGCGAAACGGCTGTCATCCTGCTCGATCTGGACCGATTTCGCATCATCAACGACACCCTTGGCCCGCCAGTTGGGGACGAGATACTGGTCGAAATTTCCCGCCGCCTCAATTTGCAAGTGCGTGATGGCGACACCATTGGCCGCCGCTCAGGCAATGAATTTGGTTTCGTGATGGCCAATCTCAGCCATGAACGCGATGTCATCGCCCTCGCCCAGCGCATGCTCGATGCGATTACCGTTCCCTTCAATATTTCGGGGCAATCGATTGTTATCACCGCCAGCATTGGCATCAGTGTCTCGCCACGCAATGGCTGCGAAACCGATGCTTTGTTGAAGAGCGCAGATGCCGCCCTGCTGCGTGCAAAAAAGGCTGGACGCAATACATTCCGCTTTTATTCGCCGGAAATGGATGCCGATGCCGAGCGCCGCTTGGGGCTGGAAACTGCGTTACGTGACGCCATACAGCACAACGAATTGACCGTGTTTTATCAACCACAAATCAGTCTCGAAAGTGGCAACCTGATCGGCATGGAGGCCTTGCTACGCTGGAATAATCCGCAATTCGGCTCGGTTTCCCCGGTTGAATTCATTCCGATTGCCGAGGAAACTGGCCTTATTTTGCCGATTGGTGAGTGGGTGTTACGCACAGCCTGTAAACAAACCCGCCTCTGGCTTGATCTCGGGCTGGTTAATTTGCGCGTTGCGGTCAACCTGTCCACCCGCCAGTTTCGTCAGTCCAATCTGCCCGGTCTGGTCGGTGAAGTGTTGGCCGAAAGCGGCCTGCCAGCTGGCGCGTTAGAGTTGGAGATTACCGAAAGCGCCTTCATTGACGATGTCGAAGAAGCCATTGCCCAATGTCGCGCCCTTAAGGCGATCGGCACCAAGTTATCGCTAGACGATTTTGGCACTGGTTATTCCTCACTTGCCTATGTTTCACGCTTTCCTTTCGACAAAATCAAGATTGACCAGAGCTTCGTCCGCGACATTATCGGTAACCCGGTCAATGCAGCGATTGCCACCGCCGCCATCGTCATGGCACGTAGCATGAACCTGTCGGTGCTGGCCGAAGGGGTTGAAACTGAAGCGCAAGCCAATTTCCTGCGCGGACGGCGCTGCGATGCAATGCAGGGCTACTTATTCAGCCGAGCCCTGCCCGCTGCCGAGTTCGAGTTGCTAATGGTCGGCAACAAACGTCTGCCTATTCGCGAACAGCCAAATGAATACAAACAAACCCTGCTTCTTGTTGATGACGAACCCAACATTCTTGCTTCATTATCGCGTCTGTTGCGCCGCGAAGGCTTCCAGATTCTGACTGCACTTTCCCCTAGTGAGGCTTTCGAGCATCTCGCCAAACAACCGGTGCAGGTCATTCTTTCCGACCAGCGCATGCCGGAAATGTCAGGCACCGAGTTTTTTGCCCGCGTCCGCCAGCTTTACCCGAATACCATCCGTATTGTGCTGACCGGGTATACCGATCTCGACTCAGTCACCGGTGCGATCAATCGCGGTGCCATCTACAAATTTTTGACCAAGCCGTGGGATGACGATCAGTTGCGCGAACAAATCCGCGACGCCTTCCGCATGGCTAAAGAAACTCAGCGCACGAATAATGGCCAATAAGCAGCTTCGATCCTTCCTTAAGCGCTTTTTGCCCGTAGCGCTGATTATTCTGCTTGGCAGCTTTTACTATCACCAAAATTTAGAGGCACGCCTGCTGAATCAGGTCAAAAGTCAGGAGGCGCTCAATGTTGGCTTGGGTAGTGCCTCCTTGTTGCGACCAATTCAGATGATTGTCGGTGACTTGACTTTTCTGGCAGAGCATTACGCCTTGCAGAGGATAGTCAACGTACCTGACTCTCCTGAAATATTCCGCCTTGAAATCAATCTGCAAAGCCTCGTCAAAATTAGGCAGGTTTATGACCAGGTCCGCTGGCTGGATCGATCAGGCCAGGAAAAAGTCCGTGTCGATCTGGTGAACGGAGAACCCAGCCTGGTGCCAGCGAACAAGCTTCAGAACAAGGGTGACCGTTATTACTTCACCGAAGCAATGCAGAAAAATGATCGCCAACCCTATATTTCGCCACTCGACTTGAACGTTGAAAACGGAAAGATTGAGGAGCCCTACAAGCCCATGCTCCGCTTGGCCATGCCAGTCGCCGATCAGCAGGGTGTTAAGCAAGGCATTCTCATCATCAATTATCTGGCTGATGAAATGATTCAGCGCTTTGTCGCCGATAGCACCAAAGGAAATGCATCCATTTCACTGCTGGACAGTACCGGCTACTGGTTGCATTCAGCCAATGAAGCCGATGCGTGGGGATTCATGTTCAAAGACGCCAGCCGAAGCCTGGCTAGTCGCTTACCGGGTAGCTGGGCAAAAATGCAAGGCAGCAGCGGTCAGTTTGACGATGAAAACGGCTTATGGACATTTGCCAGGGTTTATCCCCTTGGCAGCGCTAACGAATATCACTGGCTAGTTGTTTCTCACTTGAACAACAAACAATTGAGCGCTGCATTAAACCATAGTGAAACAGAACGTTTTATTGTTACCGGGCTGTTGCTTCTGCTATTGGGTGGCGTGATTTTCTATATTCAGCGCAGCAAATCGCTTGAGGCAGAGTCAGAAAAGCGGTTTCGGGCAATTTTTGACTATGCCATGGTTGGAATTGCCACCACCTCGCCGAACAAAGGATGGATTACGGTCAACCCCGCTTTATGCCGAATTTTTGGCTACGCAGCTGAGGAGTTAAAGGAGAAGACCTGGGCAGAACTGACGCATCCTGATGACATCGATAACAACCTGAAAAAATTCGAGGGTGTATTGCGTGGTGAATCTGACGGCTACTCAATGGAAAAACGTTTTTTTCGGAAAGATGGTTCTGTCCTCCATTCATATATCTCCGCTCGAGCCATCCGGGCAGCAGATGGTTCCGTTGATTATTTTGTATTGATCGTTGAAGACCTCAGCAACTGGATTTTGGCGGAAAACCAGTGGGCTGCCTCCGTTGATACCTTGCAACGTTTTATTGATCACCTGCCTGGCGTGGCTTTCGTCAAGGATGCGGAAGCCAATGTCTTGATTGCGTCGCGCCATAACAAAATTATTGAAAGCTTTGGCGCAGCAAACAACGCTGCTGAACAGCGCGTTTTACAAACAGGTGTTGCTGAAGTGGTGGAAAGTGAAGTCGACGGTAGTTTCTACGAAAGCACCAATTTCCCATCCCGCGTATTGATGGAACGACTGATCTGGGCTGCATTACACTTGATGTGACGGATCGCCATCGCGTACAGCTTAAGCTTGCGCAACAAATGCTCCGTTCAGCCGTGATGCTGGAATTGCCGAATAAAGCCGAATCCTTGCCCGAAAAAGCTTTCATGCAATACGCCTTGGAGCGTGCCGAGGAGCTGACCAATAGCGAGATCGGTTTCATGCATTTTGTAAATGACGACGAGGCGACGATCGAACTGGTCGCCTGGTCGTCGAGTACGCTGAAAAAATATTGCACGGCGGCCTTTGATTGCCATTATCCAATTACCGAAGCCGGTATCTGGGCCGATGCAGCACGTGAGAAGCGGCCTGTCGTGATTAACGATTACGCCACCGCCCCCAATAAACACGGCCTGCCGGCCGGCCATTCCGCCCTGATCCGCTTGCTTAGTATTCCGGTAATGGAAAGTGGCAAAGTAGTAATGATGACTGGGGTGGGCAACAAGGCTAATGAATACTCCGATTACGATGTTGAAACGGTACAACTGATCGGCAATGAGGCCTGGCGCATCGTCCGCCGTAACCGTGCCGAATTGGCATTGAAACAAGCCACACAGGTAGTCAATGCGAGCCCGGTAATTTGCTACCGCGCGCGAACCATTGATGGCTGGCCAATCGTTTTTGATTCAGACAATGTGCGGCAATGGGGTTATACCCCGGAGAAAATCCTTGCTGGTCAGCCACCTGTGCATGAAATCATTCATCCCGATGACTTGCCACGATTGATTGCAGATGCTGAACATAACTTCGCTGCCGGCATCTCAAACTACGAGCAGGAATACCGTTTATTGACCAGCGAAAACCGGGTCATCTGGGTGCTTGGTCGTACAGCGATCAAGTATGACGCGGAGGGTAAGCCGGAGTTTTTCGATGGCGTATTGTCTGACATTACGGAGCGCAGGCTGGAGCAAGCCAAGTTGGCCGAGACCCTCGCCCAACAGCGAACGCTCAATAAACGTCTGGAAGATGCCAATAACCAGTTGCTGCAATCAGAAAAAATGGCCTCCATCGGTCAGTTGGCTGCCGGTGTCGCCCATGAGTTGAATAATCCGATTGGCTTCGTTCACTCCAACCTCGGTACGCTGGATGGCTATCTGCATGACCTGATGGCGATCATCACCGCCTACGAAAAAGAGGCTGAAATCACCGGCAAGACGGTCGAAGCCGTCCATCGCATCATGGAAGAATGTGATTACGCTTTTTGAAGGAAGACATTTTCAGTCTGCTTGGTGAATCGAAAGACGGTCTTGGCCGTGTACGCAAGATCGTTCAGGATCTCAAGAGCTTCTCGCGCGTTGGAGAACAGGAATGGCAGGAAGCGGACCTGCATCAGGGACTCGATTCAACCTTGAATATTGTCTGGAACGAACTCAAATACAAATGCAAGGTGGTCAAGGAGTACGGCGACATTCCGCATGTCTATTGCCTGATTTCGCAAATCAACCAAGTCTTCATGAACCTTCTGGTCAATGCCAGCCATGCCATTGAGACTCAGGGCACGATCACCATACGCACCCGCCAGACCGATGAAAACTGGGTCTGCGTTGAGGTCGGCGACACCGGCAAAGGTATTGCGCCGGAACACATCACCCGTATTTTCGAGCCTTTCTTCACCACCAAGCCGGTTGGCATGGGGACAGGCTTGGGATTGTCACTTTCTTACGGCATCGTTCAACGCCACGGTGGCCGGATTGAAGTTGATAGCCAGATCGGCATCGGCAGCAACTTCCGTTTGCTATTGCCGATTCGACCGCCCGCTGATCACATAAAACAAGATTCGGAGATTTCATCATGAGCGAGGCCATTGCCTCCCCTACCCTGCTTTTCGTCGATGATGAGCCGGGTATTCTTTCCTCCCTGCGCCGACTGTTTCGCCCGCATGGTTACCGGATTTTTATTGCCGAAGGTGGTGCCGCCGGGCTGGAGATTCTTGCGCAGGAACAGATTGATCTGGTGATCTCCGACATGCGCATGCCGGAAATGGATGGTGCTGCTTTTCTCAAGGAGGTTCGTAGCCGCTGGCCCAAGGTGATGCGCATTTTGCTCACTGGTTACGCCGACATCACCTCGACCGTTGCGGCAATCAATCAGGGTGAAATCTACCGCTACATTTCCAAGCCGTGGGATGACGATGAGATCGTCACCATTGTTCGTGAAGCGATTGAACGCCAGAACCTCCAATTGGAGAACCAACGCCTGACCGCACTGACTCAGGCGCAAAACAATGAGTTGAAGGTGCTTAACGCCAGCCTTGAGCAAAAGGTGGCTGACCGCACCGCCGAGCTGCGCCAGGCATTGACCTTTGTTGAGCAATCGCATGGCGAATTAAAAAAATCATTCCTGACCAGCGTTCAGGTATTTGCCGGCCTGATCGAACTGCGTAGCGGCTCGGTAGGTACGCAAATCGCCGGCCACGGCCGCCGCGTTGCTGAACATGCTCGCACCGTCGCGCAACGGATGGGGCTTTCCGATAGCGAAGTGCAGAACATCATGTTGGCCGGCCTTCTGCACGACATCGGCAAACTTGGCCTGCCCGATGAATTGCTTGGCAAGGCGTTCAACACCTTGAGCGCCGAGCATCGCGCGCTAGTGATGAAGCACCCGTTGATTGGCCAGAATATTTTGATGGGAATCGACAAATTCAAGGAAGCCGCCGTGCTGGTTCGCCATCATCACGAATGTTATGACGGTAGCGGTTATCCGGATCATTTGTCGGGCATCGCTATCCCACAGGGCAGCCGTATTCTGCAAGTGGTTAACGAATATGATTCCCTTCAAATCGGCACACTGGTCCAGCGCCCGTTGAAGCCGGCCGAAGCGATGAGTTTTTTGGTCGAGAATCGCGGCAAGCGCTACGATCCTGTTGCGGTCGACACATTTTTCAAGCTGATTTCTGAAACGCAAAAAACCGGTCCGGTTGAATTGCCACTGCGCAGCATGCACCTCAAGCCGGGCATGGTGTTGATGCGCGATTTGAGCCACGGTGACGGATATATGCTGCTCGCCAAAGGCAGCGTATTGACCGCTGAAATCATTGCGCAACTGATCAAAATGGAACACAGCGAGCAGCAAACGCTGACGCTTTACATCCGCCAGGAGGAAAAATGAGCCGCATCCTGATTGTTGATGATGAGGAATCCATCCTTAAGTCCCTGCAACGCGTGTTGCGTCTGGCACCTTGTGTTTATGGCAACCAGTCATTTACGCTCGAAGTCAGCGCCTTCAATACGCCGCAAGCTGCGCTGGAAGCGGCGCGTAGTCAGGAATTCGATCTCTTTATGAGTGACTACCGGATGCCAGCGATGGACGGGATCGAGTTTCTCAAAGCCGCCAAGGAAATCCAGCCTGATGCGGCACGCTTGATTCTCTCGGGCTATGCTGACTTGAACGCGCTGGTACGGGCTGTCAATGAAGTCGGAATCGAGCGTTTTATTGGTAAGCCGTGGAATGACTACGATTTGATGTCAGCCATCGGCCAGGCGCTGGCCCACCGCGAGTTGTTGCTGGAAAACCGCCAGCTGGCGAATTTGGTTCGCCTTGAAATGGGCGATATTTCGCCCGAACAAATTGAAGCGGAACGTCTTGAGTTGATTGAACCAGGCATTACCGAAGTGAACTGGGGGCCGGATGGCTCAGTGGTGATCGACCCTGAATTTCAACCTAAATCATAGTTATTTCATGCCTTTAACCAAAGAGGACTGATCATGGATGCATTTGTCTGGGACGAACGCTACATGACCGGCGAGAGCATCGTCGATAGCGAGCATCAGCAGTTGGTGAGTATCATCAATCGGGTGGTCGAGCAGGTATCGAACGAAACACCGGAATCCGAAATAAGCGAAATCCTTTCGCAACTGGTTAACTACGCCGTTGTTCACTTTCAGCATGAAGAGGAATTGATGGCGGAAATGGGCTGCGATTCGCGTTTTATTGCTGCTCACACGGCAATTCATCGTGAGTTTGCCAGCCAGGTAGTCAAAATGCGCGAATTTTCGGGTGCAGGTTCTGGCACCGAAGATTTGTTGCGTTTTTTGACCAATTGGCTTGCCCACCATATTTTTGGGTATCGATCAGGCAATGGCACGCCAGATCCGGAAAATTCGCGCCGGAGAGTTGGCTGAAACAGCTTATCTCGAAGAAAAAAAGCGTGCCGATGATCCAAGCACATCAAGCCTGCTCGATGCCATGAAGTCACTCTATCGTCTGATTGCGATACGCAACGATAGCCTGCAAAAACTGAACGAAAGCCTGGAAAGCCAGGTTGCTGATCGAACCCAGGAGTTAAGCAAAACCAATTCTGTTCTGCTTCAGGAACAGGAGCACTTGAAAGCAGCAATGGCTCAAGTGGAAATCACTCAGAAAAAACTGTTTGAGTCTGAGCACAAACGGAATGAAGCAGCCAAAAGACACATGGAGCTTTTTCTGGCACAAATTATTGATGGCGACCCGGTGCCAACTTTTGTTATTGACGCAAATCATCGTGTCACTCACTGGAATCGCGCCTGTGCCGCGATCAGCGGAGAAGCCAGTAGCGATGTGATTGGTACAGATTTCCACTGGCGCCCTTTTTACACCAGCCAGCGCCCGACCCTGGCTGATCTAATCGTCAATGGCAGCCTTGATGATCAGCTTGAAACCTATTACCACGGTTTATTTCGGCGTTCAAAACCATCACCGGCGCTTTTGAGGCTGAAAGATTTTTCCCGACCTGGGACAGTCAGGTCGCTGGCTATTTTTTACAGCAGCACCACTGCGTGATGCGCAGGGTAATTTGGTTGGTGCGATTGAGACACTGCAGGATGTTACTGACCGGCATCGCGCCGAGGATGAGTTGCGGGAGTATCAGAACCAGCTTGAAGGTCTGGTGGCCACACGCACTGCTGAACTGGCTTCTGCCAACGCGGTGCTGGAGGATGACCGACGCGAACTCGAATTGTTGCTTTCAAAGATTGAGGAAGCTCAGCAACAATTGCTGCAATCCGAAAAAATGGCAGCTATAGGCCAGTTGGCAGCGGGTGTGGCGCATGAAATCAATAACCCGGTTGGTTTCGTTAATTCAAATCTGGGCTCACTAAAAACTTATGTAAATCAGCTGTTGACCGTAATAAGTGCCTACGAAAGCAACGATCCGGCTCAGATTACCGAAGCGCGTCAAAAAGCAGACCTTGATTTCCTGCGTGAAGACCTGCCTTCACTTTTGTCAGAATCTCAGGATGGCTTGAGCCGCGTCACCAAGATCGTTCAGGACTTAAAGGACTTTTCTCGCGTCGATCAGGCAGATCACCAGCCATCCGATCTTAATGCCGCGCTGGAAAGTACCTTGAACGTAGTCGCCAATGAAATCAAATACAAGGCCGAGGTGGTACGCGAACTGGGTGATATACCGTTGGTTGATTGCGTGCCTGCACAGATCAATCAGGTGTTCATGAACCTGCTGGTCAATGCGGCGCAGGCGATTCCTGAGCGGGGGAAAATTATTGTCCGTTCCGGTTTAGAGAATAACCATGTCTGGTTTGAAATCGAGGACACCGGTAAAGGCATGAGTGCCGAAATTCAACAGCGGATATTCGAGCCATTTTTCACGACCAAACCAGTTGGACAAGGTACTGGGCTGGGGCTTTCTATTTCTTACGACATCATCGTCAAAAAACATAGCGGTCGGATGGATGTGCGCAGCAAACCCGATCAAGGCACCTGCTTCCGGCTTTGGTTGCCGCTGCAGACTTGAAATCGGATGAGATCCTAATGTCCGATACGCCCACCATTGCCACCGATCAACTAAAGATTGGTCTATATATTTTCCTTGATCTCCGGTGGTTTGAACATCCGTTCCCTTTCGGGCATTTCAAAATCAAGTCTGAGGAACAAATCAAAATCATTCGTGGTTTGGGTTTAAAAGAGGTTCGTTACAATCCTGTGCTGAGTGATCTTAGTGCGCCACCTTCGACTGCCATACATCAGCCAGCCGCGCAGGATGCCAGTCCGTATATCGCCCAGGCACTGGAAGCCAAGCGCGTAATGATCGAACGGATCAAGATTCAGCGTGAGGCGGTAGCACGGATTGAGCATGCCTTTGTTAACACCGCCAAGACAGTGCGTGAGGTTGAGAAGAATATTTACGCGAATCCGGCAGATACCGTGCACCAGGCCACCGCATTGGTCACGCAAATTGCCGATTCCATTCTTTGTGCGCCAGAGCTCGCCCTGCATGTCATGGGAGATAAAACTGGTGGCGAGGAACTGTATTTCCATTCATTGAACGTCACCATGCTCTCGATGATGGTGGCCCGTGACATTAAGCTGCCGCAAGAGGTGGTTGGCACGCTGGGCATGGGGGCGCTATTTCACGATTTAGGGCGCAAGGAAATCCCCAACAAAATCCTGATGAAACTGGAGCCACTCACGCAGGCCGAACAACATTTGTACGAGATGCACTGCCAATACGGGGTTGAAATTGGTAAACGCCTGGAATTCTCGGCGCCTGTTCTAAAAATCATTCTGGAACACCACGAATTTTTTGACGGCAGTGGTTATCCACATAAGCTCAAGGGCGAATCGATAGGCTTGCTGTCGCGGATTGTTGCCTTGGCCAATCACTACGACGAACTCTGCAACCCGCTAATTATCGCCAACGCTCTGACGCCGCACGAGGCGCTGTCGATCATGTTTGCTAAATTGCGTAACAAATTTGATCCAAAGTTGTTACAAGTCTTTATCCGTTGCCTTGGTGTTTATCCGCCGGGAACTATCGTTCAGCTTTCGAATGGCGTGATTGGCATGGTCGCGACTGTGAATACCCTGAAGCCGATGAAGCCGATGCTCGTTATTTACGATGCGACGATTCCCAAAGAGGAGGCGATCCTCGTCGATATGGCCCGGGAAACCGATCTGAACATCTCCAAAGCAATCAGGCCGGCCCAGGTGCCGCTCGAAATTTATAATTATTTAAGCCCGCGCAAACGTGTCAGCTATTATTTTGATGCCGCTCAGCATGGGTTACAGGCGACACCATGAGTAGCCTTTAACAGTTAATGGTGGACCATTGTCCCAACATGATGATGCTTGTAGATCCAAGCAATTTACAGATCATCATGGCCAATCAGGTTGCGGCGCAAACGCTTGGATATGCCCGTGAAGCCTTACTGGCGTTGAGTATCACTGACATTGAAAGCTCCTTGCAGGACGTTTTTTATTGGGAAGAAGTACGCAATGGTCAGTGCAGTGCGATCCAGAATCAGGAAGGGCTTTATCAATGTCGCGATACGTCGATGCTGGCGGTGACCAAAAGCGTTCAGCTCGTCGAACATCAAGGCAGCACACTGTTACTGGTTCAGGCCAAGGAAGTTGAGAATGAACGGCGCGTTGAGGATGCGCTGGAACATACCCTCTCACAACTTAGGGCAACGCTCGAATCAACCGGCAACGGTATTCTGGTTATCGACTGGCAGGGGAAAATTGCCAGTATGAATCGTTTGTTGAGCAATATGTGGCATATCCCTGAAGCCATGCTGCTGGAACGCAAGGATGCGGAGATTCTGGAGTTGATGATAGGCCAGGTTGTTGATGCCGATATTTGTCGCGCTCGTTTGCAGGCAGTGCTCAGTACCGATGATAGTGAGGAGATCATCCTCCTCAAGGATGGTCGATTTTTCGAGTGTAAATCACGGCCACAATATTTGGGCGAACGCATCGTCGGCCGGGTTTTTGGTTTTGATGACATCACTGCCGCCAAACTTGCTGAGGAAGCCTTGCGCGAGTCGCGCGACAAACTGGAGGAGCGAGTTCTGGAACGAACCGCTGACCTTGAAGAAGCCAACAAAGGGCTGGAAGCTACCAAGATTTATCAGGAAGAATTGATCAAAAAGCTGAAGGAAACGCAGAACCAGTTGCTGCAATCCGAGAAAATGGCAGCCATCGGCCAATTGGCGGCGGGAGTTGCTCATGAGATTAATAACCCGGTTGGCTTCGTTAACTCAAACCTCGGTTCCTTAAAAATCTACGCAAATAAGCTGTTGACCGTACTGAATGCCTATGAAAGCAACGATCCTGATCAAATTGCCGAGGCGTGCAAGAAAGCGGATCTCGAATTCCTGCGCGAAGATCTGCCCTCGTTAATCACTGAATCGCAAGATGGCTTGAACCGCGTCACTAAAATTGTTCAGGATTTGAAGGATTTCTCACACGTCGATCAGGCGGAGCGTCAGAAAGCCAATCTTAATGCGGCGATGGAAAGCACCTTGAACGTCGTCTGGAATGAACTGAAGTACAAGGCTGAAGTGGTTCGCGAACTAGGTGTCATTGCGCCGGTTGATTGCGTGCCGGCCCAGATCAACCAGGTATTCATGAACCTGCTGGTCAATGCGGCACAAGCGATCCCGCAACAAGGCAAAATTTTTGTCCGCTCAGGCTTTGAACAAGAGCATGTCTGGTTTGAGGTTGAGGACACCGGCACCGGCATGAGTGCAGAGGTTCAGCAACGAATTTTCGAACCATTTTTCACCACCAAACCGGTGGGAAAAGGTACCGGCCTGGGGCTGTCGATTTCCTACGACATCATCGTCAAAAAGCATCATGGGCGTATGGATGTGAAAAGCGAGATCGGCAAAGGCACCTGCTTCCGTCTCTGGCTACCGCTGATTTTTGCTGAACCGGCTTAAGACTCAGTAAACAGCGAGCGCATCAACTCGGTTTCTCTTCCGACAATCTTTTCGAGAAATTCATCCGCATCACGCATGCCGCGAAAGGCGTCAAAGCCGCGTTGCAAGAAGCCGTGCAGCTCGCCTAATCCGGCCAATTGAGCCGGGCCGTGCATCATTTTCAGGGCGCCACGGATAAAGGACTTGTGAGACAAGGAGTCCAGTAATTCGCCAGTTTCGCCAATGAGGCGAATTTGTAGTTCGCGGCTGCTGCGCTGGCCGACCTTGCGGTAGGCAACGGCATATTCCTCTGCAGTCAGTTCTTCCTGAGTCAAGCGTCTGCCCAGTGCCTTAACCATCGCCGCATCGAAACGCTCGGAAAGCGCATCTACTTCCAGGGCCATCACCAAGGCTCTAAGCGCAGAGACAGGTAATACGGAGGTGAGTAGTGGAAAGATTTTTTCGACTTCGGCATCGCGCTCACTCAAATCCTTGGGTCCGTAGACTTCATTGAGAAAGAAAGTGGCTGCGGCCTTATAGCGCGAACTAGCCAGCAAATCGGCATGGGTTGCGGCCAGACGGCTTGCTTGCCAGTTGCGCAATTTATCGCGGCGCCGTGCATACTCCGGGTCGGCCGCTGCCGCCTGGCGGTAATTGCGCGCTTCACCCAGGTAACGCGTCAAATCGGTTATACAGGCAGCACGGTCGGAGTCGTGTTGATCACTATCGTTCATCCTTCATATTATGAAGAAGCGAGCAAACAGCGTTTAGAGGCATTTGCCTAACGACCTCACTCAGCCCCAACTACACTGAAATCGTCTCCTCATGCTGGATACGCGGATGAACGCCACCTCCCCTTTGATCATCACCGATGCTCAGCTAAATGCCTCGTTTTCCCTGATTCACGAGGCGAGCCGGAATGATCCTGCGCCATCGCTAGCCCTTCGCCGGCAAAGACTTGATGCGATGGAGGCTTTGTTGCGCGAGAACTCGCCGGCAATTTGTGCGGCAATTTCGGCTGATTTCGGGCATCGCTCGACACATGAAACGCAGTTGCTGGAGATCTTTCCCAGTCTCGAAGGTATTCGCCACGTTCGTAATCACCTAAAAAGCTGGATGAAACCGCAACGTCGATCAGTTTCCTTGTGGTTCCAGCCCGGCCGTGCCGAGATTCGCCCGCAGCCAATGGGTTGCGTCGGCATTGTGACGCCGTGGAACTATCCGCTTTATCTAGCGATTGGACCACTGACTGCAGCTTTTGCAGCTGGCAACCGGGCATTGATAAAAATGTCGGAGTTTACGCCGTCGATCGCAACACTCTTTGCCGAGCTGGCCGCGCGCTACTTTAAAGCTGACGAACTAGCGGTGGTTGGTGGAGATCACGAGTTGGCTCAGGCATTTACCCGTTTACCTTTTGATCATCTGTTATTTACCGGTTCGACTGCCGTTGGTCGGCAAGTCATGAAAGCGGCTGCAGAGAACCTGACACCAGTCACGCTGGAATTGGGTGGCAAATCTCCCGCCATCATCGCGCCGGGATATCCCATTGCCAAAGCGGCGGCTCGCATCATGGCCGGTAAATGTCTGAACGCCGGACAGACCTGTATTGCCCCGGATTACGTTTTATTGCCTGCAGGTGAAGAAGAAAACTTCATTGCTGCAGCGCGCGCAGTAGTTGCCAGCAGTTATCCCGATCTTGAGCGAAATGCGGATTACACCGCGGTGGTCAATCTTCGCCACGCCAATCGCTTACGCGGCTATCTTGATGACGCACGCGAAAAGGGCGCACGGCTTGTTCCTCTTGCCGATGCGACACCAAATGAAGTTGGCCCGCAACGTTTGGCGCCGACCTTGGTACTCAATACCAATGCGCAGATGCGCATCATGCAGGAAGAAATTTTCGGCCCATTGCTGCCCATCCTGAGCTATACGCATATCGACGAGGCACTGTCCTACGTTAATGCCCATGATCGACCGCTGGCGCTTTATCTGTTTGACCACGACAAGGCACGCATCGACTTGGTGCTGGATCAAACCATAGCTGGTGGCGTGACGATCAACGACACGATTTTGCATATTGCGCAGGACGAGTTGCCCTTTGGCGGCGTCGGCCCGAGCGGCATGGGGCATTACCATGGGCGCGAGGGTTTCCTGACATTCTCAAAGCAGAAGCCGGTTTTTTATCAGTCACGAATCAATGGTATCGGCTTGTTCAACCCGCCGTATGGCAAATTATTCGAGCGACTGATCAAGGTCTTGTTGCGATGATCACTCGCCGCCAATTTCTCAAAACCGGTTTGGCTGGCGGCGTTTTATTGAACGTTGCAGCCTGCACCCGGCCCTCTGAAAATGGCGGCCGGACAGCAATTCTCAGCGCCTTGATCCCTGTCGTTTTAGCCGGTGCTTTGCCTGCTCAAGCCAGTGCAGCGGAGCCGCTGATTGTGCGAACCATTGGCGGTATCGAGAAAACGATAGCCGGGCTATCCCTGCCAGCGCAAAGTGAGATTGGTGAACTTTTCGACTTACTCGCCTTCGCGCCAACCCGCATTCTGGCAGCTGGCCTGTGGTCGCCGTGGCCGGATGCGACACCGGAAGCATTGGCTGCCTTTCTAGAAAGCTGGCGCCACAGTCGCTTTGATCTCCTTAAATCCGGTTATGCAGCCTTGCACGACATCATTTTTGGTGCCTGGTATGCCCATCCGGATAGCTGGGAAGCCATTGGCTACCCAGGCCCACCGGAGGTAAGTTGATGCGCGATCCATTCCGCGAAGGTCTGGCTGCCGGCTGGCAATACATAGATGCCAGCGAACTGACCGCTGACAAGGAACTCGAGGCCGATGTTGTCGTTGTTTGTAGCGGCGCGGGGGGCGGTGTAACAGCAGAATTGCTGACGCGTGCCGGCCTCAAGGTTTTAATTATTGAGGAAGGCCCACTGCGCACGACTCGCGACTTTCAAATGAAGGAAGCCGAAGCCTATCCGCAGCTTTATCAGGAATCAGCCTCACGCAAGACTGCTGACAAGGCGATCAACATCCTTCAAGGGCGCTGTGTTGGCGGCTCGACGACGGTTAACTGGACGAGCAGTTTCCGCACTCCGCCAACCACCCTGAACTGGTGGCAATCGGCGCATGGCTTGAAATCACTCAGCGTCGAGGCCATGGCGCCATGGTTTCTGATGATGGAAAGGCGGCTCAATGTCAGTCGCTGGTCGCACGACCCCAACGAAAACAATGCCGCGCTGGCGCGCGGGGCAACGAAACTGGGCATTCCGATTGAAGTTATTCCGCGCAATGTAAAAGCTTGCTGGAACCTTGGTTATTGCGGCATGGGTTGCCCGACCAATGCCAAGCAGTCGATGTTGCTGACGACCATACCCAATTCCTTATTTCTTGGCGCAATGTTGGTTTCAAGGTTGCGCGCCGAGCGACTGGAAATATCTGGCAATCAGATCAAATCTTTGAAGTGCGTTGCACTAAAAGTTGATGGCCTCAACACCAGCGGAATAAACGTGACGGTTCGCGCCCGTCATTTTGTGCTGGCGGGTGGAGCCATCAACAGCCCGGCAATGCTTCTTCGCAGCAAGGCGCCTGACCCGCACTCCTTGCTCGGCAAACGAACTTTTCTGCACCCCACCCTGGTTTCTTCCGGTTTGTTCGAGCAGGCGATCAACGGTTATTCTGGCGCGCCGCAATCAGTCTATTCCGACCACTTTCTCGATAATGTTGCGGTCAACGGCCCATTAGGCTTCAAATTAGAGGTACCTCCTTTACACCCGGTTCTCTTCTCAACCACGCTGCAGGGGTTTGGTGGGGCGCACGCAAAATTGATGAAGAATTTTGCCAATAGTCAGACCATACTGGCTCTGGTGCGCGATGGGTTTCATCCGCAAAGTACGGGTGGTCAGGTGCGCTTGCGTAGTGATGGTTCCGCCCTGCTTGATTACAAACTTAACGATACCTATTGGGAAGCAGCCCGACGCGCCCTGCTGGCGATGGCTGAAATCCAGTTCGCTGCTGGTGCCAAATGGGTTACGCCCGTCCATGAAGCCAGTGCTGGCTACAACACTTGGGCTGAAGCCAAAAAAGGATTGGCCGATTTACCGCTTGAGCCTTTGCTTTGCCGCGTTGTCAGCGCCCACGTAATGGGTGGTTGTGGCATGAGCAATGCACCTGAACGTGGCGTGGTCAGCGATACCGGGCGTCATTTTCAGATTGATAACCTGTCGGTCCATGACGGTTCGGTATTTCCAACCAGCATTGGCGCCAATCCGCAGCTTTCGATTTACGGCTTGATTGCGCGTAACGCAACAGAATTGGCGAAAACCTTGACCAGACAAGCAAAAGCAGTGAATCTCCAATAACTATGGTTCCTGTTTCCCTATTTCTGTTTCTACTGCTGGAAATATCCAGCTACACCGCCCTCGCCCATTTTTGGCTGGATGCAAGCTGGCAAACTGCCGGATTTGCCGCTCTCGGCGCCCTGCTTGGTGTGCGTGCCGGCATAGTCACCGTCACTTGGGTATTTTCTTCGGTGTATGCCTCGCCGGCACCAAAACTGACTTTCGGGCAACGCCTGCGCATGATGTTTGACGAATATCTGGCGTTCCTGTTCAGTTTTGTGGTGCTCATGCCTTTTGAGTGGCTCTGGATGCCGGCTGATCGTCTGCGCCCCTGCAAAACGCCAATTTTGCTGGTCCATGGCTACGGTTGCAGTCGTGGTATCTGGTGGAAAATGCGCCGCGAGCTTGAAGCTGCGGGCCATACCGTCGCCACAGTCAGCCTGACGCCGCCCTATACCAGTGTCGGCAAGCTGGTACCACAACTGGTTCAGCGTATTGATGAAGTCTGCGCCGCCTGCGATGCTCAACAAGTCATTCTGATCGCTCACAGCATGGGCGGTCTGGTCTGTCGATCTTATCTTTCCCGACATGGCATTGCCCAGGTTGAACGACTTATTACCTTTGCCTCGCCACATCGTGGCAGCGAACTGGCTCGGCTTGGCTTTGGTCAGAATGCCCGGGAAATGGAACCCGGCTCGCTCTGGTTAAATGATTTGGCTTATGAGTCAGTCAAAGTACCTTTTTCTCGATTCGTACTTCTCACGACAACTATGTCATGCCACAAGTAAACCAACGAATGCCCGAAGCGGAGGATATAGAACTCTCTGCGCTTGGCCATCTCGCTGCGCTTTACTCGCCACGTACCACCAAAGCCATACTGGCTTGCATCAGCAAACTAAAGAAGGGCTAGAATAAGGGTAACAATTCGGCGGGGGAGCCCATGAAAAGAGACATCACGCCCACCAGCATTGAACGACAAATGCGGGAAAACGATTTCATCGTTTCCAAAACCAACCCCAAGGGCATCATCACTTACGGCAACCCGATTTTCATTGAATTTTCCGGGTATACCGAAGCCGAGTTAATTGGCTCCCAACACAACATCATCCGTCACCCCGATATGCCACGTGCGGCCTTCAAACTGGCCTGGGATACGATACAGGCGGGCAATGAGTTTTTTGGCTACGTCAAAAACATGTCCAAGGATGGTGGTTTTTACTGGGTATTCACCCATATTTCGCCAGATTTTTCGTCAGGCGGAGCCATCGTCGGCTATACCTCGGTCCGCCGCTGCCCGACGCGTGCTGCCCTTGAAAAAATTGACCCGGTCTATCGCCAGATGCTGCAGGCTGAAAAATTAGCCGGCGCGCGCGATGCCATTGCAGCTGGTACTCAGGTGCTGGTTGATGTGTTGAAACAGACAGGAATGGGCTATGAGCAACTCGTCTTCGCACTTTAACCGGGCCTGGCTAACTATTCTGCTGATTGCAGCGGGATTTGGCTCGGTATTCTGGAATCCGTGGGCAGCGGCTCCGTTTTTGCTCCTGGCCATTGCGCTCCTTGTTTTTCAAAATCAATCAGGTACCGCTACACAAACCGCAGAACTGAATCGGGTTCTGCATAAAATTAGTGAAGGTGAATTGTTTTCCGCCTACCACTGGCGTTTGCTGACCCAACGCTGGAGGCGATGCGGGTCAATCTGAACTCGGCGCTGGATCAAACTGAAACCACTTTCCGTGAAATTCTCGGCGGGATGGAGGCCAGTTCAAGTAGTCGAAGCTGGCGCCGCCTGCAAATATCCGGCGTGCATGGTACCTACAAGGATGTTTTGGGCAAGGCGCAAATTCTGCTCGATCAGGTTAATAGTGCCCAGGAATCGGTAGCCCTTGAAGCGTTGTTGTCGCGCATTTTTTTGCGCTCCGAGCGCGGCTTGTCGATGGCGATTGACCATGTAAGTCGCACACTTACTGATGTCGGCAGTAATGCTGCACAGTCTGCCGAGCTCTCGGCTGCATTTTCCGGAATCGGCCAGCGCCATGTCGGATGCTGCTGAGCGTATGTCAGTCGCACTAGGCATCGCTCAGAATTCTGCTGAAAGCGGAACGCAAGCATTGTCAGAACTCGGCGCCAAAGCCCAAGACATCAGCAAGCTGACTGGCCAGATCGATGGAATCGCCAAACAGACAAATTTACTAGCCTTGAACGCGGCAATTGAAGCGGCTCGAGCTGGTGAAGCTGGTCGTGGTTTTGCGGTTGTCGCGGATGAGGTTCGCAAGCTGGCTGATCAATCGCAACGTTCAGCCAAGGAAATTTCTGCGGCCATTCTGGCCATGAGCGAGGCTATGGATATTGCCATTGCCCAGACCAATGAACTTAATCACTCCGTATCAAGTGCGCGGACTACGGCGAATGAGTTTGGCCACAAACTCGCTGAATCAGCTTCATCAGCTACGCTGGTTGGCAATTTTTCAATAGAAATTGGCAACGGCACCCATTCAATGGAGTCGTCGATGAACCTCGTTGGTATGGCGCAAAAAGCTCGAACCGATGCCAGTGCCATTCTCCATGGTGAAGTTGTTACGGTCGACAGCCTTTCCGAGATGGAAAAAAAGGCGGTCAAAATTGCCCATTCCAAAAATTGGGTCAAGGGCAGCGCGGACCGCGAGGCGCTGATCGAAATTTACGACGCCCTGTTTGCGAGCATCGAAAACCGCATCCATTAAGGTGCTTAAAGCAGCGACAATACTTCTGCCCCGTGATCCGGGCAGCTTGGATCGCTGATCACGTCAGCCACTTTGCCTGTTTCGTCAATGATGAAGGTTACGCGTTCGCTGAATTTGGCCAGCATGCGCAGCAAACCGCCAACGCCTGAGCCAGCAACCCCGTAGGCCTTGGCGATGGCGAGATCGGTATCGGCCAGCAAAGGGAAATTGAGGCTGAATTTCTCGGTAAAGCGCTGGTGCGATTCCTCGCCTTGTGCAGAGACACCAAGAATGGCTGCGCCACGAGCTGCGATTTCTGCATTGGCATCGCGAAGGCTGCAAGCTTGCTTGGTGCAACCCGGCGTGTCATCCATCGGGTAAAAATACATGACCAATTTCTTACCGCGATAGTCTGCAAGATTGATGATTTTTCCGTCAGTCGATACCGCAGAAAACTCTGGAGCTAGATCGCCGGCCTTGAGATGCGTCGCCATTAGAAATAAATCCCGCGCATGAACTGTTGGAAGGCAACTTGATCCGCAGACGGCATTTCAGGCAATAGACCGGTTTTCTTTTCCTTGGCCGCGCTGGAGTCGGGGAACATGCGGAAGGTGGTATTCATGATGATCTGTGCGACTCGCGGCAGCAAGGCATGCAGCACCTGACCGGAAATACCGAGGCGGGTGGCAACACGGACCTGCTCGTGAATGATCGCATCGCAGATCAGCGCAGCGGCCTCTTCCGGAGTCAGTGTTGGTACCTGATCGTAGATTTTGGTTGGCGCAATCATCGGTGTTTTAACCAACGGCATGTTGATGGTCGTGAAGTTGATGCCGCGATCAGCGAATTCGGAGGCAGCACAACGTGTCCAGGCATCAAGCGCCGATTTGGAGGCGACATAGGCTGAAAAGCGCGGCGCATTGGTCAGGACGCCAATTGAGGAAATATTGATGATGTGTCCACGCTTCTGTTCAATCATTTTCGGCAAGACTGCCATGCTGACTTTGAGTGAGCCAAAGTAATTCAGTTGCATGGTGCGCTCGAAATCGTGGAAGCGCTCGAAGGAATTTTCGATGGCGCGACGGATTGAGCGGCCGGCATTGTTGATCAAGATGTCGACAACACCATGCTCGGCAAGGATTTGCTGGGTAATGGCATCAGCCGAGGCCATATCGGCCAGATCGCCCACGTAAGCGTGCAATTTGAGGCCGGCGGCAGTGAATTCGGCAGTTACTTCGTCAAGTAATTCCTTGTCACGCGCAATCGTCACTACATGCGCGCCGGCCTCTGCCAGTTTCCAGGCCGTTGCCTTGCCGATACCGGATGAAGCGCCAGTGATCAGCACGACCTTGCCAGTAACCTGCCCACGCAGGCTACGGTCGATAAAGAGATCGGGATCAAGATGGCGTTCCCAGTAATCCCACAATTTCCAGGCGTAATCCTCCAGCGCTGGCACCTTGATGCCGGTGCCTTTAAGCACGCGGGTTGTTTCGCGGCAATCAAAACGGGTTGGGTAATTAACGAAACGGAACATGTCGTCCGGCAAACCCAGGTCTTTCATCACGGCATGACGAATCCGGCGCACCGGCGTCAACGCCAGAAGCGCCTTGCGCATGTGCCGCGGAATGAAACTGAACAAGGCCGCATTGATGCGCATCGTCATTTCCGGCGCATGGGCGGCGCGGGCGAAGGTATTGAGCAGATCGCCAACGCGCATCGGGGTGGGATCAACGAGATGGAAACACTTGCCATCTTCACCCTTGGCATGGGCGATATGATCAACCGCATTGACCAGAAAGTCGACTGGAACGACGTTGATCCGCCCTCCTTCGATACCGACTGTCGGCATCCACGCCGGCAGCAGCTTGCGCATTTTTTGGATCAGTTTGAAGAAGTAATACGGACCGTCAATCTTGTCCATTTCGCCAGTGCGTGAGTCACCGACGACAATTGCTGGGCGGTAAATGCGCCATGGAATGCTGCATTCGCGGCGAACAATGCCTTCCGAGTCATGTTTTGTCTTGAAGTAGGGGTGATCCAGTCCTTCGGCTTCCTCGAACATGTCTTCACGGAATAGACCTTCGAACATGCCAGCTGAAGCTATTGAACTGAACAGATGGAAATGTTTGGCGCCAATCGCTTCGGCAAATTTCACCGTATTGCGCGTGCCCTCCACATTGACCTTGAGCTGAATATCGGCATCAGCAGAAAGATCGTAGATCGCAGCCAGATGAAAAAATGTATGGTTTTTTTTCCGAGTTTTTGCGGTCGACCGTAACAACCCCAAGTTCAGGTTCGGTTAGATCACCAACAATCGGAATGGCCCGCTTGGCATCACATTCCCAATATTCGTAGAGCCCTGCGAGTGCATCTTTCTCGCTCGAACGTACCAGAAAATAAACAATGCTGTCATCGCGTTCCAGCAGCTTTTTGACAAGCCGACGCCCGATAAAACCAGATGCACCAGTGATGAAATATTGCACGAGCGTCTCCTCATAATTTTTTAGAATCAAAGACATTTTAGAGTAGGCTGCCTACGAAATTAGTGTGCCTCCTCTAAATGAATCTCCTACACTGATCTCAAGGGTAGTTCAAAAAACTGCCATACCAAATCTCACAATAAAGGAGTCAATCATGGTCAAGAAATTCAAAGCCCTGTCAGAAAATCAACTGACCCAAACCGTCAAGGAATCCGCCCATCAAATCTGGCTGGCCGGCCTTGGCGCTTTTTCCAAAGCTCAGGAAGAAGGCAGCAAAGTGTTTGATGCCTTGGTCAAGGAAGGCGAAACCATCCAGAAGCAAACCAAAAAGGCTGCCGACGAAAAAATGGCCCAGGTTGCAGGAAAAGCGGCTGGCACCTGGGATCGTCTGGAGCAGGTGTTTGAAGATCGCGTTGCCCGTGCACTGTCAAGCCTTGGTGTACCGACCAAGAAGGAAATCGACAAACTCTCGAAGCGCGTTGCCGAATTAACTGCAGTCGTGCAAAAGCTGACTGAAGCTCAGGAAGCAGCCAAGCCCGTTGCCAAAGTTGCCGCCAAGACCGCTCCGGCAGCCGCTAAAGCTGCTGCTCCCAAAGCTGCGCCGGCAAAGAAGCCGGCCGCGCCTAAAAGTGCCGCCGCCAAGAAACCCGAACCTGCTGCTCCCGTTGCTGGTGCAACAACTGCTGCCTAAGTAAACACGCCGGGCATTTCTTGCCCGATGCAGCTGGACGGCAAACCACGAGATGCCCGGCGATGACCGGGCATCCACCACTTTGGGGGAGACAGTTTGTCCAAAACAGGAATCGCGCTGGCTGGCGGCGGACCGCTGGGCGGCATATATGAAATTGGCGCAAGCGTTGCGCTGGCGGAAGCCATTGATGGTTGCGAGTTCAATCAGGCGGATATTTTTGTCGGCGTCAGTTCCGGTGGCCTGATTGCGGCAGCGCTGGCCAATGGTATCAACCCGGCACGACTGGCCCGCATTTTGATTGATGACGGTGCCGAGGAGATTTTCGATCCTGAAATGTTGCTGCGCCCGGCATTTGGCGAATACCTCAGCCGCATCATGTCACTACCCAACCTCCTGGTTTCATCAGCCCTGAGTTATCTTTCCGACCCATTTCATCACGGACTTTTTGAATCCTTCCAGCGTCTGTCACGCGCCATTCCCACTGGGGTTTTCGATAACCGGGGCATTGACCGCGTACTACACAACCTGTTCTCCCAGCGTGGGCGAACGAATGATTTCCGCAAGCTGAAGCACCGCCTCTTCCTTGTTGCAACTGATCTCGATTCTGGAGAATCCGTTTCCTTTGGTGAAGAAGGTTTTGACGATGTACCCATTTCGACAGCAGTTCAGGCCAGTGCTGCCCTGCCCGGTCTCTTCCCACCCGTCGTTATCAATGGTAAACACTACGTTGATGGCGCGCTGATCAAGACCCTGCATGCCTCGGTGGCGCTCAAGGAAGGTGCTGACATTGTCCTCTGCATCAACCCACTGGTGCCATTCGATGCCGAGTTGGCTGCCAAACGCAACATTGATGAGCGCCAGAATCTGAACGATGGCGGGCTGCCGGTGGTTCTGTCACAAACTTTCCGCGCCATCATTCACTCCCGCATGCGACTAGGCATGGATCGCTACAAACACCAATTCCCGGAGGCGGACGTTCTGCTTTTTGAACCAAGCCGCGATGATGCAGAAATGTTTTTCACCAACGTCTTCAGCTACCGCGACCGTCGCCGTCTCTGCGAACACGCCTATCAGCGCACCCGCATCGACCTCTATCGCCGTCGCCATGAATTGATGCCGATTCTTAAACGGCATGGCCTCAGCCTCAATTTGAACGTGCTGAAGGACCACCGCTACTCATTATTGCCGCGCCCCAGCCATAAATCAAAAGTCAGCCTGGAAACCACTGCGCATGCGCTCGACATTTCATTGGATGAATTGCAACGCTGGCTTGAATCAAGCCGACCAGCCTGATGTATCCTGATCGGTAGAGACAAAAAAATGGAAGCTGGCATGGAAAAAAAGCCAAAACGGCGCACCCGTGAACGCATTCTCGAAACTGCGCTGAAGCTGTTTAATGATTTCGGCGAGCCGAACGTGACGACTACCGTCATCGCTGACGATATGGATATCAGCCCCGGTAACCTCTATTACCACTTTCACAGCAAGGACGAGATCGTCAACGCGCTGTTTGCCGACTATGAAAAGGATATCGAAAACCTGCTCACCGCACCCGGAAATCGCCCGCAGGGTGCGGAAGATATCTGGCTATTCCTGCATCTGCTGTTTGAGACGATCTGGAAATTCCGGTTTTTCTACCGTGACATCAACGATTTGCTAACCCGCAATCGACTAGTCGAAACCCATTTTCAGCGCATCCTGATACATAAGGAACAAACGGCAATCACCGTCTGCCAAGGATTGGCAGCTTCTGGTGTGTTGACCGCAACACCTGCTGAAATTCCACCCTTGGCCATCAATATGACCGTTATCGCCACCTTCTGGCTGTCCTTTGAGCACGCTCGCCGCCCGCGTGGCGAACCGGATATAGGCCGAGGGGTTTATCAGGTCATGTCACTTGCCGCACCGTATCTGCAAGGCGAAGCCAGACGATTACTGGAAAAATTATCGAACGCCTATATCAACAAATAATAAAGGAGACACGTCATGACCAAGCTGGCCTGGAGCATATTTCCGTTTCCGAACAATGAGTTTCTCTACCCCGGCGCTGCCCTTAAAAAAAACTGGCCGCGACTGCATCGTGGTGACTGCGAGCCTTACCCTGATTCCGATGCAGCACTGGATGCCTGGCGCAGCTACCATGCCGGAAATTTTGCCAAAGCGGTTGAAACAGGACTGAATGCCGGTGGTGCGGGTATTAACGCGGCAAACAAGGCAGCGATGATTTACGCCAATTATCTTGAAGACGACGAAGATAGGAAACTGGCGATATTCCAGGAAATCAACGCACGTTGCGAAGCTCAGGACGCCAACGAGCCAAAAAACGCCAATGCCTGGTATTACTATGCTTATGCACTGGGTCGTTACAGTCAGTGTATTTCAATTACCAAGGCGCTGGCCCAAGGCCTCGGCGGAAAGATCAAGACGAGCCTGGAGCGTACGCTGGAACTGGAACCGAAACACGCTGATGCACACATTGCCCTCGGTACCTGGCATGCCGAAATCATCGACAAGGTTGGCGCGCTGGTTGGCGGGCTAACCTACGGTGCCAAGAAAGAAACAGGTGAAAAGCACTTCCGCCGCGCCCTTGAACTCAATCCGGATTCAACCATCGCCCGCACCGAATATGCCAACGGACTGGTTGCCATGTTTGGACGTTCCCGACTTAAAGATGCAGAAAAGTTATACGCCGATGCGGTTGAATGCACGCCTGCCGATGCAATGGAGAAGCTCGATCTTGAGGCGGCCAATGCAGAAATGGAGGATGACTGAAGGCAAGCACCCTGCCATTCAAGATGGCAGGGTTGTTTCAATCATCTGACGCTGATTTCAACCCGACGGTTTTTGGCTTCAGCCACTTCGTCTTCGGTTGGCACCAAAGGTTCGCGTTCGCCGCGACCGGCCGTTTCAATCACGGCAGGATTAACTCCGGCATTTACCATTAGTTCGCGCACTGCATTTGCCCGCTTGATCGAAAAGGCATCATTACTCTGTACACTGCCGACCCGGTCGGTATGGCCGATTACCCGGATTTCACCAGCTGCGCGTGTCGCCAGATCGGCCTTGATCTTGTCGAATTCGAGCAGTGATTCAGGCGTCAGTGTATCGCTGCTACCTGGCAGGAAATAAACGGTATAGCTGTTGGCGCGTGGCGGCAATGCAGCCAAGGCATCAGCAAAACGCTCTTTCACCTCTTCAGGGGAAGACTGGTAGCCGCTGACCGAACCAGAACGCCGTACCGTTGCTGCGTAAGGTTGATCGAGGAGAATTTCCCCGCCTTGGTCACGCACCACAACACCGCTTGGCCGCCCGTCAGCCGACGGCAGCAAATGACACGCTCACTGGCGCAACCGGCAGCCAATAAGGCAACAATCAGCATTGAGATGGAAAGCTTATTCGTCACTGCCTTCTCCTACTTCAACGACAAACTCAGTACCACGGACACCCAGAACAGAGGTCGGCGTCAGGAAATCAATCGACTCTGGTGTCGCCTTGGCGATTTTGCCGGTTGCTACAGCCAGCGTTCCCTTGCGCACGCCTATCGACATGCCGCCTGCGTTGGTTGTCGTGTCGTAGCTGAATTTGTTGATGACCACCAACGAATTCGGGCCGCCAGACAGCAGCGTATTGTCCTTCAGCGTGACACCAAAAGATCCATCAGCACCGGAGCGTACCTTGTCGCTGACATAAACCGGGCTACCAACCACTGCCGGGACTTTCTCGCCAGCCCGTTCGATATTGACTTGCCCTTTGCTGGTCTTGATCGTTCCCGCTGCTTCATTCGCCCATGCAGAACCAGCCAAGGCCAGTGAAATGACCGTGCAGAGTACGGTCCGATATACTTTGCTCATTAAATCTCTCCAAAATTGCAACGCAATGCCCACCCATTCTACGGAACTTTCGATTCCTGCGCGCTTCGCCGAGCTGCCGGGCGTACTCGCCAGTGTCGTCAAGCTGGCGCAAGAACTTGGTGTTTCGGTAAACGATGTGTCACGCATTCTGTTAGTTATAGAGGAATTGGTCAGCAACAGTATTAAGCATGGCTACGGTGGCGAGTGCGATCAGTTGCTGACTATCGCAATGTGCCCCCGCTCCGGCGGTGTAACGCTGCTTTATCGTGATCAGGCAGTGCCCTTTGATTTAAGCCTGATGTCTGCCACCGATCCTGTAGAAGGCCAGATCGGCGGTCTCGGTATCAATTTGATTCTCGGTATGGCCCGGCAAATTCGCTACCAGCGCATCGCTGGCAGCAATATCACTAAAATCGACCTGTAAATTGCCTCAAGCACCGGCCCGCAAGGCAAGCAAGGGTTGAGCGCGCAATAGTTGTCGTATTGCCAGCCAGCCAACACTGACCGCCAGTCCCGCGCCGACAATCGCTGCCTGCAGCGGTAGCCAGAGGTTAAGCGGCAGTTCCATCTGAAATATCTGGCGCGCCAGTAGTTGCCCAAGCGCACTGGCACCAAAGGCTGCAATCAGTCCGGCAATGGCCCCAACCACAAGGAGTTCGGTAAGCAAAGACTGGCGCAATTGTCGGCGTTGCGCACCCAGGGCACGCATGACAGATAACTCATAACGGCGCTCATCAAATGCCGTCATCAGGGCTGAATAAAGCACCACACCACCTGCCAGAAGGGTAAATACAAAAATGAACAGAACAGCGCTCGAAACTTGCTCCATCACAGCCTGGATCTGCTTCAGTACCATGTCGACATCAATCAATGTCACGTTGGGAAAGCGCGCAACCAGATCGCGGCCCAGCTCGGCTTTGTCGGCTGGCAAATGGAAGCTGGTGATGTAGCTGGCCGGTGCATCGTCGATCACGCCCGGTGGCATCAAGACGAAGAAATTGACGCGCATCGAATCCCAGTCCAGCTTGCGCAAACTGCTGACCTGCACCTGTGTTTCCTTACCGGAAATGGTGAAAGTCAGCGCATCACCCAGCTTGATTCCCAATGTTTTGGCAAGACCCTCCTCAACGGAAGCCAACCCGTGCCCCGCATCATCGGGTTTGAACCAGGCGCCTTCGCTCAATCGGTTGCCCGGTGGCATGGCGGAACGCCATGAAAGGTTGAACTCACGATCGATCAGGCGCTGTGCACGTTCATCATCGGGATAATCAGCGGTACTGACTGTCCGCTCGCCAATGCGCAACAAGCGGCCACGGATCATTGGCGATAATTCAGCAGTGATGCCAGCCTCAGCCAATGCCATGGCCATCGGTTGTCGCTGTTCAGGCTGAATATTGATGATGAAACGATTCGGCGCATCGGCTGGCGCAGCTTTCTGCCAGGCAGAGACCAACTCGGCACGGGTTACAGTCATTAGCAAGATGGCCATCAAACCAATCGCCAAAGCAGCAATCTGCAATGTGCTGGCAGCCGAATGGCGCCCCAGGTTGGCTAGCCCCTGCCGCCAGCCAAAGCCGCCCAATTGCCTGATCCTCGCAGCCGTGCTCACGGCAAGCCGCGCCAGCGCCCAAAAGACCAGTGCGGCCAAGCTAAAACCTGCTGCTGCCATGCCACCGAGTCGCCAATCGCCAGCCACCGATATAACCAGGCCACCCAGCATGAGCATGCCAATAAAATAGCCGCCCAGTAAGGAGGCTTGCGGTGCACCAAGTTCCCGGCGCAATACGCGCAGCGTCGGAACCTTCCTCAATTGCAACAAGGGCGGAAAAGCAAAACCGAAAAGCAACACGAAGGCGACAATAGCGCCCTGCCCCAAAGGCAACCAACCGGGCATCGGCAACTGTAGCGCGAGCAATTTAGCCAACCAACTTATCAGCACAAAATGTGCAGCAAACCCGACCAGGCAACCCAGCATTGCCGACAAAATACCCAGGCAAATAAACTGTGCCGCATGCAAGCGCACCAAGCCGCCCTGGGTCAGCCCGAAGCAGCGCATGACCGCACAGGCATCAAGATGACGTTGCATGTAGCGGCGTGCAGCCAAAGCAGCTGCAACCGCCGAAAGGATTACGGTCAACAGCGTAGCAAGGCCTAAAAAATGCTGCGCGCGATCCAGTGCATTGCGAATTTCCGGTCGTGCATTGCTCGGGTCTTCAAGTCGTTCGCCCCGCTCCAGGCGACCATTCACCCAATTGCGGAAACCTTTGATTTCATCGGCCTCGCCAGCCAGCAGGAGGCGATAGGTAACGCGCGAGCCAGCCTGTACCAGTCCACTGCCGGGAATATCGTCGAGGTGCATCATCAAGCGCGGCGCGAGAGCGAAAAAATTGATGCCGCGATCCGGTTCCAGCGTCAAAATGGCCGAAACCGGCAAGGTTATCTCACCAATTCCAACCCGTCCGCCCGGCACAATCTGCAATGCCCCGGAGAGTCGTTCATCAAGCCAGACACTGCCGGGTTGCGGGCCGGCATTGACTGGCTGTCCCGTTTCGTTGGCTTGCAGCGCGGCAGATAGCTTGCCGCGCAATGGATATGCGCTGCTAACCGCCTTGATGTCGACCAGTTGCGGCTGCGCTGCGCCCCATGACCATACTGGGAAAGCTCAGTGTTTCGGCCAGTTGTAATCCACGCTTTGCCGCTTCCTGCGTAATCTCTGGTGACCAGGTGATCGGCAGTCAACACCAGATCGCCGCCCATCAGTTGTTGTGCCTGAAGCTCTAGTGCCAGGCGGACACGGTCAGCAAAGAAGCCAACCGCCGTGACCGCCGCTACGGCAACGACCAAAGCCATAAACAAGAGTCGCAATTCACCCGAGCGCAGTTCCCTGCCCAACATTCGCCAGGCAAGGCGCCACATCAGCGAATCGACCAGCGAGCGCGAAATTCCGCAGGCGCCACGGCACGTCCGTGCAAATAGCCTTGTAGCTTCTGGCAACCCAAGTGGCGGAGAAATGCGGCCTGCTCTTCGGTCTCTACCCCTTCAGCGACGACTTCAAAATCCAGGCTTTGCGCCAGCGCCATGACACTGCGAATAATCGCCTCGTCACCCTGGTTTTTCCCGATCCCTGAAACAAATGATTGGTCGATTTTCAATTGCTGGACGGGCAGCATCTTCAAATAACTGAGAGATGAATAACCCGTACCAAAATCGTCCAGCGACAAGGTAATTCCCATATTGCGCAGGCGATCAAGCAGATTAAAGGCATTGCCGACGGCCATGACCACCGATTCGGTTATTTCAAGTTTGAGGAAAGCCGGGTCCATCCCTTGTTTCACAAAGAATATCGTCAAGCGTATCTATAAACTCCGGGCGTTCCAGTTGTTTTACCGACAGATTGACCGACAGCTGTGGCAAATCAAAGCCACTGAGCCGCCACTGCATGACCTGTCGACAAGCTTCGCGTAGCACCCAGTTACCCAGCTTGATAATGATTCCGGATTCCTCGGCCAGCGGAATGAAGCTATTCGGCGGAACATTCCCCAACTCTGGACTAAACCAGCGGACCAATGCTTCAGCACCGACCAGTTTGCCACTTTGTCCCGCAACCTGTGGCTGCAGATGCACTGACAATTCGCCATTCTCCAGCGCACGGCGCAGCAGGTTTTCCATGCGGATTTTTTCCTGTGCCTCGCTGGTCATTTCCGGTGTGTAGAAATGATAACGCCCTCGACCAATCGCTTTGGCGCGATACATTGCCGAATCGGCATTGCGCATCAAATCAACCACCGTCAGGCCATCTGCCGGGAAAAGACTGATACCGACCGAAGTGGACAAAAACAGTTCGTGCTTGCCAAGACGAAATGGCTCGTCGAAGGCAGCAACGATTTCTTCGGCCAGATTGGCTACTTCATCATCAGTACCAGCCGCCTCCATCAAGCAGATAAACTCATCGCCACCCAGACGTGACAGCATGTCGATCAGTCGCACATGTTCAGACAATCGTGCCGCGACCGCAATCAGGAGTTCATCACCGATGGTGTGGCCCAGGGAATCGTTGACTTGTTTGAATTGGTCAAGATCAATGAACAGAACAGCCAGACGCTGCTGGCGCTTACTCGCCTCTCCAATGCTTTCTTCCATGCGCTCAATGAACCGCCGACGATTGCTCAGGCCGGTCAAGGGATCATGGTAGGCCAGATAATTGAGCCGGCTTTCGGCCTGCCGACGCTCACCCACCTCGCCCTCAAGCTGGCGATTGGCGCGCTTGAGTTCTTCGGTACGGGCTGCAACCTGAATCTCCAGAGTATCCCGCGCCGCCTTGATCTTGCCTTCCTGCTCACGAAGAATGCCCTGGGCGCGTCGGACCAGTAAATATTGCATCAAATATAGTCCGGCGAGGACTGAAATCAGCCCCGCCGTTATCCACCACAAGGCCCGATTCAACGAAGCCATGAAGGGAGAAACATCCTGGTACAGCTCAAAAACACCTTCGACTGCCTTGCCTTCCCCTGTAATGGGAATGTAGCTGGACAGCACATCGAGCTCGACATGGGTTCCCTCAAAGGTGTCAATGCTGTCACGGTGCGTCAGATTACTGGTTACGACTCCGCCAATTGCCCCTTTGAACCCCTCGTTGCCGAGCTTGTTTTCGCCAATTTGACTGGTATCAGTAGAGAAAACGGTAACGCCAAGCCGGTTATAAACCTTGATCTTGATGACTGCAGTACCTTGCATCAGAGCAACCGTTTTAGCTCGCAATTCTTGTGCGCTGACTGCCGCTCGCAATGACTCGGCATCACGCCCGGCCGAATTGGCAAGTAGCGATATCAATACCTGCCCGGATGAATTCTCGAAAACTCGAGCCATCGCCACATTGCGATCTTCAGCCAAGGTCGTCATCTGCTGGATTGAAATATGGCGATAAAGCGGCCCCAGCAAGCCGGCGGCGAGCACTATCAGGATAAAGCTCAGGGTCGAGAAGTAGCGGGAAAGATTAAACAACTTTAAGCCAGCTCCCGCAGACGTGAAACCGCCTCTTCAACCCGTTTGACGGCAATGACTTCCATACCGGGAATGGCATGTTTGGGGCGATTGGCTTCTGGAATAAGTGCCCGCGTAAAACCCAGCTTGGCAGCCTCTTTCAAACGCTCCTGACCACGTGGCGCCGGACGAATTTCACCCGCCAAACCAACCTCACCAAACACTATAAGTTTCGATGGCAATGCTTTGTTTTTTAACGATGATGTAATGGACAAAAGAACAGCTAGATCGGCTGCCGGTTCGGTAATTTTAACGCCACCGACGGCATTCACAAAAACATCCTGATCGAAGCAGACGATGCCTGCATGGCGATGTAAAACAGCCAGCAACATGGCGAGGCGTTGCGCATCCAGGCCAACAGTCAGACGACGCGGGTTGCCGTGTGCCGTATCAACCAGCGCCTGAATTTCAACCAATAATGGGCGCGTACCCTCCTGCGTTACCATCACACAGGAACCAGCAACATCCTGACCGTGCTGCGACAAAAAGAGCGCCGAGGGATTGCTGACACCTTTCAATCCGGTCTCCGTCATGGCGAAAACACCGATTTCGTTCACTGCGCCAAAACGGTTCTTAACCGCGCGGATCAGCCGGAACGCCGAATGCGTGTCACCCTCGAAATACAAAACCGTATCGACAATATGTTCCAGCACGCGCGGCCCGGCCAGCGTGCCTTCCTTGGTGACATGGCCGACCAGAATCACCGTAATGCCTGCTTGCTTGGCCAAGCGGGTCAGTTGCGCCGCACACTCGCGAACCTGCGCCACTGAACCCGGCGCGCTGGAAAGTTGATCCGACCACAAGGTTTGTATTGAATCGATCACCGCAACCTGCGGTTTTTCGACCTGAAGGGTGGACAGAATGCGCTCGAGATTGATCTCGGCCATCAATTGCAGGCGGCGGGTATCGAGACTCAACCTGCGGGCGCGCAGGGCAACCTGCTCGCCCGACTCTTCACCACTGATATAGAGCACTTTCTGACCGATGGAGAGCAGCGACAGGGCTTGCAGCAGCAAGGTGCTCTTACCGATGCCCGGGTCGCCACCAATCAACACCACCCCACCGGGAACCAGCCCACCACCCAGGGCACGGTCGAATTCGCCAATACCGGTCGCAATGCGCTCGGTTTCGCGTGCTTCAATTTCCGAAAGATTTTGTAGTTTGGCTGTTGGTGCCAAAGCTTCGAAGCGATGGCCACTGGTTTTTTCCGCAATTGTTTCAACGAGCGTGTTCCACGCATCACAACCCGGACACTGCCCTTGCCACTTGGGACTGTTTGCGCCGCACTCTGTGCAGCTGTAAATCGACTTGCTTTTAGCCATAAGGAAGCGAGGATACAACAATCAGGCGGTGACGAGCTCTAACGTCACACGCGCCGCCAGCGCGCAGAACAGTTCGTAGGCAATCGTGCCGGCAGCTCTGGCTACCTCATCTGCTGGCACTTCGCCTGCAATACCCTGCCCCCAGAGCGTTACCGGTGAGCCAATACCAGCTTCCGGGATATACGTCAGATCACAGGCCAGCATATCCATCGACACCCGGCCGACCGTCGTCGTACGCTGCCCCATGACGGCAATCGGCGTAGCGCTGGGGGCGTGGCGTGGATATCCGTCGGCGTAACCACAGGCGACAATGCCGATGCGCATCGGACGTTCTGCTGTGAAGGTGCCGCCATAGCCAACCCGGTCGCCCTTGGCCAGGGTTTGCACCCCGATAATCGCACTCTCCAGGGCCATCACCGGCTGCAAGCCTAGCGAACGGGCTGATTGCTCGGCAAAAGGACTGGCGCCGTAAAGCATGATGCCAGGGCGTACCCAATCCGCATGACTCGCCGGATAACGCAGAATGGCGGCCGAATTAGCCAGACTCACCTGCCCTTGCAAATTACCCAACATGGCCTTGAAGCGCTCCTGTTGCCAGGCAATGCCGCGCTCACCATCGGCCTCGGCAAAATGTGTCATCAGGGTCAGTTCGACTTGCGGCAATTGGCGTAGTGTTTCAAGGACGGAAGGCAATTCTTCAGCAGTGAAACCCAGTCGATTCATGCCAGTATTCAGTTTCAGATAAATTTTTAGCGGTTTATCGCAGTCGACCGCAGCGACCAGTAATTTGAGTTGCTCGGTACAATGAATGACAGTCGTCAGACCATATTCAACAACAGCCCGCGCGTCACGTGAGCTAAAGATACCTTCGAGCAAAAGGATAGGTTGGGTTACCCCAGCTTCACGCAAGCCAATGCCGTTTTCGGTTTCGAGCAAGGCAAAACCATCGGCCTCATTACGCAGCGTCTGAACTGCCCGCCATAGGCCGTGACCATAAGCATCCGCCTTGACGACTGCCCATGCCTTGGCCTGCGGCGCATGTTGTTTGGCCAGGCGATAATTGTGCAGCAATGCCGCAGGCGAAATACGAGCGCGGATTGGGCGCGATGTCTTCATGCTACGAGTTCCCGAAGTTTGTTTTTGGAAAAATCAATAAATGTGCTCGCCAGTCGCGAACGAAACCTGTCCTGCGGATAAATCAGGTTAAGACTGCGTTTTAACGCAGGTTTGAGCGGGATGACCAGCAATGATGCATTCTCCATCTCCGGTTCAACCACCAGGCGGGAAACAATCGCGAAACCAAGTCCCAGTTTGACGACCGACTTCACCGCTTCGGGGCTGCCGAGTTCCATCTGGAGTTTGAGCAATTCCGGCTCAATCTTGTTTTTACGGAAATAGGTTTCCGTCACCTCCCGCGTCCCGGAGCCTGGTTCACGCGAAATGTATTCATAGTCGACCAGCGCTTTCGGCGTGATGCTGGCGCTGCCGGCCAGTGGATAATCCGGTGCGCAAATCACGACAAGTTCATCAGTTCCGCAATTTTCACTGGCCACCCCGGTCAATTTGGATGGTGCCTCTATCAACCCAAGATCAAGCGTGTGCTCGGCAATACGGCGCTCGATATTCTCGGAATTGGCAACAATCAGACAAGCTCTGACCTGAGGATAGATTGCGTTGAATTCGCTCAACAAATGCGGCAACAGGCTTACAGCAATGGATGAACTGGCCCCAATGAGCAAGGGGCCACGCATTTCGCCACTCATTTCCGCCAGGCGGCTTTCCATTTCATCGGAAAGGGCCATGATTTTTTCAGCATAGGAAAGTACCAATTCACCAGCTGGTGTCAGCGATACATTGCCATGCCGGCGTTCAAACAGGCGCGTGCTATAAAGCTCTTCCAGCTGTTTTATTTGAAAGGTTACCGCTGGCTGCGACATGAATAATTCATCGGCAGCGCGAGTGAAATTGAGGTGTTTGGCTACGGCCATGAAGACCTGCAGACGCCGATCAGCCATTTGTTTCTCCTGGGCGCAAAAATAACTTGATTATGGGTATCAAACCCAATTTCGCCCTTGTCATAAAAAATATCAGTTAAAACATTGGCGTTACTTTATACGAAATGTGACATCCCTGCTTTAGCCATAATCCGTGGTATAAAGTCGCCCAAAGTTATAACGAGACAAGAGCCCAAGTGCCATTCGGCTTCTACATAATCATGGCAGCACAGTTTTTTTCTGCGCTGGCCGACAACGCTCTCCTGATTGCAGCGATCGCCGCCCTCCGCGAAATGCATGCGCCGACGGAGTACGAGCCGTTGCTCAAAACTTTCTTTACACTTTCCTATGTGTTGTTGGCCGCCTTCGTCGGCGCCTTTGCTGACTCGATGCCCAAGTGGCGGGTCATGTTCATCAGCAACACGATCAAGATAGTCGGTTGCAGCATCATGTTTTTTGGTGTTCACCCTTTGATCGCCTACGCCGTGGTTGGCTTGGGGGCAGCGGCCTATTCACCGGCCAAGTACGGCATCCTGACCGAATACCTGCCGCATCGCCTGCTGGTAGTTGCCAATGGCTGGATTGAAGGGCTGACAGTCGGTGCAATTATTCTGGGTGTGGTAATTGGCGGCATGCTGATCCGGCCCGATGTTTCTCAATCCTTGCTGGCCTTCGATTTTCCGCTGATGGATACTGGCGTCGACACGGTTGGCGAAATGGCACTTACAGTGGTTGCCGTTTTTTACATCATTGCTGCGTTATTTAATCTCTATGTGCCTGATACCGGGGTTGATCACAAACAGCTGAAATCCAATCCGTTCTTCCTGATTCACGAATTCAATCATTGCCTGGCCCTGCTTTGGCGTGACAAGCTGGGCCAGATTTCGCTAGCCGTCACAACTCTGTTCTGGGGTGCAGGGGCGACACTGCAGTTTATCGTCATCAAATGGTCCGAGGTGGCACTCAACCTCGATCTATCCAAAGCCTCGATGCTGCAAGGCGTCGTTGCTGTTGGCGTTGCCTTGGGCGCGGTAGCCGCTGCCAAGTACATTACCTTGCGCAAATCGGTCAAGGTTATTCCCCTGGGCATTGCGATGGGGTTGATTGTTCTGGTGATGAATTTTGTGCACGAAATCTGGATGGCAGTTCCGTTGCTCATCCTGATTGGCGGTCTTTCAGGATTTTTCGTCGTGCCGATGAACGCCCTGCTCCAGCACCGCGGACATATTTTGATGGGTGCCGGCCACTCGATTGCTGTTCAGAATTTCAATGAAAATCTTTCAATCTTGATGATGACGGGTATTTACTACCTGATGATCAAGATGGATATGTCGATTTACATCGGCGTCACCCTGGTCGGTCTATTTGTCAGCAGCTTGATGTACATGATCCGCAAACGCCATCTGCTCAACCAGCAAGAACAGGATGATGTGATCCATCTGGATGATTCCGCGCACCACTAAAACGGCAAGACCGGACTAATTGCTGTTGTCGCCGACTGACGCAAGATGCGTCGGGCCAGCAACAGATCTTCCCAGGCTTTGGCCTTTTCCGGCAAATTGCGCAGTAGATAAGCCGGGTGATAAGTTACCACCGTCGGTATCCCTTGATAGTCGAAACGCTGACCACGCATGCTGGCCAGTGATTTATCCTCATGCAGCACCGAGTGCACCGCAGCCTTGCCCAACAAGACAATAACTTTGGGTTTGATCAAGGCAATCTAGCGTTCAAGATAAGGGCGGCAGGCAGCCATTTCCGCAGCTTCCGGCGTTCTGTTACCGGGCGGGCGACATTTCACCGCATTGGCGATATAAACCTTGTTGTCGCGTTTGAGATCAAGCGCCGCCAGCATGTTGTCGAGCAGTTTGCCAGCCTGACCGACAAAAGGTTCGCCTTGAACATCCTCTTCAGCACCCGGCCCTTCGCCAACGAACAGCCAGTCGGCCTGACGGTCGCCAACCCCCAATACGGCCTGTTTGCGTTGCTGGCAAAGCGTGCAGGCGCGGCACTCGGCTACCTGTTTTGATAAATCTGGCCAATCCAGGCCGTCGACCGAAACATTTGCTGTTAAAGGCGCTGGTTTATCTGACGGTTGACTGGCTGGCTTAGTAACAATTTCAACAACGGGCTTTTCACAAACTTGGTTCAGCGATTCCTGGCCGCGTACACGCCAGATCGGCCCCAGACCCATTTCGATCAACATTTGCTCACGACTCAGGCTCACAGGAGTTCCTTGTCAAATACCAGCCCGTCTTCACGCCCAGTTTCAGCAGGGTAGTAGCCGCGACGCAGACCAATCTGGTTGAAGCCAAAATGACGATACAACTCGACAGCGCGCTCATTGGACGGGCGCACTTCGAGAAAAAGTTTCCGGGCGCCATGTTGCTTGGCATTAACCATGACGTGGCGTAACAGACGAGCGCCGTAGCCCTGCCCTTGATAACGCCGACAGACGCCAATGTTCAGCAAATGTGCTTCATCCAGCACGCGCATGATTACCGAAAAACCGATCAAATCGCCACCGAGTCGGCAAACCCAAACGCTATGACCCGCTTGCAAGGAATCAGCAAAATTCCCTCGTGACCAAGGGAAGGCTTGAATTGATGCCTCCAGGGCCGCCACCGCATCAAGATCGTGCTCGTTCAGCGGAAAGAACTCGGCATGCAGATCGAAACCGCTCATGCCTTGCCACCCTCGCGCAAACGTTCAGCAACCGTTTTGGCGACCTTGTCCCGAATATAAAGCGGTGCTGCAAGCGCTGAGTCTATGCCCTCCCCACGCGCCACGCGTGGGGCTGCAATTCGCGCAACAACTGAGGCTAAAGGCAAAATTTCCGGGTGAAAATTCATGTTGACCGCAACAACTCGCTCGGCGAGCGCCGGATAAGCCGCCAGTGCATTGCCACAGGCCGTCCAGCCCTCACCTGATGGTAAAACTACCTCCTCTGGCACACTTACACGAATTTCGCCTTGCAAAACCGCCACGTTGCCCTCAACCAGATAGGCGCCAGCATAAACTTCGCCCATCCGAGCATCAAGCAAAGTCAAAACGCGATTTTTGCCAGTCATGACTGCCATCGTTTCCAGACTGGTCACCGGGACAAGTGGCAGATCCCGCGCTACTGCCAGCCCCTGGGCGATCCCGCAGGCAACCCGCAAGCCGGTAAACGCACCGGGTCCGGCACCAAAGGCAATGGCATCGAGTTGCGCAAAAACCACTCCGGCTTCCTGCATCAACTCACGGATCAGCGGCAGCAGGGTTTCTGAATGCGAGCGGCCAGCCGGGCAAATACGCTCAATCAACTCGCCATCATGAAAAAGCGCACAGGAGCCAAGTTCGGTAGAGGTTTCGAGGGAAAGAATCAACATAGGCCGGCATTTTACCGGAGCCGCCTGCGACTCAGGAGATCATGAACACAGGATTTCACGATGGCAAAATCAGTGTCGACCACCGCCACGATGCTCGAACCCGTGCCACCACCCCTTCCATCACGTTGCCCACGCAATTCGTCGCGTAAACGGCTGCGATCTTCGGCCGGCATCTGCTGCAAAAGCTCCCGTCTTTCCTCACGCTCCTGACGGAAACGCTGCCTTTCCTCGGGCGGCAATTGCCGCCAGTGATCGCGCATTTCCTGGCGCAACTGTCGGCGCTCGTCTGGCGGCAGTTGCGCCTGTACCTGACCAACGAGCCCAATCAGGGAAATAGTGGCAAGGAACAAACGAAGCAGCGAGGGCCAATTGGCCATTTGGATTTTCATATTTTGTGAACGATGCCTAATTTTGCCGTTAATCTCTCGCCAACCGGCAAGTCATCGATTCGGTTTTGTAACAACTTGTTTCCGGCATCACGCCAGCAAAACATTGTTACCATTCAGTATCGCTAATTTGTCAGCAACACGTATCCTTGCCGCCATGACAGAACGAACCCACCACCTCCTGGTTGTCGATGATGACGCCCGCTTGCGCGACTTGCTGACCCGCTACCTTGGCGAAAATGGTTTTGCCGTCAAGGCAGTTGGCGATGCCAACCAAATGGATCGCCTGCGCACTCGTGAACATTTCGACCTGCTGATTCTCGACCTGATGATGCCAGGTGAAGATGGCCTGACGATCTGCCGCCGATTGCGTGGCACTGGCGACAAGACACCGATCATCATGCTCACCGCCAAAGGCGATGAAGTCGACCGTATTGTCGGGCTGGAAATGGGCGCCGACGATTATTTGCCCAAACCTTTCAACCCACGCGAACTGCTTGCCCGCATACATGCAGTTCTGCGCCGGCAATCTGGCCGACCCCCAGGCACGCCGGATGCTGATGGCGAGTTGCTGCATTTTGGCAATATTGAAGTCGATCTCGCCGCCCGCACCCTTAAACGTGGCGAAGAAACGTTAGCGCTGACAACTGGCGAATTCGCCGTACTCAGGGTGTTGCTCCAGCATCCACGCCAACCACTCTCACGTGACAAATTGATGTCACTGGCCAGAGGCCGGGAACAAGGCCCGTTTGATCGCGCCATCGACGTCCAGGTGTCGCGTCTGCGCAAACTGATCGAAGTCGATGCCGCACAACCTCGCTACCTGCAAACGGTCTGGGGCTTCGGTTACGTATTTGTCCCGGATGGTACCAACCGGGAATGATGCCGCGAACGCTGCTGGCGCGGACTTTTCTGCTGCTTGCCATCCTCGTTTTACTGACCACAACCGCCTGGCTCAGCCTATTCCGTTACATTGACGCCGAACCCCGTGCCCGTGAATCTGCCCAACTGGCAGCTTCTGCGGTCAACCTGATTCGTGCAGCACTTTTTGCAGCAGCTCCGGAAAAGCGGATGGCACTGTTCAATGACTTATCGACCCGTGAAGGTATCCGTCTGCTGCCAGCCGAGGCAGATGATCGCATCGAACCGATGCCAGACACCCGGTTCATGAACCTGATTCGACAGGAACTGGCGATTCGCCTCGGGCCACAGACAAAAATTGCCGCCGAAGTTGATGGCGTACCCGGTTTCTGGGTCAGTTTTCGCTTTGATGATCAGGATGACGATGAATATTGGTTAATCCTGCCCCGCGATCGCGCCAAGCGCAACATTGCCGGTCAATGGTTGAGTTGGGGACTCCTGGCATTGGTGCTTGCATTGGCCGTCGCCTGGTTTATCGCAACACGGATCAGTCGGCCCCTGAAAGCGCTGGCCCAATCAGCGGTCACTGTCGGACGCGGGCAAATGCCGGAACCCCTACCGGAAACCGGCCCGGAGGAGTTGCAGGGGCTGGCCAGCGCCTTCAACCGCATGGCAGCCGACCTGCAACGTCACGAACGTGATCGCTCCGAGGTACTGGCCGGCATTTCGCACGATCTACGCACACCGCTTACCCGCTTGCGTCTCGAAGCCGAACTCAGTGTCGCCGATGAAGTTGCCCGGCAAGCAGTAGTGACTGATATTGAGCAAATGGAGGCAATTATTTCGCAATTCATGGACTACGCACGCGGCGACCAAGGCGAGGCGGCGGTAAAAACCGATCTGTCCGCCCTGCTCTTCACACTGAGCGAAAGACAACGCTGCCTTGGCCACCCACTCCTTCTTGACATTGACGAGACACTACCCGAACTGAAACTGCACCCGAAAGCACTGACTCGCGCTCTGACCAATCTGATCGACAATGCCTGGAAATACGGTGGCACAAGCATTACGCTGACCGCCAACATACAGGCCGAGTGCTTATGCATTGAGGTTGGCGATAATGGACCTGGCATCCCGGAGAACCAAATCGAACGCCTCAAGCAGCCCTTTACCCGGCTTGAAAATGCCCGAACCAATGCCAGCGGAACCGGGCTTGGGCTAGCCATTGTCGAACGGGTGGCGCGAGTTCATGGCGGCCGCCTCGAACTGCTGCCCAACCCGAATGGTGGGCTGATCGCCCGCCTCAGCCTGCCACTTAACTTCTGAGAATCTGGCAGGTTTCTTCGAAACAGTGTTCGATTTCAGCGATTGCCTTGCGGCATTTTTCGCCATCAAGCGCGAGACGTTCCCAAGCCGTACGATCAACCGGCATCATCAGTTCATCGCTGGCATTGGCCAAACCCATGGCATGCGCAAAGGCATCTGCAACATGCACAACATTGGCCAGCGAATTGGCCAGCGCCCCCGCTGGTGCATGATGAAGAGCAACAGCCTGATGCAGGCTATCCGGAAAACGCCAGGCTTCGGCAAGCAAACCACCGACTTCAGCGTGATCCAGACCAAGAATATCGCGCTCTGCGATGACCAGCGGACAATCATGCTTTTTCCGATAATCGAGCGCAACAGCGTATTGCACAGAAAAATTTGAAGCAAGAACCAGTTGGCCAATATCGTGCAAAAGGCCGCCGGTGAAAGCCAGTTCGGCATTCAACCCAGCCAGCGGCGCCAAGGCACGTGATGCCAGGCCGACGCCGACACAATGTCGTAAATAACCCGCTGCATCAAAGCCCTGACACTGATCAACACGGAATGCGCCATTCATGCTGACTGCCATCACCATGCTGCGTACTGCGCGAAAACCAGGACAACCACCGCCTCGTTGATTGTGCCAACCTTGCTTTGCAGGCCGTAAAACGAGGAATTGGCAACGCGCAGGACACGGGCAGTCAACCCTTGGTCGCGTGCAATCTGGCGTGCAATCTGTTCAACATCAACATCTTCATTGCTGAATGAAGCCAGCAAATCAGAAACGGCGGAGGGTAGCGAAGGTAGCTGCTTGAGACGAGCCGTGACCTGTTCCCGATTGAGCATGGTCATTGTGGATTCTCCATCCGGTGATCGAGGACGGCCTGATATAGCGTGCGCGTTTCGGCAGCATCGCCGGCCTTGCGGAATATACGGTCGAGCCGGGAAACGATGACGGCGTGGTGCGCTTCGCGCGCGACCGGGTCTTCCTCAACTTCGTGCTCAACTTTGATCGATGCTATATCACGGCGCCCAAGACCAGCCAGCATCGCTTCCGTTACCTCTGCCCCAACCGGCACCAGCACGCGGCCACCGTCGTCGACCACTGCCTCAGCCACTTTCATACCTGGTTGCACGGCATCCAGCGCCAGTACTTCAAGCATTCTCATTATTACTCCCTCTGCAAAATCAGTAGTTGCCCGTGGACTGCTCCACCCAGGCTAACCTGACGCCACAAGCACCCGTACGGTGTCTCATTAATGGTGATTATTTGATTGTCGCCAATAATTGGCAGTTCTGGCAAAACAACCAACAACTCGACCCCGATATTCAAACCACGTGGCGCAAATTCATGCAATGCCGCATCATTGATCATGGCAACCATGCCATCCTGATCGAAACCAATCACTGGCGAAGGGAGTGCCGAAATCACTTCCTGCAAAATGGCAAACCCGCGATTCTCTACGGCATGCAGTTCGCGATTTTCATTTTCCAGACGGCGGCGTTCTTCTTCTGCGTGCACCAAGGCTCGTTCGGCAACCTCAACCTCATGTGACAAGCGGCTGTATTCGTCGGAAATATGCCGACGCTGCAACGCATCCTCGACGGTTTGACGGAAGACAACGTCATCAATCGGCGCATGCAGAACACGCTGTAACAAACCTGCGCCGGCCATTTCACTGACTTTTTTACGCTGCAACTGTTTTTTATCCGTCAGAAGAATCCGCTCGCATTGCGGCTGAATCTGGGCCGCACGTTCGATCACCGCCAGTGTGTCGAATCCCTTGCGTGGCGCACCGCAAACCAGCACATCGGCAAGATTGCCAGCAAACCATTGCAAGGCGGAATCGGCATCGGCGGCAACACAAACCCGGTGACCATCGCGTTCAAGCATGGAAATCACTTCGCTACAGTTGTCGACCGCAACAAATAGTGCCATCGGCTTGCGTGTACCTGAACGCAGTAAATGGATAGGCAGATGTTGACCGGAGATCAACAAATTCTCCATCTCCTCAATCGGTAGCGGGCGCGAAAAGAAATATCCCTGAATAATGTCGCACTGATGCGAGATCAACATGGCCAATTGTTCAGCTGTTTCAACCCCCTCAGCCACCACCTTCAGTTTGAGATGGTGGGCCATGGTAATCACGGCGCGGGTAATCGATGCATCGTCGGAGTCAGCCACAATATCGCGCACAAAGGAACGATCCACCTTGACCGCATCGAGCGGGAAACGCTTGAGATAAGCCAGGCTGGAGTAACCGGTACCGAAGTCATCAAGCGAGAGGGTCACGCCCATCGCCTTGAGGCCACCCAGCATTTGAATGGCCTGCTCGGCGTTTTGCATCAGCATGCTCTCGGTAATCTCGAGATCCAGGCAGGCCGGCGGCAAACCCGTCCGGGCAAGCGAAGTGGCAACATCGTCGAGCAGCGTATCGGATTGCAGTTGTCGCGCCGAAAGATTGACCGAAATACTCGGTAGATCAAGCCCTGCTTGCTGCCAGAGCAAGGCCTGACGACAAGCCGCATCCAGTACCCAGCGGCCAACCGTGACGATCAGCCCGGTTTCTTCGAGCAGCGGAATGAACTGGTCAGGCGGAACCAGACCGCGCCTGGGATGATTCCAGCGGATCAGCGCTTCGGCACCGACGACCCTGCCACTGGCACAACTCACCTTGGGTTGGTAATGAAGAATGAACTCTTCTCGAATGACGGCGTTACGCAAGTCAGTTTCGAGGAAAAGCCTCTCGCGCACGCCTTCCTGCATAGCTGACGAGTAAAACTGGTAGCAATTACGCCCCAGTGACTTGGCGTGACGCATCGCCGTTTCGGCATTGGTCACCAGTTCATGCACATCCTTGCCGTCTTGCGAATAAAAGGCAGTACCGATGCTGGCCGTGGCAAACACCTCTTGTCCTTCGACGCGAACCGGCATGGTCAGGGTATCGACAATACGCCGAGCGACGATAGCGGCGTGTTCGCGATCAGCGACTTCCGGCAAAAGAATGCCAAAGACATCACCACCGAGTCGCCCGAGTACATCCGATCCACGCAATGAGCCAGAAATGCGCCCGGCAACCTGTCGTAGCAGTTCATCGCCACAGATATGGCCGAGTGACTGATTGACCTCATGAAACCGGTCAATATCGATCACCATAATGCCAAGTGGTGTCTGGTTGCGCTTGGCCAGAGACAGCAGCCGGCGCGCCTGATCGAAATACATGAGCTGGTTGGGCAGTGCGGTTAACGCGTCAAAATGGGCAAAAAAAGGCAATTGCCGATGATCAGCCACTTGCGCCGTGATGTCGGTTGCGACACCACCGACGCTAACGGTATTTGCCACTTCATTGCGTACCGGAAAATTGCGTACATGTAACCAGCGCACCTGACCATCCGGTCGCAGCACGCGAAAACGCTCATCCATCCCGCCCCGTTGAAACATGTTCATGCGTTTGGCAAGCCGCGCTTGATCCTCCGGGTGAACATACTTTAGCCAATCCCTGCTATCGGCATACAGGGCTTCAACGTAAAGCCCCCAAATCTGCTCATAACCTTTGCTGACATAAGTGACGCGCTGCGTTTCAGCATCGACCAGCCAATAACATTCCGGGATATTGCTCGCCAGCTGCAGAAAGCGCGCTTCACCCTCGGCCAATTGGCCGCCCTGGCTATTTTCTTCAGCATGCAAACGGTGCATTAGCACGCGGGAACATTCACGTTCAACAACCGCCAGCAAACGCGAAGGGTTACTTTTAAAAACAAAATCACGGGCACCGTATTCAAGCAACTCAATCGGCAAAACCTTGCTGCCACGTTCAACGGTGAGAATGATTGGGGTGCTGGCCGCCTGCGCGTTAATCAGGTCAAGCGCATCAATTGCTGGCAGATCCGCCAGAGCACAACTGAGCAGAATGATGTCCCAGGATTCTTCACGCAAGGCTTCTGCAATATCAAGGCGAGTCGCTACCAGACGTGAATAGACCACGTGACCGCCATCGCGCAATGCGTCAAGCAAACGTTCAGCAGCGCGTGATTCGGCTTCAATCAGCAGCACCCGCAGAACAATCAAATTTTGAGGAACAAATGCTTCTGTCACCTGAGTCCCTGTTTCACCGCCCCCTAGAGCAGGAAACGGCTGATGTCTATGCCAAACTTTTCCGGCAGTTCGTAGCCGATGATTCGATCTCCGCCGCCACTACCCAGCGGACGCGACAAATCGACATCTTCAGGTACCAGGTAGTGCTGACGCTTGCCGTCGTACATGACGCGTACAACCGGCGTCAGCAAGTGGCTATTCGACTGTTCGATCACTACGCCCATACGGCCACTTTCGAGCTTCACTAAACTACCTATCGGATAAATTCCAACACTCTTTAGGAAAAGTTGCATCATTTCCGGATCAAAGTGAAATTTGCTCCATTCGAACAGCTTTTGCACTGCCGCAGCCGGTGACATTCCCTTGCGGTAAACGCGATCAGAAGTTATCGCGTCATAGACATCAACAATCGACGACATGCGTCCCGCCGGGGAAATCTCCATGCCTTTGAGGCCCTTGGGATAACCGCTGCCGTCAAAACGTTCATGGTGCAGTTCAATCGGCTCCATGGCCAGCGAAGGAATACCGGGGAGTTGGCGAATCAAATCCGAACCGAGAACCACATGCGACTTCATGTGGCGATATTCATCCTCGGACAAACGAGCCGGTTTGTTGAGCACAGCGCTGGCGACACGCATCTTGCCGACATCGTGCAGCATGGCACCAAGCGCGAGGTCGTGGATCGCACTCATTTCCATATCGACCACCTTGGCAAAGCTGACCAGCATGGCGCAGACGCTGACCGAATGCAGAAAGGTGTAATCGTCCAGGCTCTTGAGCCGGCGCATGGTCATCATGGCATTGCTGTTGCGCATGACTGACGCAGCTATTTTTTCGACGGTGGGTTTGGTCGTCGCGATTTCAATTTGGCGACCAAGACGGATGTCATCCATCAAGTTGCGAATAATCCGCGTTGCTTCAGAGAAAGTACTGCGCGCCCGCATCATTTCTTCAGCCAGCGAAACGCGCGGCTCAGGCGCTAGAGGCCGTGCGCTTTCGGCCATGCGATTTACCTGAGATTCAGTTTCTTGCTTGGCCTCCATTGCGGTTGCAACGCCATCACCGACATCCCGTCCCTTTTCGGTATCGATGAAAAGTTCACGTATCCCCGCTGCGATAACATGCGCGACATTGGCTTCACTCTCGATCAGCATGCTGTTGAAGGCGAAAGGATGGCTCAACCAGCCAGCGTTGAAGTCGCTGACATACATGCCGGGTTCGAGTTGGTTAACAGGAATTTTCTTGATCATGGAAATCTGTCATCGTCTCTGAAGCCGCTCCTGAAGCGGTTATACAACAGCCTACCAGAAGCAGGACACAATGTGGCGGCTGTCTATTCAGCGATGCGTTCGATCAAAACAATCGCTTGCGCCTCAATCGCTTCGCACTCGCCCAGATAACCGAGCCGCTCATTGGTTTTGCCCTTGATATTCACAAAATCCGGGCCAATTTCAGGTCGACCGCAACATTTGCCACCATCGCTGATGCGTGTGGTGAAATTTTTGGTTGCTGGGCAATGATTGTCGCGTCATGACATTCACTGGCCGCCAGCCCTTTCCTTGAGCAAGGCCACCGCGGCACGGAGCAGAACCCGGCTGTCAGCGCCCTTGTAGCGCGGGTCGGTATCGGGAAAATGGCGGCCGATATCACCCAGGGCGGCAGCGCCGAGCAAGGCATCGGTGATGGCATGCAGCAATGCATCGGCATCGGAGTGCCCAAGCAAACCGCGCCTGATAGGGAATTTCAACCCCGCCAAGGATCAGCTTGCGCCCTTCAACCAAGCGATGCACATCGTAGCCCTGCCCGACTCGAATACTCATTTTTGCCCTCGCAAGATCAGCCCTGCCATGGCCAGATCGGCCGGATAGGTTACTTTGAGATTGGTCGTTTCGCTGCGCACCAGTTTTGGCGCCAGACCAAGCGCTTCGACAGCGCTGGCCTCATCGGTCACGGCGCGGCATTTTCCGAGTGCTTCGGTGAGTAGACCGTAACGAAACATCTGCGGCGTTTGTGCCTGCCATAAACCATCACGCGGTTCGGTGCTGGCGATGCGTTGCCCTCGCCAGCCCGTTTTAATGTATCGGCCACCGGCACAGCAAGAATACCGCCGACCGGGTCATCGGCCAGATCAGCAATCAGCGTTGCCAGCATGGCTTGCGACAGGCAAGGGCCGTGCAGCATCGTGCACCAGAATCCAGTCGTCGTCTGCCGCCACCATCGCCGCGGCACGCAGGCCGTTGGTCACACTCTCGGCGCGCGTTTCTCCCCCGCAGCGCAGGGTTTCCAGCTTCGGCCCCAGTTCGTTCCAATCGTATTGCGACCAGAATGGGTCGTCCGGTGAGAGCACCACCCAGACGCGCTCAATCTCGCGGCAGGCAATCAACGCCGCCAAAGTATGAAAAATCAGCGGCCGACCGAGTAAGCTCAAGTACTGTTTGGGCTTCTCGGCACCGAAGCGGGAACCGCTGCCAGCAGCGGGAACAATTGCGAAATGACGTGGCATGGCTTAATTTTACTGAATAACGACTAGAAACGAGGAACCACATGAGCTTCGTCGTCCCTGAACTAGCTGTGCCGCTCGAGGCATTTGCCACGGCACTCGGTATCGGCCTGCTGGTTGGTATGGAGCGCGAACGCCGCCCTGACTCGGCTGCAGGCTTGCGCACATTCGCGTTGGTTGCCATGCTCGGTTGCCTTTTTGCCTTACTCAGTGAAAAAACTGGCGGGCCGTGGATGCTGGTGGTCGGCTTGCTGGTCATCTCGGTCGCCATGGTGGCCTCCAATTTTTCAGCGCAGCAGGAAGAAAAATTTCGCGGCTTTACTTCGGAGGCCGCGATCATCATTACCTACGGACTCGGCGCCGCCGTCTGGTTCGGCTACGCGACGCTGGCCGTCATGCTGGCAATCACAACGACCGTTTTGCTCTACTTCAAAGCTGAGTTGCGTGACATCAGCGAGAAGATGACAGCAAAGGACATCAACTCCATCCTGCAATTTGCAGTACTTTCGCTGGTCATCCTGCCGATTTTGCCCAGTCAGGATTACGGTCCCTACAACGCACTGAACCCGCGCCAGATCTGGTGGATGGTGGTGCTGATTTCCGGCCTTGCGCTCTCCGGCTACCTCGCCCTGCGTATTGTCGGCGCCCGCCACGGCGCAGCGCTACTCGGTATTTTTGGCGGTTTGGCATCGTCGACCGCAACCACCATGATGTTCTCGCGCCACGCCCGCGAACTCGGCCATCTGGTGCGCATGGCGGCAATCGTCATCTTGATCGCCAATGTGATGGTGATGATCCGCCTCGGACTCGTTTCCAGCGTCGTTGCGCCGGCACTTATCACCCAGATCGCCATTGTCTTTGCCTGCGGCATCGTACCCGGTGTCGTCATGTCACTTTACGGCTGGAAAATTCTCAACGCCGCCGGCGATTTGCCCAATGCCGGAGGTCAAAAACCGACCGAGCTGAAAACCGCCATATCCTTCGGCCTGCTTTACGCCGTCGTACTGCTCGCCTCGGCCTGGTTGCAGGACATCGCCGGCAACAAAGGCCTGTACATCGTCGCCCTCGCCTCCGGCCTGACCGATGCCGACGCCAGTGTGTTGTCCACCTTGCGCATGTTTAACCTTGAAAAGATTTCAAGCGGCGAGGCGGTGATTGCCGTGACGCTGGCCTTGATGGCCAATCTGGTGTTCAAGATCGGTCTGGTGATCACCATCGGCGGCGGCAACTGGCTCGCCATGCCCTGCCCGGTCTATTCGCCATCGGCGCCGGCCTGGCTACTGGTTTACTGCTGGTTTAAGGAGTTGACCGTGACAAACACTCGCCCTCCCGCTGTCGCCGGCATGTTTTATCCCGGCAATCCGGCTGAACTCATGGCAACCGTTGATGCCCTGCTGGCAACTGCCAAGCCGATAAATGAATCAGCACCCAAGGTGTTGATCGTGCCGCACGCCGGCTACATCTATTCCGGCTCAACCGCTGCCATGGCCTACGCCAGCCTCGCCCCGCTGCGCCAGCAGATCAAGCGCGTCATTCTGCTCGGCCCGACGCATCGCGTTGCGGTCAACGGCATTGCCGTGCCGGAAGCCAGTGCCTTCGCCACGCCGCTCGGCAACATCCCGCTCGATCTCGACACCATTGCCCAACTGCGCGACCTGCCGCAAATCGTCTTCAGCGACCGCGTGCATGCCCAGGAACATTCGCTCGAAGTGCATCTACCCTTCCTGCAGCGCGTTTTGGGTGATTTCAAGCTAGTGCCGCTGGCGGTTGGAGAAACCTCGCCACAAGCGGTCGCCGAGGTACTCAACCGCCTCTGGGGCGGGCCGGAAACCCTGATCCTCATCAGCTCCGACCTCTCGCACTTCCTGAATTATTCGACCGCCCAGCAGGTTGACCGCAACACTTGCCAGCACATCCTGCAACTCGACGCCCACATCCACCCGGAGCAAGCCTGCGGCGCGTTTCCACTAAATGGGCTGCTTTTGGCAGCCCAGCAGCGCGGACTGACACCGCAACTGATCCACCTGTGCAACTCCGGCGACACGGCGGGCGATAAAAACCGTGTCGTCGGCTATGCCTCGTTTGCCTTTTATGAGCCTGACCATGACTGATCTCGGTACCAACCTGCTGGCCCTCGCCCGTAACGCCATTGCTGTTCGACTAGGCCAGGGCAAAACAGCAATCGCGGTCGACGCCCCGGAACTGCACAAAAATGCCGCCACCTTCATCACGCTGACCCAAAATGGCCAGTTACGCGGCTGCATCGGTAGCCTGCAAGCCTACCGTCCGCTGGTCGACGACATTCGCGAAAACGCCTGCAACGCCGCCTTCCGCGACCCGCGATTCAAACCGCTCAGCGCCAATGAATTGCCGATCACCCGCGTCGAAGTCTCGCTCCTGACGCCCGCTGAAGCGATGCAATTCAGTAGCGAAGCCGATGCCCTTGGCCAATTGCGCCCCAATATTGATGGCATTATTTTTACTGCCGGCAGTCACCGCTCCACCTTTCTGCCGCAGGTCTGGGAACAATTGCCAGACCCAGTCGACTTCATGGCTCACCTCAAACAAAAGCCGGCTTGCCCGCCGTATTGGGATAGCGATGTGAAACTCGAACGCTACACCGTCAAAAATGGAAAGAAGAAACGCCGTGAACCACCCCGGACGCTGGTGGCACACCCTGCCCGATGGCCGCATCCAGTGTGACCTCTGCCCGCGCGACTGCCAATTGCACGAAGGCCAACGCGGTGCCTGCTTCGTCCGGCAGATGGTCGATGGCGCCATGCAACTCACCACCTACGGCCGCTCCTCCGGCTTCTGCATCGACCCCATCGAGAAGAAGCCGCTCAACCATTTTTACCCCGGCAGCAGCATCCTCTCCTTCGGCACCGCCGGCTGCAACCTCGCCTGCAAGTTCTGCCAGAACTGGGACATTTCCAAGTCGAAGGACATGGACCGCCTAATGGACAGCGCCAGTCCGCAAGCCATCGCCCAGGCTGCCAAACGCTACGGCGCCGATGCCGTCGCCTACACCTACAACGATCCGGTGATTTTTGCCGAATACGCCATCGACACCGCGCTCGCCTGCCGCGAATTGGGCATCCGCAATGTCGCGGTCACTGCCGGCTACATTCACCCGGAACCGGCGCGCGAATTCTTTGCCGTCATGGATGCCGCCAATGTCGACCTCAAGGCCTTCACTGACAGCTTCTATCACAAGCTCTGCGTTGCCCACCTGCAACCCATCCTCGACATCCTTGCTTACATTCACCACGAAACCGACTGCTGGCTGGAAATCACCACCTTGCTCATCCCCGGCCAAAACGACACCCCTTCAGAAATCAACGAACTGGCCACCTGGGTGGCCAAAGAACTTGGTCCTGATGTGCCACTGCATTTCACCGCTTTCCACCTGACTGGAAGATGGGCGACATTCCCGCCACGCCGCCGCCACGCTTGATCCAGGCCCGGCGCATCGCCCTCGATGCCGGCCTCCACCACGTCTTCACCGGCAACGTCCACGACAGCGAAGGCGGCACCACGTTTTGCCCGAATTGCCACGCGGCACTGATCGTCCGCGACTGGTACGATATCAAACGTTATGACCTAAGCGCCGAAGGCCGTTGCCCGCACTGCCAGACCGCCATCGCCGGCCATTTCGGTCCCGCTTTGGGTCACAATGGCAAAGCCTTTGGACCACGCCGCAGCCCCGTTCGCCTATCGCCATGAACCGCACCCTCGCCATCCACAACCGCCACGGCTCGCTGCACGGCCATCTTGAACTACCTGACAATCCCAAGGGCTTGATCCTTGTCGCCCGCGCCCATCACGCACCGGTCGATGCCATCATCACTGCCAATCTCGCCGCGCGCGGCTACGCCATTCTCAGCATGGAACTGCTCACCTTGCAGGAAGCGCAGTTCGCCGACGCCACGCAAAACGTCCCACGCCTTAGCCAGCGTCTGCTCGACATTCTTGATCTGATCCACCACGATGGCGATATTCAGGAATTACCCCTCGCCATCTTCGCCAGTGGTGACACGACACCAGCCGCCATCCGCGCCGCCGCCCAGCGCGACACGCAGGTCAAGGTCCTTGCCGGCCATGGCGGCATCATCGACCGCGCCGGTCTGCAAGGGCTCAAACTGCTGATTGCCCCGCTGAGCATGCTGTTCGATGCCGACGACAGTTTTGGCCAAATCGCTTATCAACGCGCCGCCAGCCACCTCAACTGCATCCACGAAATGCACGTTCTAAACCCTGGCGAAGATCCAGTTTTGCGTGTTGCCGCATGGTTTTCGCTGCATTTAGGGCGTTGACCGCTATAAATCGCTAATATGCTGACCATAATCCACCTACAACAACTCTGAGACATCGCAAAATCATGAGCCAACAAGAAAGCCCCGTCATTTACGGCACCGAAGACATCCTGCGCAGCCTGTGCAACTCCGTCACCCGTGTGCTCTCGGTCGCCACGCAAAGCGATATTCACTACTCCGGCATGGTGCAACGCATTACCAAAACCTGCCTGAAGCCGGATATTGGTTGTTTTGTACTGTTCGACGGTGGCTTCTCCGGTCTCGTCGTCATCAACTTCTCGGCCCAATCAGCAATGGAACTGTACGAAAGCTACATGCTGCACATGGGCATGGACAAAGCCGAGCTGGCCACCTCGCACACCGCTGATGAAGTCAGTAACGTCATGGGCGAGTTGATGAACCAGATCGTCGGTGATTTCACTGGCAAGGTATCTCGCGAGCTACAAACCCACATCACGCAAAACCAGCCCAAAATGCTGGTCCTTAACAAGCAGGTCATGCTCAGTGTCGACACCAATCTTGACCGACCGGAAGCGCGCCGCGTCTCCTTCTTCACCGGCAACAACAACATTTTTTATCTCGAACTCGCCATCGACCACACCGAGTTCATCAAGCTCAACGACTTCGAAGCCGCAGAAGCGCCGGACCCGGATGAACTGATCGCCCAAGCCAACGCCAAAAAACCAGCCCCGGCGCCAAAGCAGTCGGCATCAAGTGAGCAAGATGACTTCCTCAATTCACTGGGGATGTAAGCAAAGCGCCGCATCAATCAAACGCCGGGAAATACTGATCGGCTCAGGCAACAAAGGCAGCGAATCTGGTGAAAACCAGTCCGCTGCCTCAATTTCATTCGGATCCGGCGTGATCGCCCCGCCGGCATAATCCGCAAAAAACGCAACCATCAATGAATTTGGGAACGGCCAGGGCTGGCTATGGAAATAGCGCAGGTTGGCAATCGCGATGCCCACCTCCTCCCGCACCTCACGTACCGCGCACTCTTCCAGCGTTTCACCAGGTTCGACAAACCCGGCCAAAGCGCTGAAGACACCCGGCTTGAAATGCGGGCTGCGCGCCAGCAAAAGCTTGTCACCATCGCGCACCAGCACCATCACCGCCGGCGAAATCCGTGGATAAGCCAACAAGCCGCAACCCGGGCACTGCATCGAAAGTTCGCCAACTTTCTTGACCGTTGGTGTACCGCACTGGCCGCAAAAACGATGATGATTCTGCCAATCCAGCAACTGCGTCGCCCGCCCGGCCAGCGCAAACTTTCCGCCCGGCCAACTGAAAATGGCACGCAAGGGCGTCGCCTCGGCGAAAGGCATTTCCGAAACTGCTCAACCTCAGCAGCGAAGCCCCGGCCATGCAATTCGCCAACCGGCAGCACATTCTGGGATGACCAAATCAGCAGCCAACCCCAAGGGGAATAATGACTCTGGAGCATCCCCACAATCGTCAGCAATCGATGTTGGCAGCAGAATCCAGTAACACGGTTCATTCATGAAGCATCCTGAAGCTATTTGATTGAGGCTGAATGATAAAGCTCAAATGCCTGATGAATTTTGAACAATTTTTGGCGTTGACCTTAACAAATTAAAAAGGAAATGCTTCGCGGCTCATTTGGCCCAAACGCTCTCGGGTACCGTTTGTCATGGAAAGCAACAAATCGCCCTACCCACTAAACATATTGCGTTTCTGTTCGGATGCTGTAATGCTTCACCCGATCCCGATTCAGCACCCAATACAAGATATTGGGGAATTCTGGAGAAGATGACTTACCGGATATGGATGTTTTTCCTGAGGCGCTGAAAAAATCATGCTGGGTTATCAGTTCATTTTTATTTATATACACCACTTGCCAGGAAGTAGAAACCTGACGAGTGTCCCCTAAACGTTCAAGCGTCTAACTCACTGCGGATAATCTCAATGGAAATTCCAGGCGAAAACTCACTCACATCAAGCTTTGCGAAACAATGGCTGACAGGGGCATTGGTAGTCTGCTAAAGCCGTGGCAGATTCGCCGTGAA
>JADJMS010000015.1 GCA_016709495.1 Candidatus Dechloromonas phosphorivorans | reverse complement strand
GGCGAAACGCGGCATAGCAATGCGCATCTCCTCCAAGCGCTGGACGATGAGGAATTTTGGATAATCTTGAAATTGCATGCGCATACGCACCAAGCCCTACCACAAAAACAAAAAACCCGCTCGACGAAAACTGGTCATGAGAATTCACGCTTCTCCAGCATACGAATAGCCAGTGCAAGCAACATCACAACATATCCAACAGCCATTAGAACAGCAATGGCATTTCACTGGAGCAGTATCTAATCCATACATTGGCCAAGGGCGCCAGTCTAATCGTGACAAATCGGGAAGCGGCCATTGAATCGCATTCAATAGGGGCCCGTAAGTCAGAGAGAGTTCTTTATCCTCTCCTTTACCCAGATATTCGAGCGCAGCACCAATCCCTTTACCTGCAATTGCGAATGCAATGCCAAGCACAAGCGGAAGAGCCGTTACCGTGCTGATTGTCGCGATAAGCATTGCAAAGCCCCAATCACGGCAGCATCCAGCCAGAAGCCAGCAACTGTTATCCAAAATGGCAAGCCAAGCGCAACCGGAAACTCCTGGTCATACGCCCCGCCCCCCAACAGGACGACCAATAACAATAAAAATCCCAGCAGCGCTGCCGCCAAAGCATTTAAGGCCAAAATAGCCAAAAGCGGCCTAGTAAATAAGCACCGCGCGAGACCGGGTAGCTCAGCGAAAAATATACCAATCGGCGCTCGACCTCTTTCCCGACGAAATCTTGGGTCCAGAATATGGCGAGCAGGACCAAACTCCAACGCAACCCGGTAAAACCAACGTCAAGAGTAACAGTTTTCGGTTGGCGAGGCGAAAACTTGCCGATAAAAGGCAAAAAGCATGAGCAAGCCACCAAGGATTATTACCGCCTGAAAACTCTGGCTTCGCAAACCGGCCCGCCATGCGGAGAGAAAAATGCAGTCATTATTCAGGTTTAGAACTAATAATTGCCGCACTCAGGAAATTTCTGGCGTCTGCTTGCGCTGCCTTGTCCTCCCCTGCCTTAACAAATTGGGCAAATTGAGGAATAGCGATCCCAGCTAAGATGCCAATGATGGCAACCACAACCATCAACTCAACCAAGGGAACCCAGAACAATGTAAACGCATGCACCCTCCCACCTCTCGGCTGAAAACCTAAATTACTGATACAGCCAAAAAAAACGCGCCTTCAGGCGCGTTTTGTCTACATCAAGGTTCAATTAAGAAGAAGCTTCGCCCAATGCTTTGGTTGCTTCAGTACCAGATTCTGTTGCGCCAGCACAACGCTTACTGGCTCCGCAAGCAGTTCCGGCTATACCGCCCCCTTCTGAGTTCCCTCTAAAGGAAACACCACCCTTGCTTGAAGCGGAACCGACACCAACAGCCCGTGTATTCTGAACCCAATCAAGGAATACATTATTTGAACAACGCGGTGTAAAGCCCTGAAGAATGAATTCTGTACCAGCGACTCCTTGGCACAGCAGGACCAGCCCCGGCAACACCAGCGCAGTTTGCAGTTGCGTTAGCCAATGACGAGAAAGCACAGAGAGACGCAACAATAAGAAGTTTTTTCATCGAAAAATCCTTTCCTGAAAAATCAAGATTTTTAACTAATGTTAAGTTAATTAGGCGTTGACGCAGCGATAGCTTGCGGTCAGGAAGTTCTTGGCGTCTGATTGCGCGGCCTTGTCTTCGCCCTTACGGGTGTATTCGCCTAAATTGCGGAATAGCAATAGCAGCAAGAATGCCAATGATGGCTACAACAATCATCAATTCAATCAGGGTGAAACCCTTCTGAAGCTTTTCATTCCTATTTCCTCCTCAAATGAGAACAACGGGAAATCCGTTGATTACATACTATCAATATTCATGCCAAGGAAAAAGCCTTGCCAAGTTGAAGCTAAACAAGAAAATGTGACAAATATTGTCACCCACACTCCATATTCGGCATCAAAACGGTTATGTCACCCTCAGCAATCCACCTGTTGCGCACCAAGAAAACCCTCTGCATATTTCCGATAAACCTCAGCCTTAACAAATATCTCATGTAAATCTGGATCAATGTGCCCGTTGTTTTGAAGTTTTCAAAATACTAGAGCGCTTGCGATAACTTCATGCCTTCTTTGTAGGGCCGATCTTTTGCGGTCAACGCTTCGAAAATGTCGGCAATGGCCATCATGCGGGCCTGCCAGCTCATCTCTTCGCGCTTGAGGCCGCGCGGATAGCCCTTGCCGTCCATGCGCTCGTGGTGGCCACCGGCGTATTCCGGCACGTTTTTTGAGGTGTTTGGGCCATGGGAGTTGTTCCAGCATTTTGATCGTGGCGACGATGTGGTGATTGATGGTTTCCCGTTCTGGCCCAGTCAGCGTGCCGGCGCGGATGGTCAGATTTTCCAGTTCGTTATCGGTCAAGAAAGGAGCATCCTCACCTTGCACATTGCGCCACCGGTACTTACTGGCAATCTCTTTAATGCGGCCGATGTCTTCATCGCGCATGCGCTCGCCACCGACATTGGCGACGCGGAGAAAATCACGGTCGTCATCGCATTGCTGGCAGAAGGACCGGTAGATACTTTCAGCTTCAGCGCTATTCCTGCCCTGAGCAATGGCTTGCCATTGGCGTACTTCGGCATCGCGCTTCAAGACTTCAAAACGGGTATCGACCAGTTTGATGCGGTCGTAAATGGTTTGCAGCTTGGTTGCCTTGTCGACCACATGCACCGGCGTTGTGACCTTGCCGCAATCGTGAAGCAGCGCAGCGATGCGCAGTTCGTAGCGGTCCTTGTCGGTGAGTTTGAAATCAGCAAGCGTCAAATTTGCGCGTGCCGGAAAAATCAAAACCTTCTGCCGTGTAGGCATCGGCTATGTTGACGGTTTTTCCGTGAATTGCGGCGTAGACCGCAACCATTGAGCCGTTCGGCTCGCCATCATCCTTGTAGAGCGCCAGATCGGGAAATTTGCCGGATGCGGGCTGGCCGCTGCTGCCACCGAAGGCAATATTCAGCGAATCGGTGCGGACAATCTGAAAATGCAGGCGCTGCTGGTCTTCTGATACCAGATAAAGCGTGCCGCCATCGGCGCGGGTGATGGCTTTGGCGGCGAGCAGGATTTTTCCAGCAAGCGGTCGAGATCGCGTTCGTTGGAGAGTGAGGCGCCGATGTCGTTGAGTTGTTCGAGGCGGCGGAAGAGATCCTCTAGGGTTTCCATGATGCTTCCTATTTAATGCAGACGGCTCGCACTTGCTTGATGTCGGTAATGCCCTGCATCACCTTCTCAATACCGTCCATTTTCAGGTGCGCATGTTTTCGTTGAGGGCGCAGGCGAGAATTTCGGCGACCTGGGCTTTTTCCTGAATCAGCTTTTTCACCGGGTCACTGCTGACCAGCAACTCATGCAGGCCGACACGGCCTTGTAGCCGGTGTCGCTGCAGGTCGGGCAGCCTTTGGCGCGGTAGAGAGTGAATTTGCCATCCTTGGCGTAGCGGCTGCGCCACTCTTTGTGGATCGCTTCCAGCGAGCCACCGGGGTCCTTTTTCCAGGCGTCGGTATTGGTCAGTTCTTCGCGGAATACTTCCTCGAGCAATTGCTTCACTTCATCGGCGTTGGCTGGTAGGCTTCCTTGCACTCCTTGCACAGACGTTTACCAGAGGCGCTGGGCCAGAATGCCGAGCAAGGCATCGGCAAAATTGAAGGGGTCCATGCCCATGTCGAGCAGACGGATGATCGATTCCGTAGCCGAATTGGTGTGCAGGGTGGCGAAGACCAGATGGCCGGTCAGCGAGGCTTCGATGCCGATGCCGGTGGTTTCCGGGTCGCGCATTTCGCCGACCATGATGATGTCGGGGTCGGCGCGCAGAAAGGCTTTCATGACCGTGGCAAAATCGAGGCCGGCTTTTTTGTTGACCTGCACCTGGCGCAGGCCTTTTTGGGTGATTTCTACCGGGTCTTCCGCTGTCCAGATTTTTGTTTCCGGACGGTTCAGGTAGCCGAGCACCGAATGCAGTGTTGTCGTCTTGCCAGAGCCGGTCGGGCCGCAAACGAAGAAGAGGCCATAGGGCTTTTCGACGCACTTGATCAAATTTTCGTGGTTGCGTGGCGAGAGGCCAAGCTGATCAAGCTTGATCGGCTCGCCAGCCGCGAGAATACGCATCACCACATCTTCGACCCCGCCGGCGGTGGGAATGGTGGCAACGCGCAGCTCAATATCGAGCGGGCCGTATTTCTTGAACTTGATCTTGCCATCCTGCGGCCGGCGCTTTTCCGAGATATCGAGATCGCACATGATCTTGAGTCGGGTAATCAGCGATGAACGGTAGGAGGCGGGGATTTCTATGTAATTAACCAGCGAACCGTCCTTACGGAAGCGGATCATGGTCTTTTCCTTGCCGGGGCGCGGTTCAATGTGAATATCGGAGGCGCCCTGCTGATAGGCCTCAACGATAATTTTATTCACCAGCCGGACCAGTTCATTGTCAGAGGCAGCGCTGACATCCTCGCCAGCCTCGCCCCTCTCTTCGCTCTCCCCCATCCCGGAGAGCAGATCATCGACCGAGCCCATGTCAGAAATTGCGCCAAAAACTGGTCGACCGTAGCAGCGAATTCACGCACGGTGGTTACCCGGTAGGCAATTTCGCTTTGGGGGAAAATGTTGTTTACGATGCGCGAACTGCGCAGCCGCTCAGGGTCGGGCGACATGACGACCAGACCGTCCGGCTATCCTCCAGCGGCAGCCATGCGCTTTCATCGACAAACTCACGCTTGATGTTGCGCAGCAGATCAACCGGCTTAAGGCGTTCCGGGCTGAAGGGCTCGTAGGGAACATCGAAAAATCGGGGAGCGCGGCGCCGATGGCGGCTGGTTTGACGGTGAACTCGTTAACCAGCACGTCTTCCAGATCACGCCCTTTTTGCCGGGCGGCGCGCTGCGCAAGCTCCATTTCCTCGCTGGCCAGCACGGCATCGGCGATTAAATAATCGTATTTCGAGCGCGCGACGAAGGCTGGTTTCTGGCGTTGAGTGAAGGCAATGGCCAGGGTTTTTGCCAGTTCGCCGGCGCCTTCAATTTCAAAATCAGAAAAAGGTGTATCTGTCTTGTGGTTGATCAACTGCAACACGCCAAGCAATTCGCCATCGTCGCCGTTGAGAACTGGCGTCACTAACATTTGCTTTGAACGATAGCCGGTGCGCTTGTCGACTTCCTGCAAAAACCGCATGTTCGGACTGAATTGCTGAAGCTCGACCTCATCATAAACATCGCGCAGATTGACGACGGTTTTGCACTGGCGACGTAACCGGCAATGCTTTGCTCGGAAATTGGCAGCTTGATATCCTTGAAGGAGTTAAGGCCGGTTTTGACCTGGAAACAACGGACTGCTTATCTTCACTCAGCACGTAGATGGTCAGGCGATCCGCATTGAACAGGTTGCAGATGTCCTGCGACAAGGCCAGCATGATCTCGTCGATATTGTTTGTAGCGTGGATCTTATTGGTGACGCTCTGAAGGTTTTTCAGGAAAACCAGACGGCTGGCAACATCACTCATGCTTCAACCTTTTCGGCAACCAGGCCATCACGCAGCCAGAATGCTTTAAGTCCGTACTGGGCGAGCAGGAAAGCGGCTGCCGAACTGCGCCGGCCACTGTGGCAATAAACGATGTATTCCTTGTTTTTGTCGAGTAGATCGAATGCGCTACGAATTTCATTCAACGGAATATTGAGCGCGCCCTGCAATCCATCCTGGCCAAACTCGGCGGCATAGCGTACATCCAGCCAAAGGGCCTGACCGCTCGCCACCCGCTGCGCGGCATCAGCCTACTCGACAGTGTGCAAGAGCGGGTGCGTAGCAGTTCGATGAAATCAGGCTTGGCCAGACGCAGCAAAGTACCATCTGTTTTCATCGTCACGGTGGCATTACGACAGGTTTCCGAAACCAGCGCCTCCTCTCCAAAGCTGTCGCCGGCGCGCAGTTGCGCGAGAATGACCTGAGCACCACCGACTAATTTAGTGACTTCACAACGACCGGATTCGATCATGTAATAGCTATCACCCAGATCGCCATCGCGAATCAGCACCTGACCGCGCTTGGTTTTAATGCGTTCAAAACGCTGAAACAATTCGTGAATGTGGGCGGCCGGCAATTGGGAGAGGCAGCCTGAAGTTAGCGCTTGGGCATTGAAAGCGCCAGTCATCGTGCTCCAGTCGGCCGGCTCTTCGCCGACTGTCGGCGGCTTGCTACCGGCTGCGGCGAGTTCATCCCAGGTCATCATGATGTCGAGCAGGTCAAAATCGACACGAACGATCTCGACTTCGGTAATTGCCTTGCTGCTCACCGGCAGAACGGTTTTGTAACCAATCGGCCAATTGGCCATGTCACAACCACCAACCATGACGCGCCGGCTGCCGTCGGTGAGTAGCGTGCTGAGTTCACCTTTGATCAGGTAAAAAAATTGGCCGTTTTTTGACGTTGACCGTAACGGATCGGCACCAATCGGAAAGTTTCAGGACGGCACAAATTTGCCAGTTCGGTCAAGCGAATTTCAGACAGACCGCGTATGGGTTCAAGCTGGCGGAAAACATTACCTTTGGTCGTCATTTCAAAACTCGAATAGCTGATTGTTTTGCAGCATTTTTGGCTTTGAACTCACCGAGGCAGCTTTCGATTTCTTCCATTGTCAGCTCAATCTGCCCCGGCTTGAGGTGGGTGATGTGAATTTCACAATTCTGCTCGAGCTTTTGTAATTCGGAGGCCAGCATGCTGGGACATAAGTGTTTGGAAACGACGGCGAGGCGCTCTTCGCGATTTGAAAATGCGCATTCAATAATCAGGTGGCGCAGATTGGGAATCCGATTGACCGCTTTCCAAAAGGCGTTGCAACAACCGGTATCTCCGGAAAACACCAGGCTGGCGGTACCTGAATCGATCCGGTAGCCAACCGCCGGCACCGTGTGCTCAACTGGTAATGCCGTTATCGTGCGCCCGGCCAACGTGATCGCCTCCTGGACGGCAATCGTCTGGTAGCGCATGAAGGGCTTTTCGGGGCTGGGCACCTCCGAGAAGTCCGGCCAGATGGCCCAGTTGAAGATGTGATTGCGCAGAATGGTAATCACCGCCTCGGTTGCATACACCGTCAGCGGCTTGCTGCGCCGGTCGGCTACCGTATCGAGCAAAAGTGGCAAGGCGGCAATGTGATCGAGATGGGTATGGGTGATGAAAACGTGATCAATCATCGCCAGTTCGGCAATTGAAAGATCGGTCACCCCGGTACCTGCATCGATGAGAATATCGTGGTCAAGCAACATGGAGGTGGTGCGCAGATGCCGCCCGCCAATACCGCCGCTACAGCCGAGAATTCTCAATTTCATCGTTACTTGGTCTCGAAGGTGGTCACGCCATCCCAGTCGGTGCTTGGCGGATTTTTACGCCAAATAGCCAGTCGTTCAAGGTAGAGCTGATAGAGCCTGCTTTCAGGTGCTTGCCGCGACAGATTGTACAGTTGCAATTCTGCTTGATCCCACTCCTGCGCCCGGTAAAGGCGCAAGGCGTGCTGCCATAGTTTCAACTGACCCGTGGTTTCATCCGGCACTTCACCGACAAGACCAAGCGGCTCATAAATCGTTACCGGCTGATCCCTTGCCCTTGACACGCACCCGATCGATTTCGCGGAAGACAAAGCCATTCAAATGCTTTCGCGCGTTTGCGGGCCAACAAGAATCCCGACCCCATATTGCTTGGTGATGCTTTCCAGGCGCGACCCGAGGTTTACCGCGTCCCCCATTACGGTATAGGCCTTGCGCACAGGGGAACCCATGTCGCCAACCGTCATCATGCCGGTATTAACCCCAACGCCTATATGCAGTTCCGGCCAGCCCTTTTTACGGAAAGGCTCGGCCAGTTTCTTAAGTTCTTTTTGCATGGCCAGTGCAGTCAACACCGCATGGCGGGTATGTTCCGGATCGGCAACTGGTGCCCCCCAAAATGCCATGATCGCATCACCCATGTATTTGTCCAGGGTGCCGCGATTTTTGCGGATTACCTCGGTCATTGCACCGAGGTAATCATTCATCAAATGCGTCAATTCCTGCGGATCGAGGCCTTCGGCTATAGACGTGAATCCACGCACATCGGAGAACAAAACCGTCAGTTCAGCGTTGCGACCATCCATGCTGTAAGCCTGCGGATCGCGCGCCATTTCATCAACGAGTTCCGGCGGCACGTACTGACCAAACAGTTCGGTAAATTGCCGCTTGCTGCGTGACTCAACAAAATAGCCCCAGGACATATTGACGCCAAACAAGAGCAGGGTCATCAGCAAGCTGGCGGCGAGCGGCAACACCAGATTGGCGGATGACCAGAGCGCCAGGTTCAGAACCACGGTTAGCACCAGCGCCAGCACCGTCAGCAAGGAAGCACGCAGGGGCGAGAGCAACGGTAACAGCAAAGCCAGCATGCTACCCAGCAAGATTAACTGGAGTACCTCAAACCCCAGCATAAAACCTGGCTTTTCCTTGATTTTTCCATCGAGAATGCCGGCGATCAGATTGGCGTGGACCTCAACCCCGGGATAGGTAGCTCCAACCGGCGTTGACCTTAAATCCATGAGGCCGGGCGCTGTCGTTCCAACAAGAACGATTCGCCCAGCAAGCTGCGTGGGATCTATTCGCCCCTTAAGCACATCAACCGCCGAAATATAAGGAAAACTGCGCTCGCGGCCACGATAAGGGATCAAGGCCGCCGAAATCATCGACCGGAATTTTGATCGATCTGTCCGGCGCCAGCACTTCCAGCCACTCCATGCCACCATCTTTATCGGGAAAACCGGGCTGCATTTTGGCATGGCCCAGCAAAGTCCGCACAACGGCTAACGAGAGTGCCTCGTAGTAGGCGCCACCGTGTTCGACGATCATCGGCACACGCCGCGATTTGCCGTCAAAATCAACCAAGGGGTTGAAATGACCGGCACTTGCTGCCGCCTCCTGCAGGGGTTTCAGATTTGCGCCAAAACCTTTCCAGGCCACAACTTGCATCAGCCGCCCCTGAAAACTGCCGGGAGCAAAAACAGGTGCCGGCAATTCGCCGCTCTTCTCGGCATTGGCGAGACTGGAAAAATAATAGCCAAGAACAACCGGTCGACCGCGCAAGGTGTCGGCGAATTGTTGATCGTAGTTGAGGCTGATGCGCAAACCTTGTAACGCATGTTGATAACCGGCTTCGCCCCGCAACTGTTTGCGGCCAATCTCTTCAAGAACGCGCAAACCGGAACTCTCATCCGGCTCGGCAAAAACAACGTCGAAACCGACCACCGAGACTTTGTAATCATCAACCAGGCGCCGCACCAGTTCAGCCAGTGTGTTGCGACCCCAAGGCCAGCGCCCGACTTCAGCCAGGCTTTTCTCATCAAGATCGACGATCACCACCCGGTCATCAATCGTGTCCGGCATGGTGATCCTTAGCCGGGCATCGTACAGAGAAGCATCCATGACCGAGACAAAAGGAATATCCCAAACATGCCCGGCATGCCCAACAAAAGCAAAAATGCAGAGCGCGCCGAGAAAAAATCTGGTCAGGTGCTTTTTCACGGCGCCGGCACCTTAAAGCCCTCAGGCCTTCAGGAAAAATTCCATTTTGATGCCAGCAATCTCTATCACATCGTGATCTTTAAGCAAATGCGCCTGGGCATCCAGCGATTCACCATTGACGACCGGGAACTGAGCGCCCTCAACATGAGTAATGAAATAACCGTGCGGCCGCTTGGCAATAACCGCGACTTGCAAACCGGGCTTACCAAGGGTCGTCAGTGTTTTGGTCAGCTCAAGCTCTTTGCCGGCATTGCCTCCGTTAAGCAGCTGAATTGCGGCTGAGGGTGAAACCACGGGAGCGGGAGGCGGCTTCGGCACATGTGATTGCGTGTCGGTAAAACTGCGTTTCTGCTCAGGTGAGCGGTTGACCCCTGGACGCAAAATCATCGTTTTTTCAGTATCAGCCTGGGCAGTACCAGCAGAAACATCACTCATATATTTGAGTTTGTATTTCCCTAGTTCGACGACATCCATATTGCGCAAAAAATGCTTCTTGATTGCCTGACCATTGACCAGCGTGCCATTGGTGCTGTTCATATCCTCAAGGAATGAATCATTGAGGATGGTCACAATTGCCGCGTGCTCACCGGAAATCGCCAGATTGTCGATCTGGATATCGTTATGCGGCTTGCGCCCAATGGTGATGCGCTCCTTATTGAGCGGAATCTCCTTGAGCACCAAGCCATCCATCGAAAGAATCAGTTTTGCCATGTTGCCTTCCCTACCTCACTTGAGCAAAGCTAGCAGCTTGTGCCAGCAACTTTGCGGCGCAGAATAATCACCCCGGATTTTTACAAGAATTACCGAGACATTATCACGTCCACCATTGTCATTTGCCATCTGCACTAACTGATCTGCAGCCAAGGCCAGATTGGAGCCCAGCGCCTGCAGGGTTAGTCCAATCTCTTCATCTTCAACCATGTCGTTCAAACCATCGGAACAGAGCAGATAAATATCACCCGCCTTAGCAATATGGTCATGAATTTCCGGCTCGACAACAGGATCAACGCCCAGCGCGCGCGTCACTAAATTCTTGTTTTGCGAGAAACGCGCCTCCTCGGCGGTAATCATGCCACTGTCCAGCTGTTCTTGTAAAAGGGAATGATCGCGGGTGAGTTGTTCAAAGTTTTCACCGCGCAAACGATAAAGCCGGGAATCCCCGACATGGGCAACGCTCAGTAAATTGTCATAAAACCAGGCAAAAACGAGAGTCGTCCCCATACCTGGCATACTGTGGTTGGCTTTGGGCCGCATTGAAAATAGCCGAATTGGTATCGGAAATTTGTTCAACGAAAATTCCTGTGCGCCTGGATTTCTCCGCCGGCCTCACGCAATTTTGGCTGGCTAGCTGGTACGATTTGGTAGAAATTGCTGGCCAGTAAAGTAGTCGCCATTCCACTAGCCACTTCACCGGCGTTATAGCCCCCCATGCCATCAGCCAAAATAGCCAAACCGAGCTGGGCATCACCGAATACCGCATCTTCGTTGTGTGAACGAATCATGCCGGGGTCGGTTCGGGCAACCACTTCTAAAGCATCAGGAAGATTCATCCCTTTTTCCCTCAAACCAGAGAGGCGCGCAAATCCGCCGCTACTTCAGAACCGCGCTGATAGCGCTTGGCAACTTCCTTGATCAGCAACTTGTCTATGACGATCACCAGCTTTTCTGGTAACTCCGGATTAATCGTCCGAATATCCGGTTGAGCTTCATTGGCAATCTTGAACATCAGCTGCGCCATCGATTCGCCGACAAATGGCAGTTGACCGCAACACATCTGGTAAAGCATAACGCCGAGCGAGAAAAGGTCGGAACGACCATCAATTTTTTTCCCGGCAAGTTGCTCCGGGGACATATAAGAAGGGGTACCCAGCACCATGCCAGTTTTCGTCTTTGACGAATCAGTAATTCGCGCAATGCCAAAATCCGTTACTTTGACCTGATCTTCGGTCGGCTCGTACATGATGTTGGCAGGCTTGATATCGCGGTGGACCACATTGTGCTGGTGCGCGTAATCCAGCGCATCAGCAACCCGGGCAAGAATCGAAACCACCTGCGCTACCGGCAACAAACCTGCGGGTTTTGTTTGCGGTACCAGATCGCGACCTTTGAGGAATTCCATCGCAATGTAGGCCAGATCATGCTCTTCACCTGCATCGTACATGGTGACAATATTCGGATGATTCAGTCGCCCCGCCGTCTCCGCCTCTCGGAAGAAGCGCTCCTTGACTTCGACCAGTTCATCCTCATCAAATTCTTGCGCAAGCGCCATGGTTTTGATCGCAACAATCCGATTTATTTTTGGGTCGCGCCCCAGATAAACCACACCCATAGCCCCCTTTCCCAGCTCTTTCTCTAACTGGTAGCGGCCAAGCATGGGTTTTTCAATCTCTGCATCGCCAAGGATTATCGTTCCGCCACTTGTTTGAACACCGCCCAGCATGACGGTTTCCGACATTTGCTTGGCACGGCTGACCCGCTTCAAGACATCACGAAAATTGGAATCGAAGTCTGCAACATAGCGGAATACCGCCTCAGCTTTGTTGAATTGGCGTTTGCGCTCGTAGTCCAGTGCCAGATTATAGAGATTCTCCATCAATCCATTGTCCGGCGGACATTTGCGGAATTTGTCAAACGCCATATCCAGCTGACCTTGCCCCTGAAACGCAAGGCCAAGCATACGGTTGGATTCAGCCGACTCGAGTTCGGACTTCTCCTTGCCTCGCTCTGTCACCAAAAAGCGCTTGGTAGTCAGCATCAAATGACCGACCAGCAACAGGCTGGCCGCGCCCATCAGTTGAATCCATACTCCTGCCCCAAGCATCAACCCAAAATGAGCCCCAAGCAGAATCAAAAGCAAACCTAGAGTCACACCAGCACCAACGCCAGCACTCAAGCGCGGGAGCAATAAAATAAGATAAAGCGCCACGAGTAAAAATACGCCCAAGCTGGCCCAGATAGCGCAGGCCGGCGATACAAAAAAGTGCTCCTGCAAAATACTGGACACCGTATGCGCCAAGGTCAGGACCGGCGCCATTGAGGGTGAAACTGGCGTCACCTGGGGTGCGCCAACGCCGGCAGCAGTTGCGCCAATAAGCACAATTTTTCCGGCATATTTGCTCGCCTGAATTTTCCCGCTCAACACGTCATAAAACGAATCAACCTGAAATGCCGGACGTGCTTCACTCCCTTTGTAAAAGAAAGTATTCATCCGCGTCGCTGAATCAGTTGCAATACGCAACTTGCCCAAGCGAACCTCTTGCCCCAAATGAACTTTTATTTCGGCTGGCCCAAGATTGATACTTCGCGAGGCAATCATCAAGGCAAATGACGGATAGAACTGATCGAAATACTGAACGACCAACGGCTCACTACGTACCGCGCCATCAACATCAAGGCTGCTATTCAAATGCCCCAGCGCAAGCGCCTTGCTGTCAATCTGCTCAATCGGCGTTTGTACTGGAAAAGCGGGAAGCACACCGCCCTCGCCCGCAGCTACATTTTGCAATCTATTTTGAGTAACAAAATCTGGTAGTGGTTTATCCGGTTGACCGTGCGCTTCACCCAGTTCAAAAACCATGGGCAACAATACATTTCCCGCCTTGGCATAACTATTCGCCAGCGTGCGATCCGTATTCAGGGCCACCTCGGCATCGGCGAGAACACCCGCGATTTTTTCGATTTCAGCGCTGGGTGCCGCACCATCAGCGACTGACTGATTAACAATCTCAATCAGCTTGGTGACATAAGCATAGCCGGGGTCGAGTTGCGGTTCAGAGAAAAAAACGCTATTGCCGATCACTTTGACCTTGGCGCCGGCCAGCAGATCCGTCATCCGGGCATGAAGTTCACGCGGCCACGGCCAACGGCCTAGATTGGCGATACTTTGATCGTCGATGGCAATCACGGCAATGCGGTCAGATGGCGTCCGACTGGAAGTCTGGACAGCTATGTCGTAAGCCTTGCGCTCAAGACTCTGCAATAAATCCGAGGCACCGGCAACCAGCATCACCAGAGTGACGACTACCCCGATAAACCAGTCGGACTTCCAAAATCCCGCTTTCGCCATACCCTCCGCTTTCGCTTATTGACGTACTTTAGCGTACTTGATTCTTTACTATTCTGCATTCTCACGCGCCGGCTGAGCGCCGTCAAATATCACGGCATCGGCAAACTGACACCGAGACCACGTTCACGGGCGGCAGCCAATACTCGTACGCCAACGCAAGATCCTGAATGGCCATACCCTGTGATTCAAAAAGCGTGATTTCACTGGCACTCTGGCGCCCAGGATGGCGCCCAATCATGACATCACCCAGCTCGACCATTTGCCGTGAATGCAAGCGTCCCTTCTCAAGCAAAGGCAACAAATCACCGGCTTCTGCCAAGGCAGCAGGTACGGAATCAACACAAACAAAGGCGCAACGCCTGACCGCAGCCTCCGACAACTCCTGCCGGATCAGGGCATTTGAGCCGGCTGCATTAATGTGCATTCCCGGCTCCAGCCATTCCGCATCAAACAAAGGAGAAACGGCGGTTGTTACAGTTCCAATTAGGTCGCTTCCGCGCACCGTCGCCTCAGGCGAAACCATTGGCACCATCTCGACCCCGGTTATTTCCTGCAGTCGAGCGCAAAATGAGTTCAACTTTTCGGGCTGCCTGCCGCAAATCTTGACCTGCTGCAAAGGCAGCGCAGCGCAGATAGCACGCACATGCCCCTCGGCCTGCCAGCCCGACCCAAAGATACCAGCCACTTTACTCTCGGGCCTGGCCAAACATTTGGCAGCAACCGCACTGGCAGCCCCCGTACGCAGCATTCCCAAGTAATCCGCTTCAATAATTGCTTGCAATTGACCGCTCGCCGCATCGAAAAGATGAACCAGAAAACGATTGCCACTCCGATTGGTGGTGTAGGCCTTGTAGCCAATCACCCCTTGCGCCGGCAATGCCCCCTGCAACATGTGCAAGACGGTTTGCGGCAAGCGGTTCGGACACGCGGCGTATCCTGAGCCAAGCCATTCGCCAGGTCACGATGCGCCGACTCGACAGCATCAAGGGCCATTGTTACGGTCAACAGCTGTTTTACGTCATTTTCTGAGAGAAAAATAGCCATGCCTGAAAATCCTTAAACGATAGTGACATCCTGCCTGGCCAGCATGCGTTGCTCCAGCCAACGCCCGATAGTAACCACCATGACCGCACCAACCGCACCCGCTGCCTTATCCGACCATTTGGGCAAGGGGGCAATAGGGCAAGAACGCCAGGATCACTAAATATCATTTGCCCTGCTACGTAGCCTAGCAAACCGGCTCCCAGAAGAATAATCACTGGCCAGCGCTCCATCCAGTGCAGGATGAGCTGACTCGACCAGACGATAAGCGGGATACTTACCGCCAAGCCGAAGAGCAACAAGGGCAGACTACCGTGCGCCGCTCCGGCGACCGCAATCACGTTATCAAGACTCATCACGAAGTCCGCAACAATGATAGTCTTGACCGCGCCCCAAAGATGAGTCGACGCCTTTATGTCGTGCCCCTCCTCCTCTTCAGGCAGCATCAATTTAACGGCGATCCAGATTAGCAACAACCCACCAATTAGCTTGAGCCATGGCAAGCCCATCACCATAGCGGCAAAAACAGTGAGCACAACGCGCAAACTGATAGCGCCAGCAACCCCCCAGAAAATACCAGTCTTGCGTTGCTCAGGTGTCAGACTGCGGCAAGCAAGCGCAATGACTACAGCATTGTCTCCGGAGAGCACAATGTCGATCAAGATAATCTGGCCGACTGCAATCCAGAACAAGGATGAGGTGAGATCGAATTCCATAAACCTGCAGACGTAAAAAAGGCGGGCACAAGGCCCGCCTTTTGGGTTGAGCTAAGCTCGGATTTTACAGCAATGCCTTGAGCAGCTTGGCCATTTCGGACGGATTGCGCGTCACGGTGAAGCCACAGGCTTCCATGATGGCGAGCTTGGCGTCAGCCGTATCGGCACCGCCGGAGATCAACGCACCAGCGTGACCCATGCGCTTGCCGGCCGGGGCGGTCACACCAGCGATGAAGCCAACGATCGGCTTCTTCATGTTTTCCTTGCACCACATGGCAGCTTCGGCTTCGTCAGGACCACCGATTTCGCCGATCATGATGACAGCGTCGGTATCCGGATCGTCGTTGAAAGCCTTCATGACGTCGATGTGCTTCAGACCGTTGATCGGGTCACCACCGATACCGACGGCAGACGACTGGCCGAGACCGATTTCGGTCAGCTGACCGACTGCTTCGTAGGTCAGGGTGCCGGAACGGGAAACGACACCGATGCGACCCTTGCGGTGGATGTGTCCCGGCATGATGCCGATCTTCACTTCGTCCGGGGTGATCAGGCCAGGGCAATTCGGCCCGAGCAGCAGGGTCTTCTTGCCGCCAGCGGCTTCCTTGGCCTTCATCTTGTTGCGCAGGATCAGCATGTCACGCACAGGAATGCCTTCGGTAATGCAGATGGCCAGATCCAGGTCGGCTTCAACGGCTTCCCAGATCGCAGCAGCAGCCCCTGGGGCGGCACGTAGATGACGGAAACGGTGGCGCCGGTGGTCTGGGCAGCTTCTTTAACGGAACCAAAAATAGGAATATTGAAGATGCTTTCGCCGGCTTTTTTCGGGTTCACGCCAGCGACAAAACATTCCTTGCCGTTTGCGTATTCCTGGCATTTTTCCGTATGGAACTGACCGGTTTTGCCGGTTATGCCCTGAGTAATGATGCGGGTGTTTTTATTGATGAAAATGGACATTCAATAGCTCCTTACTTGACCGCAGCAACGATCTGGGTGGCGGCTTCAGCCATGGAATCGGCAGAGATGATCGGCAGACCGGATTCCTGGAGAATCTTCTTGCCGAGATCCTCGTTGGTGCCCTTCATGCGCACAACCAGCGGCACGCTGAGTTTGGTTTCCTTGGCTGCAGCAACCACACCGGCAGCAATGGTGTCGCACTTCATGATGCCGCCGAAAATATTGACCAGAATACCTTTAACCTTGGTGTTCTTGAGCATGATCTTGAAGGCTTCGGTAACCTTCTCGGTCGTGGCACCGCCACCGACGTCAAGGAAGTTGGCTGGCTCGGCGCCGAACAGCTTGATCGTGTCCATGGTCGCCATGGCCAGACCAGCACCATTGACCAGACAGCCAATATTGCCGTCGAGGGAGATGTAGGCCAGATCGAACTTGGAGGCTTCGACTTCGTCAGCATCTTCTTCGTCCAGGTCGCGCATGGCGACGATTTCTTCCTGACGGTAGAGGGCGTTGGAGTCGAAGTTGAACTTGGCGTCGAGCGCTTTGACGGTACCGTCGGTTTCGTGGATCAGCGGATTGATTTCGGCCAGCGAAGCATCAGTTTCCATATAGCAGGTATAGAGCTTCTTCAGCGTGTCAATGCACTGCGGAATCGAGGACTCCAGCATGCCCATGCCCTTTGCCAGTTCCAGGCCTTGCGCATCGGTCAAGCCAACCAGCGGGTTAATGAATACCTTGACGATCTTTTCCGGGGTCTTGTGGGCAACTTCTTCGATGTCCATGCCGCCATCGTAGGAGGCCATCATCGCGACGGACTGCGTAGCGCGATCAGTCAATGCGGCAACGTAGTATTCGTGCTGGATATCAGCGCCTTCTTCAATCAGAAGGTGGCGAACCTTCTGGCCTTCCGGACCGGTTTGGTGCGTAATCAGCTGCATGCCGAGAATCTGGCCGGCGTACTCGCGCACTTTTTCGAGGGAGGTTGCGACCTTGACGCCGCCGCCTTTGCCACGGCCACCAGCGTGGATCTGGGCTTTGACGACCCAGACCTTGCCGCCCAGGGACTCGGCTGCTTTGACTGCGTCTTCGACGGTCGTGCAGTGAATCCCGCGCGGAACCGTAACGCCGAATTTCTTCAGGAGTTGTTTGCCCTGATATTCGTGAATTTTCATGCGCTTTCCTTGCGTTTAGTTAAGTTGCGATCAATGAGCAGTAGCCGATACATCCCCCGACCCCGCCCGGTTATACCGTCATTGGAATCGAAAATATTACCACAAGATCGAAAGCAATTTAAGCCCGAAATTCATAATTACGGTTACATCAAATCAACGTATTCGGAATCTGGAATACACGGCAATACAAAAGAGTTGGTTGATTGATCTGGCTCAAGTGCACATCTCTCACGGGACGGCAGAATTTGTAATTCTGGAGGATATTGATCATGCACCACGGACTTCACGCCATAGAAACCGCAAGCCGCGACGAAATCACGGCATTGCAAACCAATCGTCTGAAATGGACCCTTAACTATGTATATAACAATGTGCCGCACTACAAATCAAAGTTTGAAGCTGCCGGCGTCCATCCTGAAGATTTTAAATCTCTGATCGACCTCGCAAAATTTCCGTTTACAACAAAACAAGATTTGCGCGACAACTACCCCTATGGGATGTTTGCAGTACCACGCCAGGAAGTGGTTCGTATACATGCATCTAGCGGAACCACTGGCAAACCAACAGTTGTTGGTTACACCCAAAAGGATATCGACACCTGGGCGGATCTAATTGCACGGTCAATCTACGCCTCGGGTGGGCGAAAAGGTGACATCGTCCATGTTGCCTACGGATACGGGCTATTTACTGGTGGCCTGGGTGCACATTATGGCGCAGAGAAACTCGGTTGCACTGTAATTCCAATGTCGGGTGGGCAAACGGAAAAACAAGTGCAGCTTATTTGTGACTTTAAACCAGATATCATCATGGTGACACCATCGTACATGCTAAATATCGCCGATGAGTTTCGCCGCCAGGGAATCGATCCACGTAGCACCAATCTGCGCATTGCAATACATGGCGCCGAGCCGTGGACGGATGCCATGCGTGTTGAAATTGAAGCAGTTTTCGATATTGACGCGATTGATATTTATGGCTTGTCCGAAGTGATCGGCCCTGGCGTTGCCAACGAGTGCATAGAAAGCAAAGATGGCCCAGTCATCTGGGAAGATCACTTCTACCCTGAAATCATCGACCCGCTAACTGGAGTAGTCTTGCCCGAGGGCAGTCAGGGCGAACTAGTGTTCACTTCATTAACCAAGGAAGCCATGCCGGTCATCAGATACCGCACTCGCGACCTAACACGCCTCTTATCACCCACTTCGCGCTCAATGCGACGCATTGGCAAAATCACAGGCCGCTCTGACGATATGCTTATCATCCGCGGAGTCAATGTATTTCCTTCGCAGATAGAGGAATTAATCCTCAAACAGCCAAAACTGTCGCCTCATTACGTGCTGGAGGTAACCCGTGATGGACACCTTGATTCAATGAAAGTCAATATCGAACTCAAACCTGAGTTTGAGTTTGCTAGCAGCGCGGAGAAAGAGTTTGTAGCCCATGATCTGCAGCATCACATCAAATCATATATTGGTATTTCAGCACGCATTGATATTGTTGAAAACGGAGGTATTGAACGTTCAATTGGAAAAGCAAAGCGTGTAATAGACAAACGACCAATTTAGGTAATCTGTACGTAAATTATTGAAATTCAGAAAGCAAAACGCCCCTAACGTTTGTTAGGGGCGTTTTTATTAGAGCCTGGCGATGACCTACTTTCTCACACGTAGTATGCAATATCATCGGCGCGGTTTCGTTTCACGGTCCTGTTCGAGAAGGGAAGGGGTGGGTCCGAAACGCCATGGTCGCCAAGCGTAACTGGTAGCCTGAACGTATTGGTTCAGGCTTTAGAAGAAGGTTGTTTTGTTGTGATTGTAATGAGTTGCTTGTAGTGTTGTACAAGGTTATAGGATCAAGCCATACGGGCAATTAGTATCAGTTAGCTTAACGCATTACTGCGCTTCCACACCTGACCTATCAACGTCGTGGTCTTCGACGACCCTTTAAGGAGTTCAAGACTCCGGGAAATCTTATCTTAAGGCGAGTTTCACGCTTAGATGCTTTCAGCGTTTATCTCTTCCGAACATAGCTACCCGGCGATACGACTGGCGTCATAACCGGTATACCAGAGGTTCGTCCACCCGGTCCTCTCGTACTAGGAGCAGCCCCCTTCAAATTTCCAGCGCCCACGGCAGATAGGGGACCAAACTGTCTCACGACGTTTTAAACCCAGCTCACGTACCTCTTTAAATGGCGAACAGCCATACCCTTGGGACCGGCTACAGCCCCAGGATGAGATGAGCCGACATCGAGGTGCCAAACACCGCCGTCGATATGAACTCTTGGGCGGTATCAGCCTGTTATCCCCAGAGTACCTTTTATCCGTTGAGCGATGGCCCTTCCATACAGAACCACCGGATCACTATGACCTACTTTCGTACCTGCTCGACTTGTGGGTCTCGCAGTCAAGCACGCTTTTGCCATTGCACTTTGTGGGCGATGTCCGACCGCCCTAAGCGTACCTTCGTACTCCTCCGTTACCTTTTGGGAGGAGACCGCCCCAGTCAAACTGCCTACCATGCACGGTCCCCGGCCAGGATTCACTGGCCTAGGTTAGAACCTCAAACAAACCAGGGTGGTATTTCAAGGACGACTCCACCAAGACTAGCGTCTCAGTTTCACAGTCTCCCACCTATCCTACACAGACCGGTTCAAAGTCCAATGCAAAGCTACAGTAAAGGTTCATGGGGTCTTTCCGTCTTGCCGCGGGGAGATTGCATCTTCACAAACATTTCAACTTCGCTGAGTCTCAGGAGGAGACAGTGTGGCCATCGTTACGCCATTCGTGCAGGTCGGAACTTACCCGACAAGGAATTTCGCTACCTTAGGACCGTTATAGTTACGGCCGCCGTTTACCGGGGCTTCGATCAAGAGCTTGCACCCCATCAATTAACCTTCCGGCACCGGGCAGGCGTCACACCCTATACGTCCACTTTCGTGTTTGCAGAGTGCTGTGTTTTTATTAAACAGTCGCAGCCACCATTTCACTGCAACCCCATCGGGCTTTCGGCGCGAGGCCTTATACCCTACCGGGGCACACCTTCTCCCGAAGTTACGGTGTTAATTTGCCGAGTTCCTTCTCCTGAGTTCTCTCAAGCGCCTTAGAATTTTCATCCTGCCCACCTGTGTCGGTTTGCGGTACGGTCAATTCTAGACTGAAGCTTAGTGGCTTTTCCTGGAAGCTTGGTATCAATCACTTCAGTGCCGTAGTGCCTCGTCATCACGCCTCAGATAATCCCCCCGGATTTGCCTAAGGGGCACTCCTACACGCTTAAACCACCTATTCCAACAGATGGCTGACCTAACCTTCTCCGTCCCCACATCGCATCTAGAATCGGTACAGGAATATTGACCTGTTTCCCATCGACTACGCTTTTCAGCCTCGCCTTAGGGGCCGACTCACCCTACGCCGATGAACGTTGCGTAGGAAACCTTGGGCTTTCGGCGAGGGAGCTTTTCACTCCCTTTATCGCTACTCATGTCAGCATTCGCACTTCTGATATCTCCAGCATCCTTTACAAGACACCTTCACAGACCTACAGAACGCTCCCCTACCATATCCTTACGGATATCCGCAGCTTCGGTGCACAGTTTGAGCCCCGTTACATCTTCCGCGCAGGACGACTCGACTAGTGAGCTATTACGCTTTCTTTAAAGGATGGCTGCTTCTAAGCCAACCTCCTAGCTGTCTATGCCTTCCCACTTCGTTTCCCACTTAACTGTGTCTTGGGGACCTTAGCTGGCGGTCTGGGTTGTTTCCCTCTTGACAATGGACGTTAGCACCCACTGTCTGTCTCCCAGGCTCGCACTTTGCGGTATTCAGAGTTTGCCATGGTTTGGTAAGTCGCGATGACCCCTTCAACCATTACAGTGCTTTACCCCCGCAAGTGATACATGAGGCACTACCTAAATAGTTTTCGGGGAGAACCAGCTATTTCCGGATTTGTTTAGCCTTTCACCCCTATCCACAGCTCATCCCCTAATTTTTCAACATTAGTGGGTTCGGACCTCCAGTACCTGTTACGGCACCTTCATCCTGGCCATGGATAGATCATCCGGTTTCGGGTCTACGCCGTGCTACTAAACGCCCTTATCAGACTCGCTTTCGCTACGCCTCCCCTATTCGGTTAAGCTCGCAACACAACGTAAGTCGCTGACCCATTATACAAAAGGTACGCAGTCACGGAACAAGTCCGCTCCCACTGTTTGTATGCATGCGGTTTCAGGATCTATTTCACTCCCCTCCCGGGGTTCTTTTCGCCTTTCCCTCACGGTACTAGTTCACTATCGGTCGATCACGAGTATTTAGCCTTGGAGGATGGTCCCCCCATGTTCAGACAAGGTTTCACGTGCCCCGCCCTACTTTTCGCTAACTTAGTACCACGGATTCGTTTTCATATACGGGGCTATCACCCACTACGGCCGGACTTTCCATTCCGTTCTATTAACGATTCCGCTATCACTAGCAGGCTGATCCCCGTTCGCTCGCCACTACTTGGGGAATCTCGGTTGATTTATTTTCCTCCGGCTACTTAGATGTTTCAGTTCACCGGGTTCGCCTCCCATACCTATGTATTCAGTATGGGATACCTCAAAAGAGGTGGGTTTCCCCATTCGGATATCGGGGGATCAAAGCTTCATTGCCAGCTCCCCCCCGCTTTTCGCAGGCTTGCACGTCCTTCATCGCCTGTGATCGCCAAGGCATCCACCACATGCACTTAGTCGCTTGATCCTATAACCTTGTGCTCTCTCGCGAGAGCGGCTACAGGCAAACTCATTTTGTTCATGATCGTTACACTCCCAGTGTAACGATCGATGCAATCACAACGCATCACCCATGCCTCATCAGCACGAGTGACACAACCTTCTTCCAAATTTTTAAAGAGCGTAACCTTTGATTGCTCAAAAGCTAAAGATAAACAAGTCTGCTTATCTTTAGGTTTTGGTGGAGGATAACGGGATCGAACCGTTGACCCCCTGCTTGCAAAGCAGGTGCTCTCCCAGCTGAGCTAATCCCCCTCTAAACGCGCCATGCTGCGTTGCTCAACTTCTTGCATAGCGATGCTATGTGGCGAAGTTTCGCGCCTTGCCTGACTCGTTTATCTGATAAGACGTTGGTGGGTCTGGTTGGAATCGAACCAACGACCCCCGCCTTATCAAGACGATGCTCTAACCGACTGAGCTACAGACCCTCGTCTGTACGCTACTATTGAACAACCGATAGGTTGTGGGTGCCAGGATGCTTTCTCTAGAAAGGAGGTGATCCAGCCGCAGGTTCCCCTACGGCTACCTTGTTACGACTTCACCCCAGTCACGAACCCCGCCGTGGTAAGCGCCCTCCTTGCGGTTAGGCTACCTACTTCTGGCGGAACCCGCTCCCATGGTGTGACGGGCGGTGTACAAGACCCGGGAACGTATTCACCGTGACATGCTGATCCACGATTACTAGCGATTCCGACTTCACGCAGGCGAGTTGCAGCCTGCGATCCGGACTACGATCGGCTTTATGGGATTAGCTCCCCTCGCGGGTTGGCAACCCTTTGTACCGACCATTGTATGACGTGTGAAGCCCTACCCATAAGGGCCATGAGGACTTGACGTCATCCCCACCTTCCTCCGGTTTGTCACCGGCAGTCTCGTTAAAGTGCCCAACTAAATGATGGCAATTAACGACAAGGGTTGCGCTCGTTGCGGGACTTAACCCAACATCTCACGACACGAGCTGACGACAGCCATGCAGCACCTGTGTTCCAGTTCTCTTTCGAGCACATCCAAATCTCTTCGGACTCCTGAACATGTCAAGGGTAGGTAAGGTTTTTCGCGTTGCATCGAATTAATCCACATCATCCACCGCTTGTGCGGGTCCCCGTCAATTCCTTTGAGTTTTAACCTTGCGGCCGTACTCCCCAGGCGGTCAACTTCTCGCGTTAGCTACGGTACTAAAAGGTTTTACCCTCCCAACACCTAGTTGACATCGTTTAGGGCGTGGACTACCAGGGTATCTAATCCTGTTTGCTACCCACGCTTTCGTGCATGAGCGTCAGTATCGACCCAGGGGGCTGCCTTCGCCATTGGTGTTCCTCCACATCTCTACGCATTTCACTGCTACACGTGGAATTCCACCCCCCTCTGCCGTACTCTAGTGAGACAGTCACAAACGCAGTTCCCAGGTTGAGCCCGGGGATTTCACGCCTGTCTTATCAAACCGCCTGCGCACGCTTTACGCCCAGTAATTCCGATTAACGCTCGCACCCTACGTATTACCGCGGCTGCTGGCACGTAGTTAGCCGGTGCTTCTTATTCCGGTACCATCATCCACACCAGGTATTAACTGATGCGATTTTTTCCCGGCCGAAAGAGCTTTACAACCCGAAGGCCTTCTTCACTCACGCGGCATGGCTGGATCAGGGTTGCCCCCATTGTCCAAAATTCCCCACTGCTGCCTCCCGTAGGAGTCTGGACCGTGTCTCAGTTCCAGTGTGGCGGATCATCCTCTCAGACCCGCTACAGATCGTCGCCTTGGTGAGCCTTTACCTCACCAACTAGCTAATCTGATATCGGCCGCTCAATCAGCGCAAGGTCTTGCGATCCCCTGCTTTCCTGCTCACAGAATATGCGGTATTAGCGTAACTTTCGCTACGTTATCCCCCACTGAATGGTACGTTCCGATACATTACTCACCCGTTCGCCACTCGTCAGCGGAGCAAGCTCCCTGTTACCGTTCGACTTGCATGTGTAAGGCATGCCGCCAGCGTTCAATCTGAGCCAGGATCAAACTCTTCAGTTCAATCCAAAAACATCACAATCCACTGACAGTAATTCTCATTACTTCGATGTATCTCTACATCCGTGTGATTGCCTTAATACTTTTTGCAACTTGCGTCGCTTCGCATCAAGGCACCCACACCTATCGGTTGTCCAAATTTTTAAAGAGCTTTCGCTGCGCCGTCTCGTTAAATTCGTCAGCAGCAAAGAAGCGAGATTATGAACCGTTTCTTCTAACTCGTCAAGACTTTCGAAGAAATATTTCTGAACCAAACTTCTTTTCTTTTTCGCCGAAAGCCTTGTGGCGTCGAAGAGGTGCGCATTGTACGGATATTTCGCCGAAGGTCAACTACTTTCATCGTTTTTGTTTCGTTGAGAGAAAAACAGCTACGGACCATACATATATTGATGCGTCAGAAACGACAAAGGCGGCTTACGCCGCCTTTGTCGTTCAACAGAACACTTATGCAGAGAAGGAAGATCCACACCCACATGTAGATTGTGCGTTTGGATTGCGGATAACAAACTGCGAACCCTCCAATCCCTCCGAGTAATCGATCTCGGCACCAACAAGATACTGATAGCTCATAGGATCAATCAGCAGTGTTACGCCATTTTTTTCCAAGGTTGTGTCGTCCTCGCTCACTTCCTCATCAAACGTGAAACCGTATTGAAAGCCGGAACAGCCGCCGCCAGTAACAAACACACGCAACTTGAGCGCGGGGTTACCTTCCTCTTCGATCAACTCCTTTACCTTGCCGGCGGCGCTATCGGTAAAAAGCAGGGGGGATGCCATCTCAGTTACAGCGTTCATTTCAATACTCCTGTCAAAATCATGCGAAATTATGCGAGCCTAAACAGCCTTGGTCAATTGGTTTAGTTTGATGCGGCGAGTTTTAGTTCCACTGATTTGCCACGATGCACCAATCGTCCTTCGATGACCGCTCCCTGGTGCATTTCAATCAGCGCATAGTCAACATCACCAACTATTCTTGCCTTGGATTGCATCTCAAGCGAGTCAGTTACCGTCACCGCGCCAACAATGGTTCCATTCAATATGAGATGACTAACTGTCACGGCACCTTCAACGCGCCCTTGCTCACTCAAGACGAGGGTTGATGAACTGGCGCCATCGGCTGCCTCGATGTTGCCTTTGACCTCGCCGTCGATACGCAACCCGCCAGTGAAACGCAGATTGCCTGCGACCTGCGTACCAGCCCCAATCAGACTGTCGATTTGACCTTGCCGCTTGTTTTCAATTTTTTTCCCGAACATGGCGTCTCCTTACAATTGGGCCATCCGCTTGGATTTAAGTGTATCACCCTGTAGCACACGAGCTTCGGCACGCACCAATTGCGCACCAAGAGGAAGCTCAAAGAGTCCCTCCTTGCGCCAGAAATGTTTTGTATCAACGGAGAAGTCCGCCGCTTCGCTCTTTTTATCAGGAAGAGTCGCCTGAATTTCTTTCTCACCGAGCCGATACACAAGAGCTAACTGCAGCCGACCTTTAAAGTCCGGCATTTGTTTACCTGGCTGAAATGCAATTAATAGACGGTATCGAAAACGGCTATCGGCATCCTTGGTCAAACGGAAATTTTCGATGCGAACAACCGCCTCTTCGCCGGGGATTGGGATCAAGCGCTCGAAAAGCAGCATATCTTCCTTAAGCGCTGCATTTTCAGCCTCAAGTGTTTTAAGCCGGCCCAATAGCTCTTTCTGTGTCGAGCGTTCCATCAATGCCACATTTTGCTCGGTTTCAGCCGTTGACCGTAACAGAAGCAATTCATCATCAAGCTCTCTTACCTTGAGTCTCAGTGCACCAAGCTCGCCACTGATTGAACCCACATCACTACGCTGCAAAACAAACCAAACCGCCGTGGTCATCACGATGGCAATCAATGATGCTGCAAAGAAATACCAATGCCAGGAAACATGACGACGCACCACGACATTTGGCGCAGTGATGCCAAAACGTCGTCTAAACTTTCTGAGCTTTAAGGCAACAGCAGGAGTCGGCATGATTGAGAGCACATAAAATGGGCGCCATCGGCGCCCTGGGTATTCAGTCGTGTGGCGCAGTGTCCGCCAGCGATGGTCTTAACATGAGCTTGGCGTAGAGCCTGGCCAAATTAGGGTGTGTTTCCTGCCAATTGATATCGGCAAAGCGAAAAGCGAGATAGCCCAAAGCCGTACCAACTGCAATATCTGCCAGAGAAAAATGGGTTCCCATACAGAAAGGCTTTTCCCCCAGTTGCTCCGACATGAACTCCAGCCCGCGCGTCACTTTCTCTCTTTGACGAGCAATCCAGCCCACGCTCTGCTCTTTTTGGGCGCTTTGGCTTCAAGAAAAGCAGTGGCAGCGGCATCACAAATACCATCGGCGACGGCCTCCCAGCGCTTGACCTCAATCCGCTCACGATTTGGCGCCGGGAACAACTTGTTATTTGGTGTCACGCTGTCAATGTATTCAACAATGACCCGCGAATCGAAGAGCGAAGTTTCGTCATCCAGCAGCAGAACGGGTATCTTGCCCAGCGGGTTGATGTTGGGCACCTTGCTGTCTTCCAGCCAGGGGGAATCGATCACAAAATCGTATTCCATTTTCTTTTCGGCCAGCACGATGCGTACTTTGCGCGCAAATGGGCTGGTATGGGAGCCGATCAGCTTCATCGTTTGCTCTCTGATTTGGGGGAGTTCGATTATAGCGTATGGCGCCGGGGTTCGTCCGACGGGTAAAATCACGGGCTTACTGAAAAGGATGTTTTTATGACCTTCAATCCACTGACCGCTATTTCCCCACTCGATGGCCGCTACGCCGGCAAGGTTGACGCCCTGCGCGAACACTTTTCTGAATTTGGCCTGATCAAATGCCGCCTGTTGGTTGAGGTCGAATGGCTGAAGGCGCTTGCCGCAGAGCCGCACTTTGAAGAAATTGCCTCATTTTCGCCGTCGACCGTAACAGAACTGGACGCGCTGGTTAGCAACTTTAGCGTCGAACAGGCAGCCGAAGTGAAGGCTGAAGAAGCGGTCACCAACCACGACGTCAAGGCACTGGAATACTGGATTAAGAAAAACACCAAAGGCAATGCTGAAGTGACCAAGGTCAGCGAGTTCATTCACTTCGCCTGTACCTCGGAAGACATCAACAACCTTTCGCACGCCTTGATGTGCAAAGGCGCGCGTGAACAGGCGATGCTGCCGATGATCGACAAGTTGCTCGCCCGCCTGCGCGAACTGGCCCACGCCAATGCCGAGGTGCCGATGATGAGCCGAACGCACGGCCAGCCGGCGACGCCGACGACGCTCGGCAAGGAAATGGCCAACGTCGCCTATCGTCTCGAACGCGCCCGTAGCCGTATCGCCGCCGTCGAACTGCTCGGCAAGATCAACGGCGCAGTCGGCAACTACAATGCTCATCTGTCCGCCTACCCTGACGTAGACTGGGAAGGTTTTGCCAAAAGCTTCGTCGAATCACTCGGCCTGATTTTCAACCCTTACACCATTCAGATCGAACCGCATGATGCACTGGCTGAATTGTTCGACGCTTTCGCCCGCGCCAACAGCATCCTGATCGACTTTGATCGCGACGTCTGGGGTTACATCTCCCTCGGCTTTTTTAAGCAGAAGGTCAAGGCTGGCGAAATTGGTTCTTCAACCATGCCGCACAAGGTCAATCCGATCGATTTCGAAAACGCGGAAGGCAACCTCGGCCTTGCCAACGCCGTGCTTCGTCATCTTGCCGAGAAGCTTCCGATCTCGCGCTGGCAGCGTGATCTGACCGATTCCACCGTGCTGCGCAACATGGGCGTCGGCCTTGGCTATTCCCTGCTGGCTTACGATTCACTGCTGAAAGGCATGAGCAAGCTGGAAGTCAATGCCGACACCATGAAGGCCGATCTCGACGCCAACTGGGAACTGCTGGCCGAGCCGATCCAGACCGTCATGCGCCGCTATGCCGTGCCCAACGCCTACGAAAAGCTCAAGGAGCTGACCCGTGGCACCCGCGTCTCGCGCGAAGGCATGCAGACCTTTGTCTCCTCGCTGGAAATCCCGGAAGCGGCCAAGGCCGAGTTGCTCAAGTTGACGCCCTGGGATTACACGGGCAAGGCAGCCGAACTGGCCAAGCGTATTTAAATGAAGTGCGCCAAATGCGGGCTGGACGTGCCGGCCGACGCCATTTACTGCCCGCATTGCACAGGCGATCGTAAAACCACGGATCGCCAGGTCATTCAAGGCGGCATACGTGGCGCAGCAATCGGCTTGTTCATTGGCCTTTTGCCGGCGGCCCTACTCCTCTTTTATTTTGGTGCAGAGCGCGGCATCAAGGGCATCGCCTTTATCGTGCCCGCCGTCACCTTCACGACCGGACTCATTTTCGGCTTGGTCAGAGCCAAAAAGGCATGGAAATAAATGTCTTTTGCTGAAAATCTGAAACAACTTCCCGGCATTTCTCATCTGTCTGCGGTTAACCTGCTCGACAAGGATGAAAATGTCGTCGCAACAATAGAAAACAAGCCGGGCAGCCAGGGGTCGTTGGCGGTTTACAATCACCTGGCGCAAACCTATGGCTCGATCAATATTAATGCGGCCAAAAAAGGCTTGGAGATTTTTGCTGAACACACCGAGGATGCGCGGATCCATGCTGGCAAACACCCGAACATTGACCGCTTGATCGCCATCGAAAACGGCCAACCGGCGTTACGCGTCAAGCATGTATTTGCTGTTTGATTGCGCGCTATAATTTTTTGGGAATAAATTCGGCTAATTGAACGTTTATTCACCTGTAGTCCCAATCTGCCCAAAATCACAACGGAGAAACAAAAAATGAAAATCAAAGCAATTCTCGCGCTGGTCGCCATCACGCTGGCTGGCTCCGCTGCAGCACAAGTTAAGCCGGAAGAGGCCATCAAATTCCGTCAGTCCGGTTATGGTTTCATGGCCTGGAACATGGCGCGCATCAAGATGAACGTTGAAGGCACCTACAACAAGGAAGAAGTCATCAAGGCCGCCACTGCGATTCAGGCAATTGCCAACTCGGGCATGGGCGCGCTGTATCTGCCTGGCACCGACAAGGGTACCGGCTGGGAAAAGACCCGCGCCAAGCCGGAAATCTGGACCGAAAAAGAAAAATTGGGCAAAGCTGCAATGGCCTTTAACAAGGAAGCCAACGAAATGGCCAAGGTTGCCGCTGCTGGTGATGCCGCAGCCACCAAAGAGCAACTCGGCAAACTGGGCGGCACCTGCAAGGGCTGCCACGACGACTTCAAGATCAAGGATTGATTCTTCACGAATTAAATTGATCACAAACAGGCACCGCTCGGTGCCTGTTTTTATTCAAACCACAAAAAATCAGGCCCAACATGAACAGCAAACGAATTTTTCTTTGGGATTTGCCAACCCGCCTTTTCCACTGGTCACTCGTCCTCAGTGTCACTGCCGCCTTGATCAGCGGTCAGGTCGGTGGCAACTTTATTGAGTGGCACGGAAAGATTGGCCTGTTTATTATCGGCCTGATTGTTTTCCGTCTGGTCTGGGGAGTATTAGGTTCGACCTATGCTCGATTCGCCCAGTTTTTCCCGACGCCAACTAAAGTTAAAGCTTATCTGCGAGGCGAGTGGCATGGCGTCGGGCACAATCCCCTTGGCGCCTTTTCAGTCTTTGGCTTGCTCGGGCTGCTTTCCTTCCAGATGATTTCCGGTCTTTTTGGCAACGACGACATCACTTTTTATGGCCCCCTGTTCGATCTGGTCAGCAAAGACCTGAGCAACAAGCTGACCAGCCTGCACCATCTGGCCTCGAATCTGATTTACCTGCTGATTGCCCTGCACATTGGCGCCATCGCGTTTTATGCGCACGTAAAAAAAGACAATCTGGTCAAACCAATGATCACCGGCTGGAAAGAAAGCAAAGATGGTGAGTCAGCCAAAGGAGGCGGTCTGGTTGCATTGCTCCTGGCAATTGGCATTGCTGGCGCAGCAGTTTATGCCGCCAGTGGCGCCTGGCTTCCGCCGCCCCCACCACCGCCTCCGGCAACAGAAACACCAAACTGGTAATCGATAGTTGGCGCCTATCTCGACTATCAAAGCAAAGCATTGGCGTAAGCAACATGAACGCGGCAGAATGAAATCACGACAGAGAAAACTTGTCTGACAAGACAATTTCACATTCACCTGAAAGGGAGATCATCATGACCATGGACATCGGCATCACCAAGAAAGATAGGGAAAAAATTGCTGAAGGGTTATCTCGCCTCTTGGCTGACTCTTACACCCTTTATTTGAAGACCCACAATTTCCACTGAACGTGACAGGTCCAATGTTCAACACCTTGCACGTGATGTTCATGGATCAATACACGGAACTCTGGAATGCGTTGGACCTGATCGCCGAGCGTATTCGTGCTCTGGGCTTTCCCGCTCCCGGCACTTACCGCGAGTTTTCAAAACTGACGGTGATCAAGGAGAGCGAAGGCGTGCCGAATGCGACTGAAATGCTCAAGCAACTGCTCGCTGGACAGGAAGCAGTGACCAAAACCGCACGCAGCATTTTGCCGATTGTTGGCAAATGCAGTGATGAGCCAACGGCGGATTTGCTCACCCAGCGCATGCAGGTGCACGAAAAGAACGCTTGGATGTTGCGCAGCATGCTTGACACCTGATCTGCAACGATCCAAAAAGACGGGGAATTCCCCGTCTTTTTATTTGTCCACGCGACACTCAGAAAACTGATTCTGGACATATTTTCAAATCAAAAACAGCTTGCAGCTTGTGCTGAATTTAAAAACGCAGGATAAAAACATGCGCCGCTTAGCCCCAATCGCCATCGCCCTGCAACTTGTCGTAGCGCAACTGGCGCACGCGCAACCGAAACTGCCACCACGTAGCTCGGCGGACCTGGTAGCCCTAATCAAGTCGGTGGCGAGCGATACGAGGCAAACCGCTGAAGCACGTAATCTGCTCGACACTCCTATACCGGAAGGACTCAGCAACGACCAGCGTGCCAAGCTGCTGACCGAGCGCGCACGCGCCGCCTCATTGCTCGGCCTGAATGACCGCTATCTGACGGAAATCCGGGCGGCATGGGAGGCTGCCGGCAAATCCTTTGACCCCAAATACGTACAGACGCGCATCGAATTTCTGGCTGCGGAAATTCATTCGGGCAACCTGGTCTCGGCCATTGAAATGGCGGAAGCCCATACTAAAGTTGCGACATCTGCAGGCTCGCGGCTGGCTACACATGCTTTTCTGGTCGAGAACTTCAGTCGCCACGGAGACATTGCGGCCGCAGAGAAACACCTGAAACTGGCAGAAATTGACTTCAATCTCGTCAACACCAATCCCCGTGGGAGCTGGGGACTGTGGGGAGACAGTTGGCAAGCAAACATCGAGCGAGCACGCGCAGGGTTTGCGTTAGGCCGCAGCAAATACGATGAGGCGGAACGCCATTTCCGCAATAACGCAGAGTTTCGCGCCAAGGATCTCGAAGCCAATCTTCGCCGACTGGCGCAAGGCGTCGACACTGTCTCCCAGCCAATTGCCATCGGCCAGCACCTGATCGCCAAACGCGGGCAGGCCGATATGTTGATCCAACAGGGACGCCTGATCGAAGCCGAGATGCTCTATCGTGAAATCATTGAAAGAACGGTCAAAGAATTCGGCCCCGGCCACCCCTTCGTCCACATTTATATCGAAGGCATGGTCAATGTGCTGATTCAGCAAGGGCGGCTGAACGACGCCAGAAATCTCGCCGAAGCCAGCCTGCAACTTCAACTGCAACAGGGCATCGCCCCGGAATCCCGAATTGTCACCTCGACCCGCAGCCGACTAGCCTCGACTCATGTTGCCCTGCGCGACTGGGAAGCTGCCCATATACAGTATCAGGCGATCAACAGCGCACTCGAGCGCGACAGTAACCTCAAGGCCCGTCTGGGGCGAGGCGACAAGGACTGGGCACTGACATTATTACGGGTCGGCCAGCCGGTTGCTGCGGAACAGATAATGCTTAATCTGCTCGCCGACGACAGCCGGCGCTTCGGTGAAGATGGCAACGAACTCGCCGAAACACGCGGCATGTATGCCATGATGCTCGCCGCCAACGGCAAGACGGGCGAGGCGCTGGCTGAGTTCCGCAAGGCATTGCCGGTGCTGCTGCAGGCGCAGAAGGATGCCGGAGAGGAAGAGCTGGCAGCAACCACCCGCCGGCTGGTGGTGATCCTCGAAGCCTATATTGATCTGCTGTATTCGTTGCATAGTCGCGGCCAACAGGTCACCGGCCTCGATATTCCGGCCGAGGCCTTCCAGGTCGCCGATGTCGCCCGCGGCTCATCGGTCCAGAAGGCGCTGCTCGCCAGCGCCGCGCGCTCGGCCAGCCATGACCCGAAACTGGCGCAACTGGCACGCGAAGAGCAGGATCTCTCGCACTACATCAATACCCTCAACGACACACTCTCCCGTCTTCATTCGGCACCACCGGCGCAGCGCCTGGACAAGATCATCGCCGACATCCGGCGCGATCTTCCCGAACTAAAGGCCCGACGCATCAAGCTGCGCGAGCAGATCAATCACGAGTTTCCGGAATACGCCAACCTGATCAACCCAAAACCCTTGCGGCCCGGCGATGTACAACGCCTGCTACAACCCGGCGAAGCCCTGCTCGCAACCTATGTTGGCGAGCAGCGAAGCTACGCTGGTCGGTCGACGCAACAGGCAACACAATTTGCGACCAGTGCGCTAGGTAGCAAAGCCGTTGCCACTCGTGTCGCCGACATCCGCCGCAGCCTCGACCTTGGCAACAGCACACTCCTGGATAGCGAACTGGATCTGGACAGCGCCCACGCCCTATACGCACAGTTCGTACATCCAGTTAGCGCCGGCCTCGGCCATGCAGAACACCTGCTAGTCGTACCCCACGGCGCCCTCGGACAGATACCTTTTGCCCTATTCCCCACCAAGCCGAGCAAACTGGGCCGCAGTACCTTGCCGTTTGCCGCCTATGCTGAAATACCCTGGTTAATCCGGGAACGCGCCATAACCCAGTTGCCCTCAGTCAGCACCCTGTATGCCCTGCGCCATTTCGCCCCGCAACGCCGTGGCGAGCGGAGCGCCTTCATCGGATTCGGCGATCCCTTATTTAACGAAAAACAAGCCACGGAAGCTAGCAGAGAGGCTGTGCCCGTCAAACTGGCAGGCCGTAATTTCGGCCTGCGCTTCAGCCCTGGCACGCGCAGCGCCAGTTCGGCAACCATCGCCGACCTCGCCCGCCTTCCCGATACCGCCACTGAGCTTTTCGAAATCGCCAACACACTTAAAACTGATGCAACGCAGACTGTCCGCATCGGCAAGTCGGCAACGGAAAGCAGCGTCAAGGAAAGTCGGCTCGACGATTACCGCATCGTCGTCTTTGCCACCCATGGTCTGATTCCCGGCGACCTGAACGGACTCACCCAACCTGCATTGGCGCTCACCAACCCGGCAGTCACCGGGGAGAAGGGGGCCGATGGTTTATTGACCATGGAAGAAATCCTCGCTCTGAAAATGAATGCCGATTGGGTCGTTCTCTCCGCCTGCAATACAGCCTCCAGCGACGGTCTTTCGGCCGAGGCAGTCTCCGGTCTGGGCCGTGCCTTCTTTTATGCGGGGACGCGGGCATTACTGGTAACCAACTGGCCGGTCGAAACCGTCTCCGCCCGCCTGCTAACGACTGAAGTCTTCCGCCGCCAGGCCTAACAGCCAGCACTATCCAGAGCACAGGCACTACGCTCGGCGATGCTAACCGTCATGAAGGGGCAAGCACTCAACCCGTCCAATGGAAAACCAGAATTCAGCTATGCCCACCCGCTGTTCTGGGCACCTTATTCACTAGTCGGCGATGGTAGCAGTCAGTAGCCCTGTACCGCTGAACACGCTCAGATGCAGGCTACCTGATCAGCAAACTTTGGTTGTAAAAAACCCGCGAAAAAATCGCGGGTTTTTTTGTTGTCGACCGTAACAGTCGACTTTGGAGCGGTCTTATTTATGCGTCTGCAGGAACGAATCCATCCGCATTTCAGCCACGCTGAACCAGGCGTTCTGCGTTTTCCGATATTTGTCGTACTCGGTATAGATCGTCTTGAAGGCTGGATTCTTGGCCGACTCGTCGGCATAGAGATCCTGAGCGGCTTTGTAGGCAGCTTCCATGACATCCTTCGGATAAGCCTGCAGCTTGACGCCAGCCTGCAGCAAACGGGAAAGAGCCGCTGGATTCTTGTGGTCGTATTCGGCCATCATCGTCACGTTGGCTTCGTAGGCAGCGGCCTGGAAGGCTTCCTGATACTCCTTGGGAAGCTTTTCCCATTCCTTCTTGTTCACAAAGAAGTGAATGACCGGACCCGGTTCCCACCAACCCGGGTAGTAGTAGTTTTTGGCAACTTTGTAAAAGCCAAGCTTTTCATCATCGTACGGACCAACCCACTCAGCCGCGTCAATGGTGCCTTTTTCCAGAGCTGGGTAAATGTCGCCACCAGCGATCTGTTGCGGTACGGCGCCGAGTGCGGAGAAAACGTTACCGCCGAGACCGGCAATCCGCATTTTCAGCCCCTTGACATCTTCCATGCCCTTGATTTCCTTGCGGAACCAGCCACCCATCTGCACACCGGTGTTACCACCGGCAAAGGAGAGCACGTTGTAGTTGGAATAGAAATCGTCGAGCAGCTTCTGACCACCACCGTAGTAGATCCAGGCATTCATCTGGCGCGCGTTCATACCGAACGGCACCGAGGTGCCAAAACCAAAGGTCTTATCCTTGCCGACGTAGTAATACGAACAGGTGTGGCAGCATTCAACGGTACCTTGCTGCACAGCATCCAGCGCCTGCAGGCCGGGCACGATTTCGCCACCGGGGAACACGCGGATGTCGAATTTGCCGCCGGTCATGGCGCGCAAACGGTTGGACAAAACTTCAGCACCACCAAAAATGGTGTCCAAGCTCTTCGGGAAGCTGGAGGTCAAACGCCATTTAATCTCTGGCAACGAGCCTTTAATTGCCGGTGCGCTTGCCGCAGCTGGAGCAGCAGTTGTCGACGGCGCTGGAGCCGGGGCCGCTGGCTTGGGTTCTTCTTTCTTTCCACAAGCAGCCAAACCAACAACCGTGGCACCAACGGCTGCCTTAGTTAAAAAATCACGACGTTGCATAAATGTCTCCTCCTCAGGGTTAGTCGCGTCATGCCTGACGGCTAGCGCCCATTTTTAATCAAATAAATGTGTTTGGCGAGTGGTGGAAAACCCTTATTCAAGTTTTACTCACCAGCCACCGTCATGCGGTCAATTAGAATTGACCCGGTTTGTTTGGAACCACGCACCTGTACATCATTGCCGACCGCCAGCACGCCAAGCAGCATGGCCTTGAGGTTGCCAGCGATGGTGATTTCCTCAACCGGATAAGCGATCTGCCCATTTTCGACCCAGTAACCGGCAGCGCCACGTGAATAGTCGCCAGTTACGTAATTGATGCCCTGCCCCAAGAATTCAGTTACCAGCAAGCCGCTACCCATGCGCGCCAGGAGGCCGGCAAAATCCAGTTCGCCCGGCTGGATGATCAGATTGTGGCTACCGCCGGCATTCGCAGTGGTCTGCATGCCCAGCTTTCGGGCGGAATAGGTACTGAGAAAGTAGCCTTCCAGAATGCCATTGGCAACCACCGAACGTGGCTTGGTTGCTACACCATCGCTGTCAAATGAAGCCGAACCCAAGCCACGCAAGATGTGCGGCTGTTCGCTGATATTGACAAAGTCCGGCATCACTTGCTTGCCGAGATGATCAAGCAGGAAAGAGGATTTACGGTAAAGCGCCCCGCCACTGGCCGCATGCACCAAACTGCCAAGCAAGCCGGCAGCGAGCGGTGCTTCAAAAAGCACCGGGAATTCGCCGGTTTTAACCTTGCGACCATTCAGGCGCGCGACAGCACGTTCAGCGGCGATGCGCCCGACCGTAGCCGGTGCGTTGAGCTGATCAGCACAGCGGCTGGTGGTGTACCAGTCGTCGCGCTGCATGGCGTCCTGCTCGCCGGCGATGACCGAACACGAAATGTAGTGGCGTGATGTCGGATAGCCGCCCATAAAGCCCAGACTATTGGCGGAAACAAAATGCGCCTGCTGGGTTGAAACCGAAGCGCCTTCCGAATTACTGATCAGCGGGCTGGTTTCATAGGCGGCCTGTTCGCAGAGGCGCGCGGTTGCGATGGCATCCTCGACGGTCAAGGCCCAGGGATGATACAAATCCAGATCAGGGCAATCTTTCGCCATCAAGGCGGCATCGGCCAGACCGGCGCAGTCGTCTTCGGCCGTGAAGCGGGCTATATTCAGCGCGGCCTCAACTGTTTCGCGCAACGCCTGTGCAGAAAAATCCGAGGTACTGGCGTAACCTTTGCGCTGTCCAGCATAGATGGTGATACCGATGCCTTTGTCGCGGTTAAATTCAATGGTTTCCACTTCATCACAGCGGACACCGACGGATTGCCCGAAACCCTCGGAAACATCGACCTCGGCAGCCGTTGCACCCTTTTCTCGGGCATGTTTGAGCACATCCTCAGCCAGTTGTTGCAAGGTGGCAAAGGGATAGGAAAAGCTGGCGACTTCAGGCATGAATGGGGCGTCCGGGCTGGAAAATCGCTATCATAGCAGCCCGAACTAGCCAGCCCCGACCGCGCATCATGCATGAAGAAGATTTCACCGAGAGTACCAGCCGCCCTTCCAAGACCAAGCAGAAGGAGGCAATGCACGAATTGCGCGACCTCGGCGAAGAGCTGGTCGACCTCCCTTTGAGTCAATTAAAGCGCCTCGCGCTACCGGAAGATTTGTACGCTGCCGTCCGCGAATGCCAGAAGATCACCGCCCACGGCGCCAAACGCCGGCAGATCATGTACCTCGGTAAATTGATGCGCAGCGCTGACGATGAGCCGATCCGTGCAGGTCTGGCATTGATGCGTGGCGAAAACGCCGCCGAAAATGCCCGCCTGCAGCGCCTTGAGCGCATGCGTACCCGCCTGCTGGCCGATGAAACCATGCTCACCGAAATCGCCAATACATGGCCGGGGGCCGACATTACCCACTTGCGCCAATTACGGCGTAATGCGCTCAAGGAACAGGAAGCCAACAAGCCACCAAAAAATTTCCGCGCCATTTACCAGCTTCTGAAAGAACTCGACGATCAACTGCAAAAAGGAAATGTCGAAGATGCCGACGAATGAAGAATTGGTCATTGGCCTGGTTTCAATCAGTGACCGTGCCTCTGCTGGCGTTTACGAAGACAAGGGCATTCCGGCCCTGCAGGAATGGCTCAATAGCGCACTGACGACGCCCTGGCGCGCTGAAATTCGCCTGATTCCCGACGACCAGAGCAGCATAGAAAATACGCTCAAAGAACTGGTTGACCGTAACAATTGCCATCTGGTGCTGACCACCGGCGGCACGGGCCCGGCTTTGCGCGATGTGACACCGGAAGCAACGCTGGCCGTTGCTGATAAGGAAATGCCGGGTTTTGGCGAAGAAATGCGCCGCATCAGCCTGAATTTTGTGCCGACAGCCATTTTATCGCGCCAGGTTGCCGTGATCCGCAAACAAGCGCTGATCATCAACCTGCCCGGCCAGCCGAAATCGATCAAGGAAATTCTTGAGGGCGTGCGCGATACTGAAGGCAAGGTCACACATGTCGGCATTTTTGCCTCAGTGCCTTATTGCCTGGACCTGATCGGCGGGCCCTATGCGGAAACCAATGAATCGGTGATCAAGGTATTCCGCCCCAAGTCGGCCATCCGCAGCAAATAAGCCCTAGTTGTCGGCGGTTTGGCGGTAGCGCGCCACTTCGTAATCGGCCGTCAGTTCAACCTGAGCGACCGGGGTCAGCAGAAAACGACGGTTATTGATTTGATACTCGAGGTTTTCGCGCAGATCAAAGGAATGAGCCGGCAGCACCAAGCGCACCTCACCGGCCTGACTTCCTTCTTCAATCAACAAGGCAGGTAGCGTCGCTGCGGCACCATAGCTTGATGCTGTGCGTGGGCGACATTCAATTGCGCTCGCCTTGGTGGCTAGTGTCTGAATACCAATCCTGGCCTCTTTGTCGGATTCGCGGTGGTAGCGACGAACAATACCGAGCAACCAGTTTTCACCACCTTCCGGCTGTATCGCCAGCAACACACCAACCTTCATCCATTCGCCCAGGTTACTATCAACCTGGGCGCCAAAACCACCGCGACTGACATTCTCAACCACCCAGCTTTCAATCTGCAGCCCGGTGGGGCGGCCACCAAACTCGCTGGAAAACACAACAAAAGCATTGATCAAGCCATTGAGTACGGAAATCCGGTGCTTGACCCGATGCCGGTCATGCGAGCGCTGCGGCGGCACCGGCGCCAGATAGGCCACCAGATGCTGCAAGACGGGAATCAGAACGCGCGGCGCGAACTGCCCACCCAGCGAAATTTCGGACGGAAACTCTCCGCCGCATTCGAGTTCTGTCAGCAAAGCCTTGAACTGGGCCTGTGCGCCGGCTGGTTTGAAAAACCGCTGTGTCGGCCTTGCCTCTGTCGGCATCCGCGCCAATCGTTGCGGTGCTTCAGCCAGGACAAGGTCAACCCAATACACACTATCGACCTGCGCCACGGCGGTGAATACGAAACTGCCAAGAAAATGTTCGATCAGACGTTCAGCCAACTCTATTTCGAGCGGCAGCAAGCTATCCATCGAAGCCGCCTGAAAAGCCACGGCGCGAATGTATTCAGCCTGCGGGCTGGTCATGCCTGGCCGCCCACCCAGAGAAGGGACGGCTTTACTCGCCACGCCATGCTCTTCAGCCACGAGGAACGCCTGCCCCATGCGCCTCCAGACCAATTCGGGCGAGGGACCATAGTGAAACTGCTCCCACTTGATCAATTCAGACAACGCATTGATCAGACGTGCGGCCAGCATCGGGAGCGCCTGCTTTGACCAGTTCCCCCGCTTTGTTTTTTGTTCAACAATTTTCAGACAGGACTCATACGCCTCGGCGAGCTGCAGCCAAAATCCATGATTGATCGTCCACAGTCGCTTTTCATCCGAACGGGTCAGACGTGCCGTGTTCAGGTATTCGCGAGCCAAACGGCGCAAATGCGGCTGCGCTACATCATCGAGCTGGCGTACGGTTTCGAACAGGCGCTCAGCCGGAAAGTCATTGGCGCCACGCAGGGATTCGATCCAGCCAACAACTTCATCAAGTGCGCGAAAGGCATTGTCCCGCGGAATGTCGTCAATGATTTTTTTCAGGCCACGCGCGGTCGCCAGCGGATGTCCCTCATCCTTTTGGCCAAACATTCCGCCTAGATTTCCTAACTTATCAAACACAGAGCCCCCTGATGCAGCTGTTTGTGACTTATTTGTGCAGTTTAGCCGCTCGTTATGGGATAGTCGCTGCTGGCGAAGATGCCGCAATAGCGCGTGCCGAGCGCCTGGATCATCGTGTAAGTCAGCGTACCGAAATCAACCATCAGATCCGGCTCGTCGCGCCCGGCCAGGACCAGCGTATCAGCCAGCACCATGCGTCCTTCAGCATCGGTATGAACGATTTCGATGGTCGTCCCGTCGAGCGCGGTGACCACATCACCCTGCCGTGCAGCCTGCGGTGAGATGTCATTGCTGGCCAAGGCCAGCCAGGCATCAATACGTAGCGGCAAAACCATTCGGGTCGCGGCGAGCAGGAGGCCGACCACCGCTGCCGAGCCGGCCATATCCTCGTGCATGCCTATCATCGACTCCGCTTGCTTCAGATTGTGGCCACCGGTATCAAAACAGATCCCCTTGCCGACCAGCGCCACCCGGTTTTGCGTATGCACCGGATTGAAAGAGAGCCAAACAATGGCCGCATCGCCTGCGGCACTGCCCTGTGCCACCGAGACAAACGCACCGGCGCCCATTTCACGCAGGCGGGGCAGGTCGAAAACCTCCATTTCCCAGCCACACTCACTGGCCAGCGCCGCCAATTTCGACCGGTAGACCGCCGGCGTCAGCTCATTCGGCGGCAGTACCGTCAAACTGCGCGCCAACAAATTCCCTTCGGCGAGTGCCGCTGCATTACTCAGGTTTTCAGCGCAACCCCAGATTTGTAACGCCTCAAGTGCGCGCGGCGCGTCTTTCTGCTTACGATGTGGCAAGGGCGTTCCGTTGGCCAGGGCGACATAGGCCACCAGATCAGCCGCCCACTCGGGGCGCATAATTTTTGGCGAAATAATCACGTCGACCGTAACAGGTTCCTCGTCGAGCAGGATTGCGATGCCTTGGCGCAGCAAGGAAAGATTTTCGAAGGCGGGCTTCTCGGGATCAAGCATCAACCAGACGCGCAAGCCACCCTCGGATGAATTGGCGGCTTGCGGATCGCTGCTCAATTCATCAGCATCCAGTTGCCGGCGCGCCAGCGTTGCCCGCAGCAATTTGCCATCCGGACAATCCGCCGGCAGGTCATCGCCGGCCGGCAAAAGCACCAGCACGTGACTCATTTTCCGGAACACGCCGGAATCAGGAAGCGCGGGATAGGTTTGCAGGGCTGTCAGCATGTAAAATCCACCATCCATTTTGATTGGGCATTATAGGTCCATGCAGCAATACCTCGATCTCATGCGCCACGTGCTCGACCACGGGCACGACAAGTCCGACCGCACCGGCACCGGCACCCGCTCGGTTTTTGGCTACCTGATGCGCTTCGATCTCGCCCAGGGTTTCCCGATGGCGACGACCAAAAAGCTGCACCTGAAATCCATCGTGCAGGAACTGCTGTGGTTCCTGCAGGGCGACACCAACATCGCCTACCTGAAAGAGAACGGCGTCCGCATCTGGGACGAATGGGCCGACGAAAACGGCGACCTCGGGCCGGTTTATGGCAAGCAATGGCGACGTTGGGAAACCCCGGATGGCCGCCTGATCGACCAGATCAGCCAGCTCGTGCACAGCCTGAAAAACAATCCAGACTCCCGCCGCCACATCGTTTCTGCCTGGAATCCGGGCGACGTGGACAGCATGGCCTTACCGCCCTGCCACTGCCTGTTCCAGTTCTACGTCGCTGGCGGCAAGCTTTCCTGCCAGCTTTACCAGCGCAGTGCGGACATCTTTTTGGGCGTCCCCTTCAACATCGCCTCCTACGCCCTGCTCACCCTGATGCTGGCCCAGGTCTGCGGCTACCAGCCCGGCGAATTTGTGCACACCTTTGGCGACGCCCATATTTACTCGAACCATTTCGAGCAGGCCAATCTGCAACTGTCGCGCGAACCGCGTCCGTTGCCAACGATCTGGATCAACCCTGCGGTCAACGACATTTTTGCCTTCAAATTTGAAGACTTCCGTGTCGACGGCTATGACCCGCACCCGCATATTGCCGCCCCCGTGGCGGTCTGAACGATGATCCTCGGCGGCGACCTCGGCGGCACCAAAACGCTGCTAGCGCTTGCCGAGCAGGTTGATGGCCGGATAGAGATCATCCGCGAACAGCGCTACGCCAGCCAGGACTACCCAAGTTTCGATGCTCTGCTTGGCGAATTCCTGAGCAACACCCCGGTCATCGATGCCGCCTGTTTCGGCCTTGCCGGCCCAACCGATGGCCACGACGCGAAACTGACTTACCTGCCCTGGCAACTCAACGGCAAGGCACTGGCCGAGCGCTTCCACCTCAAGCGCGTCAGCCTGATCAATGACTTTGCTGCCGCCGCCAACGGCCTGCCCCTGGTTACTGCCGAACATCTGCAAACCCTGCAAGCCGGCCAGCCCATTGCTGCCGCGCCGCGCCTCATTGTCGGCGCCGGCACCGGCCTCGGCGTGGCCGGCATGGTCAATGATGGTTTGCGCTACCGTGTAATTCCCGGTGAAGGCGGCCACCTTGGCTTCTCACCACAAACAGAGGAACAGGGCGAACTCTGGCGCTGGCTGCTGGCGCAAAGTGGGCGAGTGACGACGGAAGACATTGTCTCCGGCCCCGGCCTGGCAAAAATTTATGCCTTTTTAGGCGGTCGACCGCAACAACCAGAAGCAATCGGCCAACTGGCCTTAAACAGCAGTGACGCACTGGCCAAACAGGCCGTTGAGTTATGGCTCGCAGCCTATGGCGCTTTCGCCGGCGACCTTGCCCTGCACTGGCTGGCGCGCGGCGGTGTTTATCTGGCCGGGGGCATCGCCGCCAAGCTGATACCGCAACTCGGATGCGAAAGCTTCTTGAAAGCCTTCAACGCCAAGCGCGAACACCGCGCAATCGCCGAAAGCATGCCGCTCTATCTGGTAACCGAACAGCGCCTCGGCCTGCTGGGTGCCTTGGCGCTGGCGGCGGATAGCCAGATATAGCGTAATGGGGATGGAGCAGCAAGGATGCAAAGCCTATACTGAAAACTTGAATGCATAGGGAGAGCAAAATGCTGCGTAAATCGCTACTCGTCTCACTGCTTGCCACCTTCGGCCATCTGGCCAACGCCGAAGCGGTGCCACCCATGCGCGACGCCACACGCGGCGAGTTGCTCTACACAACCAATTGCATCACTTGCCACCAGACCCAGATCCATTGGCGTGACAAAAAAGTCGTCAAGGACTGGGCTAGCCTAAAGGCAGAAATTCGTCACTGGGAAGGATTCTCCCAGCTAGGCTGGACGAATGACGACGTGGCGGAAGTGGCGCAATACCTGAATACGCTTTATTACCACTTTCCCAAGCCGTATTGACTACAGGGCTGAAGGCTTCGATCACGCTGGGTAAGCAAGACAGTAACCAACTTTTAAATATCACAGCTGACCGGCTCCAACGTGCCCGTTGCTGCCGTAGCCAGCTTTGCAAAGCTGCCGCTCGATTGATGGGTTGGGCATCATTGTGGACCGTAGATGCCGAGCAGGCTTTCGAGTGACTTCGAGAGAGATGTGCTGTACTTTTTGTCGAGGTTGGCTTGCTTTGCGAGTGAAACAAAGGCTTTCTCTCCGACAATATGCGACGCGTAAGGTAACGCCGTGTAGAACGAAAGCATGTCACGAATATCGTTTTCCTGAAGTGCACGTGACTGTGCTTCAAGCCTCGCTGCCATTTCGGCCTCAACGTTCAACGTAGGAACGTTTTGAAGAAAACTAACAATCGCCTTTGGACCTTTGGCCTTCATGTCGTCCACGGAATATCCAAGCGATTGAAGTACATCGACTACGTAGTTTTGGTGATCAAGAAAGAGCTTCGCAGCATATGCTCGTCTGCGAAGGTCGACGGTTTCGCCCTCAAGTACGCGACGGCGTTCTTCCATACGTGCAACCAGCGCCGCTGATTCACTGGCGAATGCCGTGTGTGCGGTTCTACGAATCGCATCATCTTGGTTCAGCATATAGTCCAGAAACTGTTCGCGAGGATCTAGGCGCCTATTCAACAGTCGTGTACGTGCAGCCTCGGAAGGCGAAGCAACCATTTCATCAAAAACTTCAAATGCCTGCATGAAGCCCCGCACAACAGCCCAGTTCTCAGGGAGAAGCATCGGTGTTTCGTTGAACAGTTGTTGTAAAGCGAAGCGCATTTCCATCAGCAGCCGCGCCTTTCGACTACGGAAAACGTAGCCTTTGCTTAGACGCGCCTGTACCGTGGCTACGTGCCGCCTGCTCTCAGGATCATTCCGTTTTGACGTCTCCAAAATATGCGAAACCGTCAGCGGGAATATCACGTGGCCGGCCTCAACTGCGGTAACAAATTCATTGTAGAGGACTGTAACGTCGGAGGATGTAGCCTTGCCGGCCTCCACTTTGGCCAGATCAATCCATTTGTTCTGATCGAGAAAAATGACGTCCACGTTATGATGCCCAACAGTTATGAAGGGGATCCATTGGGTTCGTATAACAAGAAATAATCATGCACGCATTTTGCGCATGGAATTCATTGCGCAGCAAGGAACGTACAAAAGGCGTATCCGTATAAAAACTCCAATAATACGGACAGAGCACGGTGACCAATAACCGCTTTGCGGGAGTGTTCCTGTTTGTCCGCTAATGGCCGGTTGCTGAAGAACATCCGCCAACGGCAAATAGCCGTTGGCGTTGCAATCCAACTTGTCGAATCGAACTCCCCAACTGAAATAGCTCAAAGCAGCCCTAAACCGGATCACCTTCAGCGCCAGAAACCCACTGCAGCACTACCGCCGCCAGTGGCGGCAGGGTCAGTTCCAGATTGGCCGGGCGGTTCATCCATTCGCCCGCCCAGGCGTCAACGCCACCGGCATTGCCGAGATTGCTGCCGCCGTAGAGGGCTGAATCGCTGTTCAGTATTTCCGCATAATGCCCGGCGCGCGGTACGCCGAGGCGGTAGCCGGTTTGTGGCACAGGCGTGAAATTGACCGCCACCACGACAAAGCTGCCATCCCGTCCCCAGCGCAACCAGGCCAGCACCGAATGTTCGCTGTCGTGGCAATCGATCCATTCGAAGCCCTGAGCGTCGAAATCCTGCTGATGCAGGGCCGGGCAATCGCGGTAGAGGTGATTCAAATCGCCAGACAAACGCTGCAAGCCCGCATGATCCGGGTCGGCCAGCAGTTTCCAGTCAAGTTCGCGGGCTTCCGACCATTCTCTGGCCTGGCCGAATTCGCCGCCCATGAACATCAGTTTCTTTCCCGGCGAGAAGGTTTGCCAGGCGAGCAGCAGGCGCAGGTTGGCGGCGCGTTGCCAGGCGTCGCCGGGCATTTTGCCGATCAGCGAGCCTTTGCCATGCACCACTTCATCGTGCGAGAAAGGCAGCACGTAGTTTTCACTGTAGGCGTAAACCTGCCCGAAGGTCAGTTCGTCGTGATGCCAGCGGCGGTAGATACTGTCGCGATGGAAGTAGCGCAGGCTGTCGTTCATCCAGCCCATGTTCCATTTCATTGAAAAACCGAGGCCGCCGACGTAAGTCGGGCGCGAAACCATCGGCCAGGCAGTGGATTCTTCGGCAATCGTCAGCGCACCGGGGAACTCGCCATGCACCATGGCATTCAGCTGCTTGAGGAACTCGATGGCGTCGAGGTTTTCGCGGCCACCGTATTTGTTGGGCAGCCATTCGCCAGCCTTGCGCGAATAGTCGAGGTAAAGCATGGAGGCAACGGCATCGACGCGAATGCCGTCGAAATGGAATTCGGCCAGCCACCAGTGGGCGGACGAGAGCAGGAAGCTGCGAACTTCGTGGCGCCCGTAGTTGAAGATATGCGTGCCCCAGTCGGCATGCAGGCCGAGGCGCGGGTCTTCGTGTTCGTAGAGCGCCGTGCCGTCGTATTTGGCGAGCGCCCAATGATCCTGCGGAAAGTGGCCGGGCACCCAGTCGAGGATGACGCCGAGGCCGGCCTGGTGGCAGGCGTCGATGAAGGCGCGCAGATCATCGGGCGAACCGTAGCGCGAGGTGGCGGCGAAATAGCCGGTGGTCTGGTAGCCCCAGGATTCGTCGAGCGGATGCTCGGTAATCGGCAGCAGTTCGAGGTGGGTATAGCCCTGCTCGACAGCGTAGGGAATCAGGCGTTCGGCCAGTTCGCGCCAGAGGTAGGGCTTGCCGTCGGGGTGGCGCATCCATGAACCGGCATGGACTTCGTAAATATTGACCGGCGCCTGCTGCCAGTCCCACTCGGCGCGGGCTTGCAGCCAGGCCTCGTCGTTCCAGACGTGGGTCGATGGCGGCACTACGTAAGCCGCCGAGCCGGGGCGCATTTCGAAACCGCGAGCATAGGGGTCGGACTTGATGTGCACCGTGCCGGTGTCGCGATTGGTAATCGCAAAGCGGTAAAGGCTGCCGGGCGTGGCCTCGGCCACCGTCAGCTCCCAAATACCGGAACCGGCAAGCACCTGCATCTGGTGCCCAGCGCCTTGCCAGCCGTTGAAATCACCAAGCAAGGCTACCTGCGCAGCATTTGGTGCCCAAACACGGAAAATAGTCCCGCCTGGCCCGGCCTGAGCGCCAAGTAGTCGATAAGCCTGAAAGTTTCTACCTTCATTGAACAGGTAAAGCGCATCTGATTGCTGCATATGACCCCCTATCGCAGTATCATAAGCCTAAACAGTGACCAGGGAGGTCCATCATGCCCTTAACCACGACCTGTCCGCATCAGCCCTACTGCGAGATGCGGGAACAGACCGACATGCGTTTCATCAGTCATCTGACGCGCAACACCTTTGCCATCATTCTGGCAGGCGGTCGCGGCACACGCCTCAAGCAACTGACTGACTTCCGATCCAAGCCGGCGGTCCCCTTTGCCGGCAAGTTCCGGATTCTCGATTTCACCCTCTCCAACTGCGTCAATTCCGGCATCCGCAAGATCGGCGTCGCCACGCAGTACAAGGCGCACAGCCTGATCCGCCATATCCAGCGCGGCTGGAGCTTCCTCGATGGCCGGTTTGACGAGTTCATCCAGCTCCTGCCGGCGCAGCAGCAAATCGATGAAAACCAGTGGTATCAAGGTACGGCCGATGCGGTTTACCAGAACCTGCATGTCCTGCGGCGCTACGACCCGGAGCACATTCTGGTCGTGGCCGGCGATCACATCTACAAGATGGACTATGGCCGCATGCTGGCTTTCCACGCCAAGCACCAGGCCGACATGACCGTCGCCTGCATCGACGTGCCCCTCGATGAAGCGCGCGAATTTGGCGTCATGGGCGTTGATGAACAGGATCGCGTCATCGATTTCGTCGAAAAGCCGCAAAATCCGCCGCATATTCCCGGCCAAACGGATCGGGCATTGGCCTCGATGGGCATTTACATCTTCAACGCCAAGTTCCTCTTCGAACAACTTGAACGCGACGCCATTACCCATGGCTCAAGCCGCGATTTCGGCAAGGACATCATCCCTTACATCGTTTCCCGCTACCGCGTCTTTGCCCACCGCTTTGCCGACTCCTGCGTCGGCAGCGATCATCACCGGCCCTACTGGCGTGACGTGGGTACCATCGACGCCTACTGGGAGGCGAACATGGAAATGACCAAGGTGACGCCGGAACTCAACCTCTACGACCGCGACTGGCCGATCTGGACCTATCAGGAGCAATTGCCGCCGGCCAAGTTTGTTTTTGACGACGATGATCGGCGCGGCACTGCGGTTGATTCGCTGATTGCCGGTGGCTGCATCATTTCCGGCGCCTCGGTCAAACGCTCCCTGCTTTTCTCCAGTGTCGATGTGCATAGTTGGGCAACAGTGGAAGACTCCGTGATCCTGCCCGGTGTCGATATCGGGCGCCACGCCGTACTCAAGCGCTGCGTGGTCGACAAACAATGCCGGATTCCGGAAGGCATGGTCATTGGCGTCAATCCGGAAGAGGATAAAAAACGCTTCCATGTCAGCCCGAAGGGCATCACGTTGGTGACCGCAGAAATGCTCGGCCAGGGCGCGGCGACTCCTCGCTGATGGCCGACATCGCCTTCCTCTGGCACATGCACCAGCCGGATTACCGGCACCCGGACAGCGGGGAATTCCTGCTGCCCTGGGTTTTCCTGCACGCGATCAAGGACTACACCGACATGGCGGCGCACCTGGAGCGCCATCCCGGCATCAAGTGCACGGTCAATTTCGTTCCGGTGCTGCTCGACCAGATCGAGGATTATGCCGAGCAATTTGAAACCGGTAATTGGCGCGATCCGCTGCTGCGCATCGCCAGCCGTGCCGAACACGACAGCCTGTCCGCTGAAGATCGTGACTGGCTACTCGACATGGCTTTCCGCTGCCATGCGCCGACCATGCTGGAACCCTTTGCCCCTTACCGCCGCCTGCGCGACATCCTGAATTTTGTGCGCAGTCATGACGGCAACGGCCTGAGCTACCTTTCCGGCAATTACCTTTCCGACCTCGCCACCTGGTATCTGCTGGCCTGGAGCGGCGAAAGCCTGCGCCGCAGCGGCACCATCATGCCCGAACTGATGGCCAAGGGCGACAGCTTTACGCTGGCCGACCGGCAAACGCTGCTCGGCGAACTGGGCGCAGCGGTTGCCGGCCTGATTCCGCGTTACCGCGCCCTCGCCGATAGCGGCCAGATCGAACTGAGCTGCACGCCAGGCACCCATCCGCTCGCCCCGCTGATGATTGACTTCAACTCTGCGCGCGAAGCCTGGCCGGATTGTTCGCTGCCTGCTGCGCCGGCCTACCCCGGCGGTCGCTCACGGGTTGCCGATCACCTGCGCAGTGCCCAGGAAAGCCATACCCGGCGCTTCGGGCAAGCGCCAGCTGGTTTGTGGCCGGCGGAAGGGGCGCTATCGACACCGTTCCTCAAGCAGATTGCCGAAAGCGGCTTCAAATGGACAGCCAGCAGTCACGGCGTACTGAAAAACTCAGCCGGCAACAACGCGCGCACGACGACAGCCTGGCAAGCGCCGGAGGAAATCCCCGGCGATATCACGCTGTTTTTCCGTAACGAACAGCTTTCCGACCTGATCGGTTTTGAATACGCCAACTGGCATGGCCGCGATGCCGCGCAGCACTTCATGACCGAACTGAAAGCCCTGCATCTGCAGGACAACAACAACCTGATCCCGATTTTTCTCGATGGCGAAAACGCCTGGGAGTACTACCCTTACAACGGCTGGTATTTCTTCTCCGATCTTTACGATGCTCTGGGGAAAAATCCGGCACTGCGCACGCTAACGCTGTCCGAAGCTGCCGACAGCCAGCGCGCGCGTCGCCAGCGCCTGCCCAAACTGACCGCCGGCAGCTGGGTCTTTGGCACGCTGTCAACATGGATCGGCAACCCCGACAAAAACCGCGCCTGGGAAATGCTCTGCGACATCAAACAATGTGCCGACCGCGCGCTCGACAGCAGCCGCATGGATGAGCAGACCCGGCAGGAAGTGATCCGCCGCCTGGCCATCTGCGAAAGTTCGGACTGGTTCTGGTGGCTGGGCGACTACAACTCACCGCAATCCGTCGCCTGTTTCGACCGCCTTTTCCGCGAAAACCTCAAGGCGCTTTATCGCCTGCTCAACCTGCCGATCTCCACCGGCCTCGATCATCCCATCAGCAAAGGCGGCGGAGAGCCGGAAAGCGGCGGCACCATGCGCCGCGCCACTTAGACAGAAACATCATGACTCACCCAGTTACTCTGCTGCTCGGCGTGCACGCCCATCAACCCGTGGGCAATTTCCCGGAAGTTATTGAAGACGCCCATCAGCGCTGCTACAAGCCCTTTCTGGAAACCCTGCACGCCTACCCGGATTTCCGTTTTGCCGCCCATTTTTCTGGCTGGTTGCTTGACTGGCTGCGCGAACGCCATCCGAACGATATGAACTTACTGGCGCAGATGGTCAAACGCGGCCAGGTTGAGTTGTTCAGTTCCGGCGACACTGAGCCAGTGCTAGGCGCCATCCCGCATTGCGACCGCGTCGGGCAACTGAACACGATGAACGACAAACTGGCCGCGTGGACCGGCGTCAAGCCAAGCGGCGCCTGGCTCACCGAGCGCGACGGGGGGTCCGCCGTGGGCCCGGCGCGGGCCGAGACCGACCTCGGCTACGTCAGCGTCGATGACTATCATTTTTCTGCACCGGCAAATCGTCCGCAGAACTCGACGGCTATTTCAGCACCGAAGAAGACGGCACGCGACTCGACCTCTTCCCGATTTCCGAAGCCCTGCGCTATCGCCTGCCCTTCTCGCCGGCGCATGAAGTCATTGGCTATCTGGAGCAGCTTGCCGACCAGGGGCAATCCGCTGCCATTTACTTCGACGACATCGAAAAATTCGGCATCTGGCCGGAAACCTACGACTGGGTTTACAACCGTGGCTGGCTGAAGGCGCTGATCGAAGGCGTGCTGGCCAGCCCGAAAATCCGCACCGGCACCTACGCCGATTTCCACGCCAACAACGCCACACGCGGTATCGTCTATCTGCCGACCACTTCGTACAGCGAGATGAACGAATGGACGCTGCCGATGCCGGCCGCCGGCATCTACTCCAGCCTGTTGGCCAGTGAGAAGGCGGCCGGGCGCGGCGACCTGCACCGGCCCTTCATGCGCGGCGGCATCTGGCGCAATTTCCTGACCCGCTACCCGGAAGCCAACTGGATGCACAAGCGCATGCAGGGGCTGTCGGCCCGCCTCGCCGAAATCCCGCAGCCACCGCAAGCGTTAACTGACGTCCTGTATCGCGCCCAAGCCAATGACGCTTACTGGCACGGCCTGTTCGGCGGGCTTTACCTGCCCCATTTGCGACGTGCCGTATGGAACAACATCGTTGCGCTGGAGGCCAAGCTCGACGCGATCAAGGCCAGACCGGCAACTGTTACGGTCGACCTCGATTTTGACGGAAAAAATGAACTCATTACCCACACGCCTGCGCTACAACTGATCATTCGCGATGACGGCCTGGCGGCGGCTCACGAACTGAGCAGCTACCCGCTTTGCCATAATTTCGGCGACACGCTGCGCCGTTATCACGAGCATTACCACGACAGAATTGCCCACGGCCCAAGCAGCAGCGAGCACGCAGGCGATGGCATTGCCTCGGCGCACGATATTGTGCGCTTCAAGCACCCGGTTTCAGCGGAGGATATTGTCCCAGACACCCTGCCACGCGCCCTGTGGCTGGATGATCTGGATGGCAACAGCCTCAACGACTACCGTCTATCCCGCCCGGATGGTCTGCAGTTTGAGCGCCCGGCATCGCAAAAATTACGCCCTGGACGCGTCGACCGTAACAGTCACCTGGCAACTCAACGGCCTGGCCGGCCAGCGTTTTGCAACCCGCATTCACCTCGCCATGCCCAGCTGTGACGGTTTCCTCGGCCGCTACGTCTTGGCCGACGGCAGCATTCCCGGTGGTTTCGGCCAGGAGATTCACTTGGCCGAAGCCAATTCATTGCGCCTGGAAGATGGCGTGCTGGGCGGCAGTGTCAGCTTGCAAACCAATTTTCCAGCCGAAATTAGCGGTCGACCGCAACAGACTGTTTCCCAATCTGAAGCCGGTTTTGAGAAAATCATGCAATCGACTGAACTCACGCTGAACTGGAATATCCCCAGCGACGCCTGCACCCTGCAAATTCAACTCATCATAGAACCCAGCCAACCATGACCGGTACTGTTTACACCCTCGAAGTTAACCCGCAGATTCCGGAGCGTCTGGCGCAGCTCGAAGATCTCGCCAACAACCTGTGGTACAGCTGGGATCGCCCGACCCAGGGCCTTTTCGCCAGCCTCTCGCATCCACTGTGGAAGGCCACCAACCACAACCCCAAGGCCTTCCTCAAGCGCGCCGACCAGAAGCGGCTCGAAGCCACCGCCGAAAATCCGGTGTTCATCGGCGCCCTGAATCGCGTCGCCTCGGCCTTCGAGACCTACCACGAGACACCGGCCATGGCGCACGTGCATGGCCATCCGTTCAAGCCGGACGACCTGATCGCCTACTTCTGCGCCGAATTCGGTTTCCATGAAAGCCTGCCCATCTATTCCGGCGGCCTCGGCATCCTGGCCGGTGACCACTGCAAGGCGGCCAGCGACATGGGCCTGCCCTTCATCGGCATCGGCCTGCTCTACCGCCAGGGCTACTTCCAGCAGACGCTGACCGCCGACGGCCACCAGCAGGCAACCTACAACGACTCCGACTTCGACGACCTGCCGATTTCGCCGGTACTCAACGGCGAAGGTAACGAAGTGCTGGTGCCGGTCGAATTTCCCGGCCGCATCGTCCAGGCCAAGCTCTGGGAGGTCAAAGTCGGCCACGTTCGCCTCATCCTACTCGACACCTGGCTGCCGCAAAACTCGGACCAAGACCGCGAAATCACGCACCGTCTGTACGGTGGCGACAAGAACACGCGCATTGAACAGGAAATCCTGCTCGGCGTGGGTGGTGCCCGCGCACTGGCGGCGCTCGGCCTGAAGCCGACGGTCTGGCACGTCAATGAAGGCCATGCCGCCTTCCTGATTCTCGAACGCATCCGCAGCCTGGTCAAGGGCGGCCTGCCCTATGCCGCCGCCCTCGAAGCCGTCGCCTCGAATGTCGTGTTCACCACGCACACCCCGGTGCCGGCCGGCCACGATCACTTCCCCGAGGAAATGATGCGCCATTATTTCTCTGGCTGGTGTCACGACCTTGGCATGTCCTGCGAGCAACTGATGGCGCTCGGTGCCGAGCCGGGCAAAACCGATTTCAACATGACCTCATTGGCTTTGCGCGGCTCGCGCCACCACAACGGCGTCTCGCGCATCCATGGCGATGTTTCGGCCGATATCTGCCGCTATCTCTGGCCGCAGATCCAGCCCGCCGAAAACCCGATGGATTACGTAACCAACGGCGTCCATCTGCCCACCTTCCTGGCCCAGGAATGGTCCGAAACCTTTGAGCGCTATCTCGGTATCGGCTGGCAGGAGCGGCAAACCGAGCCGGCCAACTGGCATGGCATCAACCTGATTCCCGATACCACTTTCTGGAGTATCCGACAGCAGTTGAAATCCAAGCTGCTCAAACTTGTCCGCGAACGCATCCGCGAACAGCATTTGCGCAATCAGGGTTCACCGGCGCATCTCGACCGCCTGCTCAAATATGCCGACCCGGACAACCCGAACATCCTGACCATCGGCTTCGCCCGCCGCTTCGCCACCTACAAGCGCGCCGCCCTGCTCTTCCAGGACCCGACCTGGCTGCGCGAAATCATCACCCAGGCGAACCGCCCGGTACTTTTCCTCTTTGCCGGCAAGGCCCACCCGGCCGACCATCCGGGCCAGGAAATCATTCGCAAAATCGCCCAGATGGCAAGATTGCCGGAATTCGAAGGGCGCATCCTGCTCGTCGAAGGCTACGACCTGCACCTCTCGCGCTCGCTGGTCGCCGGCGTTGATGTCTGGCTCAACAACCCGATCTACCCGCTTGAAGCCTCCGGCACCTCGGGCATGAAGGCCGCGATGAACGGCGCCCTCAACCTGTCGGTGCTCGACGGCTGGTGGGGCGAAGGTTACGACGATACTGGCGAAGCACTCAATGGCTGGGCAATCAAACCGGCGCCAGCACATTTGACCGAAACCCAGCGCGACGACGAAGAAGCCCGCACGCTCTACGAAATCCTGCAGGATCAGGTCATCCCGACTTATTACCGCACCGGCCCGATGGGTTATTCACCGGAATGGGTGGCGATGTCGAAAGCTTCAATCGCGACCATTTCTCCACGCTTCAACGTCATTCGCATGGTTAGCGAGTATGTCAAAAAATTCTATGCGCCCGCTGCCGCGCACGGTCGACGCTATTACAGCGAGAATTTTGCAACTGCCCGTCAGGTTGCCGACTGGAAGGCCCGGGTCCGTGCCGCTTGGCCCGGCGTCCGCCTGCACCGCCTCGATTCACCGGAGCGCCGCCTGAAATTTGGCGGCTCGGTGCGTATCGAACTTGCCGTCCAGCTCAACGGCCTGAGCCCGGAAGATGTCACCATCGAAGCCCTGTTTGGCCGCCCCGGCCGCAAGGCTGGCATGGCCGCGTCCGCCACTACCCGCTCACCTGCGACGGCCAGCACCAGCAACGGCGAAAGCCTTGCCACCCTGGCCTTAACCCCGGAGCTATGCGGCAAGCTCGAATACCGCATCCGCATTTTCCCAACCAACGCCTCGCTCATCCACAAATTTGAAACGGGCCTCATGGTCTGGCTATGAACCTCTTTGACTCCCCTGCCTGGCGGGCGCTTGCCGCTCATGCCGAGGCTATCCGCCCGCAGCACCTGCGCGACTTGTTTGCTGAAAACCCGGCGCGATTCGCTGTCTTTTCGATTCGTCACGACGGCCTGCTGCTCGACTTCTCGAAGCAACGGATCGGCGCAGAAACACTGAACCTCCTGCATACCTGCCGACAAGCGCCGACGTCGATGGCTGGAAGCAGAAAATGCTGGCCGGGGAAACAATCAACCACACCGAAGGCCGCGCTGTGCGCCACATGGCCCTGCGCGCCGGCGAGCAGGCGCCGAGCGAAGTCAAAGCGGTACTCGAGCGCATGCGCGATTTTTGCGAAAGCATCCACAGCGGCGAATGGCGGGGCTATTCCGGTGAGCGAATCACCGATGTCGTCAATATCGGCATCGGCGGCTCCGATCTCGGTCCGCGCATGGCAACTCACGCCATGGCAGCGCGCCAGCAACCGGATATCGAGGTCCATTTCATCGCCAATGTTGATGGCGCCGACATCGCCCCGCTGCTCGCCCGCCTCAATCCGCGCACGACGCTGTTCATCGTCGCCAGCAAGACCTTCACCACGCTGGAAACGCTGACCAACGCCCGCACCGCCCGCGCCTGGCTGCTCGCCGCGGCAGGCAATGAAAGCGCTGTCGCCAAGCACTTTGTGGCGATTTCGACCAATCTTGAACTGACCCGTCAATTCGGTATTACGCCTGAAAATGTCTTTGAATTCTGGGACTGGGTCGGCGGCCGCTTTTCGCTGTGGTCGGCGATTGGATTGTCGCTGGCGCTCGCCATCGGCTGGCGCCCCTTTGAACAATTGCTGGCCGGCGCCCACGCCATGGATCAGCATTTCATCGATGCCCCGGCCAGCAGTAACCTGCCGCTGACACTGGCGCTGCTCAGCCTGTGGAATACCGATTTCCTCGGCGCATCAACCACCGCCATCCTGCCCTACAGCCAGTCGCTGCATCTGTTCCCGGCCTACCTGCAGCAACTGGAAATGGAGAGCAACGGCAAGCAGACCGACCGCGACGGCGAGCCGCTGGGCATCAGCACCAGCCCCATTCTGTGGGGCGAAGCCGGCACCAATGGCCAGCACTCTTTTTATCAGCTATTTCACCAGGGCGGCCGCATCATTCCCTGCGATTTCATCGCCCTGCGTGATGCCGACTTCCCGCTGCCCGGCCACCATATTTCACTGCTTGCCAACTGCCTGGCGCAGTCCGCTGCGCTAGCTTTCGGCCAGACAATGGATGAGGTTCGCGCTGCCGGCATCCCTGAAGCCCTCGCCCCCTACAAGATTTTCCCCGGCAATCAGCCGTCGACCACCCTGATTCTCCCGGCACTGACGCCCTACACGCTGGGCCAATTGCTCGCCCTGTTCGAACACAAGGTGTTCTGCCTCGGCGTGCTGTGGAACCTCAACGCCTTCGACCAATGGGGCGTCGAACTCGGCAAGCAACTGGCCGGCCAACTGACCCGCTGCTTGCGGGCCAGGGCGATGCCTCACGCTTTGACGGCTCGACGCAGGGCTGATTGCCGCCCTGAAGGGATAATCATGAAAGCCCTTTCCATTCTCTTTGCCACCTCCGGAAATGGCCCCGTGGGTCAAGACCGGTGGCCTTGGCGATGTTGCCGCCGCGCTGCCGGCCGCCTTGCGCAAGGCCAAATCGACATCCGCGTCTTGCTGCCCGCTTACCCGGCCTTGAAGCAGGCATTTCCTGAGGCGACAACGCTTGTTGTACTGCCGCAACTGGCCCCCGTACTTCCCGCCTCCCGCCTGCTGTTGGCCGAGGCGAACGGTCTGCCACTGCTGCTGCTCGACTGCCCCGAACTTTATGATCGCCCCGGCAACCCCTATCTCGACGCCAACGGCGAGGACTGGACCGACAACGCCATCCGCTTCGGCCTGCTGTCGCGTGTTGCCGCCCTGCTCGGACAGTCCGCCTCGCCGCTCGACTGGCGGCCTGATGTTGTTCACGCTAACGACTGGCAAACTGCGCTCGCCCCGGCGTGGCTGCATTACCAGGGCGGCGCGGCCAGCGTCGTCACCGTGCATAACATCGCCTTTCAGGGCTGCTATGACCGACCGTTCCTGGCCGGGCTCGGCTTGCCGGAACACGCCTGGCGTTTCGATGGCGTCGAATATCACGACCAGCTTTCTTTCCTGAAAGCCGGCCTGCAACTGGCTTCGCAGATTTCCACGGTCAGCCCGACCTATGCCCGCGAAATCCAGGATGAGCATTTCGGCTACGGCCTGGCGCCGCTGCTGCGTCACCGCAGCAGCCAGCTGCGCGGCATTCTGAACGGCGTCGATACCGAGCTCTGGAACCCGGCCAACGACCCGGCCTTGCCGCACGCCTATGCCGCCAATCGTCTGGCCGCCAAACGACTCAACAAAACCGCGCTGCAAGCCGAAATGGGGCTGGACCAAGTCGCTGATCGCCCCTTATTTGGCGTCATCAGCCGCCTGACCGATCAAAAAGGCCTCGACCTGCTGCTCACCATTGCCGACGGATTGCCAGACTTGCCTGCACAACTGGTCGTTCTGGGTAGTGGCGACAAGGCCATGGAAGCCGGTTTCAGCCTTGGCCGAGCGTTTCCCTGGCCAGATTGCGGTCAAACTGGGGTTTGATGAAGCCCTGGCCCACCGCATCGAGGCCGGCGCCGACTGCTTCCTGATGCCCTCGCGCTTCGAGCCTTGCGGCCTCAACCAGATGTACAGCCTGCGCTACGGCACGCCGCCCATCGTTCGCGCCACCGGCGGGCTGGCCGATACCGTGATTGACGTTAGCGAGGCAAGCCTCGCCGACAAGACGGCCAACGGTTTTGTGCTGCAGGAGGCAACGCCGCACGCGCTCTGGCTGGCCATCGAACGCGTCTGCCAAACCTGGCAGGACAAGCGGCTGTGGCAACGCATCCAGCAGAACGGCATGCGTTGCAACTTTTCCTGGGCCCATGCTGCCAACGAATACGCCATCCTCTACCGCGACGCCATTGAGTCTCATCATGCCTGAAATCATCATCATCGCCGCCGTCGCCAAGAACCGCGTGATCGGCAAGGACAACACGCTGATCTGGAACATTCCGGAGGACATGGCGCACTTCAAGGCGCTGACCAGTGGCCAGACGGTGATCATGGGCCGCAAGACCTGGGAGTCGCTGCCGCCACGCTTCCGCCCGTTACCCGGGCGGCGCAATATTGTGGTGACTCGCCAGAGCGAATACGTCGCGCCGGGTGCGGAAATCGCGTCATCGCTGGACTTGGCGTTAGCCCTGAGCGCCAACGATGAAACCATTTTCGTTATTGGCGGCGAAGAAATCTACAAGCAGGCAATGGCTTTCGCCGACCGCCTGGAAATCACCGAAGTTGACCTCGAACCCGGTAGGTGACAGCTGGTTTCCTGAAATTGTTACGGTCGACTGGCAAATAACGTCAAAAAAATCACCCCGCCCAGCCCAAGCGGAACGGGGTTTTCTTTCGTCACCTACCGCACGCAATCCACGTAATAGCGACCTTCACTGTCCTTTACCAGACCATGTGTATCGGTCTCAAAACCGGGGAAAGCCGCATTGAATTCACGGACAAACTTCAGGTAACTGCAGATCGTCGTATTGAAACGCTCGCCGGGAATCAATAGCGGAATACCCGGCGGATAAGGCGTTAGCAGCACCGCAGTGATCCGGCCTTCCAGGTTGTCGACCGCAACCCGCTCGATTTCTCGATGCGCCATTTTGGCAAAAGCATCAGCCGGGCGCATGGCGGGCACCATGTCGGACAGATACATCTCGGTGGTCAGGCGGGCAACGTCGTTCTGTTTGTAAACACTGTGGATCTGCGTACAAAGATCGCGCAGGCCGACCCGCTCGTAACGCGGATTCTTCTGCACGAACTCGGGCAGCACCTTCCACAAAGGCTGATTCTTGTCGTAATCGTCCTTGAACTGCTGCAGCGCGGTGACCAGCGTGTTCCAGCGGCCTTTGGTGATGCCGATGGTAAACATGATGAAGAAGCTGTAGAGACCGCACTTCTCGACGATGACACCGTGTTCGGCCAAATATTTGGTGACGATGGCGGCCGGGATGCCGAATTCGTTGGCAAAATCGCCATCGACATCGAGGCCCGGGGTAATGATCGTCGCCTTGATCGGGTCGAGCATGTTGAAGCCATCGGCCAGGTTGTTGAAGCCGTGCCAGCGCTCGCCCGGCTTGAGCATCCAGGCGTCACGCTCCTCGATGCCTTCCTCGGACAGGTCGTCCGGCCCCCAGACCTTGAACCACCAGTCGACACCCCATTCTTCATCGACCTTGCGCATGGCGCGGCGGAAATCGAGCGCTTCGGCGATCGACTCTTCAACCAGCGCCGTACCACCCGGCTCTTCCATCATCGCTGCGGCGACATCGCAGGAAGCGATAATCGAATACTGCGGCGATGTCGAGGTGTGCATCAAATAGGCTTCGTTGAAGATGTCGCGGTCGAGTTTTTGATTCTCGGCATCCTGGACCAGAATTTGCGAGGCCTGACTTAAACCGGCCAGCAACTTGTGCGTTGATTGCGTTGCAAAAATCATCGACTCCTTGCAGCGCGGACGATCGGCACCAATGGCATGGTAATCACCGTAGAAATCGTGGAATGCGGCGTGCGGCAACCAGGCTTCGTCGAAATGCAGGGTGTCGATCTTGCCATCCAGCTCCTCCTTGATGTCCTCAACGTTGTAGAGGATGCCATCGTAGGTTGATTGCGTGATGGTCAGCACACGTGGTTTGGCTGTTTTGTCTGTGATAAACGGGTTGGCGGCAATCTTCTTCTGGATACTTTCCCAGGCGAATTCGCTCTTCGGGATCGGCCCAATGATGCCGAAATTATTGCGTGTCGGCATCAGAAAAATCGGGATTGCCCCTGTCATCATGATCGCGTGCAAAATCGATTTGTGACAGTTGCGGTCGACAACCACAATATCGCCCGGTGCAACCGTTGAGTGCCAGACGATCTTGTTCGACGTTGAGGTACCGTTGGTTACAAAGTACAGGTGATCCGAGTTGAAGATGCGTGCCGCATTGCGCTCGGAGCGGCAACCGGGCCGGTGTGATCGAGTAGTTGTCCAAGTTCTTCAACGGCATTGCAGACGTCGGCACGCAGCATGTTCTCGCCAAAAAACTGGTGGAACATCTGACCGACCGGTGACTTCAGGAAGGCAACGCCGCCCGAATGGCCGGGACAGTGCCAGGAATATGAACCGTCGGCAGCGTAATGCACCAGCGCGCGGAAGAAGGGCGGCGGCAGCGAGGCAAGATAGGCCTTGGCTTCGCGCTTGACGTTGCGGGCGATGAACTCCGGCGTATCCTCGAACATGTGGATAAAGCCGTGCAACTCACGCAATACATCGTTTGGAATATGGCGTGAAGTACGCGTTTCGCCGTGCAGGAAGATCGGAATTTCAGTATTACGATTGCGGATTTCGCTGACAAAGGCGCGCAACTCAGCCAACGTTTCTTCCGGCTCCAAGGCCAATTCTTCGTCATCGATCGACAGGATGAAAGCACTAGCACGCGACTGCTGCTGGGCAAACGAGGTCAGGTCGCCATAACTGGTGACACCGAGCACTTCCAGACCTTCCTTTTCGATGGCATCTGCAAGCGCCCGAATGCCGAGGCCGGAGGTATTCTCCGAACGAAAATCTTCATCGATGATGATGACCGGAAAATGGAAGCGCATTTTGTATCCTTGAAAAGCGGCGACCCGCCGCAGCGGGTCACAGAATAAGACGTTGTTGTTACAGAGCGGCGATGTCAGATTTTGGGCAACGTCACGCCGACCTGCCCTTGATATTTGCCGCCACGGTCCTTGTAAGAGGTTTCGCAAACCTCGTCGGACTCGAAGAAAAGGACCTGTGCACACCCCTCTCCTGCGTAAATCTTGGCTGGCAGAGGAGTCGTATTGGAGAATTCCAGCGTCACATAACCTTCCCACTCCGGCTCGAAAGGCGTCACGTTCACAATGATGCCGCAGCGGGCATAGGTGCTCTTGCCGAGGCAAACGGTCAGCACAGAGCGCGGGATGCGGAAATATTCCATCGTCCGCGCCAGCGCAAAGGAGTTCGGCGGAATGATGCAGACATCGGATTCGATTTCGACAAAAGACTTCGGATCGAAGTTCTTGGGATCAACCACCGTTGAGTTGATGTTGGTAAACACCTTGAATTCGCGGGCGCAACGAATATCGTAGCCGTAGCTGGAGGTGCCGTAGGAAACGATTTTCTCGCCATTCTGCTCGCGCACCAGTTCCGGCGAAAACGGCTCGATCATGCCGTGCTCTGCCGCCATGCGGCGTATCCATTTGTCTGATTTGATGGCCATTTTCTCTCGTCCGCGCTACAAAAAACAAAGGCGGGATTTTACCCGCCTTTGCCTAGGGATTTGACGAAATTTCAAGTGTTTTGCACGACGATGTTCGGGAACTTGGAGGTCATGTCCTTGGCCTTCTCAGCCACCTTGATCGCCACGCGGCGCGCGATGCCACGGTAAATCTCTGCAGTACGCGAATCCGGTGCGCCAACCACGGTTGGTTTGCCACCATCGGCCATCTCACGAATCGCCATTTCCAGCGGCAGGCTGCCGAGGAATTCGACGTCGTAATCCTTGCACATCTGCGCGCCGCCACCGGTGCCAAAAATATGCTCTTCGTGGCCGCATTTCGAACAAATATGAATGCTCATATTCTCCACGATACCAAGAATTGGAATATTCACTTTTTCGAACATTTTCAATCCCTTGCGCGCATCAATCAGGGCAATATCCTGCGGCGTGGTGACGATGATCGCGCCGGTCACCGGGACTTTCTGGGCCAGAGAAAGCTGGATGTCACCAGTGCCCGGCGGCATGTCGACGATCAGATAATCGATATCGCGCCAGTTGGTCTGGGCGAGCATCTGATCGAGCGCCTGCGCCACCATCGGGCCGCGCCAGACCATCGGCGTTTCGACATCGACCATAAAGCCTATCGACATCGCCTGCAGGCCATAGGCCTCTAGCGGCTCCATGCTGCTGCCATCCTTGGATTCCGGCTGCTGACCTGCCAGCCCAAGCATTTGCGGCTGTGACGGGCCATAAATATCGGCATCAAGAATGCCAACGCGAGCACCTTCCTGCGCCAGCGCCAAAGCTAGATTGACCGCCGTCGTACTCTTGCCGACACCGCCCTTGCCGGAGGCAACCGCAATGATATTTTTTACACCGGACATCAGCTTGACACCCATCTGCACGGAATGGGCAACAATTTTGCTATGCACATTGGCCGAGACATTGCCAATACCGGGAATGCTTCGTACGGCAGCAATTACCTGTTTGCGGATGGCGTCAATCTGGGTTTTGGCCGGATAACCTAGCTCAATGTCGAAAGCGACATCCGCGCCATCGATCTTGATGTTCTTAACCGCCTTGCCAGCAACAAAATCCTTGCCAGTATTGGGGTCGACCGCAACAGCCAGGGCGGTCTTGATCTGCTGTTCTGTAAGACTCATGAAAACTCCGGTTTAGGATGGACAGGCGGGAATACCCGAGTGATTTTGTCCAGTATACCTGAAACCGTGTTTACGGATCAGCCCTGCGAAACCGGATCCAGACGATAACCCTGGCCATAAACCGAGGTCAGCACCATACCGCTTTCACCGGTCAGCCCCAGCTTTTGCGCAAACGACTGGCGTGAGTATCAACAGTTCGTGTATCAACCTCGGTGTCACGGGCCCAGATTCTGAGCATCAATTCTTCGCGCGGCAAAACGACCAATGTTTTGAGGAAAACCACTGCCAGATCAAACTCACGCTGTGTCAGGTCGACTTCCATTGCCCGCCATTCGAATTCGCCGGCCTCCTGTATCAATTCCCATCGCACCATACCGCGCCGGCGCTGGGCTACTGCCTTGGCGACGGCGTAGCCCACCCTGAATGCGTCCCAAAAACTCCATGTAGCGGATCGGCTTGGTCATGTAATCGTCAGCCCCCAGCCGCAACATATCAGCGGCATCCTCTTCACTGGTGCGGGTACAGAAAATTACCGGGACATCCCAACCCAATGTTTCGCGAATATTGCTTGAGCACTTCGTCACCACCCATATCGGGCAGGACCCAGTCAATGACAAAGAAGTCGAAAGATTGTGTCTTCAACGCCTCGATACAGGAACGGCCATCTGAAAAAACAGCAACTTGATGTCCGTCGCTCTTTAAAATTGCTTTTAATACTTCGGCTTGGCTACGGCTGTCTTCAATAACTGCAAATTTCATTTCAACCTCATTATTTGAGTTTCATTCTGCCTTTGCCCAGACATCGTTGCAATACGCCTTTTGGGTTTTAATAGTGTGTTAACACAATAATTTACAATAGCAAAACGCATTCAAACACCGCTTCAATCTTTGAAAATCCCAGAAAAAGCCGATAAAGACGCCCCTCGCGGTAAAATCCGGCTTTATCTTTTAGCTGCCAGCCCTCATGTCGCGCAAAATCCTCGTTACCTCCGCCCTGCCTTACGCCAACGGCGCCATTCACCTTTGGTCATCTGGTTGAATACATTCAGACCGACATCTGGGTGCGTTTCCAGAAAATGGCTGGTAACGAGTGCTGGTATGTTTGCGCCGACGACACGCACGGCACGCCGATCATGTTGCGCGCCGAGAAGGAAGGCATTACACCGGAACAACTGATAGCACGCGTACATGGCGAACATACCCGCGACTTTGCCGGCTTCCATGTTGGTTTCGACAATTACCACAGTACCCATTCGCCGGAAAATCGCGAATGTGCCAACACCATCTACACCCGCCTGCGTGACGCCGGCCTGATCGAAACACGCACCATCGAGCAGTATTACGACCCGGTCAAACAACTCTTCCTGCCTGACCGCTTCATCAAGGGTGAATGCCCCAAATGCCATGCCAAAGAACAATATGGCGACAACTGTGAAGTTTGTGGCGCAGCCTATGCCCCAACCGATCTGATTGAGCCGTTCTCGGCCATTTCCGGAGCCAAGCCGGAGTTGCGAACCTCCGAACATTATTTTTTCAAACTCTCAGACCCACGCTGTGAAGCCTTCCTGCGCCAGTACACCAGTCGCGACAACGGCGTGCTGCAACCGGAAGCGGCCAACAAGATGCAGGAATGGCTGGGTGCGGATGGCGAAAACAAGCTGACCGACTGGGATATTTCGCGCGACGCACCCTACTTCGGCTTCGAAATCCCCGACGCACCAGGCAAGTATTTCTATGTCTGGCTCGACGCGCCGATCGGCTATATGGGTTCCTTCAAAAATCTGTGCGGCAAGAATGGCCTCGATTTTGACGAGTATTTCAAGCCTGATTCCAAAACCGAGCTCTACCACTTCATCGGCAAGGACATTCTTTACTTCCATGCCCTTTTCTGGCCGGCCGAACTGGCCCATGCAGGTTTCCGTACACCAACCAAGATCTTTGCACACGGATTCCTGACGGTCGACAGTGCCAAGATGTCGAAATCGCGCGGCACCTTCATCACCGCGGAAAGCTTATCTCGACACCGGGCTCAACCGGAATGGCTGCGTTATTACTACGCCGCCAAACTGTCGGCGACCATGGAAGACATCGACCTCAACCTTGAGGATTTCGCCGCGCGTGTCAATTCGGATTTGGTCGGCAAGTACGTCAATATCGCCAGCCGCTCGGCGGGTTTCGTTGCCAAGCGCTTCAACGGCCAGTTAGCCCCGGCTAACGCGGATTTGCCAGCGATCAAGGCAATTCAGGAAGCCGCTGGTCGTATCGCAGAACTTTACGAAGCCCGCGAATTCGGCAAGGCCATGCGCGAAATCATGTTGCTGACCGATGCCGCAAACCAGTACGTTGATAGCGTCAAGCCATGGGAGCTGGCCAAGCAGGAAGGCAAGGAAGGCGAGCTGCACGTTGCCTGCAGCAATGCGCTCAACCTGTTCCGCCTGCTTACCGTCATGTTGAAGCCGATCCTGCCGGTGCTTGCCGGGCGAGTTGAAACTTTCCTTAATATTGCACCGCTAAACTGGACTGATGCTCAAAACCTGCTCGCCGCCGGGCATGGCATCAACGCCTATGAGCATCTGATGACGCGCGTTGATCCGAAGCTGATCGAAAAGCTGGTTGAAGCCAACAAGGAATCGCTGGCGCCAACCCCGGAACAAATTTCACCACAGCGCCATGCCGAGCATCAGCAGAAGGAAATCAAGCCGGAAAGCCCGTGGGAGCCTTTCTGCAATATCGACGACTTCATGAAGGTTGATCTGCGCATCGTCCGCATCGCCAATGCGGAACACGTTGAAGGCGCCGACAAGCTGGTGCGCCTGACGCTGGATGTGGGCAACAACGAAACGCGCAATGTTTTTGCCGGCATCAAGTCAGCTTACGATCCAGCACAACTGATTGGTCGCCTGACCGTCATGGTCGCCAATCTGGCACCGCGCAAGATGAAATTCGGCATGTCGGAAGGCATGGTACTGGCAGCCTCTGATACAGAAGGCAAAAGTCCTGGAATCTTCCTCCTATCGCCGGATTCTGGCGCCCTGCCGGGAATGCGAGTCAAATAAATTTTCGTAAATTGAATCAGCCTGCAAGCCAGGCTGATTTTTATTGCGGCGCAACATTTTCGCCGCCGAAGCTCATGTAACACTTTAAGTTAGCGCTTCAATTAACCATACTGTTTCAAGGTTTTTCATCTATCCACAAAATCTGTGGATAAGTCTGTGAATTAATATGGAGCAACGATGTTAAGTGACCGTTCCACAAGGCTTTTCCCTACGCTGCCCGGAACTTGAGCAACTTTTCAAGCTATTGATTTTATTGAATTTAAGTCTTTATTGACTCAAAGCATAGGCACCAGCAAGCAATTCGCGAATAATTTTTGGAAACTTCAAGATTCTGTGAACAAGTCAAGTCTTGACAAGCATTTTTTCCACTCTTATATAAGACCCAGATACCGATGAAACGAAGAAGTCTGCTTGGCGGCCTGATCGGGCTTGCAAGTCTCTCAGCCAGCCCCGCTTGCTGGCCGTACAAGCCTCAGCAGGCCGCGTGTTGATCATCGGTGGCGGCTGGGGTGGCTTGGCGGCGGCCAAAGAATTGCGATCCAGCGCGCCACAACTGGAAGTCACCCTGATCGAACGCCAGGAAAGTTTTTGGTCACACCCGATCTCCAACCGCTGGCTGGTGGGTCTGGCGGACACTACCTTATTGCGCCACAGCTATGAAGCAGCCGCCCGCAGCACCGGTTATCGCTTTGTCCGTGCCGAAGTGGGTGCGATTGACCGCAGTCGCCACACAGTTTCGACCAGCGATGGCGAGTTTGCTTATGACTGGCTGATTATTGCAGCCGGTATTCGTGAAGATTTTTCGGCCTGGTTTGGCGTTGACCGTAACAGTATCGATTTTTGCCGCAAAAACCACGCCTCGGCCTTCAGTGATGCGACACAGCACGTCGCACTGAAAGAACGCCTGCACCGTTTCAGCGGGGGCGCTCTGGTAATGACCATCCCGCCCATGCCTTACCGTTGCCCACCGGCCCCCTATGAGCGCGCCGGGCTGATTGCCTGGTGGATGAAGAGCAAGCAAATCAAGGGGCGCTTGATTGTGCTTGACCCCAACCCTGCAGTAATGAGTTTCGACCGTATCTTCCGCGATAGCTACCGCGACCAGGTCACCTATATGCCGCAGGCCAAGGTCAAATCGGTCGATCCCTTCAAGAAGCAGATCGTCACCGACTTCGACACTGTCGATTTTACCGACGCCATCCTCATGCCACCGCAGCAAGCTGCCGACATCCTCTGGCAAAATGCTCTGGTCGGCCAGGGCAGCAACTGGGCGGCGGTCGACCCGGTGAACCTTAACATTCTTGGCGATGAGCAGGTTTATATCGTCGGCGATGCCATCGACAAAGTCTCGCAACTATTCGGTCATTACCCAAAAACCGGACAACTGGCCGCCCGACTGGGCCGCATAGCCGCACGTCAGATTGCGGCTCGCGCCAGCGGTCTGGCGACGGAAAAACAGTTACCCGAGAGCACCTGCTATGTCCTGAGTCGCGCAGAACCGATGGAGTTGGCACGGATCAATACCAGTTTCCGCTTTCGCGGCGATGGGCTGATCCAGCAAACGGTGCGCCAAACCTACGATGCGCAAGCGCGTGATGAGGACCTTGCCTGGGCAAGCAACATGTTTAACGAACTGGGGTTTTGAACCAGTTCAGTGGCGCGCCCAGATACTGGTCGTGCCATCCGGCTTGACCAGCATGGTATTGAATAATTCACGGCGTATATCGCGCTCACCTGTCGTATTGTCGAGTGTCGTGCAGGCTGTTTCACAGGTTGGATTAGACTGCTCGCGCCCTGGCGCACCACGCGGCAAACCCGGCACAGCAATCCCCCGCGCCGTGGGTTTATCGCGCAGCAGCGCGCGAACGTCCTCGGCGTCGGCGGGCCCTTCGACAAACAAACCAGCCACCACCGCCGGAGGCACCGACTCGACATCTTTCGGCACCTTGAGTCGGCGCTTGATGGCAGCCATATCAGTCGTTTCCTTGTAACTGACCTTAAAGCCCTTATCCGTCAGGTAGAACCCCAGTCGACGCAAGCCATTCCGAGGTAGGGCCACGCTCTGATCAAATTCAGATTGTAGAATGGATGACGCATCAATGCGATGCGTCATTTCCATATTGCGTGCTTCTCTTGTTAAATGGAACTGCGCTCTGTCTTATGCCAAAGAATTCTTGTCTAGTACTAGTTCACACTTACGAACGTTTGCGCCGAGAAAAACCCAATCCGACAAGCGCTACACCAAACAAAGCCAGCGAGGCCGGCTCTGGAACATTGCTAGCTAATTGGTAAGAGACATTGTCCCAATAGATTGCTCCCGGAAATGGGCCGTCTTCAAAAAACTGAACGTAAGCAATTGAGGAGACGCTAGAGACTGTCATCATGCCTCCACCAAAATTTCCGCTTGGATTGGTAAAGTCATCCGAGTCCAGAAGCGCTCCAGAGATATCGTAGGCTCGCAAATGGCATTGATCTTGATCCTGACCAAAGTCGCCGCAGCCAATCGAGAAGCTGTTGGTTCCTCCTGCGATCGTTGCATTAAATGGTGCTGTGCCTGGGTTCTGGAAAAAACTGATTAGATTATTTCCACTGATCGGCGCCCCAGGGGTGCCATTACTGACGTTAAATGTTCCTGAACCACCAGTATAGGTAAATGTCACAGCACCAATGGTTAATGTTGAATAAACTCCAGTAGCGACGGACTCGAAATCAATGTTGGCGGCAAGCGCAGGTGTAGATGCCAAAAAGGTTGAGATCATCGCGACTGCTATATTTTGCTTAAATGTCTTCATTTGAATTTCCCTTTTGGCAAAAATGCAAAATCGCAAAATAATTAAGCAATACTCATTCCATATGTTTTTTTATCAATTTAATCATAAAGTTGCACAGCATCGCGTTTCTTCGTCACGAGAACTGTAAAGAAAGTCGACATACGTCCTTATTCTGAATATGGCGTCGTTAACAGTTGTTGCCGATTGAATCATCCCAGAACATTTAGACGCTCCGAAGCCTTAAACTTAGACAGAAAGAGAGCCATGAGCTGAAAACGTTATCCAGAAGAGTTATTAGATTAAAGCCGTCAAGCAGGTCACTAATCGCAGTCATCCAACCGCAGGAATTGGCGCAGATCAATAGCAGCTTCCGCTTTCGCGGCGATGGTTTGATCCAGCAAACGGTACGCCAAAGCTACGATGCCCAGGCGCGGGATGAAGACCTTGCCTGGGCAAAAGTGATGTTCGGCGAACTGGGGTTTTGAACCAGTTCAGTGGCGCGCCCAGATACTGGTCGTGCCATCCGGCTTGACCAGTATGGTATTGAATAATTCACGGCGAATATCGCGCTCGCCTGTCGTATTATCCAGGGTCGTGCAGGCTGTTTCGCAGGTTGGATTTGACTGTTCGCGCCCCGGCGCGCCACGCGGCAAACCCGGCGACGGCAATTCCCCGTGCCTTGGGTTTGTCACGCAGCAGCTTCGCGAATATCCTCGGCGTAGGCATGCCCTTCGACAAAATAGCCGCCAACCACCGCCGTATGGACCGACTCGACATCCTTCGGTACTTTGAGCCGGCGTTTGACCGCATCCATGTCCGCCGTTTCCTTGTAACTCACCTTGAAACCCTTGTCGGTCAGGTAGGAACCCCAGTCAATGCAGGCCAGACAGGGTGAAGGCATATAAATCTCGACGAGGGGCGCTTCCTCAGCAGCCAGCAAACCGGTGCTGGTAACAAAAAACAGGCAAAGCAGAATCTGGCGCAGCATGATCAATCCTTCAGGGGAACCCATTTACCATTCTTGACCGTCATCATCAGACGCGAACGCTGATCCATACCGTTATGGTTTTGTGCAGTCATGTTGAAAATACCCTGCGCACCGACGACTTCGTGCGCTGCTTCCAGCGCGTCACGCAAGGCTACACGAAACTCGGGGGTGCCGGCTTTGGCTTTCTTCAGCGCATCGGGAATGGTCTTTTGCAACACTCGCCCGGCATCGTAGGTATTGGCACCGAAAGTGGACATGGTCCCGGCGCCGTATTTCCCTTCGTAAGCCTTGATATAACCCAGGGCAACCGCCTTGATCGGGTTGCTGGCCGGCAAATCATCGGCGACCAGCATGGGGCCACCCGCCATCAGCGTGCCCTCAACCGTTTTGCCGCCGAGGCGAATGAAATCGTTGGTCGCGACGCCATGCGTCTGATAGACCTTGCCCTTGTAGCCCTTCTCCAGCAACCCGGCCTGCGGCAATACCGCCGGCCCGCCAGTCGCGGCGATGAAAACCGCATCCGGTTTGGCGGCGATCACCTTCAGCACCTGCCCCGTCACTGATTGGTCAGTACGATTGAAACGCTCGCTAACGACAATCTTGATCCCGGCTTTCTCGGCCATGCCGCCAAAAACCTTGTACCAGTTTTCACCATAGGGATCGCTGAAACCGATGAATCCCAGGGTCTTGATGCCGCTCGCCGTCATCTGGGCGAGGACGGCTTCGGCGATCAGATCGTCATTCTGCGTCGTTTTGAACACCCATTTTTTCTTCTCATCCATCGGCAAGACAACGGATGAAGAACCAACAGTCGTCAGCAATGGGGTTTTCGACTCGGCAACAAAATCGAGAATGGCCAGTGCGGCGGGTGTTGTTGTCGGGCCGATCAGGGCATCCACCTTGTGTTCGCTGAGCAGTTTCTTGACGCCGGTTACCGCATTGGTCGGATCGGAAGCATCGTCGAGCACGATATATTCAATCTTTTGACCGCCAATTTCTGTCGGCAGCAGCGCCACGGTATTTTTCTGCGGAATGCCGACGGCGGCAGTGGGACCGGTCGACGAAGCAATGACACCAATTTTCACATCGGCATAAGCAATACCGGCAGCTAACAGCAACCCGGCGACTAGGGATAACCCGGACAAACGCAGCATAGCGAACTCTCTTAAGGCAGAATGCAGATTTTGCGGATTATAGCGGCCCACCATGATTTCAATGAATCGCCCACCACGCCCGGAACTCACAGGCCGGATCGCCCTTTACGGCCTGGTTGATGTTTTTGGCCTTTCCTGCGTGGGCATCGGAGCGAGCTGGTTTGCTGCTGGCAAAGGGGCAATTCTGGCCAATTTTCCGACCTCTACCGCAGAAGCCGTCGCTTGCACGCTGGGCGGAGCCGCCGTCATGATCTGGTCCGTCGCCCGTATCCTGCGTGAAATTGCCAAGCAGTCACCGCAAATGCAGGCCAAATACGAAGCCTACATTAGAGCTAATCACCCGGACAAAATGCCCCAGAAACCGTCCGTTGAGGACGACTAAGTTTATTCGCCGGCCTTGCTCGCCGGATTCAGCCAGTCCGGTAGTTCACGATTTCCCGCATTCTCGATGATGTATTGACGGATCAATTTACGCACCACCTGCGATGGTGTCAGGTCATGGGCGCTGCAAATTTCTTCGAAAATCTGTTTCTTTTGCGGGTCTATCAATAAGGTCAGGCGGGCGGTTCGCTTTTCCATGCGGCCTCCAGTCAATCAGATTGCATCATATTAACATATGATTAACATTGACGAATAATCAGGCGCTCATATAATGATGCGCTTCGCCCCCGAGCCAGCGCCATGAAAATCGCCTTTCACCCCAAGCTGCTGGATTGCCTGCCCACCTACAACAAAGCACAGTTCGGCAAGGATCTCGCCTCCGGGATAACGGTTGGTGTTCTCGCCCTGCCCCTGGCCATGGCCTTCGCGATTGCCTCGGGTTGCTCGCCGGCTGCCGGTATCTGGACAGCGATCATCGCCGGCCTGATTACCTCTCTTTTTGGCGGGTCGCGCGTACAAATCGGCGGCCCAACCGGCGCCTTCATACCCATCATTTACGGCATTGTCGCCATTCACGGCTTTGCCAACCTGATGGGCGCCACCATGCTGGCCGGCGTGTTTTTGCTGGCGATGGGGCTGGCGCGCATGGGGCAACTGATCCGCTTCATCCCGGTGACCGTCGTCATCGGTTTCACCAACGGTATTGCCGTGGTGATTTTTCTCGCCCAGATAAAGGATTTTTTCGGGTTGCAAATCGACAACCTGCCCGCCGAATTCTTTGGCCGGATCAAGACTCTCGCCGCCAATGCCCACACCGTTGATCTGCCAACGCTGGCGCTGGCCTCGGTCTGCTTCGTTTTCCTGCTCTCCTACAATCGTCTGGCGCAACGCTTTGCCTTCATGCGCCGCGCGCCAGGGCCGTTAGTTGTACTTATTGTCGGCACGCTGGTTTCATTTCTGTTCAATCTACCGGTCGAAACCATCGGTAGCCGCTTCAATGGTATCCCGCAGGAGCTGCCCAATATCGGCTTCCCCAGCCTGTCGATCCACGATTTCGGCAAGCTGATCTCGCCAGCCATCACCATTGCCTTGCTTGGCGCCATCGAATCACTGCTCTCGGCGCGCGTCGCCGATAGCCAGATCGACGACCGCCACGACCCCAATCAGGAATTGGTCGCCCAAGGCCTGGCCAATATTGCCGCCCCCCTGTTTGGCGGCTTTGCCGCAACCGGCGCCATTGCCCGCACCTCGACCAACGTCAAGACCGGCGGACGGACGCCGATTGCCGGCATCATCCACGCGCTGGTATTGCTCGGGATTGTACTTATCGCTGCACCGCTGGCCTCCTATGTGCCGCTTGCCACCTTGTCGGCCATCGTTATGGTTGTTGCGGTCAACATGGCTGAATGGCACCATTTTCTGGAGCTGCGCCGCTACACCTACAATTACCGCGTGATTCTGCTCGTCACCTTCTTTGTCACCGTGGTTTTCGACCTGACCATCGCCGTCGAACTTGGCATGGTGCTGGCCAGCCTGTTCTTCATCTATCGCATGTCGGAACTGACGCGCATCGAGCGCCTGCCGCTGACCGAGGAAGCAGACGAGCCACAGTTTCTCTACCCGGACGGGACAATGCGCGTTGCCGCCTGGCAGCTGTTCGGTTCGCTGTTCTTTGGCGCGGTGAACAAGCTGGAAGAACTGCTTGACCCATCCGCCGGCCATCCGGAAGTCGTCATTCTCGACATGGCCCGCCTGATTCAACTCGACACAACCGGCCTTGAAGGCCTCGAAAGCCTGCGTGACAAATTGCAAAAACGCGGCTGCACGCTGCTCGTCTGTGGTCTCAATTCACAGCCCGGCTCGCTGCTTTATCGCTCCGGCTTCATCGATCACCTGGGCGACGACAACGTTTGCGTCGACCTGACCAGCGCCCTCAAGCGCGCCTACATTTTGCTGCCGAGCCTGATGGGCGGCAGTGACGAAGATTATTAAAAAGGAAACCCCATGAGTGCTTTACCCAACTGCCCGGCCTGCAAATCGGAATACACCTACGAGCAAGGCGATATGTACGTTTGCCCGGAATGTGCTCATGAATGGAGCAAGGATGGCGCGGCCGAAAATGTCGAACAAGCGCGCGTCTGGAAAGATTCCAACGGCAACGTGCTGCAGGATGGCGACAGCGTGACGGTGATCAAGGATCTCAAGATCAAGGGCTCTTCATCCGTCGTCAAGGTTGGCACCAAGGTCAAGAACATCCGCCTGATCGACGGTGACCATGACATCGACTGCAAAATTGACGGCATTGGCGCCATGCAGTTGAAGTCGGAATTCGTCAAGAAACTGTGAGACTAGCGCCGCGCCAGGATCAGCGAACCCTTTTCAAGCGGATCAAGATCGATGCGCGTCATCGAGGTAAATCCGGCGGCGCTTAGCCACTCGGCGTAATCTTCCGGCGCATGGGTCTGCGTCCCTGTTTCAAAGAGCAAAGTCAGGCGGAAGGCTGCCTGCAGCGCATTGAGCGGTCGTTCGGCCAGATATTCATGGATGACCAGCAAGCCGCCGGGCCTCAGTGATTCAGCAATGCGCTGAATCACCCGGCGATTGTCTGCCGCCGTATGGTTATGCGCGACCGAGAGATAGAAGACCAGATCATGCTCGCGGCCCCAGTCATGTTCGAGCAAATCGCCCGGACTCAAGGTGATACGGTCTGACAATTGCGCCTGGGCAATGCTGGCCGGGGTTTGCATCAAAGCGCTGGGCAGATCGACAATTTGCGCGCTGAGCTGCGGATAGTGCTGGCAGAACCGAATTGAGTGCAGGCCGTGCGAGCCGCCGAGATCGAGCAGGCGGGTTTGCTCAGGGGCAACCGGCACATGCTTGATCAGATCTGGGCCTAAATCCTGCGCGAAAGCGGCCATGTACGAAGCGAACAGATGACCGAGTTGCGGTTTCTCGACCATCGCCTGCCACAATGTTTTCTCCGGCTTGCCACTGCGCACCGCCTCACCCAGCGCGCCCATCATCGGCCAGGCTTCCTTCGTCCACAGCAGGCCGGGCGTGTAATCGATCTGACCCTGACTGGTAAACCAGCGTTGCGTGCTGGGTGTGTTGGTGAATGACTCGCCCTGTTTTTCCAGATAGCCCAACGTCACCAAGAAATCAGCCAGTGCAACGGTTCCTTGCGCACTGGACTGAATTTTCTCGGCCAGCGCATTAAGTGCCAGCGGCCCGTTGGCCAGCGCCTCGAACAGCCCTAACTGCCCGGCAGAAATGATTGCTGCCGATTTCATCATTGGCATATAGACATCCAGCATCGCCAGCTCGGCTGAACCAGTGGTCTGGCAAACATCGGGTTTGCGGGTAAATGTCATTGCTGCTTTGCCTTTTGTATTTGTTCGTTGTGTTCCCAGGATAAAAACCACTCGGTCAGCGGCTTGCTTTCACCCAGAACTTTGAGCTGCTGATCGATTGCATCGTGATTACCCCAGACAACATCCGCTAGAACACCATTGCTTACCTGGGTTTCGATCTCGTGACAATAAAGCCCCAGCTCGCGCTGGGCGTAAAAACCGTAGGTACGGCAGGCAATGGGCCGTTGGAGATAAACCGGACAGGCGCCGGAGGACTCTTCAAGCAGGGGGCAAACAAGCGGCCGCGCGCTTTGGCTGCTTAGCGCCGCCATGTCGCGACTGATTTCATGCAGGCGATCGGCGGGCAAAGTGCCCAACCCTCGGCGCAGCAAGTCCCATTCCGCTGCCGTCAGTTGCGGCACCTCCGCGAGTCGTCGGCAACAATTGTCGCAACCTTTACCGCAAAGCCAGTCGGGACGATTGTCACGGATGTTGTCGACGCGCGCATCAATGGCACGGTGCAGCTCAAATAGTTTCGACATGAATTCCTGAGTAGCTTAGCGCACCAGCCCGGCGGCCCAGGCTTCGGCGGAGGGACGAACGATTTCCAGCCAGGGAATCGGATAGAGACCAATACTGGCGACCAGCGCAATGACGATAATCAGCACCGCCCATTCACGTGGCCGCAGATCGCGGGCATCAGCCACTTCACGGTGGACTACTGGCCCAAAAAAAGCCTTGCGGTAGAGCGAGAGGAAGCCGCCGGCAGCAATGGAAAGGCCGAACAAGGCAGCCATGCCGGCACCGGTATGGCTTTGCAGGGCGGCCAGAATAAGCAGGAACTCGCCGGGGAAACTGCTGGTTCCCGGCATGCCCACCCCGGCCATGCCACAGACGAACAGGCCGCTGGCCAGTAGTGGCATGGTTTTGGCCGCACCACCAAGACTGTGCACATCGGTCGACCCAGTGCGTTGGCGGAGAAATTCGAGCAGCAGCAAAGCGCCACCGGTGGCCACCGCGAAACTGAGCAACAAGGCTACCGCGCCCTGTACCGCTTGCGCCGTAAAGGCCGCCAGACCGAGCACGGCGAGGCCAACGTGGCAGATGCTGGCGTAGGCCAGCGCAACGCGCAGATTGCTTTGGGCGAGCATGCTGACGGCACCGTAAATCAGGGTCAGCGTACCGAGGCCGGCGAGCAGCCAGTGCAGATCAAGCGCTGCATCCGGCGCTAGTGGAATGGCAAAGCGGATCAGGCCGTAGGCGCCCAGTTTCAGTCCCACCAACAGCGCCGTCAGCGAGCCTGGCGCTGCCAGCGCAAACTGCGGCAACCAAGTATGCAAGGGCACCAGCGGCACTTTGACGGCAAAACCGATCAAACACAACAGAAAGACAGCGCTCTGTGTACTGCGCGGCAAAGGCGCTGCGAGCAAGACAATCACATCGAATGTCGGCACCGGCTGGCTGGCCGCCAGAATCACGAAAGCAACCAGTAAGGGCAGACCAGCACTGAGCATGATCAGGACGTAACGCGCCGCGACGCGCTGACAACCGCTGACTACACCCCAGCGCCCAAGCAGGAAGTAGAGGGGGATTAGCGTCAGTTCCCAGAAAAAGAAAAAGAGGATGCTGTCGAGGGCGCAGAAAATCCCCAGCGTGCAGGTCATGAACAAGAGGAGCAGGCTGTAATGAAAGCGCGGCGCATCGGCGACAGCGTTCCAGCTGGCGACCAGCGAACCGAGAAAAAGTAGCGCGGTAGCCGGCAAAAAGAGCACTGAAAGGCCGTCGACCGCAACAAGATACTGCACATTGAGACTGGCAATCCACGATACCCGTTCCAGCAGCTGGAAGCGTACCAGCCGGGTCATAAGCTACGATCACCGCCGAGGCGGCTGACAAGGTGAGCAGCATGGCCGCAGCAGTCACGTAGCGGGAAAGCCGGACCGGCATCAACCAGAGCAGTGCTGCGCCGGCCAGCGGCGTGAAGATCATCAGTGTAAGCAGCGGGATGCTCATCGATGAAACCTCGCCGCCATCGCCTGACTGGCCGTTTCTGTCAGATAGAGCCAGGGCTCGGTGAAGAAGCCGATGGCCAGCATGGCGGCCAGGGCAATGCCGCAGACGACATATTCCATCGGCAGCGTTTTATCGACATCATGGCCGCCCTGCCGTGCCTGACTGAGAAAGGCGCGCTGAAAAGCCCAGAGCAGAAAACCGGCGGCAGCGACGTTACCGAGCGCCGTCGCAACCGTCGGCAAGGCACCAAAACTGTCGATAGAGCCTTCGAGAATCAGGTGAGCAGCATCGAAACCCGGCGTACCGGGCATGCCGACGATGGCCAGACCAAAGCTGAGGAAGGCAATGGCGAGAAAAGGGATACGCTCGAAGAGGCCGGAGAGTTCGTTCAACTCTGTCGTACCGGTGCGGCGGAAGACGAAACCGACGATGAACCACATGCCGGTCACCGCCAGTCCGAAGTTGGCGGCGAGCAGAACCGCCCCCTGAATGCCCGATTCGTGCAGGCTGAAAACACCAATGACCAGCAGGCTGGTGTGGCTGACCACGGCAAAAGCGAGCAGACGGCGCAGGTTGGTTTGCTGGAAGGCGAGCGCTGCGGTGAAGAAAACGCCGGCCATGGCGAAGCCGACGACGTAGGGCTGCCAGTATTGAACGGCATCCGGCGTCAGCGGCAGGACAAAGCGCAGCATGCCGTAAATACCGACCTTGACGCCGACCATCAGCGCCGGCGCCACCGCAATCAGTCCATGTTGCGCCATGTTCGGCAACCAGCCATGTAGCGGGAAAAGCGGGGTGCGAACGGCCAGGCCGTAGAACAGAAGGTAGAAAGCTGCCGTCTGGTATTTGCCAGAGGTCAGGTGCTCGGCAAGATCAAAGAGATCAAAGCTCCAGAAACCGCCGGTGGCATCGGCATGGCCCCAGCCCAGCACCAGGCAGCCAGCGGCAAAGAGCACCCAGCCGAAAGCCTGATATTGAACGAAACGGGCCAAGGCCTGAATTTCGGCGCGTGAAGAAGCCCAGCGCCTAAGCAGAAAAGTCACCGCCCATAATTCGAGCGCCGAAAAACGCGGCAAACCAGGCGACATTGACTGTGACCAGCATGCCGACCAGCCCGGCTTCAGCGAGCAGTAGCACGGCGAACAGCCGGCCCGGAGAGATCATGCCGCGGCTCATGCCGTACAGGGTCATCAAAAAGGTGAGCAAGGCGGTGAGCAATAAAAAGACCATACTCAGGCCGTCGACCGCAACATGATAGGCCAACGGCTCAAAACGTTCGGCCAGTTGCAGGGCAGGCAAAGTTGGGTTGATTCGACTGACGGCGACGATGCCGAGCAACAATTCAGCCAGCGCAAAGACTTTGCCGACCAGCACGGCGCTCAAACGCTCGCCCAGGGCCAGAACGAGCAAAGCACCCAGCAAGGGGAGCAATTGCAGCATCAGCAACAGCGGCAGACCCGTCTGTTCGTTCCAGAAAATTTCTGACAAACCGCCCATTAGAGGATCACCACAAAAGTCGCCATCACCGCCATCATCAAATAGCGCGGCTGTTCGAGCAGGTTTTCAACAATCCGCAGGTAATTGCCCAACCGCTGCAATAATTGCTCCGCCGACCCGCCCCGACCGCGCAGCAGCAGACGATTTTCCAGCCGCTCCAGAATTTCCGACACGCTGGCCAGCGCTCGACCGGGCAGACCATCCGCCATGACCAGCGGACGCTCGACATGCACCGGTTTGCCGCGTCCGGGATCGCCGAGCAGGCGGTCAATAAAGTTTTCTTCCAAACCACGGGCATCCTGGGCAAACGACATGGTGGGTTTGACCAGCAAATCGGCCGCTATCTTGTCGAGCCAGAAACGTTGCAGCGCGCGGCGGTATAGAGCCACTGGCGTTGGCGCAACCAGGCTGGCGCCGGAGCCGGACGACCACGGGTCAAGCTCAGCCAGGAGGGCGCCAGCAAAAACTGCCAGGCCCGCCAGGCGGCATGCAGACCAAGATGCACGGTAGCCAGTGTCGTCCAGCCCAGGCCGATGGCAACGATCATCAAGGACACCTGAAAAACCGTGGCGAAAATCAGCGCCGATTTGACATCGGTCTGCACCAAACCGCACAGCCAGGCATAGATTGCGGTCATCAAGCCAACCGCCACCAGACCCAGCATGACGTCCGGCACCTGGGCAAGCAAGGGCGACAGACGCAGCAATAAATACACACCGGCATGGACCATGACTGCGCCGTAAAAAATCGCCGATGACGGCGTTGGCCCCTCCAGCGCGCGACTGATCCACGGCGTGAACGGCAGTTGCGCCGATTTGGCCAGCGCGGCAATGACAAAGCCGAGCACCAGCAAACGAGCGTTGACCAGGGTCAACACGCCTGATTGATTGATCGCCTGCCAATCAAAACTGCCCAACCAGTTCGCTGCCAGCCCCAAAGCGAGGAGAAAACCGGCATCGCCCCCGCGATTGGTGACAAAGGCAAAGAGGGCATTGCCGGTTGCCACCGGTCGTTGCCAGGCGTAGCCAATGAGCAGGAAGGATGACATGCCGCACATTTCCCAACCAACGAAGGCGAGCAAACCATTGCCGGCGAGCAACACAAGCTGGATGCCGGCCAGGAAGAAAGACAGAATGATGAAGAAGCGATGAAAGCCCGCCTCGCGGTGCAGGTAATTGGCCGAAAAGCGCATTACCAGCCAGCCGATCAAGGCGACCAAGGTGGCCAGACTGAGCGAGAGCTCATCCATCAAATAGGAAAAACTGCCCTGCCAATTGCTGCCGGAAAACCAGTAGGCGACAACGCGATGCCCAGGCACTTCGTCCAGCACGGCCAGCAGATCCAGCGCCAGCAAAAGCAACAGGCCGCCAAATGCAGCCAGCGAAGCAAGCCGCGCGGTCAGCGGTTCGGCGGCATCACCCGTCGCCCGGCCCAGCAGTACCCGCAAGCCGGTGATGCTCAGCGCCAGCAGGGGCAAGCCCGGCACCAGCCAAACCCAGTCGGGAAGATGGCGCAGCATATCTACCATCATGCCGCCCCCAACAACATGGCCGGCGCCAGTGGCTCACTGCTGCCGGCAAACCAGTCACGCGAACGCGCCACCTGCGGCAACACCGAACGGCCAGTCCACGGCAACCAGCCCCGGCGCGGGCAATATTGTTGAATTGTTGCGGTCAACGGGTCTTTTGCCGCCAAAATTATCCAGGCATTACCGATCAGCTCTTGCAAAGCCGGCTGGCGCGCGAGGATTTCAGTGAGCACCGCCGGTGTCTGCTCGACAACAACCAGCAGGCGCATCGGCTCGTGAATTTCAACCATCTGCCAGGGCAGGCCGGTGCGCAGATCGGAATCCGCCCCCTCCATGACGCCAAACAGGCCGGTGATGTTGTGGGTGATCTTCGAGCCGCAGCCGAAGCGCTCGTTATCGACCGTCGAAAAATAGTATTCGAGGGCGATGCCGGCGCCAACCGGGCCAACCGCCAGCAGTATGCTTTCGACAATCTGTCCGCTCAAATCAGCCAGCGGATCGTAGGAAATCAGGAAAACCCGGCGATCAAGAAATAAACCGCGACTCATTTCCCGCCGCCCGACAAAGGCCGCCGCATTGGTTGCATGGCCGAGTTCTGGCCGCGCCTGCGAAATGTCGTTGGCACGTCCACGAACGTGCTCAAACCCTTGCCACGGTGAAGGCGCCTGGCGGTGCTCAAGCAAGGCGGCGACAGCGCTCGGCAGCATCGGCACGACACGCACCGGCCAGCTGCCCGACCAGCGTATCGAGCGCCGTTTCCACCTCAGGCGGGACAACGTCGAGGTCACACCACTCGACGCTGTCATCACCAGTATTGTGCTCGGCGGCAATGAACCAGCACGCCGCTGGGAATTTCCAGCCCGCGCGCCAGCAGACCGGCCCGCACTGCCGGGCGATTGGCCATCGCTGCGAAAACACGTGCGTTCGGCCCGCCGTGCTTACCTGAGCAGGCACCGCAGTCGTAGGCTGAGAGATGCGGGTTATTGCGACTGCCTGAGCCGTGGCCAAAGAAGAGAATCAACGGGGCGAAATTTTGCGTCAGACCAATGCTGCGCAGAAAGTTCTCAACGCGCTCGACTTGCTCCTTGTCGTCAAACCCATCGCGCGGCATATCGGCGCTGGCTGGGGCGGCAGCGGCTTCGGCGGTCAGTTGCAAACGGGTGGTGACCGGACGTTCATACTGACTTCGCCAACGCCTTACGGCATCTGCTATCCAGGCCGGAGCCAGGGTATTGGAGAGCAGTGCCAGCAAAGCGGTGGGTGCGGCCAGTGCAGTCAGCACGGGGGCTGCCAGAACGCCATTGCGGGTTCCCTGATAAAGGCGCTCGCGCCACAGCAAGCGGTTTTCGTGACGTTGCGCGTGCTGTTCGCCGAGCTCGGCATCGCACGCCTGCTCGCGCACGAGGTGTTCAGGGCGCACGACAATCGGACAGAGCGCGCTTCGCGTCGGATCATCCAGTCCCTGCCAGTACATCGCGATGCCAAAAAATCCCGCCGCACCGTAAGTGACAACCGTCGGCGCGATTTCTTCCAGATGGCGACGGGTGCCTTCTTCGCGATCATCCATGCACATGATGACCTGCGCCGATACCGAACCGGGTGCTGGATGGCGACCATGATTGGCGGTCAGGGCGCTGAACAATTCTTCGCGATAATGGCGTTCGTAAGCCTGCAACCAGAGTTGCCCACGGGCCAGAGGATCAAGGCTGGCGGCGATTTCCAGCAGGCTTTGCGCATCTTCAGCCGTCAAGGTGGCGGCATCGCCCGCGGTAAATTCCAGGCCGCGCAGCAATTCGTAAAGCGCAACAGCGCGCTGCCGTGAGTCGGACACGCACTGTTGCTGCCAGATTTCTTCTGCCAGCAACTGCCAATCGTCGTCGACTGCCAGAATACCCTCACCCGAGGCCAGCAAATGGGTGGCGCGGTGCTGCAGGTCTTCGCTCAACGGCACGCCCTGCAAGGCATCGCGGACATGGAATTCGGCCAAATTGGCAGCGAAATAGCCGCGCAGTTCATCGAACTCCATTGCGGCGCCCGTCAGGCGACGGGTCAGGTCTTCGCACAACAGACGTTCGAGCAGAACTCGCACGGCAAGATAGTCGAGCATATCCACTGGCGTACCATCGCCGCGTGCCGGATTTTGGTCGCGCCAAAGGAACATACCGGACCAGCCCGGCAGTTCAAGCGCCAGACGCTCGAGATATCCCGGCCACAAATCTTCATCCGGAATCAGCCGCGCCAACTCATCGACCAGCACATCAACCGGATCAGCCGGCAGATAGGCTATTTCGTCATGAATGCCGGGCAACTCATCAAGTTCCCACGCCACATCGAGACCGGCACTGGCTCGCCATGCAGCAAAAAAACCCTCTGCCTGCGCCGGATTGCGCCAGGCCGCGACACCCAAATCCAGATGCGCTGCCATGTGGCGCTGCAAAATAGTACGCACCCGTTCCAGCACATCCTCGCCAGTCAGATGTTCGAGCAGGCTGCGCAGCGTCCATTCATTTCCCACCCGGGCACAGAGCGCAATCCAGTTCTGCATGGCGCTTTCCTGCCAGATTCCGGCAGGAACCTCATCTGTTGCGGTCAACTCGCGACAACGGCCAAAAATTTTATCGCGAGCCAATAGCCCTTCGCGCTCATTCCAGTCCAGTCGCCGCTCGCCCTGCGCGGTCGGCATCAGCAGACTGGCGAGCAGTACATCACGCCGCGTTAAAGCACGCAGGACGGGCGCATCAAGCCCTTCAATGGCTGAATCGGCAAAAGCCTCGCGCAAATCCGCCGGCGAAATTCGCCCCGCCGCATAGGCCGCCTGAAAGCGTGCCTCCGGCCAGTAAGTCGCCGCACCAGTCAGACGGTGAACCGCCGCCAGCGCTTCCGGGAAAGGCAAGTGCTGAAAGCCATGCAGGGTGTTGTGATGCACGAAATCGCGGATCGGCGCCTGAGCCGGCAAGACATGCGTCAAGTGCTCGACCCAGTGTTGCAGGCGTTGGCGTATGGGCAGATCGTTGTCGGCAGATTCCATCTCAGGCTCCGAACAATCCGGCGATGCGCCCGACACTGCCGGCAATCAGATCAAGCAAGGGTGCCGGCCAGACGCCCAGCACGACAATCGCCAGCGCCAGAATCGCTGCCGCCGACGTTTCAGTGCGCGTCATGTCGCTTATGGTCATCGCCTCGCCCTTGCCGCAAAGCCGGCCGATCACCCGTAAGCCGTAGGCTGCACCGATCAGCATGCCCAAGCAAACGATCAACACCCAGCCGCCCCAGCGTCCGAAACCGCCAACCAGCACATGCAGCTCGGCAATAAACCCGGCACTCCCTGGCAAGCCGATGGCGGCAAGCAGTCCAAAGGCAATGAAAAAGGCAAAGCGCGGCGCGCGGCCGAGCAGCGAACCGTAATCGGCCAGATCGCGACTATGGGTACGCTGGTAGAGCAGGCCAACAATCAAAAACAAGGTTGCCGCCGTCAGGCCATGCGCCACCATTTGCATCACAGCACCGGTCATGCCCGTCACGTTAAGCGTGGCGATGCCCAGCAAGACGACGCCCATGTGCGAAATTGACGAGTAGGCGACCATCGCCTTCAGATCCTGCTGACGCCAGGCGAGGATGCCGCCGTAAAGGAGACTCACCATGGCAATCACCATCAACCAGTCCTGCGCTGCCAGCAAGGCCGCCGGCAGTGTTTCGGCAGCGCGAATCAGGCCATAGGCGCCCATTTTGAGCAGCACGCCAGAAAGCAGAATCGACACCGGGCTAGGCGCTTCTACGTGCGCCAGCGGCAGCCAGCCGTGCAAAGGAAAAACCGGCATCTTGACGCCGAAACCAAGGAACAAGCCGGCGAAGATCAACAACTGGGTGTTTAACGGCAGTTCGCGCCCACCCGCCGCCATATCGCCCATCGCAAAACTGTGGCCGGGTGCTGCGTCATAGAGAAAGAGCAGGGCAACCAGCATGAAAACCGAGCCGCCCAGCGTGTAAAGGAAAAAATTGAGCGCCGCGCGTTGCCGGTTAAGGCCCCCCAGGCGATCAATGAGAAAGAACAGCGGAAGCAAGGTGGCTTCCCAGAAAACGTAAAACAAGGACCAATCGCGCGCGGTGAACACCCCGAACATCGCCGACTCAAGCAGCAGGATCAGGGTGAAATAGAGCCGCTTGCCATCCTCCATGCGTCGCGACATCAGCACGGCGATCATGGTCAGCAATGCGGTCAATAGCAGCATGGACAGCGATATACCGTCGATGCCCAAGGCAAAATACGAGCCGAGACGCACATTCCACGGCCGGCTTTCGTGCATCTGGATCGCCGGGCCGAGCGGATCGAAATGGGCCGCCAGCCAGAACGAGTAGCCGAGCGCCGCCAGTGCAAAGAAAAAGGCCAGGCGCCACATCCAGCCGGCAAAACGGCCAGGCAAAATGGCAACCAGCCCGGCACCCAGCACTGGCATGAAGACCAGTACCTTCAGCACATCCCCGCCCCTCGCTCATTGGCTGCTGCCATGATTTTTTTCATATCGACATTATGCCAGCGCTGCCCGTCATAGCGCCAAGAGGGGACGGCAGACAAGAACTTCAACGATTCGGGTGCGACATCATGTCGCAGGGGCAACCGCTCTTCAGCCGCTACAATCCAACCCTCGCAAACCCATGATTCATAACAATTTTTGACAAAAATCAAATCACAAAATAAGTGAATTCTTACGTTTTGACTGCCTCCCCACCTTTCTCCATTCTCAATGAGACCCAGGCACCAGATGAGCTGCCCGCGTTTCATCTGGCAACACCCGCGCCCACACCAGTTGAGCGCCTGCTGACCTGGGGTCTGGCGATTCTGGTGCACGCCCTGCTGCTTTATGCCGTGTTGTACATCTCGGTCAAAAATGACCTGATTCAATTACCGCCCAGCATCAGCGCCCGTCTGCTGCCGCTCGCTGAAGAAAAGAAGATCGAGCCGCCGAAACCGCTGCCGCCGCCCCCCAAACCTGTGCCTCAGGTACGCCGTCCGCAAATTCAGCCGCAACCCATTTTGGCCGTGGACAGCACGGCCAACACCTCCAGCAGTTTTGTCGTCGCACCGCAACCGCCGGCCCCGCCGCCGCAACCAGTCGCTGCCATCTCAGCGCCGCCAGCACCTTTGGTTGCTGCACGCTTTGATGCTGATTACCTGCACAACCCGAAGCCAATTTACCCGCCTCTGGCACGGCGCCAGGGTGAGGAAGGCAAGGTTTTGCTGAAAGTCCGGGTCAGCGCCAAAGGTGATGCACTGGATGTCGCTATCTCCAAATCAAGCGGCTTCCCCCGCCTTGATAGCGCCGCCATTGATGCCGTCACGCACTGGCGCTTTGTGCCGGCCAAGCGCGGCGACGAAACAGTTGATTCTTCGGTGATCGTTCCGATCACCTTTGCACTTGAGTAAAGAAAGGGAAAACATGGAATCGCAAATGGGCCTCGCCCACTTCTGGCATCAGGGCGACCTGGTCACCCACACCACCGCCATTATTCTGGCCCTGCTCTCGCTGAGTTCCTGGACAGTCATTCTCAGCAAGATGATGTCCACCTGGCGCGCCTCGCGTTCGCAGGAAAAGGCGCTGAACGGCTTCTGGAGCGCCAATTCGCTGCCCGAAGCACTCGAAGCGCTACGCCGCGATGATCCTTCGGGAATTTTCGCCGGCCTCGCCCTGACCGGCGCCCACTCAGCCCAAGCGCATCAGCAGAACGCCGCACGCGGCATCGGTGCCGGCGTCAATGCCAGCGAATTCGTCACCCGCTCAATGCGCTCGCACATCGTCAATTCCCAATCGCGTATTGAGCAGGGACTCACTTTTCTCGCCTCTGTCGGGTCGACTGCACCATTCATCGGCCTCTTCGGCACGGTCTGGGGCATCTACCACGCGCTGGTCGGCCTTTCCGGTGCCACCCAGGTGGTGCTCGACAAGGTCGCCGGCCCGGTGGGCGAAGCGCTAATCATGACTGCCGCCGGCCTTTTCGTCGCCATTCCCGCCGTCCTCGCCTACAACGCCTTCACCCGCGCCAACCGTCTGGTGGCCGTGCAACTCGACGGCTTTGCCCACGACCTGCATGCCTACCTGACGACCGGCGTGCGCGTTGGCGGCAACGTCAATCTGGTCGACATCGCTGCCGCCCGCAGCAGCCGGCAGGCCTGATCATGGCTTTCGGAAGCTTTGACGAAGCTGGCGTGACCCAGCCGATGGCCGAGATCAACACCACACCGCTGGTCGACGTGATGCTGGTCTTGCTGGTTATTTTTATCATCACGGCGCCGCTCTTTCACCAGGCCGTTCCCATCGATCTGCCGCAAGTCACCGCCACCAAGCTTGATGACAAGCCGGAAGTCATTCAGCTGGCGATTGATGTCGATGGCAAGATTTTCTGGAATGGCGAAGCCATTGAACGCACAGCGCTGGACACCCGCTTAGCCGCCGCCAGCCCGCGCCAGCCGGAACTCCACCTGCGCGCTGACCGCAAGGTGATTTACGAAAAAGTCGCCGATGTGATGGCCGCAGCACAGCGCGCCAGCATCGTAAAAATAGCCTTTTTAACTGAACCGGCGCGCTAGACGCCGGTGTTTTTCAGCTACCACCACCGTTGTGGTTGCTCGGGGATTTTGTTGGTCATAACTAGAGAAGGGGTAAATTGCATGCAGCAGCAATTCAGACTATCGCCAGTGGCGATGGCGCTATTGGGGGTATTGGGTAGCCTTGGTAACTTGTCTGCACAAGCAGAAGAAACCAAAGAGCTCTCGACGGTTAATGTCAGTGGTGCGCGAGACCTGCGTGTCATGCCGCTGGACGTTCCGGCAAGCACGGGGTCACGCTTGGGTACCACAATCAAGGAAATACCGGCGAGCATCGACGTCATCAGCCAGGAAACGATGCAAGAGCGTGGTGACCGGACGATGGTCGAGGCCGTCAGCAAAGTTGCCGGCCTTAACGGCGCACGAGTCGGTGCATCCCATGTCGGCTTTTCAGCTCGCGGATTCATTGAAAACGGTGTCACCTGGCTCTATAACGGCGTGCGGGTACCCGGTGGGTCGAACATGTCTTCCCGTATTCTCGATACCGCCAACTATGACCGGATCGAAGTTCTGCGCGGCCCCGCGTCCGTCCTCAACGGAGAAGGCGGCACCGGCGCAACGGTTAACCTGATATCACGCGCACCGAGTTTTGCAGCCCAGCCTTTTGAAATCGATTATGCATACTCCAGTTACAACTCGCACCGCCTCCATGTAGGCAAAGGTGGGGCAATAAAAGATGATGCAGTCGCATATCGTGCAGACATCAGCACCAATCGCTTTGGCAGCTATGTTGATGGTGAACGCGGCGCTCTGGACCGCTTTACCGGATCGCTCCTCTTTAAATTGAGCGACACCCTCAAGCTAACCCTTGAGCTCGACAAAATGCGAGATGACGTCAACGACTTCTATTACGGAACCCCGCTGGTCAACGGCAAGATTGAGCGCTCATTGCGCCGAATTAACTACAACAACCTGACTGACAACATCTATGCCTCGAACACCACCTGGCTGCGCGGCAATCTCGAGTGGCAGGCAACACCTGACTTTGAGGTGCGCAATCAGATGTACTACTACGACTCCTATCGCAACTGGCGCGATGTGTCAGAGTTCCGCTACAACGCGAGCGCTAAGCCCACGGTAACGCGCTTCTCGTGGGGAGATATTGATCATGATCACCAGTTGATCGGTAACCGGCTGGAAGGCTTGCTCAAAGGAAAAATTGGCGGGCTGGACAATCGTTTCCTGATAGGCGCGGATATCAATCGAACCGAATTCAAGAGCGAACGTAACGGCTTCCCGGGAACGCAAACTGTCGATGCCTACAACCCACCCAGCGTTAATTTCAACACGGGCACTCGCATCAACAAGTCATTGGCACGCGAAGTAAGCATCAATCAATGGTCCCTGTTCACCGAGGATCAGTTGTCGCTAACCAAGGAATTCAAATTGATCGGTGGACTGCGTCATGATCGCTTCCAGACTGATTGGACTTACCACGATCAGGCTGGGTCACCGAAAGAGTCCAAGACTCACAATTTCAACTCTTGGAGAGTCGGCGCCGTTTACGATCTGACGCCAAACACTACGTTTTATGCATCCTACGCAACTGCTGTCGAACCGGGTGGAACCTTGTTCGTACTCAATCGCAATCAGAGCCAATTGGATCTGACAACAGCGAAACAATTTGAAATCGGCGTAAAGCAGGGATTCTGGGGCAACAAGGGCGAGTGGACGGCCGCTATTTATGACATTGAAAAGAAAAATGTCTTCGTTCCTGATCCGGCCAAACCAACCAACCGCTTGCCAGTTGGTCAGCAATCATCGCAAGGTATTGAGTTGAGCCTGGGCTTAAGGCCAACTCAGCATTGGCAGATCGATGGCAACATTGCCTACGTTCATGCTCGCTACGATGAGTACTCAACCGGCAACCCGCCTGTGTCACTAAGCGGCAATACACCGCGTCTGGTGCCGCAGTGGATGGCCAATCTTGGCGTTCAGTTCATGCCGACTGCAGCCTGGAGTTTTGGCAGCTGGGTGAGACATGTTGACAAGGCCTATATCAACGACGCCAACACCCTTGAACTGCCTTCCTACACCACCCTTGATTTGTCAGCCGATTACAAAGTCAGCAAAGCTTTGGACGTAGGTTTCAGAGTGCGAAATGCCACTGATGAGCTTTATGCGGAGTCAGCCTACGGCAACACCCAGGTTCTGATTGCCAACCCACGGACCTATGAGTTGTCACTGCGCATGAAATTCTAATTTCACCATGACCAAGGCGCACGGAAATAGGGCAATTTTGCCAAAACTCCGTGCGCATTTCTTGGTTTTCAACACTCAAAAGGCCGGCTGACTGTAAATGAACCCGACGAATATTCGCCGTGCTTTTGTCTTGGTGCATCGCTATGTCGGTCTCGCCATCACACTATTTCTGATTATTGTTGGTCTGACAGGATGCCTTCTGGCATTCCAGCCGGAATTGAATCGAATAGTCACCCCCCATTTATTTCCACCTGAACGTGCAGGCCAGTCGCTGAGTTTAATAAAACTGATCGAGCGTGCCGAACGATTGGCACCAGAGGCTCGCATCAATCTCATCGATATCGGGATGCCAGAGACTGTGATGATTCGCCTCGAACCCGGCAATTCGGCAGAGGCAGGCAACCCAGCCACGTTAGGGTTCAGCGAGTTGTTTCTCGATCCGTTTAGCGGAGATGAACTCGGTCGTCGTCTCACTGGAGAAGGATTGCCCACGGGGATGGACAATCTCATGCCCTTCATCTTTCGCTTGCACTACAACCTCTCACTGGGCGAATTGGGTGCATGGTTACTGGGGATTGCCGCCCTGCTCTGGACCATCGACTGTTTTGTCAGCCTCTACCTCACCTTGCCGGCCATCACTCGAACCAATAAGTCTGTTCCAGGCAGTCAGCTTCGCCGCTCATTTTTAGGCCGCTGGAAGCCGGCCTGGCTAGTCAAGTGGCAAGCCTCTACTTACCGATTGAATTTCGATCTGCATCGCGCTGGCGGTTTATGGGTCTGGCTGGCCTTGTTGATATTCGCGTGGTCCAGCGTCTACATGAACTTGCACGATATTGTCTATGCACCTGTCACCCGGCAGGTGTTCGATTATCCGCCCCCCTACTGGGAGTTGCCCAAGCAAGAGACCCGGCTGAAAAATCCGGCAGTCGATTGGCCGCAAGCAATCGAAATTGCAGATCGGCTAATGGCGGAACAAAGCCAATTACATGGCTTCTCCATAGAAAAACCTGTCGGCCTGCGTCTTGATCGGGCAAGGCATCTCTACATTTACACCGTTCGCAGCAGTCGTGACATTCAGGATCGGCGCGGGCGAACAAGGCTGGTCTTCGACGCCAACAACGGCGAATTGAAGCAACTACAACTTCCCACCGGTCAGCATAGCGGCGTAACTGTAACGATGTGGCTTAACGCCTTGCATGATGCAAACGTATTTGGTCTGCCCTATCGAATTTTCGTTTCAGTGCTTGGCTTGCTGATCGTAATGCTCGCCATGACCGGCATTTACATCTGGTGGAAAAAACGCAGCGCTCGTGCTTCGTCCCGACCACTTGGTACAGTCGAATGAGCATCTTTACGTATATGCTTTGCCGAACCACTCCCGATCACACGACCGCAGAACTCGGGGCACTACCTTAAGCGCAAACTGTTACGGTCAACCACAAAAAATGCCTGATTTTTTGGTATTTTCCCCCAGCAACAGGGGAAGCCGGACATACGCAATTTGACAGCACCGGGCCTCTTGTTTAAATTCCAAGAACCCCCAAAACCAGATCAAATCAATACAAGGAATTCACTATGGCCGTTCTCGTTGGCAAGCAAGCCCCAGACTTCACCGCAACCGCTGTTTATGGCAACAATGAAATCAACAAACTGAAGCTTTCCCAATTCAAGGGCAAGCCGGTTGTTCTGTTCTTCTACCCGCTCGACTTCACCTTCGTCTGCCCGTCCGAGTTGATCGCTTTCGATCACCGCCTGGAAGAATTCACCCAGCGAGGCGTTGAAGTGATTGGCGTCTCCATCGACTCCCAGTTCACCCACCTGGCGTGGAAAAACACCGCCATCAAGGACGGCGGTATCGGCCAGGTTGGCTACCCGCTGGTTGCTGACATCAAGCACGACATCTGCCGCGCTTACGATGTCGAACTCGAAGGCGCCGGCGTTGCCCTGCGCGGTTCTTTCCTGATCGACAAGACGGGTGTCGTCATGCACCAGGTCGTCAATATGCTGCCGCTCGGCCGCAACATCGACGAAATGCTGCGCATGGTAGATGCACTGCAGTTCACCGAAGAACACGGTGAAGTCTGCCCGGCTGGCTGGAGCAAGGGCAAGCCCGGCATGACCGCTTCTACCGAAGGTGTTGCTGCCTACTTGGCCAAGAACGCCAAAAAGCTGTAATCATTTTGAATTTCAGTTAAGGCCCCCTCCGGGCGGCTTTTTTATTGGCCTGTAAAAATTTGTGAAAAATCCCTAAATCCTTGAGTGACAAGCAATAACGGGGCGGCGTATGATCTGCGAAGATTTGCCGCCCCATGCTGGCAAACGAAAAAAATCAAGGGCAGGAGACTTTGTATGGGATTTTTTGGAAACAATGCGGCACTCGAAAAAATCGACCGCGACATTGCCGCGATTGCCGATGGCAGCGCTGATCTTTCGCACTCTGTAGGCACCACAGGCAGCGATGCGGCCGGCAGGGTTTCAGGCAACATCAATCGTTTCTTCAGCCGGGTGCGCGGCCTCATCTCGCACGCCCGCGAGCGCAGCGTCAGCATTGCCTCTGATGCCGCCCGCATGAACCATCTGGTGCAACTGACTGGTGACGCAGTACGTCGGCAGGAATCATTAGCCGGTGATGTCTTTGAATCGAGCAATCGGGTTAATCAGGCCGTCAGCGCCGTTGCCCTCAATTCCGAAGCCATTCAGGGATCAACCCTGAACAACCTGAATCTGGCGCAGCGTTCGCTGGAACAGATGGAAACCGTCGCTTCGACCATGCGCTCGACCAACCAGCACATCGAGCACTTCTCGACGACAGTCGGCGAGCTGCATACCAGTTCGATGAAGATCAACGAAATCGTTTCGCTGATCAACGACATTTCCGATCAAACCAATCTGCTGGCACTCAACGCCGCGATTGAAGCGGCACGGGCGGGCGAAGCCGGGCGCGGTTTTGCAGTGGTTGCCGACGAGGTGCGCAAACTGGCCGAAAAGGTCAAGACAGCCACGCAGGTGATCGGCCAAAACACCCAATCGATGATCAATCTGGTCGCCGATACCTCAGCCAAAACCCAAACCATTGTTGCGGAAGTCACCAGGGCCAACGGCTACGTCGAAACCTCGGCGGCCGACTTGAGCACCATGGTTGGCGACTTCAAGCGCACCACCGAACAATTGACAATGATTTCCGAAGCCATCGGCAATCTGCGCGAGAGCAATCAAACCATCCACGGCGAAGTTGAAGAAATACGCGACCACTCGGTGGATATTTCCGGACGCATGAAGCAGTGCCTCGATTCAGCCAAGACCTTGCGCGAATCCACGGAAGACCTGCAATGCACGCTGGCTGACTTCCGCACCGGCAACAGCATGTTTGACACCTTGCACGACAAGTGCACACTATTCCGCGACCAGGTTGTCGCCGTGTTGCAAAAGCTCAATGATCGCGGCGTCAATATTTTCGATCAGCAATACAAGGACATTCCCGGTTCCAATCCCAAGCGCTACACCACGGCTTACGACGGCCAGTGCGATGCTGAACTAACCCGCATGTACGACGACCTGCTGCGTGATGTACCGGGCCTGACCTACTCACTTTCGGTTGATACCAACGGTTATGCGCCTGCGCACAACGGCGTATTTTCCAACGTACCGAGCGGCGATCCGGTGATTGACCTGGCCAAGTGTCGTCACAAGCGCATCTTCAACGACCCGGTCGGCATCAAACTGGCCAAAAATCAGAAATCCTCGCTCTTCCAGACTTATGTCCGCGACACTGGCGAAATTCTCAATGACCTGTCCATGCCGATCACCATCAATGGACGCCACTGGGGTGCGGTGCGCATTGGATTCAAGACGGATATGGTCAGTTAATTACAGCGCTTGATCTGTTACGGTCAACGCTGTATTTGCGCTATTTTTTTGGCACCTTCGGGTGCCAAATTATTAGTTGTAAACGATCTCGACGTTTTCCTGCTTCAGCCAATCCGTCAACGCTTCAAGCAAAAGATCATCAAGCCGCACGCGCACCTTTTCACCCAGCACCAACTCACACTCGGCGGCGGCATTGCAATAGCGGAGCCGTACCTGAGCGGTGCCAGGCACAAATGGCATGAGCAGAGATTTCAACTTGCGCGCATCGGCCGTACCGTTCATCCGCAACAACAGGTGTTTGGCAAAACGGGCGCGCGCTTCGCCGAGGGTCATCAGTTTTTCAGCCACAACGCTGTTGCTGCCGGAGAACTCGTCGAAACGAACCTTGCCTTCGATGATCAGCACCTCATCGGTAACGATTTTGGCGCGCTCAGCTTCAAACAATTCGCTGAAAACTGTTACCTCGATCATCCCCGTACCATCGTCGAGCTGAACGAAAAGCATCTTGCCACGGCGTGTCATCTGCGTGCGCACGCCGACCACCAACCCGGCCAGCATGGTTAATTCCTTGGCTGGCGCAAGTTGATTTAGCGGCCGCCGAATGAAGCGCGACAACTCTTTCTTGAAACTGCTGTAGGGATGGCCGGAGAAAAAGAAACCGAGCGCAGCCTTCTCCTGCATCAACTGCTCTTTTTCATCCCAGGGTTTAACCGCGATGTACTGTGGCGCATGCTCCTCGGCCGAGGCACCCATGTCGAACAGACTGGTCTGCATGGCATTGCGCTCGGCCTGCTCGGCAAAATCCATCGCCACACCGACCGAAGCCAACAACTTGTAGCGGTTGGGATCGATACTGTCGAAAGCGCCGGCCTTGATCAAGGCTTCAGTCGTCCGGCGATTGACCATGCGCTTGTCGCAACGCTGGCAAAAATCGAAAAGATCCTTGAACGGGCCATCCGTCTCGCGGGTTTTCAGGATGACATTGACCGCCTGCTCGCCGGTCCCCTTGACCGCGCCGAGACCGTAGCGAATCGTGCTGCGGTCGACTGGTTCAAAACGGTAATTCGAGGCATTCACATCCGGCCCCAACACCTTCACCTTGTTGTTGATGGTGTCTTCGTAAAAAATCTTCACCGAGTCGGTGTTGTCCATGTCGGAGGACATCGTCGCCGCCATGAAGGCCGCGCAGTGGTGTGCCTTGAGCCAGGCAGTGTGATAAGTAACCACAGCGTAGGCGGCAGTGTGTGACTTGTTGAAACCGTACTCTGCAAACTTGGTCATCAGGTCGAACAACTGCTCGGCGAGCGCCGGGTCGTAACCTTTCAGCTTGGCACCGGCAGCAATCGTCGCCCGGTGTTCGGCCATTTCCTCAGCCTTCTTTTTGCCCATCGCGCGGCGCAGCATGTCGGCACCACCCAAGGTGTAGCCGCCGATGATCTGCGAGATCTGCATCACCTGTTCCTGGTACACGATGACGCCGTAGGTTGGCGACAGGCAGGCAGTGAGGTCGGGGTGGAAATAGTCGATCTTCTGCTGCCCTTTTTTGCGCAGGATGAAGTCATCCACCATCCCGGAACCGAGCGGGCCGGGACGATAGAGCGCCAGTACAGCGATGATGTCTTCGAAACGATCAGGCGCCAGCTTCTTGAGCAGCTTCTTCATGCCCTCCGATTCAACCTGGAAAATCGCCGTCGTATTGGCATCTTTCAGAATTTGATAGGCAGCGGGATCGGTGAAGCCGAACGACATAAGATCAAGTTTTTCGCCGGTCATGCGGCGGATGTACTCCACCGCCAGCTCGATAATGGTCAAATTTCGCAAACCCAGGAAGTCGAACTTGACCAGACCGGCCTTCTCGACATCATCCTTGTCAAACTGCGACACCGGCGAAGCATCGCTGCCAGTCGCCTGATAGATCGGGCAGAAATCGGTGATTTTTCCGGGTGCGATCAACACGCCGCCAGCATGCATACCGACATTTCGGATCAAATCCTCAAGTCGACCGGCCAGATCGAACAGTTCGCGGACGGTTTCACCATCCCCGTCGCCCTGCATCATTTCCTTAAGCTGCGGCTCCTGCTCCAGCGCCTCAGCCAGCGATACCGGCTTGTTCTGGACGATGGGAATCAGCTTGGAAATACGGTCGCACATCGAATACGGCAGACTGAACACGCGGCCGACATCGCGAATGACCGCTTTCGACGACATGGTGCCGAAAGTGGCGATCTGGCTCACGGCATCGGCGCCGTAATGACCACGCACGTATTCAATAACGCGCCAGCGGTTGTCCTGACAAAAGTCGATATCGAAGTCGGGCATCGATACCCGTTCCGGGTTCAGGAAGCGTTCGAACAGCAGGGCATAGGCGAGCGGATCAAGGTCGGTAATGCGCAGGCTATAGGCGACCAGCGAGCCGGCGCCGGAACCCCGGCCGGGGCCAACCGGCACGCCATTGTTCTTGGCCCAGTTGATGAAGTCGGCAACGATCAAAAAGTAGCCGGGGAAACCCATCTGGACGATGGTGTTGCACTCGAAAATCATCCGCTCGTCGTATTCGGGCCGGCGTTTCAAACGTTCTTCCGGATCGGGATAAAGTTCGACCAGTCGTTTCTCAAGACCGGCCTTGGCTTCGGCCACCAGAAAATCATCCAGCGTCATACCCGGCGGCGTCGGGAAATTGGGCAAGAAGTTCTTGCCCAAAGTCATTTCGATATTACAGCGCTTGGCGATCTCCAGCGTATTGGCCAGCGCTTCAGGCAGGTCAGCAAACAGCGTCGCCATTTCCTCCTGCGTTTTGAAGTATTGCTCTGTGGTGTAAATCTTCGGCCGGCGGTGGTCGCCCAAGACATAACCTTCAGCAATACAGACCCTCGCTTCGTGCGCCTGAAAGTCATCGGGATTCATGAACTGGATCGGATGCGTCGCCACCAGCGGCAAGCCCAGGTCGCCGGCCAGATCAGCCGTCTGCTGAACGATGGCCTCCTGCTGCGGCTGACCGTAACGCTGGACTTCGAGATAGAAAGCCCCCGGGAAAATCGCTTCCCAAGCTTTGGCACGTTCGCCAGCCAGATCAAAATTACCATTGATCAAGGCATCGCCAACATCGCCCCAATGCGCCCCGGAGAGTGCAATCAGCCCATCGCAACCGAGTTCGGTGAACCATTCGCGGCGGATTTCGGCGCGGTCTCGCCGGCCTTCCGCCAGATACGCCTTGGTCAGCAACTCGCACAATTGCTGGTAGCCCACCCGGTTACGCGCCAGGAGCAGCAAACGATAAGCGGCTTCGGGCGCTTCCGGGTTGGCGACCCAGACATCCGCACCGGCAATCGGCTTGACCCCTTTGCCACGCGCGCCGGTGTAGAACTTGACGAGGCCAAACAGGTTGCACAGATCAGTCACTGCCAGGGCTGGCATGCCATCGGCAGCGGCGCGTTTGACGGCATCACCGATGCGGACGATGCCGTCGGTCACTGAATATTCGGAATGGAGGCGGAGGTGGACGTAGCGCGGGGGATTCATGTTCGTAATTTTACCGTTCCTGCCGCCGGCTTCTGATTGCATTTTGCGCCACATCGATTAAATTAGCCGATTCGAATAATTCAAATCCGGAGACAGACCATGAACACCGTAGAACCCCTCGTTATTCGCACGGACCGCGCCGATGGCCTGACCACCCTGACCCTGAATCGCCCCGGCCAATTCAACTCCCTGTCAAAAGACATGTTGAGCGCAATACAAGCGGAACTCGATGCGATTGCCGCCAGCACAGCGGTGCGTGTTGTCGTCATTGCGGGTGCTGGCAAGGCCTTTTGTGCCGGCCACGACCTCAAGGAAATGCGCGGCAACCACAGCAAGGAATTCATGCAGGCGCTGTTCAAGCAATGCGGCGAGCTGATGCTGACGATCACGCAAATGCCGCAACCGGTCATCGCCCGCGTCCATGGCATTGCTACCGCCGCCGGCTGCCAGCTGGTTTCGATGTGCGATATGGCGGTGGCTGCCGATGTGGCCAAATTTGCCGTCTCCGGCATCAATGTTGGCCTGTTTTGCTCAACCCCGGCGGTCGGCCTCGCCCGCAATCTGGGCCGCAAGACGGCGCTGGAAATGTTGCTCACCGGTGAGTTCATCGACGCCATGGAAGCCCGTGCCAAAGGTCTGGTCAATCGTGTCGTGCCGGCCGATGCCTTGGACGCCGAAATTGAACGTCTCGCCGGCAGCATCCTGGCCAAGAGCGCCATTGCCGTGCGCATGGGCAAGGGCATGTTCTACAAACAGCTGGAAATGGGCCTCAGCGAGGCCTACGACTACGCCAGCGAAGTCATGGCCTGCAACATGATGAGTGAAGATGCCGGCGAAGGCATAGATGCCTTCATGCAGAAACGCAAGCCCGACTACAAGGGTTGCTAACGGCAGCGGAACCGTATTTCGCCAGGTCAGCCAGCTGACAATTGTAAAATCACATAAACAACAGCCAGCCTCAAAACATGAATTTCGCTTCACCCACTGCCATCGCCAGCACAACACGTCTACGTCAAGCACTAGCACTGCTGGCCATTCTGTATGCACTCCCCGCTGCCGCTCAGTACTCGCTGCCTGGCAACCGGGTCAAACAGCATGCCGATGATGTGCTGGCCTTGATGTCCTTTTCTGTTGTGCCCGACCTGACCAGCAGTTTCCTGTCGATCAGCAGCGCCGGCTCCGAGAAGAAAAGCCTTGCGATGACCCAGCTCGCCGGTGGCGATATCGTCAGCAAGAATTTCCCGATTTATCTTGAGGGTTCAGCCGCTTACATCCGCTACGACCCTGAGTTTGTTGCCACGCGCGGTCAGGACACAATCAAAGTGCCTTTTCGCTGGAACTCGCTTTCTGTTTCCGGCGGCATCGGTTGGGATTTCTTTATCACCCCTGAATTGAAATTTCGCCCGATATTCAATTTCGCCCTCGGCCAGGTCGCCTCTGACCTGAATCTTTTCACGCGCTATCTGGAAATCAGTTACGACCGCAATCTCGACTTCCTCAAAGGTGGGCAAATGAATGCCTACGGACTGGGTGGTTCGCTGATGCTCGATTACGAATTGGTGCGCCCGGAATACGAGGTTGATGTCGAATGGCGCTATACCAATATCCAGCTACAAACCTTCGGCAACACATCGGAAAGCATCAAGGGAAGCGCAGCGGCCGAAGCAACCAGTCTATATACCCGCTACCGCGCGCCAACCGGCATGTCGTTGATGCAGCGCCCTTTGCGCTATGTGCTGGAAGGCGCGCACACGACCTATCTGGGCGACCAGAAAGGTTTGCTCGGCTTCAACCACATGACATCGCTTGGTCTTGGACTTGAATTTGACTCGAGCGCCTACGACATCATTGTTTCGCGCACCCGCCTGGTGGCGCGTTGGGCTTTTGGTGAAAATATCCGTGGTTTTGCCATCGGATTGGCGATGAGCTTCTGAAACAATTCATACATTTCCTTGAAATCCGGCTAACGCCGTAGCACCACCCCGAAAGAGATATGCGACTAAGCGGGTTAAAATCCCGCCCCATGCTCGCCCTTTCCCCCGCCCGCCAAACCCTGCTGCTCTTTCTGCTGGCCCTTGCCGTTTTGATCCCCGGCATTTGGGAAGCGACGGGCTTGACCGGCAAGGATGAATTTTTTCTCGGTTTGCGCACGCCCATGGAAATGATCGAGGGCAACCACTGGCTGGTTCCCTTCCTCGACGGCGCGCCGCGCATCCGCAAACCGCCGCTGCTCTATTGGGTAGGGCGCAGCAGTTACGAAATTTTTGGCATTTCACTGGTCAGCGCCCGTATCATCGGCGTTCTCGCGGCAGCCTTGCTGATCATCGCGGCCGCCGGTATCGCCCGCCGGATTTCCGGCAAAACGGAACCCGGCCTGATCGCCGGTTGCATTCTGCTCGGCTGCCTGGGCATCGCCTCCGAAGGCCGGCGTTTCATGCTCGACATGCCGGTGGCTGCTTTATCTACTGCGGCATTCTGGTCATTGCTGGTTTGGCTAAAAAATCGACGTTTTTTCCAGTTGACCGTAACAAGCTTGCTCCTGGTTGCCGGTTTTCTGACCAAAGGGCCGATAGTTGCGCTGGTTTTCGGCGGTGGCTGCCTGGCGCTGCTATTCAGCGGCCAGTTACGCGGCACCCACCTTGGGCGGCATTGGAAAGCGCTGCTTGGTCACGGGCTACTCTGGGCACTGCTCGCCCTGCCCTGGTTTTTTGTTGTGCGGGCGCTTTATCCGGAAGCGACCAATCTGGTCCTGGCCGATGAACTGGAGTCGCGCCAGTTCTTCAATCTTTCGCCCGGCATTCTCTTCGGCCTGCTCAATGTGGCACTGCCCTGGGTTTTTGTTTTTGCAGTTGCCGCCTGGCAGCAGCGCAGCAGAACATGGGAAACGCGATTCGCCCTGTTCTGGTTTCTTGCGACCTTCCTGCCGTTTTTGTTCATTAAAAGTTTTGACCGCTACCTGATTGGCTCGCTGGTTCCCTTATCGATTTTCCTCGCCATGACCCTGCCGCAAGTGCGAGTGCGCTGGCCTTTCCGCCTCGGCATGCTCCTCGCCATGGGGGTGGGCGGTGTGCTGGCTGGCTTCGCTTTTTGGTTTCAACTCGGCGGGTGGTATTGGCTGGTTTTGCCGGCCATCTATTTGGGCTGGGCCTGGTGGCATGAGCGTGCACTTGCTAACACACTCGCCGCACCGGCAGTTTATTGGATTGCGCTACTCGCCGGCGTCTTCCCGGCACTGGGCATCAATGCGGTACCCGCCTCGGTCATTGAGTTGGGTCGTAGACAGTCGATCGCCATGTTCGATGGCCCGCAACCGGCCATGCTTCCCATCCTCACCGCTCAGGCGCATCGGCACTACGGGAAGCTCGACAAGTTTGACTTGAGCGAACTGGCAGCCAGCAAAACCCCGATTTTTGTTGAAGAAAAAGATATTTCCAGCTTCAAAACCGCGTTGACCGTAACAAATCATCAAGCCACCCAACTCGGCAGCTACCAGACACTGGCATCACACGGCTCAGGCTTGCGCTTCGCCCGCGTTGGCGCCACGAGCAACGACTGGAAAAGCGCCGTGAGCAGCCGCTCGCTGGCCCCCTTGCTGACCACCGTGTTCTGGTTTGAGGTCAGTCAGCCGTGATGCAACTGTCGCCCAAAGCCATGCGTTGGCTCTCGGCCATCCTGTTTATTGCAGCGTTGCTTGCTGCCTTTTGGCGCGCGCCTTCACCGCAGCCACCGGCATTTGTGCCACCACCGTCACCCAGCATTTCGCAATTACCTACCCAGTTCACCGCCGAGCAACTCCCCAAAGCCGCCGAGTCGGCCCATGCCGCCAGCCTCGCTCAATTAGCTGACGGGCGTATTGCCGCCGCCTGGTTTGCCGGCAGCAAGGAAGGCGCCGATGATGTTGCCATCTGGTTCAGCCTGCGCGACAAGGATGGCTGGAGCAAGGCGCAACCCATTGCCAACCGAGAAAGCACGGCAGGCGGCACATTTTCCTATGTACGCAAAGTCGGCAATCCGGTGCTATTCGTTGAGGGCAGCTGGTTGCACCTTTGGTATGTCAGCGTTGCCGTGGGCGGCTGGGCTGGCAGTTCGATCAACCATAGTGTTTCCACCGATGCCGGCGCTACCTGGTTCAAGCCGACCAAACTGCAAACCTCGCCCTTCGCTAGCATCAGCACACTGGTGCGCACCGCGCCCATTCCGCTCGCTGATGGCGGGCTGGGCCTGCCGGTTTACCACGAATTTATCGCCAAGCATGGCGAATGGTTGCGCCTTTCAGCGACCGGGCAAATCCTCGACAAAACCCGCATGACGCACGACGTGCGCACCCTGCAACCCGCCGTTGCCGTGTTCGACGGCCAACGCGCCATCGCCTTGCTGCGTGACGCCGGCCCCGGTCCGGGCAAGGTTCAACTGGCCAGCACACAAAATGCCGGGCAGAGCTGGCAAGCCGGCGCCGCACTGCCCGTACCCAATCCCAATTCATCAGTTGCGCTGCTGCGCCTGCGCAGCGGCCGACTGCTCCTCGCCGGCAACCCACAAAATGGCCGCGAAGCCATGTTGCTTTGGATTTCCGCCGACGAAGGCAAAACCTGGCAAACCAGCCGCACAGTCGAAACGGCACCCGATGGCGGCGCCGAATTCTCCTACCCGGCCCTGCTGCTTGACCGTGACGGCCTGATTCACCTGGCCTACACGTGGCGCCGGCAAAATATCATGCACGCTGCTTTCAGCGAGGCCTGGCTGGATGAGGCACAACCATGAATGTCCAAGCCGCTTACGGTCTACTCGCCCACGGCCTGATTTTTGGTGCTCTTGTCACACTATTGCCCCTCGGCCAACTACGCGCCCGTGCCGCGCTGCTCGCTACCGGCCTGGCGCTGGTCGCCGGCATTGCGCCAATGATGCACGGCACCTTTGGCACGCCGTCGCTGACGCTACTACAACTGGCCTTGCTGCAACTGACGGACAAGATACCGACACCACTCAGCCAGCGCCCCGCACTTTATTTAGTCCTGTTTGGTCTAATTTTTTATCCAACAGCATTGGGCTGGGGTCCATTTGACCCCTATGCCCTCGGCTACCAGCCATTGACGCTGCTTGCTGCCCTGATCCCCATTGCCGTCGCGCTCTGGTGGCGACGCCAGAACACCTGGCTGATCATCCTCGCCCTCGACCTCGCCGGCTACGCCAGCGGCCTGTTTCCCAACCTGTGGGATGCCCTGCTCGACCCGCTGCTGTTCTTGGTAGCAGTACTTGTTATTAGCCGCGGCCTGATGCAGCGGGTTGTTTCAGCAAGACTCACAGCTAAAGATACTCAAGCCTAACGACAGCTCTTCCGCAGACAAAACCCCAAAGCGGTGCGATTTCAAGTGCGGGGTTCAGAAAAATAAAGAAAAACACCAAACCGTGAAGAAATTGTGACGGATTTCTTTACACCGTAGTGGATCACGAACCACCACGATTTCGCAGGACATTGAATATATGAACAAAGTTATAGTGGCTCAAATAATGCTTATTTAAAACACATCACTCCCTGAATTAAATTTAAAGAGGCATCATCATGAAAACCAAAATTGGTACTCATTCCTGACCACCCTGACCGGTACCTTGCTTGCCATCGGCGTTACCAGCAATGCCCATGCTTTGGCCACCATAACGCTACCAACAACCTCATTCGACGGCCTTAGCTCCCAGCAATACGATCAAGGCACTATTTTTTCTGCCTCCCTGCTGGACCAAGTTCAAACAGCTGGTTATTTACCGGGCAACACAAGTAATTTTTTGCCGCCACTGGCATTGGAACCCTAGGCGTGATCGTATATACCAGCAATGCGGTTAGCAATCCGGTCCCGTTTGCAAAACCGATGGACGCCCTGAACTCCGGCGATTTCGATGGCACATGGGGAGCGGGCAATGCCGGCACCGTTGGGGCTCTGAGGACACTGCTGACAATTGGCGCTACCAATTATCAGCCTCTCTTCATCTTCGACCATAACGAAAATGCGCGGAGTCCGAACCTGGAAATTTCGGGGAAAATATCGATTTATCGTGGCAATGCCGTAAATCCATTGGCTTCCTATGCACTTGATACCATCGCCAATGGCGCTTATGACCAGAGCGCCTATGTCCTGTCCTGCGGCGAACCGAGTATCGGACCAGCCGCACCTACCCCATACGGCCCATGCAGCATTCCGGCAGCTACCGACAGTGGCAATACGTATTCCTGGAAGACAACTGGCAGCGGCAAGCCAGACTATTACGCAATCTTTGATGACTTGAATCTTTACGATGTCAACTATCTGGATTCTGACAAAATTGTTATTCAGATGTCTCTCAGAGGAAATGAATCAGGATTTGAAGAATTGGCGATTGGCGGTTACAAATATGCAAGCACGAATGTTCCAGAGCCGGGTAGTTTAGCCATGTTGGGCTTGGGTTTTGGACTAATGGCATTTATTAGCCGCCGCCGGGCAGGTAAATCAGCCTAACTTATTCAGCGCCCGCCAGTCAAAACCCCCAGCAAAGTCTGGGGGTTTTTCATTTGGTACAGGGATATTGCGAATTGTTAATTTCAGAAATACACCTGCGCCAAGCCATAAGCAACGATCGTCGAGACGATAACGCCGATCCAGCCCGGAATCATGAAGCTATGGTTGAGCAGGTATTTGCCGATGCGCGTCGTGCCGCTGCGGTCCATGTTGATTGCCGCCAGATCGCTCGGGTAGAAGGCGAAAAAGAAGTAGGCGTAGCAGGAGGGCATCAGGCCGAGCAATAGCTGCGGCGAGAGACCAAGGGCGAGGCCGAAGGGCAGCATGATGGTCAAGGTTGCCGCCTGACTCTTGACGAAGGCGGAGACGGCGAACATGGCCAGGGCGAAGGTCCAGGGCGCGTATTCGACCATCGATTTGATGTTATCGACGAGGAAGGTTTCGTTGGCCTTGACGAAGGTATCGCTCATCCAGGCAATACCGAAAATCGAGACGACGGCAATCATGCCGGCGGTAAACACTTCAGATTTGGCAATGGCGGCTGCCTTGACGTCAGCGGCGAAGAGGATGAAAGCACCGAAGGCCAGCATAACCACCTGCACCACCGTCGTCATCGGCATCGGCTTGCCCTTGACCAGTGGCAGCAACTGCGGAAAAAGTGCCAGGGCGACGATGGTCAGGATGCCGGAGAAAAAGATGATGACCGACAGCTTGGCGGCACGCGGCAACTGTTTGTCGAGCGTCGTCACCGACATTTCGACCGAAGCACGGAAAGCCGGGTCTTTCATGCGCTCGAGAAATTCCGGGTCTTTGTCGAGATCAAGGCCGCGATTCATGCTCCACAGGGCAGCAGCAATCACGCCGATCAAACCAGCCGGCAGGGTGACCATCAGGATTTGACCGAGAGTGACCGGCGTCCCCGTTTTTGCGGTCAGCGCCAGAAAGGTGGTCACGGCGGCAGCCACCGGGCTGGCGGTGATGCCCATTTGCGACGCTACGCTGGCAATCGCCATCGGCCGTTCGGGACGAATTTTGGTTTTTAGCGCCACATCGGCGATCACCGGCAGCAGCGAATAGACGGCGTGGCCGGTACCGACGCAGACTGTCAGCAAAAAGGTGGAGAGCGGCGCCAGAATGGTAATTTGCTGGGGGTGCTTGCGCATCAGGCGTTCGGCCTGCTGGACCAGAAAATCAAGGCCGCCTGCTACTTGCAGGGTGGCCGAGGCGGTAACGACGGCGAGGATGATCAGCATCACCGTGATCGGCGGCTCGGATGGTGCGACGCGGAAGCCAAAAGTCAGTACCGCAACACCCAATCCGCCAATCAGGCCGAGAGCGACACCACCACGGCGGATGCCGATCAGAATAGCGGTCAAAACCAGCGCAAACTGGATCCAGAAATCAAACATGGCGTTCCCCTTGAAACATAAAATTATTGTTGCGTCGCAACATTTTTAAGCACTATGCCACAGGGAATTGACGTCGGCCAGCCGATTTCCAGATTTATTCGAACAACACTTGACCCAGATCAGACTTCGTTCAAACGCTTACGGTCGACGCAAAAAAACAACAGTTTTTTTAATAGCGATCAAACCAACGATCGTTTAGCGAGTCAGGGATTCGCTAATCAACTTGCGAATGCTGCCCGCTTCAAACGGCTTGTCACAAATCGCCGAAACGCCGGCCCGCTCAACCGCAGCCAGACGCCCCATGTTCTGTTCGCTGGTCACCATCAGGATGGGCACTTCAGCCTGCCAGCTCTGGGTACGGATGTACTCGATCAGTTCGCGGCCATCCATTTCCGGCATGTTGTAATCGGTGATGACCAGATCGACCATCGTCCCCTGCAATAACGCAACCGCTTGCTTGCCGTCCTCAGCCTCGGTAATACGCTCGATGCCCAACTCTTCGAGCAGGCGGCGCAGGTGGCGGCGGGACATTTTGCTATCGTCGACGAGCAGAACGCGCAGGGTTTCGATTTCCGCGACATCGAGATCTTCCGGCGGATTGAGGTAATCGGCAGCCGCGTAAAGCGCCCGCGACAATTGCTGTTCGTTGAACGGCTTGGTGACAATGCTGCAGGCTCCGGACTGACGCACCGGGTCGAGCACTTGCGGCCGCGTTTCGCTGGAAATCAGGATGAAGGGAACCGCCTCCAGATCCTGATCGGCACGCATTGCGGCGACCAGCTCGGTGCCGGCCATATCAGGCAGGTAAAGACTGCTGATCACCAGCAAACCATCCCTACCGGATTTCATCATATCCAGCGCGGCTTGCCCGTTTTCCAGCGCATGCACCTGGCGCACGCCTTGATGCTGCAACATGCGCGTGACCAGATTGGCCTGCATGCTGGAAGGTTCGACCAAGACAACCGAAAGGTCAGCCAAGGAGGTAGTGAGGGCCATGCGGTCACTCCGAAGAGGGGAATGACCGCACTATAACAGCGCGGCGTTTAGCCGTGCAGCTTGGCCGCCACTTCGGCAACACGCTGGCCGTAGCGCTTGGCGGTATCGAGATCGCCCTGCGGGATTTCATCCACGCCGGCATCGGATGGCGACTGGACCAGCAAGCCGACCGAACCGCCGAGATTGTTGATGTCGGTACGCGCTGCTGCCTTGCTATTGCTCGGCAACAGACCGAGGCTGACCCAGATGCCGCCATGCTGCGAGGCCAGGGTTTGCAGGCCGATCAAGGTCACTTGCTTGTCACCATTCAGGCTGGCGCTGTTGGTGAAACCGCCGAACACCTTGTCCTGCCAGGCACGGCCATACCAGGGCTTGGAGGAGGCATCGGCAAATTTCTTGAATTGCCAGCTGGCGCCGCCCATGTAGGTTGGCGTACCGAAAATGATGGCATCAGCAGCGGCCAGTTTTTCCCAGCCGCCGTCCGGCAGATTGCCTTCGGCATCGATGGCCAGCAGTTCGGCTGCAGCGCCTTCGGCGACTGATTCGGCAACGCGCTTGGTGTGGCCGTAGCCGGAGTGATAAACAACGATAACTTTGCTCATGGTGTTTTCCCTTTGAATTAATAATCAGACTTGCGGCGGCAGGTCGAAGAGCAAAAACTCGGCTTCTTCACCAGCCAGAAATTGAAGATCACTTTCATCGGTAATCTTGGCACCGTCACCGGCGCTCATTTTTTACCGTTCAGGTGAGTTGACCGCGCACCATCTGCACGTATGCCAGCCGCCCACTTGCCAGGCGATGGCTGATCGCCTCGCCGGCACCCAGCACGCTGGCAAAAATCCGCGCATCCTGACCGATGGTCGTGCTGCCCTCCGCGCCATCGGGCGATGCGACCAGATGCCAGTGACCGCGCATGGCATCGACGGTCAACGCCTGCTGCTCGTAGCTGGCCGGCCCACCCGGACGGGCCGGGGCTATCCAGATTTGCAGCAAATGCGTTTCCTCGTCCGGCGACGGATTGAACTCGCTGTGCATGACCCCCTTGCCGGCACTCATGCGCTGCACTTCGCCACGCTTGATGATGCCACCGCTACCCAGGTTGTCTTTATGCTCCAGCGCCCCGGACAGGATATAAGTAACGATTTCCATGTCGCGGTGACCATGCGTACCGAAACCCTGGCCGGGTGCGACGCGGTCTTCGTTGATTACACGCAAGGCGCCCCAGCCCATTTCCGCCGGGTCGTAATAGTTGGCAAACGAAAAACTGTGGCGAGCCTTGAGCCAGCCGTGGTCGGCATAGCCGCGTTCGCCGGAAGGGCGCAGGGTGATCATGGGAACTCCTTGTGAATTAAAGATATAGCTTAGTTGCCATACTAGGCGTACAGTTCAATGCATTCCAGCGAATTATTATGGACAAATCGTTCAATTAAATTCACATGAAAATCTCTCTCGATCTTCTGCACATTCTCGACGCCATTGACCGCCACGGCAGTTTCACGGCCGCCGCCAGCGCACTGCATCGCGTGCCTTCGGCGCTGTCCCATGCCATAGCCAAACTGGAGTGCGAGCTGGATGTTCAGTTTTTCATCAGAGAAGGCCGCCGCGCGACGCTCAATGAAGCCGGCCGAACCCTGCTCGACGAGGGGCGCCACCTGCTACGCGCCGCCGACGAACTGGAACGCAGGGTGCAGCGCATCGCCCATGGCTGGGAAGCGGAACTACGTATCGCCATCGACATGGTGATTCCGGTCGAACGCCTTTTCCCGCTGCTCGAACGCTTTTATGAAATTGGCCACGGCACGCAGATTCGACTGATTTACGAAGTGCTCGGCGGCACTTGGGATGCGCTGGCGACGGGCCGCGCTGATCTGGTGATCGGCGCCCCCGGCGACATGCCGGCACGCAGCGGCATGATGAGCCGCCTGCTCGGCCACTCGCAACTGATCTTTGCAATTTCACCCAGTCACCCGCTCGCCGCCTACGCCGATCCGATCCCCAACAGCGAATTGCGCCGCCATCGCGCCGTCGTCATTGCCGACACCTCGCAGGAACTCACCGCCCGCACCATCGGCCTGCTCGAAGGCCAGGACACCTTGCGTGTACCCAACATGGCCGCCAAGGCCAGTGCCCAGGTTGCCGGACTCGGCGTCGGCCACCTGCCACACTGGCTGGCCGACCCGGAAATCGCCGCCGGGCGACTGATACAACGCGAACTCGCCGAACCAGGCCAGCCCATGCCCGCCCACATCGCCTGGCGCAGCCGCAATGTCGGCAAGGCACTCGCCTGGTTTCTCGACGAATTGAAAAAATCGAGCAAATTCAGGCGTTGACCGTAACGCTTTAAAATATCTGCACGATTTCACTGCTGGAAACAAAAATGAACTGGTTTTCGCTGTTGTTGATCCTCCTGCTTCTCCCTGGTGTCGTACAGGCCGAGCCGGCGCGTTCGCGCTCGGTACAGGAAATCATGGCCGCGCTCGACAAGTACCCGGTCAACGAAGTCAAGCGCGATACCGCGCAGAAAATATTGGATGCCCCGTTACCTGAAGGAGCGAGCAATCTTGAATTGGCCAATATCCACTGGTAACGCGGTCGCGCTGCTCAGGAACTGGGGCTGGCCAATACCCGGATCACGGAGCTTCGCACGACAATCAGCCTCGGCGGTGGCAGCAATCCTTCACGCGTCTGGAAAGAAATGTGCCGCGCCGAACACGACGGCGGAAACATACGCCTCGCAATTGAAGCTTGCAAAAAGGCTATCAGCATTACCCCGCAAAACAAGCAGGGTCAACTACCCGGCGACCATGCGTAGCGAAATTCTCGCCTTGGCCAAAACACTCAACGCCAACAATGAATACGACGTTTTCTCGGCAAGAACGCCAGTCGGGATAGCGTACTCAAGGCTGATTTAGCACAACGCCGCATCATCGCCTTTGCCACACATTGGTTGATTTCTGGTGAATATCCCGGCATGGATCAACCCGCATTGGCTCTCGCCAATCCCGGCGGCGGCCAACACGGTTTGCTCTCACTAGATGACATCCTGACCCTGAAACTGGATGCCGACTGGGTTGTGCTTTCCGCCTGCAACACGGCCGCCGGTGACGGGCGTGGTGGCGAGGCTGTTTCCGGACTAGGCCGTGGTTTCTTCTACAGTGGCAGCCGCTCACTGCTGGTCACACACTGGCCTGTTGAAACCGTCTCGGCGCAGAAGTTGGTGGTTGGCGTTTTCAACGAGCTAGGCAACGCGCCGCAGATTATTCGCGCCGAAGCGCTACGCCGGTCGATGTTGAAAGTGATGAGCGAAGATGGTGGCGAGGGGAAATTGCGCTTTTCATACGCCCATCCGATTTTCTGGGCGCCCTATGCATTGGTTGGCGATGGCGGAAATTAAGACCTTTTTCAAACTGTAAAAAAACGTTATGCCAAATACGCGCAGCGATTGCGAGAGTAAAATCCTCATTTCGCCATGCTAATAGACCGAACTGGATGTCGCACAAGATCAACGTTCTAACTCTCGACCTGCAGATCGGAATGTTTGTCAGCGACCTTGATCGACCATGGATCGAGACACCATTCATCATGCAGGGACTGGTGATAGAGACAGAAGCGCAGATTGCCACCCTGCAGCAATATTGCCGGCAAGTAACGGTCGACCGTAGTCGTTCGCTCGGAGACGCTTACGCCCCGCGCGACAACGGCAAGGATGCTCCCCGGCCACCCGGCAGCCTGCCAGTCTTCAACAAGGTCACAGATGCCCGACCCGATGATTTTGCCGACATTTGCCGGCACCTTCGCCGGGAGCCATTCACCAGACGCTACCGTTATTCGCCCGATCTCAACGCGGCCGACCAGCAAAGTCAGCTGGAAGCCGAGCTGCTTTTTACCGCGCCGCTCGTCGATGACGTCAAAAAGACATTAAAAAGCATTCGCGAAGGTTTGAGTCAGTCGCAAAACGTGTCACTCAAGGAGATCGGCAGCCAGGTTTCCGAAATGGCCCAGGCCATTGAGCGCAACGCCGACGCCATGCTCTGGCTGGCTCGCCTGCGCTCAGCCGACCAATACTCCTACGACCATGCAATTGATGTTTCAGTGCATCTGATGGTGTTTGCCCGCTTCCTCGGCTTGCCGCTCAACACCATCGAGCAACTTGGGCTGGCTGGCATGATGATGGATATTGGCAAGATCGACATCCCGACCGAAATTCTTTCCAAGCCCGGCGACTTGACCAAGGAAGAATACCTGCTGGTGCAGTCGCATGTTGCCAGTTCGCTTGAGATGTTGCTCGGCCGCGAAGGCTTCCCGACCCATGTGCTGGATATCGTTGCCAGTCACCACGAACGGGTTGATGGCAGCGGTTATCCACGGCGCCTGAAAGGCGAGCGCATCTCCTTTCATGGCGAACTCGCCGGCCTGGCTGACAGCTATTGCGCCATGACACGCAACCGCGCCTACGGGCCGGCCATTTCTTCGCAGAAAGCGCTGGAAGCGTTAATTCGCATGCGCGGCATAAAATTCCGTGACTCGGTAGTCGATCAGTTCATTCAATGCATCGGCATTTACCCGATAGGCAGCCTGGTTGAGCTGAACACCGGCGAAGTTGGCGTAGTCATTCAGCAAAACCAGATTCGCCGACTCAAACCCCGCCTGCTGATTGTCCTTGCCCACGACAAAAGCGTTGAGTGCTATCCGATTACGCTTGATCTGATGATGGATCCCATAACGCCTGATGGCCGCGAATACCGCATCACCCAAGCCTTGCCAACCAACGCCTACGGCATTGACCCCGCCGAGTTTTATCTTGCCTGAACAAAACACCAAGTTATCGACACGTCAAACTGACCGTATCGACCAGACTACCGGCTTGCCACGCATGGCCAGTGCACTGGCTGATCTCACTCAATTGATGCGTGACAATCAGCCCAATCGCATACTGGGTGTCATTGCGCTGGCTGTAGTGCCAGATGCAAAGCTTTTCCGTCGCTCGGCGGACTCGGTACACAAACTGCGCATCGAGGCTTCGCAAAAGATGCGCTCTTTGCTGCGCTCACAAGACCGGATCTACACGATCAGCCAGCGCGAATGGTTGATTATTTTGCCCAATTTGATCAGCAGTTCGGCGCTCACGCTGGCGATGATCCGCCTCCGCGACGGCCTGGCCAGCATTGAAAAATTCGATGGACTCAGCCATTTGCCGCGTCTGGCCATCGGCTCGGCACAATGGCCGGATGACAGCAGCGACCCCTTGTTTCTGGTGCAGTCAGCACGTATTGCCCGGTTGTTTGCCGAACATGGCAACGCCGATATTCAAAGCTATAAACCGGAGATGGAAGTCGACAGCGACGACCAGCAAGGCCTGCAGAATGACCTGCGTCAGGCACTGCACAACAATCGCGAGCTTGCCCTATATTTGCAACCTCAAATCGAAATTACTACCGGCCGTTGCACCGGTGCCGAGGCGCTGCTCCGCTGGCAGCGCAGCAATGGCGAATGGGTTTCGCCGCCGATCATTCTTGAGGCAATTGATCGCCTTGGCTTGCGCCAGACCTTCAATCGCTGGCTGCTGCAACAGGCAACACAGATTCAGCTGCAACTAGCCGAGCAAGGCATCGACATTGTTCTTTCGATCAATCTGTCAGCCAACGACCTGCTCGACACGGAACTTCCCGACATGATTGGGCAGGCGTTGGCGACCTGGGATATTGCCCCCTCAAAGTTCCTGCTCGAAATTACCGAAACCATGATGGTTGAGGAAAGCTGGCAAGTCATGGATGTGTTGAACCGCATGCGCAAACTCGGTTTGCGCCTGTCGATCGATGACTTCGGGACAGGCTATTCAGGCATGAGTTACCTGCAGCGCCTGCCGGTACAGGAGGTAAAGATCGACCAGATGTTCGTCCGTCAGGTAGCCGAATCGGAGAAGGCGCGCGAGATTATTACCTCGGTAATCCAGTTGGCGACCCGACTCAAAATGAGCGTCATTGCTGAGGGCGTTGAAACGGCAGAAATCCTCGGCATTATTTCGTCGCTCGGCTGCCGCTTCGCGCAAGGCTATTTTTATTCGAAGGCAATCGACCTGCCGGAATTTATCAATTGGTGGAAAACCAGCCAGTCTGCCGAAGCCTTGCTGCAGGATGGGTCTATCGGCTAAATTTTTAGCCGATTTTGCGCGTTGACCGTAATGCTTTATTCGTCGCCTTCTTCCACCCAATCAATAATCGTTCGCCATTGCTCCAGATCACGTTCGGCACGTGAGGGCGGCAGATCAAAAATAGTCATCCCGGCGGCCGTTGCCTGAACGTACACTTGGGTATCACGCAAATAAGTCAGCACCGGCAGATCGAAAGTAGCAAAGAATTTTTCCAGTTCGCCGGCAGCGCGGGTTCGTGCATCGACTCGCATCCCGATCACAGCAACATCAATTTTGCCTTTGCGCACTGACTTCTCTGCCAGCAAGGCTTGCAAAAAGTGACGGGTGGCCAGCATGTCGAACATCGACGGCTGTACCGGAATGATCATCCGGGTCGACAACTTGAGCACCCGCTCCAGCATTTTGCCGTGCAGGCCAGCTGGCGTATCGAGCACAACATGCGTAGCGCCCTTCGGCGGGCGGGAAATACTGTCGGCGCCGACTTCCCAGGTATCGATGCTGGGCAACTCGAAAGGCCGGATCGCCAGCCATTCGCGCGAGGATTGCTGGCGGTCAATATCACCCAGCATCACCTCATGGCGTTTGGAAGCGAAATAGCCGGCCAGATTGGTGGCCAGCGTGCTTTTACCGGAGCCACCCTTGGGGTTGGCGACGAGAAAGGCTTTCATGCCTGAGACTCTTTCTTATCAAGAATGCGACGCACGAGATTGACGTGTTCGCGCAGGGTATAAACCAGATCAGTGAAGGCGAGCGGCACGCTGAGCCGGACCGCTTCCTCTTCGAGCGTATCGAGCCGGTTGCGATAATCGGCCAGCTTGGCCGGGTCGAAATGATGACTGAGATCATCCTCGAGGAATTTCAACTCGCCATAACAGCGAAACACCTTGGAGCGTACGCGCCAGTTGTAAATCGCTGGTGCGACCTTGAGCAGCGGAATCAGCAAGGCAACGACGGGGATCAACAGCACAATCAGGCGATCAATCAGCACCGCCAGCCAGAACGGCAGATAGCGCTGCAGGAAAGGTGCGCCGGATTTGAAATAACGACCCGCTTCGGGCGACAAGGGCACCATGCGGTCCTTGTAGGAAGGAAACTCACCGACATCCTGGAAAAATCCGGATTGCCCATGCACTTCGCTGGCGGCCTGCAGGAGCAGGCTCTGCAAGGCCGGATGCAAGTCATCACGGACGATCAGGTTGGCGGTTGGCGCCAGCAGTTTGACATCCTCTGGCGGGAAATCACGGACCAGATCGGCAACACCATGCGGAAAAGTAAGCTTGGTCAGGAAAGGAAAACGCCGCTGGTAAGCACCAGCCTGAGCAAAACTCATGACTTTAATCCCCGGCGAGCGCAGCAAGACCTGAATCACCGGCGCTTTTTCAGCCGAAATGATAAACGCCGCGTCAATTCGCCCCTGCTGGAGCTCCTCTGCCGCTTTCAAACCAGAGAGCGAGAGCAGGTTTTCACCAGCAGGAATTTCATTGGCCTTGAGTAATTGCTGCGCTAACTGGCGTACACCAGAGCCTTCCTGGCCGATGGCAATCCGCTTGCCATGCAAATCGGTTAAACGCTCCAGCGCTTTGTCACCACGATAGAACACCCAGACTGGCTCATAAAACATGCTGCCGAGGGAAAGCAGACCTAAATCGTCCGCCTCATCCTGATCCGCTTTTGGTTCAATCACGCCCCCTTGAACGAAACCAATATCCGCTTCGCCGTTTTTCAAGCGCTCGATATTCTCCAGCGAACCAGCCGAGGTCTTGACTTCCAGCGTTACGCCATTGCGCTCCAAAATCGTCGCGTAACGCTTGGCAAACTGATAATAAGCCCCGGAATCACCACCGGTAGAGATGGTGATCTTCTTGGGGGGCGCCGGCTGGACAAATTGATATGCGATCACGAAGCCGATGCCGACGATCAAAATAATCCACCACGCAGTTGCAAACAGATCGCGCAGGGAGAGCAGTCCCGCCTTGATTTTCGCCATCATGGAATAAGGATAGTTGAGCCGGTGGTCTTGCGTGCCTCCAGATCGCTGTGCGCCTGCGCTGCATCCTTCAGCGCATAACGCTGATGCACCTCAATTTTGACTTTGCCGGACGCCACCACATCGAATAGCTCAGCTCCCAGCGCCTCAAGATCAGCACGCTTGGCGGTGTAACTCACGATGGTCGGACGCGTTACAAAAAGCGAGCCTTTCTGCGAGAGCAGCAACAAATCAAGCGGCGGCACCGGGCCTGAAGCGTTGCCGTAAGTGACCAGCATGCCGAGCGGCCGCAAGCTGTCCAGCGAGCCCATGAACGTGTCTTTGCCAACCCCGTCATAAACCACCGGCACGCCTTCGCCGCCGGTAATTTCCCGTACGCGTGAGACGAAGTTTTCAGTGCTGTAATTGATCACATGGTCACAACCGTGTGCCTTGGCCAGTTCACCCTTGGCCGCTGAACCGACCGTGCCGATCACCGTCGCGCCGAGCGCCTTGGCCCACTGGCAGGCGATCAAACCAACACCACCCGCCGCCGCATGAATCAGCACCGCATCACCCGGCTGCACACGATAGGTTTTGCGCAGCAGATAAGCTGCCGTCAAGCCCTGCAACATCATCGCGGCAGCGGTATCGAAAGAAATGGCATCGGGCAATTTCAACAGGCGATGCGCCGGAATATTGCGCGCTTCGGCATAAGCGCCTATCGGGCCACCAGCATAAGCCACGCGATCACCGACCTGCACTTCCGTCACGCCGGGGCCAATCGCCTCAACCACGCCAGCCCCTTCAAGGCCAATGCCGCTTGGCATCGGCAACGGATAAAGGCCGGTGCGATGGTAAGTATCGATAAAGTTAAGACCGACAGCCGCATGGCGAACTGTCGCCTCGCCAGCGCCCGGTGCAGGCAAATCTACTGACTCCCAGGACAAGACCTCGGGGCCACCGGTTTGATGGATGCGGATGGCGTAGGTCATGATTATCTCCTTAAGTTTTTCGTAATTTATCGTCAAACCCTGAGCGTATCATTAGCTCATGATTTCTATCCACCGCATCGTGCTCCGCCGACTGGTTGCCGCTTGGCTGATTGTGTCGTTTTTGATCGGTAGCGTCGCTTATTACATCGAAGCAGAAAAAATCGACGATGCTATTGTCGCCTTGGCTGCCTCGCAAGCCACCGAGTTTGCGCCAGAGGGACTGGATACCGGCAAACGTAGCCCGGCAGAGTTGGCCAAACTCAGCGCGCAAGCTGAATCTTTTGTCCGCAATAATTTCGTGGTCATTGAAATTTATGATCGCGAAAAAACCCGCATTGTTGAAGCAGTCAATCCCAAATACGAGCATATTGAGAATCAACTGAAACAATACAAGCATCAATTTCCGCTCGACAACTCCACCACTACGAAAGATATTTTATCGGCGAAGACACCGTGGTTCAGGTTCTTGTACCGCTGCCCAGTAAATTGGGCGGCAACGCCGGATTTTTTGAGGGTGTTTTCGTCGTCGACCGTAGCGTAATGGAAGAATTCAGCAAGCAACTCTGGCACACGCTGGCTGCGGTGCTGATTGCCGTCCTTGCCACCAGCCTGCTGCTTTATCCGGTCATTATTTCCCTTAACCGCGATGTCGTTCGCTTCTCGAATGAACTCCTCAAGGGCAACCTTGAAATCGCCTCAGTTCTTGGTGCGGCCATCGCCAAACGCGATTCGGATACCGGCGACCACAATTTCCGCGTCACGCTTTATGCCATCAAGCTCGGTGAAGCGACTGGACTGGCACCGAATGCCATGCGTCAGTTGATTCTCGGTGCCTTTCTGCACGATGTCGGCAAGATCGGCATTACCGACAATATTTTGCTCAAGCCGGGCAAGCTGACTGAAGATGAATTCACCATCATGCGCACCCATGTCGCACTCGGTGTCGACATCATTGCCGACTCGGACTGGCTACAGGGCGCCCGCGAAGTCATTGAAGGGCATCATGAAAAGTTCGACGGAAAAGGCTATCTGCGCGGCCTGAAGGGTGAAGAAATACCGCTCAATGCGCGCATATTCGCCATCGTCGATGTCTTTGACGCACTCACTTCTCGTCGCCCCTACAAGGAGCCAATGGCGCTGGAGATAGCGCTAGCCATTATCGAAAAAGATGCCGGCACTCACTTTGATCCGCGTTTGGTCACCCGCTTTCTGGAAATCGCCCCCGCTATGCATGCCAGTATTGGGCAGGCGGGGGAAAACGAACTAAACGCCAAATTGCGCGAGCAGGCGATGCATTACTTCCTGCAAGCCTCAATCGCCGCCAACAAAGCCTAAACCGGCGTCAGCTTGGCGTATTCCAGCGCCAGCCACTTCATGCCGCTGCCACCGAAATTGACCTGCACGCGCGCATCGGCGCCGCGCCCTTCGGTCGATACGATGACGCCGAGACCAAATTTCGCATGTTCAACACTTTGTCCGATGCGCAAACCGCCAGCCACCGGCTCGGCTGAATAGCCGCCACCAAACGCAGGGGTGGCAGTTGGCGCGGGAGCCGACTTCTTGTTCAGTTTGAGCAGCAGATTTTCGGGAATTTCGTCGAGGAAATTCGACGGCATGCAGTAACGCGTCTGGCCATGCAGCATGCGGGTTTGCGCGCAGGAGACATAAAGGCGCTGGCGGGCCCGGGTCACGGCCACGTACATCAGCCGACGCTCCTCCTCCAGCCCCTCCTGGCCTTGCGCCACCGAGTTTTCGTGTGGGAAAAGCCCCTGCTCGAGACCACTGATGAACACCACATCAAATTCCAGGCCTTTTGCCGAGTGGACCGTCATCAATTGCACCGCTTCCTGCCCCTCGCCGGCCTGATGTTCACCCGCTTCCAGCGAGGCGTGGGTCAGGAAGGAAACCAGCGCGCCGCCTTCGGCCTGATGGCCCATCACCACGCCGTCATCGTCAACAAAGCTGGCGGCTGCATTGATCAGTTCGTCAAGATTCTCCAGCCGCTCCTGGCCGTCCTTGTCCATCCGGTAATGCTGGGCCAGCCCTGATTTTTCGACAATGTGCTCAACGATTTCCGGCAGGGGCAAATTCGCCGTTTCCTGACGCAAGGTTTCGATCAGGCGGATAAAACCACCCACCGTCACGCCCGCCTTGCCACTCAATGAAGCGGCGGCGTTGTAAAGACTGCAATTTGTTTGATGTGCTGTCGCCTGCAAGCTTTCCAGCGAGCGCGCACCAATGCCCCGGGTCGGGAAATTCACCACGCGCAGGAAAGCGGTATCGTCGTCCGGATTACCCAAAAGACGCAAATAAGCCAGCGCATGCTTGATTTCCTGACGCTCGAAGAAGCGCAAACCGCCATAAACCTTGTAGGGCACTGCCTTGGCGAACAGTTCGTGTTCCAGAATGCGCGACTGGGCATTCGAGCGATAAAGAATCGCAATCTGCGTTGGCGAAACCCCTTCACGCACCAGTTCGCGGATTTCCTCGACGATGAAGCGCGCTTCGTCGATATCGGAATAGCCTTCGAAAGCGCGGATCGGTTCGCCATCACCGGCATCGGTCCACAGATTTTTGCCAAGCCGCGAACGGTTATTTTTGATCAAGGCATTGGCCGCCGCCAGAATATTGCCCTGAGAACGGTAGTTCTGCTCCAGACGGATCACGTTGGGGCCGGCAAAATCTCGCTCAAAATCGCGCATATTGCCCACTTCAGCCCCCCGGAAGGCATAAATACTCTGATCGTCATCGCCCACCGCGAAAATCTTTGCGCCATCGGCAGCAATCAGTTGCAACCAGGCGTATTGCAGCTTGTTCGTATCCTGTACTTCATCAACCAGAATGTAGCGGAAGCGCGCTTGGTAATGTTTGCGGATCGGTTCATTGCGCTGCAGCAATTCGTAGCAGCGCAAGAGTAGTTCAGCAAAATCGACCACCCCTTCACGATTGCACTGCGCCTCGTACTCGGCATACAGCTCGACGCGTTTTTGCGTGTAATTGTCGTAAGCCTCAGCCTGTCCGGCACGGACTCCTTGTTCCTTGTGCGCATTGATGAAGTGGCAGAGTTCACGCGGTGGGTATTTTTCGTCATCCACATTGAGATTCTTCAGCAGGCGCTTGACCATAGCCAGCTGGTCCGCCGAATCGAGAATCTGAAAAGTCTGCGGCAGCCCGGCTTCGCGGTAATGCGCGCGCAACAGGCGGTTGCATAGGCCGTGGAAAGTACCTATCCACATGCCACGCGTATTGATCGGCACCAGCGCCGCCAACCGTGCCGTCATTTCCTTTGCTGCCTTGTTGGTGAAAGTCACGGCCAGAATGCCATGCGGCCCGACCTGCCCGGTCGCCATCAGCCAGGCAATACGCGTCGTCAACACCCGCGTTTTTCCACTGCCGGCACCGGCCAGGATCAGCCCATGGACCGGCGGCAAGGTCACAGCCTGCAGTTGTGGTGCGTTCAAATTGGCAAGCAAATCAGTCATAGGCATTCAAAAAATACGACTAAAGATATAAAATACCGCCCCAAAAATAGCAGAAGCGGAAATTGGTCAGACCAATCTGTTGTTATTGTGCAACGCAGCAATTCAATTGCACAATATTTCACACAATAGCGTTTGAGCCGGAAGTATACTTCCCAAAACAAATTGTGCACCGCACAAAACTTTTGCCCAAAGAGGCAATCAAAACAGCAAGTGGATACCCCCACAGAGTAATAAGGAGTAACAGCATGCAAGCACCTAAAATTCTCCCCTGGATCGCCAGGAAAGCCGGTATCAGCGATGAACTGGCCCTAAAACTCTGGCGCCGCGCCGCCTCCGAGGCTGAGCTTATCACCGGCAAACCTGAAGGCTCCGACTATTGGGGTCTGGCGGTTAAACGTTTTTTGAGCATTGTCGAAGAAGAAGTCGGTTGCACACCCAGCTACGGCCTGACGCAAGCACCTCGCCTGTCATGGATGTGGCAGCACCAGACCCGGATGTCGCTGCTCTCGATGATCGCAGCGCAAAGCACTTACCGGCTCTGGCAAAGCAACTGGGAAAACCTCAACCCGCTAAAAAAAGCGGCGTGACCGGGCGACGCTAAAGCCGACTAAGGTTCGGCGCGGGTACATGCAGGTCCCGCGTTAACTTGTCGGCTAGCGCACGCGCCTCGCGTTCGGTCACCAGTAGTCCCAGGCGCACTTCGTAAGAGTAGCCGCCCGCCACGCGGAGCGGCTTGATCTTGGCTGCGTAACCAGAGGCATTTAGCTTGTCGTACAAGGCCAGCGTTTCTTCCTTGTCGTATTGCCCGAAACGCAAGCCCCAGCGACCACCTTGCTGCTGCACGCCGGCTCCATTTTGCAATTCGGTTTCCAGCGCCCACTTGGCCAGCTGCTCTTTGTCCACCAAGGCAACCGGCCCCGGTGCCTGGCCTTTGTTGGCACCATAAAACTGCAAAGGTTCGTTCAACTCGGTCGGCTCGCCCATCGGGTGGCTAACCGCAATCCTGCCTTCCAGCAAGCAGACGAAATCACGTTCGTGATCAGAACGACCCCAAAGATCGGTACCGCGAATACCAATCGTCACCGTACCGGTGCGCACATTGATCGCACGCTGGGTTTGATATTTGCGAAAAATATCGGTCGTCAGGCGAAACGCACCTTTGACCACATCGAGCGCGGCGGCAAATGAGCCATTTTTTTCCTGTTTCATGGCGTTAACCGCAACATTGACGTTTTCGCCAAGTTTGACGGCACTGCCATCGGCCAGTTGAATAATGGCGCGCGCCCCATTACCGGTCAGCACGCGATCCCGGTTTTCGAGCACCATTCCGGGCACCAGCGGTAAACGCCGCTCGCCGCGTTCGAGCCAAGCCGGCGCCTGCAATGCATCAACTACCGCATTCGGTGCGGCAGATGCGGTCCACGCCGAAAACAGTCCAAAAATCACCAAGCTACTTCTTAGCATCGCCCCCATCGCCTCTCCAAACAGGTTCAACCGGTATAATTCCGGGCTTACTTCAAGATTTTTGAGCACATACCCATGCAGGACAAATACGCCCCAGCCGACATCGAACGCGCCGCCCAGACGCACTGGAACAAAACCGGTGCCGCCCGTGCCATCGAAGACACCAGCAAGCCCAAATACTACTGCCTGTCGATGTTCCCTACCCGTCGGGCAAGCTGCACATGGGCCACGTGCGGAACTATACCATCGGCGACGTGCTCTCGCGCTTCCACAAGATGCAGGGCTTCAATGTGCTGCAACCGATGGGCTGGGACGCCTTCGGCATGCCGGCCGAAAATGCTGCACTGCAAAATAATGTGCCGCCGGCTGGCTGGACTTATTCCAATATCGACTACATGCGCACCAGCTCAAGTCGCTCGGCTTCGCCATCGACTGGGAACGCGAATTCGCCACCTGCACGCCCGAGTACTACCGCTGGGAACAGTGGCTGTTCACCCGCCTCTACGAAAAGGGCCTGGTTTACAAGAAGCTCGGCACCGTGAACTGGGACCCGGTCGATCACACCGTGCTCGCCAACGAGCAGGTCATCGACGGCCGCGGCTGGCGCTCCGGCGCGCTGATCGAAAAGCGCGAGATCCCCATGTATTACATGAAGATCACCGCCTACGCCGAAGAACTGCTGACCGAACTCGACAACCTGCCGGGCTGGCCGGAACAGGTCCGCCTGATGCAGAAGAACTGGATCGGCAAGAGCACCGGCGTGCGCTTCGCCTTCCCGCTGGCAGCAAACCCGGAAGAAAAACTGTGGGTATTCACCACCCGCGCCGACACCATCATGGGCGTCACCTTCGTCGCCGTCGCCGCCGAACATCCGCTGGCCACCAAAGCCGCCGCCAACAACCCGGAACTGGCCGCCTTCATCGAGGAATGCAAGAAGGGCGGCGTCGCCGAAGCCGACATCGCGACGATGGAAAAGAAGGGCATGCCGACCGGCATCTACGTCAGCCATCCGCTGACCGGCCAAGAGGTCGAAGTCTGGGTCGGCAACTACGTGCTGATGAGCTATGGCGATGGCGCCGTGATGGCCGTGCCGGCCCACGACGAACGCGATTTCGCCTTTGCGTTGAAGTACAACTTGCCGATCAAGCAGGTCGTCGCCGTTGACGGCGAAACCTCGTTCAGCCACGAAGCCTGGGCCGAGTGGTACGCCGACAAGCAGCGCGGCAAGCTGATCAATTCCGGCAAGTACGACGGCCTCGGTTACGAAGCCGCCGTCGACGCCATCGCCGCCGACCTCGCCGCCAAGCAACTCGGCGACAAGAAGGTGCAGTTCCGCCTGCGCGACTGGGGCATTTCCCGCCAGCGCTACTGGGGCTGCCCGATCCCGATCATCCACTGCAAGACCTGTGGCGACGTGCCGGTGCCCGACGACCAGTTGCCGGTCGTCCTGCCCGAAAACGTCGAGATCACCGGCGCCGGTTCGCCGCTGGCCAAGATGCCCGAGTTCTACGAATGCAAGTGCCCGAAGTGCGGCGGCGACGCCCGGCGCGAAACCGACACCATGGACACTTTCTTCGAGTCGTCCTGGTACTTCCTGCGCTACGCCTGCCCGGACAACACCACGGCCATGGTCGACGAGCGCGTCGCCTACTGGTGCAAGGGCGGTATCGACCAGTACATCGGCGGCATCGAGCACGCCATCCTCCACCTCCTGTACTCGCGCTTCTTCACCAAGCTGATGCGCGATGTCGGCCTAATCGGTGATCTCGGCGAACCGTTCGCCAACCTGCTGACCCAGGGCATGGTCGTCGCCCCAACCTTCTACCGCGACCTCGACGGCGGCAAGAAGCTGTGGATCAACCCGGCCGATGTCAATGTCGTCACCGATGAAAAGGGCCGCCCAACCGGCGCCACGCTCAAGGCAGACGGCCTGCCGGTGGTCATCGGCGGCACCGAGAAGATGTCGAAGTCGAAGAACAACGGCGTCGACCCGCAATCTCTGATTGACCAGTACGGCGCCGACACGGCTCGCCTGTTCATCATGTTCGCCTCGCCGCCCGATCAGTCGCTGGAATGGTCCGACGCCGGCGTCGAAGGCGCTTACCGCTTCCTGCGTCGCCTGTGGAAGACGACTTACGACCACGTGCAAATGGGCCTGGTCACCGCCTGCAGCAGCAACGATGGCTTAACCGCCAACCAGGCCGACCTGCGACGCAAACTGCACCAGACCATGGGCAAGGTGGCCGACGATTACGGCCGGCGCAAGCAGTTCAACACCGCCATCGCCGCCGTCATGGAATTGCTCAATGCCTTTGACAAGGCCAATTCGAACGATACCGCCGGCCGTGCGCTGGCGCAGGAAACGCTGGAAAGTATCGCCTTGCTGCTCTTCCCCATCGTCCCGCACATCGGTCAGGCGCTTTATGCCGAACTGAAGCCGGGCCAGGATGCCGGCGTGCAGCCCTTCCCGAAGGCCGATCCGGCGGCGCTCAAGCAGGATGAAATCGAGCTGATGGTGCAGGTCAACGGCAAGCTGCGCGGCTCCATCCGCGTTTCTGCCGAGGCCGACAAGGCAAGCATCGAAGCCGCCGCGCTGGCCTCGGAAGGCGCCGTCAAGTTCATGGAAGGCAAGCCGGCGAAGAAGGTTGTCGTCGTGCCGGGCCGTCTGGTCAACATCGTCGTTTAAGGCTCAGCATGCCACTCACCGCGCCCCTTTCCCGCCGCCGTCTGCTCGCTGTTCTTCCTGCGCTAGCCCTGGCCGGCTGCGGCTTTCAGTTGCGCGGAACGAAAAGTGGCAACCTGCCTTACAAGACAATGCATATCGCGCTGCCGGAAACCGCTGACGTGCGTATCTGGCTCGAACGTTATATCAATGCAGCCGGCAGCAGCGAACTGGTCGACGACCCCAAAATGGCCGATGCCACCTTCCAGCAATTGGCGGATAGCCGCCAGAAGACCATTCTCAGCGTTAATGCCCAAGGCCGGGTGCGCGAATATCGCTTGCAACTCAATTACACCTTCCGCATGGTTAACGCCAAGGGGCTGGTGCTGGTGCCGCCGAACGAAATCAACCTGTCGCGGGACATTAGCTTTGATGACTCAAACATTCTCGCCAAGGATCTTGAAGAAGGCCTGCTCTGGCGCGACATGAACAATGATCTGGTCAACCAGATCATGCGCCGCCTGAGCATCATCAAACCGAAAAATCCCGACCTCGAAGAAGCCGAGTAATGTTGCTCAAGGGCGAACAACTCGCCGCCCACCTCGAACGTGACTTGCGCCCGCTCTACGTGCTCTACGGCGACGAGCCGCTGCTGGTCATCGAAGCTGCCGACACAATTCGCGTCAAGGCTCGCCAGCAGGGTTACAGCGAGCGCGAGGTGATGACGGTTCTGCCGCAATTCGACTGGGGCCAATTGCTGGCTGCCGGCGGCAACATGTCGCTATTCGGCGATAAAAAAATGATCGATTTGCGCGTTCCCACCGGCAAGGTGGGCAAGGAAGGCAGCGCCGCATTGCAGCAGTGGTGCCAGAACCTGTCGATGGACAACCTGCTGCTGATCACCTTGCCCGAACTCGACTGGCGCGAGGAAAAGGCGGTCTGGTTCACCGCGCTGGTCAATGCCGGCGTCGCCATCAAGCTGATGGCGCCGGCGCTGGCCGATTTACCGATCTGGATCGCCGGTCGCCTGCGCCGCCAGAAACAAAGCGCCGATCAGGAAAGCCTGAAATTCATTGCTGAACGCGTTGAGGGCAATTTGCTCGCCGCGCATCAGGAAATCCAGAAACTTGGCCTGCTTTACCCGCCCGGCGAACTCAGCACGACACAGGTTCGTGAGGCGGTACTGAACGTTGCGCGTTATGACATTGAAGGTTTGCGCGAGGCGCTGCTGGCTGGCGACGTGGCACGCCTGTCACGCACGCTGAATGGTTTGATGCATGAAGGCGAGGCGCCCCCCTTGGTGCTTTGGGCCATGAGTGAGGAAATCAGGGCGCTGGCCGTGATCCGTAATGGCCTGGATGCCGGCAAACCGATCGACGCGCTGCTCAAGGATGCCAAGGTTTGGGGGCCACGCGCAACGCCGATAAAAAAAGCCCTTGCAACGGCTGTCGACCGTAACACTTGAAACGGCGCTGCAACATGCGGGAAAAATCGACCTGCTAGCCAAAGGGCATCGGTCGTGGAAACATTTGGGAAGAGTTCCTGCGCCTCGGTTTGCACCTGTGTACCAGGAAATAATCAGGGTTTAGGCTCTTCCGCCGCTTCGTCCGGCTCCAGATCTTCCCAAATACACGAACATTCCTTGCGCACATCCTGTAGTGCGTGCTTTTGCGTTTCCTGCACCAGACATACGCCCGAGCAATCATCAGCCACCACGACCACCTTCATTTCGCCATCAACCTGGCGCTCGCCATCCCAGTAACTACATGTTGCACAGACCTTGATCTCGGTCGGCAATATCAATTTTTCAGCCATTTCGTCCCCGATGTAAAGCCCTGCTATCGTAGCGGATAAGAGTTTACCCGCTTCCGGAAGTTCCCAGTAATTTAGCTGGCTATAATGATCTTTTGCCCCGCCACTGAAAATCATGGACATCAAAGACTACATGCAGACCGTCGGGCGTCAGGCGCGTGCCGCCTCGCGCCGTTTGGCCACCGCCTCGACCGCTGAAAAGAACGCCGCCCTGCTCGCCATTGCCGCCGCCATCCGCCGCGAAAAAGCCGCGCTCGTCAGCGCCAACCAGGAAGATCTGGCCGCCGCCCGCGTTGCCGGTCTTGAGCCGGCCATGATCGACCGCTTGACCCTTTCCGAAAAAGGCGTGGACAGCATGGCCGAAGGCGTCGAACAAGTCGCCACCCTGCCCGATCCGATTGGTGAAATGGGCGAATTCAAGTTTCAACCGTCCGGCATCCAGGTTGGCAAAATGCGCGTGCCGCTCGGCGTCGTCGGCATCATTTACGAAGCACGGCCCAATGTGACCGCCGATGCCGCCGCACTGTGTCTGAAATCCGGCAACGCCGCCATCCTGCGCGGCGGTTCGGAAGCCATCCGCTCCAACCGGGCGATTGCCGCACTGGTTCAGGAAGGCTTGCAAACGGCTGGCCTGCCGGCCGAATGCGTGCAAGTCATCAACACCACCGACCGCGCTGCCGTTGGCGAACTAATTACGATGCGCGAATTCGTCGATGTCATCGTGCCGCGCGGGGGCAAAGGCCTGATTGCCCGCCTGCTCGCCGAATGCCGCGTGCCGATGATCCAGCATCTCGACGGCAACTGCCACGTTTATCTGGAAGAGGAAGCCGACCCCAACAAGGCGCTGAAGATCGTCGAGAACGCCAAGACCCAGCGCTACGGCACCTGCAACACAGCCGAATCGCTGCTCGTCGACCGTTCCGTCGCCGCCATGCTGCTGCCGCCGATTGCCCACATGCTGAGCGCCAAGGGCGTCGAAATCCGTGGTTGTGCCGAGACTTGCGCCATTGTCAAAGAGGCCAAGCCGGCGACTGACGAGGACTATTACACCGAATTCCTCGCCCCGATCATTTCGGTCAAGGTGGTTTCCGGCATCGATGAGGCGATCAGCCACATCAACCAGTATTCATCGCACCACACCGAAGCCATCGTCACCGACAACCATCCGAAAGCGATGCGCTTCCTGCGCGAAGTCGATTCGGCCTCGGTCATGATCAACGCCTCGACGCGCTTTGCCGATGGTTTCGAGTACGGCCTGGGCGCCGAAATCGGCATTTCCACCGACAAGATCCACGCCCGTGGCCCGGTGGGTCTGGAAGGACTGACCAGCCAGAAATGGGTTGTATTGGGCGACGGGCACGTTCGTGGCTAAGCCGTCGTTCAACTGGGAAGACCCTTTCCTTCTCGACAGCCAACTCGCCGCCGACGAGCGTCAGGTGCGCAATGCGGCGCGTGACTTTGCCCTGAAAGCACTCAAACCACGTATTCGCGATGCTTTCCGCAACGAACATACTGATCCGGCCATATTCCGTGAGATGGGCGACATGGGGCTGCTCGGCGCGACGCTGCCGCCGCAGTACGGTGGTGCCGGACTCAACTACGTGTCGTACGGCCTGATCGCCCGCGAAGTCGAATACGTTGATTCTGGCTACCGCTCGATGCTCAGCGTGCAATCGTCGCTGGTCATGCTGCCGATCTTTGCTTTTGGCTCGGAAGAACAGAAGCAGAAATACCTGCCCGGCCTCGGCCAGGGCAAGCTGATCGGCTGCTTCGGCCTGACCGAGCCGGATTCCGGCTCCGACCCTGGCAGCCTGAGCACGCGCGCCCGCGCCGTGCCGGGCGGCTGGAAGCTGTCGGGCAGCAAGATGTGGATTACCAATGCGCCGATTGCTGATGTCTTCGTTGTCTGGGCAAAGGATGACGAAGGCATCATTCGCGGCTTCATTCTCGACAAGGGCATGGCCGGGCTCAGTGCCCCGGTCATTCACGGCAAGGTCGGCCTGCGTGCTTCGATCACCGGCGAGATCGTCATGGACGAGGTCTTCGTACCGAGCGAGAACCTGCTGCCCGGCGTCGCCGGCCTCAAAGGCCCGTTCACCTGCCTGAACGCCGCCCGCTACGGCATTTCCTGGGGCGCTCTCGGCGCGGCCGAAGCCTGCTGGCATACGGCAAGGCAATACACGCTGGACCGCAAGCAGTTTAATCGCCCGCTGGCCTCCAACCAGTTGGTCCAGAAAAAGCTGGTCGACATGCAGACCGAGATTTCAATTGGCATCCAGAGTGTGCTGCGTCTAGGCCGCATGATGGACGACGGCAGCGCCTGCCCGGAAAACGTCTCTATGCTCAAACGCAACTCCTGCGGCAAGGCGCTCGACATTGCCCGCACGGCACGCGACATGCTGGGCGGCAATGGCATTAGCGATGATTTCGGTGTCATCCGACATGTCGTCAATCTCGAAGTCGTCAATACCTACGAAGGCACGCACGATATTCACGCACTGATTCTCGGCCGGGCGATCACCGGAATTTCGGCCTTTTGAAAGGGTAAAGCATGCATCGTTTTGTTCGCACTACCGTTGCCGCCAGTGTTCTATTTGCCACGCTGATCAGCGGCAGTTTGGCCGCTGAATCTTCAGCGACGCCAGCCCTGACCAAACTGCCACGCCACGCGCTGGTGATTGGCAACAGTCAGTACCTCAATGGCCCGTTGGTGAACCCTAAAAATGATGCTCAAGCGATTGCTGAACGCTTGCGCCAGGCCGGTTTCTCCGTCACCCTCAAGCTCGATGCCGGACGGCGTGAATTGCAGGAGGCAATCCGCAATTACGGCGCGGCGTTGAACCGTGACAAGGGCGTTGGCGTGTTTTACTACGCCGGGCATGGCGTCCAGTTGAACTGGCGCAATTTCCTGCTGCCAGTCGACGCAAAAATCCGTTCCAAAGCCGATATCCAGAGCGAAGCAGTTGATCTCGGCCTGCTGCTCGACGGCCTGACCCGCGCCCGCAATGCACTCAACCTGATCATCCTCGACGCCTGCCGCAACAATCCTTTCGGCCCGGATTTCCGCACCGATGACCGCGGCCTGTCGCAACTTGATGCGCCACCCGGCACATTTCTCGCCTACGCCACAGCCCCCGGCAATACGGCGGAAGATGGTGAAGGCAGCCACGGCCTGTACACGGATCGTCTGTTGAAGGAAATGCTGATCCCTGGCGCGGCAGTCGAAGACGTTTTCAAGCGGGTTCGCCTTGCGGTCCGCAAAACCTCGCAGGGTGAGCAAATCCCCTGGGAAAGCACCTCGCTGGAAGCCGACTTTTCATTCCTTCCCGGGCAAAGCAGCCGCGACACCGCCAAGGAATTCGAGTCCGATCTGGCGAGTTGGCAACAGCTGCGCGCCGGTGGTACGCCAGAGCAACTGGAAGCCTTTATTCGGCAGCGTCCGAATGGAAAATTTGCCGAACTCGCCCAATTCAGCCTCGACCGCTTGCTCGCGGCCAAAGGTGAAAAACCGGTCAAACCGCGCAGCAACGGTGGCGAAGTTTGCACGCCGGACAAACCGGGACTCCCCGCCCCCTACACAGGCGTAACAAAAGCCTACGGTGTTGGCGAGCGCTATGCCTATCGCCGTTTGGACCTGCTCAGCCACACCGAAACAAGCCGCAGCGACACAACGATTACCCGAATCGATGGCGATGAAGTTCACTTCAGCGACGGGCATATCAGCGATCCATTTGGCAACAATGTTCGGGCACCCGATGGCCGGCACTGGACGCCCTATCAGTTTTTCATTGCCGACTATCAGCTTGGCAAGCGTTGGCCAGCCCAGTTCATCGTCACCCTGGCCGATGGCCGCCAAGTCAGCAACGAATTCCAGCTCCGCGTCGCCAGCCGCGAGCGAATCACGTTAGCCGCCGGCACCTTCGACGCCTTTCGAATAGAAGTGCGCGGCACCAACCTGAGCAATGGCGACGTGCTGGAACGTACGGCCTGGGTGGCACCGGAGCAGATGCGTGGTTTTCTCGCCATCGAAACCGTCATCAGACGCGACGGCAAGCTAATCGAAGGGGAACGCACCGAACTGGTTGCGCATGCCGCCGGACGCCCGGTTAGCCCAGCCGCCCAGAGTTCCGGTTCGTCGCTTTCGAACTACTGAGTCAGCACGCCCGATTCGGCATACGCAGGGCGTAGACCAGTGCAATCGCACCGGCAGCAAGCAGCAATGCTGCCGGCAACGTGAATTGAATATCCTTCATCGCCGGCAGGTATTGCGTGGCAAAGCCGATGCGGGCAAAGCTGCCAAGCGCCGTAATGGCAAAGAAACTGCCCATGAAGACGCCCTCGGCGCCGCGCGTGCCATCCGCCGCAGCACGTTCCATCAATCCGGAGAACGCCAGCGCCCAGCCGGCACCGGCCAGTACCTGGAAAAAAATCAGGGCTTCCAGCGTGTTGACCGTAACAGATGCATAACTGGCGATTGCCGTCAGCAAAAGCCCCGTCGCCGCGACGCTCAAGGCGCCAAAGCGTTTGACCAGGCGCCCAACGCCGAGCAAAGCAGCGGAAAAACCCAGCCAGAGCAAAGGCATCAGCCACGGCAGGCTCTCCTTGGCAACATGCGCCAGATAAAGCGGGCCGGCATTGACGAAGGCGTGCAACTGGAAGGCGAAGGTGGCCAGACCAAGGACCAGCAATAGCGGCAGGTAAGTATTGAAGGGCTGCGGTGGCGGCGCATCGCTTTCGGTTTCAGCCGGTTGACTACCAGAAAAGCGCAGCAAGACAAAGACAGCGGCCAACAAAGTTAGCGCCGAGATGGCGAATGGCAAACGCGGATCAGCGCCTTTCAACAACAGGCCAAGGAAAGGCGACAACGCCGAGGCCAGCGCCATGCCAAAGGCGTAGCTGGCAACCAGTCGCCCCTGCTGTGCCGCCTTGGCTCGTTTTGACAATAAGACCATAGTCGGTGCCCGTACCACCGAAGCCGAAATGACCCAGATGATCAGTACCACCAGCAGCAAACCGGGAGAAACGCTGGCCAACAGCGGCAGCAACAGGAAAGCACCGGCGGAAACGGTGGTCAGCCACAGCAACAGGTGAGCCAGTTTGCGATAGCCGTCGGCCACCCGGTCGGCCACCACGCCGAAGGCAATATCCATCGTGGCGAAAATCAACTGATCGGCCATCAGCAACCAGGGCAGCCAAGTTAGCGCAATGCCCGCTCCCTTGAGCAGTTCTGGCAGATATGTGGCGTAAACCGTCCAGCCCAGCGTGAAAAAAAACTGCACGCTGGCCAACGCAAGGCCACTGCCCTTCATCACTTTATTGTCGCTCACACCATCCCCCATTTACCCGGCAAATGATAAACCACTGGCGGCCACGACTAAAGCATGTGTTCGAGGAAGGATCGCGTTCTTGGGTGACTTGGGTTGGCGAACATTTCTGCGGCCGGTCTGGCTTCCAGAATTTGCCCCTGATCCATGAACACAACATGGGTGGAAACATCCCGCGCAAAATTCATTTCGTGGGTAACAACCAGCATGGTCATGTGTTCTTCCGCCAACTGACGCATGCTACGCAGCACTTCGCCGGTCAGCTCCGGGTCAAGGGCCGAAGTGGGTTCGTCAAACAACATGATGTCCGGCTCCATCGCCAGGGCACGGGCAATCGCAACGCGTTGTTTCTGACCGCCAGAAAGCCGCGAGGGATAGCTGTCACGCTTGTCGAGCAGGCCAACCTTGCGTAACAACTCCTCAGCTCGGGGAATGACGGCATCACGTGCCAGCCCCTTGACCGTTATCGGTGCCTCAATGATGTTTTGCAACACTGTCAAATGCGGAAAAAGGTTGAATTGCTGAAAAACCATGCCCATTTTTCGGCAGATACGACGCAAATCCGGCTCCGGTACATAACGGCAGATCCCGGCAGCATCGGTGCTCGCCAGCGTTTCACCTTCGACCACCAGATGCCCGGCATCCAGCGTCTCCAGGTGATTGAGGCAGCGCAAAAAAGTACTCTTGCCCGAACCGGAAGGGCCGATCACGGCAACCACATCGCCCCTGGCGATCTCAAGCGAAACGCCCTTGAGGACTTCGACGCCGCCAAAATGCTTGCGCAAGTCACGTGCCTCAAGCATCGAGGGATGACTGGCGAGATCACTCGTCATAGACGGCATAGCGTTTTTCCAGATAGAGGAAACCCCAGGTCAAAACCAGAGTCATGATCAGATAAAAAGCCCCCGCAACCACAAACGGCATGGTCGTGAAATCACGCTGGACAATGCCGCGCGCGGCGCGAAGCAGGTCATTCATGGCCAGCACATAGATCAGTGAGGTATCCTTGATCAGCGTGATCGTTTCGTTGCTCATCGGCGGCAAAATACGTTTGACGACCTGCGGCAGGATGATGCGGCGCATAGTCTGGCCGTAGCTCAGCCCCAGCACCCGCGATGCCTCGTATTGCCCCTTGCCAACCGATTGAATGCCGGAGCGGAAAATCTCGGCGAAGTAGGCGGCGTAATTCAGAACAAACGCGACAATCGCTGCCGGAAAATCCGGTAGACGAACGCCAATCACCGGTACAAAAGGCAGAGCAAAGTAGATAAATAGCATCTGCAACATCAGCGGCGTACCGCGCATCAACCAGATATAGCCACTAACGATGCCGCTTGCGATACGAAAGGGCGAGACCCGGATCAGGGCCAGGCCGAGGCCGAGCGGCACGGCCAGAACCAGCGTAATGAGGAAGACCTGCAGCGTGACTGCCGTGCCTTCCAGCAAGGGGCCGAGAATTTCAATTACATAGTTCATGTTGCCAGCCCTGTGGCCGGGCCTGGTGCCCGGTCATGCCTGCAAAGAAATGGGGAAAGCCATTAAAAGCCCCCGCCGTAAGTAGCCTTACTTGACGATATCCTTGCCAAACCACTGGGTCGAGATACGCGCTGCTGCACCATCCTTCTTCATTTCATCCATGGCTTTTTGCAGCTTGCCGAGCAGTTCGAGATCATCCTTGCGCACGCCGACACCGTATTCTTCGGTCCCGAAATGTTCATCCAGCACGCTATATTCACCCGGCTTCTTAGCCGTGTAGTAGCGGCCAACCACCTCATCGACCACCAGCGCATCAAGTCGGCCAGTGCTCAGATCCATCAGCGCCGTCACGTTGTCACCAAATTTCTTCAAGCTCTTAATCGACTTGCCAGCTGCATCCTTCTCAACCGCTTCAACTGCGCTGCTACCTTCCTGGAGGCCAACCACCTTGCCGGCCAGATCGGCTTTGACCTTAATTGCGGATTGCGCGGTAACAACAATAATCTGGCGGTTTTCCAGATACGGCGTGGTGAAGGCTATCTGTTCCTTGCGCTTCTCGGTAATCGTCAAGCCATTCCACAGTACATCAACCCGTTTGCCACCCAGTTCCGCCTCTTTGGCATTCCAGTCGATCGGTTTGAACTCGACTTCGGCGCCCAGACGTTTTGCAGCCTCGCGGGCGAGATCGATGTCAAAACCGACCAGCGTGTTTTTTGCATCCCGAAAGCCCATCGGCGGGAAATTATCATCCAGCCCAACGACAATCTTTGCCAAAACAACCGGTTTCGCAGCGGCTGGCGCTGCCTCTTGTTTGCCGCACGCAGTCAGAAACGCTCCCGTTACCAGCGCAGCGACAAGCCAGGAAATCTGTTTTTTCATGTCCATTCTCCGAAATGCGTCATCTTGTTTTTTCGAAGGCAGGATTATCCTCTAAAACCCAAGCAAGATCAGGCCCGAAAAGGTTTTGACCGCCTGATCCTCCGAGCGGTATAAACACAGTCTTACCCTATGGAGTCACTCATGCCCGACACTGCCTACAACGCCATCATCAGCGCCCCCGGCTTTTCGCTGGGTGTGCAATGCAACGACGACGAGATCACGCGCATCGACTTCCTTGAACCACAAGCCGGCCAACCTGCCAATACTTCCTTGGCAGGCGAAGCGGTGCGCCAGTTACAGGCCTACCTGCTTAATCCCTCGTTTGAATTTGGCTTGCCCTTGCGCCCGTCAGGTACCGCTTTCCAGCGCCGCGTCTGGTCTCGGATTGCTGCTATTCCATCGGGTGAAACCAACAGTTACGGTCAACTCGCCAAAACACTCAATAATGCCCCGCGCGCCGTCGGCCAAGCCTGTGGCGCCAACCCTTTCCCGGTTGTTGTGCCTTGTCACCGCGTTATTGCCAGCGGCGGTGGTCTGGGCGGCTTCGCCCGTGAGCGCGGCGGTTTTTTGCTTGAGGTCAAACGCTGGCTATTGAAGCATGAAGGCAGCATCAACGGCTGACCTCGCAGAAGTCGACAACTTCTGCGATGCCCTCTGGCTGGAAGACGGGTTAGCCAAGGCGACTCTGGACAGCTATCGCTCTGACCTCGGCCGCCTCTCGCTATGGCTGGCCAACAATGCCGGCGAGCCGCTACTCGACATTCGCGCAACAACACTGACCGCCTTCATCGCCCACCTTTCGCGGCAGACTCGCGCCAGTTCACAATCGCGCTATCTATCAACGTTACGCCGCTTCTATCGCTGGCAACTCGGGCGTGGGCGCATTTTCATCGACCCAACCCTCAAACTCGCCAACCCGGCACGCCCTTCGCGCCTGCCCAAAGTCATGTCTGAAAAGCAGGTCGATGCCCTGCTCAACGCCCCGAATCTCGACACCCCGCTCGGCCTGCGCGACCGAGCCATGCTCGAAACGCTCTACGCCAGTGGCCTGCGGGTGACTGAGCTGGTCAATCTGAAAATCCACGAAATCGGCTTCAACGAAGGCGTCGTACGTGTAATTGGCAAAGGCAGCAAGGAAAGACTGGTGCCGCTCGGTGAGCAAGCCATCGACTGGCTCACCCGCTACCTCAACGAAGCGCGCCCGGAGATCATCAAGGGCCAGCAGAGTGAAGACATGTTCGTCACGGCACGCGGAGGCGCAATGACCCGGCAAGCCTTCTGGCAACTGATCAAACGCTATGCCCTGCAAGCCGGCATCGACACTGCCAAGCTCTCGCCACACGTCATGCGCCACGCCTTCGCCACCCACCTGCTCAACCATGGCGCCGATCTGCGCGTAGTGCAACTGTTGCTCGGCCATGCCGACATTTCGACCACGCAGATCTACACCCACGTCGCCCGCGAAAGGCTGAAAAAGCTGCACGCCATGCACCATCCACGCGGATAAAATACGGCCATGATCAAAACTGACCACGCCCCTGAAACTCAGGCGACCAAGTTTCTCAAGTCGCACAAAATCGCTTTTTCCAGCCATCTCTACAATTACGAAGAGCACGGCGGCACCCGCGTTTCTGCCCGCGAACTGAATGTTGACGAACATGCGGTTGTAAAAACCCTGGTCTTTGAGGATGAAAACGCCAAGCCGCTGATCGTCCTGATGCACGGCAATTGCAAGGTTTCAACCAAGGAACTGGCGCGCCAGATAGGCTGTAAGAAAGTTGAACCCTGCAAGCCGGAAGTCGCCAACCGACACACTGGTTATCTGGTCGGTGGCACCAGCCCGTTTGGCACGAAAAAAGTGATGCCAATTTATCTGGAAAAAACCATCCTTGATTTAGCCCTGATTTACATCAATGGCGGTAGGCGCGGCTTTCTCGTCGGCGTCCATCCGCATGACATCCTTAGATCACTAAACCCCAAGGTAGTCGAAGCCGCGTTGAAAGGCTGACATGAACCGTCAGGCGCCAGGGAAAAGTCACCCACTGATTTCTGGAAAAAGACGGTCAAACATCGTTACCATCGGTAACAAACTTTCTTGTGCATGGTGCAGTCAGAGAAATGCACCCACAACCACAAGGAGACAATCATGCCAAGTCGCGCCATCATCAAGGTGATACAGAACCGCAATTTCCTCACCAGCACACCAGAGAAAAGCGTAAAGGCTGTGGCCACCCACATGCAGGCAATGCATGTCGGCGCCACCCTAGTAATTTCCCCGATTGATGGACGTCTGATCGGCATCTGTACCGAGCGTGATCTGGCGTTCAAAGTACTCGTTGCAGGGCTTGATCCATTGACCACGCCGGTGGAAGCCATCATGACACCTAACCCGACCGCAATCGGGCCTGACAAACCCTTCGGTCACGCACTCCACCTGATGCATGAGGGTGGTTTCCGTCATATGCCGGTCATTGCACCGGATGGCCGCCCGATTGGTGTAGTTTCGGCGGCTGATGCGCTGGGGCTGGAAATATTTAATTTCGGCAGCGAGCTTTCACGCCGTGAGCAGATCACGGAAATACTCTAAATCGCTCGCCAACCTGGTTTTCTCGATCACAAAAAAGCGCTTTTAGATTCGTCCTCGCTCCCTCGCACCGAGGGATGCGAGGAAACGCTTTCCAGGCTTTTCTAGGACGTCACCGAGCGTTCGATAATAATCCCGACACGCTTGACGCCAGGCATCATGCCCAGCTTGGCTACCGAAACGCGCACCCAGTGCACGGCAAAGGTTTCGAGCAGATAACTTGCCACATGCTCGGCCAGCGCTTCCAGCAGATTGAAATGGCTGGTCGCCAGATCAGCACGCAAGCGTTCAACCACCAATGAGTAATCGACGGTGTCGCGAATATCATCACTGGCCCCGGCTGTTACGGTCGACACGCCAATTTGCAAAGAAATTTCGACCGTCTGCGGCATGGCCTTTTCACGCGGATAGATGCCTATCCACGTCTCTGCACGCAGTTCTTCGATGAAAATGATGTCCATACCGGGTCAGGATGCCTTGGCAGTGTAAAATTCGCCGCGATTGTACCTCAGCGACTTAAAGCCCCATGCAAACCGCCCTCGCCATTGTTGCCGCCTACCTGCTTGGCTCCGTTCCCTTTGCGATGATCTCATCGAAACTGTTCGGGCTGGCTGATCCTCGGACTTACGGCTCGGGCAACCCCGGCGCGACCAATGTCCTGCGCAGTGGCAACAAAAAAGCCGCTTTATTTACCCTGATCGGTGATGCCGCCAAAGGCGCTGTTGCCGTCATTATCGCGCAGCAAATTGGGCTTTCCGTAACCCAGATCGGCCTGGTTGCTCTGGCTGTTTTCATCGGCCACCTCTACCCGATTTTCCTCAAATTCAAAGGCGGCAAAGGTGTACGGTACTGCCGCTGGTGTTTTGCTTGCCTTCGACCCCTTCCTTGGACTTGCCGTCGCCGGCACCTGGCTTTTTGTTGCTTACGTCTCCCGCTATTCCTCACTCGCAGCCGTTCTTGCTGCCGCAACCGCACCGCTCTATCAGGTGTTGATGCACGGCGGCGATGGCCGTACGCTAGTTGTCGGCATCATTGCCATGGCGCTGATCGGCAAGCATTGGGAAAACATTCAACGCCTGTTGGCGGGAAAAGAATCAAAGATCGGCGGCAAGAAAAAATAGCCGCTTTCAGGCGCTTGACTCAGCCATCCGGCCCGCTTCGTCCAGCAGCCAATCGCGAAAAGCGCGCACCACCGGGTCGGATGAAACTGCCTCGGGAATCACCAGAAAATAGGCCTGCGGCCGGCGGATCACGATATCGAACAAATCCACCAATCGCCCAGCCGCCACTTCGGCCTCGATTAAAGGTCTGGAAGCCAGCGCCACACCAACGCCATCAATGGCTGCCGACAAAACCAGCCCTGAATCGCTAAAGTGCATCCCGGCATTGCTGTCGATATCCTTGACCCCTGCCAGCTCAAGCCACTCCGCCCAGGTCGGTCGAACCATCAACTCCGGCATGGTGTCGTCGTGCAATAGTGCGTGATGCGCCAAATCTGCCGGCACTTTCAGCGGCTGCGTACCGGACAACAAACGCGGGCTGCAAACCGCTGTATAGACTGGTGAAAACAGCCGTTCGACCCGGCAACCAGGATAGCTGCCACGGCCAAAGCGAATGAACACCTCGGACTCTTTAACTGAACTGATTTCTTCGATTGCTGCAGCGCCCGCCGCGTCTGGCAGATCGATCATGGCCAGGGAAGCCGTCATGTGCAGCTGAATTTCCGGATGGCGCGCGGTAAAACCCGGCAAATGCCGAATCAGCCAGCGCGACAGGAAAGTCGGTGCTGACGAAACCAGCAGGCGCCCGCCTTCATCATGGCCACGTGTGTTTTCAATAGCTGCCGCAAACGCATCCAGACCTTCCCGTACTTTGGGCAGCATGGCTCGGCCTCTAGCGCTGAGCTCAATGGCACGCGTCAGCCGGTGGAACAAGGGAAAGCCGAGATAAGTCTCAAGGCTGCGAATCTGGTGACTGATTGCTGTTGGCGTGACCGAAAGCTCCTCACCGGCCATTTTGAAACTCAAGTGGCGGGCAGCGGCTTCAAAAGCACGTAAGGCATTTAGCGGGGGGAGTCGGAAAGGCATATGACTGAGATTTTCTCACGTATCGACTGACAAATCATCGCTTGTTGCGGCGCAGCATTTTTCATACATTACCACTCGCCTCAACCCCAATCAGATGGATAAAAAAATGAACAGCGATCTCAACTTTTACATTTCGGCTTTTGTCCTTGGACTTGTACTTGTCCAGACACTCTTTCACTTCCGCAAGTCGACCCGCCATGTCATCGTTTCCAGC
>JADJMS010000014.1 GCA_016709495.1 Candidatus Dechloromonas phosphorivorans | reverse complement strand
ATCAGCGCATCGGGCTGCCCCATTCGCGCACCCATGCACTTCGCCATACGCTGGCTTGCCGGCTTCTTCAACACGGCAGTTCGCTCAAGTGGCTGATGTCCTGCGCCACCGTTCGCTGAACACCTCGCTGATTTACGCCAAACTCGACAACTCGAAACTTGCCGCCGTTGCACTGCCATGGCCAGGAGCGCGTCATGAATGCGCATATCAGCTTGCAGGCGAATTAGCGACTACCTTGCCGAGCGTCGCCGTCTGGGCTTTGAACTCAGGACGATGGGCTTAGCCTTGGCGAACTTTACGCTACGTTGCCATGTGTGCATCACCGAGGCGCGCTGACCGTCGATCTCATGGCCGAGTGGGCTCGGCACGACAGATGGAACCGGGATAATCCACAGACCTGGGCGCGCCGGTTGGAAACTATTGCGGCCATTTGTCCGCTACCTGCGTCAGTTCGACCCACGCACCGAGGTGCCAGACGAGTCGGTCTTCGGTTCTGTTCCAGGGCGCGTGGCACCGCACATCTACCGCGAAGAGGGAAGTCGTTGACCTGCTGACGGCCGCACGTGCACTCAGCCCCAGGGCGGTTTGCGCCCAGCTACTTTCGAGACGCTGTTCGGCCTGATCGCGTCGACTGGCCTGCGGGTTTCAGAGGCCCTTGATCTGCTGGACGCCGATGTCGATCTGAAGTTCGCCATGCTGACCGTGCGACAGTCCAAGTTCGCCAAGTCGCGGCAGTTGCCTCTGCACCCGAGTACCGTTGAGGCACTGAAACGATACCGGTGTCTGCGAGTTCGGCAGACCCGGACGACAAATGAAACGCCATTCTTCGTCGGCACACGGGGCCAATTGCTCGGCCAACCGCTACGCGACCGGCGGGTCCATCGCGTCTTCAACGAACTGCGTGACAAACTCGGCTGGGTCAATCGTGGCGCGCACGATAGGCCGCGCATTCACGACCTGGAGGCATGGTTTCGCGGTTACTTCCGCTTGATGCTCTGGCATGCGCAGGGCATCGATATCGATCAAGCGATGCTGTCGCTAGCGACCTACCTGGGGCACGCCAAGGGTCTCGAATACCTACTGGTATCTGACAGCGGTTCCAGAGTTAATGGCGCTGGCGGGCGGCAAGTTCGAACGCTTCGCCGAGGACTCAGGGAGATGGTGATGAGTAAGAGACACGCCCCGCGACCCCACCGTCGTTTGCTGCCCTTGTGCAAACCTTCTTCGCCGAGCATCTGACCCAACAGCGAGCGCTGAGCCCCATTATCTGTGGCGGCTTACCGCGACGCGTTCGTATTGTTCCTCGACTTCGCGCAAACACGTTTGGGCAAGTCGCCGGTGGCGATAAAGCTGGCCGACATTACGCCGGAGTTGGTCCTGGCTTTCCTCGACCATCTGGAACACGAACGGCACAACACGGTTCGCAGCCGCAATGCACGCCTAGCCGCATTGCGGGCCTTCCCTGAAGTTCGCAGGACTCGCGATGTGTCTTCATTGCACGTCATCGAGAGAGTGCTTGGGTACCGATGAAGCGATTTGAGCGGCCAATGCTTGGGTTCCTGTCGTACGCGGAAATGATGGCGGTGATCGGTACTTCGGATGGTCGCTGGATCAGCGAGGCGAGACCACGTGCTGCTTCGCCTGCTTTACAACACAGGCGCACGCGTGTCGAAATCATCGGAGTAAAGGTGGCGGACGTGGTTCTGGACGGCGCCGCCGATTCATCTACTGCATGGCAAGGGCCGCAAGCAGCGTACGCTACCGTTGTGGCGTACAACGGCAAAAGAGCTGCGGGCCTGGTTGAAATTGAATCCGCAACTTGCCGCTACATCAGCATTACCGCCCAACCGCGACGGTAACGCACGACGCGTTCGAACGACGCAGAGGCTGGCACTGGCGTTACGTTCGGCAATCAAGGTCAATCCGGATTTGGCCACCCGTCACATCTCACACATGATTCGACATACGACGGCTATGCACCTTCTGCAATCGGGGGCTGGCGTCGACGTAATCGCACTATGGCTCGGGCATGAGAGTCCGACAACAACACACCACTACGTCGAAGCTGATCTCGCAATGAAGGAACGAGCGTTGGCAAGATTGCAGGAGCCAGAAGCAAAAACAACCGCCACGCATCTGATGCACTGCTTGAATTCCTCAAGACCCTGTAATTATGTAGAGCCAGCAAAGCACGCCTGCCGCTTCCCACAAGGCGGCAGCGCGCATAGACAACCGACTGCACATAATTGGGAACTGTGCATAATGGCCGTTATGGAAAGCTATACATAACGGCCATGACCCGTCACTCGGAAATTTTCTTCATTGCGGCCATTCATTTTCACGCCCGCTCGGAAGCGGCCATTGCTCAAAGGGGCACGGATTTTCAGCCAGGCCGGCAGGTTTGCAAGCGATTTGAGCTGTTCAAGTCACCGAAGGCGCTGGGCTTTGAGCGACAGTTTACCGAGTCAAATTGCCGTTCCAACGGATGGGACTTCATTCAGATAGTCGGTCATGCACGAAGCTCCGAGCGGCAGCAACCTGAGTCAAACCAACGTTCCGACGGGTGGAAATTGACTATGATGGCAACCAGCGCTCGGCAATCAACTGTCAGCCAATAATAAATCATCAACTTTCGCATGATTCCAAGGCTTCTCTGGTTCAGCGAATGCTAGACTTCAACGCGTTTCTCACCACGACTCGCGAATACGACGTTACGGACACAAACATGATGGTGACGGGGACTGAAAAGACGTTTTATAAAGCGTTTGGCCGCCTAATCTGGCTTGGCACCTTATTAGCCAATCTATTGATTTTCAGTATGGCCGCCTATGTTGTCTCTGAAGACCATCAAAACTCTGTAGATAAAGCACAGCGATTGACCGAGAATTACGCCAAGATTCTCGAACAAAACATCTCTGGCTTTATTAAGCAAATCGATATCACGCTTCTTAACGTGATAGACGAAGCAAATCGACAAGCACCGCAAGGTGGTATCAAGTCGAATCAATTGCAGACGTTCCTAGATCAACAGCAGTCACGTTTGCCAGAAGCATTGGGTATGCGCATTGCCGGTGCAGATGGTGTTGTTCTATTTGCTGCTTCTAACATCAAAGCGACAAAAAGCAACATCGCTGACCGCGAGTATTTCAAACACTTACGTGATGATGCCAATTCAGGTATTGTGATTTCAGAACCATTAGTTGGTCGCATGAGTCAGAAACCAGCAATTATTTTTGCTAGGCGCATTAACACCACAGATGGATCATTTGCCGGTGTCGTCTATGTTTCTGTTCCAGTCTCCTACTTCATTAATTTATTTTCCAAACTTGATTTGGGAAATCAGGGTAACTCAGGGTTTTGGAACAGAAATAGCCTTATCGCACGATTTAGCAAGGCAGATCCAGATGGTGCTAAAACGGGATCGACATCACCTTCTCCTCAGTTACGTCAACTCCTTGAGTCTGACTTACGCGAAACCAGTTATCACGCCAAATCCGGCGTTGATGGAATTACACGTATTTATCGCTTCCACAGAGTAGAACCCTATGAACTATTTCTTCTTGTGGGTTTGGCTGATGATGATTACTTAGCTGAGTGGCGAAATCATTCAATAAAAATACTTGCACTCGTGGTGTCGTTCTTGATTGCGACGCTCTTTTTTGCACGCCAAGCCTATATAAGTTGGCGAAGGCGCGAATTGGCACAGTTAGAGTTAAATGAACTGAACACCGCCCTAGCTATTCGTAGTCAGGAAACAGAAGATGCTCGTCAAAAAATTGAATTGATATTGGCGTCAGCAGGAGAGGGTGTCTGCGGTGTCGATGCTGAGGGCAAAATAATATTCATCAATCGTGCAGGACGAGAGATGTTTGGCTGGGAGGAAGGGTATGGCATCGGTGCAAATCTGCATGCTTTAACTCACCATCATCACGCTGACGGGCAAGAGTTTCCGGTCAGAGAATGTCCGATATCGGCAACCATTCATGATGCCAAGGAAAGGCACGTCAGGGACGATTGTTACTGGCGCTTGGATGGGTCGTCGTTTTCAGTCGAATACACTGTCTCAGCGCTGGCAAAGGATGGCAAAGTTAGTGGCGCAGTGAACGTGTTCCGAGACATTACAGAGCGCAAAAAAGGTGAGGCCGAACTTGAGGCATACCGTCGAAATCTTGAATCCCTGGTTGAAGAACGAACTTCAGCACTCGTAGAAACAGAAGCAAGGGCAAGTCACCTGCTGGACTCAAGCGCCGGTGGCCTCTACGGTATCGATCGAAGTGGTCAAATTACCTTTATAAATCCTGCAGCTTGCAGCATGCTTGGTTACAACGCTGAACAACTCATTGGGCAATCAGCTCATGAAGTTTTACACCACAGTCGAATAGATGGCTCAGACTACCCTGCCTCAGAATGTCCTAGTTACCGTGCCTTGCAATTGGGCCAGCAGATACGTGTCGACAATGAAGTTTATTGGCATGCTGATGGACATGCTATTGCAGTCATGTACGCCACTCATCCTATGGTGAAAAATGGAGAGATAACTGGTGCAGTCACCAGCTTTGTCGACATTAGCGAACAACGGGCAGCAGGTGAAGCGCGTGAGCGGGCGCTGATTGCTGCTGAAAATCTGGCGAGGGTACGTAGCGAATTTCTGGCTAACATGAGTCATGAAATTCGTACTCCGCTGAATGGCGTTCTGGGGTTTGCTGATATAGGTTTTCGGAACTATCAAAATCCCGAAAAAGCCAAGAATGCATTTGCAAAAATTCTCGGTTCGGGAAAGCGTTTGCTTGGTGTCATTAACGACATTCTCGACTTTTCAAAAATTGAGGCTGGCAAGCTAAAAATTGAGCAAACTGAAGTCTGCTTAAGCGAGGTAATTCACCAAACAATCGAGATTCTTGCTGATCGGATTCAAGCCAAGAGTCTCGATTTTCAACTTCAAATCGTACCCGATCTGCCCGTTACCTGTATTAGTGATCCGCTAAGGATAGGGCAAGTTCTTTTAAATATATTGTCTAACGCCGTCAAATTCACGGAGTCGGGTAGTGTCACCCTTTCGGTTTCCTATCGAGAGGATGCGCTCTTGTTTAAAGTAACGGATACCGGAATCGGCATAAGCGAAGGACAGTTGAATGAGTTATTCAGCGCTTTTCATCAGGCCGACGCTTCTGCCTCTCGTCGCTTCGGCGGGACCGGACTGGGGTTGGCAATCAGCAAACGAATAATTGAGCTGATGGGTGGGTCCATTAGTGCGGAAAGCCAGTTGGGAATTGGCAGCACTTTTTCTTTCAGTTTGCCCCTGCTGCTTCCAGCAGCTACTACCAATGGAATTGGTCACAAGGAAAAAAGCGAAATACAGCGTGAAGAGAAGCCCCTGCATGGCATTTCCGTCCTAGTAGCAGAAGACGAACAGATAAATCAGTTAATACTTGAAGATAACTTGCTAGACGATGGGGCGCGGGTTGTTCTGGTTAACAATGGCCGGGAAGCGTTCGAGCGCATTCTTAAGGATGGTAGCGACGCTTACGACGTTGTGCTGATGGATTTACAAATGCCGGAAATGGATGGGTATGAGGCAACGCGCCGCATATTAGCATTGGCCCCAGATATGCCGATTATTGCCCAAACAGCGCATGCCTTTGAGGAAGAACGTGAAAAGTGTCTTGCTGCTGGCATGATAGGCCATATTGCCAAACCAATTATTCCGGATGAATTGGTGAGTGTTATTCGCCAGCATGCTAAAGGCAAATAAAGGCAATTCGAAAATACCTCAAATAGATTGCTATGTGGCATTGATATTTGAAACATACTAAGGATTGACTTGCGGTTAGTTGCTAGAAATTTTTCATCATGTAACAGTGGTCATGCTACGTTTATATGATGTCAAACTCGAACGACAGAAAAATCGAGTGGACCGGCCGGGGGGTATGCCAATATCAACAGGCAGCAATCAGTCTGAATCACTCATTCAGGCTTGAACCACCCCGACGAAGAATCAATGGCTCGTACAGACAGACAAGAGATACTCATATTTTGGCTCTGCCAGGCTGGATATTTCTAAACCCGAGTATTCCCGCCGCTGGTGGCGAATGCCTACCCAAGTCGATATGCGTATTGATTTCGCCCCAATAAAGAGTCGAGTGGGCTTCAATCAGCTAAAAAGGCCGGTATGGTCTGCGCTACACTTTTAACCGAACAGTGCATCCAATAAAATGCATCGAAATCTGTTTGTGGCGGCAACGGTCAAGCAATAAAAATAGGGCTGGATAAGCTTAGCAAAAGGAGGGGATTTTGAAGAATAATCAGCTAATCACGCAGCGTGAGGTGCCCTTTCCGAAGGGACGATACCTCGTTTCCCGGACTGATCTTAAAGGCATCATCACCTACGCCAACGATACCTTCGTTGAGCTTAGTGGATTTACTCGTAATGAACTGATCGGAAAGAACCACAACATTGTTCGCCATCCGGACATGTCCCCGTCAGCATTCAAAAATCTTTGGGATACGGTCAAGGAAGGACGCCCTTGGCGTGGCATTGTTAAGAACCGCTGCAAGAATGGTGACTTTTACTGGGTCGATGCGCTCGCCGTTCCCGTTCGCAAGGACAATCAAACGATTGGCTACATGTCGGTTCGCACCGAAGCCTCTCGCCAGAAAATCACAGAAGCCGAGGCGCTCTACCGCCAATTGAATACCACAGGTAAAGGGCTTGCCGGGCCATCTGGATGGCAACGCATTTCACTACGAACCAAACAGCGCGCACTCATTGGGTGGATTATCGCTGCCCAAATTTTGGGTGCCGCACTTTTTCTACTTGGCTCACAAATTGGCATTTCCGATCAACTGGTGACTCAGGTCCTGCAACTTTTCGGCGCTTCCACGATAATTTCTGCCGGCTTCCTGTTGTATTTGCAGGAGACCACCATGACCATTGTTCAACGTGTAATTGGTCGCTTGGATCATATCGCTCAAGGCGATTTGACTGACACGATACCCCTACACCGGGTCGACGAACTGGGCCAACTCAATGATGGCCTAGTTACGATGCAGACCCATCTCAAGTCGATGATGGCGGAGATTGCCGAAGCCGCAGATACCGTCAATGCCAATGCCAATCTTCTGACTGAAGAGATGCATCAAACACGCGAGGTCACGCAAGTACAGTCCGACGCTGCAACGCGAATCGCCGCTGCGGTAGAACAACTGGTGTCTTCTGTTCATGAGATTGCTGACAGCGCCGACCAAGCCTCAAAAACCGTACAAGAAAGTCATGATCTGATTGCGGACGCTGGGCAGCGCATGAATGAAAGTCAGGATGCCTCGAGAACCGTGGTCAATACGGTCAACACTGCTAGTCAAACCATGGCTGAGTTGTTTCAGTCGATCTTCGCCATCAATCGTGTCAGCCAGGTTATCCGCGAAATTGCCGATCAGACCAACTTGTTAGCCCTTAACGCAGCGATTGAAGCGGCCCGTGCTGGCGAATCTGGCAGGGGCTTCGCTGTCGTGGCTGATGAAGTACGCAAGCTGGCTGAGAAATCGAGCAAGCAGACTGCCGAAATCGCGACCAGCATTCAGGAAATTCAGCGCATCACCCAAATTGCCGTCACGACGATGGAGACAGCGGGAACACAGGTCAACGGTGCCAATGACTCTCTAGATGTTGCGAGAACCGGGCTTAATTTGGTCTCGACGCATAGCAACGAGGTTTCTGGCATTTCCCAGCACATAGCTGAAGGTACACGACAACAGTCTGCTGCTGGAGATGAAATCGCCCGACAAGTTGAAGAGATTGCGATTGGCATTGACACGACATCCCAATCGATTAGCAATGCCACAGGGCAAAGTCAGGAAATGCAGGGAGCTTCGAAGCGATTGCGCGAGTTGATTGAATATTTCAAATTCATCAAGTGACTGGCTTGATTGTGTTCGAGATGGTTTTGCCCGTTCTTAGGTGCCAGCATAGAAAGTATCCAGTGGTTGCTATGCAAATGTCTGCCCGGCTGCTTTCACAGAGCCTCCGGCCAACCTATCGAAATTTCAAGCCTTGCTATCAAGCAATTACTTTAGGCCGTTTTCCGGAATTGTCGAACGGCTGGAATCCACACTGCTTTGTTGCCGGCCAGGATGAAAAATCGGAATTGAAAATTGAACGACAGCTTGTCCGCTCCCGTTGCCAGCTGCGAATGTCCGCTTCCACATTTGTGCAATGACGGCAAAGGGCACCGACCTGCCAGATAGCGCCGGATCCTGAGCGTCTCTTTTCAGTCTGGAAGAGCCGTTGATTCTGCGTCCGGGTTGTTTCAAGCCTGAATGAGTGCTTCAGACTGATTGCGGACCTACAGCTATCGATACCGATCGCTTGCACCCTACCCGGCACAAGTTGCTCGAGCTTGGCGAAGCGGACATTCAAGTAGCAATTTTGCTTAATTTTGCTGATTGATACTACTTCAGCGAAGAACTCCATTCCCGGGCCGCTGCTAACGTTGAGAAGGTAATGAGTTCAAAGGACGAAATAATTGAAACCAGCTTAATCAGCATTTTTATTTTTGCATCTGTTGTTACATACGCAATCCGTAGTCGCGGGTTAGAGATACTCGCACCACGATTGAATGCGGCCAGATATTCAGCCTGATCTGAAGTGACTGAATAACTTTGTACCTCCAGAAAATCATTAATTACATAACGAATACTATCGGTTCGATGATCAGCAAGAACCATCTCTTGGCTTCTCGCGTATTCGGGATAGGAAACGTGTCCGGTAAAGTGTTTGTAGACACCCCTGTTTTCCCACGACATCGTGTATGTCATTGTTCCACCGTCTGTTGTTTTTGTTCGACTCGACATATTTTTGCATCGAGCGGTGACTATCTGCAAATTTGAGTCGCAGAAACCAATTTTAGTTTGCTAAACAGGCTACCGATAAAGTCGAATGAGTGCTACAGGGTTGTCAGAATTTCTGTGTGTGAGGCGTGAATAGACTTTTCCACGGTGACGGTAGCCGAAGGTCCCTTTAGACCGTAGGCGGACGGCGCGGTGGGAAAGTCGGTGGTCATTTTATCCGCGTGCCGCTTCAAAGCGTTCGGCGTAGAGGATGGCAAATTGGTTCATGGCGTCCTTCCAGTCCTTGGCCGCCCGTCCCCAGTCGGCGGTGATATTGCGCAAGGCCAGCCAGATCAGTTTGCTGGCAGCGTCATCGCTCGGGAAATGCCCGCGTGTCTTGATGATCTTGCGCAGCCGGGCGTTGATACTCTCAATGGCATTGGTCGTATAGATCACCCGGCGTATGGCCGGCGGGAAGGCAAAGAACGGAATCACTCGATCCCAGGCCTGACGCCAGGCAGCCACGGTGGGGAATTTCTCGCCCCACGGCCCTTGCGAGAAGGCCTCCAGTTCGGCCATGGCCGCTTCGGCGCTGGTTGCCGTGTAAATCGGTTTGATCGCCGCCGCCAGTGCCTTGCGATCCTTCCAACTCGCGTAATCCAGACTGTTGCGAATCAGATGCACGATGCAGGTTTGCAGGGTGGTCGCGGGAAACACTGCTGCCAGTGCTTCGGGCATGCCCTTCAGGCCGTCGGTGACGGCAATCAGGATGTCGGCCACGCCGCGCGTCTTGAGATCATTGAAGACCTTCATCCAGAACTTGGCACCCTCGGTGTTCTCGATCCAGAGTCCGAGGATGTCCCGCGTCCCATCGGGCAACACGCCCAGTGCCAGATAAATGGCCTTGTTACGAACCACCCCTTCTTCGCGAATCTTGACCCGCAGAGCGTCGAAGAAGACGACCGGATACATCACTTCTAGAGGCCGTGACTGCCAGGCTGTGACTTCGGTCATCACGGCGTCGGTGACCGAGCTGATGAAGTCCGGTGAAACCTCGGTGCCGTACTGCTCGGCCAGAAATCCCTGGATCTCGCGTACCGTCATGCCCCGGGCGTACATGGCGACGATTTTGTCGTCGAAACCGGTGAAGCGACGCTCGTGCTTGGGGATGAGCAGGGGCTTCAAGCTACCCTGACGGTCGCGCGGAACGTCGATCCGAAGCGGCCCCTCTTCAGTCAGCACGGTCTTGCCACTGGCGCGTTGCGGTGATTGCTGGCTTCGCTAGGTTTGTCGGCGCCGGGCAAGTAGCCGAGGTGATGACTGAGTTCCGCACCCAGTATGCGTTCGATCAGCGCCTTCTTGAATGCCATCGAGGCCGCATTGACCGCCTCGGCATCCATCGGGCCGCTGACCATCTGGTCAATGAGTTCTTTGGGAATGCTGGGCAGCGCCGCTGCCGGTTTCGTCTTGCTCGTCTTGCTTGGCATACATGCTCCTTATTACTGACATGTTATGCCTCACACACAAAATTTCTGACAGGCTCGTGCTACAGGCTGATGCTGTTGAAAAACTCGCTTTCTGGCAAAAAGGGAGGTTGGGCCAATAGGAACGACGTTCACAATCGCTCTGTATTCGACGATCTCGCCTCCGGGAAGGTTTCGACATACGTTGGAAAAGCACGGTTTTGAATTTTTCAACAAAATCGAATGATTGCTGCCTGCTGAAATTGGCATACCCGCAGCCTGAAAACTCACCAACAATACTAAAAATATTCAAGTGACAAAACATTTTTGCCGCATTACCGCAAGCCAAATCCAATCCGTAAAAACAAAATGATGATGGCTAAAAACCGACTATTTATTTGTGGCTCTTAGCGGAAAAAGCGTTTAAGCAAGCCAGCAATGCCGCTAGGTCGAGTTTGCCCAAGCGGCGCAAGTTGGTTAGTTTGAGGTTCATTGCCGCCCTCCTCAAGGATGAGCTTGGCATAGTCCCGGTCTTCATTTGCAATATGGTTCAGTAGCCACTTAGCAAGCATGGAGTGCAACTCTTCAGCGATATCCTCACCTTTTGCAGCTCGCATGGTAAAACTTGTAACCCGCTTGATAAAAAGCTCATGAACTTTCTGGTGGGGTTTCAAAAACTTGTAGCCGGCATCTTCCAACATTGCTTCTTCAAAACCGAAATGAGACTGGGTGTAGTCGATCAACTGCTCTATAACGTCAGTTACTAACGCCTTGTCTCCTTTTGTCTTTGCGACTTCAAGGTCATTGATATAGCCAACGATACGTCGATGCTGAGAATCAATAACTTCGATTCCGGTATCTAATTTGCTGTCCCATACAATGGGCATAATTTGCTCCAGTAAATACGTCGCAGAAGGTGACTTATCTCTGTGACTGATTGCGTATTAAGCAATCAAGGATTGACCACTATTAAAACTAGGGTAATTGTATGCCTGCTAGTAATTGTTTTGATTGAGAGTTCATAAATCGAAGTAACTACATCAATTACAAGCTGGTTTTTAGCTCACTTGGTTACCTCCCACTTTTTAGCAAACCTAACCAAAGGTACTCTGAAACGAAGAGTCAGGAGCTGGCGGAGGTTTTTTAGACAATTCAACGATAGCTCGTCGTAAAGCAAGCAGTCCCTCCAACAATTCCCGACCACGGTTACGTTGTTCTGCGAGTAGTTCAACTGCTTGCGTAGCATTCCCCCGCGAAAGAAGAACAGCAATTTCTGCGCTAACACGGTGTGAGTCGCGATGCAGGTCTGGAATCTTGTGCAATTCTGGCAAACTGCCGTATCGCTCTTTGCCTACCCCATACAACCAGTGTCCAAATGAGCTTTCGCGTAAGTTACTAATGCGATTAACTAGGGCTGAGCTATCACCCCGTTCAACCGCGATACTTACTATTTTTAACCAACGACGCTGTTCGACCTCTGCCGCCAGTAGTGGAAAGTCACTGCGCCGCCATGGCAGATTCAAGCTAGCCTGCCAAGCTTGATCAGGACAAAATTTGGCAACCCAAGTCGGTACCTCATTGGCGGGCATTGGCCGAGCTATAGCGTAGCCTTGAACCACGTCGCAGTTTAGACGTAGCAGAACAATGCCCTGCTCGATAAACTCAACGCCCTCTGCAACGACTTTTCTCTTAAATGCAGTAGCGAGGCTAATAATACCTGCGATGGCATCAGCCCCTTCTGGGGTATCAAGCATGTCACGCACGAACGACTGGTCGATTTTTAACGTCTTTGCGGGTAAGCGCTTGAGATATAGCAGGGATGAATAGCCTGTGCCGAAATCATCTAGCGAAAATTCCACACCTAACTCACGACATTTTCCGATCACACGTGAGACATGGGTAACATCTTCCAGTGCAGCGGTCTCAAGAATTTCCAATTCCAGATAACGTGGATTCAACTTCGGAAATGCAGCAAGGTGATCCGCTAGACGGCTGACGAACTCTGGGTGCAGTAGATGATTGCCGGAAATATTGACACTGACGGGAAGCTTCAGACCAAGTGTTTGCCATTCGGCAATCTGCGTTAGTGCCTCACGTATCGCCCAGTCACCAATTTCAATAAGCAGAGGATGATCACCTAGAACCAGCAGAAAATCTGATGGCACTAACATTCCTAAATCCGGGTGCTGCCAGCGAATCAGCGCTTCCATACCAACCACCTTGCCGCGCCGCAAGTCGACCTTTGGCTGATAAAAGAGTCGAAACTCAAAAAATGCCAATGCTTTTTTAACCCGCGAAAGGTTTTCACGCTTGTGGCGAATCCGTAGATCCTGCTCGACATCAAACAAGTGAAATCGATTGCGCCCCTCTTGTTTGGCAACATACATTGCCTGATCTGCATGGCGTAACAAGCTGTCCGGATCACCACTATCACCCGGTACTAGGGTATAGCCGATGCTGGCAGAGATGACAGCAGTGACATGGTCAAATTGATAAGGCATGGCTACACGGGTGAGCAGGCGAGTCAGAACTTCGCTCGCCTCCTGCGCGCTTTCGAGTTCACTTAGCAGAAGGGCAAATTCATCACCACCGATTCGTGCAATAGTATCTGTCTCACGAACAGATTCCTTTAAGCGTTTAGTAACCTCAATGAGAAGCCGGTCCCCGCTTTGATGGCCGTAGGTATCGTTGATTGGCTTGAAATCATCAAGATCGAGAAAGCAGATGGCCAGCAATCCGTTACGCCGCCTAACTGAAGCCAGCGCTTGGAGAATACGGTCCCCGAGAAGTACCCTGATTGGGCAAACCGGTCAGCGCATCGTGATAAGCCAGATGTTCGAGCTTTTGCTGACTTTCCTTCAGGTCAGTTATGTCGGTATAGATGGCTACGTAATGAGTCACTTCACCAAAGGCATCAAGCACTGCACTAATTGATAATAACTCTGGACAAAGTTTGCCGTTCTTGCGGCGATTGCTGATTTCACCACGCCATACGCCGCTCTTTTTCAGGCTTCGCCAGATTTCTTCGTAAAACTCAATTGGGTGGACATTGGATTTAAGAAAGTCGGGCATTTTTCCGATGACTTCCTCGGATGAATAGCCAGAAATTTTTGCATATGCACGATTGATATCAAGAATGCAGCCCGTTGCATCCGTAATCACGATCCCGTCGTGAGTATTAGCAAAGACGCTTGCGGCAAGACGCAAACGACTTTCATCCATACTTGATGCGTTAACATCAATTGAAGGGGGATCAAGAAAGCTTGCGCCAACCAAACTTCCTATCCCGAAAATGGCTGAATCTGTCCATGATGCGTCATCCAGAGAGTCAGGATTTGGCTTTTGGCTCGGATTTGATTTCCAAGATGTGGGCATTTGATGGAAACAACCTTGGAGATGTCAGTCAGCGTAAAGAATAACTCTTATAGTTCAACAATGACACATTTCTCGAAACAGTGTGACTGATATTTTCTACGCTTCCTTGAAGTTCGGCTGAACTGGCAAGATGCTTTTGTTGCAAACCGGCCTGACAAGCTGAGAATCTGAGTACCCTCGGCCAATGACAGCTTCCGAGCGAAGTCTAATAATGAATGGCCGTATTGGAGGAAAATGCCGAGTTGTGGGTTGTGGCCCGAAAAAATCAGTCTGTGTTCGGAACAGGATGTCTCTTATCGCTGCGTAGCTGTCGGCCAGTTATTAAATCGGAGTCCCCTCGGGTCAATGACCGCTTCAGAGCGAGAATGAAAATGAATGACCGCAATGGAGAAAAACCGCGACTGACTCTTCTTGGCCGGCAGTTCCCATTGGCATTCTAAGCCCGAACGGCCGTTGAAGAATGCACAGCAGCCGTTCATGTTGGAATATTTACTTTGCATCACGAACAGCAGCTTCCGTTCTTTCGCCCTTGCGGTGAATGGCAGTTTTCATATTTCGTCAACGGCTCAGGGGCGATTCCGGCCAACTCAGTGCGATTTGGCCGCGAGCGAGCGCCAGAATGAAGAAAAGCTAGCCCGCTAGTCCAAGCTGGCTGTGGGCGATCCCTTGATGCACAATAGTCGATTCACTTTCGACGCCGGCGTTGAAACAACCCAGACCCAGAGGAATTGACATGAACAAAACCGAATTGATTGATGCCGTGGCCGCCAAGACAGGCCAAACCAAAGCGGCCACCGCTGCGCTGCTCGATGGTTTCATTGAAACCGTCAAGGAAACTCTGGTCAAAAACGAGTCCGTGCAACTGATTGGTTTCGGTGCGTTCGAGGTCATCGAACGCGCGGCCCGTGAAGGTCGAAACCCAGCCACGGGCGCTGCCCCTGAAAATCGCCGCCAAGAAGGTCGTTAAATTCAAGCCAGGCAAAGCCCTGGCCGAGGCTATTGCAGGCGAGTGACATGGGAGAAGCAAGACGCAGAGCGCGTCTCTCTATGCCCGAAACAGAAGCACATCGGCGCGTAGCCAGCCGCATCGACGCCAAGATCAAACAGCTTGAAGCACGGGGGCTGCTCGAAGTCGAGATTCTCCGCGCCATGGCCGAGCACATGCCAGATTTCCACCATCTGATGGTGACGGCGCCGGGTCCGGAGATGGACACTTTGTGTGCTGAATTTACGGGTTTCTACCGCTTCGCCAAAATCCTGGAGACGCTCGCGTCGGGTATTGCCGCCGGTAAAGTCAAGGTTCCCGGCGGACGGACGATCAACGACGAACACCGCCTCGCTGCCGCGATCGATCTGCGGGTGCGTCAGCTGGAAGCGCAGGGCATGGGTGGCGCGGCCTTGCTGGAACACATGGTCGGGCATGTCCTGGACCTGCAACGGCTATGGAGCACAACCTCCGATGAAACGCTCGCGTTTCTCTGCCGCGAGTACCCTGGCCTGTACCGCTACGGCATGCTGATGGAGGAAGCGGCAGAAGCCGAAAGCAAGAAGGCAACAACCGCCTACGGTCACTTGCCAGAGCTGCCCGTGTCGCTCAAAGCACCGGTCGCCCAACTGCTCACGAAGGGTGCAGCGCTTGAGCGCGGGCTTCAAACGGTTCTCGATGCGCGCGGGCCGCAAGACATGTGGGTGGAAATGGAAATACTGGAAGGTCAGCATCAGGAATGGACGGTGCAACTGGCCGGCTTGTCTGGTGATTTTCTGGCGGCCAATATGCCCGAGGAAGCCTGCGGGATACTGAATCGCATTTTTGAGCCCATGGCTCAGCGCATTGATCACCTTCATCGCCGGGTCATTGCCAAGCAAAACTGAGGCGCCATCAGGCGGCAAGCAAAAGGCGTCGCCCCATGTCCAGCTCAATGCGGCCGTACGGATTCACGTGGTGATAGATCAGCGGCGTGAGTCCGCGCCAATCATCAACCGTCATGCGATCACGCCACGCCGGTTCCGTCAGCACTTCCTGAATGAACAGCGTATTGACGTACACCAGACAGACTTGCAGCAAATGGAGCGACAAAACCGCCAGCTCCTGATCGGCCACACGATTGGTGGCGAACTCGCCGCGCTCGCCGTAGAAGATAAAGTTGTTGGCGCTGTTCCAGTTTTCGACCACATTGAGCCCCTCGTGGATTTCGCGCCGCAGCGACTCTTCGTGCAAGTAACGGCACAAGAAAATGGTCTTGATCGCCTTGCCCAATTCCGTCAGTGCCTTATAGGTCGGATGCGCCGCACCCGCACGGGTAAAGCGCCGCAGGATGGCTTCCGGTTCGGCCGTACCCAGCTTCAGCGCGGTGGTGTACTTGATGATTTCGTCGTACTGCTGCCGAATCAGCTCCCAATTGATGGACCGCGTCAGGATCGGTTCAAGGTTGGGGTATTGTGCGGCATCCGTACTTGCCGCCAGACTGAGCTTTTGTCGGGCGATCGCTTTGAGTCGAGGCAGCAGGTCGAAGCCCAGGATGTAGCTGAAGGCAAAGGCGACTTCGCTTTGCCCGTGGCTATCGACGTACTGGCGCTCAATCTCCATGTCCGTGCAATGGCGCAGCACGCCTTCCATCATGGCGGCTACTTCCGACGACGAGCAACGGCGCAATTGTGAGTAAATGCAGGTCGAATTGGTGTCGACGTGCCAGTAGATCATGACACCGCGCCCACCATAGCGCGCGTGCCATTCGGTCATCAGATTCTGATCGTAAGCGCCGAACTTTTTGGAATCAGCCGCGCAGGCGGTGGTTGCGCTGCCCCAGATTGCCGGGTTACGGATCTGGAAGATCCCATTGACGACTTCGCCGATTGCGGCACGTAACGCCTCTTTCTGCACGAAGCGGCGTTTGACGTAGCGTAATTCCTCGAAGTTGACGCTCGGTTGTTGGCTGGCCACCCGTTTTAAGCCCACATTGGTGCCGATGCCAAACAGGCAGAGCAGCAGGCGGCGCTGCAATAGGGCTGGGTCGAGCGCTTCGCGGCTGGCGGTGGTACGGAACGCGGCGGTGAAGTTGACCCGCAAGTCGACTTCCTTGACGATGTCGATCAGCTCGACGTCTGACCAGCGTTGGCCGATCTCGCGCTTGAGCGCGGCGGTATTGGGAGGCTCCGTCTGCGCCTCCAGCGGCGAGAGGTGGATCAAGTTCTTGCCTTGTTGCCGCAGGCGCACCTTCGGGTTGTCCGGAAGGCCGTCGTTCAGTGTTTTCAGGCCTTGCCGCAGGGTGGACTGGATCTGCTCAATGAAGACCGCTACGTCCTTGGGCACGTCCAGCATCGCATAATAGCTGTCGCGCATATCGGCAAAATCGGCCGGCAGATCCTGTTCTGGATTGCGATAGCGATCCGCACCATCGACCCAGATTTCCTTGGTGCCCAGGCGTTTCCGCAAGGCACGCAGGACACAGATTTCATAGTTGATGCGATTGACCCGGTCTTTGCCGTTTTTGTCCTGTTCCACCACGACATCGCGCAATTTCGTCGACACAATGCCTTCGAGCGGCACGTCGGCGGCGTTGTAATACTGCTGTCGGCTATCCCGGTTGGCCTTGAGGACAGCCAGGGCTTCAATGACCGGGCGATGGACGGTGTTGTTGGACTGAAAGATCAGCGCATCCAGCACCGGCATCAGCATGCTCCGGTAGTGATGGCCATAAGAGGACCGCATGGACTCCTGTACTTCCCGTTCGAAGTCAAAGCCCATAGTCTTGAATTCGGCGACCAGTTCTTCCAAGGTTTTCTTGGACACCACCGGATAGACGACCTCTTTGATGATTCCCTCCGGCTGATCGACGGTGGCCTCGGCCAGCTTGAACAGGAGACGGGCCTTGCCGCGAATTTTCTTGAAGGCGACGAACTGTTTCTTGTCGATCTTCTTCTCTGCACGGGTGCCCAGGTTGTGAATCACTTGCAAGAGCAAGTCGATCAGCGAATCGGTGAGCTGTTGCTGGCGCCGCCAGCAAAACATGGCCACCATGCTGTAGCGGATTGCAACGGGGTGACGCCGTAGTTCTCGGATGGATTCAGTCGAGCAGCGTTGCCGGAACTGGTCTATGAATTTGGCGGGAACATCAGTAAAAACCTCCGGCGCCAAACCAATCTCGTCGATACATTTGAGTTTGGCAATGGCGACCAGCAGGCTGTCCAGACTGGCTTTGCCTGGATCGGTCTTGAGGCTGCTGAAGGAGATGCTCTTGGCGTTTTCGTTGTCAGCTTCGTCGGGATCGGTATCGTCTTCGCCCAGTAATCGGTTGATCGCGGCTTTGCTGCTTGTGCTCAAGCGCGAGTCAATGACCGCTTGTTGCTGAGCCTCATAACTACGTACTGCCGAACGGATGGTGCGGTTGAGTTCATCGCTCGCGGGCGGCTCCAAGTGATGAATACGACACCAGTCCAGCGCAAGGTCTCGGCCGTGGCGGGCTTGCGGATCGAACGGGAGTGCCTCGCTGCATAGCCAATGATTGAGCTGTTTCAAGTCATCCCCAGTAGCCGGACGGTAGCCAAGAAATACTCGAATAGTCCGCTGGTGCCGCTGTCCTTGACGGCCATTTAGCGCATACGAAGACAGCGCTTCTGTCGTTGTGCCGAGTTGCGCAGCCAGCCATTGCGTTGCGTTAGGATCGATTTCGTCATGTCGCTCGGGAAACCGCCCGTGCAACTGCATGAACTTGAGCTGGATTGCGAAACCGAGCCGACCTTTGTCAGTCATGCCTGGCAACAAGGCGGACTCGTCGGTGGACAAGCTCCACAAGTCCTGAGTTTCTGGATCGTTCCATGAATGGGGCACGGCAAGGCCTAGCAAGGATCAAGGAAGCCGAATTATAGAAATGCAGGAGCCCGCCGGGGAGATAATTGACAGAGTCTATTAGTAGTATCTTATATGTCGCGAAATCTCAGCTTCGCTCCCACTGGGCCATCCTGGGCGTCAAGCAGAACGAAACCGCTGACCATCGAGTCGAGTGCCTGGTCGAGGGTGGTCTTGGCATGGTCAGCTCGGGAACGGGCCTGACTCAGCCGCGCCAGATACCAGATCGTGCCGCCTCCGGCGAGCAGAATCATCAGGGCAAACAGCAGGAGACCGCGACAATGCGATTCGCTCGACCCGCCAGTCGGCCAAGGCTGAATCGAGCGGAATGCTGGCGGCGATTAGCAGCCCGCGATACAAGGCCGGCCGGGCGACAACGATGGCCGGGGCGCCGCCCAAACGACTGGGGGCAATGTTGACGACACCGTTGGCCATTTCAACACTGAGCGGCGGTGTGATGCGCGTACCAGAAAGCACGTCGCTTGCCGGAACGCTGACCAGCAATTCACCGTCAGCCCGTTCGAGCGTCACCGCCAGCCCCTCAATATCCACCCCCTGCGCCATGATCGTGGATAGCAGCGGAATCTGCACTTCGGCCACAGCAAGTACCGGACGTCCCGGGCCGAGGTTCATCTGGCGCGCAAAAAAGAGCACCTTTTCCGCATTGGCAAAATTCACCATCGGTGAGCTGATCAGCAAGGCTGGCATGGTTTGCGCCAACACTTCGGCAAAAAAACCATCAGGGAGCCTGATCTCCTGATGCCTGCCGCTGCGCCCGGAGCTGGCCAGAACCTGCTCTTGCTCATTGAGCAGAGAAACCTGCCGCACCAATTGGTTCTGGTTGACCGCGCCGCGCAGCAAACGGCTGATCCGCTCTTCGTCGATGGCGGCGTCAGCGCTAGCAAATGGAGAAGGTCAGTCATGCCGGCCAACATGACATCGACACCCAGCAAGCTGCGATTCAGTGCAACTTCGGCGCCGCTTACAAAACGATACGCCTGCCGCTCACTATCAACCAGAGCCGTTTTCTTGCCGCTCTGGATTAGCCCACTAGCGGCAGCAATCAATGCAAACAGGAAGAGGTGAAACAGTCGCAAAAACCGGCAAGTAACCCGTTGGCGAAGCAGCATGAACATTTAGCGCGCCGGTGCCTTGATACCGACCACCGGACCAATCGTCTGTGTCCATATCTGGGCACATGAAGGGGCCACACCGCTGCACCCAGCGGGTCAGCACCCGGGAGAGAAATATTTCCTTGCGCTGGCGTTCGTCAGCAGGCGATGAGCGGACCAACTGCATTTTCCCCTGACGCCCGTCGGTGCAGGTGGCAGATCCCGTGTTGCAGGCGATGCCTTCGGCAGTTTCACGGTCGGATTCGCTCCAGATCGCTGCCTCAAGCTTGGGTAATTCGGTCTGTAACAGCGCTTTGAGCTCAGGTGGCATCCCTTTCCAGGCGGCGGAATTGGCGGCGAAGATCGACAACCCCAAGTCACGGTCATCGTATGCAGGTGGGTCGTGACTTCATACCAGACCAATCGTGTTTCCGGACATGGTTCCGGTAATGGCGCATTCGATGTTCCCAGTCGCCATGTTCGGCATGATTTCGGAAAAACCGGTCAGCACGGGAACGCCACCAAAAGCCTCGACGAAATCTGCACCCGTTGCACTGGATACTCGTGTACGCCGACCGGCAAGGTCTGCCATGGTCGCCAGCGGATTCTTGCAGAACACAACCTGAGCCGGATAGACGTGGATAAGTTAACAACTCGATGCCATAGCGTTCGCGAAGTGTTTTTTCCAAATAAGGCCGAAAGGCGCCGACATTTTTCTTTAGCGTCGCCATATCGGGATTAAGACCTGCCAGATCCGGCGCGTTGAATTCGGGTTCCTGCGAGGCAATCCGGTTCAACTGTAAGGTTCCCAAAGGGCACGACGCCGAGTTGCATCAGACGCAGCATGTCTTGCCCGGGAACGCCGGCGCGATCGAAAGGGACAATTTCAGCACTGAATTTGCCGTGGCTCAAACGCAGCAGTTCCTTGCTCCAGAAAGGCTCTTCAAGGCGAATGTATTGCCTGGCAGCGGCCAAACCACCAACGATGCGCAATTTTTGTCCCGGCTCGGCCAGAGCCTGCGCAGGCGATAAACAGAGTCCAATGAAAGTGAGCAGCATTGCCAAAGCATCAATAGCAACTCTTATTGGTTTTTTGTGCCGGTTCATTGCACCTCCGTTACTCTCCACTATGAAAGCTCAACACTGAAATCGACTATTGGCCGGGCTCGGATCGGATTCTAATCGAAAGGAACAGTAGCAGTATTCAATTTGCCTGAAACGCAGGAAGTCTAGTAAAGCTTGCAGTTAAGGCGTAAAAGTTGGCTCCGGATCACCAAAGCCAGTCTTTATTTTTTGTGATCTGCTGGCGACTAGCGGCTTCTATTTCTTGCCAGTGACTCCTTCGGGCACGGTAGAGCCAACTAGCCTTGAAAGCTAATGTCTCATCTTAGTTGATTGTGTTGAAAAACTCGAAAACTGATTTTTTGGGCCAATTTTCGGGGTCGGTTTGATATTCCCGAAAATGGAAACATTCAATACAGAGCGATTGTGTATGTCGATTTTCTGAGTGACCAACAATCCACCAAAAAAACCGAGTTTTTCAACAGCATCGGCACGTTGCCGCCGGCCAATTACACTCGATTCACTGGTCGATCACGCCGCTCCACGAATTGGCTTGATCACTGCGTCGGTTGGTACCGTGGCGCAATATGTGGACCACTCAGCCATCAATGCAGCACGCTTGGCAAACTGCGAACCACGCTGATAAGCACGCTCGACGGCATCCGGTAACTGGTGCGCCAGCGCGTGTTCGGCAACCTCCACCGGATAATTGGTAGTCTCAGCCGCCCACATGCGGAAGCTGCTGCGGAAACCATGAACGGTGATGGTGTCACCATTGGCATCCATCCAAACTGGTTTCTCGTCGCCGTTCATGCGACGGATCACGGCGGTCAAGGACATATCCGACAAGGGCTGGCCTTTCGTGCCGGCGAATACAACATCAGTATCGTCGTCTTTGGTCATCGACTCCAATAAGACCAAGGCGGCATCACTCAACGGCACCTGATGTTCGCGTTTGGCCTTCATGCGCTCGGCCGGTATCGTCCAGAGTTTGCCAGCCATATCGAACTCGGACCAACGAGCACCACGCACCTCACCCGAACGACAAGCTGTCAGGATGGCGAACTCGACTGCTCTGGCGGATACACCTTCACGCGCCCGCAAAAGCCAACACGAACGCAGCGATGCTATGCCACGGTAGCGACGGATGATTCTTCGTTCTACTGGTCTTGCTGGTGGTTGCAAGTAAGTTCTCAAGGTGACCTTTCCAGCGGGCTGGATTCTCGCCAGTTCGATACCCGCTAGTAGTGGCCCAGCCCAATACCGACTCAATACGACCTCTCACGCGGCTTGCCGTTTCAGTCTTGCTCTCCCATATTGGCGATAGACATTTCACAACCAGGCCAGTGTCGATCTCGGCCACTGGCAAATGGCCAAATACAGGACTAGCGTAGGTGTTGAGCGTGTTGGTCCATTGGTCGACGTGCTTGGCATTTTTCCAGCTAGCCTTGTGCGCCAAAATGTACGATTCGGCACACTGGTCGAAGGTCATCATCTTGGCATTGGCTAAGGCGGCGGCAATCTGGTTTTTCTTCTTGGCGGACAAAGGATTGATACCCTCGATCAGCAACTTCCGTGCATCCAATGCTTTCTGTCGCGCCTCAGCCAAACTGACAGTATGCGTTGGCCCCAAGCCCATCCCGAAAGACTTGCCGGATACCATGTAACGGAACAACCAAGATTTTGCGCCTGAAGGGGTTATTTGAAGCGTCAAGCCACCACCATCGCCATATAATCCAGGCTTGGTGAGTTTAGTAACTTGTAGTGCTGAAAGACGTTGTTGTTGGCGTGCCATTAGGACCGATCAACTATCAAATTGACTATCAAATTATAGTCGGATTCTGTTGGATTTTACAGAACCGTATTGGACCACCATACTTTGTATGTAACTGTTTAATAGTATAAAATCAGCTAACAGAGGATTTATTTGGACTATTACTTGGCGGTCGCCTGCTCCGCCAAGATACTGAAAAAAGCCCCTGAATACAGGGGCTTTTTTCCATTTAGCCTGCCATTAACCCAGATCCCTCAATTTATGCCCAAACAACTCACCTACACCGTCGATGAAGAAGATGACCTGTTCATCGCACGCTACATTGAACTCGACATTGCAACTGATGGACTCACTAAAGACGAAGCAATTGAGAATCTGAAGGATGCACCTGATTGCTTCTTCGCCAATCCGGATCAGCGGCTGGAGCAGGCGCTCGGCGACACCAGTGATGACGAATAGAAGCACTCCTGCCTGCGCTCAAATCACTGCTTACATTCATCGTTTTTAAAAATGGTGCAATGCATTAATTTTTTAGTTCATATATTGAAAATCCTATAACACAAGCCTAGACTTTGGTTGTTGCATAGCAGCAATTTTCAACAACAACCATTTTTCTTAGGCCATCCGGCCAAGCAACAAGAAAGGCCAACACCATGCCCCATACTCACGCCCAATCCAAAGCTGAAGCAATCCACGAAGCACTGGACGAGTATCAGGAAACTCACCATCACGCACCCGACACCCACGAAAAAGCCAGACTGGTTTCCGATACCGTGTCGCAGTGGGAACGTGAAGAAGTGGCAATTCATCACCCACCGCAGTAACTGTTTGCAGCCGGGATACCGGTCTGATGGAACTATCTGGCTTGACTCTTGCTCATAACTTCGTGTGTAGCAACAAATCAACAAGTAGTCGCTCTCACGAAGGAGTTCATCATGATCGTACATCGCCGCACGTGGTTTTATCGCTTGGCCGGCCAGAAGTTCGCCCACGCCATTTCATTCAAGATCCCACTGACTGCAAATCAGGTTCGTGAAGAAATACGTCGCACGTTTAGCGCCGCCCCGCTTGAACTCTGGGCACGCTAAACGCTAAAGCTGATTTCCTGCCGGGCGACGCCAAAGCGGCAACAAGCCCAGCAGACCAAGCAGCGGGCCAGGAAGCAGTAACCAGGCAATTTCGTTGCCCCAACTGCCGACCCAGCGTGTGCTCAACTGGATTGAGAACATGGTGATGGCAAAGCCGAGTGCATTTTGGAATGCTAGCGCACTGCCGACGATTTCCGGTGGGCAAGCGCGCGCTGAAAGTGCCGAAAAATGCGGCGAATCAGCCACCACAGAGAATCCCCAAAGGCAAAGCAATAGCAAGCGCAGCCATGTTGGAAAGCTGACAATCAAGGGATAAATCGCACAGCAAGTGGCAGAAAGCGCCAAGGCTGTCGCAGCCACGCGCGCACTGCCAATGTGCCGGCTCCAGCGCCCACCGGCAATGCAGCCGAGGGCACCAATGCCAACTATCGCAAATGACAGGCCAGACAAACTGGCACTACCCGGCTCAGCCAAACCGGCCAGGATGACCAGCGATGGCACCAACGTCCAGAAGGCATATAGCTCCCATTGATGGCCAAAATAGCCGAGCGCCGATGCTCGAAATGCGGGAATTGAAAAGGTGTGAATAACGCGCCCAAGGCGTAACGGTGGTGCATCATGTCGACGCTTGAGATGTGGACCGTCGCCCAGGCGAAAAATCAGTGCGGCAGCCAGCATAGCCAACAAGGATGAAACACCAATTGCCAATTGCCACGGCAAACCGGCTCCCACCCAGCGCACACCATGCGGCAAGGCGGTACCCAGCGTCAGCATGCCAACCAGCCAGGCCAACGCCGCCCCGGCTCTTTCCGGCACCCAGCTCACCACCAGTTTCATGCCCAGCGGGTAAACGCCGGCCAGACAGAGGCCGACGGCAAAACGCAAGGGGATACCACTATTCATATCGCTGGCAAAACCGGCAAAGGCGGCATTGGCCAGCGCCCCCAATATGGCACAGACGGCAAAAATGCGGCTGGCGGCAAAGCGATCAGCCAGACCAGTGATGGCAAAGCCCAGCGTACCCAGGATAAAACCGAGTTGGACAGCATTGGTCAGCGTACCGAGATCAGCCGCCTGTATGCCCCAGCTGCGTGTCAGGTCATCTGCGGCACTGTTGGCGGAAAACCATAACGAGGTACCAAACAACTGCGCGAGAACGATGATGAACACCGGCTTTGCAGCGGCATTTTGCGGCACGGTCATGACATTTACTGCCTGACTTCCCGCACGTTTTCGGGCAACACAAATTCACCGCTGCTGCGGAATGGATTGATATCCAGCCCGCCGCGCCGTGTATAGCGGGCATAGACGGACAGCGCATCGGGTGCGCACTGGCGGGTGATATCGCAATAGATGCGCTCGACGCATTGCTCGTGGAATTCGTTGTGCTCACGGAAGGAAACGATGTAGCGCAAGAGGCCGGCGTGATCAATTGGCCGACCACGATAACGAATAACGACCATGGCCCAGTCTGGCTGGCCGGTGACCAGACAATTTGATTTGAGCAAGTGCGAGTAAAGAATTTCTTCGACCTTTTCAGCGTCGACCGTAACAAGTTGCTTTGGAGCCGGCTGGTAGGTATCGCAGTCGATATCCAGTTCATCGAGCAGGATGCCAGAGGGGTAAGCGATCTTCGCTTGCGGGCGACTGCTTAAAACCTCAACTTTTGCGCAGACCGTCGCGCCTGCGGCAGCCGACAGATCGCGGACCAGCGTTTCCTGAATGGTTTCTGTATCGGCAAAGGAAGTCTGGTTGAATGAGTTCAGGTAAAGCTTGAAGGATTTTGACTCAATCAGATTCGGGCTGGTCGCCGGCACACGAAAGCTGGCCAGTGCCACAACTGGCTTGCCCTTGGGGTTAAGCCAGGACAGCTCATAAGCGTTCCAGATATCCTCGCCGACAAAGGGGAGCGAAGTGGCCGTAATCCCCAGCTCATCGCGCTTCAGCTGGCGAGAGATGGGGTAAAGCAGCTCGGGGGCGTAATCGGCACGATACTCGGTTGGTTTGCCGAGCGGGGAGAGGATGCTGGGATCGGAAGACTGGCTCATGATCCCGATTTTACTGGAAGGTGGAGCCTCTACTGCAAAAGAGCGGGGATTGTCGGCTACCGAACAACCCCCTGCCCTGACGACAAAGCTGTTTTACAGGGCGAGCAGGTCGCGCAGCTTGGCCAGCTTCTTGAGGCCCATGCCTTTGGCCTTGCAGACATCCTCAACGGCGGCATATGGACGACCGGCGATGATGGCACGCGCCACTTCACGCGGCAAACCTTTGAGGGCCGCCAATTCATCTTCGCTCGCCTTGTTGATCGAAACTGCCTTGGCCGCTTCCTTGGTGGCGACTGCCTTTTTAGCTGGCACCTCAGCAGCCTTTGCCTCGGGCTTTTTAACTGCTGCAACCGGTGCCTTGACAGCTTCGGCTGGCTTCGCAGCAACGGCAGCTTTCGGCTTGGCAGCCGGTTTGGCCTTGGCCGCCGGCTTTGCTTTGACTTCGGACTTGGCCGGCGTTGCGGCGAAATTGCGATAATCACGGGTCACGTAACCAGCCGGTGTCCATTCACGCAACATCACAGTCAGTGCAGCCCCTTCAACCGGCAATGCGGCGTGCACATTGAACTGGCAATCGGACCATTCATTTCCACCACCCAGCACGCCAATAATCGCCGTCGCCACTGGGCTACCCGTCCAACCACCGCCAGCATAGGGTGCATCCAGCGCCCAGACTTCGAGCGACAAGGTACCGCTCAAATTGTCTTCGGCACGCGGATTGCAGATCGAGTCAATCTTCAGCTCGGCAACACCATCCACCAGGGTGCAACTGACATTGCCACCGAAACGCGGCTGGAAGAAACTTTGCGGATCAGCATAAACCGCCAGATCACGCACCTCCGGCAAGCCGTCGGCCGTATAAGTAACCAACGCCAGCGCCAACACTTGATCAGCAGAACCTGCTGGTGGCAGCGCGTTACAGCAAGCCTCAGCAAACAACCCGCCGGCCATTGGCAGGATCGCCATTTCAGCTACTTTTACCCCTGCCAGTTCTGCACCAGCAAAACCGGTTTCGCAGGCCCACAATTGCAGTGACCACGCCTGATCTGCATCTAGATCGGCATCGGAAAAATTCACATCTGCATTGAGATAAACAAAATCGCCATCGAAACGATAACCATGGTTTTCGCCAAGACGGGTTGCGCTATTTTCGGGGGAAATACTTGTCATTTTTTAGCCTGTACGAGTTGTAAAATCGCGCGGATTATAGGAGCAAATTTTCTTTTTTTATCATGTAGTTAGAATTATTTTTTACAGCACCACGATGGTGCGGAATATTCACTAATTTGTAGTAAAACCGACATGGATAATGAGCCGACGATCACAAAATCTGACGCGCCGTTGATAGTTCATCCTATCGAGCAAGCTACAGCGGCAAAGCACCCCGCTCTGCCGCTGATCTCAGCTACCTGTTACGGTCAACGCCCTAAAAGCCGAGAAAAATTGCTTACTTAGTAACGCACGCCAACGGGTGGCGTAAATGAATCCAGCGCATTGAGGTAGGCCGCACGTGCGAAGGCGCTTGGGTTGGGCAGGTTTTGCTGGCTCATTGAGCCTTTAAGTTGCGCCACGGACTCGTATTCGTGCGTTTCCATCCATTCATTGATCTCGGAGAGCACCACTTTCAGGGCTTGTGGCCCGTTGAGCAGCAGCGCGCTGGCCATGTGCACTACATCGGCGCCGGCGAGCAGCATTTTCAGTGCATCTTCGGCCTTGTGCACACCGCCAGTGGCGGCCAAGGTCAGGCTGGTACGACCGCGCAGGATGGCAATCCAGCGCATGGTGAGCAGCACATCGGCTGAAGAGGAAAGCTGAACGCGGTCAACCACGGTTAGCGAAGCGAGATCGATATCCGGCTGGAAGAAGCGGTTGAACAGGGAAACGCCTGCGGCGCCAGCCTGTTCGGCCTGCTGTACGAAATTCGGCAGCGATGAGAAGAAGGGCGAGAGCTTCATGCTGACCGGGATGCTGACCACTGTTTTCAGCTCACGGAGCAGTGCCAAGTAGTGATCTTCCAGTGCCTCGCCGGTGACATTGGTGTCGCCGGGCATGAACCAGGCGTTGAGTTCCAGTGCATCAGCGCCGGCTTCCTGCATTTCCTTGCCAAGTTCGACCCAGCCGTTCAGTGATGAGCCATTCAGGCTGGCGACGATCGGAATGCTCAGGCGCTGTTTGAGCAGACTGATCCTGCTCAAGATAGGTGTCGAGCTTGCTCAGGTAGTCGTTGGCAAAGGGCAGATGGCCGGCGGATTCACCAAATGAAGAAGGATTGACCAAAAAGCGGTCGATCATCTTTTCGTCGTTGCGCACGTCTTCCTCGAAAAGCGAGTGCATGACGATGGCGGCGGCGCCAGCATCTTCGAGGTGCAATACCGGATCAAGGCTGCGACTGAGCGGCGTTGAAGAAGGAACCAGCGGGTTCTTGAGCTTCAGGCCGAGATAGTTGGTGGATAGATTAAGCATTTGGCGCCTCCTTTTGTTCAGCAGCTTCCCTGTCCTTTTCGGCAATCACAACTTCCGGCACGGCCATTTCGGCGAGTTCAAGATATTCCTGATGGCGCAAACGGGCATCCTTTTCGGCCTGCACCATGAACTGTTCGGCGGCTTCCGGGTTCTGGCGTTCAAGCACGGTGAAACGTGCTTCATTGCGCGCGAAATCGCGGAAGGGAATGCTCGGTGCAGCGCTGTCGACCGACATCGGATGTTTGCCCTGCTCGCGCAGACGCGGGTCGTAGCGCAGCAGTGGCCAGTGGCCGGATTTGACCGCCAGATCCTGCTGACTGTGGTTGTGCGACATATCGACACCATGCGCAATGCATGGGCTGTAAGCGATGATGATCGAGACGCCGGGATAGCTTTCGGCATCGATGAAGGCCTTCAAGGTATGCGTATCTTTAGCCCCGTAAGCGACCTTGGCAACGAAGACGTTTTCATAATCCATGGCGATGCGTGCCAGATCCTTCTTGCGGTTCTGTTGCCCACCCGCCGCGAACTTGGCAACGGCACCACGCGGTGTCGCCTTCGAGTTCTGGCCGCCGGTGTTGGAGTAAACCTCGGTATCGAGCACCAGAATATTGACGTCCTGACCGGAAGAAAGCACATGGTCGAGACCGCCGAAACCGATGTCGTAAGCCCAGCCATCGCCGCCGATGATCCACACGCTGCGGCGGATCAGGGTTTCGGCAATTGCCGCCAGTGAAGCTGCTTCAGGTGTTGCGAGATGGCCGAGCTTGGCCAGCAAGGCAGCAACCCGTTCGCGCTGCTCGTGGATGCCGGCTTCGCTGGTTTGATCGGCATTGAGCAAGGCGCTTACCGTATCGTCACCAACTTCCAGCGCCAAGCCACGCAACTGGGTACGTGCGGCATCGGCCAGCTGGTTGGTGGCGAGGCGCATGCCGAGGCCAAATTCGGCGTTGTCTTCAAACAGCGAATTGTTCCAGGCCGGCCCGCGCCCGGCGGCGTCGGTGGTGTATGGCGTGGTCGGCAGATTACCGCCGTAGATCGACGAACAGCCGGTGGCGTTGGCGACCATCATGCGGTCGCCGAACAACTGAGTGGCAAGGCGAATATAGGGCGTTTCGCCGCAGCCAACGCAGGCACCGGAGAATTCAAAATATGGCTGCAACAGCATGGAGCCGGGCAGCGTACCGCGCTTGGCGAGGCGGCGGTCGTAATCGGGCAGCTTGAGGAAAAACTCCCAGTTTTCGGCTTCCGGCTTGCGCAGCGGCGCTTGCTCGGCCATGTTGAGCGCCTTGCGCGAAACATTGGTTTTGTCGCGGATCGGGCAGACCTCAACGCACAGTGTACAGCCGGTGCAATCCTCCGGCGCCACTTGATAACTCATGCGCGAGCCTGACGGGTAATCCTTGTTGCGCGCGGCCATGTGTTTGAAGGTAGCGGGGGCATTGTCGACCAGATCGGCCGGAAACACCTTGGCGCGAATCGCTGAATGCGGGCAGACGAAAACGCACTTGCCGCATTGCGTGCAAAGATCGGTTTCAACAACGGGAATCTGCAAGGCCAAGTTGCGCTTTTCGTATTTGGCGGTTCCGGTCGGCCAGGTGCCATCGACCGGGAATAGCGACACCGGCAGCGAATCGCCTTTGCCGGCGATCAGCGGCAGCGTCAGGCGACGAACGAACTCAGTCACTTCCTTCGAAGCAATGGCGTGAACTTCTTCATTGATGGACGCGAGATCGGTCGGCACCGCCACCTTGTTGAGGCTGGCCAGTGTCTTGTCGATGGCACGGTAATTCAGTTCAGCAATACGCCGACCTTTGCGCCCGTAAGTTTTCTCGACGGCGTGCTTGATCGCGGTGATCGCGTCTTCCTGCGGCAGGATGCCGGAGATGGCAAAGAAGCAGGTCTGCATCACGGTATTGATACGGCGCCCCATGTCAGCTTCCAGCGACACCTGATAGGCGTCGATGGTGTAGAACTGGATGCGCTTTTTCGATCATCTGGCGCTGCATTTTAGCGGGTAGCGTGGCCCAGATTTTTTCGACCGGCAAATGTGTATTGAGCAGGAAGACCGCCCCCGGCGCAGCATGCACCAGCAGGTCGTGGGTTTCGAGGAACAAAGGCTGGTGACAGGCGATAAATTTGGCATCGCCATCGCCAGTCAGATAGGCCGAACGGATCGGCTTGGGGCCGAAACGCAGGTGGGAAACAGTCATCGCCCCGGATTTTTTGGAGTCGTAAACGAAGTAACCCTGCGCGTAGAGCTCGGTTTCGTCGCCGATGATCTTGATCGAATTCTTGTTGGCCGACACCGTGCCGTCCGAGCCGAGGCCGTAGAAAACGGCGGCAAAGGTTTCCTGCGTGGCATCGGTGCGGAAAGCCGGATCGAAAGATAACGAAAGGCCGGTGACATCGTCGGCAATACCGACTGTAAAGCGGCGTTTTTGACCTGTTGCGGTCAACGCCGAAAACACGGCAGAAATCATCGCCGGATTGAATTCCTTGGAACCCAGCCCGTAACGCCCGCCGATCACTTTCGGCATTTCCGCAAAATGCGGCATTTCGTCAGCCATATTCTCTGCCAGCGCAACCAGCACATCCTTGTAGAGCGGTTCGCCTTCGGCACCCGGCTCCTTGCAGCGATCCAGCACGGCGATGCTGCGCGTCGTTTTCGGCAGCGCGGCAAGCAAGGCGGCTGGCGACCACGGGCGGTAAAGTCGCACCTTGAGCAGGCCGACCTTTTCGCCGTGGCGGTTCATGTGCTCGACAGTTTCCTGCACTGTTTCTGCACCTGAACCCATCAGGATAATGACGCGCTCGGCATCCGGCGCCCCCACGTAATCGAACAGCTTGTAATGGCGGCCGGTCAGCTTGCCGAATTGATCCATCGCTTCCTGAACAATGCCGGGGAAGGCATCGAAGAACGGGTTCTGGGCTTCACGCGCCTGGAAGAAGACATCAGGATTTTGCGAAGTACCGCGCAGCACCGGGTGTTCCGGCGACAGGCCACGCCCGCGCAAGGCGCCAATCGCTTCCTGCGGCAATAATTTATGCAGTGTTTTGTCGTCGACCGTAACAATCTTGGCGACTTCGTGCGAAGTGCGGAAACCGTCAAAGAAATGCAGCACCGGGATGCGGCCAACCAGCGTTGCCGCCGTCGCAATCGCCGCCATGTCGTGCGCTTCCTGCACCGAGTTCGACGAAAGTAGCGCGAAGCCGGTGCCACGCGTCGACATCACATCCGAGTGATCGCCGAAAATCGACAGCGCATGCGTCGCAATGGCGCGCGCCGCGACGTGGAAAACCGTCGGCGTCAGTTCGCCGGCAATTTTGTACATATTGGGAATCATCAACAGCAGGCCCTGCGACGCAGTAAAGGTCGTCGCCAATGCCCCGGCCTGCAAGGCCCCGTGAACGGTACCCGCTGCCCCGCCCTCGGATTGCAATTCAACGACGCGGGGAACACTGCCCCAGATATTGGCTTTGCCTTGTGCCGCCCATTCATCAGAGAGTTCGCCCATACCGGACGAGGGGGTGATCGGATAGATGGCGATCACTTCGGACACGCGGAAGGCCACGTGGGCGACGGCTTCATTGCCGTCGATGGTGAGCATGCTGTTCATTTTTATTCCTGCCGTCACGTACCACCTTCCAGGAGGCACGTAGTGAGCGATGACCAGACCCGCCCAGTCACCGGTTGCTGCACCGCAACAATGTAATCATACGCTTATTCGGCAAGGTAATATGCAAATTGACGTAACGAATAGTTACAAAAAATGCTGCACTCTGCGCATTGGACATGCGCCGGTATAATGCTGGGTTTTACCGAATTCGAAAGCACGACCATGGAAGCCGAACACATCAACAGCATCTCCTACAAGCTCGACGATCTGGCGCAGCGCGCCGCCGAGCTGCGGAGGTATCTTTGACTACGATAACAAACGCGAACGCCTGACCCTCCTCAGCGAGGAGATGGAAGACCCGAAGATCTGGGACGACGCCAAGCGCGCCCAGGAACTCGGACGCGAGAAGAAATCGCTGGAAAACATCGTGCTGGTGCTCGAAGAAGTTCAGGACGGCCTCAATGATGGCCGCGAATTGTTCGACATGGGCAAAGAAGACGGCGATGAAGATACCCTGCTCTCCGTCGAAGCCGATAACGCGGCACTGGAAGCACGGATCGCTGCCCTTGAATTTCGCCGCATGTTCAACAACCCGATGGACCCGAGCCCGTGCTTTCTGGAAATCCAGGCCGGCGCTGGCGGCACAGAAGCCCAGGACTGGGCTTCCATGTTGTTGCGCATGTATTTGAAATTCGGCGAGAAAAAAGGCTTCACTGTCGAAGTGATGGAAGAATCCGAGGGTGAGGTTGCCGGCCTCAAGGGGGCAACCGTCAAATTCACCGGCGACTACGCCTACGGCACGCTGCGTACCGAAACCGGCATTCACCGTCTGGTGCGCAAATCGCCATTCGACTCTGCCGCTCGCCGCCACACTTCTTTTACAAGCGTGTTCGTTTTCCCGGAAGTTGATGACTCGATCGAAATCAACATCAACCCGTCCGACGTGCGCACCGACACCTACCGCGCCTCCGGTGCCGGCGGCCAGCACATCAACAGACCGACTCCGCCGTGCGTCTGACCCACGTGCCGACCGGCATTGTCGTCCAGTGCCAGAACGACCGTTCGCAGCACCGCAACCGTGACGAAGCCTGGCAAATGCTGCGCGCCCGCATCTACGAGTTCGAACTGCGCAAGCAGCAGGCCGAACAGCAGAAACTGGAAGATGCCAAATCCGACATCGGCTGGGGCCACCAGATCCGTTCCTACGTGCTCGACCAGTCACGCATTAAGGATCTGCGCACCAACTACGAAACCGGCAATACGCAGGGCGTGCTGGATGGCGACCTCGACGGCTTCATTGAAGCCAGCCTGAAACAAGGCGTTTAAGCACCTCGACCGTGACACGTCTCCTGGCTGTGCTGCTGATACTCCTGCTGGCAGCCGGGGGATTGTTGATCGCAGTGGTCGACAACAAACCCCTTGTCAGCCGCAGCGAGTCCATCTCTCCGATAGCCGTTGCTCAGGCGCGCGGGCTTTTCTCCAGCAACGACCCGCGCCGTCTGCAAGCAGGTGAAGCAAGAAGCACCGCCATTCCCGCAGCACTGATCGATGAAGGCATCAATTACATCGCCAGTCGATTCCTGCGCGGTCGTGGCTCGCTGGCACTGGCCGAGGACGCGGCAGAAATCCGCCTCAGCCTGCGTCTGCCTTATTTGCCCGGCGATCATTTCCTCAATCTGAGCGGCACGCTGCGTGAGGCCAAGGGCGAACCCCGTCTGGCCGCCGCGCATTTGGGCGCCCTACCCGTGCCGCCGGCGCTGGTCGAATTCACCATTACCCACGCCATCCGCCTTGCCGGTTACGAACAGGAATGGCAACTGGCGCGCAAGGCAATTACCTCTCTCGAATTCGACCCGCAACACCAACGCGTGACAGTTGCCTACGTCTGGGAGCCAGCGCTGCTGGATCGCGCCCGTAATTTCGCAGTCAATCCGCAGGATATTGCCCGTATCCGCAGCGCACACGAAGCACTGGCCGCGCTGCTCGACAACAAGGCACCGGGGAGCCGTTTGGCTTTGCCGGAAGTGTTGAAATCACTGCTTAACGTCGGCGGAGAGGATCAAGCACAGAACCGCCGGGCAGTCCTGCTTGCCTTGGCAGCTTATCTCTCCGAAAAAAATCTCGCGCACGTCATACCCGAAGCGCAAAACTGGCCACGCATTCGCCCCGTCATGCTCACCCTGCATGGTCGCTACGACAGCGCCCAGCACTTTGCCATTTCATCCGCTCTTGCCGCCTGGGCAGGCGAACCGATAGCCGATGCGATTGGTGTTTACAAGGAGATGCTGGATTCCCGACACGGCAGCGGCTTTTCCTTTGCCGACCTCGCTGCCGACAGATCCGGCACGCGTTTTGGCGAACAGCTTACCCGCCACCCTGAGCGTATCGACCACCTGCTGACCAGCGGATTCAGCGACCAGGATATTGCCCCGGCATTGAACGACCTGCCCGAATACTTGTCGGAGCGTGAGTTCCAACGGCGCTTTGGTGGCCCCGGCAAACCGGCTTACCAGCAAATGCTCGATGAAATTGAGCGCCGCCTGAATAAAATACCCCTCTATGAATAAACCAGTCCAATCATGAAGCCCATACAGTTTGCGTATTTCGCACCCCGCCTGCTTGGCTCATTGCTCATTGCTGCTTTACTCAGCGCTTGCGGTGATGCCCCCAAGGAAAAAGGGAGCGTGCCGGCAGTCACCAAACCTGCCCTCACGGTAACGACGACGACACCGCAACAACTCGACTGGCCACAGGTACTCAAGGCAAGCGGCAACATTGTCGCCTGGCAGGAAGCCGTGATCGGGCCTGAAATCAGCAATTACCGGATCACCGAGGTGAACGCCAGCGTCGGCGACCGCGTGAAAAAAGGGCAGATACTGGCGCGCATTGCCGGCGACACCGTCGAAAGCGAACTAGCCGAAACCCGCGCCACGGTCGCCGAAGCGCAGGCCACGCTAATTGAAGCACGGGCCAATAACGAACGTTCCCGTCAATTACGCGAAAAGGGTTTTTACAGCGCCCAGCAAGGCACACAAACCCAGACGGCAGCGGATACCGCGCTGGCGCGCCTGAATGCCGCCAAGGCGCGCCAGCAAACCGCCGAGCTGAAGCGTTCCAAAGCCAGCGTGCTGGCGCCGGACGACGGCATCATTTCGGCTCGCCTAGCCACGGTCGGCACGCTGACCCAGCCCGGCCAGGAGCTTTTCCGCCTGATTCGCGGCGGCCGTCTGGAATGGCGTGCTGAAGTCACTGCTGCCGAGATTTCCCGCCTCAAGCCGGGTCAGGCCGCGACACTGGACAGCCCGAATGGCGAAACGCTGGAAGGTGTCGTTCGTGCCGTTTCACCCAGCCTCGACCCACAAACGCGCAACGCGCTGGTTTATGTCGATCTGCCGGCCAACGCAACCAATGCGGTCAGCGCCGGCATGTTTGCGCGCGGTGAATTCCGCCTTGGCCACAGCCCTGCACTGACTATCCCGCAAACGGCACTGCTCTTACGCGAAGGTTTTTCCTATGTTTTCCGGGTTGAGCAAAACAAAGTAACGCAGACCAAGATCAGCACTGGCCGACGAAATGGCGAGCGCATCGAAGTGATTGGCCTTGATCCGCAAGCCCAGGTCGTTGCCAGCGGCGCCGGCTTTCTGGCGGATGGCGACACTGTCACGGTCGTAGCGGCCAAGCCAGCGCCATGAACGTTTCCTCCTGGTCGATCCGCAACCCGATCCCGGCGGTGTTGCTTTTCATCATGCTCACCCTGTTTGGCCTGATGGCCTTCAAGGGCATGAAGATCCAGCAGTTCCCGGATATCGAACTGCCCACTGTCACGGTCACCGCCACCCTGCCCGGCGCGGCACCAGCACAGATGGAAACCGAAGTCGCGCGCAAGCTGGAGAACTCGGTTGCCACGCTGCAGGGCATCAAACACATCTACACCAAGGTGCAGGATGGCACAGCCATCGTCACCGTTGAATTCCGCCTGGAGAAGCCGACGCAGGAAGCGGTTGATGACGTGCGCGATGCCGTTTCGCGCATTCGTGCTGACTTGCCGGGCGATCTCAAGGACCCGGTGATTTCCAAGGTCAACTTGTCCGGTGCGCCCATCCTGACCTACACCGTTGCCTCCAGTCGCATGGATGATGAGGCACTGTCGTGGTTTGTCGACAACACAGTAACCAAATCCATCCTTAGCGTGCGCGGTGTTGGTGCAGTGTCGCGTGTCGGTGGCGCGACCCGTGAAATTCGCGTCGAACTCGATCCGGCGCGCCTGCTTGCCCTGCGTGCTACAGCCGCCGATGTCTCGCGCCAGCTGCGCCAGATTCAGCAGGAAGCCTCCGGCGGGCGTTCCGATGTCGGCGGCATTGAGCAATCCGTGCGCACCATAGCCACCGTACAAACGGCGGAAGAGCTCGGAGCAATGGAAATCACCCTCACCGATGGCCGCCGCCTGCGCCTCAACGAACTCGCCACGATTAGCGACACGGTTGGCGAGCAACGTTCGGCCGCTCTGCTCAACGGCAAGCCGGTCGTCGGTTTCGAGATCGTCCGCGCCAAAGGGGCCGGTGAAGTGGACGTCACCGACGGCGTCCGCGCCACGCTGGAAAAACTGAAGACCGAGCATCCCGATATCACCATCACTGAAGCTTTCAATTTCGTCGACCCGGTCATTGAGAATTTCGAAGGTTCGATGACCTTGCTGATCGAAGGCGCGGTGCTCGCCGTGCTTGTCGTCTGGCTGTTCCTGCGCGACATCCGCGCCACCATCGTTTCGGCCACCGCCTTGCCGCTGTCGATCATCCCGGCCTTTGGTGCAATGTACCTCATGGGCTTTTCGCTCAATGTCGTGACCCTGCTCTCGATGTCGCTGGTCGTCGGTATTCTGGTCGATGACGCGATTGTCGAAATCGAAAACATCATGCGTCACCTACGCATGGGCAAGACGCCGTTTCAGGCGGCGATGGAAGCAGCCGATGAAATTGGCTTGGCAGTGATTGCCACTACTTTCACCTTGATCGCGGTGTTTTTGCCCACGGCCTTCATGAGTGGCGTGCCGGGCAAGTTCTTCGTCCACTTCGGGTGGACCGCAGCGATTGCCGTCTTTTTCTCGCTGGTCGTCGCCCGCATGCTGACGCCGATGATGGCCGCCTACATCTTAAAACCGCCCAAGGCCGGACATCACGAACCCCGCTGGCTTGAAATTTACGCCGGCTGGGCAGCGTGGTGTCTAAAACACCGTATCAAGACCACATTCGCCGCCTGTCTTTTCTTCTTCGGTTCCTTCGCCCTCGTCCCCCTGCTACCCACCGGTTTCATACCGCCGGACGACCTGTCGCAAACCCAGGTTTACCTCTCGCTGCAACCCGGCAGCACTTTCAAGGAAACCTTTGCGGCAGCCGAAGATGCGCGCCGCATTGTCGAGAAAAACGCCAACGTAAAGATGGTCTATACCGCCATCGGCGGTGGCGCAGCCGGCAGCGACCCCTTCGCGCCGCGCGGTGCCGCCGAAGTGCGCAAGGCGACGCTGACGATCAATATGACCCCACGCAGCGAACGCGGCGGCGTCAAAAAGCAGGAAGTTGAGCGCCAGTTGCGCGAAGCCCTCGCTGTGCTTCCTGGCATGCAAGTCAAAGTCGGCTTCGGTGGCTCGAATGAAAAATACGTGCTGGTGCTGGCCAGTGAAAACGGCCCGCTACTCAGCGAACACGCACGAACCGTCGAGCGCGAACTACGCACAATTCCCGGCATTGGCGCCGTCACTTCCACCGCCAGCCTGGTTCGCCCGGAACTCGTTGTGCGCCCCGACTTCGCCCGCGCCGCCGATCTCGGCGTCACTTCGGCAGCCATCGCCGATGTGCTGCGAATTGCCACTGCTGGCGATTACGACCAGAGCATCGCCAAGCTCAACCTCGCCCAGCGCCAGATTCCGATCGTCGTCAAACTGCCTCCAGAAGCGCGTCAGGATTTGAACCTGCTTGGGCGGTTGACCGTACCCGGCAAACATGGCCCGGTGATGATCGCCAATGTTGCGACGCTGGAGATCACCGGGGGCCCGGCCGAAATCGACCGCTACGACCGCCTGCGCAATATCAATTTCGAGATTGAACTTAATCAGCAAGCGCTTGGTGAAGTTGAAAAACAGGCGCTTGCCCTGCCCAGCCTGAAAAATCTGCCGGCCGGCATCCTGCAAACCACGGTTGGCGATGCCGAAGCGATGGGTGAACTGTTCGCCAGTTTTGGCCTGGCCATGGCCACCGGCGTACTCTGCATCTACATCGTGCTGGTCCTGCTGTTCAAAGATTTCGTCCAGCCGCTGACCATACTTGCCGCGCTGGTGCTCTCGGTACCGGGCGCCTTTCTCGCCCTGTTCATCAGCCAGACGGCGCTCTCCATGCCGTCGATGATCGGTCTCATCATGCTGATGGGCATCGCTACCAAGAACTCGATTCTGCTCATTGACTACGTCATCCTCGCCCGCCGCGGCATTGACGGCCACCCCGGCCTCGACCGCTGGCATGCCCTGCTCGACGCCTGCCGCAAGCGGGCCCGGCCAATCATCATGACCACCATCGCCATGGGTGCCGGCATGATGCCCATCGCCATCGGCCTCGGCACCGACCCCAGTTTCCGCGCACCGATGGCGATTGTTGTGATCGGGGGGCTGATTACCTCTACCTTCCTTAGCCTGCTGGTAATTCCGGTGGTATTCACTTTTGTCGATGACGCAATACAATGGATACAGCAGCATCTGCCGAAGGCGCATATTTCAGATTGAGACCCAGGGAATAAAACTGAGTGATAATCGCTGGCTGCGTTCTGTATAACCCGCTTAAGGCTCGACTCGACCATGAAAATTGAATCAATACGCTTAAAAATTTCAAAGCGTTTCGCGATGTCCACCTTAAGGATATTCCTTCATTTCTAGTGGTCGTTGGTGCCAATGGATCAGGAAAAACAACACTGTTTGATGTATTCGGATTCTTGCACGATTGCCTTAAAGGAACCGTCCGCCAAGCTCTCGACAAGCGCGGGAGATTTCGCGAAGTATTGAGTCGCGATGCGGAAACAGAGGTTATTTTTATTGAAATTCAGTACCGCATGCTGATTTCCGGAGTGGAGCGACTCGTCACCTACTCGCTTGAAATTGGAGAACAAAACGGTTCACCTATCGTACGTCGCGAAATACTGCGCTACAAACGCGGTCGCTACGGTAGCCCATTCCACTTTCTCAACTTTCGGTTGGCGAAGGCTATGCAATCACCAACGAAGAAGATTTCCAGAAAGCTGACGAAGACCTTGAGCGCGAAACCCAAAAAGTCACGCCTGATACTTTAGCAATCAAAGGCTTGGGGCAATTCGAACGCTTCAAAGCGGCCAATGCTTTCAGGCAACTGATTGAATCCTGGCATGTATCTGATTTCCATATCAGTTCCGCCGTGGACGCAAGGAGGCAGCGGGAGACTCCGAGCATTTATCAGAAACAGGGGACAACTTGCGCGTGTCGCGCAATACCTGTTTGAACAGCATCTGAAACGTTTAAAAAATTCTCGACACGTGGCTCGCCGCGTACCAGGCGTGAAATCAGTCGAGCCTCTTTTGATGGATGATGGCTATCTCACGCTGCGTTTAAAGATGGCTCGTTCAAAACACCTTTCCTGGACCGTTATGTATCCGATGGCACCATCAAGATGTTCGCCTATTTGGTTCTACTGCATGATCCAAGGCCACACCCACTACTCTGCGTTGAGGAACCAGAGAATCAACTCTACCCACGGCTGGTGACTGAATTGGCGGAGGAGTTCCGCCTTTATGCCCAGAGCGGCGGGCAGGTACTTGTTTCCACACGCTCCCCTGATTTTTTGAATGCCGTCGGTCTAGATGAAGTGTGCTGGCTGGTTAAGCGGAACGGTGGGACAGAAATCCGCCGGGCTCGCGATGATGCTCAAATCGCAGCGTATATGGCTGATGGAGACAAAATGGGATACCTGTGGAAACAAGGTTTCTTCGAGGGAGCTGATCCTGAATGAAGGAATTGGTATTTCTGCTGGAGGAAGAATCGGCCAAAGCTATGCTGGAAAGCTTGTTGCCGCGTATTCTGAATCCAGAAATCCAGCCTCGTTTTATACCCTTCGAAGGCAAGCAGGATTTAGAGCGGCAAATGACCAAGCGCCTTCGCGGATACATTAACCAGCAAGCTCGGTTCATTGTTTTGCGTGACCAAGATAGCGCACCCGATTGCTTGGCACTGAAAAAAAAGCTTGCCGAACATTGCCAAAACGCTGGAAAAGCAGGGAAAACATTGGTTAGGATTGCCTGCAGGGAACTGGAATCTTTCTATCTTGCTGACCTTGCCGCTGTTGAACAGGCACTAAAGATCAACGGTTTAACACAGCGTCAAGGCTCTGCCAAATTTCGCAATCCTGATCGCTTAGGCCGCCCCAGCAAGGACCTGGAAACACAAACCCACGGCAACCATCAAAAAGTCATTGGATCACGAGAGATTGGCAGCTTCCTCAACTCAGCAAACGAACGTTCAGCGAGCTTCAAAAATTTAGTTAGCGGGATTCGAAAATTAGAAAATGAGTTACTTAACTTAGCCTAACTACCACAAGCATAATCGATTCAAATCACTGAGTTTTATGTACAATATTTTTAGCCATATTCCGGCGTCGACCGTAACAGATGAGCAATTTTCCGAATTGCTCAGCAAACCCGGCCTGAAAATTGAGCGCATCGTTTCCACCGGCCAGTCCAGCCCGCCAGATTTCTGGTACGACCAGGCGGTAGGTGAATGGGTGTTGCTGATACAGGGGGAAGCGAAATTACGCCTGGCCGACGAACCCGCTGCGCGCCATTTGAAAACCGGTGACTTTCTTAATATTCCGGCGCACCAAAAGCATCGGGTAGATTGGACGCCAGCTGATCAAATCACCATTTGGCTGGCGATACACCACGCCTGATCAGGCAGGAAGTGTCAGCTTATTGGCCGAAAGCCAATGCAGGATGGTGATATAGAGCAGGTCGGGATCTATCGGTTTGGCAATGAAATCGTCCATTCCCGCTTCAAGACAACGTTGTCTATCTTCGGCAAAGGCATTCGCAGTCATTGCAATAATCGGCAGCAGCTTGCGCCCACCCAAGGCACGAATACAACGGGTTGCTTCCAGCCCGTCCATGCGCGGCATCTGCATATCCATCAGCACCAAGGCATAGTCATTACGCCGGACCCTGTCCAAAGCGATCAGGCCATCTTCCGCCACATCGATCTCGAATCGCATGTCGGAAAGCAACTCAAGCGCCACTTCGCGATTGATGTAGTCATCCTCCACCAGCAGGATATGCGTTCCCTTGAAGTTGCTGATCAGCAGCTCTTCAGCCGTTCGCCCGGCAATACTTTCCGGCAACTTGTCATGAACTGAACCACGTTTCAAACGCGCCGAAAACCAGAAGCAGCTTCCCTTGCCAGGTACGCTACTGACGCCAACCTCGCCGCCCATCAGATGCGCTAGTTCACGGGTTATCGCCAAGCCCAGCCCAGTACCGCCAAACTTGCGCGTGGTTGAATTATCTGCCTGCTGAAAGGCATTGAAGATGAAATCAATCGCCTGCGCATCAATACCAATCCCGGTATCAGTCACCTCGAAGCGAACGCTTACGCCATCCTCGCCGTCATCCAGAATTTCGGTGTGCAGGCTAATCGTTCCGCGCTCGGTAAACTTCACGGCATTCGACAAATAGTTAAGCAACGCCTGCGTCAAACGCGTCGGATCACCCATCAAGGGCTGTGAAAAGGAAACTGCTTCAACCTCAATTTTCAAGCCCTTCGCCGTCGCCCGTTCTCTGACCATCGATGCCACGCTGCTGACAATTGATTCAATTGACAGCGGAATGGACTCCAACCCCAGCTTGCCGGCTTCAATTTTTGAAATATCCAGTACGTCATTGATGATGCCCAGCAAATGCTGACCGGCATTTTCAATACGCTCGGCACGCTCAATCTGATCCGGCGTCATACCATCGCGTTTCATCAGATAGGCCATGCCGATAATCGCATTCAGGGGCGTACGAATTTCATGGCTCATATTGGCCAGAAACTCCGCTTTGACACGACTCGCATGCTCAGCCGCCTCCTTGGCACGCAACAAGGTATTGGCCAGTTCCAGCTCTTTGCTGATATCACGCGTCAACAGGGCAAACTGACGCCAGCCGTTGGCTGGCTCGATTTCCAGTGTTGATAGTTCAATCGACAAATCATCGCCATTGAAGTCCCGTGCAATCAAACGGCGCTTGCTGAGCGCGGTCCCGGAAAGCAGCATGCGCATGATGTCATCGGCCTGCTCACCGAGCAGCGTTCGCGCACTGTTTGCGCCAAGCATTGCCTCGCTCACGCCAAACATGCTCAAAGCGTTGGCATCCATCGACTGCACAAAACCTTCCTCGTCAACGATGCTGACACCGAAGCTTGAGGCGGCCAACAAGTGCTGATTGCGTTCGGTCGCACGCTTGCGGGTCAGCAGATTATGCAGTCGGGCGCGCAACTCTACGGGAATGACCGGCTTCAGAACATAATCATCAATACCCAAATGGAACAATTCAAGCCGTCGTGCCTGATCGTCAAAAGCCGTCACGGCCAGAATCGGTATGCCGCCTTTGGGCAGCCCCTGGCGCCGGATACGATTGATCAGCCGCGCGCCGGACATGTGTCCGCCGAGATGAATATCGCTGAGCACCAGATCATAATCATTGCGCAGAAATGCCTCCCAGGCTTCATCAGCGCTCGGAAAAGCATCGACTGTCATACCCCACTCGCGCAGCTGGGTAGCCAGCAATTCGCGTTGCCCCCGGGCGTCTTCAACGTAAAGAACACGACTGAGCAGCGGCTGGTTAGCTTCAAGAAAATGCCGCATGAAGGTAATCAGCTCTTCGACATCCTGCTTTCTGAATAGCTCGGTAACGCCAGACAGCATGGCCTGTTGCGCAAGTTGAGCCGTCGGGCTGGCTGTTAGCAGGACGATGGGAGCAACCGGCGCATGTCCTGATTCACGCAACTTTTTGGCCAGATCGACCCCGCCACCGTCCGTCAATTGCCAGGCCAATACAAAAAAAAACAAGCAGTAATTGAACACCTCGGCAACGGCCGAAGCTTTGTTGCAAGATATCTCGATAAAGCGGCGTGTTATCTACCAGCAGAATATTCATGACGCTCCCCAAGTCACAAATTTTTCACAATATTAACACCCGATCAAATCAACCCTGCCAATAGTGGGTCTATTTCCTGATGGGTTGATTGCGCCCGGAAAATTCGTCACTCATACGCAAGGCGGCATCGCTGAATAGACCATTGGGGTTTTTGCTGCAGTAACGATTTACGTTGAGTTCGACGGTTCCGCTGGAGAGAGTCGCAACCTGCTGACTTTGCTGGGCATAGTTATGGCCGGTCAAGACTCCGCGCACCCAAGCCACGTAACTCTTGCGCAAATCAGGATCATCCTTCGACTTGCTCCAGGCGCTGCAGGACATGTCATCAAAACCCAGCACGTTGAGTTCGCCCGCCATTGCCGGGCTACCGTTCAGAAGGAAGATCAGGGGTAAAACGCTGTAAATACGCATCACTTTTTCTCTCTTTTTATGGCGGCAACCTAGGCTTGCCGTTGGCCTTGATTATCCCACCAGCTTGGCTCGTGCGAAAAGCGGCTATTTAAATAGCTGTCCGGCCTTGTCCCGATAAGGTGAATCGGCGAAAATTCAGTGTTTTACGCGGTCGACCGCAACAAACCTCATTTTCCAAGGATTTTTCATGTCCAACGCCGAACAGCAGCCCCCGGTCCAGCAAGACGAAAACCAGCTCATCGCCGAGCGTCGCGCCAAACTGGCCGAATGGCGCAAGACGGGTGCCGCCTTCCCGAACGACTTCCAGCGCGAGAACACCGCAATCAAGCTGCACGAAGGCTATGGCGAGAAAACTGCGGAAGAACTTGAAGGCCTGCCGGTTGAAGTGAAAGTAGCAGGCCGTATGATGCTCAAGCGCGTCATGGGCAAGGCTTCGTTCGCGACCATCCAGGATCTTTCCGGCCGCATCCAGATTTACATCGCCCGCGACCGGGTTGGTGAAGAGATCTACGCTGATTTCAAACATTGGGATCTCGGCGACATCATCGGCATCGTCGGTACGCTGATGAAAACAAAGACTGGCGAATTGAGTATCCAGGCGCACGAAATCCGCCTGCTGACCAAATCGCTGCGCCCGCTGCCGGACAAGTTCCATGGCCTCGCCGATCAGGAAATGAAATATCGTCAGCGTTACGTCGACCTGATCATGAACGAGGAATCCCGCTTCACCTTCCTCGCGCGCAGCCGCATCGTTGCCTCGATCCGCAATTACATGAACGGGCACGGCTTCCTCGAAGTCGAAACGCCGATGATGCATCCGATCCCCGGCGGTGCCGCCGCCAAGCCATTCGTCACCCACCACAACGCACTCGACATGCAGCAATTCCTGCGTATCGCGCCGGAGCTGTACCTCAAGCGCCTCGTCGTTGGCGGTTTCGAAAAGGTTTTTGAAATCAACCGCAACTTCCGTAACGAAGGCCTTTCGCCACGCCATAACCCTGAATTCACGATGATGGAGTTCTACGAGGCGTATGCGAATTACCACACGCTGATGGACTTCACCGAAGGTCTGCTGCGCCACACCGCCCGCGAGGCGCTGGGTAAGGAAGTCTTTATCTACCAGGGTCGCGAACTTGATCTCTCGAAGCCCTTCCATCGTCTGACCATTTGCCAGGCGATCCAGCGCGAGCAGCCGGGCTTCACCGACGCGCAACTGGCCGATGCCGAATTCCTCAAGACCAAAATCAACGCCTTTGGCGAAAAGGTCAAACCGGGCGGCCTGGGCAGCCTGCAACTGCAACTGTTCGAAGCCTGTGCCGAAGCCCAGTGCTGGGAACCGACCTTCATCATCGACTACCCGGTCGAAGTTAGCCCGCTGGCCCGCGCCTCCAACACCAACCCGGACATCACCGAGCGCTTCGAACTGTTCATCGTCGGCCGCGAAATCGCCAACGGCTTCTCCGAATTGAACGATGCCGAAGACCAGGCCGCCCGCTTCCAGGAACAGATGAAGGCCAAGGATGCCGGCGACGAGGAAGCCATGTATTACGACGCCGACTTCATCCGCGCGCTGGAATACGGCCTGCCCCCGACCGGCGGCTGTGGCATCGGCATTGATCGTCTGATCATGCTGCTGACCGATGCCGCCGCGATTCGCGACGTCATCCTCTTCCCGTCGATGCGACCCGAGTAAACCAGATGGCCGGACCAACGCAGATCACCCAGTTACAGGTCGCCAATGACAGTGTTCAGGACCGGCTGATTCTGCGCATTGCGACGCAGGCCAATGAGGAAATCCGCGTTTTCATCACGCGGCGTTTTTTGCGTGAGCTATGGCCGCACCTCGCGACCATGCTCAGCGGCCACCTCGCACAACGCCCGACCGTCATCATCGAGGCTGATTCAGCGTCGCCCCAACCGCCGTCTTTTGAAAAACCCTTCCGCGACGACAACCCGAGCTACCCGCTGGGCAGCACCCCGCTGCTGGCCAGCGAGGCAACGCTGGAAGCAGCCGGTGAAGGGCTTGCCCGCCTGGTGTTGCGCGAAGGCCGCGAACGCAGCTTCAATTTCAACCTCAACGCCGACCTGCTGCAAGCCCTCTGTGCCATGCTGCGCGCCGCCAGCGAGCAAGCGCAATGGGAAATCAAGCTCGACTACGACATGGCGCGCATCGCCAGCACGACCAATAGCGCCCCCGGCAAATCCCTGCTCCACTAGTGGAAAAACTCCAGCCCGCCCGACTTGCATTCAACTCGGTCGGCGAGCCGTACTCGGCAAGCTTCGACGACGTCTATCACTCGGCCTACGGCGGCCCGGCGCAAGCGCACCATGTCTTTCTCGACGGCAACCAGCTACCGCAGCGCTGGCAGGGCAAGGATCGCTTCGTCATCCTCGAAACCGGCTTTGGTTTCGGCCTCAACTTCCTCGCCGTTTGGCAAGCCTGGCAGAACGATCCGCAGCGTTGTCGTCGCCTGCATTTTGTCTCCTTCGAGAAACACCCGTTCTCGGCCAGCGATCTCGCCATTGCCCACCAAGCTTGGCCGGAATTTGCCGAACAGGCACAGCAACTTCGGCAACACTGGCCGTTGCTGACACCCGGCTTTCACCGCCTGCATCTCGCCAATGGGCAAATCACCCTGACCTTGATTTTTGGCGATGCCGCAACCCAACTTCGTACGGTCGACGCCTCAGTTGATGCCTTTTTTCTCGATGGCTTTTCTCCCGCCAAAAACCCGGAACTCTGGTCGCCCTATTTCTGCAAAGGACTGGCACGACTAGCAGCCCAAGGAGCCACACTGGCCACCTGGACAGTTGCCGGCAGTATTCGCCAAGCACTGAAAGATGCCGAATTTGAAGTAGAAAAGCGCCCCGGTTTCACCGGAAAACGACAAATGTTGGTCGGCCATTTCCGCTCGCAACGTCCGAACCGCCATCAGGCGCCGGAAGAACGCCGCGCCATTGTCATCGGCGCCGGCATTGCCGGTTGCACCACGGCCCACCGCCTGGCCAGCGCCGGCTGGCAAGTCACCGTGCTCGAGCAACACGCCGCCCCCGGCCAAGGCGCCTCCGGCAATCTCGCCGGCGTCCTGCGCCCGCTGCCCAGCGCCGACGACAACCGCCTCTCCCGCCTGACCCGCGCCGGCTATCTCGCCACACTTCAGTTGCTTAGCCAATTACCGGAAGCCCGCTGGGCACCCTGCGGCGTCGTCCATCTGAGCCGCGAAGCGGAACACGAAGCGCAGCAACAACGAACCGTCGAAGCACTCGGCTTCCCGCCAGAAATTTTCCAGTTTCTCGATAAGGAAGCAGCCAACCAGAAACTCAACTGGCCGGTCGATAGCGGCGGCTGGTGGTTTCCCGGTGGCGGCTGGGTGCAACCCGCCTCGGTTTGCCGTGCCGCGCTCGCCGCTTTTCCTGAACAAAGAGGTTTTGGCTGAAGCCCCGGTGCTGATCATGGCCAGCGGTGTTGCCGCACCAGGATTTTCCCAATTCTCCTGGCTTCCGCAATTCCCCGCCCGCGGCCAGGTCAGCCACCTGCCAGCTAGCGCAACTCCGGCGCTCGATGTCGTCGCCTACAAACTCGGCTACATCATCCCTGAAGTGGATGGCCTCCGCCTCGCCGGAGCCACGCACACCATTGGCGACGCGGAAAGCAGCGAACGCCAAGCCGACCACCGCGAAAACCTCGCCCGCCTCAATCTCGTCCTTCCTGGCTACGGCACCAAAGTTGATCCGGCCACACTCAAAGGCCTGGTCGGCTTCCGCCCCATGTCGCCCGACCGCATGCCCATCGTTGGCCCGGTGCCGCTTCAAGTCCCGGTAACAGCCAACACGCGCCTGCACAACCTCCCCCTCAACCCCGGCCTGTGGTGCGTCCAAGGCTTCGGCGCGCGCGGCATCGTCTGGTCAGCCTTGATGGCCGATTTGCTGGTCAGCCGCCTCGAAGGCGAACCGTTGCCGCTGGAGAATGATCTGGTCGATGCAATTGATCCGGGACGGTTTTTGATCAAACCAAAACGATGCTCTGCAGCATAACCTCACCGTCCTAACTGGATACAAAACTTACATACAAATAAGAAATTCAAAGACAACTAACTGTGAAGTTGATCAGAAATCGCTTTCCGTTGGGAAGCATAAACTAAGCGACCAGAATCTAATCTTTGAAGCATAACCTCATCTGAGCATATGCCTTTAGTCTGATTTACACGTGGGACAAATCAGACAATAATTTGAAAGATTAAAATTTCCTCAAAAACCTGTGAGCAAAAAAATGAAAAACATACCAATCCTATTTTTGATTTTTTCTATATTTTTTATTAATGGATGTGCTGGTAGATTTAGGTATGGAGGCGAAGCTTATTCAGACCCCAAAGAGGCGTTAGCCGCTCAAACCAAAAGCATTTGATGAGGCGCTCAAAGAAATACCTGTGCGAGAAAACGGCATCGTGGCTAAAATTATAGTAATTTCTCCTAGCAAATCAACAACGGAGGCATTAGGAATAAACAAAATAGGGGGAACCAGCCTTCCCAAGGACTCTAGTGATTATTTAGGACAGATCATGGAGAATGATTATCAACTTAACGGTCGCGCTTTGAAAAAATCAAAAGCATTTACAGAAGTTGATTTAAAAATTGCAGACTATCCACTAAAAGAAGCCAGAGTACTTGTCGAAAACCATTCTGCCGTTATTTACCTAAATATGCTTTCACCTACTCAAGTTGGTTGGTATATGTTGAAATCAAACAATGAAGCACCAGTTCAAATTAATTACAACGCAATTGCAAAAGGATCAAAACGAATCGATTCATGGATTGATAGCGCAACCGCAGCATATAGGAATAAAAATGAAGAATAATACACTTATTAAGTATTTATTTATTACAATGCATCTAATCGGTTTCAGTGCATTTGCTCAAAATCATACAGAAAACATTAGCAATGCTTGGCCTGCGATCAACTCTTACACCAAGCAACACCTTAAAATAATGGTACTAGATGAAAGACCTTATGTGATATCTGGAAAAAAGGACAAATCCTATTTAGGTGCAGTCAGAAGTGCATATGGCATTCCTTTTGATATCGTAACCGAGAGTTCAAAGCCATTATCTGAGGATATTGAAAGCTGTTGTTAATGGGTATAGCAATGCAGGCATTGAAGCCGCAGCACTAGAAACTGCAGCCAGAGGAGCGTTAAAGTCCAACTCACCCACTGAAAGCTTACTTGTCATTACAATAAATGAGTGGACAAGTGACACTTATGGAAAATCCACAGGATTCACTTATAAAATAACAGGAGACACCTACAATAATGCAGGAAAATATTAGCAACCGTGACTATTAACGGAAGCCCTCAAACATTTAGTTCACCTTTAAATGGAGGGCGGCATGCTTTAACAGAGCTTTTGTCTAACACTGACATTGTTCGCTCATTGATGCCAGCCAGCACGTCCAAACCAATTAATTCCAATAAATCTGAAATTATTCAAATACAAAACAATGATTCTTCAGGAATAGCTTTATCAGAAAAAACGCGATTATTAAAAATCAAAGAACTGCTTGAATCTGGAGCCATTACACGCACCGAATATGATAAAAAGAAGAGCGAAATCATAAATTCACTTTAAAACAAACCTAACCAGTTAATTCAAAATTAATACAAACTAAACCACATAGTTTAACCACACCATCAATTAAACTTACCAGAATTAATATGATTTTGATATTCTTCACAATATCCAAGCTAGCTGGTAAATCAACATTTGATGTACGTTGAAGAATTTATCGTTACACTCATAGCCAAACCAGTTTTGGACAACTCCCGATAAACTGCATTTTTTCACCACCACAAAACAAGAGAGACACGCATGAAGATTGAAACCCTTGCCGTCCATGGCGGCTATTCACCCGACCCGACCACCAAGGCCGTGGCGGTGCCGATTTACCAGACCACTTCCTACGCCTTCGACAGCACCCAGCATGGTGCCGATCTGTTCGATTTGAAGGTTGCCGGCAACATCTACACGCGCATCATGAACCCGACGCAGGACGTGCTGGAAAAGCGCGTGGCGGCAATGGAAGGCGGCATTGCTGCGTTGGCTTTTGCCTCAGGCATGGCAGCGATCACCGCGGCGATCCAGACGATTGCCGAATCCGGCGACAACATCATTTCGTCGAGCACGCTCTATGGCGGCACCTACAACCTGTTCGCGCACACCTTGCCGCAGTACGGGATTGATGTCCGTTTTGCCGACTTCAATGATCCGGTAGCCTTCGAGAAGCTGATCGACAGCAAGACCAAGGCCGTCTTCTGTGAATCCGTCGGCAACCCGCTGGGCAATGTCACCGACTTCGAGAAGCTGGCTGAAGTCGCCCACAAGCATGGCGTGCCGGTCATCGTCGACAACACCGTGCCCTCGCCCTACCTCTGCCGCCCGTTCGAGCATGGCGCCGACATCGTGGTGCACTCCTTGACCAAATACCTCGGCGGGCACGGCAACAGCCTTGGCGGCATCATCGTCGATAGCGGCAAGTTCCCCTGGGCGGAGCACAAGGCCAAGTTCAAGCGCCTCAACGAGCCGGATGTTTCCTATCACGGCGTGGTTTATACCGAAGCCCTCGGCCCCGCTGCCTACATTGGCCGCGCTCGTGTCGTGCCATTGCGCAACATGGGTGCCGCCATCTCGCCGTTCAACGCTTTCCTGATCCTGCAAGGCATCGAAACGCTGGCGCTGCGCATGGATCGCATTTGCGAAAACACGCTGAAGATTGCCAACTTCCTGAAGGGTCACGCCAAGGTTAGCTGGGTCAATTACGCCGGCCTGCCGGATCACAAGGATTACGCGCTGGTTCAGAAATACATGGGCGGCCGTGCTTCCGGCATTCTCAATTTTGGCGTCAAGGGCGGCAGCGTTGGCGGCGGCAAGTTCCAGGATGCGTTGCAACTGATCACCCGTTTGGTCAATATCGGCGATTGCAAAACGCTGGCCTGCCACCCGGCATCGACCACGCACCGTCAGTTGTCGCCGGCCGAAATGGCCAAGGCTGGCGTGTCCGAAGACATGATTCGCTTGTCGGTCGGCATCGAGCATATTGACGACATCCTCGCTGACTTGGATCAGGCTCTGAACGCTGCCTGATTTTTGGCGTAGCACAATGTAAAACCCGGCTTTGACGCCGGGTTTTTTATTTCAAAATTCAGCCGTTTTTAGCTGTCGACCGCGCCCTGCAAGAAGTCCCCTAGGGGATAACATCTTGCGCTGGCAACGGTGGCTGCGGGCGGCTCAAGACATAAAGCACGACAGCGCAAAAAGAAAGAAAAACCCGTGGTTAGCGCACTCGGCGTCCACGTATCGTTCATGCCGCGCTCATTGAGCAACCAGACAAAAATACCAAACATCGGCAATGAAAGTGCGACACAAACAATCGCCGAAACAAACGCGGCTTTCTGCCCGAAATGACGCTTCAATTGATTCACTCAACTTCCTCTACCATTAACCAGATTGAGCGATTATCGCGTGCATCACTCGATGAAACACTAAACGCGCCGTTCTGATTGCCGGTTGCCTGACGACCGCCACCACCCAGCGCGATCCATTCGCCCAATTGACCAGAAACCGTGGTCGATAAACGCTGGGTGTTGATAGTACCGCTTCTGTAGCTGGCAACGCTGTCCGCCTGCTGACTGATCTCAATCGTGACGCGTTGTCCATTGAGGTGTGGCACTGCGTAAAACCCACTGCCAACATCCTTGTAAACCACCAATTCATTGATAATCGCCCCGCCCGGCCCTATCGCCACCTGCCGCATCGGTATCGCCAGCGAACGACCAACCTGGATGAACGCTTGGCCGCCATCAACAGTCTGCACCATTTGTCCGGCACTTTCGCCGCGCACGCTCTTGGTATTCCAGACCTGCGCCTGAGCGTTGGCGTGGCGTGAACTGCCGAGCACGACTTGACCACTCGCCTCGGCACCTTGCGAATTGTTCTCGGTTTCACGATTCTGGCTGGTGCGTATGATCAGCCGGCGCGTTGGTTTATCGATTGCCGCCAACGCCTTTTTGATCTCCGCCCGATTTCGTGCTGAAGCGCGCAAGAACAGCTGATTGTTCATCCCGCTCAAAGTGCCGCCCGGTTCAACCAGCGGCTGCAGCACCGGTAGCACCTGCTCGACGCTTTTGCTCCGCAGTTCGATGACTTCCATCTGCTGCGCACTGGCAAAACTGATCCACAGAGCAACTGTTACGGTCAACAGCGTTTTGAGCAGCATTTTCATGGCATCACCTCAAAGCGCGACGATGTGCGGCAGCGCAAGATATTCCTTGGAGTGCATTTCGGTCAGGCGGCTGACTGGGCGGGCAAATTCGCTGGCTTGCGTGCCTTCCGTGTAAAGCTCCTCAGGCGGACAATCGGCAGTCGAAATCAGTTTGACCTTGTGATCGTAAAAAACGTCGATCAACCAGGTAAAGCGCCGTGCTTCGGAGGCTTGATTGGCCGTCATCTTGGGAATGTGTGAGAGCAGCACCGTGTGATAACTGCGAGCAATTTCCAGATAGTCGTTCTGCGAGCGCGGACCGCCACACAAGGTTTTGAAGTCAAACCAGATCACACCATTGCCGCGCCGCAGCGTTTCAATCTGCCGGTCCAGCACCTCAATCGAACCACCCTTCTTGCCTTCACCACCCGCCACCATGCGGAAGTAATCGAGCATTTTTTTCTCGGCAGCCGCATCAGCCGGATAGTGATAAATCTCGACCTGCTCCAGCGCCCGCAAGCGGTAATCGACACCGGCTTCGACTTCAAACACATCAAGATGCTTCTGTAACAACGCAATCGTCGGCAGGAAGCTATCGCGATGCAAACCGTTCGGATAAAGCATGCTTGGCGGGTAGTTCGAGGTCATCACCAGAATGACCCCTTTGGCAAACAGACCATCGAGCAGGCGACCGAGGATCATTGCATCGGCAATATCCGAAACGTGAAACTCGTCAAAACAGAGCAGGCGAACTTCGCGTGCAATCTGTTCGGCCACCTTCGAAATCGGGTCAGACTCGCCTTTGTACTTATCGAGATCACGATGTATCTGCTGCATGAAGGCGTGGAAATGGAGACGTTTTTTTCGGCGATATGGCACCGACTCGTAAAAACAATCCATCAAAAAACTCTTGCCGCGCCCGACACCGCCCCAAAAATAAATCCCTTGCGGCGGCTTGGGCGGTGCCAGCAAACGTTTGAACGTGCTGCTGCGATCAACCTTGAAATACAACAGGCTGGTATAGAGATTTTGCAAAGCACTGGCCGCAGTCAACTGCGCGGCATCTGCTATGTAACCACGCATCGTCAGCAAGGCCTCGTAAGCTTCCAGCATGCCGTTGGCGGAGACTTGTAATTTTTTGTGGGGCATTTGTTGATTCTGTGAAGAGGGTATCCGTATTCTAGCCAAAGAAAAAGGCGGGTGCGTTTCCGCAACCCGCCCTGGAACAGCTGACTTACTGATTAGAAGTTCAGCGTACGCTTGTCGCAGGCCAGAGCCGCTTCATGCACGGTTTCCGACAGGGTCGGGTGAGCATGACAGATACGGGCCAAGTCTTCGGAAGCACCACCAAACTCCATCGCTACTACTGCTTCGGCAATGATTTCTGAGGCATTGGCGCCAATGATGTGCACGCCAAGGATACGGTCCGTTTCCTTGCAGGCCAGCATCTTGACGAAACCTGAAGGATCGCCCATGCCCAGCGCCCGGCCGTTGGCCAGGAACGGAACCTTGCCAACCTTGTAGGCCACGCCATCGGCCTTGAGCTGCTGCTCGGTCTTGCCGACCCAGGCGATTTCCGGCGAGGTGTAGATGACCCAGGGAATGGTGTCGAAATTGCAGTGACCCGCCTGGCCAGCCATCAGCTCGGCAACCATGACGCCTTCTTCATGCGCCTTGTGGGCCAGCATCGGGCCACGAACCACGTCGCCGATAGCCCAGACGCCCGGCAGATTGGTCTTGCAGTGGCCATCAACTTCAACCATGCCGCGTGCATCCAGCTTGAGGCCAACACCTTCGGCATTCAGGCCATCCGTATTCGGCACGCGGCCGATGGAGACGATCAGGCGATCGGCATCCAGCTTCTGTTCCTTGCCATCCTTGTCGGTATAGGCGATGGAAACCGATTTCTTGGTCGCCTTGATGTCACCGATCTTGACACCCATCTGGATGTTCAGACCCTGCTTGGTGAACAGCTTGTAGGCTTCCTTGGCCATATCGACATCAGCCGCTGCCAGGAAGTCAGGCATGGCTTCGAGGACTGTGACTTCAGAACCGACGCGACGCCAGACCGAACCCATTTCCAGACCGATAACGCCAGCACCAATGATGGCCAGCTTCTTCGGCACGGATTCCTGATTCAGCGCACCTTCGTTGTCCATGACGATCTTCTGGTCGACCGGCAGGTTCGGCAGGTGACGGGCCTTGGAGCCGGTGGCGACGATAACCTGCTTGGCCAGCACTTCCTCGGCACCAACATTGACCTTCCAGAAATCGCCTTCCTTGCCGACGAAGGAACCGTGGCCTGCCAGGAAGGTGACCTTGTTCTTTTTCAGCAGCATCTTGATGCCGCAGGTCAGTTGATTGACCACGCCATCCTTGCGTGCCTTCATGGTCGGGACGTCAATGGTGGCCTTGCCAACCTTGATACCCTGCGACTCAAAGCTGTGACCAGCTTCTTCAAACAGGTGCGAGGTGTGCAGCAGCGCCTTGGACGGAATACAGCCAACGTTCAGGCAGGTACCGCCGAGACGCGGCTCACCCTTCGGGTCAGCATACGGATTGGATTCGGCGCAAGCGGCGGTGAAACCCAGTTGGGAAGCGCGAATGGCTGCGATGTAGCCGCCAGGGCCGCCACCGATAACGAGCACGTCAAATTGCTGGGACATGTGTAAACCTTTCAGAATTCAGATGTGCAAAAGCGCCAGCGCCCATTTCGGGACACTGGCGCCGGACAAACGTCGCTTAGACGCCGAGCAGCAGGCGTGAAGGATCTTCCAGCGCTTCCTTCATGGTCACCAGACCGAGGACGGCTTCGCGGCCGTCGATGATGCGGTGATCGTAGGACATGGCCAGATAGTTCATCGGACGCACAACGACTTGACCGTTTTCAACCATCGCACGGTCCTTGGTGGCATGAATGCCGAGGATCGCGGATTGCGGCGGGTTGATGATCGGGGTGGACATCATGGAACCGAAGATGCCGCCGTTGGAGATGGAGAAGGTGCCACCGGTCAGCTCTTCGATGGTCAGCTTGCCGTCCTTGGCCTTGGCGCCAAATTCAGCAATCTTCTTCTCGATTTCAGCGATGCTGAGCTGATCTGCATTGCGGATGATCGGCACAACCAGACCACGCGGCGAACCAACAGCGATACCGATGTCGATGAAGCCGTGGTAGACGATGTCGTTGCCATCAACGGAAGCGTTGAGAACCGGGAATTTCTGCAGGGCAGCACAGGCAGCCTTGACGAAGAAACCCATGAAGCCAAGACGGACGCCATGCGCCTTCTCGAACTTCTCGCCGTACTGCTTGCGCAGCGCCATCATCGGACCCATGTTCACTTCGTTGAACGTGGTCAGAATGGCATTGGTTTGCTGCGATTGCAGCAGACGCTCGGCGATACGAGCACGCAGACGGGACATCGGCACGCGCTGTTCGGTACGGTCGCCAAGTGCAACGGTAACCGGCGGCGTCGGCAGGGCAGCCTTGGCAGCAGCAGGTGCAGCAACCGGGCCAGACTTCGGCGCAGCAGCAACAGCATCTTCCTTGGTGACACGACCACCACGGCCAGAACCGGCGACGTCAGCCGCAGCAACACCCTTTTCGTCAAGGATCTTGCGGGCAGACGGGCTGGCCGTACCAGCCGGGGCAGCGGCAGACGGCGCCGGAGCGGCAGCAGCAGCTTTTGGTGCCTCAGCGGCAGGTGCAGCAGCACCTGCCTTGGCTTCGGTATCAATGCGGGCAATCAGCTCGCCAGAGACAACGGTTTCACCATCGCCCTTGACGATCTCGACCAGCACGCCAGCGCCCGGCGACGGGACTTCCAGAACGACTTTGTCGGTTTCGATATCGATCAGGATTTCATCGCGAGCAACGGCTTCGCCGATTTTCTTTTTCCAGGAAGCCAGCGTGCCTTCGGCAACGGACTCGGACAGCTGGGGAACTTGAACTTCGATAATGCTCATAGTGACTCCACTCTGCTGTAGTTATTAGTACTCGATCTTGCCCATGGCGGACTCGATCAGTGCTTTTTGTTGCTCATTGTGCTTGGCCAGGTAACCCACGGCCGGCGAAGACGAAGCCGGACGGGAAACCAGCAGCAGTTTCTGCTTGACGCCCAGTTGGCTGTCCAGATGGTGACGTGAGGCGATCCAGTACCAGGCGCCCTGGTTGCGTGGCTCTTCCTGACACCAGACGACCTCGGTGGCCTTCGGATACTTCGCCAGTTCCTTCTCCAGAGAGTCTTTCGGGAACGGATACAACTGTTCCAGACGAACGATGGCGATGTCGGTGATCTTCTTTTCCCGACGCGCGGCCAGCAGGTCGTAATAGACCTTGCCGGAACACAGGACAACACGGGTAACCTTTTTGGCATCGACCTTGTCGATTTCACCGATGACGGCTGGAACTGACCGGTTGCCAGCTCTTCCAGCGGACAGGCAGCATCCTTGTGACGCAACAGGGACTTCGGTGTCATGACGATCAACGGCTTGCGCTGGTTGCGCACGCCCTGACGACGCAACATGTGGAAGACCTGGGCGGCCGTCGTCGGCACGCAGACTTCCATGTTCATCTCGGCACACAATTGCATGAAGCGTTCAGGACGTGCAGAAGAGTGCTCCGGGCCCTGGCCTTCATAGCCATGCGGCAGCAGCATGACGAGACCGCAGGCACGACCCCACTTTGCTTCGCCGGAAGCGATAAACTGGTCGATAACGACCTGGGCACCGTTGGCGAAGTCGCCGAACTGACCTTCCCAGACCACCAGCTCGTACGGGTTAGCCGAGGCGTAGCCATAATCAAAGGCCAGAACAGCCTCTTCAGAGAGCACAGAATCGTAGCACTGGAAGGCAGCCTGCTTTTCCTGCAGGTTCTTCAGCGGATGGTAGGTGCCGATGTCCCAGCTCGTGCGGTTCTGATCATGGAAAGCCGCATGACGGTGGAAGAAGGTACCGCGACCGACGTCTTCACCAGAGATACGAACACCGTAACCGGAAACCAGAATCGAAGCGTAGGCCAAATTCTCAGCCATACCCCAGTCAACCGGCAGCTTTCCCTCGCCCATCGCGGCGCGATCTTCAACAATTTTCTTGACGCGGGAATGCAGCGTGAAGCCTTCCGGCATGGCGGTCAGGCGCTGTGACAGACGCTGCAGCTCCTTGACAGGAACCGTGGTATCGCAATTCTCGATGTAACCCTTGGTCAGGAACGGCGTCCAATCGATGGTGTTCGGATGCTTGTAGCCAGCCAGAACCGGGTTGTAGAGCAGTTCGCCTTTGTCCAGATGCTCGCGGTATTCGGCAATCATCTTGTCCGGACCATCGGCTGGCAAGGTGCCTTCGGCAACCAGCTTGTCGCCGTAGAGCTTGCGGGTACCCGGATGCTGGGCAACCTTCTTGTACATCAGCGGCTGGGTGACCATCGGCTCATCCTGCTCGTTGTGGCCCAGTTTGCGGAAGCAAACGATGTCGACCACGACATCCTTCTTGAATTCCTGACGGAAATCGATAGCCAGCTGGGTGACCAGCGCAACCGCTTCCGGATCGTCACCATTAACGTGGAAGATCGGTGCATCGGCCATCTTGAAGATGTCGGTGCAGTAGTGACCAGAACGGTAATCGCGCATGTCGCTGGTGGTGAAACCGATCTGGTTGTTCACCACGATATGCAGTGTGCCGCCAGTGCCGTAACCACGGGTCTGCGCAAAGTTGAGCATTTCCTGGTTGACGCCCTGACCAGCAACCGCTGAGTCACCGTGTATGACAACCGGCAGAACCTTGGCTTTACCTTCTGCACCACGACGCACCTGACGTGCGTAAACCGAACCTTCAACAACTGGATTAACGATTTCGAGGTGCGACGGGTTAAAGGCCAGCGTTAGGTGGCATGGGCCTCCCGGGGTGGAGACGTCGGACGAGAAGCCCATGTGGTACTTGACGTCACCGGCGGACAGATCGCTCTTCTTCTTGCCTTCGAATTCGGCGAACAGCATGGACGGTGCCTTGCCCAGCGTATTGACCAGCACGTTCAGACGACCACGGTGGGCCATGCCGATCACCACTTCGTCGACGCCCAGGGTAGCGTTCGAGGGTCTCTGCTGCGGTCAACCGCTCCAGAATGCGCTTTTTCTGATCCGCATTGTAGGACGGACGCGAACGAATGCTTTCGAGGCGCTCTTGCAGCCAGCGTTTCTCGTTGTAATCCGTCATGTACATGTACTCGACACCAATCGTGCCGCAGTAAGTCTGCTTCAGGGTTTCGAGAATATCGCCCAGCTTGGCGTTTTCTGGCAGCCCCTTGAGAGAGCCAACACTGAAATTATGATTCAGATCGCCATCGGTAAAACCGTAGAAGGACGGCTCAAGCTCTTCAATTTTTCGACGCGGCAGGCGCTTGAGCGGATCAAGATCAGCCCAACGGGTTCCGAGGGAACGGTATGCCGTCACCAGTTGTCCAACTGCTGATTGCATTTTGTTTTCTGCAGCAGGTGCTGAAGCAACCGGACGGAAACCGCCATCTTTGCCTAATTCAGCAAAGGCAGCAACAACCGGCGCATGCGCCACATCGCGGGCAACATACCCGGGCATCTGCGCCAGGCGATCAAAATAGTCGCGCCATTCATCAGGCACGGCAGTCGGATTATTCAGGTAATTTTCGTACAGCTCTTCAACAAACGGCGCATTACCGCCGAAGAACATGGTGCTGTCGAAAAGATTGTTCATCGTAGTCATAGGCATCCCCTTGAGGGTATTTTCATTCTCATCAGCTGCGTAGTGCAGTGCAGCAAAAAAAACATTGTAAAAAAAGGCGGCCTTACGGCCGCCCGTTTTTTACCAATTAGCCGCGTTGTGCCAGCGGAACGACATCGCGCTTGGCGGCGCCGATGTAGAGCTGGCGCGGACGACCGATCTTGTATTCCGGATCGGTGATCATTTCTTCCCACTGCGTCATCCAGCCGACCGTACGGGCCAGCGCGAAGATGCAGGTGAACATTTCGGTCGGAATGCCGATCGCCTTCTGGACGATGCCCGAGTAGAAGTCGACGTTCGGGTAGAGCTTCTTCTCGACGAAGTACGGATCTTCCAGAGCAATTCTTTCCAGTTCCATCGCTAGCTTGAACAGGCGGTCATTTTCCAGACCGAGTTCGGTCAGCACTTCGTTGCAAACCTTGCGCATCAGCATGGCGCGCGGGTCGAAGTTCTTGTAGACACGGTGACCGAAGCCCATCAGCTTGAAGGAATCGTTCTTGTCCTTGGCGCGAGCGATGAATTCCGGAACGCGCGAAACGTCGCCGATTTCTTCCAGCATCTGCAGGCAGGCCTCGTTGGCACCACCGTGTGCCGGGCCCCACAGACAGGCGATACCGGCAGCGATACAGGCAAACGGGTTGGCGCCAGAAGAACCAGCCAGACGAACGGTAGACGTTGAAGCATTCTGTTCGTGATCGGCGTGCAGCGTGAAGATCATATCCATAGCACGAACCAGAACTGGATTCGGTACGTATTTTTCGCACGGATTGCCGAACATCATGCGCATGAAGTTGGCGGTGTAATCCAGCGAGTTGTCCGGGTACATAAACGGCGCACCGGTGTTGTATTTATAGGCCATGGCGACAATAGTTGGCAGCTTGGCAACCAGACGGTTGAAACTGACGTTGCGGTGTTCTGCATCAGAGAAGTCCATCGCATCATGGTAGAAAGCAGACAAGGCACCAACCACACCGGTCATGACGGCCATCGGGTGAGCATCCCGGCGGAAACCAGAGAAGAACTTTGAAAGCTGTTCGTGCACCATCGTGTGATTCTTGATGGTGTTTTCAAATTCAGTTTTTTGCTTGGCATTCGGCAATTCGCCGTTTTTCAGCAGATAGGTGACTTCAAGGAAGTTGCACTGTTCAGCCAGTTGCTCGATCGGGTAGCCGCGATAAAGCAGTTGGCCAACATCGCCGTCGATAAAGGTGATCTTTGACTTGCAGCTTGCCGTGGAAAGAAAGCCGGAATCGTAGGTAAACAAACCAGTTTTTGCGCCAAGCGTACGAATATCAATACAGTCATTGCCGTGCGTCGGCGTCATGATCGCGAAATCTACAGGTGCCTGTCCATCAATTGCTAGTGTTGCTTTGCGTTCGGTTGTCATCGTTTATTCCCTTTACAGGTGTTGGTTATCACTGCAATGTCAAAAATCGCCGGACACTCAAATTAGAGCATCCACCTTACTCAACTCTTACGTAACAATTCCACTATGGCTGCCAATCGATCATCATCAATATCAGCCTGACCGCTAATCAGGTGCCAGAGATCATGATCTTCCATATCGGCAAGCTCCACAAACGCCTGCTGCTGATCTTCGTTGAGTTTATCGAAACCATCATCGAGAAAGCGGGTTAACGCAATATCGACTTCCAGCAAACCTCGACGAATACAGCGCCAGCGCAGACGTTCGTAGTCTTTTCTTTCCATCAAACCGCTCTACGAACCATCATATCCTTGATCTTGCCGATGGCCTTGGTCGGATTCAGACCCTTAGGACAAACGTCAACACAGTTCATGATGGTGTGGCAACGGAACAGGCGATACGGGTCTTCGAGGTTATCGAGACGCTCGTTGGTTGCCTGGTCACGGGTATCGGCGATAAAGCGATAAGCCGCCAGCAGACCTGCCGGACCAACGAACTTGTCCGGATTCCACCAGAACGACGGGCATGACGTTGAGCAACAAGCACACAGAATGCACTCATAAAGACCATTTAGCTCTTCACGATCTTCTGGTGATTGCAGACGCTCACGCTCAGGCGGCGGATCGTTATTGATCAGATAAGGCTTGATCGAGTGATACTGCTTGAAGAACTGCGTCATATCAACGATCAGATCGCGAATAACTGGCAGACCCGGCAACGGACGCAGCACGATAGGCTGCTTCAAACTATCGATATCGGTCAAACAAGCCAGACCATTCTTGCCGTTGATGTTCATGGCATCGGAGCCGCAGACACCTTCGCGGCAGGAACGACGATAGGAAATCGCGTCGTCCTTGGCTTTCAGTTTGGTCAGCGCGTCCAGCAGTTTGCGGTCAGTCGGTTCGAGTTCGACCGAGATGTCCTGCATGTAAGGTGCGTCATCCTTGTCCGGATCGTAGCGATAGATACTGAATTGAACTGTACGTTTGCTCATATTCTTTCTCCAATTAGTACAAACGCGTCTTCAGCGCGACGGTGTCGACAGTCAGCGGCTGCATATTGACCGGCTTGTAAGTGATCGCGTTATCGACCGGCGAGAACATCGTGTGCTTGTGCCATACAGCATCGTTGCGGCCATTCGGGAATTCGGCGGTATCCGGCGCATCGTCACGGACGTGAGCACCGCGGGATTCCTTGCGGGCTTCGGCGGAAATCATCGTGGCCTTGGCGACTTCGATCAGGTTTTCCATTTCGAGCGCTTCGGTACGGGCCGTATTCCAAGCCATCGACTTGTCCTTGATCTCGAGCTGGCGAGCAGCCTTTTCGACTTCGAGAATCTTCTCGACGCCTTCCTTCAGCATATCGCTGAAGCGGAACACACCGGCATGGTCCTGCATGGTGCGCTGCATAGCCAGCCTGGTTTCGTTAACATTGGCTCCGCCCTTGCGGTTATCCAGCGCACTGATACGAGCCAGCGTCTTGTCAGAAACATCCTTCGGCAGATCGCGGTGAGCACGACCAGATTTGAGATCTTCAACAGCAGAGTCTCCTGCCGATTTGCCAAAAACCAGCAAATCGAGCAAAGAGTTGGTACCGAGGCGATTGGCACCGTGTACCGACGCACAGGCACACTCGCCACCAGCATAGAAACCCGGAACCACGGCATTGACATCGCCATTCTGCGGCATCACAACACGGCCCGAGAAGTGCGTCGGAATACCGCCCATCTGGTAGTGGCAAGTCGGAACAACCGGCAGCGGCTCTTTCAGGCAATCAACGCCGGCAAACTGAATGCCGATCTCGTGAATACCCGGCAGGCGCTTCATGATTGTCGCCGGATCAAGGTGGGTAATATCAAGCAGCACATAGTCCTTGTTAGGACCACAACCACGGCCTTCCTTGATTTCAGTCGCCATGGCACGGGAAACCACGTCACGCGATGCCAGATCCTTGGCATTCGGCGCGTAACGCTCCATGAAACGTTCCTTGTCAGAGTTACGCAGGATGCCGCCTTCGCCGCGCACACCTTCGGTAATCAGCACGCCTGCACCGGCGACGCCGGTAGGGTGGAACTGCCAGAATTCCATATCTTCAAGCGGGATACCAGCACGCGCCGCCATACCCAAACCATCGCCGGTATTGATAAAGGCGTTGGTAGATGAATAATAAATACGACCCGCACCACCGGTTGCGAAGATCGTCGCACGGGCGTGGAAAATCACTACCTGGCCGGTTTCCATTTCCATGGCGGTCACGCCAAGGACGTGGCCTTCTTCATCACGGATCAGGTCAAGCGCCATCCACTCAACAAAGAATTGCGTATTGGCTTTGACGTTACGCTGATACATAGCGTGCAACATGGCATGGCCGGTACGGTCAGCGGCAGCGCAAGAGCGACGTACCGGTTTTTCGCCGAAGTTAGACATGTGACCACCGAACGGACGCTGGTAAATCTTGCCGTTATCGGTACGGTCAAAAGGCATACCGTAGTGCTCAAGCTCAACGACTACTTCGTTAGCTTTTTTGCACATGAACTCGATAGCGTCTTGGTCGCCGAGCCAGTCGGAACCCTTGACGGTATCGTACATATGCCACGTCCAGTGATCTTCCTCGGAATTACCGAGCGAAGCAGCCACACCACCCTGCGCCGCAACTGTGTGCGAACGCGTCGGAAAAACCTTGGACAACACAGCCGTTTTCAAACCGGCTTCAGACAACTGAATAGCGGAACGCAGACCAGCACCACCGGCGCCAACGATCACCGCATCAAACTTAAGAATAGGAATACTCACGCTTACAGCCTCCAAAGAATCGCAGCGGCCCACGCGGCATAACCGACCAGCGCAGCCAAGGTAACCACATGCAAGGTCAGACGCAGGCCAGTTGGCTTGACGTAGTCCATCCAGATGTCACGTATGCCAATCCACGCGTGGTAGAACAAGCTGACAAAAAAGAGGAAGGTCACGAACTTGATGAAGCCATTGGCAAAAACCCCTTGCCATGCCTCAAAAGTACCAGGACGGACAACCAGCAACACAGCCGCGATAATGACTGTATAGACCGCCATGATGACAGCGGTGGCGCGCTGAGCAATCCAGTCCATAAGACCGTAATGAGCGCCTACAACATTGCGTTGAATCACAGCAGCACCCCCCAGAGAACGAGCGTCAGCGGAATGCTGACAGCGAGGACAACAGCCGCCGACTTGCGAGCCTCTTCCTTTTCGATGCCGATATGCATATCAAGCAACAGGAAACGAATACCAGCACAGGCGTGATGCACGAATGCCCAAATCAAACCAGCCATAATGAATTTGGCTGGCAAACTGGCAAACACTGACTTGAAAGTAGCGAAGGTATCCGCCGAAGTCAGACTGGCAGAAAACAGCCAGAGAATCACCGGTAGGAAAAGGAACAACCCTGCACCGCTGACGCGATGAAGGATCGACACCTTGCCCGGTAACGGCAACTTTATTGTGGTCAAGTCCAAATTTTTTGGACGTTTCTTAATGGTCATTTCTGCCATGAACGTCAACCCTCGCGAAAGATGCGGTTTTCCCGCATTTACGTCGTTTTAAAAGAAGCATAATTATACATTCAAAACCAACCCGAACACGCCAAGACCAGCGTTTTCGAACCACTACACAAGCACTAACTAATTCAACCTAACTCGTTGCGGTAAAAGTGATGGCGCGTGCAATACAAACCACGCCGCCACTCAACCGGCTTATTGCCGTAGGAGTAAGCAGTCCGCTCAACAAGCAAGAGCGGTTCTCCTGTTGCAACATTGAGCATGCCTGCGCTATACGGATCAGCCGCAACAGCCCGCAAATGCTCCTCCGCACTAATCATGCGCACGCCAAAATCACCCTCAAACAAGGTATAGAGAGATTTTTCTCCGCCACCAAGCCGCTCCAATGATAGTCCTTTGAACAATTCGCCGACTAGATAGATTTGATCGAAAACAACCGCCTCCCCGCGAAAACGCAGCAAGCGCTCGACGTACAAAACCTGATCGCCTACCGTCAAGCCAAGAGTTGTTGCAACTTCCGGTGTTGCTGCCAGGGTCACACAGGAAAGCGGATCACTAACCGCGTGCGTCGCATTGCCATCATCTGGCACCAGACGCAAAAAACGGTAGAAAAAACGCGGATCGCTGTGGGTGGCAACGAATGTTCCTTTGCCTTGACGCCTGACCAGCATATTTTCAGCCGCCATTTCATCAATGGCTTTACGTACAGTGCCCTGACTGACGTTAAAGCGCGCCGCCAATTCACCCTCACTTGGAATAGCATCTCCCGGCCCCCATTCGCCCGCTTCAAGGCTATGGATCATAAAATCCTTGATCTGGCGGTAGAGCGGACTAAATGTCGGCGAGGTGGCGCGAATTGCCGGGCGATTGTTTTCACGAGTCATGGAAGGAAATTTCAGCACATTTCACGAGCAGCGTCCACGAAAAGTTGTCTTATATAAGACAGATGATGAATTGACACTATCGCGACTAGCTTCTAACATTGAAAGTCTCTCGCGCCAGTTCATGCAAGGTGATTTTTGGCAGGCGTCCGAGCAGATTTGAATAATCCAATAATTGCTGTTTCATACAGGAGCGATACATGTCAAAAGCACCCATGCGCGTAGCTATTACCGGCGCTGCCGGCCAGATCGGTTATAGCCTGCTGTTCCGCATTGCCTCCGGCGAAATGCTCGGCAAAGATCAGCCGGTTATCCTTCAGTTGCTTGACCTGCCGCAGGCCTCAGCAAGCTGTCAAGGGCGTCATGATGGAGCTCGACGACTGCGCCTTCCCGCTGCTCGCCGGCATGGTCGCTACCGATGACCCGAATGTTGCGTTCAAAGACGCTGACGTCTGCCTGCTGGTTGGCGCCCGCCCCCGCACCAAGGGCATGGAGCGTGCCGACCTGCTGACCGCCAACGGCGCCATCTTCACCGTTCAGGGCAAGGCCATTGCTGAGAACGCCAGCGAGAACGTCAAGGTTCTGGTCGTTGGCAATCCTTGCAACACCAATGCTTTCATCGCCGCAGCTGCCGCCAAGAAAGTTGGCCGCACCAACCCGAACAACTACCACGGCATGCTGCGTCTTGACCACAACCGTGCGCTGTCACAGTTGGCCGAAAAGGCTGGCCGTCCGGTTTCTTCATTCAAGAAATTGGTCGTCTGGGGCAACCACTCGCCGACGATGTACGCTGACTACCGCAATTGCGAATCCAATGGCGACAACGTCAAGGCGCTGATCAACGATCACGCCTGGAACAACGACACCTTCCTGCCGACCGTTGGCAAGCGTGGTGCTGCCATCATCGAAGCCCGCGGCCTGTCTTCTGCAGCTTCTGCAGCCAATGCAGCCATCGATCACATCCATGACTGGGTGCTCGGCTCCAGCGACTGGGTCACCATGGGTGTTCCCTCCGATGGCTCCTACGGCATTCCGGCCGGTATCGTTTATGGCTTCCCCGTGCGAATGCAAGGGCGGTTCGTTCAAGATTATCCAGGGTCTGAAATCGACGAATACAGCCGTGAGAAGATGAACTTCACGCTCAAAGAACTGACCGACGAAGCCGAAGCCGTCAAGGACATGCTGTAATCCAGCATTAGTTCTCAGCTTCAAGCAAAGGCCGCGATAAAATATCGCGGCCTTTTTCATTCATGCTCAGGAATATCATGCGCCATCCCAAAGCGGTTCTTTTGCCGGTGAAAAGCCATTCCCCATCCTGCCCGCAGTGGACCATTACGCCGGCTCAGAAAAGCTGATGCGAAAGGCGTTGTTGCTACAAAAGGAGCTCGGGCCGATCTTCGACATCACCTGCGACTGCGAAGACGGTGCACATGCCGGTGCCGAGCGCGAGCATCGAAATGGCGGCCAGCCTCATCATCTCGGAGGACAACCCGTTCAACTGAGTTGGCGCCCGTCCACGACGTGACTCACCCGCATTGGCGACAGGACATGGAGATACTGGTGGGAATTGCTGGTCGCCGCCTACCTTTCATCACACTACCCAAACCGTGTAGCGCAGGCGATGTACAGGTGCAGATCGAAGCCTTGCGAGAAATTGAGCTGCATTTTGGTGTTGACCGCAGAATTCCCGTGCATGTCCTGATTGAAACGCACGGTGCCCTGCGCGAAGTGTGGGATATTGCCGCCCTGCCCGGTGTGGAAAGCCTGGACTTCGGCCTGATGGATTTTGTTTCCGGCCACCATGGTGCCATTCCGGGAAGTGCGATGCGCAGCCCCGGGCAATTTGATCACCCACTGGTCGCCCGCGCCAAGTGCGAGATCAGTGCCGCCGCACTGGCCAGCGGCGTCGTGCCTCACACAACGTAACGACCGAACTCAAGGATATCGACTACACGCAACGATGCCCGCCGCGCACGCACTGAGTTTGGCTATCTACGCATGTGGAGCATCCATCCCAACCAGATCGTGCCGATCATCGAAGCCATGCGTCCCCGATTTTTCCGAGGTGCAGGCTGCCGTCGAAATCCTGATCGCGGCACAGGACAAAGACTGGGGGCCAACACAGCACGAAGGCAAGCTACATGATCGTGCCTCCTATCGCTATTACTGGGAGTTGCTGGAGCGCGCCCAGATCACTGGCATGGCCATTCCGGCCGAGGCCAAGAGCCGCTTTTTTGCCTGAGACCCTGGACATTCTCTATCACGATGAGCACATCATCGTGATCGACAAGCCTTCCGGGCTGCTGGTTCATCGTTCGGAAATCGACCGCCACGAAACCCGCTTTGCGATCCAGATCTTGCGCGACCAGATCGGGCAATGGGTATGGGCCGCACATCGCCTTGATCGTGGCACATCCGGCGTACTGCTTTTCGCGCTCAGCGCTGAGATGGCAAGCGCGCTTGGCAAACAGTTCGAAGCCGCTACCGTGGAGAAAAAATATCTGGCTGTTGTCCGTGGTCACCCGCCCGAGGTCGGTGAAATAGATCATCTGCTCACTCGCCAGCGCGATGACCGTGAATGGAAAGGTGATCGCTCCAGCGATGAAGCACAGCCGGCCCTCACCCAATACCGGCGTTTGGCCACCATTGAATTACCTGTTGCGGTCGACCGCTATCCGAACAGCAGATATGCTTTGGTTGAGGCCGAACCTCTGACCGGGCGTCGCCACCAGATTCGCCGCCATCTCAAGCATATTGCCCACCCCATCATCGGTGACGCAACCCATGGCAAGGGGATCCACAATCGCTTTCTTGCAGAACAATTCAACTGCCCACGCATGCTGCTTGCCTGTACCAGTTTGACTTTCAATCATCCGGCGAGCGGCGAACGAGTGGAAAAGAACGCCAGTGTCCGGTTGTTTTGCCGCGACCGGCGCAGTTGGGGTGGAGCGAGTGGATCAATAACCGATAGAACCTTCCAGTTCTTCGCGACGCTTCATTTCTTTCCAGTTCCAGCATATCCTGACCCAAGGCATCACGGGCAGAGACCATACCGAGGGGCGTACCGTTGTCATCAACGACAGGCACATGGCGGAACCCGCCATCAGCCATCATGGCCAAGGCAAAACCGAGCGGCTTGTCATCACGAATGGTCATCGGGTCGGCAACCATTACCCGGGAAAGCTTAGTTGTATCCGGATCAATGCTGGTCGCCAGCACCTTGTTAAGCGCATCGCGCTCGGTAAAAATGCCGACGATCCTGAGATTTTCAACCACCAGCATGGCACCAATCCGCTTCTCTGCCATCAGGCGGCAGGCGCTACGAACAGTCATATCGCGGGTAGCAGTGATCAGCGCTTTGACCCGCGATACCCACATTGCTTATTTTCTGTTAGGCATGTTTGTTCCTGTTATTTGTTTGGGTGTTTATGGTCGCCGGTTCTGCCAGCGGATGCAAGCATTGCGGAATTTATTGCGACTTGATGACAACGATGGCGATTACCACAAAGATA
>JADJMS010000013.1 GCA_016709495.1 Candidatus Dechloromonas phosphorivorans | reverse complement strand
AGGAAAATTTCCGTCGCTTGGGGACCGATTTCGCACAGCAAGTTGATCTCATGGTGGCTCGACTTTACGCCTGCATTGCTGGGCGTCCGGTTGCCAGTGATCAGGGCTTGCCACTGCTTGATGAGATGAGTCGCCGGGCGCAGGAAAAAATACTGCTCGGGCAAGTTGGCCGCGAAATTCAAAACAATCTAGCGCAGATTGAACAGGCGTTGGACAGCTTTTTCCGCAGCCCGGAAAAAACGCACGATATTGCCGCACTCGATGCACCGTTCAAGCAGGTTGCAGGCGCGCTTTCCATGCTGGGTCATTTTACTGCTTTGGCTGATGTCAAGGAATGTAGCGCACGTATTCAACGTTTTGCTCAAGCAGACTATCAACCTGCCGCAGAAGATTTCGAAATCGTCGCACAACAGCTCTCGCAACTTGGCTTCTTCGTTGATGCCCTGAAAAATGGCGAGACAAGCTACGATGCCTTCCTGAATCGTTTACAGGTATCTCCTGTTGCACTCGCCGATGACGCTGAGGATGACGCGCCAGCGCCGACGCTCGAGGTACAGTTGGTGCAGCAAAAGCAGGAAACGCAGGCTCTCTATGAAGCATTCAAGGAGGCGCCTGAAGACAGCCGCCTGCGCAACGAACTGAAACAAAATCTCCAGTCCTTGCAAAAGGATGCCGAACTAGTCGCCGATCAGGGCTTGGGCGAAACGGCCAAGACCATGCTCAATGCGTTGGAAACTGGCGATGCGTTCGAGCCGGATGTCAGTGCGGCGGCATCGTCACTGACTCCGCAGCAGCTGGAGGCGCCTCAACCGTCAGCAGCAACGCTTGAACTGGCTAAATCCAGTCATGAGGAAATTGATGCCGAGTTGCTCTCGATCTTCCTTGAGGAAGCGCATGAAGTGCTGGGCACCATCGGCGAGCAGCTTGAATTGCTCAATGCCAATCCGGCTGATGTTGAGGCACTGACGACGATACGCCGTGCGACTCATACCCTGAAGGGTAGTGGGCGGATGGTGGGCCTTACGGACCTTGGCAATGTCGGCTGGGCCATGGAGCAGACACTCAACATGTGGCTGACCCAGGAAAAGGCGCTGACGCCTGATCTGCAAAAAATGATCGTCGATGGACATGCGCTATTCACGCGCTGGGTCGATGCACTTGAGAATGGCAAGGCAGATCCTGATCCGTCGGCTCTGGTTGCTCTGGCAGATCGCTTGCGTGGGGTTGAGGCTGAGGTACCGGCTCCAGTGCCGGCAGCCGCAATCGTTGAACCTGTTGTTGCGCCAGTGCAAGTTATTGAATTGCCCGTTGCTGATGTTGATGACGAGTCACCCGCAATGGTTTTCGAGCTGATTGAGCCGGAGGAAGAAGTTCCGGTCATTGAGGCGACTGTCAGCGAGATTGTCGACCTCGACGATGCGCACCTCAGCGCCACGGCTGCTGCATTGGAAGACCTGTTGGTCGGTGAAGATCAACCATTACACCCCGAGAGTGCTTCTGAATTGTTGCGGTCAACACCGGAAATTGCCGAAATTTCTGAGCCTCTGCCTGTCGCTCCGCCTTCACCCACCTTGTACGATATTTTCTGTGAGGAGGCTCGCGGTCACCTCCACACCTTGCTTGACTCGTATGCCGAGCTCGAGGCTAATCCTGGTGCAGCGACAACATTCGAGATGACACGTGCTGCGCATACCCTGGGTGGTATTGCAGCAACGGTTGGCTTGATGCCGCTGAATCATCTGGCTATCACGCTTGAGCATGCTCTGCTACGTCGCGACAACTCAGGTCGCCCGGATAGCATTGAGGGGCTGGAAACGGTTCGCCAGGCGATTTTTACGCTGGAAAGCCTGTTTGCCGCACTGGCTCAGCAACAAGCGCCCGAAGAGCAAACCCAGTTGATCGGTGCGTTGAATGATATTTTTCATCCTGAGCCGGAAGCGGTTGCGCCGAAAGCAGAACCCGAAGTGCCGGCAACTGCCGAAGTCATTTCTCTGGCGCCGCGCGCTGCAACAATTGATCAGCCCATTGCTGTTGCGGCGCAGGCAATCCTGCAGCTTCAGGATGAGTTTGATGAGCAATTGTTGCCGATCTTCCTCGAAGAGGCTGAAGAGCAACTTGGCGAACTGACCGCCCAATTGCGCAACTGGCGTACCACATTGAATCAGGATGGCGCGCCGCGCGCGATTGCCCGTCTGCTGCATACCTTCAAGGGCAACGCCCGGATGGCCGGGGCAATGAACCTTGGCGAAATGACGCATTTGCTCGAAACGCGCGTCGAACAAGCCTTGCAGGCAGGCGCCGTAACCCCGCCCTTCATTGATGAAATTGAAAATGGCTGTGATCTGTTGGCGCAGGGAGTTGAGCGCATTCGCAGTGGCGAACCGACTGAAGCTGTTGCCGAGACGGATACGGATGCTGCATCGATAAAGACCGCTGTTGCAGTTGATATGGGCGTCGAGAAGGAGGCAGAGGGTGGTCAGCAGGCAACCCTGCGCGTCCGAGCCGACTTGCTCGACCGACTGGTCAATGAGGCAGGTGAGTTGTCGATTGCCCGCACCCGGATCGAAGGCGAGATGCGTAGTTTCAAGACCTCGCTGCTGGATCTGACCGAAAACGTCATTCGCTTGCGCCGGCAATTGCGCGAAATTGAAATTCAGGCTGAAGGACAGATTCAGGCGCGAGTTGCCCACACACCGGAAGGCGAAGCGGAATTTGACCCATTGGAGCTCGACCGCTTTACCCGCTTCCAGGAGCTGACCCGTTTCATGGCTGAATCGGTCAATGACGTGGCAACCGTTCAGCAGCACCTGCTCAAGAACCTTGATGATGCCAATGCAGCGCTGATTGCACAGGCACGGCTCAATCGCAGCCTGCAGCAGGAACTGATGGGCGTGCGCATGTTGCCCTTCTCCAGTCAGACCGAGCGCCTCTATCGCATCGTCCGGCAGACGACGAAAGATGTCGGCAAGCGCGCCAATCTGGAGATCAAGGGTGGCCAGGTAGAACTTGACCGTTCAGTACTTGACAAGATGCTGGCGCCGCTTGAACACATGCTGCGCAATGCCATCACGCACGGTATTGAAAGTCGTGAAGATCGGCTGGCTGCCGGCAAGAGCGAGAGTGGTGAAATCACCATCGCGCTGGTCCAGGAAGGCAACGAAATTATTCTGACGATGGCTGACAACGGCCGTGGCCTGGATCGTGATCGGATTCGCGCACGTGCTGAATCTGCCGGTTTGTTGGCGAAAGGTGCGGCAATTGAAGAAGCGCGGCTTTTTGACTTTATCTTCGAGCCGGGTTTTTCAACCGCCACCGAACTGACGCAGGTTTCTGGCCGTGGCGTCGGTATGGATGTGGTCAAAACCGAAGTGGCGCAGTTGGGTGGGCGGATTGAAATTCTTTCGGTGCCAGGCAAGGGAACCACTTTCCGACTCTACCTGCCGCTAACGCTGGCCGTTACTCAGACTTTGTTGATCCGCGCCGCCACGCAACTCTTTGCTGTTCCATCGACGATGATCGAACAGGTCATGGAACTCAAGGAAAAACCGCTGGCCGCTTTGCGCGAAAAAGGTGAAGTTGAGTGGCAGGGGCAGCGTTACCCCTTCCATTACCTGCCACACCTTTTGGGCGATGCTGAGGCGGCACCGGAAGCGCATCGACGTTACTGGGTGTTGCTGTTGCGTTCAGGCAGTCAGCGGGTCGCGGTCCAGGTTGATGAGCTCAAGGGCAACCGAGAGGTCGTCGTCAAGAATGTCGGCATCCAGTTGGCGCGCGTGGTCGGTATTGCCGGCGCAACCGTGCTGGGCGATGGTACTGTTGTCCTGATCCTGAATCCGGTGGCCCTGGTTGCAAAAGTACAGGCGACCAGTGGGCACGCCATCGCCCCGGCGGCTGTGCCGATGATGATGTCTACCGTGCCGACGGTGATGGTGGTTGATGACTCGCTGACCGTGCGCAAAATTACCAGCCGCCTGCTGACCCGCGAAGGCTATCAGGTCGTGCTGGCCAAGGATGGTGTCGATGCGCTGGAGCAACTGATCGAAGTGATGCCGGATGTCGTGCTCTCAGACGTGGAGATGCCGCGCATGGATGGCTTTGATCTGGTGCGCAATATCCGCGCCGACAAGCGCCTCGCTGGTTTGCCGGTGATCATGATTACCTCACGGACAGCGGACAAGCACCGCAATTACGCGCTCGAAATCGGTGCCAATCACTATCTTGGCAAACCTTACGACGAAGACGAGTTGCTGCGTCTGATCGAGAGCTATATTTAAGAACTGAATGGGCCTTGGAAAGGCCCATTCAGTCTGGCTGCGTTACATAGCTTTCAAATACGATTCTGCCGCAGCAAAGCGCAGTAGCGAACCGATCACCAGATCAAGAAAGCCGAGCAGATGAATCGGCTTCTCGGCCGCAATCCAGGCCTTGCCGGTTGCGCCAATCGGAATATGCACCCCTTCCGGTTCTTCAAATTCCAGAATCACCGTTCGGCCAATTTCATTGCTGTTTTTGACAACATGCTGCGTGACGCTCTGTGGCGTGCCGAGTAGTGCCCCCTGCGCCTCGCCAGTCGATTCTGTGATGCTATGCACGCGCGCCCGGAATATTTTGCCCGGGTAAGCGTCGACATAAAACTCAGAGAAGGCGTGCGGTTTGACGAACTGATAAACCTGATCCGGAATGCGCAGCTCGATGAATTTTTGTTGGTGAACATGTGAATCGCTGCCGGGCGAGCTTCACCAAAATACTGTCCCTCTGACGAAAACTGCACAGCAACCTGACCATCGACCGGCGCGACGACCAGTGCCTTGTCAATTTTCCATTGCAAGTCCGCCATATCCTGCTCGGCTTTGGTCACCAAGTCGCGCTGGGTTTCGACTTCAGCAACTTTAGCGTCGTATTCGGATTGCGGAATGACTTCGCCGCGTAGCTTGCCGAGGCGCTTGAGATCATTTTCCAGCTTGCCCAATTGGGTTTGCAAGCGGCCTTTCTCAGCCTTCTTGGCAGCCATCTGGATGGCGTAACGATCCGTCTTGAAACTGTAAACCGGGTCGCCCGCTTTCAGCTTCTGGTTGTGGGTCACGTAGATTTTGTCAATTTCGCCGCCGGCTGGTGTGTTCAGCACGATATGCGGCGCCTTGATTGTCGTTGTCGCCGTCAGGTCGATGAAGGCGTAATAGCGGGTGAAGGTAAGCAGCATGAAAAGCACAAAGACGGCACCCAAGCCCATGGCGACGAAATTGCCGATAGTTTTCTTGACGATGCCGAACTTGACCAGCAACCAGCAGATCAGAAAGTAGGGAACGAGTGTGAGCTTCATGCCTTGTGCTCTCCGCTAACCGTTGCCATCGAATCGGCTTGGGAATCCCCCGCAGCAGGGCTGCGCGAACGGCGCAGGATGCGCACCATGAAGTCCTCGAAAGCATTCCAATCCATATAAGCCATAAACAAGGCGATGGCCCAAATCTCGTGCATGAACAGGCCAAGCAGCGTTAGTGCCGTAACCAATTCGGCTTGCCGCATGTTTTTATGGTTCGCCTTGTGGGTTGGAATCTCGTGAATTCGCCAGGCGACCATCAGTATGGCGACGACACCGATCAGCAGAGCGGGTAAAAGAATGTAGAGCAACCAGTCAGCATCGAGAACCTCACGGTAGATGCCGAAGGGCTCGTTAACAAAATAACCCTCGGGTTTCGGGTCAGCATAAACATGGAACATCATCAGAAGCCTCCTCCCAGCGCTTTGTAGTATTGGCTACGGGCAGTCAGTTGTGTTTGTCGGGCATCAGCCAGCGCAAGCTGGGCGTTCAGCACCTTGATTGATTCGGAAAGCACTTCAAATTTGCTCGAGCGCCCGGCGTCGTAGCTTTTTTGGGTCAGCGCCAACGATTTTTTACGTGTTGCCACTTCGGCCTCGGAAGAAAGCACCTGGCTGTCGCTGGCGTCGCGCAAGACCATTGCTTCGTAAGTGTCACGGAAAGCGACCGAGACGGTGTAGCGGTAGTGGGCAACGGCTTTTTCGCGGCGTGCTTCGGCACCTTCGCTCTTTGATTGCACAAGGCCGGCATCGTAGATCGGCCCGGTCAGTCCGGCAGATGCATCCCAGAACAGGGGAAAGCCGGTGATCAGCCCGCTGGAACTGGCAATCAGGCCGGCGAGCAAGGAAAGGTTGAAGCGCGGATAGCGTTCAGCCTTGGTTGCATTAACGTCAGCATGCGCGGCGATCAGCATTTGTTCGGCGGAGGCGACATCGGGGCGACGCAGCAGCAGCGCAGAGTCGAATTCGCGCGGGGTGTTGGGCACTTGCGGTTGAGCGCCGCGCGGCAGATGTTCCGCCATCAACCTTGGGCTACGACCAACCAGAAGCTGCAAGGCGAGTTCAGTCTTGGCGATGGCGGTTTGAATGCTGGGAATACGTGCTTCGGTGGCTGACCATTCGGCAAGGCTTTGCTGGTAGGCCAGCTGGGTGCCTGCTTCGGCTTTCCAGCGCCGGTATTCGAGGTTGGCAGCATACTTGAGGCTGGCTGATGCATCGCGCGTCATCACCAGTTTGGCATCGAGGGTGCGTAGTTGTAGGTAAGTATCGACGACCGCTGATGAAATCGATAACGCCGTCGCGTTGCGCGCGTGCTCGGAAGCGACAAGACGGGCGAGTGCGGCGTCATTCATCTGGCGTATGCGGCCCCACAGATCGATTTCCCAGCTGACCGCGGCACCAACGGCACCGGTGGCGGTGGTTTTGTTGATTTCGCTATCGGTGATGGCGATGGTCAGTTGCCGTTGGGTGGCGCCTACTTTGGCGACGCCATCGAGGCGCGGTGAAAGCAAGGCGCGGGCGGCACCGGCATTGGCACGCGCTTCTTCAATATTGGCAGCAGCCTTGGCGAGATCAAGGTTGTTCAACAGTGCTTCGTCGACCAGTTGATCCAGAACGGGGTCAGCAAAGGCTTTCCACCATAGACGGTCGATGCTCATCGGTTTTGGCGCTGCGGCGGGCAGGTCGATGGCTGGCGTTTCGTAAGCAGGCCAGATAACCGAGCAACCAGCAAGTCCCATAAGTCCGCTGAGCAGCAGACTGCGGGCAAAAAAGCGAGAGGCAGAGAACGTCATTTTGCGGGCGGAGTCCTTTGGGGTGCAGGGTGAATGTCTCTCATTTCCCCTTTTACGCTCGGGATGTTAGCAAACCAGCACGAATTCAGGATGTTTTCTTGACCACAGAATAGCGTGTCAGTGTGCTTTCCCTGGCTTGTGCATGATCAACGATAGGCCCCGGATAATCACGCCCGATCACGACGCCGATTGCCTCCTGTTCAATGCGCCCCATCTGCCACGGGGCGTGAATATATTTGTTGGCGACCTTGGCCAGCTCAGGCACGTAGCGGCGAATGAACTTGCCTTCCGGGTCGAATTTTTCAGACTGAGTGATCGGGTTGAAGATACGAAAATACGGTTGCGCATCGCAGCCGCTGGATGATGCCCATTGCCAGCCGCCGTTGTTGGCCGAAAGGTCAAAGTCGTTGAGCTGTTCAGCAAAATATTTTTCACCGAGCCGCCAGTCAATGCCGAGATCCTTGGTCAAGAACGAGGCGACGACCATGCGTAGCCGGTTGTGCATCCAGCCGCAGTGATTGAGTTGGCGCATGGCGGCATCGACCAGCGGGTAGCCGGTGCGGCCCTCGCACCAGGCTGTGTAGCCTTCCGGCCAGTCCGCCCATTGAATTGCATCGTAGTCTGGCTTGAAGGCCTGGCCGAGTCCGACTTGTGGGAAGCGGTCGAGAATCATGAAATAAAAATCGCGCCAGATCAGCTCACTAAGCCAGACTGCCGCTTCGTTTTGCCAGGCGAAACGCACCAGTTCGCGAATCGATAGTGTGCCAAAGCGCAGATGGATGGACAGGTAGGAAACGCCTTTGACTGCCGGGAAATCGCGCAGGGTACCGTAGCGCTTGATACGTCCGTCACTGAATTCGTCCCACAGGGTGCGAGCCCCATACATGCCGGGCGAGATACCAACTTCGTGCAAATCACTCGCTGCAAAGCCAATATCGGCCAAATCCGGCACCCCGGGCCAACTCGGCACCCGCGAAATTGCCCTGGCAGCGGTAGGGGGCACAGTCTGTTACGGTCAACCGCCTTAACCAGGCATTTTTATAAGGTGTGAAGACCGAGAAAGGTTTGCCGGCCTGGGTTAGTACCTCGTCGCCATCAAAAATGGCCTGATCCTTGAGGCTGTGAAATGCGATACCGGCATTGCTCAAGGTTTCTGCAACGGTAGCGTCGCGAAGTTTGGCCGCAGGTTCGTAGTCGCGATTGGTGTAGACCGAGTTGACGCCTAATTCACCCGCCAGTTTTGGAATTTCGTCCTCCGCCCAGCCGTGGCGAACGATCAACCCGCCGCCTTTAGTGCGAAGTGCTGCATCCAGTTCAAGCAGTGATTCGTGGATGAAATGGACGCGCCGGTCGCACTTTGACTGCAGTGCATCGAGAATTTTTGTGTCGAAAACAAAGGCACAGAAAACCTGTTTTCCGTCGGCAAGTGCCGCGCTTAGGGCTGCGTGGTCGAAGTCACGCAAATCGCGACGAAACCAGACAAGGGTGCTTGAATTGCTCATCTGCGGTATTTTGAGGTGGAATGATTATTCATCGATTGCCTGAGTTTCATGGATTTTGGCATTCAACGTCAAACGTAAGTTGGCTATCCTAGCGTTCGCTGAGTTTCGGACTGGCATTAGGGATTGCATGAGCGGCATAAAAAAAAGCTGCCGGATAATTAAATCCGGCAGCTTTTTATTCAACAGATGGAGTGATCAAGTGCCGACGCGCCCGCCATTGGTTTTGGAAATAACGATAGTCGCCGAGCGCGGCCGGGCATTGCTGCCGCCCGCACCGTAGCCAGCGATACCAGGCCAGTGGCTGGTAAATTTGCTGGGATCGGCGATATCCGACATTTTGGTTGTTTCACCTGGATGCTGAATATTGATAAACAGGGTTTTGCCGTCCGGTGTTTCACAGACGCCGGTAATTTCGCAGCCCGGGGTACCGACCAGAAAACGCTTGAGTGAATCAGCCGTCGCTTTTTTACCCGCAAAGGTATCAACTTTGAGCGTGCTGCCATCCGTCTTGGTATAGGTCAAACTGACTTTGCTGCCGTCGCCGACCAGCCCTGGCAGTGCTGCCAGCATCATGCAGTTGGTGACATCGGTATAAGCGCCGTCGTCGGTCTGAATCCAGCAGATGCCTGTTGAGGGCGTAAATGCCAGGCCGTCGGGACTGGAGAAATCCTGATCGGCGGTCAGGCCGGACAGATTGACCTTGGTGCCATCCGCCGTTGATTCAGCGCCAAAGAGGAAAACATCCCACTTGAAGGATGTTGCAGCAGCATCACTGCCGGTTTCGGCGATGCGAATAATGTGGCCATTTGGATTGCCGGTTTGATTGGTCGTGCCACTCTTCACGTCGGTGTAATAACGTGGATTGGCGCTGTCGACAACTGAATGCGAGGAGGAGGTCGCATCAACCTTTCGGTTGCTGTTGTTGGTCAGCGTGAAATAAATCTCGCCATTTTCCGGGTTGACCGCACACCATTCCGGGCGATCCATTTTGGTTGCGCCGACAGCGTCAGCCGCAAGGCGGGAATTGACACAAACGTCAGCTTGATCGGCAAAGGTGTACTTGCTGTAGCTTGCAATGGCCGGGGTGGTGATCGAAAGTTCGATCCATTGACCGCTGCCATCAGCATTGAATTTGGCGACATAAAGTTTGCCGTCATTCAGATATTTGTCACCGGTTGCCAGACGATCATTTGGGCTGGCATCTGCCGCGCCCAGCTGGCAGCGGATACCCATTTGTAAATGTATTCGTTACGTGCGTCATCACCTTGATAAACGGCGAGCGGTTTGCCAACAATTTGACGTGAGAAGGCCGCTGCTTCGTGAGCGAAGCGACCAAGCGCAGTACGTTTGCGAACTACTTTGGTTTTGTCGTAAGGGTCGAGCTCGACGATGTAACCCATGCCATTCAGCTCGTTACGGTAGTCGTCAATGCCATCTGCCGAGGTGCCAGTCTGGGCGTTGATCCAGCGCGCGTATTTGTCATCATTCCCTGCACTTTCCCAGCCGTGGCGGCTGGCCGTACCTTCAGTGCTGCCATAACGATTGAGTGAGGTCACGCTCTTGTTGTTGCCTCGGGCAAGATTGTCACCTGTTGGGCGGGTGAAATAGCCATTCCAGTTTTCTTCACCACTCAACAAGGTGCCCCAAGGCGTACGCCCGGTGCCGCAATTATTGATTGTGCCGCGCGTCGTGGTGCCATCAGGCGCATATTTTGTTTTGAGCAGCGCATTGCCACGCGCCGGGCCGTGAATCTCCACCGGTGTCAATGGCGTAATGCGACGGTTGAAGGCTGATGATTGGACGTAAGCAAATTTGCCGCCATTCTTGCTGATTTCCATGACGGAAATACCGTGAATGGGGACTTCCTTATCAACTTCGCTGGCCGGGCGTGGCAAGGTATTGGTGCCACCGTTGCTGTGCAGGAAAAATGAGGAAAGTTTTCGTTGGTGGTTGCTTCGTGATTCATTGCAATCAGCGCGCGCTCATTGCTGCTGGGAGCTGGTTTGCCGTCGGCACTCAAACCAAAATATTCCATGCCGTCGTGGTGGTCGCCGAAACGATTTTCGTAGTCGCTATCGGAGCCATCATTTTTATAGGTAGGGGTCGAGGCAGCTAACGGATCGCCCAATGCACAAAGCACTGAGTAGGTGTAGCCGGCGGGCAGCGTGATTGCATCTAGCAGATTTTTGGAAACGGCGCTAAAACCCAAGAGCTTTTCTGTGCTCGGAGTCGTTGGGGGTGTTGTGCTGGATGACGAGTCGCTATCCGAGTTACATCCGGCCAGAGAGGAAAGCGATACGCCGCTGAACAGGGCGAGGGCACCTGAACCGATACCACTTAGAACAAAGCCACGGCGGCTCAGGCGGGCATCAAGAATATTGTTGAATGACGGATTTTCAGAAGTGTTGTAGCCAATGTCATCCGGATCGATTTTGCTCAGGGATGAGGGGGGTTTCTTCATGCTGGTCTCCGAAATGGGGGGATTGAACAGAACGTATCGTTAGAAAAGTAACGATGATTATCTGTCGCTAAAATGACAGCCATGTGACGGTTCGGTGATCTCTTGACGCTTGAGATGCCAAGCCTCTGGAAAAGGCGTAACCATGCCAGGGCTGTTTTCCCTTAAAATTCCGTTCATGGACAACGTCAATCTGACCGATAACTTCCTCATCGCCATGCCGGCGCTTGAAGACCCCTATTTCGCCAATGCCCTCGTCTATATCTGCGAGCACAACGAAAACGGGGCGCTGGGCATTATCGTCAATCGTCCGATCGATATGAATCTGGCGGGCCTGTTCGACAAAATCGACATCAAGCTGGAGGCTGAAAATCTCTCCAACTTGCCGGTCTATTTTGGTGGCCCGGTGCAACTGGATCGCGGTTTTGTGCTGCATCGTCCGATTGGGCTCTGGCAATCGACGCTGGCGGTCAATGGCGAAGTTGGCCTGACCAGTTCGCGTGATGTACTGGCCTCGGTTGGCAGCGATGGTTTGCCGGCTGAGATTCTCGTTACCCTCGGCTATTCCGGCTGGGATGCCGGGCAGCTTGAAAACGAATTGGCGCAAAATTCCTGGTTGACCGTACCGGCCAAGGCCAGCATCCTTTTTGATCTGCCGCCGGAAGAACGCCTGCCCGCAGCAATGCAGAAACTCGGCATCAGTTTCAGCCAGCTTTCCGACGTTGCCGGACATGCCTGAGGGCACTGTCCTCGCCTTCGATTTTGGCGAGAAGCGGATCGGTGTCGCCACCGGCGAAACCCTGTTAGCCAGTGCTCACCCGCTGGCGGTGATCCGTGCAGAATCGAACGATGACCGCTTTGCCGCCATCGGCAAGCTGATCGCCGAATGGCAGCCGGTGCAGCTGGTGGTTGGTTTGCCAACCTATGCCGATGGCACGCCGCACGAGATGACACGTCTGGCCACCAAGTTCGCCGAACGGCTGAAACGCCGCTTTGATATACCCGTCGCCTTTGCCGACGAACGCCTGACCTCGCTCGATGCCGAATCGCGCCTGCGCGAAACCGGGCGCAACAGCAAATCCGCCAAGCCGCTGCTCGATGCCGTTGCGGCCCAACTCATCCTTCAAACCTGGTTCGAAAGCCCGCACCATGTCACCCCTAGCTAATCCGCTACCCGATGCCGAGGCGCAGTGTCGCCAACTGGCCGACCTGATCCGCCCGCATCTCCATCGCAATCCCGCCTTGATCGGTATTTACAGTGGCGGTGCCTGGATCGCCGAGCGCCTGAAGGAGTTGCTCAGCTTGCCGGAAGATATCGGCCTGATCGACGTTTCTTTTTACCGCGACGACTTTGCCGAAAAAGGCTTGCACCCGCAGGTCAAGCCGACGGTGATTCCTTTCGATGTCGAAGGTCGTCACCTGATTCTCGTTGATGATGTGCTCTACACCGGTCGCACAACGCGCGCTGCTCTGAACGAGTTGTTCGATTACGGTCGCCCGGCTTCGGTCAGCATGGCGGTCTTGGCTGATCGCGGTGGTCGTGAGTTGCCGATTGGCGCGGCTTATTGTGTCTGGGATGTCGATTTGAGTGATGGCCAAAACCTGGTGCTAGTCCGCAATGCTGACGGTCAACTCGCCTGGAGGCTGGAAAATGTATAACCCGCAGTTGAACAAAGATGGCGAACTGACCCACCTGCTGTCGATTGAAGGCCTGCCGCAACGGATACTGACGCAGATTCTCGATACCGCCGCTTCCTTCATGGAAGTCTCGGCGCGCGATGTGAAGAAGGTGCCGCTGCTGCGCGGCAAGAGCGTTTTCAACCTCTTCTTCGAGAACTCGACGCGCACCCGCACCACCTTCGAGATCGCCGCCAAGCGTTTGAGCGCTGACGTCATCAATCTTGACATCAACAAGTCGTCGGCGAGCAAGGGCGAAACCCTGCTCGATACCATCGACAACCTGTGCGCCATGCACGCCAACCTGTTTGTCGTGCGCCATGCCTCCAGCGGCGCGCCCTACCTGATTGCCGAACACCTGCATAAAGTGGGTCGCGACGACATTCACGTCGTCAATGCCGGCGATGGTCGTCATGCCCACCCGACGCAGGGCTTGCTCGACATGTACACCATCCGCCACTACAAAAAGGATTTCTCCCAGCTACGGGTAGCGATTGTTGGCGACATCCTGCACTCGCGCGTTGCCCGCTCCGACATCCATGCGCTGACTACGCTCGGGGTACCGGAAGTCCGCGCCATCGGCCCGGAAACCCTGCTACCCAAGCATCTCGATAAACTCGGCGTACATGTCTTCCACGACATGAATGAAGGTTTGAAGGATTGCGACGTAGTCATCATGCTGCGCCTGCAAAACGAGCGCATGACCGGCGCTCTGCTGCCTTCTGCTGGCGAATACTTCCGCCATTACGGCCTGACGCCGCAAAAACTGGCGCTGGCCAAGCCGGACGCTATCGTCATGCATCCGGGGCCGATGAATCGTGGCGTCGAAATCCACTCGGCGGTCGCCGACGGGCCGCAGGCCGTGATCCTGCCCCAGGTTACTTTTGGCATTGCCGTGCGCATGGCCGTCATGAGCATCGTTGCGGGGAATTAAGATGAATATCGAAATCAAGCATGGCCGAATAATTGACCCGAAAAACGGCGTCGACCGTAACACGTCCCTTTTTATTGCCGACGGCAAGGTCGCCGGTATCGGCGAAGCACCCGCCAGCTTTACCGCCGAGCAAACCATTGATGCCACCGGCTGCATCGTCTGCCCCGGCTTGATCGATCTCGGCGCCCGCCTCAACAGTATCGAAGCCGAACTGGCGGCGGCTGTTGCCGGTGGTGTGACCTCCGTGGTCGTGCCGCCCGATGTTGATCCGCCGCTCGATGAGCCGGAACTGGCGGATCGGCTGGTGCATCGCGGCAAGGAAATCCGCAAGGCACGTGTCCTGCCACTTGGCGCATTGACGCTGGGCCTCAACGGCGAACGGCTGTCCGAACTCGCCGGCCTCAAGAAAGCCGGTTGCGTTGCTTTCTCGCAAGCCAATAAGCCGGTAGTTGATACCGAAGCCTTGCTGCGCGCGATGGAATACGCCGCCACTTTCGGCTTTGCCGTCTGGCTGCAGCCGCAGGACTACTGGCTGTCACGCAACGGCATCGCCCACGAAGGCGAAGTCTCCAGCCGCCTCGGTCTGGCCGGCATCCCGGTTGCTGCCGAAACCATCGCCATTGCCACCATCGTCCAACTGGTGCGCGACACCGGCTGCCGCGTGCATCTGACCCGGCTTTCGTCTGCACCCGGCGTCGCCCTGCTGGCCCAAGCCAAAGCCGAAGGCTTGCCGATCAGCTTCGATATCGGCGTCCATCATCTGCTGCTCACCGAAAACGACATCGGCTTCTTCAATCCGCACGCCCGTTTCAGCCCGCCGCTGCGCGCACAAAATGACAGGCTGGCCTTATCGAATGCCGCTGCCTCCGGTTTGGCGGCAATTTGTTCTGACCACACGCCGGTTGCGGTGGACGACAAACTGCTTCCCTTCGGCGAAGCCAAGCCCGGTGCTACCGGCCTTGAAGTGCTGTTGCCGCTGACCCTGAAATGGGCCGAGGCCGCCCATGTATCCCTCTCCGACGCCTTGGCGCGCATCACGTCCGCTCCGGCTGAAGTGCTGGGATTGGAAAGCGGTCAATTGGCGGTTGGCGCAACTGCCGATATCTGTATTTTTGACCCGGAAGCGATTTGGCAACTGACGCCGGATGCGCTGAAGAGTCGCGGCAAAAACTCGCCCTGGCTGGGGTATTTGATGACCGGCAAGGTCAAGACCACCTTGGTCAGTGGTCGTTCGGTGTATCAGTCCTGATCGACGCCAGAACCTACGCTGAAGCAGAAACGCTGAGAAATGGCCTCAGCGTTTGTTTCCGCGCATCGCGCCCGGATGATGTTGAACGGCTTATTGATGCCTTTAACAAGCTTGACCCGGACTCAATCTACCTGCGCTTTTTTGGCCCCAAAAAAGAGATTTCGCCAGATGAAATCAGGCGCTTGCAGGAAGCAGACTTCATCAACCGGGTAGTGTTGCTGTGCACCACGCAGCAAGATGACCAAGAAATCGTTATCGCCTTCGGCAACTATGCGTGCGATGGTGAGGGTTCCGCAGAAGTGGCTTTCATCGTCGAAGAAGATTTCCATCGCCTGGGGATTGCCGGGCGAATGATGGCGCATCTCGGCAAGATTGCAGTCGCAGCCGGGATCAAAGGCTTCATCGCCGAAGTGCTACCGCGCAACGATGCCATGCTCAATGTTTTCCGGCGTTGTGGCTGGCCGATGACGACAAAGACAGCGGACGGTACGGTGCATGTCAGGCTGGATTTGACGGCTGGTTGATTAAAGCTGCGCTGTGATGGCCCCGCTGTGGGTCGTTGCTCACCAATACGGTGAGCAAATTCCATTTTTTGCCTCACGCTAGCATTAACAATCGCCGAGATGGCGCTTGTCATGAAAATGGATAAAGGGTTTAATCCAATTGGAATAAGCGTGTTCGGTTCTCGAGCGATAGTGCTTGAGCCGAATTTTCCCGCGAACCTGACCCAACAAACGAGGCGGTGAGGCCCGATTTGCCAAAGCAGCATCAGTCATTTTTAGGCTCCACAGTTTTTTCGCAAGTAATTGATGTAAATAGATTAATAGAAATTACTGGTTTTATAGGCAGCCGATTGATGGGAGAATTCCCGTCATTTAGGCAGCCCACTTCACGTTAGGCCTACAAAGTGTCCACTGCCCGCAGCGATGGCGTATATGAGAAATGGCGAGAGTCGACGGAAAAGTTCGACTACTTCATTCCGTTGGCGTTCTTGGAGCGCTCTGCCGTATATCTCCGCAGACTTACAAAGCCGAACGACTTGGCTTGAATCCAGGCACGCTAGACTTGCTTGCACTGCTTGTTCTTGTACTTGCGGCAGTTTTCGGCTTTCGTCGAATCGAAGCATGGCACCAACCAAGGATCATGATTAATCACAGAATCCTCCACGCTTATGAGAGGCGGGGTGTGCTCGCCTCTGTCACACAAAATGGTTCTGGCATCAACACGCAAACTGGCGAGACCTATACCCCTGAATACGCAGCCAGCCAAATCCCCCTGCTGAGCAAACAAATTGAACAGTTAAAACCTCAGCTTCAGGCTGCGCAAAAGAGAGCACTCGTCCATTACCAGCTAAGAAATGGGTTCACCCTCGTCGGCTTCCTTATGCTTCTTTCGGCAAAGCTCTATTCCGCCTATGTGTAAGCCTAACAATCCGGTCAAGGCGCGGCCTTTGGCCGCTGGGTCGTCCCGCAAGCAGGCCGTCCCTTACCTACAACGTTATGCCTCAAAGGAAAATTGATGGCTCTTTGCTTTGTTATTCAGCCGTTTGACTCGGGAAAGTTCGACAAGCGCTTTCACGACATTTACAAACCTGCAATTGAAGCCCGAGCCTGAAGCGATAGGGTCGATCAAGACCCTGGGTTCAAGGTTCTATCGATTCGATTGAGAAGGGGAATTCGGCAAGCAGCAGTCTGCCTAGCCGATGATCACTGCAGACAATCCCAATGTCTGGTGCGAACTCGGCTTTGCATACGCTGCAGGCAAACCGGTCGTGATGGTCTGCTCCGAGGAGAGGACGGGAAAGAAATACCCATTTGATATTCAGCAGCAGGAGCATCATCCCGTATTTGGCAGATGCCCCGAGCGACTTCGATAAGCTCCGCTCGAGCCTCACGGCAAAGATCGCAGCTATCGTTAAGCAAGATGCTGTTTTGGAGAAAATCGCTGAGGAGAGTCCGGTCAATCCCGTCCACGGTTTATCGCCTCCCGAAGTCCTTGTGCTGGCCGTAATCGCAGGCGACGCCTATTTGCCCGACCAAGCGACTACTGTGAATAGTGCTAAGCGTGCAGCAGAGCGAGCGGGTGTCACAAACATGGGCTTCAATCTCGCCATTCGACGATTGTTGCAGAAGAAGTTCGTCCGAGAGCAAGAACTCTACGACGAACAGGGTGGCGAAGCTTACGCAGGTCTGGCGGTTGCGGAACCCGGCTGGGATTGGATTGATACCAATGACTCTCAGTTTGTGTTAACTCGCCCTGAAAAAACGGAAAGTAGCATTCCTTTTTGAGCGTAAGGCATAACAACCAAAAGTGTCAGCGTGAATTGGAAAAACGCAACTCACGCTGAGGATTCCCTGCACGGTACCAACATGCCCAAAATCCTGCGCGACAAGCCATCTGAGTAGTAAATAAGCGCTAAACGCCAGAAGGAAGCTTGGCTGCCATCATCTGTTTCCGGTCAATCTTGCGTCCGTCGACAATGAAGGTGCCGTCACCCACCGCGTGAACCACGCGCTTCTCCTTGCGAGTGCCATCGAGGTAGGCAGCAACCCCCTCCAGCACGACAATGTTGTGCTTTTTGACGATGTCGATGACCTTGCACTCGATGTTGGCGAGGCATTCCTTGATCAAGGGTGGCCTGACAAGCTTGGCCGGCACGGATGTGAGCTTGAATTGGGCAAATTTGTCGGTGTCTGCCCCGGAGCACATCCCTATGCCAACCACTTTGTCCAGCAGGTCGACGGTGGGTATGGCGATGACGCACTCCCGATTTTTTCGTAACGCCGCGAAGGAGTGATTCCACGCGCTTGTGGTGATGGCAAATAGGGGTGTGAAATCCATCACCATGGTCCAGGAGATGGTCATGATGTTGTCTTTCTTGCCATCATGGGTTGTCACGAGGACGACCGGCCCTGATTCAATCAGGGTAAAAGCCTTGCTCAGTTCCAACTGTTGCATGAGAGCACCTCCGAGTGTCATGCCAAGCGCAAGCTCATGTTACCCGCGAAAGCCGATTCCGCCGCAGGCTAAAGGGCGGCAAAGCCTGCAATGGCGCTTGATTCGGCGCCAATGACTTCCAGTACCTTGCGCCGCGAAGTCTGGCCGCTTTTGAGGTTGACCGCAGACTTCGGTAATTTCAGTGTTTCAGCCACGAATTTGATCAAGGCTTCGTTGGCTTTGCCATCGACTGGCGGGGCGGCGAGGCGGATTTTCAGGGCGTCGCCATGCAGCCCGGCGAATTCGGTTTTTTTGGCGCCGGGCTGGATGTGCAGGGTCAGGGTGATGCGACCATCGGCCGCGATGCGCAACCAGTCGCTCAAAGTGGCCTCAGAGAAAACTCAGGAGCAGTTGCAGCAAGAGGATGGCGACCAGTGGCGAAAGATCGATGCCGGAAATCAGCGGGATGATGCGGCGGATCGGGTCGAGCATTGGCCGCGTCGGTTGCTGCGCGGGGGCGGAGAAGTGGCGAGTAGGGATTGACCCAGGAGAGAACGGCTTGCAGGATCAGCGCGGCGATGAAGATGTAGATCACCGTGCGAATCACGCCGCGCACGGCAAACCAGAGAATCATCGGCGCCAGGCTGAGTCCATCAACTTCGCCAAAGCGGGTTGAGATACCGACAACGATGCCGGCGAAGATTAATTGCAGGGCGAAAGCAACGAACACGCTCGACCAGTCAAGGCCGCCAACGCCGGGAATAATGCGGCGCAGCGGTTTGACCGCCCAGTTGGTGATTGCAACGACGAAGTTGCCCAATTGGCCGGCGAAGGAAACGCGCATCGCCTGCATCATGAAGCGCAGCAGGAAGAGCGAGCAGAAAAAGCTGACGACGGCATCGAGCAGAAAAATGATCGCTTGCATCAGCCGGCTCCCAACAGTTTGCCGAGTTCCTGGCCGCGTGCCTGGGCGGCTTTGACGCCAGCGACGATGCCTGCTTTGACGCCCATGTCGGCCATTGTGTTGAGTGCGGCTTCGGTCGTGCCGCCTTTCGAGGTGACGCGCTCACGCAAGACCGAGGCCGGTTCGCTTGATTGAGCGGCGAGGGCGGCGGCGCCTTGCACCGTTTCGATGGCCAATTGGCGACCTTGCTCCGGCGTGAAGCCCAAATCGGCGGCCGCTTGTTGCATGGCTTCGATGAACAGGAAAACATAGGCCGGGCCGCTGCCGGAAAGCGCGGTGACGCCATCCATCTTGGCTTCATCCGCAATCCAGACGGTGGTGCCGACGGCGCGCAGCACGCGCTCGGCAGCATCGCGCTCGCTGGCGCTGACTTCCGGCAAAGCGCAAAGGCCGGTGATGCCGGCGCCAATCAAGGCCGGCGTGTTGGGCATGCAGCGGACGATCTTGCGGTGGCCGCCGAGCCAGCGCGAAAGGGCGGCCATGTCGAGGCCGGCGGCAATGCTGACGACGACGGCATTGCCCAGTCGGTCAACGAGCGGGGCAACGGCATCCTTCATCTGCTGCGGTTTGACGGCCAGCAGCAATACATCAGGTTCGGCGGGAGCATCTGCGGCGCTTGCGTAGCAATTAACTGCATAAGCCTCGGTCAGTTTGGCGCGCGCCTCGGCACCGGGGTCGATAACGTGAATATCCGCCGCCACAAAGCCTTGTTTGAGCATGCCGCCGATGAGGGCGTTGGCCATGTTGCCGCCGCCAAGAAAGGTGATTTTCATGAATAGTTTCTCTCGCCAAATATTGCCGTGCCGATGCGAACAATGGTCGCGCCTTCGGCAATGGCTGCTTCAAGATCATGGGACATGCCCATGGAAAGGGTGTCGAGTGGCACGCCGGCCGCCCGTATGGAATCTGCAATTTCCCGCAACTGGCGGAAGGGTGCACGCTGTGCAGCGGGGTCGTCGCTGGCTTCCGGGATTGCCATCAGGCCACGCAGGCTGAGCCCAGGCAGGGTGCTGATGGCCTGGCAGAGCGCCAGCGCATCCTGTGGGGCGCAACCGCTTTTGCTGGCTTCGCCGGAAACATTGATCTGCACGCAAACCAGCAGCGGCGGTAGTTGTGCCGGGCGCTGAGCAGACAGGCGTTCGGCAATTTTCAGGCGCTCGATGGAATGCACCCAAGCGTAATTTTCGGCAACCAGGCGCGTCTTGTTGCTTTGCAGCGGGCCAATAAAATGCCAGCTTAAATTGCGGTCGACCGCGCCCCGCAGGAAGTACCCTTGGGGTGCAACAGTCATCTTGTCGACGCCTTCCTGCGCGTAGTTTTCGCCAAATGCTGTCTGACCTGCCTCTGCCGCGCAAAGAATGTCGGCCAGCGGTTTGGTTTTGCTGACGGCCAGCAGCATGATCTCACCTGGCTCGCGACCGGCTGCTCGCGCTGCCTTGGCAATGCGTTCCCGGACGGCTTGCAGGTTGGTGGCGATTGCGCTCATAATCCTTTGGAATGTAGTCTATCCCCAGTATACACGCGCCCCTCGCGCTTAAAGGACGATCCGCATGGACATCACCGAACTGCTTGCCTTTGGTGTAAAAAACAAGGCTTCCGACTTGCACCTATCTTCGGGTGTGCCGCCGATGATCCGGGTGCACGGTGATGTACGCCGCATCAATCTGCCGGCGATGGAACACAAGGATGTGCACGGCATGGTGTACGACATCATGAATGACGGCCAGCGCAAGATTTACGAAGAAACACTGGAGTGCGACTTCTCCTTCGAGATTCCCAATCTGGCACGTTTCCGGGTTAATGCCTTCAATCAGCAACGGGGTGCAGCGGCCGTCTTCCGGACGATTCCGACCAAGATCATGACCTTGGAAGAACTGAATTGCCCGAAGATTTTCAAGGATATTTCAGAGTATCCACGCGGTATCGTGCTGTGTACCGGCCCGACCGGTTCCGGCAAATCGACGACGCTGGCGGCAATGGTGAACCACGTTAATGAAAACGAATATGGTCACATTCTGACGATTGAAGACCCGATCGAATTCGTTCATGAGTCGAAAAAATGCCTGATCAACCAGCGTGAAGTCGGCCCGCATACCCTGTCCTTCTCCAACGCACTGCGCTCGGCGCTGCGTGAAGATCCGGACGTCGTGCTGGTTGGCGAAATGCGTGACCTGGAAACTATCCGTTTGGCGCTGAGTGCTGCCGAAACCGGCCACTTGGTGTTTGGCACCCTGCACACCTCGTCGGCGGCAAAGACAGTTGACCGTATCGTCGACGTCTTCCCGGCGGCGGAAAAGGAAATGGTTCGTTCGATGCTCTCTGAATCGCTGCGCGCCGTCATTTCGCAGACCCTGCTCAAAACCAAGGATGGGTCAGGCCGTGTTGCCGCGCATGAAATCATGATCGGCACGCCGGCTATCCGCAATTTGATCCGCGAAAACAAGGTCGCGCAGATGTATTCAGCGATCCAGACCGGTCAGAACGTCGGTATGCAGACGCTCGATCAGAACCTGCTCGAAATGGTGCGGCGCAATCTGGTGTCGAGTGCCGAAGCGCGAAATAAAGCGGCCAACAAGGATTCGTTCCCCGGTTAAACCGACGCAACGATCAAACTACAAGGAAGCGTATGGAACGCGATCAGGCAATGAAATTCATGCACGATCTTTTGCGCCTGATGGCGCAGAAGAAAGGCTCTGACCTCTTCATCACCGCCGGGTTTTCCGCCAGCGATCAAGATTGATGGCAAGGTGACGCCGGTCTCCAATCAGGTGCTTTCATCACAGCACACCGCCGAGTTGGCGCGCTCGATCATGAATGACCGCCAGGCGTCCGAGTTCGAAGCGACCAAGGAATGCAATTTCGCCATTTCGCCGGCAAGCATAGGCCGCTTCCGGGTGAATTCCTTTGTCCAGCAAGGTCGTATCGGCGTCATTTGCCGGACGATCAACATGACGATCCCGAAAATTGATGATCTGGGTCTGCCGCCGGTGCTCAAGGATCTGGCGATGACCAAACGCGGTCTGATCATCTTCGTTGGCGGCACCGGTACCGGTAAAACCACGTCGCTGGCGGCGGTGGTCGATTACCGCAACGAGAACAGTTACGGCCACATCATCACCATCGAAGACCCGATTGAGTACGTCCACGAGCACAAGAACTGCATCGTCACCCAGCGCGAAGTCGGGGTCGATACCGATGATTGGGGCCCGGCGCTGAAAAACACGCTGCGTCAGGCGCCGGACGTCATCCTGATGGGCGAAATCCGTGATCGCGCGACGATGGATTACGCCGTCGCCTTTGCTGAAACCGGCCACCTTTGTTTGGCCACGCTGCACGCCAACAGCGCCAACCAGGCGATTGACCGGATCATCAACTTTTTCCCGGAAGAGCGCCGTCACCAGTTGTTGATGGACCTGTCGCTCAACCTGCGCGCATTGGTTTCGCAGCGCCTGATCCCGAAAAAGGATGGCAAGGGGCGCATGGCGGCCATTGAAATCATGCTCAACTCGCCGTTGATCTCTGACCTGATCTTCAAGGGTGAGGTGCAGGAGATCAAGGAGATCATGAAGAAATCACGCGAACTGGGCATGCAGACTTTCGACCAGGCGCTGTTCGATCTCTACGAGGCCGGCAAGATCAGTTACGAAGATGCCCTGCGCAATGCCGACTCGCTCAACGATTTGCGTCTGCAGATCAAATTGCATGGCAAAGACTCCAAGGATCGCGATCTGACCAGCGGCATTGGTCACCTCGACATCGTTTAAACCTCAGCCAAGGAAACCCCATGTTGAAACTGCGCCCGACAATTTTTGCCCTGTTTTTCTCGTTGACCGCAACACTTGCCCAAGCGGCGGGTCTCGATGCCATTTCGACCGGTGATGCCAGTGCCGGCGTCAAGGAAGCGCTGGCGAAAGGGGCGGATTATGCGGTCGCTTCATTGGGCAAGGAGGGTGGTTTTCTGGGCAATAGCAAGGTCAAAATTCCCCTGCCCGGTTACCTGCAAAAAGCCGAATCCGGGTTGCGTATGATGGGTCTGGGCAAACAGGCAGATGAATTGAGCAACACGATGAATCACGCTGCCGAACAGGCGGTTGCCGAAGCCAAACCGATTCTTTCCGAGTCGATCAAGAAAATGAGCGTGCAGGACGCCAAGGGCATTCTGACCGGTGGCGAGGACAGCGTGACGCAATATTTCAAGCGCACCTCGACTGATCAGCTGACGAAGAAATTCAAACCCATCGTTTCTGCATCGACCAAAAAACTGCAGTTGGCCGAGCAATACAACGCTTTGGCTGGCAAGGCTGCGAGCATCGGCGTGGTCGATAAGAAAGATGCCGATATTGATGCCTATGTCACCCAAAAGGCGATGGATGGCCTGTTCCTGATGATCGCCGAGGAAGAGAAAAAATTGCGCTCCAATCCGGTCGGTGCCGGTAGTGACTTGCTGAAGAAGGTTTTCGGCGCGCTCTAAAGTCGGCACGGCTTAATGCCGTAGTTGAGGTCAGGAGCGCGCAAAATGAAACTTGACCGTCTGACCTCGACCACGCAACACCTCTCGCCGGAATCGCGCGAACGGGCGCGGCATGTCGCCGACGAAAGTATTTTGCGCGTTGGCGCCATGGAAGGCATTGAAGGTGATCGCCAGCGCAGCCTGCAACAGGAAATTGCCGAATTTGATCAAAAAGCCGTCGGTGCTTTCGATGGTGGCGAATTGGTCTTGGCTGCTGCGCATGATGTGGCGAGCCAGTTGTCGACACTAGGCAATGCCGCGAATTCGCTGGTAAAAACGCCCGATATGCGTTTGTTTCAAGCCGGCATAGACGCCAAGGCTTGATCAGGGCTTTCCGAAGGTGACTGAAACGCTCAGGCCGGTCGCTGCGTCGCCATCGCCGAGCGCTATTTGCGCGCCATGCAGTTCCGCGATGCGCGAGACAATCGACAGACCGAGACCGCTGCCCGGTTGATCCTGGTGATTCAGACGATGAAAGCGGCGCAGGACAGCAGCTCTTTCCTCTGCCGGGATGCCCGGCCCGTTGTCACAGACGGTTAAACGACAGCCCTTTTGTTCCGTACTTAGACTGACAACAATTTTCCCGCCCGGCGGCGTGTAGCGAATGGCGTTATCCACCAGATTGCGCATCAAGACGCAGAGCCAGTCGGGCTGGCCGGTGATGGTGCAGCCCGGCGTCGCCTGTAGGTCGAAATCGAGATTCTTGTCGAGAATGGCGGTGCCGAGTTCGGCGCAGATTTCTTCGGCCAGTATCGCCAGGTCGACCTGCTGCGTGTCAGGCAGGCTGGATTCCGGATCGAGGCGCGCCAGTTGCAGCATTTGGTCGACCAGATGCGAGGCGCGGGTCAGGCCGTGTTGCAGTTGCGTTAGTGAGCGCTCGCGCTCGTCGTCATCCCTTGCTCGCAAAGCAACCTGCAATTGAGCCTGTAGCGCGGCGAGCGGCGTGCGCAGCTCGTGGGCGGCATCGGCAGTGAAGCGGCGCTCGGCATCGAGTGTTGTGGCAACACGTTGAAAAAGGCCATTGATTGCTTCAAGCATGGTGCGGATTTCTTCGGGGGCGGACGCCGGGTTTAGCGGCTGCAATTGTTGCGGTTCGCGGCTGGCGATTTGTCGTGCAATACCGTCGAGTGACGACAAGCCTTGCCGTGTGGCCAGCCAAACCCAGAGGCCGATCAAGGGCAGGCCAAAAAGTGCCGGCAGTAAAAGGCGCCAGGCGATGTGGCCGATAAGGTCGTCACGGATGTGGTGGTTTTCGCTGACTTGCACCTGCAGGCTATGGTTGCTATTCCACTGGCTGAAGTGGCGCCAATGGCCTTCGTCACGGTGACTGGTTTCGGAAAAACCATTGGTTACGGTCAACGCCGTTTCCGGCGCATTTTTTGAGCGCATCAAGAGCTTGCCATCGTTGCTCCAGATCTGGAAACGCAGGCGGCGCTGGTATTTGTGAGCGATGTCGCCGAGTTCGGCAATGTCGTCGCCTTCGTCGTGGCCGGCCAGCCCTAGCAGGGTTTGGGCGGCCTGGGCGAGTTGGGCGTCGAACAGTTCATCGACCTCGTGATGCGCGTCGATGTAGCTGAACACCATGGTCACCAGCCAGGCAATGGCGACACCGCCGAGTAGCAGGCCGAGCAGGCGGCGACGCAGAGAGAACCAGATGGTATTCACTTGGCGATGGTGTAACCGACCCCGCGCAGGGTGCGGATCAGATCGCTGCCCAGCTTTTTACGCAGGTGGTGAATGTGGACTTCCAGCGCGTTGCTGTCCGGCTCGTCACGCCAGCCATACATGGATTGTTCGAGTTGGGTGCGGGTCAGGACGCGGCCGGCGCTTTCGAGGAGCATTTGCAACAACGAAAATTCACGGCTTGATAGTTCCACCGGCTGGCCGGCCAGGGTGACGGTATGCGCCGCCGGGTCGAGGGCGAGTTCGCCATGTATTAATAGCGGCGCAGCACGACCGGCACTGCGCCGGGTCAGGGCGCGGATGCGGGCGCTCAGTTCGTCGAGGTCGATGGGTTTGACAAGATAGTCGTCGGCGCCGGCATCGAGTCCGGATACTTTGTCGCCGGTCGCGTCACGGGCGGTCAGAATGAGGATGGGTACGGTCTGGCCACGCCCTCGTGCGCGGCCAAGCACCTCCATGCCGGAGAGGCGCGGCAGGCCGAGATCAAGCACCACGAGGTCGAAGGTTTCGGATTGCAGCGCCGAGTCGGCAGCATGGCCGTCGCGTACCCAATCGACGGCAAAACCACCCTGGCGCAGGCCGATGGTCAGGCCGTCGCCAAGCTGGGGGTCGTCTTCAACAAGCAGGATGCGCATGGCAGGATTCTATCAGTTGGCTATGAACCAGCCGGCAGCCGCAACCCAGACTAACAGCAGGACAGCAGCAAGCGGGCGGGCGGAGGCAATGGCCTCTTCCGGCAAACCATTCTTGACGCCGGTGAGCATGGCGCGAACCAGATTTTCGCCATGCAGCAGGCTGCCCGAAAAAACGCCGGCCAGGTGAATCAAAACCACGATCAACATCGACGTCGCCAGGCCTTCGTGCAGTTCCTCCAGCAAATGCCCGCCAATGTCGTTGTAAATCGCCCAACCGGCCAGACTGGTCAGGATGCCAAGGCCAAGCAGAATGACGATGGCCCAGCTACCCGCCGGATTGTGGCCAACGTGGTGTGCCGGCTCCAGTTTGAGAATACTGCTCAGATAATCCTTGACCGCCGTAGGCCCGCGCACGAATTCAGAGAAGCGGGCGTAGCGCGAACCAATAAAGCCCCAGGGCAGGCGAAAGGTGGCAACACCGAGGACGATGGCGCCGGAAATGACGTGCACCAAACGAAAGGTTTCGCTCTCCGCCGTCAGCCAGGCGAGACAAAACCCGCCAACCATAAGCCAGTGACCGAGGCGCACCGGCCAATCCCAGACGAGAATTTTGCATGATTACCTCAACCCTGAAGGCATGGTGATTTCGTGCTCGCTAAAACTGCCATTGGCTGCGCCACGGTGGCAGGCTTCGCAATTGGCCGCTGACTTGATGCGTGGATCGCGCCAGGTTTTGGCCGATACTTCGCGGTGCTTGCGCACAAAGCGGGCGGTCTGCGTGATGCGTGGCGGCTCACCGGCAGTACCCAGTTTGTCGGGATTGCCGGCATTGCGTTCGAGAAAGGCTGCAATTTCCAGCCCCGTTTTGGCGTCGACCGTAGCCTCTGTGCCAAAGTGATCTTTCAACCCGGCCATTGTGCGTTGCCAGTCCTTGGCGGCGAGCAAGGCCGGCGGATAGGCGAAGTGGCAACTACCGCATTCGTTCTTGAAACTGGCGGGCGTGTTGGCCGGTAACGGCATACGGTCAGCGAAAGCCGGCAAGGCGCAGCCGAGGAGAGCAATCAAGGCTAAACGTTTCATTTCAGCGAACCTCACTCATGTAGGTTACAAAATCGGCCTTTTCAGCCGGCGTGCAGGCACGGCCAACGACTTCCTTGCAGTTGCGACCAAACCATTTTTCCACCTTGGCCGCATCGGCAAAGCGCTCGGCATTGGTGGCGACGGCCAGTGGTTTGACGGATTTGCCAGTCACTGCATGTTGGCCAATATTGAGCGGGCTGTCGGTGTGGCAACTGGTGCAGGCCGGCATCTTGTCGTTGAGCGCAAAGCGCTGGCGAAAGAGTGTTTCCCCCCGTTTGGCAGAAGGCGTAAAACCGGCTTGTTGGGCGGCGGCTTCCGTCGCATAAATCTGGCGAATCTGTTGCGGCGTTTCTGCCTGGGCGGCGATGCTGATCAGCAGCAGGCCGAGGGTGGCGATTGTTCTCATTGTTCTTCTCCTTGTTGTGTTCATGGAGGAGAAGTTTAGGCAGCCAGCCTTAAGGGTTCGTTAGCTGAATCTTAAGCACGGCTTAACGCAGCTTAACTTCTGCGCGGTTCAAGGTGGCTTAGAATGCGACCGATGACTTTTCCGGAAAACCCACTCGAACGGCGTGCTCTGGCTGTTGCCGTGGTGGTTTCTCTGGCAATTCATGGCCTGATTTTGTTCGTCAATAATCAAAAGCCGAAGCAGGGCAGCCCCTTGCCGCGTATTGAGGCGAGCCTGGCACGCAAGCCGGTGCCGGTTGAAACACCCGTGCCACGGCCGCCAGAACCGCCAAAAAAGCAGGCCAAGACGCCAAACAAGCCCAGGCGCGACCGCGGGGTGATGGCGATTCAGCAACCGTCACGGTCAACCGTTCAAAGTACGCCAAAATGGACGGTCGCCGAGAAGGCGGAAATGAATGATTTTCTCAATGACCTGGCCAGCGAAGCCAAGGCAAAACCGAAGCCGACGCTGGCACAGCGTTCGCTGGCAATGGCGCGCGAGGATGCGCGACAGACGGCGCGGCAGGAAAAGTCAGAGCTACTCACCCTTGAGCGCCGCCCCAATTCGCCAGAACCCGATCCGTTCAGCCTTGAGCTTTATTTTGAGGGGCTGCTCAAAAACCTGAACCGCAGCTCGGCCTATGTCAAGAATGATCCGAGAAGCCGTGGTGTGCGGACGGCTGCCGTGCAATTCCGGATCAATCCCGATGGTACGCTCAAATCATTCGTCGTGCTCAATGCCGCCGATCAGGGGGATGAAATTGCCTTCATCAAGGCGGTGGTTGATCGCGCTGCGCCTTTCAGCCCCTTTCCGCCGGATCTAAACCGCTCGGCAAAATCCATGGCGGTACGCATCTGCATCATGCCGTCGCGCGGTGGCGGGTTTGGTTTTTCGCGGGCAGGTGACGGGCAGGGCTGTTAGACCCTGTCAGGTTGGTGTGTTATTCCTTGAAACTCTTGTGGCAGGTGCGGCAGGTGTCGTGCAAAGCCTCGTAGGCAATGGTGATCTGCTTTTGATCACGGCTTTCAGCCGCGACTGCCAACGCCTCGGCTGCCTTGAAAAATGACTGGCGGCTGGTCTCGAATTTCTCTGGTTCACTCCAAACGACTGCCTTGGCCTTTGAAGGAGGGTAATTTGTGTCGGGCGCAAAATGCGACCAAGGCGCTTCTTTGGCTTTGTTCAGATTGTTGGCCAACACCAAAAATTGTTTCTCGTCATAGCGCTGATTACGCAGTTGCAATCCCATCGGCTCAAAGTTCTTGAGAATTTCCTTGAAGGCAGCCCGACGGTGGGCTACGGGTTGTCCGGGGCGGGTGTCTTCCGGCTCGCCGCAGGCGGTGAGAAGAATGGGAAGCGCAAGCAAGAGCAATGGGGAGCGGAGCATGGGGCAGGCCGTTGAATTTGACGAACGTGATTATCGCCCAAGTCTTGCTCATGAAAAAAACTCAGTGAGGTATTGGCCGCTTTGTTTCAGTCAAAGTCCCAAAGCTGGTAAGCATCCAGCAGCAGGCGGTAACGTAGTTCAAGCGCCTCCAGCTGCAACAGGCGGGCTGCGAGTTGGGCTTCGTTGGCCAGGCGACGGGCTGCAAGCAGTTCATTAAGGCTGCCTTCGCCCAGCTGGTAGGCGCGGGTGGTCATGTTGGCGGCGCGGGTCAGGCTTTCGGCGGCGTTGCGGCTGGCTTGCCAGGTGGCCAGGGCGGCAGTGGCTGACTGGTAGAGGGCAGCCGATTCGGCGCTGATTTTTTGCAGGGCACCGGCTTCGCGGAATGTTGCCGCATTGGCTTGGGCGTAAGCCGCATCGCTGGCTGAGCGGCGAGCGCCACCGGGCAACGGAATACTGATGTAAGCGCCGAGGATTTTTTCTTCGCCGCTACGTTCGCTGGAAACATGGACGCCAAGTGTGGGATCGGGCATCCGGTCACGGCTGGCGCGCCCGGCCTGGGCCTGGGCTCTTTGCGTTTCGCCGCGGGCGACACCCAGTTCATGGCTTTCTTTGAGGATTGCATCCAGCCAGTCCTGTTCGCTACCGGCGATAGCCGTCGGTTCGGCAATGCGTTCGGGTTTGTCGAGCGGCAGGCCGGGGAAGCGGCGGCGCAATTCCTCGGCGGCGCTGCGCTCGCGGACTTTGGCCTGGGTCAGCTGGGCTTCGGCCTGGGCAAGTGCGGCTTCGCTCTGTATGCTTTCCAGCCGTGCAGCATCGCCCAATTGCTGCCGGCGTTTGACTGATTTGGTTTGCTGGTCGAGCAGCGTTAGTTGTTCGCTCCATTGTGTTGCCGTGGCCCCTTCCCTGAGCCAGACAAACCAGGATTTGAGCAGGTAACGGCTGGTTTCATGTAGCGCATCGCCCTGTGCTGTTTCGGCCAAGGCGACGCCAGCAGCACCCAGTTCGGCATCTAGTGCCGCCTTGCCGGGCAAGCGCAGCGGGCGTTCGAGCGCGGCGTTCCATTCGCTGAAGCGTTCATTCGGGTTGTTGTTCGGATAGGTTTTGCGCTGCTGGCTGCCGAGGCGAACGTTCCATTCATATTGCCCGGCTTCCAGCCGGTTACGGTTGGCTTGTTCAGCCTGTAACTGACTGCCGGCGGCCTGTACCCCTGGGTTGGCGCGCAATACGCGGGCGACGATCTCGGCGGGCGGCAGGTTGGGGGTGGCATTGGGCGTCACTTCGGCGGCAAAGCTGGTGCCGCCTATGCCGGCGAGCGCGAATAGAACGAGATATTTCACAGGCGCCCCATTTCAATGACCGGGACCAGCCAATAGAAAATATTGGCGTGCGGGAGGCTGGCTTTGATCAAAACCAAGACAGCACGCATTTGTTCCTCGGGGCCGACCATGCGGATCTGGGTGCGTGGCGAATGGCCGCTGACCAGTTCGCCGGGTTCGACCAGCTTGATGACGCTGCCGTGGCCTTCGGCCTGACTGGCGGTAAAGCCACGGACGAGATCGGGCCGCGAAAGCAGCAAGTCTTCAACATGCTGGGCGACGTCGTTGGGCAAGGTTAGTGAGAGCAGGACATCAGACATGATTTCCCTCCGAAAAATTGGCGGTGCGTTTGACACCAAAGCGGCGGAAGAGGATGGGCAGCAGCACCAGGGTGAGCGCGGTCGACGTCAATAAACCGCCAATAACCACAATCGCCAGCGGGCGCTGTACTTCCGAGCCGGGGCCGCTGGCAAAGAGCATTGGCAGCAGACCAAAGGCGGCAATGCTGGCGGTCATCAAGACGGGCCGCAGGCGGCGTTTGGCGCCTTCAACCACGACTTCGGCGACCGGCAGGCCACGTGCCAGTAACTGGTTGAAGTAAGTCACCATCACCACGCCGTTTAGTACGGCAATACCGAGCAGGGCGATAAAGCCGACCGAGGCCGGCACTGACAGATATTCACCGGCCAGTAGCAGGCCGAAGATGCCGCCGATCATCGCAAACGGGATGTTAGAGAGAACGAGCAGGGCCTGGCGTACCGAGCCGAAGGTTGAAAAGAGCAGGAAGAAAATCAGTAGCAGCGCTACCGGGACGACGATCATCAGCCGGGCTGCGGCGCGTTGCTGGTTCTCGAACTGACCACCCCAGGCCAGGCGGTAGCCCGGCGGCAGTTTGACGTCGCGGGCAACGCTGGCTTTGGCGTCTTCAACAAAGCCGACCAGATCGCGGTCGCGCACATTGGATTGAATCACCACGTAACGCTGGGCATTCTCACGGTCGACCTTGACCGGGCCATCGATTCTTTCGATCCTGGCGACGGAAGCCAGCGGCACGCTACCGCCATCCGGCAGGCTGAGGCGTATGGCAGCGAAGTCGGCAGGGGAGTCGCGCAGGCTGTTCGGACCCCGCAGCACAATTGGCGTGCGGCGGCCCTGTTCGATGACGGTACCAACCGTGCGTCCTTCGAGTAGCGCCTTGAGGTCGTTCTGGATGGCGTCAACGTTGAGGCCGAAGCGGCCGGCGGCGAGACGGTCGACCGCCACTTTAAGGTACTGTACGCCATCGTTTTTCAGGGTGAAGGTATCTTCAGCGCCCGGCACTTTTTTCACCGTGTTTTCGATGTCGACCGCAAGCTTGTTGAGCGTGGCGAGATCCGGGCCGAAAACCTTGATTGCCAGATCGCCGCGCACGCCGGTCAGCATTTCCGAAACGCGCATGTCGATCGGCTGGGTGAAGGAAAAGCCAATGCCGGGGAAATCGGCCATCACCGCCCGCAACTGGTCGGCGAGCCAGGCCGGGTCGGGGTTGCGCCAGGTGGCACGCGGCTGGAGGACCATGAAGGTGTCGGTCTGATTGAGGCCCATCGGGTCGAGGCCGAGTTCGTCAGAGCCGGCACGGGCGACGATGGCTTTCACTTCCGGGACCTTGGCGAGAATTGCCTGCTGCACGGCACTGTCGATGGCGATGGTTTGACCAAGGCCGATTGAGGGCAGTTTTTCGAGCTGCATGATCAGATCGCCTTCATCCATCGTCGGCATGAAACTCTTGCCGAGCAGCATGAAGGCGCCCGTCGCGGCGGCCAGGGCGATCAGCGCGCCGATAATGTAGGTGCGGCTATGGGTTAGCGCTGAACTCAGCACGCGCGTGTAGGTTGCCGCGAGTTTTTTGACCAGCCAGGGTTCGTGATGCACGCCGCGCTTGATCAGGTAGGAGGCGAGCACCGGCACTACGGTCAGCGAGAGCAACAGCGAGGCGGAGAGCGCAAAGACGATGGTCAGCGCGACCGGCCCGAACATCTTGCCTTCCAACCCCTGCAGGGTGAGCAGCGGCAGAAAGACGATGATGATGATGATGATGCCCGAGGTCACCGGCGAAGCCACTTCGCGGGCAGCACGGTAGATCAGGTGCAGCGTGGGCAGATTGTCCGGTGCCTCGGCCAGTTCGCTCTCAACGTTTTCGACAACGACAACGGCCGCATCGACCAGCATGCCGATGGCGATGGCGAGGCCGCCGAGGCTCATCAGATTGGCGGAAAGCCCGAACAGGCGCATCAAAATAAAAGTAGCAAGCGCCGAAAGCGGCAGCATCAGGGCAACCACCAGCGCCGAGCGCAGGTTGCCGAGGAAAGCCAGGAGCAGGATGACGACCAGTACGATGGCTTCCAGCAAGGCTTTCGACACCGTGCCGACCGCCCGTTCAACCAGATTGCTGCGGTCGTAGAAGGCTTCAATCGTGACGCCCGGCGGCAGGCTGGGGGCGATTTCGGCCAGCTTGGCCTTAACCCCGGCGACGACGCTTTGTGCATTGGCACCGCGCAGGCCGAGCACCAGTCCTTCGACTGCTTCTCCACGACCGCTTTGGGTCACAACGCCGTAGCGGGTCAGGGCACCGAAACGCACCTCGGCGACATCGCTGACCTTGGTCACCATGCCATCTTTGGCCTGTAAAACGATGGCTTTTACGTCGTCGACCGTAACAATTGCCCCTTCGGCACGCACCAGCAGCGATTCCTCGCCATCGTTGAGGCGCCCGGCACCATCGTTGCGGTTGTTGGTTTCCAGAACGGCCTGCAAGTCTTTCAAGGCGAGGCCACGCGCCGCGAGCAGTTGCGGGTTGGGCTGCACTTCAAAAGTCCGCACTTCGCCGCCCAGGCTGTTGACGTCAGCCACGCCGGGAATGGTGCGCAGTTGCGGGCGGATCACCCAGTCGAGCAGGGCGCGTTTGTCGGCCAGCGACAGATCACCTTCGATGGTAAACATGAACATCTCGCCGAGCGGCGTGGTGATCGGTGCCATGCCACCGGTCACACCGGGTGGCAGGTTGCCCATCGCCGAAGCCAGCCGTTCGCCCACCTGCTGGCGCGCCCAGTAAATATCGGTGCCATCTTCAAAATCAAGGGTGATGTCGGTCAGCGAATATTTCGAAGTTGATCGCAGCAGGCGCTGGTGCGGGATGCCGAGCAATTCCTGCTCGACCGGTACGGCAAGGCGGGTTTCGACCTCTTCTGGCGTCATCCCCGGCGCCTTGAGGATGATCTTGACCTGCGTCGTCGACACATCGGGGAAGGCATCAATCGGCAAGCCCAAAAACGCCTGCACGCCAGCGCCGATCAGCATGACGGTGAGCACCAGCATTAACAAACGCTGGGTGAGCGAGAAGCGGATCAGGTTGGCCAGCATTATTCTTTGCCAACACCGGTCAGCATGGCTTTGAGGCCGGAAACGCCTTTGACCGCGACGCGCTCGCCAGCATTGATGCCATCGACCTGCACGCTGTCGCCACCCTGGCTGATGACGCGCACCGGGCGGGCAACGAAGCTGATCGCCTGTTCAGAACTGGCTGATTGCACGAAAGCGATGGTCTTGCCCTGATTGCGGGCCAGCGCAGCGGCTGGCAGAGCTTGCTGTTGGCCGGTCGCGGCGGCCAGTTCGACTTCCACCACCTGTCCCGGGCGCAGGGTTTCCGCCCCGCTGCTGACGGCGGCGCGCACTAAAACTGTCTGGCTGGCGGCATCGACCGCGCGGCCGATGGCGATCAATTTGCCTTGAACTTCGCTGTTGGCCAGCTTGATCGCCGTGCCCAAACGCAAGTTGGCGGCCAGCGCCACCGGTGCCTGTATCTCCAGCCACAGTGGCGACAGTCTGGCGATGCGGTAGATCAGGGTCGCCGCTTCAACGCGCTGGCCAAGTTGCACGCCCTGTTCCAGCACCACGCCGTCGATTGCTGCGGTCAACGTCAGCGGGCCGCCCATTTTTCCCGGTGCGACGCCGGCCAGCGCCAGGCCTTGTTTGCGTTCGCTGGCTTGTGCCGAGGCCTGGCTGGATGCGGCGCGGGTCGCTTGCAGGCGCGATTCGGCAATCAGACCTTCGGCAAAAAGCTGTTCATCGCGTTTCAGGTTTTGCTGCAGCAGGCTGGCCTGACTGGCTGATTGCAGTACGTCACGCTGCAGCTCAAGCGCCTGCAGACTGGCCAACTGGGCCAGCACCTGGCCACGTTTTACGGTATCGCCCGGTGCCACCGCCAGCATCTCGACCATGCCGCCTACCGGTGCCGCAAGGACGCGCATTTGCTCGTTGGGAACGCGGACCTGGGCCGGATAGCTGGCATTACGTCCCGGCGCTGACTCGCCGGCGACCACGGTTTCAATGCCGAGCGCCTTGATCTGCGCTGCCTGCAAGGTAATGGCGGCTTCTGTTGCCCCAGCTTGAAGTGTTGCGGTCGACAGCAAAAACACGGCAAAAATTGATCTGGGGCGCAGCATGGGCAGGAGTCCTCTCACGGTTCCAAACAGTTTATGAGGGAGAGATTAATGAAAACTTAACAGGCCGTTAATCTTTCCACTGATGTCGACGACGCTATCCTTGATATGCAGCTAGTCGAATTTTGATTTCCCTCGGCAAGTAGAAGCCAATAAGTTAGTGGCTTTCGCCAATCTATTCCTGGACACTTCATTCTTGATAGCGAGGATCAGCTTTGGAATGTTGTTGGACGGTAAGGCAACAACACCGCCTTCAATCGTCAGCATGTGAAAGTATTCATAGATAACATTCTGGTTGCGCCACATGCCAATCTGGCCGTCACTGGCTTGCGCCTCGTTGGCCAGTGCCCAGTTGAATTCGATATTTACCCCATTGCTCAGGATGATTTCTGAATTGCAGGCGACACCTTTATATTTGCGAACAGGGAAATTGATGTAGCCAAGAATTTCGCCGTCCCTACTTGCCGTATAAAGGGCTGCAACGCCGTTGTTGGAAACAACAGAATCGAAAAATTGATGGGCGTCCGACAGTGTCGGTGCTTCGGGAGGTGTCTCAGCAGCGAGTGCGTTAAAGCAACCGACGCCACATCCGAATATTAAAAATATCGTAACGGTAGCTATTCGAGTGGGCATGTACTTCCTAAGTTTGGCTTGTCCATTGAACAATAAGCTTGGTGCAGTCCTACATACGCAAGGCATTCGTCTTGCGTTGCCGGTAACCCAAAGCCGGGTTGCCATCATGCCCGGATTCAGCGCCAAGCTTGCTCAGGGCGGTGATGGCAGGAATTGCGAAGACCGGCTTTATTTCTTCGAGCCTGATCGGCGGGGTATTCACCGAGGGGGGCTGTGCCATGGAAGCGGCCATACCGACGTATTGACTAGCAACCAGATTGGCGTAAGCCGGGTTTTGAGCGACCGTGACGACTGCCTGCATCGCAGAATCAGTCGTGGTGTTTCTGGCAGGTGTATTCACGACCTCAGAAATGGCACTTGGGCTGTTCGTTGTTGTACTGCTCGTCGCAACGACATTGGCTGCCGTAGCTGCCGTGCTAGTCGTTACCGTGCCAGGTTCTATCGTCACGGACTGGGTTGTTGGCGTAAGCAATGGCAGTGTGGCAACGCTGTCAGTCGTGCTGACAGGTTCTTCGCTGATAGTGGCTGCCGTCTCTGTGTTGGGCTGGCTGATACTGGCGGCTAAAAGTTCATCCAGTATTTCAGCGCTGTTGGTGGCGCTTGATTGTTGGGCAATTTCAGTCAACTTGCTGATTTCGCTGCTGTTGGCTGCGATGGCAAGGGCGTTGATGAGAAGCTGCTCGGTCACTGATTTGGCAAGTGCTTTGTCGAGAGCGCTCGAATTTTCTGCGAGAGTGACGGCTTCCAGTGTAGCGGCCAGTTTACGGTTGGCTTCGTCAGCAGCGCCGTCCGCGGTCGCAACGCTTACCACGGTTGAGCTTAATTGATTGAATGCTGTGCTCAGGCCTGAACTCACCGAATCAAACAATCCTGTCGTGCTGTAAGTAAGGGGCTCATAAAGTACTCCCCAGGCTAACCGTGGTGCTCGCAAGATTCTGCAGCGACTGTGCCAGGCTAGCCCGCAGCGAAGCCGTTGCCACGCTGATGATCTGGCTCGCTATGTAGGCACTGGGTATGGTTTGGATTGCATTGACCATGAGATGCGCGAGCTTTCCCGTTTGGGTTGTTAGATACGGCAAACTAAATCGGATGCTTAGCCATGTCTGTGTGCCACCAGACTTAGCAAGAAATACTTCCAATCCATTGAAGGCTGCGCGGCGAAAATGTTTTCCGGGATAGGGCAAACGGGCAGTCCTTGGCGACTCGCTTTCAGCGCTATGCCGGAGGTGGCCTGTCTCTACCTGATCAAAACACGTTTCAGGTCGGCTCAGTTAAACTAAGGTTTCAAGACATGCCGTCAGGCGAAAGGGTGCCATCATGGCCAAGAAAACACAGGTTTCAGTATCCAACGACGCAGCAGACTATCGAGACGTGGCCGTGCGTATCAATCTGGATGGAAAAACCGACTGGCTGTTTACGGTAAGTCTGGATAAAGAGTTCGATTACATTCTCGAGGATGCTGCGCCGCGTTCTTCGGCGGCTGACGCCGAGAACTTCATCGAGAACGACCGCGTGCCGCCCGATGTGCTGGCCGAGTTTGAGCGTGTTCAGCCGGAGGTGATGGCGCTATTGCAGCCCGCTGCGTAATCGTGACTGCAGCAGGTGCCTGGCCTGCTGCCTATGTTTGGCCCGCGCCTTGCTCAGGCGAGGGCGGCTTCAATCGCCGCCACGAGAACCGCGTCATCCGGCGTCGTGTCCGGTGAAAAACGGCCAAGAACCTGGCCGTCGCGACCAATCAGAAACTTCTCGAAATTCCACAGGACATCGCTGTCCAGCTTGGGCAGGCACTTGTACTCCGCCAGCTTGGCGCGGAAATCACTGGTGGCCGGGAAGATCGCTGCGGGTTGTGCGGCGATCAATTGCGCGTAGAGCGGGTGGCGGGGTTCGCTGTTGATATTGATCTTCTCGAACAGCGGGAAGTGCACGTCGTAGCTGGTGCTGCAAAAACTTTGAATCTCCTCGGCGCTGCCCGGTTCCTGCGCGGCGAAGTCATTGCAGGGAAACCCCAGCACCTGCAGGCCACGCGCCTTGTAATTTTCGAAGAGCTTTTCAAGGCTGGCATATTGCGGTGTCAGGCCACATTTGGAGGCCACGTTAACCAGCAGCAAAACTTGCCCTTTGAACTCACCCAGACTGCGTGGGAGGCCATCCAGGCTTTTTAGGGGAATTTCGTACAGGGATGTATTCATGGCGATCTTCTTTCTCGGTGGCGGGTAAAAGCTTGGGGCATTTTACGCATTGATTGCGTGTTCTCCGACTGCGCCTTGTCAGGGAGCGGGAGCAAAACGCGCAATAGGGTAAAATGCCGTACGCTCACCCATGCGCCCTGTGCTCCGGGGCGTTGCTTTTTCTCAGACCCATGTCCGGCCTCAATCCCCAGCAACGCGAAGCGATCCATTATCTTGACGGCCCATTACTGGTCCTGGCCGGTGCCGGCTCGGGCAAGACGCGGGTGATTACCCAGAAAATCGCCTATCTGGTCGAGGATTGCGGCTTTCAGCCGCGTAATGTGGCGGCCATCACCTTTACCAACAAAGCGGCGAAGGAGATGCAGGAGCGCATCGGCAAGCTGCTCTCGAAAGGGGTGGCCGATCAGTTGCAGATTTCCACCTTCCACTCGCTCGGCGTGCGCATCATGCGCGAAGAGGCCAAGGCGCTGGGCTACAAGCCGCGCTTCTCGATTTTTGATTCGGCCGATTGCGCCGGCATCATCGGTGACGTGGCCAAAACGGTGGATAAAGGCACGCTGCGCCATTTGCAGTCGATTATTTCCAACTGGAAAAATGCGCTGATTTCACCGGAAGCGGCGCGCCAACTGGCCAGTAACGATCACGAAGTGCTCGCCGCCCACGCCTATCTGTCTTAGGAGGCGACGCTGAAAGCCTATCAGGCGATGGATTTTGACGATCTGATCGGCTTGCCGGTCAAGCTCTTCAGCGAGTTTCCCGAGATCAAGGAGAAATGGCAGAACCGCTTGCGTTACTTGTTGGTCGATGAATATCAGGACACCAACGCCTGCCAGTATCAGGTGCTGAAACTGCTGACCGGCGTGCGCGGCCAATTTACGGCGGTGGGCGACGACGATCAGGCGATTTATGGCTGGCGTGGCGCCGACATCGAGAATCTGAAGAAGCTGCCGACCGAGTTTCCCAATCTCAAAGTCATAAAATTGGAGCAAAATTACCGGTCGACCGTAACAATCTTGAAAGCGGCCAATAACGTCATCGCCAACAACGAAAAGTTGTTTGAAAAGAAGCTCTGGTCAGAACTTGGCTACGGCGATCCGGTTTATGTGACGACCTGTCGCGATAACGATGCCGAAGCCGAAGGCGTGATCATGAAGTTGCAGGCGCACAAGTTCGAGCATCGCGGCAAGTTCAAGGATTACGCCATCCTCTACCGCTCCAACCATCAGGCGCGGACTTTCGAGGAATATTTGCGCGATCACCGGATTCCCTACCTGCTCTCCGGCGGCAAATCCTTCTTCGACAAGGCGGAGATCAAGGACATCACCGCCTATCTGCGCCTGTTGACCAATGAAGACGACGACCCGGCCTTCATTCGTGCCGCGACGACGCCCAAGCGCGGTATTGGCGCGGCCACACTGCAGGTGCTCGGTACCTATGCCGGCGAACGTCACGTGTCGCTGTTTGAAGCGGCTTTTGAGGAAGGCTTTGCCCATCGTGTCCAGGCGCGCCAGCTCGAACCACTGCTTGAGTTTTGCCAGTTCATCAACCGCACTCAGGACAGGGCGAGCAAGGAGCCGGCGCATCAGGTATTGCCTGATCTGCTCAAGGCGATTGACTACGAAACCTATCTTTACGATCACGAAGAAGAGCGCACCGCACAAACCCGGTGGACCAACGTTTGTGATTTTGCCAACTGGCTGAACAAAAAAGGCGAAGAAGATGGCAAAACGCTGGTCGATCTGACGCAAAGTATTGCCCTGATCAACATGCTCGACAAGCAGGTGGATGAAAATTACGACGCAGTTCAGCTATCTACCCTGCACGCCGCCAAGGGGCTGGAATACAAGCATGTCTTTCTGGTTGGTGTTGAAGAAGGCATCTTGCCGCACCGCGAATCGCTCGATCCCGGCAAGATCGAGGAAGAGCGCCGGCTGATGTACGTCGGCATCACCCGCGCCCAGTTCTCGTTGCATATTTCCTATTGCGAGCGACGCAAGGTGGCGCGTGAGTTTGTTCCCTGCGAACCCTCACGCTTCATCGACGAAATGGGCAAGGAAGATGTTCGCTTCTCCGGCGGCAAGCAGGCCACCCCGCCCGACAAGGCCACCGGCAATGCGCGACTTGATGCGATGAAGGCCATGCTGGCTGGAAACAAGCCCTAACCGCTTGGTCACAACGCGTTACAACGCGTCACTTTCTTGATGACATCCGGGCGCCAACCGCCCGCGTTATTCGGCACAAGGCAGCGCAATTTCGCAAAGCCGGATGAAAAACCGAATAAATGACCTCAAGGAGATTTACCATGATCAAGAAAATTATCGCTCTCGCTATCGCCGCTTCCTTTGGCATCGCTCACGCTGCTGACGTAAAACCAGCCGCTGAAGTCAAACCGGCTGCTGAAGTCAAACCGGCTGCTGCCCCCGCCGCTGTCGTCAAGGCAGAAGCACCAAAGGCAGAAGTCAAGGCACCGGAAGCCAAGCCGGCCGCAGCCGCACCAGCCGCTACGCCGGAAGTGAAAAAGGAAGCTGCCAAGCCGGCTGAAAAGAAGGCCAAGAAAACCAAGAAGGCAGCCAAGCCGGTTGAAGCCAAAGCTGCACCGGAAGCCGTCAAGGCAGCAGAACCCGCCAAGAAGTAATGGCGGAAGTTGAAGGCGGTCAGTGCCGGCCCTCCAAAAGCCAGCCTGACCCGGGGCGCCCACAAGGCGCCTTTTTTACGTCCACGAAAAAGGGAGGCCGGAGCCTCCCTTGTCTATTGCGTTTGTTTGCTTACTTGACCTTGCCCATCATGTAATCAACAGTTGCCTTGATCTCAGCATCGGACAGATCGGCTGCGCCGCCCTTGGCCGGCATGGCGTTCTTGCCGCCGAGAGCACTCTTGTAAAGCGCTTCCTTGCCAGTCGCAAGGCGTGGCGCCCAGGCAGCCTTGTCGTCAATCTTCGGGGCGCCAGCGACGCCGGTGTTGTGGCAAGCGCCGCAAACAGTGTTGTAAATGGTAGCGCCATCCTTCGGGCCGGCAGCAGCTGCTGGCGCCGCTTTGGCTAGTTCAAACTTGGCAACCGGTTGGATGCGCAGGTCGGCTTGATCGCTGCCGGCGCCGCTGCTATCGGCAGCTGATTTGTATGTTCTGCTGGTTAGCGGATAAATAATGGCGATCAGTACGACGGCAACGATGATCGTTGCCCACATGATGCCCTTGGATGGATTCTTTTCGGCCATGCTGATTACCTCAATGCGCTAAAAATAAAGTGCGCAATTATAACGGCTTGAGGCTAATTCGAGGCAAAAAAAACCCCGCCGAGTGGCGGGGTTAAAGTTCTCGAAAGGGGGATTTCGAGAGGAGGGGTTCAATGCATGAGTGCACTTTATGCCTCTCCCGAAAAGAAGTCTGTCGTGCTTTCGTACGCATACGTAACAGAATGTTGCGCTGCGCAACGGGATGTTGCGTTGCGGCATGACTTTCCCGAAATTTGGTTTCATGATGCGCCTCTGCGCACAAAAAACAAGGCGCATTCCTTTCGCGACACCAATCAATTCATGGAGGAGACACCATGCAGAAGTCGCTTCACATCGATCCGGGCAAGTGCACCGGATGCCTGCAATGCGAGATGGCCTGCTCTTACGAGCATACCGGCACCATCAACCCATCGAAATCCCGGATCAAGGTTTTTGATTTTGAACATGAGGGCCGCAAGGTGCCTTATACCTGCACGCAATGCGCCGACGCCTGGTGCATGAATGCCTGCCCGGTCGATGCGATTACGCTTGACCTGGCCACCGGGGCAAAAATTGTCAGCGAAGCGACCTGTGTCGGTTGCAAGGTATGCACCATCGCCTGCCCCTTTGGTACGGTCAATTACATGGCCGATGTCGGCAAGGTTCAGAAATGCGACCTCTGTGGCGGCGATCCGAAGTGCGTCAGCGCCTGCCCGACGGCGGCCATTACCTATGTTGATGCCGAATGGACCGGTCTGGATCGCATGCGGTCCTGGGCAGCCAAAGCCAACACCACTGCCGTCGCGGCCTGAGGAGAGAGATCATGGGATGGAATAGAAAAGTCCTGCGCGTGAATCTCACCGCCGGCACCTGCACGCCAGAACCGCTGAATATGGAATGGGCCAATGATTATCTTGGCTCGCGCGGTCTGGCCTCGAAATATCTGGTTTCCGAGATTGACCCCAAGGTTGATCCGTTATCGCCTGAAAACAAGATGATCATGGCAACCGGCCCGCTGACCGGCACGATGGCCTCAACCGGCGGTCGTTATACGGTCGTGACCAAGGGCGCACTGACCAACGCGATTGCCTGCTCCAATTCCGGCGGATTTTTTGGCGCCGAAATGAAGTTCGCCGGTTGGGACATGATCATTTTTGAAGGCAAATCGCCGAAGCCGGTTTATTTGTTCGTCGAGAATGACAAGGCCGAATTGCGCGATGCCGCCCATCTTTGGGGAAAAACCTGCTGGGAAACCGAAGCGACGATCAAGTCATCGCATCAAGACCCGCAGATTCGCGTTTCATCAATTGGTGGCGCAGGTGAAAATCTCGCCTTGTTCGCCTGCATCGTCAATGACCTGCATCGCGCCGCCGGGCGTTCCGGCGTAGGTGCGGTGATGGGCTCGAAGAATCTGAAAGCGGTTGCCCTGCGCGGCACTCAGGGTGTTTCCGGGATCAAGGATTTCCCGGCCTTCATGGCCGCAGCCAATGCCGGCAAGAAGGTGTTGGCTGACAATGCCGTGACTGGCCAGGGATTGCCCAAGTACGGTACGCAGGTCTTGATGAATGTGATCAACGAAATGGGCGCTTTGCCAACGCGCAATCACCGCGACGTACAGTTTGAAGATGCCGGCAAGATTTCTGCTGAAGCCATGCACGAAAAGCGGCCGACTGATGGCAAGGCACATCTGGTCACCAATGCCGCCTGTTTCGGCTGCACGATTGCTTGCGGCCGGATTTCAAAAATTGATGAAACACATTTCAGCGTCAAGAACAGCCCGAAATACTGGGGCGCTTCCGGCGGCTTGGAATACGAAGCAGCCTGGGCGCTCGGCGCGGCGAATGGCGTCGGTGATCTGGAAGCACTGCAATATGCCAACCTGCTCTGCAATGAGCATGGCATGGACCCGATTTCCTTTGGCGCAACGGTTGGTGCAGCAATGGAGTTGCACGATCTGGGCATTCTGACCAAGGAGCAGATCGGCGTCGATGCAGTGTTTGGTTCGGCCGAGGCGCTGTGTAAATTGGTCGAAATGACCGCGCACGGTGAGGGATTTGGCAAAGAACTTGGCCAGGGCAGCGCCCGTTTGTGCGCCAAATATGGTCGCCCGGATCTCTCGATGAGCGTCAAGAGTCAGGAATTCCCGGCTTACGACGGACGCGGCATTCAGGGGATCGGTCTGGCTTACGCCACGTCGAATCGTGGTGCCTGCCATTTGCGCGGTTACACGATTGCTTCGGAAGTACTCGGCATTCCAGTCAAGACGGATCCGCTGGTTACCGAAGGCAAGCCGGAACTGGTCAAGGCCTTTCAGGATGCAACCGGGGTTTTCGATTCGGCAGGTATTTGCGTCTTTACCAGCTTTGCCTGGACGCTGGCCGATGTGCAACCGCAGTTGCAGGCTGCCTGCGAAGGCGATTGGTCGATGGACAAGCTGAATCTGGTGGGTGAACGGATCTGGAACATGGAGCGTCAATTCAATCTGGCCGCCGGCATGACGGCCAAGGATGACGATCTGCCACCGCGCCTGAAGACCGAGCCGGCTAAAACTGGTCCCGCCAAAGGTAAAGTCAGTGGCGTCGAACAGATGATTCCTGAGTACTACAAAGTGCGTGGCTGGACGCCGGAAGGTGTGCCGGAGCAAGGTACGCTGTCGCGTTTGGGCCTGTAATTTTCAGGGCTTCAGGCAAAGCGGGGTCGCGCCAGTCGCCGCCCCGCTTTTCTTTCCCGATCGGAGAGATAAAACATGAAACACATCATTCTCGGCAATGGTCCGGCTGGCGTTGTTGCCGCTGAAACCTTGCGTCGTGCCGCACCGAACGACGAAATTTTGCTGGTTGGCAACGAAGCGGCGCCGCCCTATTCACGGATGGCGATTCCTTATCTGCTGGAAGGCAATATTGATGAGTCCGGCACTTATTTGCGCAAAACGGCGGGACATTTCGAGCAGCTGCGCATTCGCCAGCACGTCGGCCGGGTTGTTACGGTCAACGCCGAAAAACGCACCATTTTATTTGCCGACGGCCACTTTGAGGATTACGACCGGCTGTTGATTGCCACCGGTTCGCACCCTGTACGCCCGCCTATTCCCGGTGTCGATCTGCCGGAAGTGCAAACCTGCTGGACCCTGGAAGATGCGCGGGCAATTGCCCAGTTGGCCAAGCCCGGTTCGCGTGTCCTGCAGCTGGGGGCGGGATTTATCGGCTGCATCATCATGGAAGCGCTGGTCAAACGCGGTGTGCAATTGACTGTTGTTGAAATGGGCGACCGCATGGTGCCGCGCATGATGACGCCGGAAGCAGGCAGCATGATCAAGCGCTGGGTTGAAAAACAGGGCGTGCGGGTGGTGACCAAAGCCGGCGTCGAACGGATTGAAAAGGGTGCAGATGCGCCCTTGAGCGTGATCTTGTCGACTGGCGAAGCCGTCGATTGCGATCTGCTGATCGTTGCTGCCGGTGTGGCGCCCAACGTGGCGTTTCTCGAAGGTACCTCGGTGCATGTCGCCAAGGGCGTGCTGGTTGATGACACCATGCAAACCTCGGTGCCCGGCATTTACGCGGCGGGCGATGTCGCCGAGGCGCCGGATCTTTTCACGGGTCGCCATCTGGTCGCCGCCATTCAGCCCAATGCGGCCGATCAGGCGCGCGTGGCGGCGCTCAATATGGCCGGGCAAAACGCTCGCATGAAGGGTGTGCTGGCGATTAACGTGCTCGATTCAATGGGCATGATTTCATCTTCATTCGGCGAATGGCAGGGCGTCGCGGGGGGAACGGGCGTTGAGCGGGCGGACGAAGCCAATGGCCGCTACATCAGCCTGCAGTTTGATGGTGAATTGCTGGTCGGGGCGACATCGATTGGCCTGACTGAGCACGTTGGTGCGTTGCGCGGCTTGATTCAGGGCAAGATAAAGCTGGGCGCATGGAAGCAGAAGTTGCTCGAAACGCCAACGCGCTTTGCCGAGGCTTTCATTGCCTGCCAGCGGCCCAATAGCTAAGCCATGCGCGTTACGGTCAAACTCTACGCCACGCTCTCCGACTATCTGCCGGCGGGCAGCAAAAACAACCGGCTGGAAGTCGAGGTGGCGGAGGGTGTTACGGTTAACGCCGTTTTGGCCTCATTTTTATTGCCGCCCAAACTGACGCATCTGGTGCTGTTGAACGGCGTTTTCATCCCGCCTGAAGCACGTGCCACAACCTCGGTAGCCGAGGGCAACATCATTGCCGTCTGGCCCCCCATAGCTGGTGGCTGACGGGCCGTTCCCCTGGAGCGAGAGCAGCGTGCGGCAGATGAACAGCACGCCGGCGGAATTCATCCGCTCCTTGCGGTTGGCGTATGGTTCGGCTGTCAGTGAAGACGAAACAGGTGTTGTGCTGAATGCGCAAGGCGCAACGCTCCACTTCGCTTTGACTAGCGAAAAATCACTGCAGATTGGTGCACTGCAAATCGCCTCCCTGCGCGTTGAAATCAGTGTGCGGGAAGGCGATGAGTCAGCAGCAAAAAGCTTGCTGGCGCGAGTCGACCGGGCGACCCTGCGCGGCGGCGGTTAGGCCTCGATCTTGCCGATCTGGATGGCGCTGGCCGGTACCTGATAGTCAGCGGCCAGCTGGGTTCTGGCCAGGTCTTCAATGGACTGGCCTTCGCACGGAACGAAGTGACGGGCACCCGAATAATCCTGGGGCAGGCCTGCACGGTCCTGGCTGATGTGGTAATGCACTTTGACGGTCATTTGCTGTATTCCTTCTATGGTCTTTTTTTATCCTGCTACTTCAGTATAGCTAATTTTGTTGCGGTGCACCATGAATTATTTCACGGTCTGACCAACGGTAGATTTTCGGAAGCGTGGATAATTGCCGCCGTTTATCGCAACGTATTAAAACGGAATTTATGAAAGTTATTGGCTTCGCCGGCTGGTCGGGTAGCGGCAAAACAACCTTGCTCGAACAGGTGATAGGCCTGCTCGAAGCACGCGGGCTGGCGGTTTCGCTGATCAAGCACGCGCACCACGAATTTGATATCGACTACCCGGGTAAAGATTCCTATCGCCATCGCCATGCAGGTTGTCGCGAGGTGCTGATCACCTCCGCCAATCGTTGGGCGGTGATGCACGAATTGCGCGGCCGGGCCGAATTGACCCTGAACGAGGCGCTGGCCCAGCTTTCACCTTGTGATCTGGTGCTGGTTGAAGGCTTCAAGCACGCGCCAATTCCAAAAATCGAAATCTATCGTGCCGAAATCGGCAAGCCGCAGTTGTTCCCGGATGATCCGCACATCATCGCCGTGGCCAGTGACGGGGGGGTAGAAACCGCACTGCCGCAGCTAGACCTTGCTAATCCCGCCGAGATCGCCAGTTTCATTCTCGACCGCCTGGCACTGAGTCAGGAAAGCGGGCTGAGATAAGCCTCAATATCTACCGTATCGATCAGTTCCGGCTGCATGAAGCGTTCAGCGTATTCGCGATAAACGCCGGCGCGCAGGAATAAATCGAAGAGATCGGGGTCGATGTGCTGGTCCTTTTTCATGAAGGACATGATCTTGATTGCCTCCGACAACTTTTTTCCCTGCTTGTAAGGCCGGTCGATGGCGGTCAGCGCCTCGAAAATGTCGGCAATCGCCATCATCCGGGCCAGCGGGCTCATTTCGTCGCGCATCAAACGCCGTGGATAGCCGGTGCCATCCATCTTTTCATGATGTCCGGCAGCGATTTCCGGCACGTTGCGCAGGTGTTTCGGGAAGGGGAGCTGACTGAGCATGATCAGGGTCTGGACGATATGCTCGTTGATCTTGTAGCGCTCCTCTTCGGCCAGGGTGCCGCGTGCCACGCCGAGGTTGTATAGCTCGCCCTTGTTGTAGAGCAGTTCAGGCACCGGCATGCGGATACCCCAGGGGTTGTCGGGCGGCATATGGTCCTGCGCCTTGCGTTCGAAAATGTGATCGGCGCGGTCGGCGAGCAAGGTTTCGACAACCGGCAGCACGGCGGGTGGCGTGCGTGCCTTGCGCTCCTTTTCCTCATGCGAAATGCCGATGCGGTCGTCCAGGGTGCGTGTCCATGTTTGTGCTGCAATGCTTTTGAGTCGTTCCAGCTTATCCGGTGCGATGAATTCGCCGCCTTCGTTGCAAGTGGCGACAAATGCATAATCAACATCGATTTGCGCGAGCGTGGCTGCCAGGTTTTCCCTTGCTGTTGCTGCGGGTTCGCCGGCGGCGATGGCTTTCAGGCAGTCGATTTCGGCATCGCGCTTGAGCACTTCGAAGCGCATGCGAATTTCATGGATACGGTCGTATAGCGTTTCGAGCTTGGTTGCCTTGTCGACGACGTATTCCGGAGTTGTTACCTTGCCGCAATCGTGTAGCCAGGCGGCGACGTGCACCGCTTCCCATTCGTCCTCGTCGAGCGAAAAATCCTTGTAGGGGCCGTTGCGCTCGGCACAAGCGGCGCGCGCCAGCATTTTGGTCAGCTCCGGTACGCGGGCGCAATGGCCGCCGGTGTAAGGACTCTTGGCGTCGATAGCGCCGGCGATCAATTTGATGAAGGCTTCGAACAGCATCTGCTGCGCCTTGATCAATTCCTTGTTTTCCAGCGCAATGGCGGCTGATCCGGAAAGCGCGCCGATAAAACTCAGGCGGGCTTCGTCGGTTGCCTCATGGCGCAGCAGGATCATGGCGCCGACCAAACTCTGCTGGCGGTTGAGCAGCGGCACGGCGATGGCGTTTTGGGTCGGGCTGATTTGCACCGTATCGCTTAGCCCGAGTGATTTGATGTCGCTCACCGTCAATAGACCGGTGCAAGGCGCGCCGCCAAGCAAGGCGCTGCTTAACAGCGGGCCGCAAGCCTTGCTGTCGATACTGCCGGAATTGATCGCCAGCGTCGTTCCGTCGGCCTTGATTGCGGCCGCCGGCTGCAGCATGTCGTTGTCGGCAAGATAGAGAAAGCCGGCGTCGGCATCGGCGGCCGAGAGTGTTTCGCTGAGCAGGCGTGGCAACAGGCGGTCGAAGTCCTTTTCCGAGGAGAGCGCCATGTTGATGTCGAGAAAGCGGCGTATGGTGCGCTTCATGCTGTCCATGGTCTGCGTCAGATCATCGATCTCCAGCACCATCGAATCAACCTTGACCGGCTGCGAAAACTCGAAGCGGCGGATTGCTTCCGCCTCCTTGGCCAATTGGCGCAAGGGGCCGGAAACGCTGCGCGCCAGCAGCCAGGTAATCGGCACAGCAAACACAATGACGAAGGCCAGCGTGATCAGCAAGCGCTGCAGTAGCGTATGGGCGGCAGCCATCAGTTCGTTATCGGGAATGGCGCTGATCAGGAAGAGCGGATTGCTACCTTCCAGTTTGATCGGGGAAATTGCAACGCGCCAGGTTTCGCCAGCGGCGTCCAGCGTCAGGTTTTGTTCAGTCTTGCCATCAGCCCGCTGCAAATTGGGTGCTAATTGGGCGAGTACGGGTACGTCGAGTTCGGAAAGCTTGGCCAGAACCGGCTTGGCATCGGCCGTGGTCGGCAAATGCACGACTTTGTTGAAGTGCTCGTAAGCGAGGATTTCGCCTTGGGCATTGACCAGTACCAACTGGGCGCCGGGCGTCGCTTTTTGCTTGGTCAATGACTGGTTTAGCGTCTCCAGCCGGATATCGGCACCGACGACGGCATCGGCTTTATTGGACCGGTTGGCAATCGTTGTGCCGACTTTTTGGTTGGTGAAGAAAAGATAAGGCGCAGTTTTGATCTGCCCGTTGCTGGCCAGCGCTGCCTTGTACCAGTCGCGGGTGCGCGGATCGTAGGCCTCGGGATAATCGGGGTGTTCGTCGCTGCGCAGGGTGGCGAGCGCCGCATCCAGATAGATATAGAGGCCGTGATTGGTTTCGTCCTTGCGCTCTATGCTTTGGACGATATACGCAGTCTTTTCCGGCGCGTTAAAGGCGGCGCGATCCGTCTCGTTCGACAGGTGCCGAACCATGAAAAAATCGCCGTTGCCATAACCGATATAAATCGAAGTGAGTGCCTCGGAGTTGCTCAACGCCTCGCGCATGAAACCGAGATTGGTCATCCGTGCTTCGAGCGAGGTGGCCTGCGAGACGCCGTCGAAACTGAGTAGTCGGACAGCCATTTCGCCTGGGCCGAGGAGCTTGTTGAATTCGCCAAGGGTTTCGCGGCTGATGCGAGTGTTCAGCTCGCTGGCGGTCGATTCGAGAATGTCGCGGCTGATCTTGTAGCCGAGGCCGCCGATAATGCCGCCAACGAGCAGGATCAGGGCAAGGAATATTGTCGAGATCTGGACGTGCAGTGGCAGGCGATATTTCATGATTTATCGAAACGCCCGAGTTCTTCCTTGGTGTTGATATTCTCGAAAGCCTCGGCTTCATCATCGAAGGGGACTTCGATTACTTTTAGCGTGGCATACCAGCGGTCAATTTTGCGTCCACCACTTTCGAGAAACTCGGTCAAGTGCGGTAAAACATCGCGCTTGCACAGGCAGAAAACCGGGTGCGGCTGGTCGAAGGTGCGGGCGACCGCTAAATCGGCATCTGTTGCGGTCAACGCCGAAAACAGGCGGGAAATTAGATCGGCCGGCAGGAACGGTGAATCGCACGGCGCGGTGGCGACCAGCGGGTGCGCTGCCGCCGAAAGCGCGGCATGCAAACCGGCAAGCGGGCCAGCGAAATCGGGGATCTGGTCAGGCACAACACGGTGACCAAATTCGGCATAGCGTTCGCCATTCTGGTTGGCGTTGATCAGCAGTTCATCAACCTGCGGTGCCAGACGTTCGACGACCCAGGCCACCATCGGCCGGCCACGTAATTCCTGCAAGCCCTTGTCGATGCCGCCCATGCGCCGGCCAGGCCGCCCGCGAGTATGACGCCGGTAATTTTATTTTTGCTCATCGTGTAAACCGATCTTCTCCGGTGAATAAGAGGTAGTGCTTGCCCTGGGCGCGGCCGATCATCGTCATGCCGATGCGCTTGGCGATCTCCCAGCCCATCTGCGTCAGGCCGGAGCGGGAAACGAGGAAGGGGATGCCCATCTGCGCTGTCTTGATCACCATCTCCGAGGTCAGGCGGCCGGTGGTGTAAAAAATCTTGTCGCCGCCCGTCAGATCATCCAGCCACATTTTGCCGGCAATCGCATCGACTGCGTTATGGCGTCCAACATCTTCAACGAACATCAGGATTTCGCTACCTTGGGCCAGTGCGCAGCCATGCACTGCGCCGGCCTGTTTGTAGATTGATTCGTGATGGCGTACCGATTCGAGCAGACCGTAAAGCGTGGCTTCGGAAAGGCTGGCATCGGTGGCAATTCAAGGTCATCGATTTCCGCCATCAGGTCGCCAAATACTGTGCCCTGGCCGCAACCGGTAGTGACAGTTCGCTTGTCCATGCGATTGGCTGTGACGCCGTTACCGTGATGGGTCGTGACAGCAACCGCATCCACTTCCCAATCAACCTGAACACTGGCGATTTCGTCCAGCTTGGCGATCAGGCGCTGGTTGCGCAGGTAGCCGAGAGTCAGCGCTTCGGGGGCGGCACCGAGGGTCATCAGCGTAACGATTTCACGCTTGTCGACGTAGATGGTCAGCGGATGTTCGCCTGCGATGGCGGTCGGCACGATCTCGCCACGTTCGTTGATGGCGTCTATGTCAAAGGTAAGTGGCCGAGTGGCCTGGCTGAGTTTGGGTCGATTCATCAATCTGATTCTACACGGGGCCAAACTTGGGCTATGCTGGAAAAAAGTGTTCCCGGAAAGTGCCATGAAACAGTTCCCCGTTGCCGTGATTATCGAAATGGTCCGCCTCGACAACCGCTGGGTGAGTGAAAAGTGGGAAGCGATTGGTGTGGTGCCGGCGTTTGATACGGCGGTTGATGCACCGGCTCGGTCGATTTTTGCTGATGACGAACGCGAGCGCTTTCTGGTCGGGCGCTTTGAGCTGGAGTTGTTTCGCGACGAGGTCGATAACTATCACCTCAATCTGACTTCGCCGGAGCCACGGGTTTTTGTCATGTGGCGGTTGGAGGATGATTTTGCCAAACCGACCGCGCTCAGCCTGAGCTACGGCGAAGCCGCGCGCTGGCTGGATTCTGGCGAGCAATGCGACGGTGTGCCGATGCCGCCGGAGATTGCCGACTGGTTGGGCGACTTCGTCAATACGCATTACAAGCCGGCGGCGCGCAAGAAAATCAAGCGTAACGATCCTTTCCGTGATCAGGCCAAGGAAGCGCAACCGTGAGCGAGGGTGGCCGTTTCTCGCGCTGGTCGCGGCTGAAAAAAGCCGCCGAAACGGTGTCGACCGCAGAAATCCCGGATGGTGAAACCTTGCTCGCCAATCTCGGCCCGGACAGTGATTTCGGCCAGTTCATGCGCCAGGAAATCAGTGAGGAAATTCGCCGCAAGGCGATGAAAACCCTCTTTGCCGATCCGCATTTCAACGTGATGGATGGGCTGGATATATACATAGATGATTACTCGATCAGCGAGCCGATTCCCGATGAAATGATGGCGCTGCTCAATCAGACGCGGGCGCTGTTTGAGAACCCTGCCGAAGAGCCGGCAGCAGCAGGCGAAACGGCGCCGACAATGGCGGTGCTGGACAACCCCCCGCCCCCCGCCCCGCCCCCGCCCGCCCCCGCGCCCGCCCCCGCCCCCCCCGCCGGCGGGCGGCCCGCCGCACAAGGCCCCCCCCCCGGGCCCCGCGCCCGCCCCCCCGCCCCCCCCCCCCGCGGCCCCCCCCGCTGCCTGGCGGACCGCGCCCCGACAAATTGTGCCGGCTGCCGGCTATTGATTGTTGGTGAGGCTGAAGTGGCGATAGGCTGGGCTGAGCGTTTGGCCGGCCAGCGCGAAGTGATGGTGCTGGCGCTGGGCGCTCAATCTGTTCCGGTCGACCTGCCGGAAGCGCCCGATTTTGTGTTCGAAACGGGCGGTGCGGTGCAGCTTGCCGGTCACCTCGGCGCCTTTGTGCTGAACTGGCAGGATGCCGGTATCGCCAAGTCTGCCGAATGCGACGTGGTCCTTGATCTCTCGCCGCAAGCCCTGCTCAATCGCGTTGAATTCCCGCCGGGATATGCAGCGCCGGGCCGTGATCCGCTGGATCAGGCGCTTGCCGTCATTGATCTGCTTGGCTTCGATGGTGAATTTGAAAAGCCGCGCTACGTGGCGGTCAATGAGCGTTTGTGCGCCCACAGCCGTTCGCAAAAAGCGGGTTGCAGCAACTGCATTGAAGTCTGTTCTACCGAAGCGATTGTCAGCGCTGGCAACACGATCAAGCTTGACCCCTACCTCTGCCAGGGTTGCGGCACTTGCACCACGGTTTGCCCGTCCGGTGCGCTGGCTTACCAATATCCGCGCGTCGCTGATGTCGGTCTGGCGATCAAGGTGCAACTTGCCGCCTATCGCGAGGCTGGTGGCGAAAACGCTTGCCTGCTATTCCATTCTGCCGAGGCGGGCAGCAAGCAATTGGCCGCCCTGAAGCGCGCCGGTAAGACTTTGCCGGCGAATGTCATTCCGCTCGAAACCTGGAGTGTCGATGCTGTCGGACTTGATCTGCTGCTCGGTGCTGTTGCGCTGGGCGCGACGCAAGTCGCAGTGCTCGGTGCCTGTTCGCACGATTTGGCGCCGCTGCGCAAACAGGCATCGCTCGGGCACAATATTCTCAATGGACTGGGTTTTAACGGCGAATACCTCAAGGTGATCGACGCCGAAAGTGACCTGCTCGCAGCATTGGCTGCCTGGCCTGTTTCCGTCGCCGTGCCGGCCGCCGAATTACGTTTGCTGGCCGACAAACGCACGACGCTTGAATTCATCTTTGACCACCTGCTGAAGCACGCGCCCGCCGCCGTTGACGCTATCGACCTGCCAGTTGGTGCGCCATTTGGAACGCTGGAGGTCAGCGCTGCCTGTACGTCCTGCATGTCTTGTGTCGGCGCTTGCCCGGCCAATGCCTTGAAAGCGGCAGCCGATGCGCCGCGTCTGTCTTTCCTCGAACGGAACTGCTTGCAATGCGGCATTTGCGCGCAAACCTGCCCGGAAAATGCAATCACCCTGAAGCCGCGGCTGTTGCTCAAGGACAGGCGTCATGAGCGCGTGCTGAGTGAGGCCGAAGTTTTCTGCTGCACCGCCTGTGGCAAGCCGATGGGCGCCAAGCCGCTGATCGACAACATGCTGGCCAAATTGGTTGGCCACAGCATGTTTGCCACACCCGAAGCACGCGCCCGGTTGAGCATGTGCGCCGATTGCCGGGTGGTTGATCTGATTAATACTGAAAACAGCCTCAAAGCCTGGGAGATGACGGAATGAGCGCCGTACTCGAACGCAACGCCGTACCGGTTCTCAGCGAAGAAGATCGTGCCCGGGCTGAACATTACGCCGTACTTTCACGCCTTTTTGCGGCACCGGCTGATGCCGAGTTTTTGGCGATGTTGAACGGCTTTGTCCGCAATTTCGGTAGCAGCCAGAGTGCCCTTGGCCAAGCCTGGCTGGTACTTGGTGATGCCGCCCGTGAGGCGACGCCGGAGGCGCTGGAGGAGGAATACACCCGCCTTTTCCTTACCATCGGTCGGCCGGAAGTGATGTTGTTTGGCTCCTTCTACCTTGCTGGCTTTCTGATGGAAGAGCCGGTCGTTGAGTTGCGTGACGATCTGGCCAAGCTCGGCCTGGGTCGCCGGATGGGCATCATGGAGTCGGAAGACCACTTTGCCGCGCTGAGCGATGTCATGCGTCACCTGATTTTGACTGGCCCGGATGCTGCCGGACTTGAGCGCCAGAAAGCCTTTTTTGCAGCCCACATTGAACCGTGGGTTGATCGTTTGAGCGACGCGCTTGAGCAAGCGCCGGACGCCTGTTTTTATCCGCGCACTGCGGCTTTGGTGCGTGCCTTTTTTGATATCGAGCGCCTCGCGTTCGACATGTTGTGATTTGAGTTTTTGGAGGAGCGGAACCATGAATAACAAAGAAACCAACCTCAAGCGCCGCAGTTTTCTGCTCGCCGCAGGTGTCGGCAGTGCCGGTGCTGTTGCGGTTGTGGCAACGGCGGTTACCGGCAAGGAAGTGGCCAAGCCAGTCGTCGTAAGTGCCGAAGAGAAATCTGGCAGTTACGAGCAAACGGCTCACGTCAGCAACTACTACCGCACCGCGCGGGTTTGATCGGGAGACGAGCATGCTGACCAGAAAATCCTCCGCATCAACCCGCCGTGAATCGGCTGCAAATTTTGAGCAAAATCCGGCGTCGACCGCAACACTTAACGGCGTCTTGGCCAAAACCATGGATCGCCGCACCTTCCTCAAGCGCTCCGGCCTGGTGGCTGGCGGTGGCGCGATGGCTACCCAGCTGCCCTACAACATGATTGGCAGCGCCGAGGCGGCCGATGCCGCTAAGGGCGAAGCCGGAGTCGAGGTCAAACGCACGGTTTGTACCCACTGCTCGGTAGGTTGTGCGATTGATGCGGTGGTCAAGAATGGTGTCTGGATCCGTCAGGAACCTGTGTTCGATTCACCGATCAACCTCGGCGCGCATTGCGCCAAGGGCGCCTCGGTTCGTGAACATGGTCACGGCGAGCATCGCCTGAAATATCCGATGAAACTGGTTGATGGCAAGTACCGCAAGATCAGCTGGGAGCAGGCGCTCAATGAAGTTAGCGAGAAACTGCTGGCAATCAAAAAGGAAAGTGGCCCGGATGCCACCTATTGGGTCGGCTCGTCGAAGCAGAGCAATGAGCAGGCGTACCTGATGCGCAAGTTCGTTTCCTTCTTCGGCACCAACAACATGGACCACCAGGCTCGCGTCTGCCACTCGACCACGGTCGCCGGCGTCGCCAATACCTGGGGTTATGGTGCGATGACCAACTCCTACAACGATATGCAGTTTTCCAAAGCGGCTTTGTACATCGGCTCTAATGCCGCAGAGGCGCACCCGGTGTCGATGCTGCACATGCTGCACGCCAAGGAAAACGGCTGCAAGATGGCGGTCGTAGATCCGCGCTTTACGCGCACGGCAGCCAAGGCCGATATTTATTCACGTATTCGTTCCGGTACCGACATCCCCTTCATCTGGGGCATGCTCTACCACATCTTCAGCAACGGCTGGGAGGACAAGGAATACCTGAAGGCCCGCGTGCATGGCATCGACAAGGTCAAGGAAGAGGTGATGAAGTGGACGCCGGACAAGGTCCAGGACGTGACCGGTATTCCCGAAGCTGAAGTGTTGAAGATTGCCGAGATGCTGGCCAAGAACAAGCCGTCCACCGTTGTCTGGTGTATGGGCCAAACCCAGCATACGGTCGGTAACGCCAATGTGCGCGCCATGTGTATTTTGCAGTTGGTGCTTGGTAACGTCGGTGTATCCGGCGGTGGCACCAACATTTTCCGTGGTCACGACAACGTACAGGGCGCGACTGACGTTGGCCCGAATCCGGATTCGCTGCCTGGCTACTATGGTTTGGCCGCCGGTTCGTGGAAGCATTGGTGTGCGGTCTGGGGCGTTGATTACGAGTGGGTCAAGAAGCAATATGCTTCGCAGGGCATGATGGAGAAGTCTGGTATCACCGTCTCGCGCTGGATCGACGGGGTGCTGGAAAAGAACGAAGTCATTGACCAGGATTCCAATCTGCGCGCCGTGGTGTATTGGGGTATGGCGCCCAACAGTCAAACGCGCGGCCTGGAAATGGTTGAGGCGATGAAGAAACTTGATCTGCTGGTCGTCATCGATCCCTATCCATCCGCAACGGCAGCCATGTCGGCGATGATGCGCAAGGATGGCGTCTATCTGCTGCCGGCCTGTACCCAGTTTGAAACGGTTGGCTCGCGGACGGCCTCCAACCGCTCCATCCAGTGGGGCGAGAAGGTCATCGAACCGCTGTTCGAATCCAAGCCTGACCACACCATCATGTACGCCTTTGCCAAGAAGTTCGGCTTTGAAAAAGAGTTGTGCAAGAACATCAAGGTGCTCAAGGACAAGCAGGGCTGGGATGAACCGGAAATCGAAGACATCCTGCGCGAAATCAACAAGGGTTGCTGGACCATCGGCTATACCGGCCAGTCGCCGGAACGCCTGAAGTTGCACATGAAGAACATGCACACCTTCGACGTCAAAACGCTGAAGGCCAATGGCGGCCCGTGCGATGGCGAGTATTTCGGCCTGCCCTGGCCGTGTTACGGCACGCCGGAAATGAAGCACCCCGGTACGCCCAACCTCTACGACACCTCCAAGCACGTCATGGAAGGCGGCGGCAACTTCCGCGCCAACTTCGGCGTCGAGAAGGATGGTGTATCACTGCTTGCCGAAGACGGTTCTGCTTCCAAGGGCGCTGATCTGCAAATGGGCTACCCGGAATTCGACCACGTTCTGTTGAAGAAACTGGGCTGGTGGGACGACCTGACCGACGACGAGAAGAAACTGGCCGAAGGCAAGAACTGGAAGACCGACCGTTCCGGCGGTATACAGCGTGTCGTCATGAAAGTGCACGGCTGCCATCCCTTTGGTAACGCCAAGGCGCGTGCGGTGGTCTGGAACTTCCCTGACCCGGTGCCGCTGCACCGTGAGCCGATGTATTCGCCACGACCGGATCTGATCGAGAAATATCCGCAACCGGCCGACAAAAAGGTCTTCTGGCGTTTGCCAACCCTGTACAAAACACTGCAGGACAAGGTCAAGGATATCTCCAAGGAGTATCCGATCATCATGACATCCGGTCGTCTGGTCGAATACGAGGGTGGTGGCGAGGAAACCCGTTCCAATCCGTGGTTGGCCGAACTGCAGCAGGAAATGTTCGCCGAAGTGAATCCCAAGGATGCCAACAATGCCGGTGTCCGCAACGGTGAGTTCATGTGGGTCGAAACGCCGAGCAAGGGGCGCATGAAGTTGCGTGCGCAGGTGACCGAGCGCGTTGCACCGGGTACGGTTTTCCTACCCTTCCATTTCTCGGGATGGTGGCAAGGCAAGGACATGCTGGAGTTTTACCCGGAAGGTTCGGCACCGATTGTGCGTGGCGAATCAGTCAATCAGGGCACAACCTATGGTTATGACTCGGTGACCATGATGCAGGAAACCAAGACCACGCTTTGCCGCGTTGTTAAAGCCTAAAGGAGAATAACAATGGCTCGTATGAAATTTCTCTCTGACGCTGAACGCTGCATCGAATGCAATGGTTGCGTCACTGCCTGTAAAAACGAACATGAATTGCCGTGGGGCGTAAATCGCCGGCGTGTCGTCACCATCAACGACGGTGTGCCGGGCGAAAAATCGATTTCCGTCTCCTGCATGCACTGTTCGGATGCGCCCTGCATGGCGGTTTGCCCGACCAACTGCTTCTACAAAACCGAAGATGGCGTGGTCCTGCATAACAAGGATGCCTGTATCGGTTGTGGCTACTGCCTCTTTGCCTGCCCGTTTGGCGCACCGCAGTTCCCGAGTGGCCCGGCGGCCTTTGGCGCACGTGGCAAGATGGACAAATGCACCTTCTGTTCCGGTGGCCCGGAAGAGAACAACTCCAAGGAAGAGTTCGAGAAATATGGCCGCAACCGTATTTCCGAAGGCAAGTTGCCGGCCTGCGCCGAAATGTGTGCAACCAAGGCCTTGCTGGCAGGTGACGCGCCGGTGATTTCCGATATTTTCCGCGACCGCGCCTTGCGTCGTGGCAAAGCCGGCGATGCGGCCTGGGGCTGGACGACGGCTTACGGCAAACCGGAGCAGGCGCAGGAACGTACCCAGGAGCGCGCACGTGAACAAAACCGGGAGGGGCAAAAATGAAAAAGGAACTCATTTTGGCGTTGACCGCGACACTAGGTCTCAGTCTTTCAGCTTGCGGTGAATATTCGCAAGTTGCCCAGTACAAGCCGGGCAACTACCAGGGCAAGTCGGATACCCGGCCCTGGGAAGGTGGGCAGTTTGCGGGCAACAAGCAGGCCTGGGAGGCCGCGCTGGCCGCACGCAATCAGGCGCAAAACGAGTACAAGAAAGCTAACTGAGGAGTTGACGATGACGACTTCAAATTATGCTTCCTGGCTCGGGCGCTGGCTGATTGCCGTCTGCCTGATGCTGGCCTGGAGCATGCCGCTGCGTGCGGCAGATGCGCCGCCGGCACAAAAACAGGCTGAGCGACAGCAGAGCCAACCCGGCAATAACGCGCCAATGTGGGCTGAAGTGCGCCAGGACAAGGCGCATTTCACCAACAATCCGGCGAATGAGGCGGGCGTGCTGATTCAGACCGGCGGCGACTCATGGCGGCATCTGCGCAATGACGTGGTGACCTTTTATGGGGGGTGGTTGCTGCTATTGGTGGTTGCTGCGATATTTGGCTTCTACAAGATCAAAGGTCCGCTGACCAATCACGACAAGCTGACGGGCAAACTGATCCAGCGTTTTCCGCGTTATGAACGAGTGGTGCATTGGATTACTGCAGGCAGTTTTCTCGTTCTGGCACTTACCGGGCTGGGGATTTTGTTTGGCAAGCACGTTCTGATACCTGTGATCGGCCATAGCCTGTTTGGCTACCTGATGGTGCTGGGAAAAAACGTGCATAACTTTATCGGGCCGATTTTTGTGATCTCAATGCTGGCGATGATTGCCGTCTGGGCGCGTGACAACGTCTGGCAAAACATCGACGCGCAGTGGATCGCCAAGGCCGGTGGCTTGCTGAGCGGTGAGCATGTGCCATCGGGGCGCTTCAACTTCGGCGAAAAAACCTGGTTCTGGATCGGCGTTACCATCCTCGGTCTGACCGTTGCGGTCTCCGGTCTGGTCCTTGATTTCCCGAACTTTGGGCAGACTCGGGCCGACATGCAGCTGGCCAATCTGGTTCATGCCGTTGCCGCCATCGTCATGCTGGTGCTTTCATTCGGCCACATCTACATGGGCACAATCGGTGTGCATGGCGCCTACAAATCAATGGAAACCGGTTATGTCGATGAAACCTGGGCGCGTGAGCATCACGAAGAATGGTTCAACGACGTTAAAGCCGGCAAGTCCGGGCACCCACAGGGTTAATGGGAGGAATGTGAAATGAAGCTAAGAAAATTTGCCCTTATTTTGGCGTTGACCGTAACAAGTGCCGGCGCCTGGGCCAAATTGCCGCCGCCGAGCGAAGAGGCCAAGGCCAAAGCCGAGGAAGCCAAGGTCAAGGCGGCAGAAACCGCCAAGGTTGAAGGTGAGTTGCTTGGCAAATCGCAGGACCGCGTTGCCGAGAAATACATCAAGGATCAGAAGGCCAAGGGTATCGTCGTCAAGCCGACGCCAATTCCCCCTCCGCCTCCTCCTGCTCCACCGGCGGCAGCTGCACCTCCTGCGCCAGCACCCGCCGCCGCACCGGCAGCGCCTGAAGTTAAAAAGTAAGTCTTTTTGCCTGAAATGGCCCGCCCCGGTGGCGGGCCATATTTTTTCAGGCCAGCGCTGCTGTGACGATCTGTTTGGCTTCGTCGACGATCTGCTGCAAATGCGCAGCGCTCTTGAAACTCTCGGCGTACAACTTGTAAATATCCTCGGTGCCGGATGGCCGGGCGGCAAACCAGCCGTTCTCCGTCGTTACCTTGAGTCCACCGATGGCTGCGTCGTTGCCCGGTGCGCGGGTCAGGCGGGCGGTGATCGTTTCACCGGCCAGCGTCGCGGCACTGACGCGATCACCTGTTAGTTGCTTGAACGCAGCCTTTTGCGCCGGGCTGGCTGGCGCATCAATCCGGATGTAATACGGCGTGCCGAAGCGGGCGGCCATATCCTGATAGTGACGGCCAGGATCCTTGCCGGTGACGGCGGTGATTTCAGCAGCCAGCAGGCCAAGGATGATGCCGTCCTTGTCCGTCGTCCATACCGAACCATCGCGACTCAGGAAGCTGGCCCCGGCACTTTCCTCGCCGCCGAAACAGATGCTGCCGTCAAGCAGACCACCAGAAAACCACTTGAAGCCAACCGGCACTTCCTGCAACTTGCGGCCTAGGCTGGCAACAACGCGGTCGATCAAACTGCTTGAAACCAGTGTTTTGCCGACAGCCGCGCTGACCGGCCAGGCCGGGCGATGGCTGAGCAGGTATTGAATGGCAACTGCCAGATAGTGGTTCGGGTTGAGCAGGCCAATCGATGGCGTGACGATGCCATGCCGGTCGACGTCAGCATCATTGCCCCAGGCAATGTCGAACCGGTCCTTGAGCGCGACCAGGCTGGCCATCGCGTAAGGGCTGGAGCAATCCATGCGGATCTTGCCATCGTGATCGAGCGTCATGAAGCCAAAGGCCGGATCAACCTGTGGATTGACGACTTCGATATTCAGCCCGTAAAGCTCGGCAATCGGCTGCCAGTAAGCAACGGCGGCACCACCCAGGGGATCGACTCCGATCCGCAGATTCGCCTTGCGGATTGCTTCCATGTCGATGACTTTGCCGAGGTCGGCAATATAAGGCGTCATCAGATCAACTGCCTTGGTGGTCGGCGCATTCAAGGCTTGTGCATAAGGCAGCCGCTTGACGCCCCGATTGCCGTCGGCCATCAGCGCATTGGCGCGTTGCTCGATCCAGCCGGTGACATCGGTATCGGCCGGGCCGCCATGCGGCGGGTTGTACTTGATGCCGCCATCCTGCGGCGGATTGTGCGACGGCGTGATGACGATGCCGTCCGCCCGAGTGGTTTTGTTGGCGGCGTTGAATGTGAGAATGGCGCGCGAAATGACCGGCGTCGGCGTGTAGCCATCATCGGCTTGCAAATGCGTCAGTACGTCGTTGGCAGCGAGCACTTCCAGCGTCGTCTGTTGCGCCGGATCAGAAAGAGCATGGGTGTCCTTGCCGAGAAACAACGGGCCGTTGATCCCGGCCTGCGCCCGGTATTCCGCAACCGCCTGAGCGATTGCCAGTATGTGCGCCTCGTTGAAGCTGCCGTTCAAGGCGCTGCCGCGATGGCCGCTGGTGCCAAAGGCAACGCGCTGGGTTGGGTTGTTGATGTCCGGTACATTCCGGTAAGCCGCCAGCAAAGCGGGAATATCAGTCAGGCTGGCAACCGGGGCCACCTGGCCGGCAAGAGGATGAGCCATGTTCTTTTCCTTGAGTTATTCTGATCGGGTGAAAAGCTTATGGTGATCCCTTCGCATGGCCGAGGCAAGACTATCTTGCGGAAAATCACCAACCATGAATTTCATGGTTTAGTAACTTATCGATAGGCAAGAGGTGAAAAATGACTGGATTCGAAAATTACGCGGCAAGCACCAAAGAAATCGAACTGCAAATTGAACGGAAGGGGGTTGTTCTCGGGATTGACTGGAATAACGAGGCACAGGTGCGTAAGCTTGCCCGCGAGGCGCTTTCCCCGACAGCAAAAGATATCAAGGTTCCCGCTTCGGCGCCGGTCGATTACAAGTTGATGGCCAAGCTCGATCTCTTTGGGTTGGCGGCAATCATGCTGCGCACGATGGAAGAAAGCGCCTCCGTTGGCGTCGAGACCCATGGTGGTGTCGCCTGGAAAGCCTTTGCCAAAGCACTGTGGGCTGAAGCAGAGTACCAAAAGTCTCTTTAGGCGGGTTTCCGGTTCACTTAGAACGTATAGCCAAGATTGGCCTGAACCGTGCTGCGGTCCGACTGGTTGTTGTATTCGCCTCCCCAGGTCGGTTGCCAGGCAATCTGGGCGACCCATTTTTTCTGGAAGTCGGCGCGTAGCGAGAGGATGGCGAGCATCCGGCCTTCGTTCAAAGTGTTGTCGCCGGCCCAGCCTGAAACATCATGGGCAAAGAAAATGGACGGGGTCAGATCAACCCGCTGACCACTTCGGCATAGCGCAAGCCGGCACGCAAGCGATAACCAAAGGCGTGGCGCGAGACGTAGCCATTACGGGAGCACTGCTTTTCGGTCGCCGGTGCTGCGCAAGCGGCACCGTTCCAGCCGGCGGAGCCAAAGACATCGGCTCTGCCGAAGCGGAATTCACCTTGGTCCGGTAAATCGGGGATGCCCTTGTAAATCATTTCTCCACCCAAGGACAAACCGGTGGCGCCCAGCACTTTGGGGATCACGAAATTACTGCCAAGCTGCAATTGAACTGCCTTGTGCGCTTCCCAGCCCTTGAATTTTGCTCCGGGGCTGAGCGCGTGCAGGCTGGTGCTCAGCGGGGAGGCCGTATTTGACGATAATAGTGCGGCATTGAGCAGATCGACGCCGTTGTACTGTAGCGGTTGATTGGGTCGATAGCTTAGTTCGCCATAAACCGCGCCGCCGCGAAAGCGTGTCTCAAAACTGGTGCCGAACATCCGGATTTCCTCGGGGTACTCGGTGAAATACTTGGGGTTCAGATCGGGTGTGGCGGGATTGAAAAGCTGGGTGCCGGTTGTAATTTTGGCGGTGTAGGCACTGTAGAAGGACTGTCGCGAGTGAAACTGCGTGGCGAAAAAGCCGAGATCGGTATTGAGCGAAGGCAACTTGTGGCGCAGGGCGAGCCCGAATTGCCCGCTGTTCGATACCGCCGGCGTTTCTGCTCGTCGCAGATAGCGACCCGTTTTGATCGCCTCGCGATCCGAGATATTGCCGAACATCAATTTGTCGCAACCGGGCGATGAAAAGTCGCCCTGAACGATAAAGGTGCCGCAATGATTCGGCGCGTTGGGGGTAAAACTGAACTGGTAAAAACCTTCGAGTTAGGTATTTTGAGTCAGGCCAAAATTGAGCGACAGGGCAGGAATCGCGATGCGCGTTTCTTCATCGCGCAAGGTGCCGGGGCGAACCAATGCAGCAAAGTCGACCGGCGTCAGGTCACGCAAGCCACCTAGAATGATGAAGCGCTGGCCCCAGTCAATTTTTTGCCAGCCTAATTTCCAGTCGACCGCGAAATTGTCATTTTGGTGATGTCCGTAACCGTGAGCATTGTCGATCTGGACGCCACTAAAAGCTGAGTAGGGATTGGCGCCCCTGTCACTTAAGGGCTGGTCCGCCGCATAATTGTTGCCCAGGTTGCCCCAGGGTACTTCCTGATTCGTCAGTGCATAGTCGTGCCAGGCCTTGCCGCTTAATACGGCGCCAAAGTCGCCGAGCTTGTACTCGAGCGAAAGGTAGCCTTTGAGGACCGTGCTGACCGCATCGCCCTGCTTGAAATTGAGGTTGCCGTCATCCTGGTTGCGGCCGGCGGACGGGGTAATTGCCCCGCCTTTGATGCCGACCAGACGACTATTGTTATCGGGCAGCACTGTGGGGTCCGGTTTGTCAGTGCGGACAACGGTGCCGGCAAAAATGGCCCCGGTTACGATCAACTTGCCTTCGCCGAACTCGAACTCAGCCGCCTGAGCAGACGGCCAGATCAGGGTAGAAGAGGCGTAGAGCAGCGCGTGTTGCCAGATGATTTTAGGCGGCAAAAAATTTGACTCTTTTTTGGCGTTGACCGAAACAGGTTTCGGCTGTGTTAGAACGTAATGACTTTGTCGGCCTGCAGCGTTGCTTCCGCCAATTCAACCAGCGTGCCTATCGTCGCGCCGGGAATCAAGGGCAAATCGCCGAGTCCTCGGGCCAAGGCGCAAGTGCGGCACAGGCGAATTTCGACGCCTTGGGCGATCAGCTGTTCAACCATGCCTTGCAGTCCATTACCGGCGCCGTCGATCTGGTTGGGCAGGCCAAGTACGGTAGCGTCCGACATCAGAAAAATGCGGATGGCTGGCTTGGCATCGTTGCCAGCCAGCGCTGTTGCCAGGCGCAAGGCGGAAAGAACTCGTTCGCTGCCGTAAGGTGGTGCGTGAATGATGATCAGGATGTTTTGCATGATTGATGGCCTGTAAGGAAAAAGTCAGAACAGCTGGCGATGACGCAGCGCGCCGGGGGCGTGCGAGAGGAGTGTCGAAATGACCAGAATCAGCCAGAAAATATTCATGGCCTGAGACGGTTGCAGCACCATCCCGGCGACCAGGCCGAGTTTGACCAGAACGCCAAAACCGGCCACTTCACGCAATTGAACAGGATTGGCCCAGGTGTCGCTGGCGAACATGCCAAGCCCGGAGACAAATGCAATGATTGCGCCCTGGCTGCTATCGGTTCCACCCAGTAGCGCAGCGCCAAGTAGAACGATGCCGGCGATGTGCACGGTGCGCAGGCCGAGATTAAGCCAGCGTTTGCCGGGAAAGTCGCGCACATTGCCGCGCTGACGGGCCATGACTATCCTGAGTGGATTAAAGGAACGGCAATTATGAATCAAATCTTGAATATTTTTAGCGCATCCGCTGGCGCAGCCAGGCGCTGCTCTGGTCGACGGCGATCGACAACAGCAGCATGGCAATGATGACGGTCGACGCCTGCGCATGGTGAAAAAGCGACAGCTCGAAATAAAGTAACTGGCCGAGGCCGCCGGCACCGACGAAGCCGAGAATGGCAGCCATGCGGATGTTCATTTCCCAGCGGTAGAGCGTGTAGGCGATCAGTTGCGGGGCGGCACCGGGCAGTGTCCCGTAGAGAAAGGCGAGGCCTCCGGATGCACCGCTCAGCTGTAGTGCCCGGCCGGGTGTGGCGGGCGCGTTGGCCAGGGCTTCCGCATAAAGACGGCCAAGAACGCCGCTTGTGTGCAAGGCCAGGGCCAGGGCGCCGGCAAAGGGGCCGAGACCGACTGCCAGTGCGGTGATGGTGGCCCAGACCAGCTCCGGCACGGAACGCAGGGAATTGAGCAGAAAATTGAAAGGTGGGCGCCATTTGGGCAGGGCTAGCAACAACCCCGCTAGCGCGGCGAGCAGCGTACCGACGATGGAAATGGCCAGCGTTTCCCAGATGCCTTGGGCGACCTTGCCTAGCCAATCAGCCGAGAGGTCCGGCGGGAAAAACCCGGCGATGAATTCGCTGATTGAATGCGCCGCTTCGGCGGTGAACAGCGCTGCAAAGCTGATGTCGAGCAGGCCGAAACTGGCGCCGATGGCAAACAAAAGGGTGGATGCGACAAACACACTGCGTGCGCCAAAAGGCGAAGGCTTGGGCGCCGGTTGAGTATCCAGCGCACGGCGCAACCAGCCGGAAATACCGTCGGCGGCAAAAACCAGCAGCATGAAGGCGAGCAGTATGCTGGCCGCTTCGCCGCCGTTAAGCATTTTCATCGCCTGATCCATCAACTGACCGAGGCCGCCGGCGCCGACGAAGCCCATGACCACCGAGGCGCGAATGGCGCACTCCCAGCGGTAAATGCTGTAAGAAGTGAGCTCCTTCGCGGCCTGAGGAATCAGCCCATAAAGAATCGCCAGCGATCGGCTCGCTCCGCTGTGGCGCAGCGCATTGGCCGGTGCCGCATCAACTGATTCGAGTATTTCGGCATAGACCTTGGCCAGCATGCCGCCGTAGGTTAGCCCGAGGGCGAGCACGCCTGCTGCCGGGCCAAGGCCGAAAACGCGGACGAAAATCAACGCCCAAACTAGCTCAGGAATGCCGCGCAGGATGGTGAGCAGGCTGCGGGTGAATGGGTTGAGGGTTGGCTTTTCACGCGCGGCACCACTTGCCAGATAAGCCAGCGGCAAGGCAATCACGAACGCCAGCGTCATGCCGGCGGTCGCTATCGCCAGTGTTTCCAGTATTGCCTTGGCGAGATAGCCGAGAAACTCGCTCCCGGTTTCCGGCGGCAGGAAGCCGGCGAGGAAGTTGCCGATGACTTTCAGATTACCTGTGTCAAACAAGGCGCCGGGCTTGACTTCAGCGGCCTGGAACAGCGGCCAGAGAATGGCGAGCGTTGCCAGCGCACCGATCAGCCGCCGACGGGCGGCGGGGTCAGCATCGGAAACGGGTGTCAGCGACATGCGTTGCGAGTGTTGGCTTGCGCCAGGAAATTTGGCTCGTGGGCCTGAACCGGCAATTCCTCGCCTTCGCTGGCGTAGAGATCATGCAGCAAGGGCACCGTGACTTCACCAGCCGGCAAATCGAAAGCAATGTTCCCGGCCTTGACGCCAACGATGCGCGAAAAGTTACCGAGCGCGAGGTCGACCGCGTGCAGGCTGGTGACCAGCGTTGCATTGCGTGCTGCGGCATCTGCTATAAGCAAGCGTATGGTGGCCAGCGCCAGCGTCGGGTCGAGGGCGGAAACCGGTTCGTCGGCGAGGATCAGCTCGGGTTGCTGGTAGAGCACGCGGGCGATGCCGACGCGTTGCAACTGGCCACCGGAGAGTTGGTCGCAACGCGCAAAGAGTTTTTCGGCGAGATCGACGCGTTCGAGAGCAGCTTGCGCACCGGGAATGTCGAGCGGATAAATCAGGGAAGCCAGTGATTTCCAGGCCGGCCATTGGCCCAGTTTGCCGGCCAATATCGCAGTTACTACCCGTTGCCGGCCAGGAATTGGTGGCGATTGATGGACGGTGCCGATCCGGGCGCGTAGCGACTTGATTGTCCCGGTCGACTGCAAAAAAGGGGCGAAATTTAATACTGTGACACTGCCTGCTGTCGCCTGCAGGGCTGTGCCGAGCAGCGACAGCAAGGAGGTTTTGCCGGCACCGGATGGGCCGATCAGGGCGATGTGTTCGCCCTTCTCAGCCTTCAGTGTCACTCCCTTGAGTGCGACAAAACCATTGGCGTGGATCAGCCCCACGCCATCCAGCGCAAAACTCACTTCAACAAGCCTGCCGCATGGGCTGCTTTCTCAATGCCGTCGTAGTTTTCCTTTTTGGTCGGGATGAACTTGGCCGCGCGTTGCAGGGCGAGAATTTCTTTGTGTTCCGGGTTGGCAGGGTCAAGCTTGAGGAAGGCGTCAGTCAGCTTTTTGACCAGTGCCGGGTCGAGATCGCCGCGTACTGTCCAGTTGTAGTCAAAATACGGCGGCGTCGTTGCGAAGACGTGCACCTTGTCAGTATCGACTTTCTTGGTTTCGACCAGTTTGTCCCAGACGGAAGCGTTGAGTACGCCGGCATCGGCCTTGCCGGCGGCGACAAAGGCTACCGTGGCGTCATGCGCACCGGAGAAAGCGACGCGCTTGAAGTCAGCTTCAGGATTGAGGCCGGCTTGTTGCAGGAAGAAGCGCGGCATCAGGCTGCCCGAGGTTGATGACGGCGCACCGAAGGCGAAGGTTTTGCCCTTGAGGTCGTTCAAGGTCTTGATGGACGGGTCGGCGGTGATGAACTTGGAGGTAAATTTGCTATCTTCTTCGCGCTGGGCGATGGGGATGGCCGTGCCGTTGGTGCGGATCTTGGCTTGCACGAAAGTGAAGCCGCCGAGCCAGGCGAGATCGATCTTCTTGGTGGCTAGCGATTCGACCACGGTGGCGTAGTCGGAAACCGGGGTAAAGACGACCTTCATACCGGTCTGGGCTTCGAGATATTTTCCGAGCGGGGCAAATTTGCGCTGCAACTCGGTCGGCGCTTCATCGGGAATAGCTGAAACGCGCAGAACTTCGTCGGCGGCAAAGGTGGGCAGGGATACTGTGAAAGCGGCACAGGCAAAAACAAATGCACTTTTCAGCGCCAGGCGGCGCAAGGTCGAATGGTTCATCTATAACTCCGGTTATTACAGCAACCACTGCCGTGCGGATGTCGCGGCAGTTTACACGGCGCCAACGCGCCACTAAATCAGGACGGTACTCAGACCGCTGGGCGAATTATAACGGGAGTCGTGCTCGCCCTATTCCGGGCAGTGTTATCCTGCGTTTCCCATGCTTTCTACGCTTGCCGACGCTTTCCTGTTGCTGGGTTCGCTGGATCATCGATTGCTCGAAATCGTTGGTTTGTCCTTGCGCGTCAGCCTCTCGGCACTGTTGTTCGGTGCGCTTCTCGGTCTGCCGCTCGGCGCCTGGCTTGCCGTCGCCAGCTTTCCCGGACGCGGGATCTTGATTGTTACCCTCAACGCCTTGATGGGGCTGCCGTCAGTGGTGGTTGGCGTGCTCGTATATCTGGCTCTGTCGCGCAGTGGGCCCTTCGGCAGTTACGGCCTGCTGTTTTCACCGAGCGCGATGATCGTCGCGCAAAGTCTGCTGGTTGTGCCACTGATTGCTGCCGTCACCCGGCAGATTGTTGAAGATGCCTGGAAGGATTACGCGCCGGAATTTTCAGTCATTGGTATCGGTCGACCGCAAGCCGTGGGCCTGTTGCTCGCCGACTGCCGCTTTTCGCTTTCTGTTGCAACACTGGCTGGCCTAGGTCGCGCCATGTCCGAGGTGGGTGCGGTGATGATCGTCGGCGGCAACATCGACGGCTATACGCGGGTGATGACCACCGCCATCGCGCTGGAAACCAGCAAGGGTGATCTGGCGCTGTCGATTGCGCTGGGGCTGGTGCTGATGACCATCATCCTCGGCCTCAATGTCGCGGCTTACGGCTTGCGCTGCTGGGCGGCGCGGAGGTACGGCTGATGTTTCCGCTGCGCCTCACAGGCCTGCGTTTTGCCCCGGAAGGTCGGGCCATTCTTGATGGCCTCGATCTTGAATTGTCTGGCGAGGGCATCAGCGTCATTCTCGGGCCCAATGGTGCCGGCAAAACCCTATTGCTTCGCCTGCTTGCCGGTTTGCTGCCGAATGACGGCGGCACGGTCGATTGGGGCGGTGCCAGCCAGCCGAATGGCCGTTTGGCGATGGTTTTTCAGCAACCGATGCTGCTGCGCATGTCAGTCTTTACCAATGTCGAATTCGCCCTGCGCCCGCAAGCGATGAGCGCTGCCGAGCGTCGATCACGGACTGATGAGGTGCTGGCTCGCGTCGGGCTTGCTCATCGCGCCAGCGATTGTGCACGCCTGCTTTCCGGTGGCGAGCGTCAGCGCATGGCCTTGGCGAGAGCGTGGGCCATGCGCCCGCGTTTATTGCTGCTCGATGAGCCCACTGCCAGCCTTGACCCTTCGGCAACCGAAGCGGTCGAGCGCATCATCCGCGAAATCCGTACCGATGGCGCCAAAGTGCTGATGACGACGCATAATCTCGGTCAGGCAACACGACTGGCCGATGACATCATTTTTTTGGCGGATGGTCGCGTGCAGGAGCACGAATCGGCGCAACGCTTTTTTGCCCGACCGCAATCCCCGGCGGCGCGCTTTCATGCAAGGAGAACTGCCATGGCGCATTGCTTTCGATCATTAATGCTGGCTTTAGGCTTGTTGGCCGGGGCTGCCGTTGCCGAGGAAATGCTGATCGTTGCCTCGACCACATCGACCGAGCAATCCGGTTTGTTCGGCTGGATTTTGCCCAAGTTTGAGCAGGCGACCGCCATCAAGGTTCGTGTCGTCGCCGTCGGCACCGGGCAGGCGCTGGAAATAGGCCGGCGCGGCGATGCCGATGTGCTGTTTGTCCACGACCGCGCCGCTGAAGACAAATTTGTTGCCGAGGGTTACGGCAGTTATCGTCAGGATGTGATGTACAACGACTTCGTTTGCATCGGTCCCAAAGATGACCCGGCCAAAGTGCGTGCAGCGGGCACGGCAGTCGGTGCGCTGAAGGCAATAGCCGGCGGCGGCCAGATTTTCATCTCGCGTGGTGACAAGAGCGGCACGCATGCGGCTGAACTGCGTTTATGGAAAGAGGCTGGTGTCGATCCGAAAACCTTGGCTGGCTACAAGGAAACCGGCAGCGGTATGGGGCCGACCCTGAACATGGCAGCAGCCAGTAACGCCTACACGCTGTCCGACCGTGCCACGTGGTACGCCTTCAAAAATCGCCGCGAACTCGACATCGTCCTGGCTGGTGATGCCAAACTGTTTAACCCTTACGGCGTGATTCCGGTGAACCCGGCGCGCCACCCGCATGTCAAAAAGGAAGCCGCCGAGCGTTTCGCCCAGTGGCTGATTTCACCCGCCGGGCAGGAAGCGATTGCCAGCTTCCGGGCTGACGGCCAACAGGTATTTTTCCCCAGCGCGAAGAAATGATAATATGACTGAACACGCCAACGCCTCTCTTTCCGCTGCGGAAGCACGCAGTCGCATGCTGGCTGAAGTCACGCCAATTTGCGGCCACGAATTTCTCCCGGTGCGCAGCACCCTGGGTCGTATTCTTGCGGCCGACATCATTGCCCCGCACGATGTGCCGGCACACGATAACTCGGCCATGGATGGTTATGCGGTCTGTTTCGACAGCCTCGCCCGTGAGGGTGAAACCCGCTTGACGGTGGTTGGCACCGCCTTCGCCGGCAACGCCTTCTCCGGTATGGTCGGCAAGGGCCAGGCGGTACGCATCATGACCGGTGCTGTGCTGCCGGCAGGAGCGGACACCATCGTCGTGCAGGAAGTGACGCGCGTCGAGGGGGCTGCAGTGTGGATCCCCGCCGGCCAACGTCTCGGCCAGAATACCCGGCGGGCGGGAGAGGATCTGGCGCGCGGCCAGGTTGCCTTGCCGGCTGGCAAACAAATTGGTCCGGCGGAACTGGGTTTGATTGCCTCGTTGGGCATTGCCGAAGTCGACGTTAAACGTCGTCTGCGTGTCGCCTTCTTCTCGACCGGCGATGAACTTGCTTCAATCGGCACCCCGCTGGCGCCAGGCCAGATTTACGACAGTAACCGTTACACCCTGCACGGCCTGCTCAGCCGCTTGGGTGCGGACATCATCGACATGGGCGTTGTTCCCGATCAGCCCGATGCACTGGAGGCGACGCTGGTTGAAGCGGCGCAGATTGCTGATGTCATCATTACCACCGGCGGTGTATCGGTCGGCGAGGCAGATTTCATCAAGGAGATTCTCGCCAAGCTCGGCCAGGTGAAATTCTGGAAACTCAATATCAAGCCCGGTCGGCCGATGGCCTTCGGCAAAATTGGTAACGCCTGGTTGTTTGGCCTGCCCGGCAACCCGGTTGCCGTGATGGTCAGCTATACCCAGTTTGCGCTTGATGCATTGCTCCGTCTGTCCGGCCTCGATCCGGTGCCTGAGCGGCCATTGCTTACGGTCAACGCGGCAAATGCCATCAAAAAACAAGTCGGCCGTCGTGAATATCTGCGCGGGCAGATTGTTACGGTCGACGGCCGCTGGCAGGTAAAAACTTCGGGCAACCAAGGGTCGGGTGTGTTGCGTTCAATGTCGGAAGCCAACTGTTTCGTCGTCCTGCCGGAAGACTGCGCCGGCGTTCAGGCCGGCGATAACGTTCAGGTGCAGTTGTTTGACGGCTTGTTCTGATCAAGCAGGCCTATTCGTGAAGGCGGCGAAAAGCTATCATTCGAAATTCTCCTAGCAGCCCAGACGACGATGCGCGCCTCCCTGATTGCCTTAATTCTATTTCCTGCCTTGCTTGCCGGCTGCGTCACAAGTGCGGATAAACTGAATCACAAGAATATTGCTCAGACTGGGGCGCTCAAGGTTCCACCCAGGCTTGGTCGGCCAGCCGGTGCCGCCCGAGTTGCAACAGGATATGCGCGTTGCCTCTGGAAATAATCCGGCAACGCCTGTCGATGCGCCGATGCAGCTTGATTCAACTGGTTTGCGCACGCAGCGCAGTGTTTATTTTGAATATAATAATGCCGACGTCAAGGCTGACTTTGATCCTGCTCTGAAATCCCATGCCCGCTATCTGGCCACGAATCCGAAATCTCGTGTGCGTATCGAAGGCAATGCCGATGAGCGTGGTAGCGCCAGTTTCAACAACATTCTGGCACTGAAGCGCGCAACGAACGTTCGCCAGGCCATCATCAGCCACGGAGCGAACGAGAAACAGGTGGTAGTGAAATCTCTCGGCGAGGCCAAGCCCAAGCTGAAGGGGCATGACGAAGAGTCGTGGGCGGAAAACCGTCGGGCTGACGTTGTATACGAACGCGAAGAGTAATTCGTTAGCAGACAAGGTTCGCGGATGAGGTGTTATACAGATATTCGCAAGGCCGACAAGGTGGGAGATTGAGATGAGTTTGTTTAACCGCCCAGCCTTGGTTTGTGCCTTGGCAGTTACCGCTTTGCTTGCTGCCTGTGCCAGCGAGCCGCCAGCTCCGCCGCCCAAGGAGTCTGTCAATTATATTGATACGACATCATTTGACCGGAGTTTGTCGAGTTCGCTGAATGCCGACCTGGAAACCATCGAGATTCCAGTGACTGATCGCATGTCGCCAGTGGCGATTCCTGATCGACTCAACAAGTGGCTGTCTGCGGTTGACGCCAATGGCGGCAATATTCAGGTCAAACAGATTCCTGACGAGCAGGGAAAACAGCGCGGTTTTCCGATTGCCGTCATCGGTCTGGCCATTGAAGTGGTGCGCCTGTTGCGTGGGACTTCTGAGGAAAGGCTATACAAACCGGCTGCCAATTACGATGCAGATATCATGGTCCGCCAGGGTCCGAACGGCGAACGCATCATCGACCGCGTTTTGCTCAAACGTCGCGTGGCACCCTGATCAGGGCTGGCCGAGGTTGATTACCTGAACCCGGCGATTTAGCGCGCTGTAAGGTTGGTCAGCCACGGCCAACTGGCTGCGGCCCATCCCTTCAACTGTCAGGCGTTTTTCCGCAATGCCATGCTGGCTGCCCAGATAGTTGGCAACTGACTGGGCGCGCTGGCGCGATAGTGTGAGGTTGTAGGCATCGCCGCCTTTGGCGTCGGTATGCCCGACCAGTTGAATGCGCGCACTTTGCAGACTTGCGTGGTTAAGCGCTAATCCCAGGTTGTCGAGGACAATTCGTGCATCTGGTGAGAGTTGTGCCGAGGCGTATTCGAAATTCACTTCAAGATCGATACTTGGCGCTGAAGCCGGTTGCGCTTCGCCACCTTCCACCGTAACGCCGCGCCAGCCGCGTGTTTTGCCTTGGCTGACCGGTGCCGCCAGGCGTTCTATAATTTGCTCGGAATTCGGTTTGCGTCCGCCGGCTTCCTGAGCTGAGAGGGAGAGCGTCTGGGTGCTGATAAGGACGGCAAGTCCCCATTGAGTGATCAGGTTCATGACAGGAATCCCTTCAAAAATTGGCCATTATTTGGCGTCGACCGTAACTAATGGCAAAACGACTGCTTCAACCCGGCGATTTCCCGCGCCATCCGCCGGTCGCGTCGCGAATGCACGCCGAAATGCGCTAAGGTAGGCCCGGTCATCCTGCATTTTCGGTATTTCGCCAAAAAACAAGGGGCTGGCACTGGCGACGATGACGATAGCCTCATTGCCAAACGGTGGGCCGATGCGATAGTTGGGACGCCCGCCCTGTCCGCCGCCCAGAATTACCCGACTACCAGGCGCCAATGCCCGTCCTGACTCACTGCTTGGCCAATGCAGCTGAACCACGTCGCCACTCGCCTGAAGGTAGCTGATGTAGAGATAGGTGGGGAAGTCGGGTGTTGTTACTTCAATGCCGAGTGAAGTACCTGCCTTGAAAACTCCGCCGCCAGCACCCATCAGTTGGGCGCTTAATCCATGCCGCGCATCAAGAGCCGTCTTGAAATTCAGCTCAATTTCGCATTGCGGCCAAGGCTGGCTACCTTGTTTGGAACAGACCATTGCAGCGGGTTTGGCTACTGGGTTGGCTTGCGCGACAGTGTCAGGTCCCTTCGGAGAAATCGGGATTGATGCAGGCAATGGCATTGGTGCGTAAGGCTGGGCTATTGCGGTTGTCTGAGTTTTGGATTCCAGCGGGGTGGGCGGTGGCAAGTCGATTACATAGGCACGGTCGACCTTGAGCGCAGAGTAGGCACGGTAAGCAACCCAGACGTAGCCGCCATCGCCCCAGTCCGTGTCCCATGAATTCATCAGGCGGAAAGCTTGCAAACGGTCCTCGTAGCCGACGGCAACCATGACGTGCGGGAAGTTGCGGTCGGCGCGGTCGTCGTAAACGCTATTCCCTCGCAGTTGATCAAACGACTTGGGCAGATTGAGGACCACGATGACCGGGTGCCCATTGAAAATTTGCGATTTGATCGCATCAAGATCATCCGTATCGAGTCGGCTCCAGTTGCGGATACGGAAACTGCTGGCAGCACGCTTTTGCTCACTGTTCGGTAATTGAATGCAATTGCTTGCCTGATAAGGGAAATCGCGCATCGGCAAGACCCCTTCATCACGCATCAGCGTCAGGGCGTCCATGATGCTGGTCGGCTGGTTGCACTGGCCACCGTTGAGCCGGTTATATACATAGGCTGGGCTGAGTGCCGTTGAAGCATCCAGCCGCTCGACCCCAGCCTGGCCTGCCGCGTAATAACTGCGTGCGGCATAAGCAACGGCCCAGGCGGTGCATGAACTGAAATCACCCTGATCGCCAGGCTTTGGCATGCGATTTGATAGATCGACTGCTTCAGGCAGGAATCCGCGCGCTCTCTGTATTTGAGGTACTGCGTGATAGCTCACTTCGGGTTCGGCGACAAAACCGACTCGCCGTGGTTTCTTGTCGGCGCAGGCCGTTCCTGCGACAAACGCGGTTACCAGCGCCGCGCCAAGGCGGTAGGTGATCTTGTTCATTGCCGTGAGCCTCCGTGATTTACGAGGCAATTTTAAGGCTGAACAATCTGCGGTAAGCGATGTTTCAGGCAGTTCCCTGAGAGTGCACGTTGAAGCTGCGCATGATCGAGATCCATTCAGAAAATGAAATTTCATGCACCTCGGGGCGGCGGCGTTCAACCGTATTACGTCGTTCTCGCCAGCCTTTCGGCGGGCCATATTCGCTAGTACGCCGATCATCTTTGCGACGCTTGTTGCTCGAATTCATGATCCAACCTCAATCAGCCTTGTTTTGCGGGCGAGTTGCATTTTTAAATGCAAGGTCTAAACACAGCTTTAATTTACAGCGCGCGGATTTTGGGCGCAGTGAAAAAATTCACAGGTCAGTGTTTTGTCTCGAGAATTGAGGTGCAGAGCGGGAATTTGCCGGATACCAGCATGGCTTCGATTGCGGGGGCGGGTAAGGGGCGACTGAAATAAAACCCCTGCATCTTATCGCAGCCCAGCTTGCTTAGTGTCTGACATTGAATCTCGGTTTCCACGCCCTCCGCCAGAACATCAAGGCTGAAGCTTTGACTGATGCCGATGATGGCGTCAATGATGGCTGGAGCAGAATTCGGTATCAGGTCGCGGACAAAGGATTGATCGATTTTTATGCTGCTGACCGGGAAACGACGCAGATAATTGAGCGAGGAATAGCGCGTACCAAAGTCATCAATCGAGACACGGATTCCTGCTAGGCGTAACTGACTCACCTTGTCGATGACTTTTTCTGCATCGTTCATCAACAGGCTTTCCGTGATTTCGATTTCAATCGCCGCCGGGGGAATGTTGTAAGCCGAAATAAAGCGAGTGATGCGGTCAACCAGATTGCCTTGCTCAAATTCCTTGGGCGAAAGGTTGATCGCCAGCTTGAAGTGATCAAAACCGGAATTGCGCCAACGTTGAAGCTGACGACAGCCGGCGTTAAGTACCCAGTCACTGATCCCGACAATCAGCCCGGCTTCCTCGGCGAGTGGGATAAACTCGTCGGGGCCGACCAGGCCGCGTGTTGGGTGTTGCCAACGAATCAAGGCTTCCAGTCCGATGATGCTCTGGCTGCTTTGTGAAACTTGCGGTTGATAATGCAATTCAAACTGAGTGCCCAATCTAATCGCCGCGCGTAGATCATTTTCAAGAATAATTCGATCCTGCTGGTTGCTGCTCATGCTCGAATTAAAGTGCAAATACCCGTTTCTTCCCTGGTTTTTGGTCTGATACATCGCAATATCGGCGTTGCGCACCAGGGAATCCGTGGTGTTTCCATCTTCGGGATAGATGGCGATGCCTATGCTCGCCGAGGCGTGGTAATCACGGCCGCCGACCGTAAATGGCATGCTCATTTCCGCCATGATCTTGTCAGCGATTGTTATCACGTCATTTTCGGCATTGATATCCGGCAATAACACCGTAAATTCATCGCCACCGAGACGGGCCAGGGTGTCGCCTGAACGCAGGCAGGCACGTGTGCGACGCGCGAAGGCCTTGAGTAATTCATCACCTTCCGGGTGTCCGTAGGTGTCATTGACTAGTTTAAAACGGTCAAGGTCGATAAACATGATGCCCAGCCGCTGTTGCCGGCGTTCGGCCTGAATGACGGCGAGTTCAAGGCGGTCCTTGAACAATACCCGATTGGGCAAGCCAGTCAGGAGATCATGGAAGGCCTGGAAGGCAATGGTTTCTTCGGCTTTTTTGCGCTCGGTAATGTCGCGCGCCACGCCGGCGGTGCCGACAAAGCTGCCCAGGGGAGAATCATCCTTGGCGACATAGACGCCTTGTGAGCTGAGTATGGTGACGATGACACGATTGTCAAAGTGCAGGAAGCCTTTGCTTAAATCTTTGCTTTTCAGGCGAATTTCGACGTTGGTGGCAGCACGATCACCGATCCGCCGCTCATTGAAATTGTAATTGGCCTGGGCGATGTCTTCTGGATGCACGATGACCGAGTAGTGTTTGCCGATCAATTCATTGGGTTCGTAGCCAAGCAAGGTTTCGGCACGGCGATTGATGAAGACAAAACGGCCTTCGTTGTCGAGTGTGTAAATGATGTCAGGCGATTGCTCAACGAGAAAACGGTGCATCTTTTCCGATTGCTCTAGATGTACGCTCAACGTAGTGTGTTCGCGTTCGATCTGGCGGCGGCGCAGGGCGCGCTCTACGGCAGAAATAAGCTCATCCGGATCGCAACACTTGCGGATGAATTCAAATGCACCCTGGCGCAAGGCAAGGATCGCGGAAGTGATTGCCTCATCTGCACTGAAAACAACGACCGACGTATCCAGATGATTCTGTTGCATCCATTGCATGATCTCGATCCCGCTGATGTCAGGCAGATTGAGATCAAGCACCACGACATCGATATCTCGTTTATCAAGACGCGCTTGTGCTTCGATGCCGGTGGCACATTCTTCAATGCAACGTTCGCTCCCGGAGAGCAAAAGCGCGTAACTGGAGCGTAAGCGAGGTTCGTCGTCAACGATCAGTATGCGTTTTGTTTTCTTGGTATCGAGCGGCTCGGCCGCCAGATTGACATAGTTCAGAATGCTCATTTCTTCCCCTGAATACTTGACGGGATGATGCAGGGAAAAAGCAGTGAAATGCTTGTTCCCTGGCCGGCCTTTGTGCGACAGGTCACGAGAATTTTTTCTTTGGCAGCGAGGGCCCCAACAATGGAAAGCCCCATGCCGCGCGGCGCATTGTCAGTCGCCGGCTCCGTTTGCTGGAGGCGATGCAGGGCCGCCTCGGGAATGCCAGGGCCATTGTCTTCCATGCGAGCTTCGATATAGCGATTACCGCCATGTACAACGTTATCGGATAGGCATATCGAGAACTGCTTGCCTTGCTCCAGCGCTTCAGATGCATTTTTCCAAAGATTGAGGAAAATCTGTTTCGCACTGTTTCGGTCGCAGGTGACCGGTAATATTGTTTTTGGTGCGCTGGCCTTGAGCGCAATTCCCTTGCTCCGGAATAAGGTGTCGCCATAAAAAACCAGCAATTCCTGCAGCAATTCACCAATATCCAGGGCGGGGCCTGCCGGATGAGCTTTGGGTATGTCACTCATGCGGCGAACAATGTCAGCAACCCGGTCGATTTCTTCGGTGAGGACGCCAAGCTCCTGCCGCACGCCTGCCTCTTCCGGTAATTTCCGGTCGAGAATTTTGAGGTAACTTTTGATTATGCTTAGCGGATTGCCTGCTTCGTGGGCAACACGTCTTGCCTGACGGGTAAATTGTTCCGATGCAGCCGTTTCGGCCTGGTTGCGGAAGGCTTGTGCCTCGGTCAATGCCTCCAGACTGATCGCTGCAATCCGTCCAAAATTAAGCAGCCAGGGCAAGCGCTTGGCAAGTCGGGCGTGATGCATTGAACTAAGGCCGCAGACCATGACGCCGACAACATTTTCGCGCGTAACCATGGGCACGCAGAGCAGGCCGGGGCTGGAAAGTGCGCGTGCAAATTGCGCATCAATCAACGATGAGGGGTGTTCAATATTGTCGAAAGTCGAGCGAACTTGACGGCTTACTGCCGCTGATACGGCCAGACTGCGCTGCGCCTCAAGTGAAATGCTGACTTGGCGGAAGATGGGTGGTTGTCCGCCCACTTCACGCCCGGTAAGTTTGCCGTCCTTGCTGTCACAAAGCAGGAACGCGAGACGATTGATGTCGAACAGGATGCGTGCTGATTCGCGCAAGGAAAGCAATATTTCGGCATTGCTTTCGAGGGAAAACAGATCCTGTTGCAGAGGCTGCAAAGCTGCCATGCTGTTAACCATGGCTTCCAGCGCTTCTTCCGGGCAATTTTCTGGCGGACGGGGCGTAAGCTTCGGGCGCGGCATGCTGGGATAGCTGCCGCCGGCATCACGCTCCGGTGTCGGAATACCCAGTGCGGATGCGATGGAGATCATGCGCTGGATTGCCTGATCGCGGATACTGGTGAGTCCCTGTTCTGCCTTGTTTCCCAGCATGCTGTTGGCAAGCTCGGTGATTTCGCTGGTAATTTCAGTGCCACGACTTAAAACATGGGCCAGCCAGACGATCTGGGGCAGGCTGTCAGCGGTCAGTATTTCTTCCGGTGTTGCATGATGAAAAAGAATGCCATCGCCAAAGGTGCTTTCAAGCTGCCATTGGTCAACGAGCCAGGTGCCAATTTCGCCATGATGAACGCTCAGGCTCTCTTTTTCCGCAAAATAAAGCGCATCCTCATCTTCGCTGTTGCTTAATAGCTGGGTATAGGGGCCACCCATCGCTCCCAGCAGAATGAGCTGACCGATATCGTGCAGCAAGCCGGCCAGATAGGCTTCGTCCGGTCGCGGGTGAGCGCTTGCTGTAGCAATGCCGCGCGCCAGTTCGGCGACCAGCAGCGAATGACTCCAGAAGTTGGCCAGATCAGCCTGGGCGACACCATTACGGCGCTCGAACATTGACTGAACGGAAAGGCAGGTGGCAATGCTGCGGATCAGTCGTGTACCCAATGCAACGAGACAGTTCTCCAGGCTGAGTAACTGATTGCCACGGCGCAGTGCTGGTGAATTGGCGACCATCAGCACGCGCGTACACAAACCCGGATCCTGCTCTACGACCGCAGCAAGTTGAGCCATCGTGGTTCGATCATCATCGACCATCTGCAGCAGGCGCAGCAGCATTTGCGGTGGTGAGGGAACCCGTGCCGCCTCAATTGCTTCAATGATTTGTGCTGGGAGTCGATGCATCAAAGTCGATTGGGTTCGAAAGAAAAGCGGACGGCTTTCAGCATCGAATTTGCATTGCTTGAGCCTGGCTTGAAATTACAATGCATTGTCGGAAGGGGCGGATAAACGTGATGCAACGTAGGCCTCATGATGATCAACTACTACGTTCGCAATAGTACCGCCGCATTTTGGATTCGGATAGAGATTTTGCTTACAAAACATACATATCGCGGTCGTTTTGCGCCTTCGCCAACAGGTCCTTTACACTTTGGTTCATTGGTCGCGGCAGTTGCCAGTTTCCTTGATGCTCAGGCGCACGGTGGCCTCTGGTTGGTGCGCATGGAGGATGTCGATACGACGCGCAATGAGCCGGGTGCGGCGGACGATATTCTGCGGACGCTGGAGGCTTTTGGTTTTGAGTGGGATGGTGCGGTGCTTTGGCAGACTACTCGTGAGGATGCTTATGCCGAAGCGCTCGAACGTTTAAAACGGGCTGGTCTGGCCTATGGCTGCGCCTGCTCCCGTAAGGAAATTGCCGATAGTGCCGGGGGGCCGGCGATTGATGGCGGATTGGTCTATCCGGGAACCTGCCGTAGCGGCCTGGGTGAGGGGCGCACTCCGCGCGCCTGGCGCTTGCGTGTCGAACAGGAGGAATCGGTTTTTATCGATCGATTGCAAGGATGTATCCGTCAGGTACTTGAGCGCGACGTCGGAGACTTTGTCTTGCGCCGGGCTGATGGACTATTTGCCTACCAACTAGCGGTTACGGTCGACGATCATTTTCAGGGGATTTCTGACATCGTGCGTGGCGCGGATCTGTTGGCTTCGACGCCGCGCCAGATATGGCTGCAGCGTTGCCTCGGCTATGCCACGCCAAGCTATGCCCACCTGCCGGTTGCCGGCAATGCAGCAGGCGAGAAACTATCCAAGCAAACCCTGGCGCCAGCATTGGATGCGGATCGGGCCGCCGAGTTGTTGGTCAGTGCCTTGCTGTTTCTTGGGCAGCCGGTTCCGGCCGAGTTGTCGCACGTCCCTATCGACGAAGTCTGGGCCTGGGCCCTAGGCCATTGGTCATTTGCCGCCATTCCCCGGCGCCAGCTTATTCCTCTGGATTAGTGCCTGGCGTTTCTTCGTCGGCGCGCCAGTGCCGGGGGCCGTAGCCGGTTATGCCGACCAGCGCCCGGACGATGCCGTAGCTTAACCAGCGCAGAATGCGCGAGTGAAATGGCTGATGTTTGAGTTCGTCGGGCAGAATTTCGCGGGCACCATCGGTCATTGCCAGACGAATGCTTTGCCGCAACTCGCCGGCAAACTTCCGGTCGCGTACGACGAGATTGGCTTCCTTGGCTAGTAGCAAGCTGAATGGATCGATGTTGGATGAGCCGACAGTCGCCCATTCGCCATCTATAACCGCCACCTTGGCGTGCATAAAGCTCTTCTCATATTCAAAAACACGGATCTGGTTTTCCAAGGCCGCAGCGTAGAGCGTTTGCGTCGCAAAGCGCAGCAAGTGGTGGTCGGTCTTGCCCTGCAACAATACGGTAATTCTTACGCCACGCTTGGCGGCGGCATAAATGGCACGGCCAAAGCGGATGCCGGGTAGAAAGTAGGCGTTGGCGATCAGGATTTCGTCGGTTGCATCATTGATTGCCGCAATGTAGGCGTGCAGGATGTCATTACGGTGACGAATGTTGTCGCGAATCAGGAAGGCTGCCGACTGGATTCCCGCCTCATTGTTTCCGGGTGAAATTGGCGGACTCAGACGAAAACGGCGCTTGAAGTTGGCCCAGGAGACGATTTCCCACATCCGTCGCACCGCATGGTGAACTTGCCGCAATGTTGGCCCTTCGAGCCGTACCGCATAGTCGTAGCGCGGGCACATTTCTTCCGGCGCATTGTTGTCATCGATGATGTTGATGCCGCCAATAAAGGCGATGCGGGCATCAATCACCACCAGCTTGCGGTGCAGGCGGCGCAGGCGATGGCGGCGTATATGGAAGCGACCAATTTCTGGTCGATAGAGCATGGCGCGCACGCCCCATTCGCTTAGCCGGGGCAAAAAGTCCTGGCTAAAATTTCGTGCTCCATAGCCGTCGACCGTAACGTTTACCAAAACCCCGCGTGCGGCGGCCCGGCAAAGCGCGCTGGTCACCTCATGACCAATTTCGTCATTGGCGAAAATGTAACTCTCGAGATAAATCTCGACCTGAGCCATCTCGATTTCAGCCAGCAATGCCGGGAAGTATTCTGTTCCCGAGTTGAGCAAGCTCACCCGGTTGCCCGGCAAAAATTCAGCCAACATGCTGCATCAGATGAGCTGAAAGGGCTGCGTGGTCAGAAATGCTTGACCACGGCTGGCCGTGATGAACTTCGGTGGTTTTTACGTCGAACCCGCGTACATAGACCCGGTCAAGGCGGAACATCGGTAGAGCTGCCGGAAAGCTGCGCACCGGCACGCCCCGGTTGTTGCTGAAAACTTCGCGCAGGCCAAGACTTTGGGCCAGTTGGTCACCGGCGTGATTACGCCAGTCGTTAAAGTCGCCGGCAATGATCAGGGGCGCATCGGGCTCGGCCATCTCGTCGAGGTAGTTGGCCAGCGCGCTTATTTGCTTGCGTCGCGAATAGCCAAAGAGTGAAAGATGTACACAGACGCAATGCACTGCCCGGCCTTTCGGCAGTTCGATCCGGCAATGCAGCATGCCGCGCTTTTCAAACTGTAAATGCGTGACGTCCTGATTGTGGCTATGCAGAATTGGGAAACGGGACAGAATGGCATTACCGTGATGCCCGTGGTCGTACACCATGTTGCAGCCATAGGCCGATGCCTGCCAGACATCTTCGGCGAGAAATTCGTGTTGCGGTGAACATGGCCAGTTGTCGTGATTTTCGGCATGGCCCAAGTGCAAGCCCTGCACTTCCTGCAAAAAAACGATATCAGAATTAAGCTCACGCAAGCGTTCGCGCAACTCGTGCACCATCATCTGCCGGTTGAATTGTGAGAAGCCCTTGTGGATGTTATAGGTGGTGATGCGCAGGGCGGGCTGGGTTGTTCTATGGGGCAATGTGTAAACCTTGTCGTTTTTCGGTAGCGACGGCGCTGACGGTTCATTGTGCCAGTTTTAACCGGGCGGTGTTCATTCAGCGCATTTAAGGCTTCTTCGCCAGGTTATGCACACTGTGCGACAATCGTCAGCATGTTGCAGAACCAATCAGGTAAATTCGTGATCAAAATGAAGCGCTTGTTTTTCTTTTCGCCACATCGGAGCCGCTAAGCAGTGATGCTAGAAAATATGAACAATCTGGTTGCTGCCTGCATGCCGCTTTTCTATCGTGTCGGTAGCTATATTGCGCAGTCGATGCTGGACGATCCGGCTATTCTCGCATTGGCTTTCTGCTAACCATGCTCAGCACCATGATCGAGCGGATTGCAATGCAACCCTTCATGTTCATTGCCTTGTGTGGTGTCATTATTCTGCTTCATCTTGGCGCATATACCCGTATCCGCCATGAGGCAAATCTCAAAAATAGCAGCCACTCAGAACGCCGAAAAACGCTACGCGTGATGCCTGACGTTAAATTGCCCAAGAAAAAGCCGGGCAAATAACCCGGCTGCTTTTGGCGCTGGAAACGGGCGAGGTCAGGAAATGGCCAGCATGCGCTCAAGTGCCAGTTTTGCCAGTTTTGCCTCATGTTCCGGCACTTTGATCTGATTGACTACCTTGCCTTCGGCAAGATTCTCCAGCGTCCAGGCCAGATGTTGCGGGTCGATACGCTGCATTGTCGAGCACATGCAGATGGTGGTCGCCATGAACTGGACGATCTTGTTCTGCGGCAGCACTTCCTTGGCTAAACGATCAACCAGGTTTAGCTCCGTTCCAACCAGCCAGCGCGTGCCTTCCGACGCTTCCTTGATGGTTTTGACGATATGTTCAGTTGAGCCGACATAATCCGATGCGGCACAAACTTCGAAATTACATTCCGGATGCGAAATAACCAGGCCGTCGGGATACTTGGCGCGAAAAGCGTCGATATTCGACTTCTGGAACATCTGGTGTACCGAGCAATGCCCTTTCCAGAGCAAAATCTTTGCGTGCTTGATCTGGGCCGGCGTCAGACCGCCGAGTTCGAGATCCGGGTCCCAGACGACCATTTCATCCATCGCGAAACCCATCTTGTGGCCAGTCCAGCGACCCAGATGTTGATCCGGGAAGAACAGGACTTTCGGGCGGCGTTCAAAAGCCCATTTGGCAATGGTTCCGGCATTTGATGAGGTGCAAACGATGCCGCCATGTTCGCCGCAGAATGCTTTCAAATCAGCTGCCGAATTGATGTAGGTAACTGGCGTGATTTCCTCTTCGGCATTCAGTACAGAGTTCAGCTCACGCCAGCAGCGCTCAACCTTGGCCAGATCGGCCATGTCGGCCATCGAACAGCCGGCGGCAAGGTCAGGCAGGATGGCGATCTGGTGTGGGGCGGTCATGATGTCGGCGACTTCGGCCATGAAATGCACGCCACAGAAAATGACGTATTCGGAATCAGTTTGCGAAGCGAGACGCGAGAGCTTGAGCGAATCGCCGGTCAGGTCGGCGTGCTGATAAACATCGGCACGTTGATAGTGGTGACCAAGGATGACCGCCTTTTTGCCCAATTTGGCACGGGCGATACGAATTCTTTCCTGGCAGGCCTCGTCCGACAACTTGTTGAACGGATCGAAGGCGATGGTGGCTGTTTGCATGCTGTTCTCTGAGATTTAAATAGTTTGTGACTTAGCCCTGATGCCAGGGCAGTCCGGCTTTGCGCCAGCCGTTGATTTTGTTGCGCTGGCCATTGGCATCCTTGTCCCCCTCGAAACCTTCGAGGACGTTGAAGCAATCACCGAAGCCGTTCTCTGTTGCAAGTCGTGCCGCGCCATCCGAACGAACGCCGCTGCGGCAAACGAAGAAGACCAGTGATTCGTGATCAACCTGACGCTTCAGTTCGGCAAGAAAATTGGGATTGCGCACGCCGCCGGGGTATTGATTCCACTCGATTTCAACTGCTCCGGGAATGCGTCCGACCCAGTCCCATTCTGCACGAGTGCGCACATCGACCAGTTTGGCGCCTGGCGCTAATTGCAAAAGCTCGTAGGCTTCCTGCGGCGTCAGAGCGCCTTCATAGGGTAGTTCAAGCGCCTTGGCGCGTGCCTGTGACAGGCGGAGGATTTCAGTTAACTTTCCCATAATCATTGGCTGCTAAAATTTCAGGCTAATAGTATAGGGCAGAGATCATGGGTCACGAGCATCACCACCACGCGCCGCTTGCGGCCACTCCCGCTGATCGTGCCGTAGAAGCGCAACGGGCAACCTGGGTCAGTGTCGCGGTCAACTTTGTAATGACTGTGCTGCAGATAATTGTCGGCTACCTGGCGCATTCGCAATCGCTGATCGCGCACGGCCTGCATTCCTTCTCTGATCTGCTTTCCGACTTTCTGGTGATCTACGCTACCCGCCAGAGCGCCCACCCGGCTGATAGCGCCCATCCTTACGGTCATGCACGCGTTGAAACGGCTGCCACGCTGATTCTTGGCACCTCCCTGGCTGCCATTGGTGGCGGCATCTTGTGGGAGTCTGGTATGCGTCTTCAACACATTGAAAACTTGCCGACGGTTGAGCTATCGGCGTTGTGGGTGGCGATCGCGACGGTTGTTTCCAAGGAGGTGCTTTACCGTTACCTGATTCGTGTTGCCGAGCGTCTGCGTTCGCAACTGATGATCGCCAATGCCTTGCATACACGGGCTGATGCAGCATCGGCGCTGGTTGTCGTGGTTGGTATCGGTGGCGCCTTGCTCGGTTGGTCCTTCCTTGATCTGCTGGCTGCCGCCCTGATGGGTTTCATGATTTTGCGGATGGGGCTGGAGCTGGGTTGGGGCGCAATGAAGGAGCTGATCGATACCGGCCTCGATGAAGTGCAGGTTGCTGCAATCCGCGCCACCTTGCTGGCGACACCCGGCGTGCTTGGTTTGCACGAGTTGCGCACTCGGCGCATGGCGCATCAGGCATTGGTTGATGCGCATGTTCAGGTAGATGGCAGGATCAGCGTTTCCGAAGGGCACCGGATTGCCGAATCATCGCGGGCGCGTGTCCTGCGCGAACACCCGGAAGTGCTTGATGTGCTGGTCCACATCGATCCCGAGGATGATCTTGATCTGGATTCTGCCGCACAACGTTTGCCTGGTCGCGAGGCGCTATTGGAAGAGTTGCGGCCATTGCTGGCTGGTTTGCCGGCGCCGGAGCGCGTGCTTTTGCATTACTTGGGTGGACGCGTTGAGGTTGAGGTTTTTCTCAATCATCACTTCTTCGAAAATGGTGCGGCTTTGCAAATGGCTGAAACTCAACTTGCCGAGCGGCTCGGTCAGCATTCGACAATCCGCAGCATTTCCCTGAATTGCTTGATTGCACCAAAATAGTGCAATCGCTGCATTGTTTGCACTGCGGTGGTGCGATAAAACTTCGGCTGACCTTGGCATGTCCTTGTGGCAAAATATAAAGCTCTGCAGAAATGTGATGGCATGCTTTCTGCTAAAAGTTCCCTGTTGTGATTTTTTTGATTCTTGCCGGTTTGGCCGGCAGCTTGTTTTCTTAGGAGATTGACGCTTATGGCAACCCCGCAAGACGTGATGAAGATGGTCAAGGAAAACGACGCAAAATTCGTCGATTTCCGTTTCACCGATACCCGTGGCAAGGAACAGCACGTCACCGTGCCGGTTTCCGCCTTCAGCGAAGACAAGTTCGAAAACGGTCACGCTTTCGACGGTTCCTCCATCGCTGGCTGGAAGGGCATTCAAGCTTCCGACATGCAGCTGAACCCGGATCCGGCCACTGCCTACATCGATCCGTTCTTCGACGAAACCACCGTTGTCCTGACCTGTGACGTCGTTGATCCGGCTGATGGCCGTGGCTACGACCGCGATCCGCGCTCCATCGCCAAGCGCGCTGAAGCCTACCTGAAGTCCACCGGCATTGGCGATACCGCCTATTTCGGCCCGGAACCAGAATTTTTCATCTTCGACGGCGTTGAGTGGAATGTCGATATGTCTGGCTGCTCGCTGAAAATCCATTCCGCTGAAGCGGCTTGGGGTTCTGGCGAGAAGAGCGACGGCAATGGCTCCACCGGCCACCGTCCGACGGTCAAGGGCGGCTACTTCCCGGTTCCCCCGGTCGACAGCCTTCACGACATCCGTTCGGCCATGTGTCTGGCGCTGGAAGCCCTTGGCTGCCCGGTTGAAGTTCACCACCACGAAGTCGCCACTGCTGGTCAGTGCGAAATCGGTACCGTGTTCTCCACCCTGGTCAAGCGTGCGGACTGGACCCAGATCCTGAAGTACGTCGTGCACAATGTGGCTCACCAGTACGGCAAGACCGCTACCTTCATGCCGAAGCCCATCGTTGGCGACAACGGTTCCGGCATGCACGTTCACCAGTCGATCTGGAAAGACGGCAAGAACCTGTTCGCAGGCGAAGGCTATGCTGGCCTGTCTGAAACCGCGCTGTTCTACATCGGCGGCATCATCAAGCACGCCAAGGCGCTGAACGCGATCACCAATCCGGGTACCAACTCTTACAAGCGTCTGGTTCCGCATTACGAAGCACCGGTCAAACTGGCTTACTCTGCCAAGAACCGTTCTGCTTCCATCCGTATCCCGTTTGTTGCCTCGACCAAGGCTCGTCGTATCGAAACCCGTTTCCCGGATCCGATCGCCAATCCGTACCTCTGCTTCGCAGCGCTGCTGATGGCTGGTCTGGATGGTATCCAGAACAAGATCCATCCGGGCGATCCGGCAGACAAGAACCTGTACGATCTGCCGCCGGAAGAGGATGCAAAGATCCCGACCGTCTGCGCATCGCTCGAAGAAGCGCTGGCTAACCTGGACAAGGACCGCGAGTTCCTGACCCGTGGTGGCGTCTTCTCCAACGACTGGATTGATGCGTTCATCTCTTTGAAGATGGATGAAGTGAACAGGGTTCGCATGACGACCCACCCGGTCGAGTTCGATCTGTACTACTCCTGCTCAACGGATAGTCGCAACAAGGGGCGGGGATTTTTCCCGCCCTTTTTTTTGTCCACCGCAACGCTTCCCGTGCGTTAAACTGAAACGCTCTATCCGGAAATGATGACGATGACACGTTTGACCTATGCTTTGTTGCTCGCTTCGTTTGCCCTGCCGGCAACGGCGCAGACCATCTATAAATGTACGGATGCCAGTGGCGGCACACTGATTTCGAATGCCAAGGTGGATAAAAACTGTAAAGCGGTCGCTAGTAGTCCTGAATCGTCGATGCCGGCGCCAAAGGCGCGCTCAGCAAGCTCAGGCGCAGCCGCCAATCCTTCCCCGGCAGGTTTCCCGCGGGTTCAGGAAGACACCCAAAAGGCGCGCGATACGGATCGGCGGCGGATTCTTGAGCAGGAATTGGCGGGTGAGCAGCGCAATCTTGAGCAGGCCAAGAAGGAACTGGCTGAGCAAGAGTCGATTCGCAATGGCGATGAGAAAAATTACCAGCGTGTACTGGACCGATTGACGCCCTACAAGGAGCGTGTCGCCCAACACGAGCGCAACATTCAGGCAGTGCAGAAAGAGATGGGCAACCTGCGCTGATTAGCTGGCGGCGACAGGTTTAACCTTGTACCAGGCAGCGTAAAGCGCAGGCAGGAAAAGCAGGGTCAAAGCGGTGGCGACGATCAGGCCGCCCATGATGGCAACGGCCATCGGCCCGAAGAAGTCATTGCGCGATAGTGGAATCATCGCCAGAACGGCGGCTGCCGCCGTCAGTACAATGGGTCGGAAGCGGCGTACCGTTGATTCGACAATGGCTTCCCAGCGCGGTTTGCCGGCCGCCATATCCTGCTCGATCTGATCGACCAGAATGATCGAGTTTCGCATGATCATGCCAAACAGGGCGATCGTTCCGAGTAGCGCCATGAAGCCAAAGGGCTGGCGGAATACGAGCAGGAAGAGTGCAATGCCGATGATGCCGAGCGGTGCTGTCAGCAAGACCATAATCACGCGTGAAACGCTTTGCAGTTGAATCATCAGGATGGTGACGACAACGAGAATAAATATGGGGATGCCGGCCATTACCGAACTGGATCCTTTGGCCGATTCCTCGACCGAGCCGCCGGTGGCGATGCGGTAGCCGGCCGGCAGGGCAGACTGGATTTTGGCAATATCAGGTTCGAGACGGCTGACCAGGGTTGCCGGCTGGGTCTTGCTATACAAGTTGCCGCGCACTGTAATCGTTGGCAAGCGGTCGCGGCGCCAGATCAGGCCCGGCTCAAAACTGTAATTGATGCGCCCAATCTGGCTTAAGGGCACGCTACGGCCGCTGCGGGTCGGGATTGCAAGGTCGGGCAGTGCGGCGAGATGGGTACGTTCAAAACGGTCGCCACGCAGCATGACGTCGATGGTTTTTTCGCCCTCGCGGTAGCTGGTTACAGTCAGTCCGTTAAGCGACATATTGAGCAAGGTGGCGAGATCCTGGCCGGAAACACCAAGCAGGCGTGCCTTGTCCTGGTCGATCTCGATTTCTGCGACTTTCGAGAGCTCGCTCCAATCGTAATGAATGTTTGATATTTCCCCGTTGCGATGCATGGCATCGGAGATTTGAGTGGCGAATTTGCGCAGCGTCGCCATGCCTTCGCCGGAAATTCGATATTGAATCGGATAGCCGACGGGTGGGCCGTTCTCGATACGGGCGATATTCGCGCGGACACCAAGCGGCTCATTTTCATAGTGTTTTATCAGTCGACCGCGCAAGGCTTCACGGGCTTCGACATTGCGCGTCAGGATGACGAATTGGCTGACGTTGCTGGCCGGCAATTGCTGATCAAGGCCAAGGTAATAGCGCGGAGAGCCTGAGCCGACGTAGGTGATGTAATGCTCATGCTGGTCAAATTCAGCCTGATCCTTGTCCAGCCATTTTTCGAGTTTTGCCGACTCGGCGTCAATCGCCTCAATCGACGCACCTTCCGGTAGCCGTAGTTCGACATTCAGCTCTAGCCGGGTCGAGTTGGGGAAGAACTGCTTCTGCACCTTGCCCATGCCAACAATCGACAGCGCGAAGAAAATCAGCGTTGTGCCAATGACCAGCCAGCGATGCGCGACGCACCAGCTAACCAGTTGCCGAAAGCGGGTGTAAAAGGGCGTGCCGTATACGTCGTGATCTTCGCCGTGGCTCAAGCCCCCGAGGCCAAGGCGTTCGAGTCGGGCGGCCAGTGCCGGCAGGCGGCGCTCGATAATTCCGGGCTCCTTTGGCGCGCGTGGGTTGGGCAGCAATTTGTAACCGAGCCAGGGAATGGCGACGACTGCCGCCAGCCAGGAAATAAGCAAAGCGGCGGCATTGATTTGGAAGAAGGCAAAGGCGTACTCGCCGGTGGCTGACTTGGCGATGGCAATCGGCAGAAAACCAGCAACGGTAACCAGCGTGCCGGAAAGCATCGGGCCGGCGGTGCTGGTGTAGGCAAAAGAAGCAGCGCGGGTGCGCTCCCAGCCTTGCTCCATCTTGACCCACATCATTTCGACGGCAATTATGGCGTCGTCAACCAGCAAGCCGAGCGCTAAAACCAGCGCGCCGAGCGAAACCTTGTGCAGGCCAACGTTGAACAGGTTCATGGCGAGAAAAGTGGCGGCCAGCACCAGCGGAATCGAGATGGCAACGACCATGCCGGTACGCACGCCGAGGCTGATGAAGGTGACTAGCAGGACGACGATGACCGCCTCGGCCAGCGATTGGACAAACGTCTTGATTGAGCGCTTGACGGCATCGGGCTGGCTCGCTGCTTCGCCAATATTGACGCCGAGCGGCAGGCTGCTTTGGAGTGCTTCAACGCGGTTCTGTAAGTCCTTGCCGAGCAGGATGATGTCGCCGCCTTTGACCATCGACACGGCAATTGCCAAAGCGCGCTTGCCGCCGTAGCGGACCTGGGTGGCGGGCGGGTCTATCGTGCCACGCGTGACGGTGGCAATGTCGCCCAGGCGAAAACTGCGGCTGTTGGCGCGAATCAGCGTGTCAGCGACCGCTTGAACGGTATTGAAGGCACCGCTGGGGCGAATTTGTATCCGTTCGCTGTTCGTTTCATAGAAGCCGGCACCAGAAACCGAGTTCTGCTGGCTCAAAGCCTGAAGAATGACGGCTTGCTCAATGCCAAGCGTGGCCAGTTTGGCGTTTGATAACTCAACGTAAATGCGCTCTTCCTGAATGCCGAAAATCTCGACCTTGCCAACGTTCGGTACGCGCAGCAGGTCGTCGCGAATCCGTTCGGCGATATCCTTCAGTTGCGGGTAATTGAGGTCTTCTGCGGTCAACGCGTAAACATTGCCAAAAACGTCGCCATATTCATCGTTGAAGAATGGCCCCTGAATGCCGGCTGGCAGGGTGTGGCGGATATCGCCAATTTTCTTGCGGACTTGATAAAAGACTTCGGGTACCTGTGCTGGCGGAGTGCTGTCTTTGGCAAAGAACATCACGGTCGATTCGCCGGGGCGCGAATAACTCGCTACGCGGTCAATAAACGGGGTTTCCTGCAGCTTCTTTTCAATCTTGTCGGTCAGTTGCTGCTCAACCTGGCGCGCAGTTGCGCCCGGCCAGAAGCTGCGAATCACCATCAGTTTGAAGGTGAAGGGCGGATCTTCTGCCTGACTCAAGCGGCCATAAGCCAGTACGCCCATCAGGGCGATGGCAAGCAGCAGGTAGCCGACCAGCGTGCGGTGGTGCAGCGTCCAGTCCGAAAGATTGAAGCGCTGACTCACGACTTAACGCTGCTGCTCAGGCGTTGCGGCCGGGCGCGGGGTGACGGCCATGCCGGCAGTGAGGCGGTTGAGGCCGCTGATAATGATCATTTCGCCTTCGTTCAAGCCGCTGGCAATCGTCGCGCCATCTTCCCTGAACGGGGCAACCTGTATGGCGCGCGGCATTGCCTTGCCATCCTGCACCAGCCATAACTGCGGGCCTTGGCCGCGATCACTAACGGCATTTAGCGGCACTAATAGTGGGGTGGCTGAAGCGTCCCCAATCATTACGCGCGCCGTCATGCCGATCTGAACGGCGGGTGGCGGATCCGTTAAATTGATGCGGACCAGAAAGGTGCGTGTCGTCGCATCAGCGGCCGGTGCAATTTCACGTACTTTGCCGTTGACGAAAATTTTTGGGTCTGCCCACAGGTTGACCGTAACAATCTGGCCTGGCTTCAGTGCCGCAAGCCGACTTTCCGGTACTGCGATTGAAACCTCCTTTTCTTCCGGGCGCGCCAGCCGCATGACGGCTTGGCCGGCGCTGACCACTTGCCCGGCGTCGGCCAGCACGGCGGTGACGATGGCGGGCTTGTCGCTGGAGAGAGTTCCGTAAGCTGCCTGATTGCCGCTGATCTTGGTCTGCGCCTGGGCTTGGGCAAGGCGGGCGCGGGCGCTGTTGAAGGCGTTGTCTTTGGCTTCAAAGGCAGTGGAGCTGACAAATTTTTGTTTGATCAGACTGGAATAGCGTTCGCGCTCGGCGCGTGCCGTGGCGAAGTCGCTTTCGGCGGCGGCGAGTTGGGCGCGGGCGGAGCTGGCATTAAGTTCGAGGTCTGCCGGGTCGAGCTGGGCCAGCGCTTGCCCGGCTTTGACTTGCGCGCCAGCATCGACCAGTCGTGCCGCAATTTTTCCGCCAACACGGAAGGCAACATCAAATTCGTAACGTGCGCGAATTTCACCGCTGTAAATGCTGCCACTGGCCGGCGCACGACTAGCAGTTTGCACCATGACGGTTGGCGTTGCCGCCGGCGGGGTGTCGCTCGCGCCGCAGCCGACCAGCAAAGCGATGGCGCTGAGTGTTGCTAGTAGTCGAATGGGGATCGCGCTGGGCATGATTGAGGGCGTTGGTGAATGTCGCTACAGTCGGTATCGAATGATAATGAACGACGGGTCATTAACGCAAGATGTAATTCAGCACACAGCTTGAGTCGTTACAATGGCAACCATGAACGCCTCCTACGCTTCCTTTGCCGGGCTGGATTTGCTGGCCTCAGCTGTCTTGCTCATTGATGATGGGCTACTTGTCCGTTATATCAATCCCGCTGGTGAAAATCTGCTGGCAGTCAGCTCCAGGGTGGTTGAAGGGCGGCCGCTATCTGCCGTCTGCAAGCCTTCGTTAACCCTTCAAACTGCGCTGGATAACGGGCTTGCCAATAATTGGGGTTACACCGGGCAGAATATCGAATTGCAACGGATTGATGGCGACAAGCTGAACCTGAACTGCACCGTATCCCCGCTGCGTCCTGAAATTGCGGCGGGTGTCCGTTTGTTGCTTGAGTTGCAACCGATTCAGCATCATCTGGCTGCAACTCGGGAGGAAAGACTAATTGAGCAACAACAGGCAAATCGCGAATTGATTCGTAATCTGGCGCACGAAATAAAGAATCCCCTTGGGTGGAATCCGTGGGGCGGCGCAGTTGCTTGAGCACGAGTTGAACAACCCATCACTCAAGGAATACACCCAAGTTATCATCAAGGAAGCTGATCGCCTGCAGGATCTGATGCAGCGCTTGTTGACGCCGCATCGTGCCATGTTGCCTGCAACCGTGAATATTCATGAAATTCTCGAACGGGTACGCAGTTTATTGACCGCCGAGTTCCCCGGCTCGCTTGAGGTGCGCCGCGACTACGACACCAGTCTGCCGGAGTTGGTTGGTGACCGTGAACAATTGATTCAGGCGGTACTCAACATTGCCAGAAATGCAGCCCAGGCGATGAACGGCGACGGGCTGATCGTGCTGCGTACGCGCTCTTTGCGTCAGGTAACGCTAGCCAAGAAACGCTATCGTTTGGCTTTGGAGCTCAAGGTAATCGACAACGGGCCAGGTATTCCGGAAACCATACGTGAGCGCATGTTTTATCCACTGGTCTCCGGTCGTGAAGGGGGTAGCGGACTGGGTCTGACAATTGCCCAGAACTTCGTGCAACATCATCACGGCACAATTGATTGTTCAAGTCGCCCGGGTGAAACGGTATTCACCTTACGGCTGCCGGTCGAACAGGCTTGAGTCTTGCTTTTGCTTTACACATTGCAACGACCTGATGAGTACAAAATAATATGAAACCGGTCTGGATCGTCGATGACGATCGCTCCATCCGCTGGGTGCTGGAAAAAACCCTGACCCGCGAAGGCATCCCTTTCAAGAGTTTCGCTTCTGCCACTGAAGCGATTTCGCAACTGGAGCAGGGGGCTGAACCGCCGCAGGTCTTGCTCTCCGACATCCGCATGCCCGGCCAGTCAGGGCTGGAGCTGTTGCAGGAAGTCAAAACCCGTTTCCCGTCGGTGCCGGTTATCATCATGACCGCCTATTCCGATCTGGAAAGTGCGGTTGCCGCCTTTCAGGGCGGGGCATTTGAATATTTGCCAAAACCCTTCGATGTCGATCAGGCAGTTGAACTGATACAGCGCGCCATTGATGAATCGATGCACCAAAGCGGTGCATCCGAGGAGGAGGGACTGGTGCCGGAGATTCTCGGGCAGGCGCCAGCCATGCAAGAGGTCTTTCGCGCCATAGGTCGTCTGGCCTTGTCGCATGCGACGGTGCTGATTACGGGTGAGTCCGGTTCTGGTAAGGAATTGGTTGCGCGTGCCTTGCATCGGCACAGCATGCGTGCCGACAAGCCTTTTGTGGCGATCAATACAGCGGCGATTCCCAAGGATTTACTTGAATCCGAACTGTTTGGTCACGAGCGCGGTTCATTTACCGGCGCCCAAACTCAGCGCCGTGGTCGTTTCGAGCAGGCGGAGAGCGGTACGCTGTTTCTCGATGAAATCGGTGACATGCCGTCTGAACTGCAGACCCGTCTGCTGCGCGTTTTGTCCGACGGCCATTTTTACCGGGTTGGTGGTCATTCGCCGATCAAGGCCAACGTGCGTGTCATCGCGGCAACCCACCAGAATCTCGAAACACGCGTCAAGGAAGGCTTGTTCCGTGAGGACTTGTTCCATCGTCTGAACGTGATTCGTATTCGCCTGCCTTCGCTGCGCGAGCGTCGTGAAGACATTCCGTTGCTGGCGCGACATTTCATGCAGAAAAGTGCGCGTGAGCTGGGTGTTGAAGCCAAACGTCTGGCTGAGCCAGCACTTAAATACCTTAGCGGACTCGATTTTCAGGGTAACGTCCGGCAACTGGAGAATCTTTGCCATTGGCTGACCGTCATGGCCCCTGGTCAGCAGATTGAGATTGGCGATTTACCGGCTGAGTTGCGCGAGGCGACACCGCTGGCACTGGCGACAGATTGGGAATCGGCGCTGGAGGGTGAGGTTGACCGCTTGCTGGCACGAGGCATCTCCGATGTGCATGGCGTTTTGGTGCAGGTTTTTGAGCGAATCCTGATTTCCCGGGCATTGGCGCATACTGGCGGACGGCGGATCGAGGCAGCGCTGGCGCTGGGCATCGGGCGCAATACAATTACGCGAAAGATTGCCGAACTGCGGATTGATGGCGGCAAGGAGACGGCGGCTGATTAGCCGCTTTTCCAGTATCAAAAACCTGCCATAAAAGTGCTATTGTTTCTGTTCTGAAGCCAGCACATAGACGGATTGCAACATGAACGATAGCCTGCCCCGCGAACAACTCGCGCCGGCCGAGACGGTGTTTGGTATCGGAGAACCCGGTGACTCTGCCTATGTGATCGAATCAGGCCGTGTCGAAATTCTGGCCGGCCCCGCGCAGGACCGCATTGCTGTGCTTTGCGCCGGCGACTTATTTGGCGAGGTGGCGTTGCTTGATCAGCAACCGCGTACTGCGACGGTGCGCACGCTAGAGCCAACGACGCTGGTGCGGATTGAGCGTAGCCACGTAAATGAATTGCTCAAACGCAGCGATCCAGTCATTCGCCATTTGATGACTTTGCTGCTCGAACGTTTTCGCAGTACGCATTCGGGGCATGTACTCGCCGCCGATGCACCGCACGTGGCGCTTGATCAAGTAGAGGCTTTGCGTACCCTGACCTTGACGCGTGACCTCTCATTTGCGCTGGATAACGAGCAACTTGAACTTTTCTATCAACCCCTCGTCGGTTTTGCCGAGCACAATCTGGTTGGTTTCGAGGCGCTAGTGCGCTGGCGTCACCCAACGCTGGGCATGATCATGCCGATGGAGTTTATCGGGTTGGCTGAGAAAACCGGCTTGGTACATCGGCTCGGTATATGGGTACTCGACCACGCGATTGATGCCTGGGCTCAGTTGCGTCTGCTTTGCCAGCCGAGCACTGACTTGCCGCCATTTGTCAGCGTCAATCTTTCGGCCGCCGAGTTGGGTGACCCGAAAATTGTCGATACGATACGGCATGCGCTTGAGCGCAAGGGCATGCTGCCGCAAGAGCTGAAAATCGAGTTGACCGAAACAGTGATCATTGAAGATCGTGCGACGGTCGGTGAGGTGCTGGAAAAACTCTCTGCACTAGGTATTGCGATAGCCCTTGATGATTTTGGCACGGGCTACGCCGGTCTTGATTACCTCAAGTCCCTGCCCATCTCCTGTCTCAAAATTGACAAGACTTTCGTGCAGGAAATGGCGACCTCATTGCGTAGTCACGAGATCGTGCAAAGTTCGATCAATCTTGCCTGGTCGATTGGTCTATCGACCATTGCCGAAGGGGTCGAGGATGAAGATACGGCGCGACGCCTAAATGATCTCGGCTGTAATATTGCCCAAGGTTATTATTTTGCCCGGCCGATGCCAGCCAGTGCAGTTGCTGCCTGGCTCAAGCAGGCGCAAGCGGAAGGCCGCTTGCGTAGCTGATCCGGCATGATGGGCGTGGCATTGTAGAATTCGCGCATGACCCTGATTGATCCCGCACTGCTTAAAACACGGCTCGGCGTACTTGCCGGGCGCTTTGATGTTGACTCGCTGGCCGAGTGCGATTCGACCAGCAGTGAATTGCTGCGCCGTGCCGAACGGGGTGCGCCGGCGGGGACGGTCATCGTCGCTGATCAACAAAGCGCCGGACGTGGCCGGCGAGGTCGGCAATGGTTTTCGGCGCCAGAGGCTGGTTTGACGTTCTCCCTGCTCTGGCGGTTCAACGGCCCTGCCAGTCAGCTTGCCGGGCTTTCCCTGGCGGTTGGCGTGGGGTTGGCGCGCGGGCTGGAAGGCCTGGGCGCGCAGGGCGTTTGCCTGAAATGGCCGAATGATATTTTGCTGCGTCAAGGTGATGGCTTTGCCAAGCTGGCCGGTATCCTGATTGAGCTGGCATCGGATCGCCGGGGAACCCAGGTAGTGATTGGCATCGGTATCAACCTGCAAAAACCGGCGGGCGATTTGCCGCAACCAGCGGCAGGGTTGAATCAGGCATTTGATGTTTTGCCTGAGCGCCATGAGCTGCTGGCGGCGGTTCTTGTGGCTGTGGGCGAGGCGCTTGAATCTGTTACGGTCGACGGCTTTTTTGGCCTGAAAAATGAATGGCAAGTGCGTCATGCCTGGCAGGATCAGCCGGTCCAGCTTCTCGCCGATGAGGCGACGCCATTGCTGGGTATTTGTCTGGGGGTGGATAACGACGGCGCGCTGTTGCTCGAAACCGAAAGCGGCATCCAGCGCATTCTTTCCGGTGATGTCAGCCTGCGCCGCATTGCAAGTACTCCTGAGGTACGCCGGCTATGATCATCTGTATCGATAGCGGCAACACGCGCATCAAATGGGGGGTGCGTGATGCTGATGTCTGGTTGGCGCAGGGCGCATTGTCGCATGCTGAAATTGCCGATCTTGGTGCCTTGCTCAGTAAATGGAAGCCCAGTAGTGTCTGGCTGTCCAACGTTGCTGGCGCGAATGCCCTGGCGGGCATATTCCAGGCGCTGATGCCATGGCAAACACTGATCCGGGAAGTGAAATCCTCGGCCGGTGGGCATGGCGTGCGCAATGGCTATGAAAATCCTGCTCAATTGGGTGTTGACCGCTGGTGTGCATTGATTGGCGCGCGTGGCATGACAGCGGCGGCTTGCCTTGTCGTCATGGCCGGAACCGCGACCACCATCGATACGCTTGATGCCAGTGGCCAGTTTCATGGCGGCTTGATCCTGCCCGGTCCGGACCTGATGCGCCGGGCATTGGCCCGTGACACTGCTGCCTTGCCGCTAGCCAGCGGAGAGCATGCAGTCTGTCCGCGCAATACCGATGATGCGATCATTAGTGGTTGCCTGGAGGCCCAGCTCGGCGCCATTGAACGTGCTTTCACGCGGATTGCCGGAGAGCCGGATGCGGTCTGTCTGCTCTCCGGCGGCGCTGCTTACATGCTGGCGCCGCAGCTGAGCATTCCGCACCGGCTGATCGAGAATCTGGTACTTGAAGGACTGGCTCGACAAGGGCTGGCGCAAGACAGTTGAATATTGCTTCGCGGCGGGTCACAATCACCCATAATCAGTCCGTTTCCGGGAGAAACCATGTTCGATCCGGTCATCAATAGTTTGCCGGCATTTGCCAGCTATTTTCTTACTGCCGTTGTTTTGCTTGGCGTCTTCGCCGTACTTTATGAACTGGTCACGCCTTACAACGAACTGGCGCTGATTCGCGAAGGCAATGCCGCTGCCGCCATTACGCTGGGTGGGGCGATTGTTGGCTTTGCGTTGCCGATTGCCGTTTCGGTAGCAGTCAGCCATAACCTTTACGCAATGATAGGCTGGGCAGTGGTCGCCGGCCTTGTACAGCTTCTGGTTTACGTCGTGGCGCGTCTGGCGCTGCCGAGTCTCAACCAAGCTATTCCGCAGGGCAAAATTGCCTCCGGAATTTTTCTTGCATCGCTCTCGCTCGGTGTCGGCATTCTCAACGCCGGCTGCATCATTTAATTTCAGGAGATAGTTATGGCGCTAATGGACTTTATCAAGAAGCAATTTATCGACATCCTGCAGTGGACCGAAGCGTCTGACGGGACGCTGGCTTGGCGTTTCCCGATGCAGGAGATGGAAATCCAGAACGGCGCCAGCCTGACGGTGCGCGATTCGCAACTGGCGCTCTTCGTCAATGAAGGTACGGTGGCTGATGTGTTCGCGCCAGGCATGTACAAGCTGACGACGCAAACCTTGACGGTACTAACATATATGCAAAACTGGGACAAGCTGTTTGAATCCTCGTTCAAATCCGATCTCTATTTCTTATCGAAACGCACCCAGCTTGATCAGAAATGGGGCACGCCCAACCCGATTACCATCCGCGACAAGGATTTTGGCATTGTTCGCCTGCGTGCCTTTGGTATTTATTCCTACCACCTGAGTGACGCCAAAACCTTCTACCAGAAGATTTCCGGCACCCGTGGCGAATACACGCGTGAGGAGCTTGAAGGCCAGTTGCGCAATACGATGATCGCCGGGATGACCGATCTCTTTGGTGAATCCGGCGTCGCTTTCATCGACATGGCCTCGAATCAGGATGAATTCGGCAAGGCCATGCATTTCAAGATGGCGCCGGTTTTTGCTGATTTTGGACTGACGCTCGATTCACTGGTCGTGCAGAACGTTTCGCTGCCGGAAGAGCTGCAGAAGATTCTCGACCAGAAGATCGGCATGAACATGATTGGCGACATGGGTCGTTTTACCCAGTATCAGGTCGCCAACAGTATTCCGGTTGCTGCTGCCAACGAAGGTGGCATGGCCGGCATGGGCGTTGGCCTCGGCGCCGGCGTTGGCTTTGGTCAGGTCATGGGGCAATCGATGGCGCAGGCGATGCAGCCTGCTGCTGCGCCGGTAGCCGCAGCTGTTGCTGCCATTTCAGCGGATGACGTTGTGGCAACCCTGGAGAAGCTGCATGGTCTGGTCGAAAAAGGCATTCTGTCCAAAGAAGAGTTCGAAGCCAAGAAAGTCGAGTTGCTGAAGAAGCTCAGCTAACACCTGCTGCTGCTCGTGGCCCAGACCGCTTCCTGCCCATCCTGCGGCGCGCCGGTTGTCTTTCAATCGGCAGCGTCGATTTTTGCCGTCTGCGAATATTGTCAAAGCACGCTGGTCCGGCACGATCAGGCGCTGGAGGATATCGGCAAGATGGCGGCCTTGGTCGAGGATCGTTCGCCCTTGCAACTGGGGGCAGAGGGTAGCTACAAGGGCGTGCACTTTGCGCTGATCGGGCGCATCCAGATCAAGTACAGCCAGGGTATCTGGAACGAGTGGTACCTGATGTTCGACGACATGCGTACCGGTTGGCTTTCCGAAGCCGGCGGTGAGTATGTGGTTTCCTTCATCGAGCATGTGCAGGAAGCTTTGCCCAAGTTTGAAGAACTTCAGGTTGGCCAGCGTTTTGTCATGGCCAGCCGGCCGTGGACTGTCACCAATATAGAAAGTGCCGAGTGCATCGCCGGGCAGGGCGAACTACCCTTCAAAGTTGGCGGTGGCTATCCACTGCCGACGGTTGATCTGCGAAGTGGTGCAACAACCGGGCCGGGCTTTGCGACGCTGGATTATTCGGAAACACCGCCGCTGCTTTTCATCGGCGAACCGGTCGTCTTCGATACGCTGAAGATGAACAATCTGCGCCAGGGTATGCCGATTCCGACGCATACCGTGCAGGCACAGGTTTTTCGTTGCCCAAGTTGCGGTTCGCCGATGTCGGCGCGCTCGAAAGATATTCTGGCGGTGGGGTGCGCCTCCTGCGGCGCGGTGGTCGATACGGCTAACGAAAACTACAAGATTCTGTCCAAGGCGCTGGGCAATCGTGATGAAAAATACGCCCCGCGCATTCCCCTTGGCAGCAAGGGAATGCTGGAAGGCAAGCCGGTTGAAGCGATAGGCTTTCTGGTCAAACAAAGCACAATCGACGGCATTTCCTACGAGTGGCGCGAATACCTGCTGGCTGGCGAAAATGCTACCTATCGCTGGCTGACCGAGTACAACGGCCACTGGAATACGGCCGATGTGCTGTCGCGCCCACCGGCCAGCAGCGGCGCGATGGAGCTTGCCGACGTTCCTTACGATGGCCATAAATTCAAGCACTTCGCCACGACCAAGTCGGCCAAGGTCATCCAGGTGGCGGGTGAATTCACCTGGCGGGTGAAGCGCGGCGAATCGACCCGCGTCAGTGATTACGTGGCGCCGCCTTTGATGTTGTCGCGCGAATCAACTAGCAACGAGCTTTCCTGGTCGCTCGGCACTTATGTCGCGCCGGACGTGGTGCGCGAGGTCTTCAAGCTGCCTGGTAAATTGCCGGAACCGATAGGCGTATTTGCCAATCAGCCGAATCCGTGGGAGACCACGCACAAGCGGGTTTGCCGACTGTTCTGGATGCTGGCTCTGCTGGCGACCGTTATTCAGCTGTTTTTCGTCTATGTCGTTGGCGGCCAGATGCTGCTGCGCCAGACGCTGGACTTCAGCCCGCAAATGGCCGAAGACTCGCTCACCACCAAGGAGTTTGTGGTGCGTGACAAACCGCGCAAAATTACGGTGCATAACAGAACATCGCTTGATAACAACTGGATTGGTCTTGAGATGACGCTGGTCAACAAGGCCACCGGTGAGGCCTGGCCGGCCTCACGTGAGATTGCCTATTACTACGGCAATGACGACGGTGAGAGTTGGTCGGAAGGCAATCGTGATGATGAGGTGGTTTTCCTCGATATTCCACCCGGTACCTACTATGTTGCGGTCGACCCCGATATGTCGACGGAAAAACCGGTGGCGGTGCGTGACACCATGGAAATCTCCAGTGGCGGCATCGGCTGGTCCAACTACGTGATGCTGATGATCTACCTGATCATCTTCCCCTTCTTCACCCGTTTGCGCCGCGCGGCCTTCGAAGCCAGGCGGTGGTCCGAAAGCGACCATGCACCGGTTGCCAGTGGTGATTCGGATAGTGACTCAGGATCGGACGACTGATGTTCAAGAATTTCAACCTGATCACTGGCATTCTGGCGCTCGCATTGTTTGGCTACGCGCAACATCAAGGCTGGAACATGTTCGACAATGTGGCCAACCCCGGTTCAGGTGGTTCGGGTGGTAGTAGTCGGGTTTATCACAAGTGAGACGACTGGATGCCCCATAATTCTGCCTTATGCGCCATCAGGTACTGATTCTTTTCGCCTTTTTCTGTGCCCCGCTCTGGGCGCTTGAACAGGTGAATCTGCAACTCAACTGGAAGCATCAATTCCAGTTCGCCGGTTATTACGCAGCCATCGAAAAGGGTTATTTTCGTGATGCTGGCTACGAGGTAACGCTGATTGAGGCCGGTGCGGAGCATGATCCGATTGCTGCCGTGCTCAAGGGGAATGCCTTGTTCGGCGTGGGCGCCTCCGAGCTTGCGCTGCACCGTGCGCGAGGCGAACCGGTGGTGGCATTGGCCGCTATTTTGCAGCACTCGCCACTGGTGTTGCTTGCCAATAGTAAGGTTGCCAACAACGTCCATGCCCTGTCGGGCCGGCGCATCATGCTGATGCCGCACGAAACCGAGTTGTATGCCTATCTCAAGCGTGAAGGCATTACCCGTTACCGGGCTGTGCCGCACAGTTTTGAACCAGATGACCTGATTTCCGGCAAGGTTGAAGGCATTTCGGGCTATTCCACGGACGAGCCTTTCCTGCTCGACAAAGTGGGTTTCAATTACGCCATGTTCACGCCGCGTTCATCCGGGATCGATTTTTATGGCGATACCTTGTTTACCACCGAAAAAGCCATCCAGGCCAACCCCAAAGGGGTGGGCGCTTTTCGTGCGGCGGCGATCAAGGGCTGTGAGTATGCAATGGTGCATCCCGAAGAGATTGCCGATCTGATTCTTGCGCGTTATTCGAAACGTCATGAGAAGGATCATTTGATGTTCGAGGCGATTGAAATGCAGCGTCTGATGCAGCCTTTGTTGGTTGAAATCGGTCACATGTCAGAAGGGCGCTGGCTGCAGATTGCCCAAAGCTATGTTGAGCTGGGTATGCTGCCCGCCGATAACAAAATTACCGGATTGATCTACGAAGACCGGCCACAGAAACTGCCCATCTGGGTTTTGCCGCTGATGGCAATTGGTGTGTTGCTCATCATTGTTGCTGGCTTGATTGCGATCTATTTTGGCCGACTGAATCGCCGGCTGGCGACAGAGGTTGCCGCCCGTCACGAGATGGAGCTGGTTGCCCAGCGCAGTGAGGAGCGCTATCGCATGCTCGCCGAGCAAAGCAGCGATGTCATCTGGACCCTCGATCTGGCGACCAAATGCTTTACCTACGTTAGTCCTTCTGTCGAGCGTCTGCGTGGATTTACTGCCGAGGAGGTGATGGCGGAAACTATGGAAAATTCACTGACGCAGGAATCGTTGGTCAAGGTAAATGCTATTTTGGCATCCTCGCTGGAGCGTTTGGCCAAGGGCGACGATAGCGCGCGTTACGCAACAGTGGAAATCGAACAACCCCATAAAAATGGCGGCATTGTCAGTGCCGAAGTGGTCACGACACTTTTGCTTGATGAAGCAGGCAAACCCTATGCGGTGCATGGCATCACCCGCGATATTTCGGAGCGTAGAACGGCGCAGCTTCGCCTGCATGAAATCAACGAACAGTTGCGTTTCAAACTGGATGAGATCGAAAAGTTGCAGGCTGCCTTGCAGGAACAGGCGATACGGGATGCTCTGACCGGCTGCTTCAATCGTCGCTATTTTGACGAGACGCTGGAGCGTGAGCTTTCGCGGGCGCGGCGCGAGGGTTATCCGTTGGCGCTACTGATGCTCGATCTCGACCACTTCAAGCAGATCAACGATACCTACGGTCATCAGGCGGGCGACGAGGCGCTCAAGATGCTGGTCGAGACGCTCAGTCCAGATGTGCGCCAGGATGACGTTTTCTGTCGTTATGGCGGCGAAGAGTTTGCCGTCCTGATGCCGCGCATGCCCCTGGCGATTGCGGCTGACCGGGCCGAACGCTGGCGCCAGATGATCGCCGACATTTGCTTCAAATTTGGCAACTTTGACCTGCGCTTCACCGCCTCAATCGGTGTCGCATCCTATCCGGAGCATGGCAAAGTGCCGGATGAACTGACTCAGTTTGCTGACTTGGCGCTGTATATGGCCAAGCATGAAGGGCGCAACCGGGTTGTGGTGTACGAAGAAACACCGCCGGATTAATCTCCGCCGCCGCAACCTCCGCCACAGCCGCTTCCGCCATCACCGCTGTCGCTGCTCCCCGAATCGCCAGAGCAGCCGCTACTGCCGCCGCAACCGATATGGCTGGCGCAGTAGCCATCGCCCAGCCCGGCTTTCTGCGCTGCCATGCAGTCCAGGTGATAGATGAAGCCGCCGGCAATCAGCAGTATGGCATCCAGTGCAAAGAGCCGAGGCAGGCGATCCGGTTTTTGCGGATCGATCTTCTCGCGTGCGCAGGCCAGCCGCCAGGCGCGCCGTATGCCTTCGCTGGCCTGAGTCGGCGCGCTCATCGCCTCGGCTGGCGTATGGTGCAAAAAACGCCCGAAGGCGCCTTGGCAAAACTTGTCGTACTGCCGGGTAAACAGAATGAATTCATGCCAGGCATCATCCACCGCTTGTGATGGCATGGCGACCATGCGCTTGCCGGCGATACGGCAAAGCTGAAAGTAGTCGTTTAGTCCAACAAAAACTGCTTGGCGTTGCGCCTCACTTAATTCAGGACGGCGTGTCGCGAGGCGCTTGTCGAGTAATCGCGCATACGGAAAATTATCGATGTAGGCAATGCGCCGGCTTCTGGCCCAGTTGCGCCAGAGCACCCAAACGATGAGGCCGGCAATGGCGAATGCGATTAATTTGATCATTCGTTAATGTCGAAGCAGAGGTATTTGATTTCGAGGTAATCGTCGATCCCGTATTTAGAGCCTTCACGACCGATGCCCGATTGTTTGATGCCACCAAAGGGGGCGACCTCATTCGAGATCAGGCCAGTATTGACGCCCACCATGCCGTATTCCAGCGCTTCGCCAACGCGCCAGCTACGGGCCAGCCAGCGTGAGTAAAAGTAGGCAGCAAGGCCGAATTCCGTATCATTGGCCATGGCGACAGCCTCTTCTTCGGTGTCAAAGCGGAAGAGCGGAGCGACCGGGCCAAAGGTTTCTTCGCGCGCCACGCGCATGGCAGGCGTTACGTCGGCAAGAACGGTAGGTTGAAAGAAGTTGCCGCCCTGGTCGTGACGGGTGCCACCGCAAAGCACGCGAGCACCGTGAGCCATAGCATCAGCAACATGCGATTCAACCTTCGCCAGCGCGGCATCATCAATCAGCGGCCCCTGGACGACGCCCTCTTCGGTGCCGGGGCCAACCTTCATCTTGCGCACACGTTCGGCAAAGCGTTCGGCAAAGGCATCGTAAATGCCTGACTGAATCAGGAAGCGATTGGCGCAGACACAGGTTTGGCCGGCGTTGCGATATTTGGCGATCAAAGCGCCGTCGACCGCAGCATCCAGATCGGCATCATCAAAAACAATAAATGGCGCATTGCCGCCCAGTTCAAAGGAAACCTTTTTGACGGTTGCGGCGCATTGCGCCATCAGCAGGCGGCCAACTTCAGTTGAACCGGTAAAGGAAAGCTTACGGACTATCGGGCTGGCAGTGAGTTGGCCGCCAATCGCTACCGGGTCGCCGGTAATGACATTGAACACACCCGCTGGCAAACCCGCTTCCTCTGCCAGCACGGCCAGCGCCAGCGCCGTTAGCGGCGTCTGTTCGGCCGGTTTGATGACTACCGTGCAACCGGCAGCCAGCGCCGGGGCAACCTTGCGCGTGATCATGGCGAGCGGAAAGTTCCAGGGCGTAATCGCGGCGCAAACACCAATCGGCTGCTTGATGACCACGAGGCGCTTGTCGGCGGCCGTAGCCGGGATGGTTTCGCCGTAGGCGCGCTTGCCTTCTTCGGCAAACCATTCGACAAAGGAAGCCCCGTAGGCAACTTCGCCGCGCGCTTCGGTCAAAGGTTTGCCACCTTCGGCGGTGATGAGTTGAGCGAGATCTTCCGTGTTTATCAGAATCAGTTCAAACCAGCGGCGCAAAATCTGGGCGCGTTGCTTGGCAGTCAATGCCCGCCACGCCGGCCAGGCTTCGTTGGCGGCGGTAATCGCACGGATGGTTTCATCGCTGCCGCAATTCGCCACTTCCGCAATGACGCTTCCATTAGCCGGGTTGAGAACGGCCATCTGGCTCGCATCGTCGGCCGTGACCCATTTTCCGCCAATAAAACACGTTGACCGTAACAAATGCTTGTTTTGGATAATCATTGCTTGAAAAATCCTGTAAAAACGGTAAGTTATAACTGTTTCGTAGAAAACGCTTTAGAAGATGCGTCTGGCTCTACCCTTTGCGATGATTATTTCCGCCGCTTTGCTGGCTGCCTGTGGCAGTCCATCGCCGCGCCCATCTTCGTCCACGGAAACTATAACGCAACCCTCGCGCGTCGGGAGCGAGAAGGGCGTTGATGTTGTGCTCTACGCACTGGGTTTGGTTGATACCGGCTACCGTTTTGGCGGCAAAAACCCGGATGCGGGCTTGGATTGCAGTGGCATGGTCAGCCATATTTATCAGTCAACACTGGGCTTGAAGGTGAAAGGCAGTGCCGCCGACATTGCCCGGCAGGCGCGGGCCATCGAGCGCCAGGATTTACGGCCGGGCGATCTAGTATTCTTCAACACGAATAACCGTTCCTTCTCGCACGTCGGTATCTATATCGGCGATGCGCGATTTGTTCATGCGCCCTCGACTAACGGCCGTGTTCGGATCGATCGCCTGGGTGATCGCTATTACGCACAGCGGTTTGAGGCGGCGCGGACTTTCTTCGACTGATTTTTCTATCAGGCGTCTGCGCCGATTGCCTCTGCTACCCGAGCGCGCAGATCATCAAATTCTTCCTGGCCGATGCCGAGGTGGGCAAGCGCCTTTTCAAAAAGTTCGGTGCCAACTTCGAGATCGTTTTCACCCAGCAACTCATGCGAAATATGCTCGGCAACTTGAGTGACTGCGATGAAGGAAAGTGCGGTACTCGGCAAGGTTTTGTCCGGCAGTTCGTAAACATCGAGTTCGTGATGGAAGCGAATGGCCAGTCCGAAAATTGCCGGTAGTCCCCAGTTGCGAACTAGCAAAGAGCCGATGATGGGGTGAGTGCAGGGAAAATATTCTTCTTCGGCATCAACCAGATATTTTCACTGGCCATGGCGTCACCGATTATTTTTTCGTATTCCGGAAAACGCTTCATCATCAAAGGAATTGCCGCATCGTGAAATAGCGTATAAGTGTAGGCTGCATCCGGTGAAATGCCGTATTGCTTGCTGGCGATCAAGGCTGCGGCGAGCGCTAACTGTGTGTTGCGTTTCCAGAAATTTTCGAGCCAGGCTGTCGGTAAGCCGCTGACGCTGTTACGCAAGGCCACCGAGACAACGATACAGACCACATTTTTGGTGCCAAGCCGGTCAACTGCCTGGCGCACACTGGAAATTCTGTTACCGCTTCGGTAGAGCGGGGAATTGGCCAGCTTTAGTGCTGCGGCAGACATTGCCGGGTCATTGGTGATCAATTCAGCCAGGCGGCGCAAATCCGGTTCATCCTTTTGCGCCTCGGCCATTGCGCGGCTAACAACGGCGGGGCAGGCAGGGATGTCGACGGTGGCCATGATTTTTTGCAGGTCTTCATGACTGAGTGTGGCTGGTGATGTGCTGTTCATTCGTTTTGTCTCGTTGATTGCTTCATTTTTCAGTGCATTGGACGCCATGATCTGCAAAAGGTAGAATCCGCTCCTGTTTTGCGCCCGTAGCTCAGCTGGATAGAGTACTGCCCTCCGAAGGCAGGGGTCACTGATTCGAATTCAGTCGGGCGCACCAAATATTAGAATGGGTTAGATCGCAAGGTCTAACCCATTTTGTTTGGGTGTGAGTTTTAGGCGCCATGGTGCAGGCGTAATTGGTAAATTGCGCGCAGGTAGCCCTTGATCTCAAGTAGCGGAATCGGCTTTTTGTATACCATGATGTCGGCTGGAAGACCACCACTTTCGGCGATTTGATGTGGCTCCATTGAGCTGACGACGACAATCACCATGTTGGCGAGATCCTTGTTGCTGCGTAAGCGGCGAATCATGTCGAAGCCGTCCATTCCGGGCATCATGAGATCAGTGATCAAGACATCCGGTTGACAACTGCCAACTTGCAGCAGTCCATCGAAGCCGTTATCGACGATACGCAGCTTGATCGGGAAATCCCATTTTTCGAGAGCGGATTGGTATAGGGTCTGAAAGATAGGATTATCTTCTGCGACCAGTACATCGAGCATCGCTGATGGCACTTTTCCGCCCTGCCGTTGGGCCAGATGGTCACGAATGGCCGATGTTGGAATGCGGCGATGACCGCCTTCTGTTTTCCAAGCTTCCAGTACGCCGCTTTCAACCATTTTTTGAACAGTGCCCAACGAAATTCCGAGGGCGGTTGCTGCTTCGCGGGTGCTCAAATATTCGTTGTCAGACATTGTGTTTCCAGGATGTTGTTTATGACATATTTTATATATATATCCGAGAAATTGATATTCCCTGTGTGATGTGATGCTTTTGTCTCCCGGCGTATTTCTGTAATTAGCTTCCAGGTGGTCTCTATTCAATGGTTTTGAGGGCTAGATGTGAAATATGTGTTGTGTTTGTTGATGATCCGACTCGGAACCGGAAAATATATCGAATATAACAAAAATGATATTTATGGTATTATTGTCGTTGTGGAGCTTCCGGCAAGCCCTGCTTTTTTTCTAAACCGTGATTGCGCTGCAGTCAAAATTTTGGATTTTCGCCATGAATTCAAGTGTTGCTCTGAGCAAGTCCGCTCAATTCAAGCGCTCCAGCGCTGGTGAGAGAAATGAAGATCAATCCTGGGTGCACCGTTTTTGGATGTTGCTTGGTGCATTTGGCTTGATTTGTGCGGGGGCGATTTATTTTTATATGGACAGCCAGGAGAGTGAGGCTGATGAAGAGGTCTATGTTTCCGTCAAGGTGACGACGACGATAGGTCTTGATCAACTGGTGGTCTGCAAGCTGAGTCTGCTGGTCGATCCTGTGCAGGAAAAGGGATTGCAGAAGCGTCAGAAAATGCTGGAGGCGGTGGTCAGCAGTTCATTGTCGGATTCGTATCAGCAGGATAAGGCGCCAAGGCTGGCGGATGTACGTGACGCTTTGTACGTTGCGATAAATCGCAAGCTTCCGCGTAAACTGCAGATTCAAGATGTGCTGATTCAGGAGTTGCTGGTCGGCATTGGTTAAACAACAGGAGAAAAGTTTTGGTCCCACGGGGAAGTGTCAATTACCTTGCCGGTTACCCTGAGGATCTTGCTGCACAGGTGCGGCGACTGATTGCCGAGGGCCGCATGGCGTCAGTTTTGCTGAAAAAATATCCGCAAGCGCATGCGGTGCGCACGGACCGGGCACTTTACGATTACGTGCACGAAATCAAGAATGTCTATTTGCGCAATGCCGGCCAGTTGAGCAAGGTGGCTTTCGACAGCAAATTGCACGTAATTCATAACGCATTGGGTACGCACACCAGCATTTCACGGGTGCAAGGCGGCAATCTCAAGTCGAAGCGTGAGATTCGTGTGGCCACTGTGTTCAAGGCGATGCCGACTGAGTTTCTGCGGATGATTGTTGTGCATGAACTGGCGCACATGAAGGAGCGGGCGCACGACAAGGCGTTTTATCAGCTCTGTCAGCACATGGAGCCGCACTATTTTCAGCTGGAATTTGATTTGCGGGCTTATCTCAGCCATCTGGAGGCAACCGGTCAGCCGCTCTGGTCAACTGTTGCGGTCGACGCAGAAAACGGCTGATTTTTTTACTACTTACAGCGCACGCACCTTGACGGTTTTACCCTTGACCTTACCGGCAGACAGTTTCTTGACGGCATCACGGGCAATATTGCGGGCGACCGCAACGTAGCTGGACTGATCGTTGACGGTGATTTTGCCGATCTGCTCGCGGGTGAAGCCCGCTTCGCCGGTCAGCGCACCTAGAATGTCACCGGGGCGAATCTTCTCCTTACGCCCGCCGAGGATCTGCAAGGTGGACATCGGCGGCACCAGTGGCGATTTGTCATCAGTGTTCAGCTTGCCCAGATCATCCCAGGTCACTGCGCAATTCATCGCTGTCGCAATCGCCGCGACACGGCGTTTGTCGGCGGTGCTGCACAGGCTGAGCGCCCAACCATCCTCATCGCCGCGACCGGTACGGCCAATACGGTGAATGTGGATTTCCGGATCAGGCGTCACATCAACGTTAATGACAGCTTCCAGTTGCGCAATATCGAGGCCGCGCGCCGCAACATCGGTGGCGACCAGGACAGAAACGCTGCGATTGGCGAACTGAATCAAGACCTGATCACGCTCGCGCTGTTCGAGATCGCCATTCAGGGTTAGCGCCTGAATACCTTCGTGGCGCAGCACATTGAGCAAATCGCGGCACTGCTGCTTGGTGTTGCAGAAAGCCAGCGTACTGACCGGGCGGTAGTGCTTGAGCAGGACGGAAACGGCCTGCAAGCGGTCCTCGTGTTTTATCTCGTAGAAGCGCTGGCGGATCTTGCTGCCCTCGTGCTGTTCCAGCAGTTTCACTTCCTGCGGGTTGCGCAAAAACTGCTTGGCCAGTTGCACGATGCCTTCCGGGTAGGTTGCCGAAAAGAGCAGGGTCTGGCGTTCTTTCGGGCAGCGCTTGGCGACGTAGGCGATGTCGTCGTGAAAACCCATGTCGAGCATGCGGTCGGCTTCATCGAGGACCAGTGTTTGCAACCCTTCCAGCTTGATCGTGCCGCGCTCCATGTGGTCCATGATGCGGCCGGGCGTGCCGACGATAATGTGTACGCCATTTTCGAGACTGGTGATCTGGTTGCGCATGGCTGAGCCGCCACATAGCGACAGCACCTTGATATTGTCTTCAAAGCGCGCCAGACGGCGGATTTCCTGCGTGACCTGATCGGCCAGTTCGCGCGTCGGGCAGAGCACCATGGCCTGCACAGCGAAGTTTTTGGGGTTCAGCTTGTTGAGCAGGGCAAGGCCGAAGGCGGCGGTTTTGCCGCTACCGGTTTTGGCTTGTGCAATCAGGTCGTGGCCTGCCAGCGCAATCGGCAGGCTGGCCGCCTGAATCGGCGTCATTGTCAGGTATTCAAGTTGCTGCAAATTGGTCAGCATGGCCGGCGACAAGGGCAGGTCCCTGAATGAGGTGCTGGCGGGCTGCGCCGGGGTTTGAGTTTCGCTCATGGCCGGTTCAACGCTTGCGCTTGTGGGCGGGCAACGGTTTACGGAAGCGTTGGCCGGGGCGTTGTTTGTCGCCATCGGATTTGGGTTTGGGAACCAGCAGGTTTTTACCGGCGCCTTCGCCTGACGTTTTGTGTGCCAGCAATGCAGCGCTGAGCGCTTCCTCTGTAACGACAACGGCAGCATGATCCGGTTTTGTCGTGAAAGCCGACAGATCATCGCGCACGCGGAATATCTTCTCCTCGCTGGTGCCGCGTTTGGGCTGTTCGGCCATGACTTTTTCGGCATCTTCCGTCAGCGAAAACCCGCTTTCTCCGGCAGAAATCATGCCGTGCTTACCAAGGTGTGCGAAGGCTTCAGCCAGCCGTGCTTCATCGGGAATCGTTACTTGCAGGAGATCCATCGCGGCGATGATTTCGACAAGTTCAGCCGGCCGCCGCTTGGAAGCAAGGGTGGTGGCGATTAAAAGGAGGGCGTCAACATCATGGACCGGGTACATCGGATAACCTTCGCAAAGCGGTGAGGCAAGAGAATATCTCTCGCAAAAACAGCAGTGTACCGTTTTGTGGCGTGCTGCGCCGGGTCTTTGCTTAATGTCGGGTATCTGGCAGGTTGCGCAACAAGATGGTGAAGAGGGCGTCGGGGTCAATTGGCTTGGACATGAAATCAGTCATGCCGGCGACCCGGCAACGTTCGCGATCTTCGGCAAAAGCGTTGGCCGTCATTGCGACGATGGGCGCCGAACAGCCAGCGAGCAAGCGAATTTGGCGTGTGGCTTCGAGGCCGTCCATTTCCGGCATTTGCATATCCATCAGGATCAGGTCGTAGTGATTATTCCGTACCAGATCTAGGGCGCTGAGGCCATTTTCGGCATAGTCGCAGCTGATGCCGACATCATCCAAAAATTCACCGGCAATTTCACGGTTGATCGGCTCGTCTTCAACAATCAGGACGTGATGGCCGGCGAGATACTCAAGTGGCAAAGCTTCTTTTTGATCTGTTACGGTCAACGCTGAATAAACCGTATTTTTTTCAGGCAGACGGTGAACCAGAAACAGCTGCCGTGCCCCGGTTGGCTATCAACGCCTGCATCGCCACCCATTGCTTGTGCCAGATGTTTGGTGATGGCAAGGCCAAGCCCGGTGCCGCCGTATTTGCGAGTGGTTGAACTATCGGCCTGCTTGAAGGCATCGAACAGCATGCCGACGGTTTCCGGGTTAATGCCGATGCCGGTATCTTCCTCTTCAAAGCGCAAGGTGGCGGTTATTTCGTTTTCCTTCAGCCTTTTTGCGCGCACGGTGATGCTGCCGGTTTCGGTAAATTTGATGGCGTTGCTGGTGTAGTTGATCAGGCTTTGGGTGATGCGCATCGGGTCGCCCAGGAAGAGCTCCGGGAAGTTGTCAGACTCAATCAGCAAGACTAGTCCCCGGCTGCGGATGCGCTCGTCAAGCAGGGTGACGATACCGCTCAGTATCTCTGGAATGTCGACGGGAACTTGCTCAAGAATCAGTTTGCCGGCTTCGATTTTTGAGATATCGAGGATATCGTTGATGATCGTCAGCAAGTGCTGTGCCGCGTGGTCGATCTTGTCGAGGCGGTCTGCCTGTTGTGATGAAACTCCTTCACGCCGCATCAGGTGCGCCATGCCGAGAATGGCATTCATCGGGGTGCGGATTTCGTGGCTCATGTTGGCCAGGAAGGCACTCTTGGCACGGTTGGCAGCCTCGGCTGCGGTGCGGGCATCTTCCAATTGCGTCGTGCGTAATTGAACCTGCTCCTCAAGATGATTGCGGTATTGCCTAAGCTCCTGCGCCGTGCGTACGATTTCGGTAATGTCGGCAAAAGCGACAACGCTGCCGGTGATTGTGCCTTTATGCAAGGTCGCGGTGACTGTCATGCGGATTGGGAAGCACTCGCCGGATTTGCGCCAGAACCATTCTTCCGTGCGACGCTCCCTGCCATCCTTCATGGTTTGAAACACGGGACATTCGCTTGCCAGGTAGGGCGAACCATCTGGATGACGGCTATGGAATAACACGTGCTGATTATTACCGAGCACTTCGCTTCCGCTGAAGCCGAGAATAGTCAGTGCTGCCGGATTGATGAAAGTACAGATGCCGTCGCAGTCGGTGCCAAAAACGCCTTCGCCGAGAGCGTCAAGAATAATTTGCTGACGCGTTTCGTTTTCTGCCAGTGCATTCTCGGTCTTGGCTTGCTCGGCAAGATTGACATCGAGGCAGAACAGCAAGGGTCCTTCCTCGGCGGTTTCAACCACCACATGGGTTGAGTAAACCTCAACCAGATGCCCATTCTTGTGCAGCAGTGACAAGCGCTCCGCCGGAATGCCGGTGCGGTTCTCAAACATCCAGTCAACTGCACCCATAACTAATTGGCGTGCGTCGGGTGGGATGATCAAATCAAAAAGTTTGGCACCTATCGCTTCGCTGGCGCTATAGCCGTAAATGGTTTCCGCCGCATGGTTCCAGTAAACCACGGTGCCGCTGGGCGTATAGCCCTGAATCGCCAAGGCGTCTACGTTCTCGAAAATGGCGCGAAAACGGGTGTTGTTGGCGAGCAGCTGTTTTGTCAGTACCTCGGCACGAGCGCATTCCTCTTTTAATCTGCGATTGTTGCGCTGAAAATAGAGCGCAATGATCAGCAGAATGCCGCTGACGAACAGCGAAAGCAGGGTAATGCTCATGCCGTATTGTGACCAGATAAGGTCATTGTCCGGTGGCCGGCGGTCGCCATCCATTGCCAGGCAAAGCGGAGTAGCGATCGCCAGGCTCGTGACAATAACGAACGCAAACAGACGGCGCGAAAGCTGGTCAAGTACTTGTATGACATTGGCCGACAAGAATGCCCCCTGAGTGGTTAAAAAATTTCATTTCGCTTGATCTTAGCCTTGCCGGCAAAGAATGACCAGACTTTGAGATAGGCTAAACTGCGAAACCTCCCGATTCGGATATTTGCGATGCGTTTTCTTGCACCATTCCTGTTTGCATTAGTTGGTGGTTGCGCCACAATTGTTGTTTCGCTCCAGTTGGACGAGCGTTTTGGTCCCGCCGACGCCGGTCGATTTGATCGGCCATCAGTGGCCAGTGGCAGTGCTCCGGATTACTGGCAAGAGGTTCGCCCGGTGCTCGATCAGCGCTGCGTGAGTTGCCATGCCTGTTACGATGCGCCTTGCCAGCTGAATCTGACCAGCTATGCCGGCATTACCCGAGGTGCCAGCGCGCAAACGGTCTACTCCGGTACCCGCTTGCTGGCCGATGAACCCACCCGGCTAAATTTCGACGCGCTGACCAATCGCGATTGGCGGGCCAAAGGCTTCTTCCCTGTTCTCAACGAGCGCGCTCAGCTCCCCGAGGCCAACCGTGAGGGGGGCGCCATGTATCGCATGCTGGCGATGAAGCGAGCCGCGTCATGGCCAGTCAGTGGCGTGCTGGAAAACCGGGATCTCGATTTCTCGATTGATCGTGAGCAGACTTGTGTGCGCGCTGCCGCGATGGACGATTACGCCCAGCGCCACCCGCAACGCGGCATGCCTTTTGGTCTGCCACCCTTGGCCGATGCCGAATACCGCACATTAACCAACTGGCTGGAGTCCGGCGCGCCCTATTCACCACCTCCCGCGCCGCAACCGGTCGTCGCGCAGCAAGTCGCTGTATGGGAAGCCCTGCTCAATGCCGATGACAAACGCAGCCAACTGGTTGCCCGCTACATTTACGAACACTGGTATATCGGCCAGTTTCACTTTCCGGAACAGCCGGAACTGAATTTTGATCTGGTGCGCAGCCGCACGCCTTCCGGCCAACCGATTGACGTGATCGCCACGCGCCGGCCGTTTGATGCGCCCGGTGTTGATCGTGTCTATTACCGCTTGCGGCCGATGGAAGCCACGCAAGTCGCCAAAACCTACATGCCGCTGGAACTAAACCCGGCGCGGTTATCGCGCATTCGCGGCTGGTTTTTCAATGAGGCGTACACAGTCAATGCGCTGCCCGGTTATGAACCTGCTGTTGCTTCCAACCCGTTTATTACTTTCCGGGATTTGCCGGTCAATGCGCGCTATCGCTTCATGCTCGACGAAGCGCAATTCACCATGATGGGCTTCATGAAAGGCCCGGTTTGCCGTGGGCAGGTGGCGCTAAATGTAATCAATGATCATTTCTGGGTGGTCTTCCTCGCCCCAGGTGAGCGAGAAAACAAGGAGACCGAGCGCCTGCTCAATGCGGCAGCGCCTCAGCTTGATCTCCCGGCTGAACACCAGAGCAACGTCGGTTTGCTGGCCTGGCGTGACTATGCCGAAAAGGAAAAGAAATACCTGGAAGCCAAAGGCAGCTCGCAAAACAAACTGATGTCGAATTCCTACAAATATTCGCTGAACAAGTTGTGGGATGGTGACGGCAACAATGCCAATGCGGCGCTGACGGTGATGCGCCATTTTGATAGCGCCTCAGTCGTGCGTGGGCTGGTGGGTGAGCAACCGCAAACTGCCTTGGTGCTCGGCTACCCGCTGTTTGAGCGTATGCACTACCTCCTGGTTGCCGGCTTTGATGTTTATGGCAACGTTGGTCATCAGCTGGCGACACGTCTATATATGGATTTCCTGCGTATGGAAGGCGAGCTGACGTTTGTTTCCTTGCTGCCCACAAAAGAGCGTAAGGCGCTGGTTGGTCGCTGGTATCAGGGCGGGGAGCGGCACCTGAGTTACTTCTCCGAGCTGGCGCCATATTTCAAATTCGAAACCGGCCAGCGTTATCGCAGTAACGATCATGTTGCTGAACTGTACCAGATGCTCAAGCAGCAAATGGCGCCGCTCGGTGATCCGCAACTGGACTGGAAAAATAGCGGTTTTGTTGATTCAGACATTGCGCAAATGCGCCGCCTGGCGAAAATCAAGGGGCTGCCGGTCGCGCATTTGCCGGAGATGAGTCTGCTACTCGTCAAGCGGGCAGGTCAGGCGCCGCGTGTGGTGTCTCTGATTAAAAATACCGCGCATACCAATGTTGCCGAGTTGCTGCGCGAGGAAAAACGTCTGCTACCTGAAGAAGACACGCTATTGGCGATCAATGGTGTCGCTGGCGCGTATCCCAATGCAATCTTTACGGTCGACGCCGAAAAGCTGCCCGATTTGTTGATGCGGTTTCCCACCTGGGTTCGGCGGGTGATCTCGTAAAACTGACCGAAAACTTCGGCGTGCGACGAACCAATCCCAACTTCTGGCCGATCAGCGATGCCATTCACGCCGCCTGGCGCAAGATGGCACCGCGTGAAGCGGCTGTGTTGGATTACAGCCGCCTCGACAATCTCTGATCAGGAAGCCTGCTTCTCGCGGGCTTCCTTGCGCAGCGAAGCCCATACCGAAGCGCCGATGATCACGGCGACCACGGCCAGCGAGAAACCCACCGGGATCTTGTAGATGTCGATCAGCAACATCTTGACGCCAATAAACATCAGCACGATGGCCAAGCCGTATTTAAGCAGCGAGAAACGGTCGGCGACGCCGGCGAGCAGGAAGTACATGGCGCGCAGGCCGAGGATGGCGAAGATGTTCGAGGTCAGCACGATGAACGGATCGGTGGTGATGGCGAAAATGGCCGGGATCGAATCGACAGCAAAGATCAGATCGGACACTTCAACCAGCACCAGCGCGAGGAACAGCGGCGTCGCGTAACGCACGCCATTTTTCCAGGTAAAGAAGTTCTGGCCGTGGAACTCCGTGGTGATCTTCATGTGGCCGCGCAGCCATTTCACCAGCTTGTTGTTCTCGAGATCCGGCTTCTCGTCGGCGAACCAGTACATCTTGACGCCGGTGATCAGCAGGAAAGCGCCAAAGAGGTAAAGAATCCAGTGGAACTGCGTGATCAGCCAGGCGCCGGCAAAAATCATGATGGTGCGCATGACGATGGCGCCCAGTACGCCGTAGAGCAGCACGCGCTTCTGCAATTCGAGCGGTACCGCGAAGAAGCTGAACAGCATCAGCCAGATGAAGACGTTGTCGACCGCCAGCGCCTTCTCGATCAGGTAGCCGGTGATGAATTCCAGTGCCTTGCTGTTGGCGACTTCGCGCCCGACGCTGCCGTCGAGATACCACCAGAGCGCGCCGGCAAAAGCCAGGCTCAGGCTGATCCAGATCACCGACCAGACGGCAGCTTCCTTGAAACTGACACGGTGTTCCTTGCCGCCGCCGACGACAAAGAGGTCGATCGCCAGCATGATGATGACAATGGCGGAAAATCCGGCCCACAACTCCCAGCTACCTATTGTTTCCATTATTTTTTCCCTTTCTCGCATTCCAAAAAAACAAACGGCCCGCACCGTGAAGGACAAGAGCCGTGGAATGCCAAAGGAGCCTCGCCGTCGCGGCAAAGGTCTTGCTCACAGCGTTGTTTTGCTGCCCGGCTGCCGGAGGATAAACCTCGTGATGACGACAAACCAGTATTGAGCTACTCCCCCTTGGGATAACTAGACTTTAATTAACCCGACAAAAATTGTCAACTTAGTGCTCAGGTGCCAATTGGCGGTGATTGCCGGTAAAGCTCCGAGAAATCGTCTGGCGGTGGCTGCGGAGGAATCGGCGGATGCCAGGCCGGGAAGGCGACGCGGGCGGTTGCCCCGCGCGTGCCGCGATTGGGGCGCAATGTTGCGGTCGACTCGTGCTGCGCGGCAATTTCTTGAACGATGGCAAGGCCAAGTCCGCTGCCTTCCGTGCCGGCATCATCGACGCGATAAAAGCGCTCAAAAACCATTTCAGCCTGAGCTTCGGTAAGACCAACACCGTCATCTTCCACCTCCAGCAAGCAAGTTACGTGTGTGCTGCTGACTCGGCAGGTCACCTTGCCGCCGCTCGGGGTGTAGCGCAGCGCATTGTCGATCAGGTTCTTGACCAATTCACGCAATAGAACCGGATTACCAAAAACCATCGCGTTGCCTGATGACTCGTAGCCGAGGTCGATGTTCTTTTCAATTGCCTGCATGACCCAGTCTTCGACCACTTCACGCACCAGCAGGGCGAGATCCAGCGGCTCATGGAGATGCTGCGCAACTTCGCTGCCTTCGGCTCGCGCCAGCGTCAACAATTGATTGACCATCCGCGCCGCCCGGTCTACGCCGGTGGCAATCTGGCGCAGTGCGTGGCGCAGGGCTTCCGGATCGGTTTCGCGGATCGCAAACTGGGCCTGGGTCTTGAGACCGGTTAGCGGTGTGCGCATCTGGTGGGCGGCATCGGCAACAAAGCGCTGTTGTGCCTCAACGTTTTTCTTCATGCGCTCCAGCATTTCATTGAACGCCTCGACCAGCGGCTCCAGTTCCTCCGGCACGCGCCGGGTGGCGATAGGTGAAAGGTCAGCCGGTTCGCGCGCTTCAATCGTCTTGCGCAAGCGTGTCAGGGGCCGCAAACCGCGCGAAAGACCGAACCAGACCAACATGACGGCAAGCGGAATAATGATGAACTGGGGCAGGATGACACTGGCAACAATCTTGTTGGCCAGCTGTGAGCGCTTCTCGGTGGTTTCGGCAACCTCAACCAGTACCCAACGCTCGCGCGGCAAACTCCCATCAGAAACATAAGTGTAGGCAACGCGCAGATCCTGGCCGTTGGAGTCGAGATCGCGCATGTAAATCTCACCAGCATCGGCGTTAGGGTCGATTTCATTTTTGCTGATCGGCAATTCTTTATCGCCGGCCAGCATTTTGCCACGCGCGATCACGTGGAAATAGACATTGTCGGTTTCGTCGGCACGTAATAGTGCGCGGGCTGAGGCGGGTAAGCTGAGTACCGGCTTGCCATCAACCAGCTTGATCTGGCGGGCAATCGCTGAAACATGCTCGCGCAGCGCCTGATCGTAAGGGTAGTTGGCGACGTTGTTGGCGAAATAATGGGTGAAGGCAATGCTCAGTGGCCAGACGAAGAGCAAAGGGGCCAACATCCAGTCGAGAATCTCGCCAAAAAGCGAGCGTTCACTCTCGGATGAAGGTGAGTTACTCAGCTTGGGGTCGCTCAAGACAATAACCCAAGCCGCGCACCGTGGCGATCTTGACGCCACCAACTTCGAGCTTTTTCCTCAAACGGTGAACGTAAACTTCGATGGCGTTGTGGCTGACCTCTTCCCCCCAGCCACAAAGATGGTCCACTAGTTGGTCTTTGCTGACTAGCCGCCCCATTCGTGTTAACAAAACTTCCAGTAACCCGATCTCGCGGGCAGAAAGTTCTATATTCTGCCCCGCAATCTGGGCAACCCGGCCAACTTGGTCGTATACCAAGGCGCCGCACTGTATGGTCGGCGTCGTGCCTGCCGAGCGGCGGGTCAGGGCGCGGACGCGGGCTTCCAGTTCGGCGAGGTCGAAAGGCTTGACCATATAGTCATCGGCGCCAAGGTCAAGGCCCTTGACGCGATCCCCGCTGCCATCCATCGCCGTCAGAATCAGGACAGGTATCGCCGAATTGCGACCCCGTACACGCTTGAGCAAATCAAGGCCGGATAGTTTGGGCAGGCCAAGATCGAGAATTAGTAAGTCGTAGGACACCGTTAACAGCGCGGTATCGGCTTCCATGCCATTCGGTGCCCAATCCACGGCATAGCCGCCCTGGCGCAAGGAGCGCGAGAGCCCATCGGCAATAATGGCGTCATCTTCAGCGATGAGAATACGCATGTTTCTGTCTGCCTATGCTGGCGTAAGAGTTCTGTAAGCCTGACGCCTTATTCTGCGCGGGCTGTTCTCCTTTTATGGTCTTCGGAGTCGGCGGCTTTGGCCGCGACTCAGGGGGTGGCCCGACCTGCACTGGGTACCCCCTACCGTTTTTTTCCCCTAGAGAACTTTCCCAAGTCTAACAAATAAATCGCCCGGCAAATGCCGCAGCGCATCATTGCGCCTGCTGTTTTGGCAATTGTTGCGGTCAACTGCCCAAAGTGCCTGAAAAATTTGGGCGTAAAACCCGGTCGAAACCCAAGCCCTCATTCGGTTGAGAAATTTTGAGGGGTCGAAGGACCAGAAAAAACCCCAGACGCAAAATCTGGGGTTTTCTCTTTGTGGGGCCAGGAATTTCTACACTTCTTCGAAGTAGTCTGTGTCCAGCTTTTGACGGTGTAGGTCGTCGTGGGATTCGCCCACATCGAACTCAATCATTGGTTCTGCCAGTTCTTCACCATCAATCAGCACAACCTTTTGGGAAGGTGCTTCACGGGTGCTTGCATCTTCGGTAAAGCGTGAAGTTGTCAGCATGACGCCCTTGTGTGCGCTCTTGCCTACCAGACTTCCAACAAAGTTTTGAACATGCGGCCTGCCTACGGGGTTCTGCCAGCGTTTTGCTTGTAGGTAAATCAGGTCCAAGCCCAAGCGGTCTTCCTTGATGACACCATCAATGCCTTCATCGCCGCTTTGTCCAATGGCTTTGCCTGCATCGGCTCTTGAACCGCCACCATCGCCACAAGCACATCGACCGCCAATTGCTCAAAGAAGGCGGGAGAGGCTTGTAAGACTTGTTGCAGGAGAAGTCCTGCCAGTTCCTTACGAAGCGCCTGATAACGGGATTCAAGCTGTTCCTCTGGCGTTTCGTCGTTTATTACTGCCTGAACATTGCCTATGGCTTCTTCTTGGGCATCGTCATTGTTGCCCTGGTGGAAGGTCTGAAATTCGGGATACTGTTTAAGCATCTTCACATTCAGACCAATGGGATTCGTTGCCAGCAAGTCCATTCCTCGCTGGGTGATGCGGAATTTACCCCTTGCAGTTGCTTCGACCAGAAGCGCCTTGCCAAAGTAAGTCCGTGTCCAAGCAATCCGATTCAGGAATTTGGTTTGCTTCCCGCTGGGTAGCAACTCGCTCAACTCGTCAGGGGTTAATTGGAGTTTTTGCGATGATGTTCGGCTACATCTTGCTTGGCGTGTTCTTTCCCATCAGCAATGTAAGCCAGTATCGGTAAAACAGTTCCTGAAATGCCGGAACAGGCATAGCAATTCCTCCCCATTAGAAGGGGAGGATGATTGCTAATGGACGAAATGGCTATCGTATTTTATTAATTTCTTGTTATATATTGCTGCTATATTCTAATGATTTTATATAATTCTCCATGTAATTCCAATTCGGAATTATGTTTCCGTCCATTATTACTGATGGTAATTCAATGATTGTGTTCCGTATGCGTTTTGATTGAACTTCCTGCCGTAACAGTAACGATACATTCTTTTCTCATCACTGTAACGAGATACAATCCAATGTATTTGTTTAATACATTGTTTCCTTTGGAACAAGCTTTCAACATGATCGCTTGCAGTAAATTCCTTTCCTGATAAAAAACTGCGCCAACAGTAGCTGAATCAATCGTTAGGCAATTTCCATTCTCTGTGTATAAATCATAATACCCATCCACGCCATTATTGGTGTTTTTGTGGTTATATATGGATGACACCCACTTTCGGCTCTTGAAATATACTCCGGGTCAGTTGTTTTAGTGCCTGTTACAGAGAACAACTCTCCAATCCTAAATCTGGCGAATACTGGTGGATTAGTAGGAGCTTGACCTATACGATTATTCTCTATTTTGTAGTTCTGAATAATCGTATTGTCTCAATACCATTATTTAATTTAAGATTTATTCTAACAAAATTCAAGTCAGGAATTGTAGTTGCTCCAAGTCTCGGCGGCGTAACCTGTCTTCCGTACAAATACTTATAAGCATCTTTCTGAATCAGAAATGCAAAATACAACATTTCTTCTCTGTTTAATTCTACTTTCGGGGTTAAAACAAGAACATTGCTGTCAGCGGAACATTTATATGGATGGTAAAAGTAGAACCAACTGTTCCGGTTCTTGCAATAGTTATTATGTGTTGGTAATCGGGGAATATGCTGTATAAACCATGAACTCCGTTGTCTGTTCCTTTTGATGATATTAGAGGAATTCCATTGGCGGTTTTAATTAAATGACCTTTAGATTCGTACAATTTATTTCCGTACTTAATGTTAAACAAAGTATTTATCTTAATCATTCTGTCATACCCCGCTAACAAAATTGAAAGCCACAAAATTTTTATTGCCTTAATGAAATCACTTCCTTAATGTCAGAAAAGTCTGTCTCCATATATGCTTCTGCACACCACTCTTCATCTGCGGTTACTGCTTTGCAAACTGATTTTCCGGGAAGCATTTTTCCATTCACAAATAATCTTATAAATTCTTTCTTTATATCGGTCCATCTTCCTTGGTCAATTCTTCCTTTTCTTGTAACCTTAAAGCCGTCATCTTTCAAATATCCGAAGAAGGTTTCATAGTCTTCCCTATGCTTTGTGTATGCAGTAAATACCATAATGCATGTATTCGTTGAAACAGGATAGAACAGGTCATTTGGCATACTAAATACTGCATCGAGTCGATGTTTGCTCAAAATTTTCCGTTTCTTTTCTAGCAACGATTTATTTTTATCGGTTTTGATTGCTACGGACATTGGCACAATGCATGCAAACCGTCCCCCTTCGGCCAGTTGATCCAATGTGAAAGAAATAAAATCAATCTCTTTCAATTTGTCGTTTTAAGCGCATATGGTGGATTAATAAGGCAACGATTCGGTTTCAAAGGCAACATCGTTTCCATTGCTATCTTTGTCGGTAATGGTTAATTTCCCTGCTTGTTCAAAACAGTCGCCGTGAATTAGATTTGTCTTTCCATCGCCCTTGAAATACATATTTGCTGCCATGGTGAATAACTTTGAATTTAATTCAACGCCTATCATTTGCTTTTCTTTGATGGGCAATTTTTATTTCCTTTTCAGCTTCGGAAAGGTTTGATTTTTAATATCATCAACCATTTTATACATTGCTGAAATAAGGTCCGCAGTTCGGTGCATGTATCCAAAACAATACTGTTCCTGTCAATATCTATTAGGTCGCACATAAACTCTGTAACGTGCTTCGGTGTTAATACAATACCAAGCCCTTTGCCGTCCCCTCCTGTGTATCTAATGAACTCATTGTAGAAGTGCCCGATAAAATCAATTTCGGCATAATGTTTTATGAATGGCATTACTTCTAATTTAATCATGTCAATCATGTGACACATCTTGCTTTTCTTAACGCTTGTATCGATTGTCTGTAAAATCGATTTATCAGCAACAATGAAGCGAAAAACCTCTGTCATTAATTTTATCTTTTCCGGCGGCATAGTTGCCGCTCGCAAGAGATATTGCGATGTGATTCAACAATTCTTCGCAAATTCTGTTTTCTAATTCCTGCTCGTATGCTGCGTAACCCTTCGAAAACACATCGTTTTCGAGACCTAAAATAATTCCCGATACAAGAAGAGTTTTTTTATCCTCTTCAATTTGAACATTTGTATAGATGTAATTATGCAGCTTTCTTGTAAACTTGATTATTGAATCCAAGTCATTTTCTTTTTGTCTGGACTGAAATTAATTATCTCATCGTACTCATCAAAAGAAAGCAATTCGTTAACGGTTGAACTATCCTGTGTCTACAAATTACTGTTTGATTTGAAACCCCATTAATGGATAAGAATGAACTAAAACGACAATTGCTCTCGTCGGCACCGCTTAATGCTATGCCTACAACATGAAATTCCTTCGATAAATACTTTGAATAAAGCAACACCCCATCAACAGCGTAATCAGCGTATTTGTCTCGATTTAATGATTCGTGCTTATTAATATCCGCTTTGCATTCGACAACGATGATTAAGTCCGGGAAAGATGGGTGTGAAATTATAAACTCTGGTTTCCCACACCTCCCATTTTTACTCGCATTTTTTAATAACTTATCAATGATTGGATTGTTTGATATTTGCTCTTCAACAATATAACCATTTTTTTTGGAATATCCTTTATCTTTCAGGATGTCTCTAAATAGGTTCTCTGTGTCGCGTTCATTTTTTTCTTTGCCATTTTTATTTCCCCCTTTAGTGTCAATTAAATTGACGCTCTAAAACACAAAAAGCCGCACGGGCTTCGGTGTTTTGAAGATGAATATCTTCGTCGGCGTCTTGTTATTAAAATCATTAAAATAAATACCGTAATTAATTTGATTAAAAAAGCATATATTATTAGAATAATATAATCAAAGAAAATAACCGGAGTATTGACAATTATGATTAACACTAAAACATTTAAAGAAATCATTTCAAGTAATTTGCAAAACAAATGCAAAGTATTGAAAAAGAGGATGGTTATATTCTCGCCTTGGAATTGGGGAAAAGAATACACCTCGCCGCCTCACGAGGAGGGGAAAGGGTATTTAGAACAATGGATGTGGCTTGTGATTACGCCCGGAGGATGGGCGTTAGAGAACTTATTGTTGCTGTTTAATTCTTGTAATAAAGAATATCTTCCAGCGGAAGAACGGCATCAGCAAGGCCCAAACGCATAGCAGGCGTTGTTTTATTCTTGCCTTGCATGGGGGTATCGCAATAATTGCTATAAACCCGATAGATTTCCAGCATCTTTTTCAGGATGGAAGGATTGTATGACTGGTATGCGCTCCAAATTCTTCCACGGTCAGCGGACGAACTCAAAGGCCGTTCGCACATCGCAATACTCCGCCGAATTCGCATGAAATATGAATCCACGGAATGCAGGCTTACCTTGTTATAAAGCCATGCCACATGGTCTTCATCAAAGCCATCATGTTCCGTTAGCCAGCACATCGCCTTTTCGGATTCGCTCATGGTTGGCAGCGGTGCCTTAATCCATGGATCCTTGTATTGCCCAATCACCAGCTTTTGGGCAATTTCCTGTTTCAGCATCAAAGCTCAACCTGCTTTTCATCAAGGCCAGGATTCGCTTTCCATACTTCTTCAAATGCTTGCCGTGCTTCGTTTTCAGCTTCAACTTCTCTTCTTGTACAAGTTCTTTGCAATGCGGACATAAAACGCCTCACAGGTGCGATTCGTAATTTCAGGCGCAAAGGCATGGAAGACGGCAGCACGAATGCCGCTCTCTTGGTCAAGAAAGAAACGCCATTGTTGGCAGTTGCCGACAAGTTCTTTCAGGTGCTTGAACATGCCAATCATGGTGTATTCGGCGTGAATCTGCATCCCGTAATCGGGTAGCTGTTCGGTGCCGCCTTCACATCAAAGACTTCTACATCCTCGTTCTGTGCCGATGCTTGTAGGTTTCATCAATGTCATCAATCAGCGCCCCAGGTATCGCCGTGCGCTTCGATTTTGGAATCTTCCGCAAACGGGTTTCGAGGTAATCCAACTTTGTCCAAACTCGTGCGTATTTACGGAAGGGAGCAGGCAAAGCCGTATCAATAATTTCAGTGGAATGCTCTTCAACTGCATTCCTGTCTATCGAATCATCGAAATTAAGGGCGTTGGCGAAGACATAGCCGGTCTTGTTGTCAGAGACAGCAATACCCATCAAACTCACATTGCGCTTGTCTTTGCGCTCTGTCCAATTCACCAGATAGTCTTGCCTATCTACCGCCATATAAAGGCGTTCAATCGGCAGTGTCTTCAACCGGCGCTCACGGTTGGCAGCAAACGCCAAGCATTGCCGGTGGATGAAGTCGATTCGGTGATACAGCACTTCCCATGAAATATCGAGCATCTTCACGATGCGGGAGAGTGCAACCTGATTCACCAGCATATTGAATAGGTTTTTGTTCTGGTGTGTGTCGTGTTGCCCCTTTGCAGGCTTGCCGGTGGTAACAAAGGTCTTCATGCACTTGCAGCACTGCATACGCCGGAGCCGTGTGCATTGGTGCCGAAGGCAGTGTATCCCTCTTGGTGCCTACGGGCACTGCATGGTTCTCGCATGCTTCATTGGGGCAAAAAGTTCTTTGTCTTGGAGATAGCGCCCCAGGCGTTGCATCTCTTCACAATGCCCTGGTTGCTTTGAGAGGTGGCATTTCTTCGCAAGCGCCACACTTCAACAATGGATAGCTTTGCCGCCCACTAACCCGAATGTACTGTCCGAGTTCTTCCGGCTTGGCTCCATCAATGGCTACAACACCAAAATTGCAGCACTTGGGGTTCTTGCAGGTGTTGTATTGAATCCCGGCCCTTTCAGGCGGGATTCGAGGGAGTTCCGCTTTCGCCTTCGTAAACGAAGGAGAGGCCGAAGCCTCCCCTGCGATACAGCAGATAAATTTTCCTGCACCATCTGGCTACATCTCCTGCCCACTCCGAACATGGCATTTGCCTAGTCGTTGTAGGTGTTGTGATGCAACCAGCTTAAACCCACCCTTCCAATAAATCAACTGTTTTTCGGAGGGGCTTGGGTCGAAACCCGGGTTTTGCTGAAGCAGTTTTCGGCTTAGTGGCCGGAGGCGCCAGAAGCACCCAGACCAGTTTCCGAACGCAGTTGCTGCGAAGGATACAGAGCGCGTTCTTTCTGAGCCTGAGCCGAGTTGTCCAGAATGGACACCAGCCAGATGGTGAAGAACGCAGCACCCATCGAGAACAGAGCGGCAGAGTTGTACGGGAACCAGGCAGAACCCTTAGGATTGTGCATGACAGCTTCCCAGACCGAGGCAGAGCCGACGGTCAGAACAACAGCCATAGCCAGACCGACGAAGCCACCAACCACGGCACCACGGGTGGTGCAGTTCTTCCACAGCACGGACATGAACAAGACCGGGAAGTTGGAGGAACAGGCGATGGTAAAGGCCAGCATCACCATGTAGGCAACGTTTTCCTTCTCGAAGGCGATACCAAGCACGATAGCCAGGACGCCGAGGGCGATGGTAGCCATCTTGGAAACGCGCAGTTCCTGTTCGGAAGTACAACCCTTGTTGAACACCGAAGCGTACAAGTCATGGGACACGGCAGAAGCGCCAGACAGGGTCAGACCAGCAACCACGGCCAGAATTGTTGCGAAGGCAACAGCAGAGATGAAGCCGAGGAACAGGTCACCACCAACAGCCTTGGCCAGATGCACAGCAGCCATGTTGCCGCCGCCCTTCAGGCCTTTGGCGATTTCGCCACCGACGTAGAAGTCGGATGGGTTCTGGATCAGGTTGGTGATAGCGCCGAAACCGATGATGAAGGTCAGGATGTAGAAGTAACCGATCCAGGTGGTTGCCCAGGCAACCGACTTACGGGCTTCCTTGGCGTTCGGGACGGTGAAGAAGCGCATCAGGATGTGCGGCAGACCAGCGGTACCGAACATCAGGGCCATACCGACGGAGATGGCAGAGATCGGATCCTTGATCAGTGCGCCCGGACCCATGATGGCATCCTTCTTGGTGTGCACTTCAACAGCCTTGGCGAACAGGGCTTCCGGTGAGAAACCGAACTGAAGCAGCACAGAGACGGCCATGAAGGTTGCGCCAGACAGCAGCATACAAGCCTTGATGATCTGCACCCAGGTGGTTGCAGTCATACCGCCGAACAGCACATACATCATCATCACAACGCCGACGAGGACTTCAGCGTACATGTATTCCATGCCGAAGAGCACCTTGATCAGCTGACCGGCACCGACCATCTGCGCAATCATGTAGAAGGCGACGATAACCAGAGAGGCGGACGCTGCAAAGATACGAACCGGGGTCTGGGCGAAACGGTAGGAAGCCACGTCAGCAAACGTGAACTTGCCCAGGTTACGCAGACGCTCGGCCATCAGGAAGGTGATGACCGGCCAGCCGACCAGCCAGCCGATCGAGAAGATCAGGCCGTCGAAGCCGTTGGCAAACACGAGACCGGAAATACCCAGGAAGGACGCGGCAGACATGTAGTCGCCGGCAATTGCCAGGCCGTTCTGGAAGCCGGTGATACCGCCGCCGCCAGTATAGAAGTCAGCAGCAGACTTGGTCTGCGAAGCTGCCCACTTGGTGATGAAGAGGGTGCCGCCGACGAAAATGCCGAACATGACGATGGCAGTCCAGTTGGTGGCCTGCTGCTTGCGGTATTGCCGAGGTCGGCACCAGCGGCGATGGCGCCACCAGTAACGGCCAGTGCCAGAAGGCCGGCGAGGATCTTGGTAAATTTGGTCATCTTACTTCTGTGCCTCCTTGATGATGGCTTCGTTGGTCGCATCAAACTCGGTGTTTGCACGATGAACATAGATCCAGGTCAGGACGATGGTGAAAAGGATGACGCCAACGCCAATCGGCACGCCGACGCTCATGACTGAGCCAGCGCTAACCTTGGCGGCCAGGAACTCTTTGTTGTAGGCAACCAGCAGGATGAAGCCGTAGTAAGCGGCGGCACTGACGATGGCCATAATGATCGAGTATCTACTGCGCATGGCAATAAACTCATGAAATTTCGGATTAGCTGTAACCCGGTCTAGTACTTTCTGCATTGTGGTTTGCTCCTCAGATTTTGTTTGTAGAGGCATTGCTGCGGATCGTAATTTAGGCGGAGCGTCTTACAGGCAACTTACAGACCGTTACAAAAGTCGTAAGCAAAGCTTTGATCCAAAGCAAAAAAGCCCCGCTCGAAAGCGGGCTTTTGTAAAACGGTGTAGCGAGAGGCGGGAATTACATGCCCATGCCGCCCATACCACCCATGCCGCCCATGCCACCCATACCGGGCATGCCGCCGCCGGCCGGCTTGTCTTCAGCCAGTTCAGCAACCATGCATTCGGTGGTGAGCATCAGGCCAGCGATGGACGCGGCGTTCTGCAGTGCGGTGCGGGTCACCTTGGTCGGATCGAGTACGCCCATTTCAACCATGTCACCGTACTCGCCGGTGGCAGCGTTGTAGCCGTAGTTGCCCTTGCCGCGCTGAACTTTATCAACGACGACAGACGGCTCGTCACCGGAGTTGGCAACGATTTCGCGGAGCGGCTGCTCCATGGCGCGCAGAACGATCTTGATGCCGGCATCCTGATCGTGGTTGTCACCCTTCAGCTTGCCAACAGCAGCACGGGCACGGATCAGTGCAACACCGCCGCCAGCGACAACGCCTTCTTCAACCGCAGCACGGGTAGCGTGCAGGGCATCTTCAACGCGCGCTTTCTTTTCCTTCATTTCGACTTCGGTGGCTGCACCAACCTTGATGACGGCAACGCCGCCAGCCAGCTTGGCAACACGTTCCTGCAGCTTTTCCTTGTCGTAATCGGAAGTCGCTTCTTCGATCTGGATACGGATCTGCTTGACGCGAGCCTGGATGCTATCGGCTTCGCCGGCGCCATCGATGATGATGGTGTTTTCCTTGGAAACTTCGATGCGCTTGGCCTGGCCCAGATCCTTCAGGACAGCTTTTTCCAGCGACAGACCGGTTTCTTCAGCGATGACGGTACCACCGGTCAGGATGGCGATATCTTCCAGCATGGCCTTGCGACGATCGCCAAAGCCCGGTGCCTTGACGGCAACGGTTTTGAGGATGCCACGGATGTTGTTCACAACCAGGGTAGCCAGTGCTTCACCATCGACATCTTCGGCGATGATCAGCAGCGGACGGCCGGCCTTGGCAACTTGCTCAGAGAATCGGCAGCAGGTCACGGATGTTGGAAATCTTCTTGTCGTAAAGCAGGACCAGCGGATTTTCCATCAGCGCTTGTTGCTTGTCGCCATTGTTGATGAAGTACGGGGACAGGTAACCACGGTCAAACTGCATGCCTTCGACGACATCCAGCTCGTTAGCCAGGGATTTGCCATCTTCAACGGTGATGACGCCTTCCTTGCCGACTTTTTCCATCGCGTTGGCGATGATCTGGCCGATATCGGCATCAGAGTTGGCGGAGATGGAGCCAACCTGAGCGATTTCCTTGGTCGTGGTGCAGGGCTTGGAGAAAGCTTTCAGTTCTTCGATGGTGGCGATCACAGCCTTGTCGATGCCGCGCTTCAAATCCATCGGGTTCATGCCGGCGGCAACGTACTTCATGCCTTCGCGGACGATGGATTGAGCCAGAACGGTGGCGGTCGTCGTGCCGTCACCAGCGATGTCGGAGGTCTTGGAAGCCACTTCCTTGACCATCTGGGCGCCCATATTGGCGAACTTGTCTTTCAGTTCGATTTCCTTGGCGACGGAAACGCCGTCCTTGGTGACCGTCGGGCCGCCGTAGGAACGCTCGAGCACGACATTGCGGCCTTTAGGGCCGAGGGTGACTTTAACTGCGTCGGCGAGAACGTTGATGCCTTCGACCATACGGGCGCGGGCTGAATCACCAAATCTAACTTCTTTAGCTGCCATTTATAACTCCTGAATTCGTTAAGTTGATATCTACGTGTAATTGAGACGCGGCGCTTAAGCGACCAGCACGCCCATGATGTCTTCTTCACGCATAACCATGACTTCTTCGCCATCAACCTTGACGACCTGGCCGGCATATTTGCCAAACAGAACGCGGTCGCCGATTTTGACATCCGGTGCATTCAGCTTGCCGCTGTCGTCACGCTTGCCCGGACCAACGGCCAGCACTTCGCCCTGATCCGGCTTTTCGCCAGCTGAATCGGGGATGACGATGCCGGAAGCGGTGGTACGTTCGGCTTCAACGCGCTTGACGATCACACGGTCGTGCAAAGGACGGATTTTCATAAACTGACTCCTTGTAGTTCTTGATGATGGAAATTGGCCGGTGCGGTTTAAGCACTCGGGACCAGTGGCGGCGATTATTAGCACTCGTCACCGGTGAGTGCTAATAATAGGGTCGAGGAGGTGTTATTTCAAGTCGACAGGGTGAAAGTTTTTTGTCTGTTACGGTCAACACCGAAAAATCGCCAGAAAATTCGGGGCTGAAAACAGCCTATTCGGGCGTGTGGAAGCGGTAAGTGTTGCGCCCGGCACCTTTGGCTTCGTAAAGCGCGCGGTCGGCGTTGTGGGTCAGCCGGTCGGCATCTTCACCGGCTTGAGGGAAGAGGGCGATGCCAATGCTGCCCGATACCTTGGCGACGCCGGCATCAAGGGTGAAAGGTTTGCTGAGGTCACAAACGATGCGCTGGGCGATTTCTTCAACTTCGCGCTTGCCTTGAACGCGCGCCAGAATAATGGCGAATTCGTCACCGCCTAGTCGCGCCACGGTATCGGATTCGCGCACGGCATCGAGCAAACGGCAGGCGGTTTCGATCAGCAGCTGGTCTCCCGCAGCGTGGCCCATCTCGTCGTTGACCGCCTTGAAATGGTCGAGATCGACGTAAAGCAGGGCAAAGTTGTGCGAGTAACGGCGGCCCTGCGACAGCGCTTGCTGCAAACGGTCGAAGAACAGGGAGCGGTTGGGCAGGTCGGTGAGCGGGTCGGAACTGGCGCGGTGGCGCAGGAGGTCTTCTGCTTCCTTGCGCTTGGTGATGTCGGTAAACGTGGCGACATAACGTCCGACGCCGCTTTCGTGCTCACTGATGGCGCTGATCGCCATCGCACAAAGAATGGCTGAACCATCCTTTCGCCGGTTCCAGATGTCGCCACTCCAACGCCCTTGCTGATTTATTGCTGTCCACATAGTTGTGTAGAAAGCATCATCATGGCGCCCGGAGCTTAGCGCCCGAGGATTTTTGCCCAGTACTTCGGCGGGCCGGAAGCCTGTAACTACCGAGAATGCCGGATTGACGCGAATGATGCGATTGTCGCTATCGGTCACCATGATCCCTTCGGCGGCATTTTCCATAACGGCAGCGGAGATTTTTAGCTCATTCTCGCGATGCTTCCGTTCATCGACTTCCATGCGCAGGTTGGTATTGGCGACTGATAATTCGCGAGTACGCTCGGCGATCAGCAAATCCTGCTGGCCGGCGAGATGATGCAAGTTCTTAAGTTGGCGGCGGGTCCGTGCGACAACAAAGTGCAGCAAGGCGGCAATAATCAACGCGGCGCCACCGTGAAAAAGCAGGGTGCGCTGACGTTGTTGTTCGCGAATGTTAAGGGCGCGGGCTGCGGGCATGGTGACGCTGATGCCGCCACGAATATCACCCAGTTTATAACCCATCTTGGCGTGGCATTGCATGCAAGCGGGTTTGATGTAAAGCGGTGCCATATAACGGTGGACCGTGCCGGCATCACCTTCGATCAGCGACAGGCGCTCCTTGATTTCCCCTTTTTCGAACAGGGCAAGGCTTTCTGTTTCCCAGTCATCAGCTTTGTTTTCAGGGCGGATTAGTTTAAGGCTGGTGATGTGAAATTTGACGCCGTCCACTTTTTCGGCAATTTCGGCGATCTGGCGCGTCATGTAGGCCGGATTGATCATGGTCAGGCGGGTGCCGTCGGTGGTGGTCAGGTCGCGTTGCGGATGAACGAGATAGGGATTGGGCTGATTGTGTTCGGTGATTCTGGCGTAGACGCCGCCGTGTTGCGCGTTCCAGTCACGGGTCAGTTCAATCAGCTTGAATAGTACTGTGCCGCGCTCGCGCGCCAGGCTTTCGACACCCTGATCGATATGCCTGAATTCGTTAAAAATCGAGAGCGTGGTGAGCGCCATGACCAGGATATAGCAAACCGCAACGCCCACTTGGTAGGGGAGGTCGGTGATCGGCGAAGTGAGGGATGGTTTTGGGCTATCCAGCATTGTCTAATCATAGCGCAGAGCGTTACAGCAATTTAACTATGGTCTACCCAGCTTAGCTTTGTAATAATCCACAGGATGGAAAATAACAACAATCCTCTATTGCTGATTGTGGACGACAGTCGCATGTCGCGCATGCTGATTCGCGCAATCATTACTGATACCCGACCAAACTGGCGCATTATCGAGGCGAGCACGGGTGATGAATCGATCAAGCTGGCGGAAGAGCATTTGCCCAACTTCGTCAGCATGGATGTGAACATGCCAGGTATCAGTGGTCTTGAGGCGGCAGGACGAATCCGCATTCGCCATCCGGAGATCAAGATTGTGCTGTGCACTGCCAATATTCAGGAAAGCACCCGCGAAGCGGCAAGCAAGGTCGGCCTCCATTTTGTTCCCAAACCGATTACTGCCGCCACGGTTGGCGATGCCGTCGCTTTTTTTGAGAGCTGAGCCGAGATGGATTTGAATGAACTGCAGCGCGATGCGCTGCGTGAGATTTTCAATATTGGTGTGGGGCGTGCCGCATCAAGTCTGAGCCAGATCGTCAACGATACGGTGTTGCTCTCGGCACCGGAGGTGATGCTGGTACATCGCGAGGATGCCGCCAAAGTCTTGCTGGGTTCGGAATTTCCTCAGTTTTCGACGGTTAGCCAGCACTTTTCGGGTGCTTTCGATGCAGAAGCTATGTTGGTTTTTCCCGAATCCAATGCGCTGGAAATCGTTCGCTTGATGGTCGGGCCGCACATGAGTGTTGAAGAGCTTTCCGAGTTCGAGCAGGAGGCTATGTGCGAAGTCGGCAACATCATTCTCAATGCCTGCATGAGCGCCCTGGCTGACCTTTTTCATCTCGCGCTGAACGGTACGTTGCCGGTTCATCGCTTTGGCGATACCGAATCCCTGTCATTTCTCTCCGGCGGCGATAGCCAGATGGTGCTGGTTTTGCAGGTTGATATGACTATCAGCCAGCAGCGTGTGCAAGGGCATATTCTCTTTCTGCTAAGCGTTGCCTCGATGCAGTCCCTGCTGGATTGTCTGGATACGTATTTGCGCGAACAGGGACTGCTCTGAAATGACGATGGAGCTGGAGTGCGGCACACTGTGTACAGTGATCGACAACCTGGAAATAGGGGTCATCATTCTCGATGCTGACAGACGTGTTGTGCGCTGGAATCACTGGCTTGCGGCGCGAAATGGACACAATGCAGAGCAGTCCGTTGGGCGATTGTTGCTGGAAATCATGCCGGAAATTGCCGGAACCCGGCTGGCGCAGGCAATCGAGCACGCCATCCGTGACCATATGCCGTCGCTACTTTCCCCAGCCTTGCACGGCACCTTGTTGCCGCTCTACCAGAATGCCGAGGATCGCCAACGTAATCGGCGCATGCAGCAGTTGATTCACGTCATTCCATTAACGGATGCGCCGCTGCAGGCGGCTTGCCTGATCCAGATCAATGATGTGACGGCAACGGTTTCACGCGAACGTGTGCTGCGTCAGCAGGCTGAAAATTTGCGTCGTAACAGCTTTGTTGATCCATTGACCGGCATTTATAACCGTCGCAAATTCGATGAGCTCTTTGCGCTTGAGTTCGCCAAGGCCCAGCGTCAGCAAAAGCCGATTGCCATGATTACCATCGATGTCGACCAGATTGGCGCCTACGCCAATTGCTACGGCAATGAACAGCGTGATCTCGTGCTGCACGATATTGCCGCTGAGCTAAAGTTGTCGATTCGCCCGGTTGGCGATATTTTGGCGCGTTTCGACACTGAGAAATTTGCCTTGGCCTTGCCCGGCGTAGAAGAAAAAGCGGCCTGCCTTTTTGCCGAAAACCTGCGTATGCGTATCAGCACCTTGCAGATCGCCAATGAAAGTGTCAGTACAGGCAAGCAGGTGACCATTAGCCTCGGGGTCGCGGTCATGGTGCCGGAAGCCGGTGTCGACACGCATACGCTGCTCTCATCCTCCGATGTGGCGCTTTATCAGGCGATTCACGAAGGCGGTAACAGCGCGGTTTGTTTCTCGGTTGAAGAAGGTACTTTCTTCGCCTGTGGCTAAGCTCAGCGAATGACCTTGCGCCACTCCGCTTCGAAGTAACGCACCAATACCTGATTGTTCAGCCGATTCACCTCGGCCGGTACGCGTGCCATGTCGGTCGGAAAGTGGAAGAGATCGTTCGTTGTTTCCGGTGATAAAAATCGCGTTTTTTTCGCGTCGACCGCAACCGATTCAAACTTTTGCCGCCCGGCGATGATGTAACCCCATTCCCCGAACGACGGCACCAGCGCGTGATACGGCGCGGTCTTGAAGCCGACATCTTCAAGCGTCATGACTACACACCAGAAGGATTGCCGGGCATATAGCGGCGAAGTGGATTGCACGACGAGTAGGCCATGCGCCGAGAGGCGTTTTTCCAGCAGGCGATAAAAGGCCGAGGTGTACAGCTTGCCGAGCGCGAAATTGGCGGGGTCGGGGAAGTCGATGACGATGAAGTCGAAATATTCCCGATTCTCTTCCAGCCATTGCAGGGCGTCGGCATTGACTATTTTGACGCGGGGCGACTTGAGCGCGCCGGCATTTAGCGCAACCAGCGGTGGTGCGGTCGAGAACAGGTTGGTCATGGCCGGATCGAGATCAACCAGGGTGACCGATTCGACATTCTCGTATTTGAGGATTTCGCGCACCGCCAGCCCGTCGCCGCCGCCCAGTACCAGCACCCGCTTGGCCCACGGCAGGCTGGCTAGGCCAGGGTGGACTAATGCCTCGTGGTAGCGATATTCATCGTGCGATGAAAATTGCAGATTGTTGTTGAGGAAAAGCCGTAAATCATCGCGCCAGCGGGTGACGACGATGCGCTGGTAAGGCGTCGTGTCGGTATAGACGATTTCATCCGAGTACAGGTGTGTTTCGGCCAGCGAAGTGAGTTGTCCGGCGCCGCCAAAACCCAGTGCCAGAACGCCGAATACCGCCCAGGATTGCGTCGCCAACCAGCGACGTGCCGGCAGTTGATCGCGGAAGAGGTGGAGCGCCCAGAGCGCTACCGCCACATTGAGCAGCCCGAAGAGCAGCCCGGTGCGCACCATGCCGAGGTGCGGCGCGAGAAACAAGGGGAAAAGGATGGAAACTGCCAAAGCACCAAGGTAATCAAAGGTAAGGACCTGCGAGACGAGATCCTTGAAGGCCAGTTCACGTTCCAGAATGCGCATGACCAGCGGAATTTCCAGGCCGACCAGCATGCCGACAATAAACACCAGCAGATAAAGCACCAGCTTGAATGGGCCGGCCAGCCAGGTGAAAACGAAAAACAGTGCGACCGCCGAGAAACCGCCGACCAAGCCGACCAGCAATTCGATCTGAATGAAGCGCCCGACGAGATCCTTGACGATGTATTTGGACAGCCACGACCCGGCGCCCATCGCAAAAAGATAGCAACCGATCACCGTTGAAAACTGCGTAACCGAATCACCGAGCAGATAGGAAGAGAGTGCGCCGGCAATCAGCTCGTAGGCCAGCCCGCAAGAGGCGATGACGAAGACGGAGAAGAGAAGTGCGTGGCGCATGGGCTGGGATGCTAACCCGAAATGACCGGGGAACGCATCGCCTCGGCGCAATGTCAGAGCAGGTAATTCGCATAAAAAAATAACCATTTTTGGACGTCGACCGTGACACGTAATGTATTTCCACTTTTACTCGCTCTCTTCGCGCTGCCTGTTGTTGCCGCTGAATATGCCATCGACTCCAGTCACACCTACGCCAGTTTCGAGATTGATCACCTTGGTTTTTCAACGCAGCGTGGCCAGTTCAACCGTACCAGCGGCAGTATTGATTTCGACAGCGAGGCACGTAGCGGACGCATTGAAATCCGCATCGATGCCGCCTCACTGGATACCGGCTTTGACCTGCGTGACGAGGTGTTGCGCGGCGAGTCCTGGTTCAACACCAAGGCTTTCCCCGATATCCTGTTTCGCAGTCAGAAGATGATTTTCGAGCAGGATAAATTAGTTGCGGTCGAAGGCACGTTGGTTATGCTCGGCGAGGCGAGGCCGATGCGGCTCGAAGTGACGCGCTTCAAATGCGGCCTCAATCTGGCCCTGCGCAAGCGCGGTTGTGGTGCTGATGCACAAGGCGTGTTGCGTCGCTCCGACTTCGGCCTGCAGAACGGCTTGCCGTTTATTGGCGATGATGTGCGCCTGCGAATTCAGGTGGAAGCCTACCCGCCGTAACACTTTCAACACGTTAAAGTTAGCTACTAGGGGGTGGTTTCTGCGAAAATAGCACCCCTTTTCGTTTGTTTTCGGATATTCATGCCTCCCCATCCCGCCATTGCTACAACTGCTGAAATCGTCGCCGAACTTAAGGCTGGCCGCATGGTCATTCTGGTCGATGAAGAAGACCGTGAAAACGAAGGCGACCTGGTTATGGCCGCCGAGCACATTACGGCCGATGCCGTGAATTTCATGGCCAAACATGGCCGTGGCCTGATCTGCCTGACGCTGACCGAAGCGCGCTGTAAAAAACTCGGTCTGGTTCAGATGGCACGCAACAACAAAACCCAGTACGGCACTGCGTTCACGGTTTCCATCGAAGCCGCGGAGGGCGTTACCACAGGTATTTCGGCCGCCGACCGCGCGCTGACCATGCAGGTTGCCGTGGCCAAGAACACGACAGCTGACGACATCGTTCAGCCCGGCCACGTTTTCCCGATTACTGCCCGCGAAGGTGGTGTTCTGGTCCGCGCCGGCCATACCGAAGCTGGTTGCGATCTGGCCGGCATGGCCGGTCTTGAGCCATCCTCGGTCATCTGCGAAATCATGAATGACGACGGCACCATGGCCCGTCTGCCGGAATTGATGGAGTTCGCCAAGGAACATGGTCTGAAGATTGGCACCATTGCCGACCTGATTCATTACCGCGCCGGGTCCGAAACGCTGATCGAGCGTGTCACCAGCAAAACGGTGGCCACCGCCCACGGTGATTTCGAGATGCACGCCTACGTTGATCGCGCCAGTGGTGCAACGCATCTGGCGCTGGTGCGCGGGGCGATTCCGGCCAATACTGAAACGCTGGTGCGTGTCCATGAGCCGCTGTCGGTCCTCGATTTCCTTGATCCGACCAGCAAGCAGCAATCTTTCTCGATTGATGAAGCGCAGGCTGCGCTGGCCAAAAACGGTCATGGTGTAATTGTTCTGATGCATCGCCCGGAAGATGGCGAAGCCCTGCTTACCCGGCTGACAGGTGCCAAGCCGCGCGCTCAAACCAAATGGGATCCGCGCACCTACGGCATCGGCGCGCAGATTTTGCGCGATCTTGGCGTCTCCAAAATGCGCCTGCTCTCCAGCCCGCGCAAAATGCCTTCCATGACCGGCTTCGGCCTCGAAGTCACCGGTTTTGTCACCTCTCCTGCCGAGCTTTGAACCATGTCCCGTTTCGACAATATTTACGAATACGACAACAACCTGAATGGTGCCGGCCTGCGCGTTGGCGTCGTGATGAGCCGCTTCAACTTGCCGGTTTGCGAAGGGTTGCTCTCCGCCTGTGTGCATGAACTGAAGCGCCTCGGCGTGGCCGATGCCGACATGGCGATTGCCAATGTGCCGGGTGCGCTTGAGATTCCGCTGGTGCTGCAAACCATGGCGCAAAGCGGCAAGTTTGATGCGCTGGTTGCCCTCGGTGCCGTCATCCGTGGCGATACTTATCACTTTGAAGTCGTCTCCAACGACTCTTGCCGCGCCATCATGGAAGTGCAGCTGCACACCGGCGTGCCGATTGCCAACGGCATCCTGACCTGCGATACCGATGAGCAGGCGGAAATTCGCGTGCAACCCAAAGGCACCGACTGCGCGCAGGCTGCCGTCGAAATGGCCAACCTCAAGAAAGCACTGAACCAATGACCGAATTTGCCAGCGACGCCAAGCTTGATATCGTCCCGGAACCCAAGGCGCCGCCTAAATCGGCGCGGCGCCGGGCGCGTGAATTCGTCCTCCAGGGTTTGTATCAGTGGCGGGTCGGCGGTGCGGATGAAGCGGCCATCGAAGCCCATTTGCCGGAACTGGAAGGCTTCGCCAAGGCGGACCGTGAATTCTTCGTCGGTACCTTGCGCGGTGTCATCGCTCAAAACGAAAAGCTCGCCGAGCAGATTGGCGCGCACATTGATCGCCCCTTTGCCGAACTCTCGCCGATTGAAGCCAATGTGCTGCTGATGGGCTCTTTTGAGCTGGTTCATTATCTGGAAACCCCCTACCGCGTCATCATCAACGAGTGCATCGAGCTGACCAAGGCCTTTGGCGGCACCGATGGCCACAAGTACGTCAATGGCGTGCTCGACAAGGTGGCGGCAGCGGTTCGCCCGGAATTCGTCGCCCGTAACAAACGCTGAGACATGCGTTGTGTCGCACGCTGGTGAATTTGCACTGATTGAGCGTTATTTCGCCCGGCCGACCCCCTCGGCCGTGCTTGGTCCTGGCGACGACTGCGCCCTGCTGCAACCCAGCCCCGGTATGCAGTTGGCGGTCACTACCGACATGCTGGTTGCCGGTACCCACTTTTTCCCGGATACCGACCCGTTTAATCTTGGCTGGAAAGCGCTGGCCGTTAATGTTTCCGACCTCGCTGCGATGGGCGCCAAGCCACGCTGGGCAACGCTAGCCGGGGCATTGCCTACGGTCGACGAGGAATGGGTCGCTAAATTTGCAGAAGGTTTTTTTGCTTGTGCGGCGGCGTACGGCGTCGATATTGTCGGCGGCGATACAACGCGCGGCCCGCTCAACCTGTGCATCACGGCATTTAGCGAAGTTGCACCCGGTCAGGCATTGCGTCGCGATGGTGCGAAAGTTGGCGACCTGATCTATGTTTCCGGCCGCCCTGGCTTGGCTAGTCTGGGCTTGGCGCATTTGCAGGGCAAAGTGGAATTGCCGGAACCTTGGCGTCGCCTTTGCCAAATCGCGCTGGAAAAACCGCGTCCGCGCGTCGCGCTCGGCCTGCGTTTGATTGGTATCGCCTCGGCGGCGATTGATGTTTCCGATGGCCTGTTGGCCGATTTGGGCCATATCGCCAAACGCTCGGCCCTGAGCGCCGCCGTGCAACTGGTGCAGTTGCCGCATTTGCCCAAAGGCCAGCAGCACAACGACATTCCACGTGCGCTGGCGCTTGATTGTCAGTTGGCCGGTGGCGACGATTACGAACTGTGCTTTACCGTGCCGCCGGCGCATAACCAGCAAATTGCCGCAATTGCCACCGAGCTTGAGTTGCCGCTCTGGTGCATCGGTCAAATGACGGCAGGCATTGCCGGCGAAGTTGCTGTATTTGACCCGGATGGCCAGCCGATTGTGTTCGATCATCACGGATACGACCACTTTGCCTGAGCTGAAAAAAGGCCCACCCAGCCTTAAGTTTCTCTTTGCTCATCCGGCACACTTCATTGCCTGTGGTTGCGGCAGCGGCCTGACGCGCTGGGCGCCCGGCACTTTTGGCACTTTATTCGCCTGGATCACCTTTGTTTTCTTTCGCCCGCATGTTAACGATGGTGAGTTGCTAACCCTGCTTGCCGGTGCTTACCTGCTTGGCATCTGGGCGATTGATGTCACCGGTAAAGGTATCGGCGACCCGGATCACGGCAACATCGTCTGGGATGAAATCGTTCCCTTCTGGCTGGTGCTGATGCTGACGCCAGATACCTTCCTCTGGCAGTCCGCCGCCTTCGCGCTCTTTCGCTATTTCGACATCACCAAGCCGCAGCCGGCACGCTATTTTGACGAACACGTCAAAAACGGCTTTGGCGTGATGGCCGACGATCTAATTGCGGCTGGCTACACGTTGCTTTCTTTGGCCCTGCTCAAGTTCGTTTTTGCCTGACACCAGCTTTCCGCAGGCATAGAATAATCCTGCCTAATACGCAGGGAGATTCATCATGAGCCATAAGCATGCCCACCTGATGCGCAGCATCTTTCAGGATCCCTTGAGTGCCAATATTCACTGGCGCGAAGTCGAATCCTTACTCCATCACCTTGGTGCCGAAGTTGATCCGTCACACGGCGCGCGTTTCAAAATCACGCTGAACAAGGTCGAGGTTTTTCTGCACCACCCGCACAACAGCAGCACTTGCAGCAAGACCGACATCAAGCAACTCAGGGAGTTTCTGGCGCATGCCGGGGTGACGCTTTCATCCTACGAGGCTGCTCACGCCTGAATGATCAAGCGTTTATGCCTTTGGTAACAATGTGAAGCATATATCACATTTGTAATATAGCTTGGGTGGGCATATCCTTACGCAATCGAATGACTCATTGGCAATGAGCGTCGATCAATTCAAACCGCGTGCATACTCGTGTTGTAAAAATGACAAAAAAATATGTGTTAAAGCGCTGCAGCTTTCCGCTCGCGCTTCTGCTGGTGAGTTCCTTGCCCGTTCTGGCGGCTGACTCTCTTGATGATCTCAGTCTTGAAGACCTGACCAAAACCGAAATTACCTCGGTTTCGCGCAAAAGCCAGAACCTGGCCAATGTGCCGGCGGCAGCCTTTGTTATTTCCAGCGACGATATTCGGCGTTCCGGTGCGCAAACGGTTCCTGACGTTTTGCGCATGGCCCCGGGTGTTGAGGTGGCACAGCTGGATAATGGGCGCTACGCCGTATCCGCGCGAGGCTTCAACGGACGCTTTGCCAACAAGCTGCAAGTGCTGGTCGATGGCCGCAGCATTTATTACCCGACTTTTTCCGGTGTCATGTGGGAGAACGATGTCATTCCGCTGGAAGACATCGAGCGTATTGAAGTCATCCGCGGCCAGGGGGCTGCTGTTTGGGGGGTGAATGCAGTTAACGGCGTGATCAACATCATCAGCAAGCACTCTCGCGACCAGCAGGGCGGCTTGCTGGCGCCGACAGTGGGCACGAATGGCAAAGGAAATTTGTATGTACGTTTTGGTGCCGCCATTGACGAGGACACAACCTGGAAGCTTTCCGCTCAGGGGCGCCACGCTGAGCCATCACAGTATTTGTCGAATCGCGAGGAAGCGGAAGATCGTTTGAGCAATGCGACGGTCGACGCACGATTTGACAAAAAATTAGGCAGCGGCAGCGATCTCTCCGTCTGGGCCAATGCCTTGAATTCCTCGCTTGGCGACATGATGACCGTCGAATTTTCTGCCAAACCTCCGCTTGCTTTGCTTCCTTACGCAATCAAGCAAAATACCAGCAGCCAAACGATTGGCGGTCGCTATCGCTGGCTGACCGATGCCGGCATTGAGTCATCACTGCAAACCTCCTATCAATCATCAACGATGGAAATTGAACGTTTCTACAAGGAAGATCGCAACACCTTTGATATCGATTACCAGGGGCGCTATACCTTTGCCAAGCACGACGTGATTTGGGGCCTAAGCTACCGGAATACGTCCGATTCCATCTCCTCGTATCCGAGCGTGCTTACTTTTAATCCAAGCGAATATACGCAGCGGACTCAAGGTTTCTTCATTCAGGATGACTGGACGCTGATTCCGGATACGCTGCAATTCGGTCTGGGTGCACGTTGGGACTATACCAATCTTGGCGGCAGCAGCTTTGCGCCGAATGCCACCTTGATGTGGACGCCGAGTCGCAGCAATACATTGTGGGCAAAATACGCCCAGGCACCACGCATGCCGTCACGCGCCGAGCAGACGGTCAGTATTTTTTCCTCCGTTGTGCCACCAGAGGGGCGTAGGCCAGCGATTCTGATTCGCAACTCAAATAGTGACGCCAGCCTGACCGCCGAGAAAATGGAAGGGGTTGAAATTGGTTATCGTGGCCAGCTGACGCCCAGTTTTAACCTCGACGTGTCGGCCTACCGTTCGCGCTATACCAATATTGTTTCGGGCAAAGCGGGTTCGCTTGACCCCTACACATTTTACCCTCTGGCAGTAATTCAAAACGTCACCCTGATCAATGGCGGTGGTGGCTGGACCAATGGCGCCGAGCTGAGTGCCGACTGGCTGGTCTTGCCTACCTGGCGTTTGCAGTTCTCCTATACCTGGACTCGTGTTGATATGGATGATTCCAGCAACCCCTATATCCAGTCGGCGGGGGAGACGGATGAAAAACGTGTGCCGCGCCAGCATGCATCATTGCGTTCGCAATGGAATATTTCATCAAATCAGCAATTCGATGCCTGGGTGCGCGGCTCTAGCGGATTCGACATGAAAAATGCGCCATACCCGAATTACGTCCATGTTCCGGGCTATGTCACACTCGATTTGCGTTACGCCCACAAAGTAAACAAGGATCTCGAAGTTGCCCTGACTGGACGAAATCTGGTCGGCCAGCGCCGCATGGAATTTGTATCGGATTACATCCCGTCCATTCCTCTTGAAATAGTGCCTTCGGTATTGCTTTCCGCTCGCTGGAAATTCTGATATCGCCATGACTGGCCATCGTTTCTTCTTCCTTTTGCGGCGCTTTGCCGTGCTAGTGCTGCTGGCTTTGCCGGGCGTGCTTGGTCATGCCCAGGTGAATAGCGAGCCACAGCTCAAGGCTGCGTTCCTGGTTAACTTTCTCAAGTACATAGAATGGCCCGCTTACAGTGTGTCGACCGTAACCATCTGTTTGTTTGGCCGTGATACGTTGGGTTCTTACCTGAGCAGTTACGAAGGTCGCACGATCAGCGGACGGGAGTTGCGTATTCGCCGGATCAACGGGCCGGATCAGGTTGCCGAGTGTCAGCTGTTGTTTATCCCGGAAACCGAGGATGCGCGTTTTGGCGCAGTCTTGCGCTGGGTTGAGAATCAGCCGGTCTTGACCGTCAGTGATGCCGATGTTTTCACTCGCCAGGGTGGGGCGATTGCGCTGGTGCGTTCGGATGGGCGCTTGCAGTTTGACATCAATGTTGATGTGCTGAACCGCGCAGGTCTCAAGCCTCATTCGCAGATGATGCGACTGGCTCATCAGGTAATCGGAACACTCAAGTGATCCGGCAGCAGACCCTGGGGCACAAGTTGACGGTGCTAATAGCGAGCGCTGTCGGCCTTAGTTTGTTTCTGACTTTCCTGTTCTTCACTGTACGCGATATTGAGCAGCGCCGTGCGGCCAAGTTGACAGAGCTGTATTCGATGGCGGAGGTGATCGCTTTTAATGCCTCTGCTGTGGTCGAGTTCAATGATAAAAGGGGGGCGGAGCGGCTGTTCAGTTCCTTGCAGGAGCACCCGGATATTCTGGCTGCACGACTAAATGGTTTAGATACTGGGTTTAGTCATCGTTATGATAAAAACGGAGCTTCTTTGCCTGACCGTGTCACGCTGGGCGACAAAACGCATACCGAGCGTGCCAAGTATGTCGATGGTTCTTGTATCACTGCAGCGGTGCCGATCAGAACCACGGAGGGCACTATTGGTTCGGTGACGCTGACGGCCGGCATGAATCGCGTCTGGCGCGATGTAGCCTGGAATTCCAGTTTGATTTTTGCCGGCTCGTTAATCGCTTTCTTTGTTGCCTTGCTGGTTGCGCGGCGCATGCAATCCTCGTTGCTCAATGCGCTGGATTCATTGACGAATACTGCCAAAAAGGTGGCTGAGTCGAAAGATTACGCGCAACGCGCCACCAAGTTTTCAGATGATGAAATCGGCCAGTTGGCCGATGCGTTCAACACGATGCTGACTGAAATTTCGGATCGCGATGTCGAATTGAGCGCGCATCGTGAGCATCTTGAAGAAACAGTGCAGCAGCGCACACTTGCCCTTTCCATCGCCAAGGAAGATGCCGAATCGGCCAACCGTGCCAAGAGTACCTTTCTGGCTAACATGAGCCACGAACTTCGCACACCGATGAATGCCATCATCGGCCTGACTCATTTGCTGGCTCGTAACAATACGGACCCCAGCCAGCGCGACAAGTTGGGCAAGGTGACTAATGCGGCCAATCATCTATTGAGCCTGCTCAATGACATTCTTGATCTGTCCAAGATCGACGCCGACCGGATGACCTTGGAAAAAACACCTTTTGGCGTGGCGTCGCTGATCAACAATCTGGATAGCCTGGTTCACGCCCGGCCCGGTGCCGGAAAAGTGCCGCTGCTTTACGAAATCGACCCGCGCCTGCAAACCTGTGAGTTGCTGGGCGATCCCTTGCGGCTGCAACAGGTGCTGCTCAATTTGCTGAGCAATGCCATTAAATTTACCGATCAGGGCAAGATTGTTCTTTCTGTTCAGTTGCATGATCAGTCGGCCGAGGATTTGTTGGTTGAATTTGTCGTGCGCGATACCGGTATCGGCATTTCACCCGAAGCTGTCGGGCGAATTTTCAACCCGTTCGAACAGGCAGATGGTTCAACCACCCGTAAATTTGGTGGTACCGGCCTGGGCCTGCCGATCTGCCGCCGGCTGGTGCGCCTGATGGGTGGCGATATCACCGTGACGAGTACACCTAAACTCGGCAGCGCTTTCTCGTTCGTCATTCGTTTGCCGATGCATCATGCCGTGCCGGCGGTTGCTTCAGTAGATGTTGCCGTGTCAGGTGTCGAGGCAGAAAAACGTCTGATCCAGGAGTTTCCGGGTTGCCGCATTCTGGTTGCGGAAGATGACTGGGTGAATCAGGAGGTGGCGCTGGAGTTATTGCGCGAAGTGCTTGGTTTTGTCGTTGATATCGCGCCCGATGGTGCGATTGCCTTTGAGATGGCGCAGAAAAATACCTATGACCTGATTTTGATGGACATGCAAATGCCGGTCATGGATGGCCTCGAAGCGACGCAGAGTATCCGCCAGATTCCCGGTTGTGAGGAATTGCCGATAATTGCCATGACCGCCAATGCCTTTGCCGAGGATCAGGCACATTGCCTGGATGCCGGGATGAGTGACTTCATCGCCAAGCCGGTTGATCCTGATCTGCTCTATATCACCATGCTGAAATGGCTGACCCGCATGCCCCATGTAGGGGCAGGGTAATGTTGTTTGACTTCAAATTTAATTTGTCTGCAGTGACGCTTCTCTTGTTGGTGGGGGCAGTGCATGGTGAAACCTTAGCCCCTGAAGATATGTCGCTGGAGGACTTGCTCAAGGTCCAGGTGATCAGTACCCCCTAAATTTGCCCTCAACGCCGAATTCACGCCATCGTCGGTTTCTGTTCTGACGCGCCAGGAGATTCGTGCCTACGGTTGGCGCACCATTGCTGATGCCTTGCGTACGCTCAATGGCTATACCGTCACCAATGACCATACCTATAGCTATGTTGGCGCCCGTGGTGTTTCGGCACCGGTGACTATCGTTCCCGGTTGCAGGTCTTGATTGATGGTATTCCGATCAACGAGAATGTTTTTGGTAGCGCGAGCTTTGATGGCGCATTTCCGCTGGATATCGATCTGGTCGAGCAGATTGAAGTGGTGCGTGGGCCGAGTGCATCGGTTTATGGCGGTGACTCCACGTTTGGCGTGATTAACGTCATCACGCGTAGTGGTGGATCGCTTCGCGGAATGGAAGTCTCCGTCGCGCGCGGTAGCGGCAAGGCCAGTGACGGACGTGTCACTTGGGGGGCGCTCACCGAGGGCGGCACGGATATTGTTTTATCTTATACAGGGGCTTACACCAGTGGCCACCGGCTGAATTTCCCCGACATGGCCAATGCCGGGCTGGATTCGGTCGCTTACGGTATTGAGGGTGCCCAGGCCGGCAAATTTTTCGCCCGGGTGCGCACCGATAACTGGCGGGCCACACTGCTGCATTCGCAGCGCGACGAGATTGTGCCGACCGGCTCCTTTGCCACTTTGTTTAACGACAACCGGCACCGCGAAGCAGATAGCTACACGTTGGCTGAAGTGGCCAATGATCATAAGCTGAACCGTGAAAATACCCTGTATACGCGCCTCTACGCCGGGAAATACACTTATAAGGGTGATTTTCCCTATGACTATCCGCCCTATGTGCTCAATCAGGATCGCGTTACTGGCCAATGGTGGGGAGTTGAGAGCCGCTTGTTGAACACTAGCTGGCAAGGGCAGCGCTGGACCACAGGGATTGAATACAAAGGCAACACCCGTCAGAGCCAGAAAAATGAGGATGTGGGCTATGGCTGTTATGGCTTCACCGACACAGCTTGTCTCGATGACCGTCGAAAAAGCAGGCAATTCAGTTTTTATGCCCAGAATGAAATCACTATTGGCGAAAGTACTTACCTGACGCTGGGGCTAAGGCATGATCGCCAGAGCGACATGCCCGGGCATTGGAGCCCGCGCCTTGGTCTGGTGCATCAGAACGACTCTGGCGGGATTTTTAAGTTCCTTTATGCCACCGCCTTTAGTGATCCAACGGTCTATCAGCGTTTCTACACAACGCCAACTTACGCTGTGGGCAACCCCGATCTGGTGCCGGAACGCATGCGTTCCATCGATCTGAGCTGGGAGCAGCGTCTGGGTGCGCGCACACGGCTTACATCTTCTCTGTATATCTTCCGTATTCAGGATTTGCTCGGTCTTGATGCTGCCACCGGTTTGAGCGCCAATCTGCCGGATGTCATCGGGCGCGGGATGGAGTTGGAGTTGCAGCATCGCTGGCTGAATAGCGCTGCCCTGCGCATTGGTTATACCTTGCAGCAACCGAGCACGGTCAGCACTTACATTGAAAACGTCGCGCGTCACTCCCTGCGTGGCAACTTCTCGTTCCCCGTTTTCAGCACGCAGTGGCTGGCCGGCGTTGAGGGACAGGTATTCAGCCGTCGCCAAACCGGAGACAACGGTAATTGGGTTTCAGGCTACGGGGTGGCCAACGCCAATCTAACCTACCAACCTTCCGGGAAAGATTGGGATATTGCGCTGGGGGTCTACAATCTTTTTGATCATCAATATGACGATCCTGTCGGGCTGGATAAAACCCTTGCCGGTTCGCGCGCACAGATTCCCCAGATCGGACGTAGTTTCCGGCTGAAATTCACTGCGCACTTCTGATTTGATAGGTTCCGGCACAAAAAATACGCCCACATTTCCCGTCGACCGTAACAGTTCATGGCTAAATATGCGCTGACAGTGAACGAATGTTAAGTGAGGCATGCCAATGAGCAAGAAAAGGCCGGATCACCCGCCCAGCGCCGGTTATAGCGATGCGGCGAAAACCGTTGTCCAGCAAACCACGCTGCGTGTTCAGGAAATGCACCGCGCGATTGCTGCTCAGTCATTCGATGTGCTGACCAAAGTCCCTCTGGTCTCCGGTCCGGCACAGTTCATACAAAATGCGCACGATGCCATATCAAGCGGGGTTTACGCCGCCATTCATCACGGTGCAGGTGGTTTGCTCGGGGCTGCCTCGCTGTTGGAAAAAAGCAGCACGGGTTTTACTGATGAAAAACCACCGGGTCGTTTGGCCAGCGGCTTGCGCAGTGCGCTGAATGGTGCGTTTGGCGATCACCTCGCGGCGAGCAATAACCGATTGGCCATCGCGATGGCCCTGCATCTGGATGGTGTGCCGCTTACCCTTGAGGCTGCAGCGTTACGGAGTGCTTTCCCGATGGCTGGCAAGCGGATTTGTCTCTTCATTCACGGCTTGAGTTGTGATGAGCATTGCTGGAAGCCCGGCAAGGAACCGTCTGAAACCGAGTGTGAATTTGGCCTGCAGCTGCAGAGTGAATTTGGCTACACGCCGCTTTACCTGCGCTACAACACGGGTCTGCCGATTGCCGACAACGGTGCACAGTTGGCAAGCTTCCTTGATCAATTGATTCATGCCTGGCCTGAACCTGACTGCGAACTGGTGATCATCGGCCACAGCATGGGCGGGCTGATCGCCCTCGCTGCTTGTCAGCAGGCGTCGAGCGCCGCATTTGACTGGCCGCATTCAACACGCATGTTGATCTGCCTCGGCTCGCCGCACCTTGGCTCTCCGGTTGAACGCCTGGGGCATCTCGCGCATGGTGTGCTGAACCAATCCAAAATCACTGCCCCGCTGGGGAAGATCGCCAGTGCTCGCAGCCAGGGTGTCAAGGATCTCCGGCACGGACCGGGCGCGCCAGACCAAGCGAAGATGCTCGCCACGCTGGCCTACCGTTTTCTCGGCGGCAGTCTGGCTGGCGATGCCGATCATCCATTCAGTGAATTTTTCGGAGACGGCCTCGTGACACCGTCGAGTGCAACTACCCATGACATGACGGGCGATGTACAAAGCGCAAAACTGGGCGGCATTGGCCATATGGAATTGCTGACCGACCGGCGGGTCTACCGCCAGATTCGCGACTGGCTTATTTGATTTGTTTCGTATCCCGCTTAAAGCAGGTCAGACGTACATCCACCGTAATCTCGATTTCTGTCAGTGCCGCCGCCTTCGCCCGGCCCTCGGCGCTGGCGCGGTAGAGGTGCGGCGTCATCGCCAGCAGATCGGCAATCTGCTCCTTGCCAGAGAGACTCAATGGGTAGCGAACAGTTTCGCTCGATTGATAGACAAAATTTGCCGGCACTTGTGCGTCAACCGGACGATCCTGCTTGAGCGTCGGATAAATGATCTCGCGCAATTCCCGCAGATGATCCGCCCCGGCATCAACCTGCAACAACAGGCCATCCGCTTTCAGCACGCGGGCAAACTCAGGGTAAACGGGAAATCCGAACATACACAGCAAGCGATCCAGCGTGCCAGGCAACACCGGCAAATTGGCATTGCTGCCGACAACCCATTTCGGGCGTTTGTCCTGTTTTGCCGCCGAGAGCACAGCCCATTTCGAAATGTCCAGCCCGAGCACGGCCAGCGTTTTAACTGGGGACTCAGCCGCCGCCAGTTGCCGCAGGTAATACCCCTCGCCGCAGCCGGCATCAAGACAACTGGCCGTAGTGCCTTCCGGTAAATTGGCGAAAGCTGCCCGACTAACCGCTGCCGCAATCGGCTGGTAATGACCAGCATTGAGAAAGCGCCGACGGGCAGCCACCATCTCCTTGCTATCACCCGGATCGCGGGAGCGTTTTTGCTGCACCGGCAGCAAGTGGGTGTAGCCCTGACTGGCAATGTCAAAACTGTGGCCTGCCGCACAACGCCATGCCGAGCCATCGCCACGCAATGCTTTACCATCAAGTGGGCAGGCCAGAGATTGAAAGGGGATGATATTCATGGGCTGGACTACCAGTCTGGAAATAGCGTATTCCGCAATGCAAAACGCCAACCGGTTAGGGTTGGCGTTTTTACCTTGAAGATCAAGGGGAATGCTTGGTGGCCAATCGCGGAATCGAACCACGGACACGCGGATTTTCAATCCGTGGACACTACCAAAAAAGATGAATAGGTTTGCACAACAATCACAACAAGCAATTGTTTTTAAACGGATTATGAAAATTCATATACCCGGAGGTATGCTAAAATACCCCCTTGATATCTACCATTGATCTACCAAGTGGGGGCGCTATGGCGAGAAAGCAGGCAGGAACTTTTACCAAGGACTATATCGAAAATAGTTGTGTCGGCATTCCCGGCAAACGAATCTTCTGTCGCGATGGGCTGAATGGACTTGGGCTTGCGATTGATGCACGGGGCGAAAAATTATCGAAGACCTTTATTTTTGAAACCATGCTTCATGGTCAAAACCTTCGACTCAACATTGGCAAGTACCCGACTTGGACGATTGAGGATGCCCAGGGCGCGCCCGGGAACTCAAGACATTAACCGACCGTGGAGAAGACCCGCGACAACTGGTGCAGGCTGCCCGAGCTAAAGCAACGCAACAGCGGCAACTGGCAAAAGCCCAAAAAGTGACTTTCAAGGAAGCATGGGATGCCTATGTTTCCACGCGAGAAAATCACGTAACAAAACCACTTGCGCCGCGCACAATCAAAGACCTTGAGTCGCACCTTCGCCGCTCATTTGGCCAATGGCATGACATGCCACTCACGAGCGTTACGCAAGATGCCATCAAGGATAAGCACGCTCTACTGATACAAAAAAGCGGTAATGCTCAGGCCAATCAGGCAATGCGCTATCTGCGAGCGGTGCTAAATTGGGCAATGAATCAGCCCGAGTACGCTGTCAGTTTGCCAAGTAATCCGGTGGCAACTCTCACTAAGGATAAGCGCTGGGCAGAAGTCAAACCAAACGAGCAGAGCCTTTTGAAGCAACAGCTAAAAGACTGGTTTAACGCGGTGGCGCTAATCGAAAACCCTGTGCCAAAAGCGTATTTTCAGTTCGTTCTTCTCACGGGTTGCCGCCGTGAAGAAGCGCTTTCTCTGAAATGGGAAGATGTTGATTTGCGCTGGCGCTCGCTTACTTTCTACGGCACAAAAAACGGCGACGACCGCGTAATTCCGCTGACTAACTATGTGCTGCAACTTGTCACAAGCCTACCGCGTCGGAACCAATGGGTTTTCTCAAGCCCGACCAGCACGGATGGCCGGATGCGAGAACCCGCCAAATTCATCAAAAAAATTGCGGAAAAAACCGGCATCGACATCAGCAGCCACGGCTTGCGGAAATCATTTGCCACGCTTTCAGAATGGTGTGAGTTGCCCGACGGTGCAATCAAACAGATCATGGGGCACAAACCCTCAGGCGTGCATGAACGCCATTACCGGCACCGACCACTAGACTTGCTCGCAATGATTCATCAGCGGCTTGAGGATTGGATATTGACCGAGGCCGGCAAAGAAATCGTTGCCTTGCCGATGCCGGGCTTAAAGGCGGTCGCCTGATGTCAAAATCAACCCAAAAATTCGATCGCGCAATTTGAGCGCGACATTGCCGCAGCGTGGCGATTTTCAGAAATCAGGATGAACTGGCGGGTTTCGCCAACCGGGACGAAGAAAGCACCTTGAACGAGAACAGAAAACGTTGTTTGCATATTTCTTCCCCGGAGGCGAGCGAACAGCCAAGAGCAAAGCCTTGCATTTTAATATTCTTGTAGCAGCCGCAAGGGTTCAGCAAAAATCACCTCGCCACCTTAATAGCCGAGAACTTGCAGAGAGTGCAGAGGTGCGTGCAGTGTCACTGAAAAAAAGGGTAGATACCGGCGGCGAGTTTGAACGAAAAATAATTGATGGGTCAGAAATTCCCCATACGATTCATTGGTTTATGGCGGGGGTTCGGAGCCTAGAATATCGAAAAATACATTCTCGGAAGTTCTCCTGTTGCCACTAAATGTGGCTCTAAGGAGAACGAAATGGAAGCAGATAACCAGCAGCATCCCTACACCTCAGATTCATGTCTGAATGAGCAGCAGGCCGCAAAGGTGGTCATGCTTGCAACAAACACCCTTCGCAATGACAGGGTGCGCAATCGCCTCAATATCCCTATCTCAAGTTTGGCACCCGGAAGCGTGCAGCTATCCGGTATCGCTACGGCGATTTGATTGCTTGGCTTGAATCACAGCGTGTTTCTTCCTAGGGGGCTTGTATGTCATACAAATGTAATGCGAACGTCCGAGGCGTCGATGAAATCCTGATCGCACTATTTCAAACGCGGCTAAAGCTAGTCAATTCAGTCACCCCTCAAGAAATTCCTGAAAACTACGCTTACGCGTTCCGCCGCGCCCTTAAAAACCACGGAGTTATTCAGGAAATGACGAGAGGCTATGAGCCGCTATGGTTTGGGGAGAGTGATGAGATTGAATGTGTGGTCGCTCAAGAAATCGTAAATTCACTGAATAAGCTCAATAAGATCAAGTGCGCCACATCTATGCTTTGTGATACTGAAATTCAGTTGCTCCAATGCGCCAATCCTCTTTTAGCAGAGATTGAATATGGAGAACTACTTGCCGAAAAAATACTTCCAGTTGATCTGTTCGGAAGAAAGATATGAGTTTCGACTATTCCAACCTTCCAGCTCGCCTGAAAGACCGTCCTGGATTTATCGGGTTTAATCGTTTTCCCGTCGAGAACGGCAAAACCAAAAAATTACCCGTCTCACTGATAACTGGAAAAGCAATCAACGCCCACGACTCAAAACATCACCACAGTTTCAAGGAAGCTCTCCGCCTGTATATGGCCGGCGCCCCTGCGACGGACTCGGCTTCGTCATCTGCAAGGGAGATAACCTCACCTTTATCGACTTCGACCATATTCGGGCATCGGTCGAACAGCAAGCCCGCGCCCGTCGATTGGGTGTCAGCCTGAATACGTGGGGTGAAGTAAGCCAGTCAGGAGAGGGCGCGCACTTTATTGTTGGCGGCACCCTGCCAAAATCCTTCAACAAAAGCGAAACCCTCGGCGTTGAGGGCTATTCCAGTGGGCGTTTTATTGCCCTGACTGGTAAAAAAATCAAAGGCACGCCTGACGACATCGCCGACAATCAAGCCGCCCTTGATGCGCTCTACGTCGAATGCTGCGGCCCGATATTGCCCTCCGCTACGGGCAAAAAAATGCTACAGAGCAGCACCCAAGCTAATACCCAAGAGCCCGAAACACCCGAGGCAGTTGCGCGTATCCGAAGTGCGCTGGCCGCTATTCCTGCCAAAAGCTACAGTGAGTGGGTAGAAATGGGCATGGCTTTACACAGCACCGGCTGGAGCTGCGCCCGACCAGAATGGGATGGATGGAGTAAAACCAGCGACAAATATGATCCTGCCACTCAAGACAGCACATGGAACAGCTTCGACCAAAGCGGGAACGCCGCCGGCAAGATCACTCTTGGTAGCCTGTTTCATCTCGCCAAAAAGTATGGTTGGGTCGATACCTCTGTGCCCGAATATGTCCGGCAATTCAACGCCGGATATTTCGTCTCGAACGAAGGGGGGCACGCACGGATTTTCCGGGAAGAGGACGACCAAATTCTCAAGCGGCGTCGCCTAGTCGCATTCCATAAAGAATCTTTTCTGCTTCAGCACGCAAACCAGCACACCACCATTAACGGGAGCAGCAAGCCCGCAGCCCAAGCGTGGCTAGGACATCCGCAGCGCCGTACGTTCGACCGTATCACCTTCACCCCGGGGCAAAATGCCCCGGCCAACGACTACAACCTTTGGCGCGGGTTTTCCGTCGAAGCACACCCCGGCAACTGGTCACTTCTCCGCCAGCACATCGCCGACATCGTCTGTCACGGTAACGCGGCGCATTTCGACTATGTCATGGGCTGGATGGCAAGCGCTATTCAGTTTCCCAACAGGGCGGGAGAGGTTGCGCTCGTTATTCGTGGCGGGCGCGGCACCGGCAAAGGCACACTTGCCCGCGCAATGCTTCGTCTCTTCGGGCAGCACGGCATGCAGATCAACAACGGCAAGCACCTCACTGGCAACTTCAACAGCCACTTGCGCGACTGCGTGATGCTCAATGTCGACGAGGGATTCTGGGCTGGGGACAAGCAAGCGGAGGGAGTGCTAAAAGGTCTGGTCACTGAACCGACACTCACAGTTGAGGGCAAAGGCCGTGACGCAATCACCGCCCCAATTTTCTACACATCATAATCACCAGTAACGAAAGCTGGGTTGTTCCTGCCGGCCCCGATGAACGCCGCTTCGCTGTATTCGAGGTGTCGAATAAGCAGCAGAAAAATGAACCCTATTTTTCAGCGCTCTTTGGCCAACTGGATAACGGGGGCTATGGAGGCGATGTTGCACGATCTCCTTAATTACGACCTGAGTCACTTCTCTGTGCGTCGTGCCGAATACAACCGGCCTGCAACAACAGAAGCTTGCCAGCCTCGAACCTGTCGCCAAGTGGCTTTTTGAAAAACTTGCTCAGGAGCGCCTTCACCAAGTCGATAGTGGATGGGTGCCGCAACAGAGCAAGAAAATCTCACTCAAGATTTTGTTGATTACTCCCGCCGGATTGGTCGCGCTAGTTTCAACTCAAACGGTGACGCTACCTGTTTGGGTGCTCAACTCACAAAGATTCTTGGCAGCGCCCTTCTGACAACCCGCCCACAAATCCACAACCGGCGCGAAGCCTGCTGGGTGTTTCCCCCTCTCGCAGCTTGCCGTGCCGCCTTCGAGATTTACTTCAATCTTGACCCAGTGAGTTGGAACAATGTCTAGCCTGTCGTGCCTCCTTCAAGCGAAACGAAACAGGGTAGCCAGCCGAAACCCTCTCCAATACTGGGCGCGTCAAACCTGCCTACCCTGTCAATCTCAATTTATTAAAGAAAATAAGAGAAGAAGAAAGCCGCTTATAAGCTGGCGTGAATCGTACTGCATCGGGCAACGCAACCAAACAAGGGCGACAGGGGTGGCAGGTTTGACGCGCCCTTGTTCCATGCGGGTTTCAGGGCTTTTTCAGGGTAGCCAGAGGCTTGACCAAGGATGACCACCACCAACGATAAACAAGGTTACCCGGTGGGTAGTGCGTATATCCAAGGACTGCGCACACAGCACATATCACGTGCACGCCGCTATCAGCGAAGCCCTGTACTTTAGAAAAACGGTTTTTGGCGTGGTTTAGAAACCTGCCACCAGCCAGCCAAAGCCGGCCATTTACTATGAGTGAAATCGAAACCGCACTGAATACCCAAGGTCGCCATATTTCTGCTGTACTTGTTCAACAGGCTGGCAGCGAAAGCGGGTGTGGTCAGCACAAAGATATTGCCGCTACTGGTTGCCACCGTTCTCGATCTAACAATCCGTGTCAGATCAACTCGAGAGCATCGGCTCCTGTGTGCCCTGAACCGCCGTAGAGCTTTTGGGAAAGCTGTCGTTCAACGACCCAAGCTCAGCGACCCGGCGCACGGGACGCAACGATTGCAACCACGACGCCCATGCCGGGTTCGCTGCAGCGCATGGTTATGCGGCACTTGGTTGTGTACTTCATGGGCCTCTACTTTTCTGCTTACGACCAAAGGCGGCTGGTCGCGGTTACATTTTCCTTTCGTGATTATGAGGCGAAACTTTCTATTCAAGGCTTTCGGATGGATCTTCCTTTACCTTTTTCAGCCACGATGAATTCCAGCCATCGAACACCTTCAGTCTTACTAGGGTTCCAATGGGAATGAGTGGTGCCGGCCGGAACGAGTAGGCTGTCACCGGGTTTTAGGGTAATGGGTTCCTTGCCCTCCTGCTGGAAAACTGGTGTCCCAGAAACTACATAGAAGGTGACCGCCGCCGGATGAAAATGGCGACGGTTGACACCACCTGGCTCGTACTTCACATCTATGACTGTGAAGTCCAGATTCGCTGTGCCGTCCACTCCGCGTACTATGAGATCCGTAGGTGTTACCCCAGATTTTTGTGGGATGTCTTTCGGATCTTGTGCGTGAGCTACAGACGCAGCTAGAGCCGCCCCGAATAAGATGAGTTTAGTTAGTCTGTTCATTTTCAATCTCCATTTCGATGAGTGCCGCATAACGCCGTGCACAGCGGCGACAGCGAAGCTGGCGTCCGGCGCCGCCAGGCGCGAACTGCTGCACTTGGTTATGGGGATGGCCACTGGACGATAATAATGAGAGGGTGTGGAGCGCTAGCGGAGCATACGCTTGATGCTGGCCACTTAAAGAAAAAGGCATTGATACTGAAGGCTTTATTGCTTCCATTGCTGGCCCCTCTTGAAGATAGCACTGATTGTGCCGCTACCTTCCCTGTTTGTAAACAGACCTGAGCTTGCAGCCTGCTGATGCGTGCCATTGGACCTGCCGGATTACCGACGAAGTCACTGACATTGGAGCCTCAATTGAGTCTACCGAAGCCGGGCCAGATCAGTGATTTGAACCTCAACGTTTCAGCGGAAACTGACTGAACCCAGCACCATAACTTTGTTTTCGGGCGACTGCCCAGCTGCGTAACATCGTTACTGCTCCATAATATCACACATCGACCCACGGCGTAACGCGCTTGCTGCTTGGATGCCCGAGGCATAGACTGTACAAAACAACAGTCATAACAAGCCATGAAAACCAGCACTGCACCGTTACCACCGCTGCGTTCGGTCAAGGTTCTGGACCAGTTGCGTGAGCGCATACGCTACTTGCATTACAGCTTACGAACCGAACAGGCGTATGTCCACTGGGTTCGTGCCTTCATCCGTTTCCACGGTGTGCGTCACCCGGCAACCTTGGGCAGCAGCGAAGTCGAGGCATTCCTGTCCTGGCTGGCGAACGAGCGTAAGGTTTCGGTCTCCACGCATCGTCAGGCATTGGCGGCCTTGCTGTTCTTCTACGGCAAGGTGCTGTGCGCGGATCTGCCTTGGCTTCAGGAGATCGGAAGACCTTGGCCGTCGCGGCGCTTGCCGGTCGTGCTGACCCCAGATGAAGTGGTTCGCATCCTCGGTTCTCTGGAAGGGGAGCATCGTTTGTTCGCCCAGCTTCTGTATGGAACGGGCATGCGGATCAGCGAGGGTTTGCAACTGCGGGTCAAGGATCTGGAATTCGATCACGGCACGATCATCGTGCGGGAGGGCAAGGGCTCCAAGGATCGGGCATTGATGTTGCCCGAGAGCTTGGTGCCCGGCCTGCGCGAGCAGCTGGCGCGTGCCCGGGCATGGTGGCTGAAGGACCAGGCCGAGGGCCGCAGCGGCGTTGCGCTTCCCGACGCCCTTGAGCGGAAGTATCCGCGCGCCGGGCATTCTTGGCCGTGGTTCTGGGTCTTTGCGCAGCACACGCATTCGACCGACCCACGTAGCGGCGTCGTGCGTCGCCATCACCTGTATGACCAGACCTTTCAGCGCGCCTTCAAACGCGCGGTAGAACAAGCAGGCATCACGAAGCCCGCCACACCGCACACCCTCCGCCACTCGTTCGCGACGGCCTTGCTCCGCAGCGGTTACGACATTCGAACCGTGCAGGATCTGCTCGGCCATTCCGACGTCTCTACGACGATGATTTACACGCATGTGCTGAAAGTTGGCGGTGCCGGAGTGCGCTCACCGCTTGATGCGCTGCCGCCCCTCACTAGTGAGAGGTAGGGCAGCGCAAGTCAATCCTGGCGGATTCACTACCCTGCGCGAAGGCCATCGGTGCCGCATCGAACGGCCGGTTGCGGAAAGTCCTCCCTGCGTCCGCTTGTGGCCCAGAGTATGTCAAAACGCCGCCTGTAATATAATTATGTCATATTGCATTACGGGGCATTCAGATGAAACGCTTCATAGAAGGCGAAAGCCGAACCCAAAGCACACTTCTGCCGGAATGCCTTGACGATTACATTGCGGATACCAACCCGGTACGTGTAGTCGATGTTTTCGTAGATGAACTCAATCTTGGACACTTGGGTTTTGATGGCGTTGATCCTGCCGCTACCGGTCGTCCTGGTTATCACCTGGCCATTCTTCTGAAGTTATACATTTACGGCTACCTGAATCGGATTCAATCCAGCCGTCGCCTTGAGAAAGAGAGCCAGCGCAACGTCGAGCTGATGTGGCTAACGGGACGGCTGATGCCTGACTTCAAAACGATTGCCCGATTCCGCAAAAGATAATGGCAAAGCAATTCGGAATGTTTGCCGGCAGTTTGTCGTGTTGTGCCAGCGGCTTGGTTTGTTCTCCGAGGCGCTGGTGGCAATTGACGGCAGCAAGTTCAAGGCGGTTAACAATCGTGACCGAACTTCACCAGCGCCAAGTTGCTACGGCGGATGGAAGAAATCGAATCAAGCATCAATCGTTACCCGATCGATCTCGATACGGCTGACCGGCAAGAGCCCGTCATTGCCAAAATTCGTGGCGAACGCTTGCAAGACAAAATCGCTGTATTGAAAGAGCAGATGAAAGCGCTCAAGGAAATCGAGATCCGCCTCAACGATACACCCGACAAGCAGATTTCCCTGACTGACCCCGATGCACGTTCAATGAAGACCCGGGTACTGGATCGTTGTTACAACATCCAGACTGCGGTCGATGCAAAAATCATCTGATCGTGGCGCATGAAGTCACGAATATTGGTGGCGACCGAGACCAACCGACCAGTGCTACCAAACTGGTACGTGCTGCCATGGGAGCCGAAGAGCTTACCGTGATTGCTGACCGTGGCTACTTCAAGGGCGAGGAGATTGTTGCCATGCCACGAAGCCGGTATCGTTGCCATCGTTCCCAAACGACAACATCAGGTGCCAAAGCCGACGGGCGCTTTGATCGGGCAGATTTCATTTACGATCCGGAGAAGAATGAATATCGCTGCCCAGCGAACCAAACCTGATCTGGCGTTATTCGACTGTTGAGAGAGGCTTGAAGCCGCACCGTTACTGAGTTCGAACTGCAAGCTATGCGCCATCAAGGAGAAATGCACGCCTGGCGAACAGCGTCGCGTCACACGCTGGGAACATGAGAATGTGCTTTGAGACGATGCAAAACCGTTTGGATCAGGCACCTGACAGCATGCGTATTCGGCGCCAGACGGTCGAGCATCCATTCGGTACGCTTGAGTTATGGATGGGTAGCGCGCACTTCCTGGACCAGAACACTGGATCGGGTGGTACAGAAATGGGGCTGCATGTCCTTGCTCACAACCTGAAGCGGTGATGAAAATAACGGGAACAGCGGCGCTACGGATGCAATGAAGGCCTGAGGGGGCCTTTTGTCGTTTCCTGTGCAATTCCGGCAGCCATTTCGCCAATCATGACTTGATTCGCGCTAATCCTTGTCGGTGGCAGAGATTTATTAACCCGTTTTGACACACTGGGCCGAACTCTGCCTGATGACAAATGGTAGCAAAGCGTGCAATGACCGCTACGAGGACAAGTAGCAAAGAAAAATAGCAGTTTTGCCTAGCTATGCATTTTGTGCATTCCTTGCAGGCTTTAATTTTTTAGAAAAAATGTGTGCGGGGTGGGTACATATACCCTCTCTGATATGCTAACCCCCTTGGGGCGGTAGCAGCCTCCCAAGGCATGCTTTTCCCTAATAGCAGGCCGTTGCCAGTCGGCGATTTTGGATGCTGAAACTTGGTGCATTCGGGTAGCCTTGGCAATGAAAAGCCGGTAACACGGACGCCAACGGCTGCGGAATCACATGACTGCACCGAGTGGAGATATCTACCACTGATCTACCAATCAAGCGCAAACAAAAAGCCCAGTCACGAGGACTGGGCTAAGTGCTTGAATTTATTGGTGGCCAATCGCGGAATCGAACCACGGACACGCGGATTTTCAATCCGCTGCTCTACCAACTGAGCTAATTGGCCAAAACGAGCGCGGATTATAGCGAGTGATTGGGCGGGCCGCAACTCTGGAGCGTGTTTTTTTGGAATAAATAAATTCGGTTTTCGTCTTTGTGGTTATATCGCTATCCGATACATTGGCGCTCTTGATTCAGTTGAGGTGTGCCGTGAAAAAATCTTCCCAACTTTTCCGTGGATTGCTTGTTGCCTTGGTGGCAGGTAGTGCGTTTGCCGATGCGACATTGCTAAATGTTTCTTACGACGTTGCGCGTGACGTTTACAAGGATTACAACCCGATGTTCCAGAAGTACTGGAAGCAGAAGGCGGGTGAGAGTATTGAGTTAAAGCAGTCGCATGGCGGCTCGACCAAACAGGTTCGAGCGGTCTCCGATGGTCTGGAGGCGGATGTCGTAACGATGAATCAGGCCAACGACATTGAGTTTTTGGCGGAAAAAGGGCTGGTCGCCAAGGATTGGGCGAAGAAATTCCCGAACAACGCCTCGCCCTACACCTCGACGATGGTTTTCATCGTGCGCAAGGGCAACCCTAAGGCGATCAAGGATTGGTCTGAACTGGCCGGCACGGGTGTGCAGGTCATCATCCCGCACCCGAAGAATACGGGTAATGGGCGCAACACCTATCTGTCGGCTTGGGCCTGGGCACTCAAGCAGCCGGGTGGCAACGATAAAACTGCGCAGGAATTCCTCGGCAAGATGCTTAAGAACGCCCCTCTGTTTGCGGCGGGCGGTCGCGATGCGACAACGACCTTCATGCAGCGCAAGATGGGGGATGTGCTGGTGACTTTCGAGTCCGAGGCGGAAATGATCGCCAAGGAATTCGGCAAGGGCGAGTTTGAGGTGGTTTATCCCAGCCTGACGATGCAGACCGAGTTCCCGGTTGCCGTGGTTGAGAAGGTGGTCGATAAGAAAGGTACGCGTAAGCAGGCTCAGGCTTATCTTGAGTATCTGTGGTCGAAAGAGGGGCAGGAGAATGCGCGCAAAATTACCTGCGTCCGCGTGACCCAGAGTTGCTGAAGAAGTACGCTGCCCAGTTCCCGGCGATCAAGACCTTTACGGTTGACGAGGTTTTTGGTGGGGCGAGCAAGGCATTTACCGTCCATTTCAAGGACGGTGGCAGCTTCGACCAGATTTACAGCCAGAAATAAATGGCTGCAAAAACACATCGCGTGTTGCCGGGCTTTGGTCTGGCGCTTGGCTACACGCTGGTCTATCTTTCCTTGCTGATCTTGCTGCCTTTGGGCGGCATGATCCTCAAGGCGTCTGAACTTGGTTTTTCACAGATCATCGATATTGCGCTAAGTGAGCGTTCGCTCGCGTCGTTCCGCGTCACCTTTGGCGCTTCGCTGATTGCGGCCTTGATCAACTCATTTTTTGGCCTGATTGCTCGCCTTGTGCTGGTGCGTTTACCCCTTTCCCGGCAAAGCGCTTTGTCGATGCCTTGGTCGATCTGCCTTTTGCCTTGCCGACGGCCGTTGCCGGTATTACGCTGGCCACGCTTTACGCGGGCAATGGCTGGTTGGGGCGTTATATCGAGCCATTGGGTTTCAAGGTGGCTTATACGCCGTGGGGCATCGTCGTGGCACTGGCATTCATTACACTGCCTTTTGTTGTGCGGACTTTGCAGCCGGTGATTGAGGATATTGAAACCGAAGTTGAGGAGGCGGCTGCTTCGCTGGGAGCGTCGCGCTGGCAAACCTTTCTCAAGGTGATTTTCCCGGCGATTTTTCCAGCCTTGCTGACTGGAACGGCACTGGCCTTTGCGCGTGCAGTAGGCGAATATGGCTCGGTGATCTTTATTGCCGGTAACTTGCCGCTGATTTCTGAAATCACGCCGCTACTGATCATTTCCAAGCTGGAACAATATGATGTGCTGGGAGCGACGGCTTTGGCTGTGGTCATGCTCGCTCTGTCTTTTATCTTGTTGCTGAGTGTTAATTTGCTGCAATGGTGGGCGGCGAATCGCCATAAGAACAATGAGCCGCTGGAGCTTGCCGCAGCCAAGGCGAGCGGAGGTGGGCGATGAAATCTAGTCGCGCAATTGATGAGCCACGCTGGGTGCGTTATGGCCTGATGACGGTGGCCTTGGGCTTTCTGTTCTTCTTCCTCGGCTTGCCGCTGCTGGCGGTATTTGTCGAAGCGCTGGCGCAGGGTGTGCCGATTTCACCTTGAGGCGCTGAAGGAGCCGGAAACGCGCTCGGCGATTGGCCTGACGGTCGGTATTGCGCTCGCGGTTCTACCTTTCAACATCGTCTTCGGTGTAGCGGCGGCCTGGGCGATTGCCAAGTTCGAGTTTCGTGGCAAGAGCTTGCTGATTACACTGATCGACTTGCCGTTTGCGGTCAGCCCGGTGGTTGCCGGCTTGATCTTCATTTTGTTGTTCGGCGCTCAGGGAACATTCGGCGCCTGGCTCTCCGAGCACGATATCAAGATCATTTTTGCCATACCGGGAATGATACTGGCGACCTTGTTCATCACTTTCCCCTTCATTGCCCGCGAACTGATTCCGCTGATGCAGGCACAAGGCAAGGATGAGGAAGAGGCGGCGGTGTCGCTCGGTGCTTCGGGCTGGCAGATGTTCCGCCGCGTGACGCTGCCCAATATCAAATGGGGCCTGCTCTACGGCGTGATTTTGTCCAATGCCCGGGCAATGGGCGAGTTTGGCGCGGTGTCGGTGGTTTCCGGCCATATTCGCGGCGAAACGAATACCTTGCCGCTGCATGTCGAAATTCTCTACAACGAATACAACGCCATTGGCGCCTTTGCTGCGGCTTCAATACTGGCGTTACTGGCACTGGTCACCTTGGTTGCCAAAACCATTGTTGAATGGCGCATGAAAAAAGAGACAGAAATGCTGTCGACCGTACTAGCTCCCGAGAAAACGTAATGAGCATCGAAATCCGAAATATCTCCAAGCGCTTCGGCAATTTTGTCGCGCTCGACAATATCAATCTTGATATCCCGACCGGTGAGTTGGTGGCCCTGCTCGGCCCTTCCGGTTGCGGCAAGACGACGCTATTGCGCATCATTGCCGGGATGGAATCCGCCGATGGCGGCGAAGTGCTGTTTTCTGGCGAAGAGGCCACGCATCTGCATGCGCGTGAGCGCAATGTCGGTTTTGTTTTTCAGCATTACGCATTGTTCCGCCACATGACGGTGTTTGAGAATGTCGCCTTTGGTCTGCGCGTCAAACCGCGCAAGGAGCGGCCCAGCGATGCAGATATAAAACGCCGGGTGATGGAGTTGCTCGGTCTGGTGCAGCTCGACTGGCTGGCAGATCGTTACCCGTCACAACTGTCTGGCGGCCAACGCCAACGGATTGCCTTGGCACGGGCGCTGGCCGTTGAGCCAAAAGTCCTGTTGCTCGATGAACCTTTCGGCGCGCTCGACACCAAGGTGCGCAAGGAACTGCGCCGCTGGCTGCGCCGCTTGCATGACGACATGCACATCTCCAGCGTATTCGTCACGCACGATCAGGAAGAGGCGCTTGAGGTGGCGGATCGCGTGGTGGTGATGAACCACGGCAAGATTGAGCAGATTGGTTCGCCGGATGAAGTCTATTCGCACCCGGCGTCCCCCTTTGTTTATCAGTTCCTCGGCAATGTGAATGTTTTCCACAGCCGCCTGCATGGCGGTTTTGCCGAGGTTGAGCGCAATGATTCGATAGAAAAGGCGACCGCCTTCGTCCGTCCGCACGATATCGATATTGCGCATCAACCGATGCCGGATGGACTACAGGCCAGCGTTCAGCACGTGCACCCGATAGGCCCGCTGGTACGTGTTGAGTTGCTGCACAACAGCGAGATTGTCGAGGTTGAGTTATCCCGCGAGCAGCATGAGGTTTTGCAATTGGCGGCAGGGCAAACCGTCTGGTTCAGGCCGCGCCAGATGCGTGTATTCGGCGAGGACCAATTGCCACGGTCAACACAAGAGAAGCAGGCATTTTTGTTCTAAAGCCGGGCTTTAGAGCGTGGGCTGAAACGAGGCGAAGGCCAGCCTCAATTCGCCATCGTCAAGCATTGCAACGTTGTAGGAATTCTTTTTGTATTCCTTGCCGTTGACCAGCAGTGTGGTTTCAACGCGGTATTGTTTGATGCCCTTAGCCTTGGCCGTTTTTGGAATCTTGACCTTGGCTTCGGTTTCGTAACGCCCGGCACCGTTCACAGCAGCCAGCTTTGGTTTGGGTGCTGACCAGCTTGTTCTTCTCGTCATACAGCGCGTATTTCTGGGTGACGACCGGCACCTTGTCGCCGTAGCCAACCAGGTCAGTGTTCGACGTAATCTTTACTTCGCTGGTTGCGACGGGCTTGCTGGCAGGTGCCTGTTCCTTGTGCTCGCTTGCTGTTTCGGTTGTGGTGCTACCAGCTGGTGCAACGGGAGGCGGGGGCGCGGAGTCGGTGGTTTCTACCTTGGAGGTAAAGGACATCGGCTGAATGTCGGTCTTCGAGACAGTGGCTTTCTTGGCTTCGTATTCCTTGTTGACTGTTTTGCCATCGGCAATTTTCAGCGAGCGGAAAACCCACGAAATCACCTTGTCAGCGACTTTGGCGCCGGTGCGGGCGCCTTTGGCGCAGTCCTTGTTCAAAATGGAAGCAATACCGCAACCAATGTCAGCACCTACGCTCTTGAATGCGGTCTTGGTATCGCCAGTGTCTTCGGCGGGCGTGCCGTCAGCATTTTTGGCCGGAGTGCCGCCACACGAAATCAGCAGCAGTGAGGCGCTGGAGATGGCTGCAAGGCGAAGGAAGGATGCTTTCAAAGCGAATGCCACGGAATGCCTCTTGCGTAGGTGGAGCAAAGAAGCAAATTTAGCACAACGCCGCGATGCTAGCCAAACCCGCCGCGGCTGAACGCTTCCTCTTGTCATCGTTGTATTGACGGGCGGGGCGGTTGAAGGGTGAATGCTATAATCCGCGGCTATTTTGCGCAGACTTTGTCCCTAATCCGGTGATATTTACCCTCGGCATCAACCATCACTCCGCTCCGCTCGCCATTCGCGAGCGGGTGGCGTTCCATGCCGAAAAATTGCATCAGGCGCTGGGTGATTTGACCCGTAATCAGCCGGTCAAGGAGGTGGCGATTCTGTCCACCTGCAATCGCACCGAGATATATTGTTCGGCTGAAACGCCAGAAGTTGTCATTGACTGGCTGGCCCAGTATCACCAGGTTGAGCGGGGCGAGATTTCGCCTTACATCTATGTACATGATCAGCCTGAAGCGATTCGCCATGCATTCCGCGTTGCCAGTGGACTCGATTCGATGGTCATTGGTGAGCCGCAGATTCTCGGGCAGATGAAGGATGCCGTGCGCGTTGCCGAGGAGAGTGGCACACTTGGTACGCAGTTGCACAAGCTCTTTCAGCGCTCGTTTTCGGTCGCCAAGGAGGTGCGCAGCACGACGGCGATTGGCGCCAATATTGTTTCGATGGCAGCGGCCGGCGTGCATCTGGCTGAGCGGATTTTTGAATCGGTCGGCGAGCAGCGAATTCTGTTCATTGGTGCGGGCGAGATGATCGAACTGTGTGCTGCCCATTTCTGCGCCAAACAGCCGAAGCAGGTCACTATCGCCAATCGCACGGTGGAGCGAGGCCGTGCGCTGGCTGAACGTTACAACGGTACGGCGATCCGCCTCGAAGAAGTTGGCGAGCATCTGGCACATCACGACATTGTGGTTTCCTGCACCGCCAGCCCGCTGCCGATTATCGGGTTGGGGATGGTGGAAAGGGCAGTCAAGGCGCGTCGTCACCGACCAATATTCATGGTCGACCTGGCCGTGCCGCGTGATATTGAAGAGGAAATTGGCGAGCTGGATGATGTCTTCCTCTACACCGTTGATGATCTGGCGCAAGTGGTTGAAAGTGGCCAGGAGTCGCGCCAGGCGGCGGTGGTTGATGCCGAAGTGATTATTGCCACGCGCGTGCAGGATTTCATTGGCTGGTTGCAGGCGCGCGATACGGTTCCGGTGATTCGCTCGCTGCGTGATTCGGCTGAGCGTATGCGTCGCCACGAAATTGAACACGCCATGAAGTTGCTGGCCAAAGGTGAGCCAGCCGACAAGGTGCTTGAACACCTGTCGCAGCGCCTGACCAACAAATTGCTGCACGCGCCGACCCAGGCGCTCAATCTGGCCGAAGGCAACGAGCGTGCCGAACTGCAAGCTGCTGCCGCGCGCCTATTCCATCTCCATTCCGGCGAATAGCTGCCCACAGGGCTGCTATATCGCGCGCATTTTGAAATTTCCATGAAGCCATCCATCCGCCAAAACTCGACTTGCTGGTCGACCGCCTTGATGAAATTGACCGCATGTTGTCAGCGCCCAGCACGGCCAATGACATGGATCAGTTCCGCAAACTCTCCCGCGAACGTGCCGAGATTGAGCCGGTGATCGTCCAGTTTCACGCTTTCCGTCAGGCGGAAAATGATCTGGCAGAAGCTGAAGCGATGCGTAGTGATCCGGAAATGCGCGAGTTTGCCGAAGAGGAAATCTCGGCGGTCAAGGCCCGTTTGCCGCAACTCGAAATCGATCTGCAAAAACTGTTGCTGCCAAAAGACCCCAACGATGAGCGCAGCGTCATTCTCGAAATTCGCGCTGGTACGGGCGGCGATGAATCAGCGTTGTTCGCCGGCGACATTTTTCGCATGTATTCGCGTTTTGCCGAACGTCAGCGCTGGCAGGTTGAGGTGATGTCGGCCAGTGAATCCGAACTCGGTGGCTATCGCGAAATCATCTGCCGGATTGCCGGCAATGGCGCCTACTCGCGGCTCAAGTTTGAATCGGGCGGCCATCGCGTGCAGCGCGTGCCGGAAACCGAAACCCAGGGCCGTATCCACACCACGGCGTGTACCGTGGCGATCATGCCGGAGGTTGATGAAGTCGAAGATGTGAACCTCAACCCGGCTGACCTGCGTATCGACACTTATCGGGCATCCGGCGCTGGCGGGCAGCACATCAACAAAACCGACTCTGCCGTGCGTGTTACTCACCTGCCGACCGGGATTGTGGCCGAATGTCAGGATGGCCGTTCGCAGCACGCCAACAAGGCTTCCGCCATGAAGGTGCTGGCGGCACGAATCAAGGACGTTCAGGTACGCGCGCAGCAGGCGCATATTTCGAGCACGCGCAAATCGTTGATCGGCTCCGGTGACCGTTCCGAGCGCATCCGCACCTACAATTTCCCGCAGGGTCGGATCACCGATCACCGCATCAACCTGACGCTGTACAAAATTGCGGCGATTCTCGATGGTGATATGGACGAATTGCTCGGTGCGCTGGCCTCCGAGCATCAGGCCGATTTGCTGGCCGAACTGGCAGAGCAAAACTAAAAAATGACGCTGTTTGAGGCGTTGACCGTAGCCAAGCAGCAAATCGACCGGCTCGATGCCCGTTTGCTGCTGCAATACGCGACCGGTTGTTCGCATACGGATTTGCTGGCACGGCCCGAAACGACTGTGATTGCGCCGGCTTACGCGCAGTTTTCTGAATGGGTTGCTCGACGGGCAGCGGGGGAACCCCTGGCTTATCTGGTGGGCGAGGCCGAATTTCGCGGGCGAGTGTTTCAGGTATCACCAGCGGTGCTGATTCCGCGCCCGGAAACCGAGGTGCTGATTGATCTGGCGCTGGAAAAGCTGCGCGATATAGCAAATCCGAAAGTGCTCGAATTGGGAACCGGATCGGGCATCATTGCCATCTCGCTGGCGCTGGAATGCCCTGCGGTGCAGATTGTTACGGTCGACGTCTCAAAAGACGCGATTTTTTTTGCACGCAATAACGCCGGTCGTCTGGCTGCCAAAGTGGATTGCCGCGAGGGTGACTGGTTTGCGCCAGTGGCTGGCGAGTGGTTTGATCTGATCGTTTCCAATCCGCCTTACGTGGCTGAAGGCGACCCGCATCTGGCATTGAATGGATTGCCCTTCGAGCCGCGTCTGGCGTTGACTGACCAAGTGCCAAATGGCGACGGGCTGGCCTGTATCCGCCATATCGTCGCTCACGCCGCCGAACATTTGCAACCCGGTGGCTGGCTGCTATTTGAGCACGGCTACGACCAGGGGGAAGCCAGCAGGAACTTATTAACCGCCGCCGGGTTCAAAGCGGCGTTCACTCATCCCGATCTGGCCGGCATAGACCGTGTCAGCGGTGCTTATCTTTAATCTGGAGCCACTATGTCTGATGTACAGAAACGCATTCACGAAACCGTGACCACTAACCCGGTTGTCCTTTACATGAAGGGCGACGCCCGTTTTCCGCAATGCGGCTTTTCCGCTACCGTGGTTCAGGTGCTGAAGCTCTGCGGCGTCAATAACCCGGTTACGGTTAACGTGTTGGCCGATGAAGAAATCCGTAATGGCGTCAAGGAATACGCCAACTGGCCGACGATTCCCCAGCTTTACATCAAGGGCGAATTTATCGGCGGTTGCGATATCGTCAAGGAGATGTATCAGGCTGGCGAATTGCAAAAGATGCTGGAAGGTATCGCAGAGGCCTGATTTTTCTGGCCGTAAACAGGAAAGGCCCACCAAATCGGTGGGCCTTTTGCTTGGTCGCGTTGTGATTAAACTTCGCTGACCAGAAACTCAATATTTGGGCCATCTTTAACCACTTCCTTGACTGCGCACTGGGCAATGCTGTCGAGGATTTCGGCCTTTTGCTCAGCCGTGAAATGCGCCGGGAATCTAACCTCCGTCTTGAATTTGGCCAATGTCAGCGGGCCACCGGGGCCGGCGTAGGGTGTGCAGTTGATGTCGATACCTTCGGCCGGAATGCCCAGGCTTTTGCAGGTTTTTTTGGCAAAGACGGCAGCGCAAGCGGCAAGTGAGGCGTAAAAGGCTTCCAGCGGGTTCATCAAGGAGCCGTTCACGGCGTAGTGCGCCTCAAACTTGCTGGTATTCACTTTAATTAGTGGCGAGTTGTCGACCAGTGTTTTGTACATGCTGTTGTTCCTTAGATTTATGGTTGCTTTAAGCTGTGAATAATAATCCGCTAATATAGATGGCGCAACTTATTCACTTGCCGCCTGCCAGCCACCACCCAACACTTTATAGAGTGTTGTAACCGCAATCAAAGCCTGGCCACGCGCCTGCGATTCGTAAATCTGCGCCTGGAACAGGCTGCGCTCGGCATCGAGTACTTCGAGGAAGGATGAGTAGCCACCTTCGTAGCGCAGGCGAGCGCTGCGTGCATAGATGGTTAATGCTTCCACCTGGCGAATTCGGCTGTCCACTGCTTCGCGCGATTTGGTGCCACCAATCAGCGCATCATCAACTTCGCGGAATGCTGTTTCGACCGATTTTCTGTATTGCTCCAGCGCCTGCACCTGACGGGCTTCAGCTGATTTGACCTGGCCGGCAATGGCGCCGGCAGTGAAAATGGGCATCGTCAGATCGGCACCGTAAGACCAGACTTTGGCCGGGCCGGTGAACAGGTTGGAAAACGCAACACTGCTTGAACCAAGCAGGCCAGTCAGCGAAACGGTCGGAAAATACGCCGCCTTGGCGACACCAATCCGGGCGTTGTTGCTGATCAGGTTTTGTTCGCTCAGGCGAATGTCAGGGCGGCGTTCCAGAATGCTGGAGGGCAGACTGACTGGCGGTAGCGGCATGCCCATGCTTGCCAGTGTCTTGCCGCGCGTAATTGGTCCCGGCAAGCGGCCGAGCACGGTGGACAGGGCGTTTTCCTGTTGTGCTACCGATAGCTCCAGATTGGTGACGGCGATGCGTGCCGTTTCCATCTCGGAGCGTACCTGAGCCACTTCCATTTCAGAAACTACGCCGCCTTTGTAGCGCAGATCGAAAATCCGTAAGCTTTCCTCGCGTGTCTTGAGCGTTTGGCGGGCGATTTCCAATTCGTTATCGAGATCGCGCAGGCTGATGTAACTATTGGCGACGGTCGCGGCGAGAGAAAGCGCGATACCGCGCCGGCTTTCTTCACTGGCCAGCAGGTCGGCGCGGCTGGCTTCGCTGGCCCGACGAATGCGACCAAAGAGATCAATTTCCCAGCCAACATTGAGCGCTGCAGAATATTGGTTGTTTACGCGGTCGACCGTAACAGGTATCGGTGTGATCCCGGCGTTGCTGGCTTGCGCCCGGCTGGCGCCCAGATTGGCGCCGAATTGCGGGAAGAGTTGGGCGCGGGTAGTGCCGAGCACGCCAGCCGCTTCATCGACACGGGCAGCGGCGATTTTGAGATCGCGATTATTGGCAAGCGCTTCGGCAACCAGTGCATCAAGTACCGGATCCTCCAGTTGTTTCCACCAAGCAAGGTTGGCCAGTTCTTCCGGCTTTTTCGCTGGCAGGCAAGGCGCTGCCGCTACGCCAGCCTTCGGGCTTGGTGAGCGCTGGCCGTTCATAGTCCGGGCCGACCGCGCAAGCGGCAAGCAGCAAAACGATGAGAGAGGAAAGGGCCAAATGTTTCATGCCTTGTCCTCCTGCTTGTTGCTGAAGCGTTCAGAGAATTTGCCGAGCAGCACAAAGAACATCGGAATGAAGAACACTGCGATGACCGTTGCGCCGAGCATGCCGCCAATGACGCCGGTGCCGATGGAGTGGCGGCTGTTGGCCGAGGCGCCGGAGGCGATGGCGAGTGGTACAACGCCGAGAATGAAGGCAAATGAGGTCATGGCGATGGGTCTTAGGCGCAAGCGTGCCGATTCGGTGGCTGCTTCGGCGAAGGATTTGCCTTCGTCACGCAACATGACGGCAAATTCGAAGATCAGAATGGCGTTTTTGGCGGCCAGGGCGATCAATGTGATCAGGCCGATCTGGAAATACACGTCATTGGGAATCCCGCGCAGGAAAATGGCGATTAGCGCGCCAACCAGCGCAAAAGGCACAGCGAGGATGACGCCACTGAACCACAGCCGAGAGCGGCACCATCTTGCCTTCATGGGTGCGCACGTAGATATGCTGAATGTCCTCCGGCTTAAGACGGAAGCCCGGCTCGGCCTGCAGAATGACCTGCCAGAGGCGGGAGTCCTTGGGGAACTGGCTGACATACATCGAGCCAAACAGGGTTTGCAGGCTGTTGTAGATATCCTGCACCGGTACGCCCAGTACTTCTGCCTTGTCACGATCGACATCGACCAGCAGTTGCCGACTATTGGCGCTGGCGGTAGCCGCAACACCACGCAACTCTGGCCGTTCCTTGGCCTTGACGATGATTTTTCGCATCGTATCGACCAGTTGACCGTAATTGCCGCTGCCCTTTTGCTGCAGCCACATTTCAAACCCGGAGGTGACGCCGAGGCCGGGGATGGAGGGCGGGTTGATCGGTAGCGCGACGCCTTCCTGAATCTGGCTGTAATTTGCGCCCGCCGCCTTGATCAGCGCCGGGGCGCGCAAAGCTGGATCTTTACGTTCTTCGAAATCCTTCAGTGAAACAAATAGCACCCCTGCGCTGGTTTTGTACTGCCCATCGATCAGCGAATAACCATTGATCTTTGGGTGACGTTGGCCACTGCCGGGTGCTTCTGCATGAACTCGGCTGCCCGCGCGCCGACCGCGCCAGTACGATCCAGGCTGGCCGCATCGGGCAGGAAGTACGGGACGAAGATGTAGCCCTGATCTTCCTGCGGCACAAAAGCCGAAGGCACAATCTTGAACAGCATGACGCCGCCAAAGCAGAGGGCCAGGAAGGTGAGCAAGGGGATTTTCGGACTGGCAATAAAGCGCACGACGCCTTTGACGTAGCCATTGGTGACTTTTTCAAAGCCGGCGTCGAATGCCTTGAAGAAACCGTGCTTTTCACCGTGATGGGGTTTCAAAAGCAAAGCAGCCAGCGCCGGCGAGAGGGTTAGCGCGACGATGCCGGAGAAAACCACCGAGATGGCGACGGTGACGGCAAACTGCTTGTAGAGCAGGCCGGTCATGCCGCTCAGGAAGGCGACCGGAATGAATACCGCACAAAGCACCAGGACGATGGCGATCACCGGCCCGCTGACTTCGGTCATCGCCCGCTTGGCAGCTTCCTTGGGCGAAAGCCCGAATTCGGTCATATTGCGTTCGGTGTTTTCGATCACGACGATGGCGTCATCAACGACGATGCCGATGGCGAGAATCATCCCGAACAAGGTCAGCATATTGATCGAATAGCCGAGCAGCAGCATGCCGATGAAGGTGCCGAACATGGAAACCGGTACGGCGATGGTCGGGATGATCGTCAGGCGCAAGCTTTGCAGGAAGAGGAAAACCACGAAGACGACCAGCACGACGGCCTCGAAGAAGGTATGCACCACTTCGTTGATCGACGCTTGGACGAAGCGTGTTGTATCGAGCGCCACTTCGTATTTGATGCCGGCCGGAAAACTCTGGGCCAGTGTCTGCATCGTCGCGTTAACCTGCTTGGAGACATCCAGTGCATTGGCGCCCGGCTGTTGATAGATGGCGATCATCGTTGCCTTCTTGCCGTCATAAGCATTGCGCAGCGAACAATCCTGCGTCCGAGGTCGGCGCGCGCCACGTCCTTGAGGCGGACAATTGACGTACCTTTTGCATCGGTGCGCAGGATGATGTTTTCGAATTGCTTGGGGTCGGTCATGCGCCCGCTGGTGGTCACCGGGAAGGTTTGCTGCACTGCCTCCGGCGTCGGCGATTGGCCAATGCGGCCCACCGCGAATTGATTATTTTGCTGCGAGACGGCATTCGATATATCGGATGCCGTAATGCTTAGTGAGGCCATGCGGTCAGGCGAGAGCCAGATGCGCATGGCCGAATCAACGACGCCAAAAATGGCCGCCTGATTGGCGCCGGGCAGGCGCTTGATGGCATCAAGCACGTTGATATTGGCGTAATTGGAGACAAAGTCGTCGTCGTAACGTCCATCTTCCGAATAGAGCGCAATCAGCATCAGGAAAGAGGCGCTCTTTTTCTGGACCAGCACGCCTTGCTGCGACACAGCCTGCGGCAAAAGTGGCAGGGCGGCATTGACGCGATTCTGGACATCCACCTGCGCCAGATTGACGTCGGTGCCAATGTTGAAATAGACGTTGAGGCTGTAATTGCCGGTCGTTGAGCTGGTCATTTGACATGTAGATCATGTTGTCGGCACCATTTACCTGATTCTCGATCGGGGCGCCGATATTCTGGGCAACGGTGCTGGCATCGGCACCAGGATAATTGGCGCTGACCGTCACCTGGGGCGGGGTGATGTCGGGGAATTGGGCGATCGGCAAGGCCATCATTGCCACACCGCCGGCGATGGAAATGATGATCGAGATGACCGCCGCGAAGATCGGCCGGTCAAAAAGAAATGCGAGAACATGGGGCTCCGCTTGCCCGGCTGGGGCCCCAGCCGGGCTCGCGCGGAGCAGGAGCCTCCTGGCGCTGTAATTTCACTGGTGCGCCGGGGGCGAGGCGCATGAAGCCATCGGTAATCACGGTTTCGCCAGCATGCAGGCCACCCAGCACCAGCCATTTGTCCTCCATCCAGTTACCGACTTCGATAGGGCGGGTTTGCGCCTTGCTCTCCTTGTCGATGACCCAGACAAAGTAACCCTGGCCGCTTTGCTGAACGGCTTTTTGCGGCACCAGAATTCCATTGGGGTAGGTCGCGCCGGTCATGCGGGCGCGGACAAATTGACCTGGCATCAACGTGCCTTGGGCGTTATCTACTTCGGCGCGCAGCAGAATGGTGCCGGTGCCTTGCGAGTAAGAGGTGTCGGCAAAGGTCAGGCGGCCTTTTTCCGGGTAGACCGAACCATCAGCCAGCACCACTTCAATGGTGTAATTTTCCTTTTCGGGTGCTTTCAGGAAACCTTTGGCAATGTTGTCCCGATATTTGAGCAAAGCATTCTCCGACACCGAGAAAACAACGCGCATTGGGCTCAGCGCCGCCACCGTGGTCAGCAAGGCGTCCTGGCTATTGGCATTGAGATAGCTGCCATCCTGAATTTTGGCAAAGCTGGCGAGGCCGTTGAGCGGGCTTTTGATGGTTGTGTAGCCAAGGTTGAGTTCGGCGGTCATGACATTGGCGCGAGCAACCTCGACGGCGGCCTTGGCAGTTTGCTCGTTGCCGATTGAATCATCGAGATCCTTCTTGGATAGAGCATTCTGCTCAACCAGCGGTTTGACACGGGCCAACGTTGCCTGCGCAACGGAAAGACGTGCCTGCTGGGCTGATAGTTCTCCTTTTGCCGCAGCAAGTTGTGCCTCAAAGGGCTTGCGGTCGATCTGGAACAGCGTTTGCCCGCTGCGCACCAGGCTGCCTTCCTTGTAGACGCGCTTGTCGAGGAAGCCGGAAACCCGTGTGCGGATATCGACCAGTTGCGAGCTTTCGGTTTGTGCCGTGTACTCAAAAGTGACCGGGGTTTCCTGAACTTTTACCTGGATTGCCGTGACCTCGCTCGGACCTTTGGCGGTGACGGTTTTTTCTTCGCCACAAGCCGCCAGGATGGTTGCAATGACAAGCGGTGCGAGAATTTTCAGGTGAGGCATGACGAACTCCAGCAAGGCAGATGTAAACGAATATTACTAATCTTAACCTGATACTTACACGGTGAATGTCGCAGGTTCTCGCCTTTTCATGGTAATTGAGTAATATGACCATTCCCCTCACCGCCTGAAAAAGGCAAAACATGAAAATCAACAAAATCACCCTGCTGCTCGCTGCTGGCATCTTTGCTGCCCCGCTCGCCGCTTTTGCGCAGAGCGCACCGCAGGCTGCTGTTGTAACCAGCCAGGCACCAGGCAAAATGGGCGAAGCCGATGCGATTCAGCCGGTGCAAGGTCAAGTCTATTAACAAGAAGACTCGCGAAGTGACCCTGGTCGGCCCGCAGGGCAATCAGATGGTTATTCCGGCGGGTGAGGAAGTGAAGAATTTTGATCAGATCCGTATCGGTGATCTGGTCACGCTGACTTACGTTCAGGCCTTGGTCGTTGAGTTGAAAGCTGTAGAGAACAACGGCATTCGTGAGCGTGTTGAGTCTGAAAACAAGGTTGCCGCCAAGCCGGGCGAAAAGCCAGCCAAGCTGATCGAAAAAAACCGTTCGTGTGGTGGCCAATGTGGTTGCGGTTAATCCGAAGGCGCAGACCGTGACTTTGCGCGGTGCCAAAAGTACGGTTGAAGTCGCGGTCAAGGATCCGGCCATGCTCAAGGATGTGAAGGTTGGCAATCAGGTTGAAGCGACCTACATTGAAGCGGTTGCCCTGGTGGTTACGGGCGGTACGACAAGAAAGCCAAATAAGCTTTTGATTGTGTTTTGAAATGATTTGCTGCGCACCCGCCATTCTTTTGTCTGGCGGGTGAGTTTTTTCTGACTCAAGGATGCCCTATGAATGCAAAGCATTTTCGCCCCGGTTCATTACTGGCGGCCATGCTGCTGGCGCTGACTCCAGCCCTCGCGCAGCAAAGTCAAACGGGCGCTATGCCACCCATGACCGACGCGGTGGCGCCGGCGACTAAAACATTTTCCCAGCAAGAACTCGATCAGTTGATGGCGCCGATTGCGCTTTATCCTGATGCGTTGCTGGCTCTGGGGATTTTGATGGCTGCGACTTATCCGCTTGAAGTGGTTGAGGCGGCACGCTGGGTCAAGGCCAATCCGAAAGTGACCGGCAAGGCGCTTGAGGATGCGATGGCCAAACAATCCTGGGATCCTTCAGTCAAGTCACTGACTTCGGTGCCCCAGGTGTTGGCGCAGATGAATGACAAACTCGACTGGACGCAAAAGCTGGGCGATGCATTCCTCGCTCAGCAGGGTGACGTCATGGATACGGTCCAGATGTTGCGTGCCAAAGCGGATGCCACGGGCAATCTGAAGACCACCGAACAACAGGTGGTCAAGACGGAAACTCAGGGTAGCCAGACGATCTATGTGGTCGAATCGCCGAAGCCGGAAGTTGTCTACGTGCCGACCTATAATCCCTCCGTGGTTTACGGTACCTGGTGGTATCCGACACCGCC
>JADJMS010000012.1 GCA_016709495.1 Candidatus Dechloromonas phosphorivorans | reverse complement strand
CAACCGAGATTCCCCAAGTAGTGGCGAGCGAACGGGGATCAGCCTGCTAGTGATAGCGGAATCGTTAATAGAACGGAATGGAAAGTCCGGCCGTAGTGGGTGATAGCCCCGTATATAGAAAACGAATCCGTGGTACTAAGTTAGCGAAAAGTAGGGCGGGGGCACGTGAAACCTTGTCTGAACATGGGGGACCATCCTCCAAGGCTAAATACTCGTGATCGACCGATAGTGAACTAGTACCGTGAGGGAAAGGCGAAAAGAACCCCGGGAGGGGAGTGAAAAGAATCCTGAAACCGCATGCATACAAACAGTGGAGCGGACTTGTTCCCGTGACTGCGTACCTTTGTATAATGGGTCAGCGACTTACGTTGTGTTGCGAGCTTAACCGAATAGGGGAGGCGTAGCGAAAGCGAGTCTGATAAGGGCGTTTAGTAGCACGGCGACCCGAAACCGGATGATCTATCCATGGTAGGATGAAGGTGCCGTAACAGGTACTGGAGGTCCGAACCCACTAATGTTGAAAAATTAGGGGATGAGCTGTGGATAGGGTGAAAGGCTAAACAAATCCGGAAATAGCTGGTTCTCCCCGAAAACTATTTAGGTAGTGCCTCATGTATCACTTGCGGGGTAAAGCACTGTTATGGCTAGGGGGTCATCGCGACTTACCAAACCATGGCAAACTCTGAATACCGCAAAGTGCGAGCATGGGAGACAGACAGTGGGTGCTAACGTCCATTGTCAAGAGGGAAACAACCCAGACCGCCAGCTAAGGTCCCAAGACACAGTTAAGTGGGAAACGAAGTGGGAGGCATAGACAGCTAGGAGGTTGGCTTAGAAGCAGCCATCCTTTAAAGAAAGCGTAATAGCTCACTAGTCGAGTCGTCCTGCGCGGAAGATGTAACGGGGGCTCAAACTGTGACCGAAGCTGCGGATATCCGTAAGGATATGGTAGGGGAGCGTTCTGTAGGTCTGTGAAGGTGTCTTGTCAAGGATGCTGGAGATATCAAGTGCGAATGCTGACATGAGTAGCGATAAAGGGAGGGAAAAGCTCCTCGCCGAAAGCCAAGGTTTCCTACGCAACGTTCATCAGCGTAGGTGAGTCGGCCCCTAAGGCGAGGCTGAAAAGCGTAGTCGATGGGAAACAGGTCAATATTCCTGTACCGATTCTAGATGCGATGTGGGGACGGAGAAGGTTAGGTCAGCCATCTGTTGGAATAGGTGGTTCAAGCGTGTAGGCGTGCCCTTAGGCAAATCCGGGGCATTAGCTGAGGCGTGATAACGAGTGCTACGGCACTGAAGTGATTGATACCAAGCTTCCAGAAAGCCCACTAAGCTTCAGTCTAGAATTGACCGTACTGCAAACCGACACAGGTGGGTAGGGTGAGAATCCTAAGGCGCTTGAGAGAACTCAGGAGAAGGAACTCGGCAAATTAACACCGTAACTTCGGGAGAAGGTGTGCCCCGGTAGGTATAAGGCCTCGCGCCGAAAGCCCGATGGGGTTGCAGTGAAATGGTGGCTGCGACTGTTTAATAAAAACACAGCACTCTGCAAACACGAAAGTGGACGTATAGGGTGTGACGCCTGCCCGGTGCCGGAAGGTTAATTGATGGGGTGCAAGCTCTTGATCGAAGCCCCGGTAAACGGCGGCCGTAACTATAACGGTCCTAAGGTAGCGAAATTCCTTGTCGGGTAAGTTCCGACCTGCACGAATGGCGTAACGATGGTACACTGTCTCCTCCTGAGACTCAGCGAAGTTGAAATGTTTGAAGATGCATCTCCCCGCAAGACGGAAAGACCCCATGAACCTTTACTGTAGCTTTGCATTGGACTTTGAACCGGTCTGTAGGATGGGTGGGAGACTGTGAAACTGAGACGCTAGTCTTGGTGAGTCGTCCTTGAAATACCACCCTGATTTGTTTGAGGTTCTAACCTAGGCCAGTGAATCCTGGCCGGGGACCGTGCATGGTAGGCAGTTTGACTGGGGCGGTCTCCTCCCAAAAGGTAACGGAGGAGTACGAAGGTACGCTTAGGGCGGTCGGACATCGCCCATAAAGTGCAATGGCAAAAGCGTGCTTGACTGCGAGACCCACAAGTCGAGCAGGTACGAAAAGTAGGTCGTAGTGATCCGGTGGTTCTGTATGGAAGGGCCATCGCTCAACGGATAAAAGGTACTCTGGGGATAACAGGCTGATACCCCCCAGAGTTCATATCGACGGCGGTGTTTGGCACCTCGATGTCGGCTCATCTCATCCTGGGGCTGTAGCCGGTCCCAAGGGTATGGCTGTTCGCCATTTAAAGAGGTACGTGAGCTGGGTTTAAAACGTCGTGAGACAGTTTGGTCCCTATCTGCCGTGGGCGCTGGAAATTTGAAGGGGCTGCTCCAGTACGAGAGGACCGGAGTGGACGAACCTCTGGTCTACCGGTTATGACGCCAGTCGTATCGCCGGGTAGCTATGTTCGGAAGAGATAAACGCTGAAAGCATCTAAGCGTGAAACTCGCCTTAAGATAAGATTTCCCGGAGTCTTGAACTCCTTAAAGGGTCGTCGAAGACCACGACGTTGATAGGTCAGGTGTGGAAGCGCAGTAATGCGTTAAGCTAACTGATACTAATTGCCCGTATGGCTGATCCTATAACCTTGTACAACACTACAAGCAACTCATTACAATCACAACAAAACAACCTTCTTTACAAAGCCTGAACCAATACGTTCAGGCTACCAGTTACGCTTGGCGACCATAGCGTTTCGGACCCACCCCTTCCCTTCTCGAACAGGACCGTGAAACGAAACCGCGCCGATGATATTGCATACTACGTGTGAGAAAGTAGGTCATCGCCAGGCTCCTAATTAGACGCCGTCTATTAATAAATAGACGGCGTTTTAATCTCCGCTGCAGACAAATATGTCGCGCGATAACTGCTCTTTAAAAATTTGGACAACCGATAGGTGTGGGTGCCTTGATGCGAAGCGACGCAAGTTGCAAAAGTATTAAGGCAATCACACGGATGTGAGATACATCGAAGTAATGAGAATTACTGTCAGTGAATTGTAATTTTTTGGATTGAACTGAAGAGTTTGATCCTGGCTCAGATTGAACGCTGGCGGCATGCCTTACACATGCAAGTCGAACGGTAACAGGGAGCTTGCTCCGCTGACGAGTGGCGAACGGGTGAGTAATGTATCGGAACGTACCATTCAGTGGGGATAACGTAGCGAAAGTTACGCTAATACCGCATATTCTGTGAGCAGGAAAGCAGGGATCGCAAGACCTTGCGCTGATTGAGCGGCCGATATCAGATTAGCTAGTTGGTGAGGTAAAGGCTCACCAAGGCGACGATCTGTAGCGGGTCTGAGAGGATGATCCGCCACACTGGAACTGAGACACGGTCCAGACTCCTACGGGAGGCAGCAGTGGGAATTTTGGACAATGGGGGCAACCCTGATCCAGCCATGCCGCGTGAGTGAAGAAGGCCTTCGGGTTGTAAAAGCTCTTTCGGCCGGGAAAAAATCGCATCAGTTAATACCTGGTGTGGATGATGGTACCGGAATAAGAAGCACCGGCTAACTACGTGCCAGCAGCCGCGGTAATACGTAGGTGCGAGCGTTAATCGGAATTACTGGGCGTAAAGCGTGCGCAGGCGGTTTGATAAGACAGGCGTGAAATCCCCGGGCTCAACCTGGGAACTGCGTTTGTGACTGTCTCACTAGAGTACGGCAGAGGGGGGTGGAATTCCACGTGTAGCAGTGAAATGCGTAGAGATGTGGAGGAACACCAATGGCGAAGGCAGCCCCCTGGGTCGATACTGACGCTCATGCACGAAAGCGTGGGTAGCAAACAGGATTAGATACCCTGGTAGTCCACGCCCCTAAACGATGTCAACTAGGTGTTGGGAGGGTAAAACCTTTAGTACCGTAGCTAACGCGAGAAGTTGACCGCCTGGGGAGTACGGCCGCAAGGTTAAAACTCAAAGGAATTGACGGGGACCCGCACAAGCGGTGGATGATGTGGATTAATTCGATGCAACGCGAAAAACCTTACCTACCCTTGACATGTCCAGGAGTCCGAAGAGATTTGGATGTGCTCGAAAGAGAACTGGAACACAGGTGCTGCATGGCTGTCGTCAGCTCGTGTCGTGAGATGTTGGGTTAAGTCCCGCAACGAGCGCAACCCTTGTCGTTAATTGCCATCATTTAGTTGGGCACTTTAACGAGACTGCCGGTGACAAACCGGAGGAAGGTGGGGATGACGTCAAGTCCTCATGGCCCTTATGGGTAGGGCTTCACACGTCATACAATGGTCGGTACAAAGGGTTGCCAACCCGCGAGGGGGAGCTAATCCCATAAAGCCGATCGTAGTCCGGATCGCAGGCTGCAACTCGCCTGCGTGAAGTCGGAATCGCTAGTAATCGTGGATCAGCATGTCACGGTGAATACGTTCCCGGGTCTTGTACACACCGCCCGTCACACCATGGGAGCGGGTTCCGCCAGAAGTAGGTAGCCTAACCGCAAGGAGGGCGCTTACCACGGCGGGGTTCGTGACTGGGGTGAAGTCGTAACAAGGTAGCCGTAGGGGAACCTGCGGCTGGATCACCTCCTTTCTAGAGAAAGCATCCTGGCACCCACAACCTATCGGTTGTTCAATAGTAGCGTACAGACGAGGGTCTGTAGCTCAGTCGGTTAGAGCATCGTCTTGATAAGGCGGGGTCGTTGGTTCGATTCCAACCAGACCCACCAACGTCTTATCAGATAAACGAGTCAGGCAAGGCGCGAAACTTCGCCACATAGCATCGCTATGCAAGAAGTTGAGCAACGCAGCATGGCGCGTTTAGAGGGGGATTAGCTCAGCTGGGAGAGCACCTGCTTTGCAAGCAGGGGGTCAACGGTTCGATCCCGTTATCCTCCACCAAAACCTAAAGATAAGCAGACTTGTTTATCTTTAGCTTTTGAGGAATCAAAGGTTACGCTCTTTAAAAATTTGGAAGAAGGTTGTGTCACTCATGCTGATGAGGCATGGGTGATGCGTTGTGATTGCATCGATTGTTACACTGGGAGTGTAACAATCATGAACAAAATGAGTTTGCCTGTAGCCGCTCTCGCGAGAGAGCACAAGGTTATAGGATCAAGCGACTAAGTGCATGTGGTGGATGCCTTGGCGATCACAGGCGATGAAGGACGTGCAAGCCTGCGAAAAGCGGGGGGGAGCTGGCAATGAAGCTTTGATCCCCCGATATCCGAATGGGGGAAACCCACCTCTTTTGAGGTATCCCATACTGAATACATAGGTATGGGAGGCGAACCCGGTGAACTGAAACATCTAAGTAGCCGGAGGAAAATAAATCAACCGAGATTCCCCAAGTAGTGGCGAGCGAACGGGGATCAGCCTGCTAGTGATAGCGGAATCGTTAATAGAACGGAATGGAAAGTCCGGCCGTAGTGGGTGATAGCCCCGTATATGAAAACGAATCCGTGGTACTAAGTTAGCGAAAAGTAGGGCGGGGCACGTGAAACCTTGTCTGAACATGGGGGGACCATCCTCCAAGGCTAAATACTCGTGATCGACCGATAGTGAACTAGTACCGTGAGGGAAAGGCGAAAAGAACCCCGGGAGGGAGTGAAATAGATCCTGAAACCGCATGCATACAAACAGTGGGAGCGGACTTGTTCCGTGACTGCGTACCTTTTGTATAATGGGTCAGCGACTTACGTTGTGTTGCGAGCTTAACCGAATAGGGGAGGCGTAGCGAAAGCGAGTCTGATAAGGGCGTTTAGTAGCACGGCGTAGACCCGAAACCGGATGATCTATCCATGGCCAGGATGAAGGTGCCGTAACAGGTACTGGAGGTCCGAACCCACTAATGTTGAAAAATTAGGGGATGAGCTGTGGATAGGGGTGAAAGGCTAAACAAATCCGGAAATAGCTGGTTCTCCCCGAAAACTATTTAGGTAGTGCCTCATGTATCACTTGCGGGGGTAAAGCACTGTTATGGCTAGGGGGTCATCGCGACTTACCAAACCATGGCAAACTCTGAATACCGCAAAGTGCGAGCATGGGAGACAGACAGTGGGTGCTAACGTCCATTGTCAAGAGGGAAACAACCCAGACCGCCAGCTAAGGTCCCAAAGACACAGTTAAGTGGGAAACGAAGTGGGAAGGCATAGACAGCTAGGAGGTTGGCTTAGAAGCAGCCATCCTTTAAAGAAAGCGTAATAGCTCACTAGTCGAGTCGTCCTGCGCGGAAGATGTAACGGGGCTCAAACTGTACTCGAAGCTGCGGATATCCGTAAGGATATGGTAGGGGAGCGTTCTGTAGGTCTGTGAAGGTGTCTTGTAAAGGATGCTGGAGATATCAGAAGTGCGAATGCTGACATGAGTAGCGATAAAGGGAGTGAAAAGCTCCCTCGCCGAAAGCCAAGGTTTCCTACGCAACGTTCATCGGCGTAGGGTGAGTCGGCCCCTAAGGCGAGGCTGAAAAGCGTAGTCGATGGGAAACAGGTCAATATTCCTGTACCGATTCTAGATGCGATGTGGGGACGGAGAAGGTTAGGTCAGCCATCTGTTGGAATAGGTGGTTTAAGCGTGTAGGAGTGTCCCTTAGGCAAATCCGGGGGAATTATCTGAGGCGTGACGACGAGGCACTACGGTGCTGAAGTGATTGATACCAAGCTTCCAGGAAAAGCCACTAAGCTTCAGTCTAGAATTGACCGTACCGCAAACCGACACAGGTGGGCAGGATGAAAATTCTAAGGCGCTTGAGAGAACTCAGGAGAAGGAACTCGGCAAATTAACACCGTAACTTCGGGAGAAGGTGTGCCCCGGTAGGGTGTAAGGCCTCGCGCCGAAAGCCCGATGGGGTTGCAGTGAAATGGTGGCTGCGACTGTTTAATAAAAAACACAGCACTCTGCAAACACGAAAGTGGACGTATAGGGTGTGACGCCTGCCCGGTGCCGGAAGGTTAATTGATGGGGTGCAAGCTCTTGATCGAAGCCCCGGTAAACGGCGGCCGTAACTATAACGGTCCTAAGGTAGCGAAATTCCTTGTCGGGTAAGTTCCGACCTGCACGAATGGCGTAACGATGGCCACACTGTCTCCTCCTGAGACTCAGCGAAGTTGAAATGTTTGTGAAGATGCAATCTCCCGCGGCAAGACGGAAAGACCCCATGAACCTTTACTGTAGCTTTGCATTGGACTTTGAACCGGTCTGTGTAGGATAGGTGGGAGACTGTGAAACTGAGACGCTAGTCTTGGTGGAGTCGTCCTTGAAATACCACCCTGGTTTGTTTGAGGTTCTAACCTTGGTCAGTGAATCCTGATCGGGGACCGTGCATGGTAGGCAGTTTGACTGGGGCGGTCTCCTCCCAAAGGTAACGGAGGAGTACGAAGGTACGCTTAGGGCGGTCGGACATCGCCCACAAAGTGCAATGGCAAAAGCGTGCTTGACTGCGAGACCCACAAGTCGAGCAGGTACGAAAGTAGGTCATAGTGATCCGGTGGTTCTGTATGGAAGGGCCATCGCTCAACGGATAAAAGGTACTCTGGGGATAACAGGCTGATACCGCCCAAGAGTTCATATCGACGGCGGTGTTTGGCACCTCGATGTCGGCTCATCTCATCCTGGGGCTGTAGCCGGTCCCAAGGGTATGGCTGTTCGCCATTTAAAGAGGTACGTGAGCTGGGTTTAAAACGTCGTGAGACAGTTTGGTCCCTATCTGCCGTGGGCGCTGGAAATTTGAAGGGGGCTGCTCCTAGTACGAGAGGACCGGAGTGGACGAACCTCTGGTGTACCGGTTATGACGCCAGTCGTATCGCCGGGTAGCTATGTTCGGAAGAGATAAACGCTGAAAGCATCTAAGCGTGAAACTCGCCTTAAGATAAGATTTCCCGGAGTCTTGAACTCCTTAAAGGGTCGTCGAAGACCACGACGTTGATAGGTCAGGTGTGGAAGCGCAGTAATGCGTTAAGCTAACTGATACTAATTGCCCGTATGGCTTGATCCTATAACCTTGTACAACACTACAAGCAACTCATTACAATCACAACTAAACAACCTTCTTCTAAAGCCTGAACCAATACGTTCAGGCTACCAGTTACGCTTGGCGACCATAGCGTTTCGGACCCACCCCTTCCCTTCTCGAACAGGACCGTGAAACGAAACCGCGCCGATGATATTGCATACTACGTGTGAGAAAGTAGGTCATCGCCAGGCTCCTATTAAGAACGCCCCTAACTTCCAAGTTAGGGGCGTTTTGCTTTCCGAATAGACTTAAGCATTGTGTTAGAATTCGTTCCGGCGGGTCTCCCCGCATTGCAGGGTGGTGAATCGGGTCAGGTCCGGAAGGAAGCAGCCACAGCTACTTACTGCAAGTGCCGGGGGTTAGGCTCGCCACTTTCATTTCTTTGATGAGTGTTAGGGCGCATGAGTTATCAGGTTCTCGCCCGCAAATGGCGGCCGCGCAGTTTTTCTACCCTTGTTGGGCAGGAGCATGTTGTTAGAGCGCTAACGCATGCGCTTGCAGAAAATCGCCTGCATCACGCCTATTTGTTTACGGGTACTCGCGGCGTTGGAAAAACAACGATAGCCCGTATTCTGGCCAAATCACTGAATTGCGAATCTGGGATTACCGCTACCCCTTGCGGACAATGTAGCGCCTGCCAGGAAATCGATTCTGGGCGTTTTGTAGACTTGCTTGAGGTTGATGCAGCGACAAATACCAAAGTCGATGAGATGCGTCAGCTCCTCGAGAATGCTATCTATGCCCCGACCCGTGGACGCTTCAAGGTTTATGTAATCGACGAAGTTCATATGCTCTCGAATTCAGCATTCAATGCAATGTTGAAAACGCTAGAGGAGCCTCCAGAACACGTCAAATTTATTCTGGCGACTACGGATCCACAAAAAATCCCTGTTACCATTTTGTCGCGGTGTCTTCAATTTAATTTGAAGCAAATGCCACCAGCTACTATTTCTGGGCATTTGAGTCAGGTATTGCAGGCAGAAGGCATCAGTTTTGATGCGCCCTCGCTTGGGTTGATTGCTCGTTCTGCAGCAGGCAGTATGCGTGATGCACTTTCGTTGCTGGATCAGGCAATTGCACATGGTGCGGGTCGTATAGAGGAGAATCAAGTTAAATCGATGCTTGGTACGGTCGACCTCGATTTCTTGTTCAATATTCTTGTGGCTGTTCAGCAGGGAGATGCCGCTGATTTATTGAGAATTTCTGCTGACATGTTGCTGCGCAGCCTCTCTTTTGGCGCTGCGCTGCAGGAATTGGCGGCTTTGCTTACACGCATCCAGATTGCACAAACGGTACCTGCTGCAATCGATGAAGACGAACCTGAGCGCATTCGTTTGTTGGCTTTGGCATCCAAATTCTCACCTGATTTTGTTCAGCTTGCCTATCAAATCGTCCTGCATGGAAGAAGCGATTTAAATTTGGCGCCTGACGAGTATTCCGGTTTTATCATGACCCTTTTGCGTCTGCATGGGTTTAGACCGGAATCGGTAGCTGATGTTGTTGCTTCAATTAATTCTAGCCGCTCATCTGTTGCAAAATTAGACACCCGTAATCAGTCTGTAGATGCTGTTGTTGAAAACGTTGTGGCAGCTACTGAACTGAGCAGCCGGCCTGTGTCGCCTCGCGTGCTGGATGATTGGCGCGCGATAGTTGAAGAGTTGCAGATCAGTGGATTGGCGCGTGAGTTGGCTCAGCATTGTGAGTTGCGTGAATTAAATGAAACCGATTGTTTGCTACGTCTTGCGCCGGGTCATGGTCATTTGCAAATGAAACCTTCGCCTGAAAAACTTCAACAGGCATTGAGTGAATATGTTGGCAGACCATTGCTGATTCGCTTTGAGACAGCCAAAACTGAGATCGACACACCGGCAGCAACGGCTGGCCGTGAAAGGCGCGAGCGTCAGGAGCGAGCAATTTCGGCTATTGAACAAGATTTATTTGTGCGTGACGTGATTGAAACCTTTGATGCGTCATTGATTGAATCCTCAATTAAACCAATCATATAAAGGAATTTTAAGATGATGAAGGGTGGCTTGGCTGGCTTGATGAAACAGGCGCAGGCGATGCAGGACAACATGAAAAAGGCTCAGGAGCAACTCGGTCAGATCGAAGTTGAAGGTCTTGCCGGTGCCGGGATGGTTAAAGTTGTCATGACATGCTCGCACGACGTCCGCCGTGTCAGTATTGATCCGTCGGTAATGGATGATCGCGAGATGCTTGAGGACTTGATTGCTGCAGCCATGAATGATGCAGTTCGTCGCGGCGAGGCGCTCAGCCAGGAGAAAATGGCTGGGTTTACTTCAGGTTTGAATCTGCCCCCCGGTTTTAAATTGCCGTTTTAAGTGACACCAACTGGACTCGAAGCGCTGATTGAGGCTTTGCGTTGTTTGCCTGGTGTTGGCCCTAAATCAGCGCAACGCATGGCATATCACCTTATGCAGCGCGAACGCAAAGCGGCTCGCGTACTCGGTGAGTCGCTGTTGCATGCGCTGGATGTCGTTCGACACTGTCAGCGATGCAATACCTTTACCGAAGGTGATCTTTGTGAACGATGCTCTTCAGCGCATCGTGATCGTGAGTTGTTGTGTGTTGTTGAAACACCGGTTGATATGAACATGATGGAGCAAACTCTTTCATATAAAGGGCTTTATTATGTTCTGATGGGCCGTATTTCGCCGCTGGATGGTATCGGTCCGCGTGAGCTGGGTTTGGATCGTTTGGTTGCGCGTGCGTTGGATGGGGAAGTTCGAGAGGTTATTCTTGCAACTAACTTCACCAATGAGGGCGAAGCAACGGCGCATTATCTGACCGCTATGCTGCTTCCGAAGGGGGTTTCGGTGACGCGAATTGCGCGTGGTGTGCCGGTAGGCGGTGAGCTTGAGTATGTTGATAGTGGCACTTTGGCGCAGGCTATGCGCGAGCGCAGAGTGCTGCCGGAGTGATTCGTGTGCGATGTCGGCTTTTATCCAGCGTGCCGATGGCGTATAATTTAGCGTTTTGATTTTTATCCCATCCAATTCCTTTAGGGGTCAGCGTTATGAGCAATCAAGGAAAAATGGACTGCGGCAGACGGCGTTTAGTCGTTGCCACCGCGGCCGTTGGCGGAGCTGGCGCAGTTGCTGCGCTTGTGCCGTTTGTCTCCAGCTTGCTTCCGTCTGAGCGTGCCAAAGCAGCAGGCGCTCCGGTAGAAGTCGATATCAGCAAGCTTGAAGCTGGGCAGATGATGACAGTCGAGTGGCGTGGTAAGCCAGTCTGGATCATCAACCGTACTAAAGAAATGCTGGAGACTTTGCCCAAGCTGGCCGACAAGGTTGCCGACCCCAAGTCGGAAAAAGAGCAGCAACCGGCCTATGCGAAGAACGATACGCGTTCTATAAAGCCTGAAATGATGGTTGTGGTTGGTATTTGTACCCACCTCGGATGTTCTCCATCATCTAAATTCAAGGCTGGTGCCGATGAAGGCATGAGCGGTGACTGGCTTGGCGGCTTTCTCTGCCCATGCCATGGCTCCACCTTCGATTTCGCCGGCCGCGTCTTTAAGGCGAAACCCGCCCCGACCAATCTCGAAGTGCCGCCGCACGTGTATCTAAGCGATACCCGTATCCTGATTGGCGAAGATAAGAAGGGAGCATAAAATGGCTGGCGGAACATTTGAAAAATACAAGTCTGACGGCTCCTTGGCAGGTAATGCCCTAGAGTGGGTTGACGCTCGCTTTCCGGCAACCTCTCTGTGGAAGGGCCACCTTTCCGAGTATTACTGCCCGAAGAACTTCAACTTCTGGTATTTCTTTGGCTCATTGGCACTGCTGGTGCTTGTGATCCAGATCGTTACCGGTATTTTCCTGGTCATGCATTACAAGCCGGATGCAGCGCTAAATGCGAGTGGCGTACCTATTGCCTTCGCTTCGGTCGAGTACATCATGCGCGATGTGCCCGGTGGCTGGTTGATCCGCTACATGCACTCAACTGGCGCTTCAGCCTTCTTTATCGTGGTTTACCTGCACATGTTCCGTGGTTTGCTCTACGGTTCTTATCGCAAGCCACGCGAATTGACTTGGCTCTTTGGCGTCGGCATCTTCCTTGTGCTGATGGGTGAAGCATTCTTCGGTTATTTGTTGCCATGGGGTCAAATGTCCTACTGGGGTGCGCAGGTGATCGTTAACCTGTTTGGCGCAATCCCAATTATCGGCAACGACCTCTCCATCATCATCCGTGGTGACTTTGTCGTTGGCGATGCAACGCTGAATCGTTTCTTCTCCTTCCACGTCATTGCTTTCCCGCTTGTGCTGGTTGGTTTGGTAGCAGCTCACGTTTTGGCTCTGCACGAAACCGGTTAGAATAATCCTGACGGTATTGAAATCAAGGCGAACAAGGATGAGCATGGCATTCCTCGCGACGGCATCCCGTTCCATCCGTATTACACGGTCAAGGATATCGTTGGTGTGGTTGTCTTCCTGATCGTTTTCTCACTGGTTATGTTCTTTGCGCCAGAGGGTGGCGGTTACTTCCTGGAAACACCGAATTTCTATCCGGCAGATCCGTTGAAGACGCCTAATCACATTGCGCCGGTTTGGTACTTCACGCCTTACTACTCAATCCTGCGTGCAATCGTCTGGAACTTCTTCGGTCTTGATGCCAAGTTCTGGGGCGTGGTTGCGATGGGTGCTTCTGTTGTTATCTTCGCATTCCTGCCATGGCTGGATCGTAGCCCGGTCAAGTCGATCCGCTACCGCGGTCCGATTACCAAAGTAATGCTTACCCTCTTTGTGATCTGTTTCTTCATCCTTGGCTATCTGGGCACCTTGTCCCCGTCACCGATGGGCGAACTCATTTCCCAAATTTGTACGGTTTTCTACTTCGGTTTCTTCCTGGGCATGCCTTGGTGGTCACGCATGGATAAATTCAAGCCGGTTCCTGACCGCGTGACGATGAAGTGAGAGATGCCTAAAATGAAAAAATTCCTGATCGCATTGCTCTTCGCGCCGATCATGGCATTTGCCAGTGGTGCCGCTGTGCATCTTGATAAATGGCCAGGTTCGGTAAATGACAAGGCATCGTTGCAGAATGGCGCCAAGCTATTCGTCAATTACTGTCTGAACTGTCACGGTGCTTCCTACCTGCGTTACAAGAACCTGGTTGATTTGGGCTTGACCGAACAGCAGGTCAAAGAAAATCTGATGTTCACCTCCGACAAGATTGGTAGCCTGATGACTGTAGCTGCTCGACATGACGAGCAGAAGCAGTGGTTTGGTGCGACTCCGCCGGATTTGACAATTATTGCTCGTGCTCGTGGTGAGTTGGGTAACGCCGGTGCTGGTGCAGACTGGTTGTACACCTATCTGCGTTCTTTCTATACCGACGAAAATCGCCCGACTGGCTGGAACAATGTGATTTTTGAAAACGTTGGTATGCCGCACGTTCTCTACGGACTACAAGGCAAGCAAGTTTTGAATCACGAAACGCACAAGCTTGAAATGGCAGTTCCGGGTCAGATGGCACCTGCTGAATTCGACAAGTCGGTTTCCGATCTGGTTGCTTTCCTGGTCTGGATGGGGGAGCCGCAGCAAGAGTTCCGCCGGACACTCGGCCTATTTGTACTTGCCTTCCTGGGCTTGCTCTTTATCGCCGCTTACGCGCTGAAGAAGGAATACTGGAAAGACATTCACTAATCCGTACTGGATTAGCTTACGGCATCGCGGGTTGGCATTGGCCGACCCCCGATGCCGAATCTCATTTTAAGAGTTACGACAAATGATGAACCTTTATTCAGGCACAACCTGTCCTTTCAGCCATCGCTGCCGCATTGTCCTTTACGAAAAGGGCATGGATTTTCAGGTGATCGATGTTGATATGTTCAACAAGCCGGAAGATCTGGCTGCAATTAATCCGCACAACCGTGTACCCGTATTGGTTGAGCGTGATCTGGTTTTGTTCGAGCCGAACATCATCAATGAATACATTGATGAGCGTTTTCCGCATCCGCAATTGATGCCGGCAGATCCAATCATGCGCGCGCGTGCACGTCAGTTGCTGGTTGGCATGGAGCGAGAAATATTTTCTTTCATGGAAGTGATCGAGAAAAATAGTAAAACGGCTGACAAGGCGCGCCAGGAAATCAAGGCTCGCCTGACTGAAATCATCCCTATCTTTAATAAACAAAAATTCATGTTGGGTGATGAGTTTTCGATGCTGGACGTGGCAATTGCCCCGTTGCTGTGGCGCTTGGATCATTACGGCATTGATTTAGGCAAAGCTGCGGCGCCGCTGATGAAGTACGCCGAACGTATTTTTAGTCGTCAGGGCTTTATCGATGCGCTGACGCCCTCTGAAAAGGCAATGCGCAAATAAGGTATGGAGCAACTTCCATCGACCAAACCTTATTTGCTGCGTGCCATTTGGGAATGGTGCTGCGATAACGGTTTTACGCCTCATATCGCAGTCGCTGTTGATCAGCGAACCCGTGTTCCACGCGAGTTTGTGAAGGATGGGCAGATTGTCCTGAATCTCGGACCTGGTGCGACTAACAAGTTGCAGATCGGTAACGAGTTTGTCGAATTTCAGGCACGTTTCGGTGGCGTGGCGCGTGAACTTTCGGTGCCGATCCAACAAGTTGCTGCAATCTACGCCCGAGAAAATGGTGCAGGCATGGCTTTTGACCTGGATGAAGAGGCTTTGCTGACGGCCCGGGTTGAGGCCGAGGACTCAGATCCAGAGCCGGAACCGCCACGCCCTGAAGTCGGGCGACCAAAGCTGCAGCGCATTAAATAGGGACGCGCCCAAGTGGCGATGCACCAAAACGGGGAGCTTCCAGATGGGATGCTCCCCGTTTTTTATTCAAGTCCCTGTATTTTCAGCTTGGCATGGCTGTTGCTCTTGCTTATGCCAAAAGGGAAAACATGAAAAGCACAGTTAAATCCACTTGTTGTTACTGCGGCGTCGGCTGCGGCATCCTTATTGATACTGAAAACAGTCAGATCACCGGCATTCGTGGCGATCCGGATCATCCTGCTAACTATGGAAGACTGTGTACCAAAGGTGCTACGCTCAATCAGACAGCCCCCCTGACCTATCGCCTGCAAACGCCACAGAGAGTGTTACGGTCAACCGGAAAAAGAAGCCAAATTTCTTGGGATGTTGCGCTCGATGAGGTGGCTACCCGCTTTGCCGAAACCATTCGGGCGCATGGTCCGGATTCTGTTGCTTTCTATATTTCCGGCCAGTTGATGACTGAAGATTATTACGTCTTCAACAAATTGGCCAAAGGCTTGATCGGCACTAATAACGTCGATACCAATTCACGACTTTGCATGTCTTCAGCGGTTGCTGGCTACAAGCAAACACTTGGGGCGGATGCGCCACCTTGTAGCTATGCTGATATTTTGCAAGCCAAGGTGATATTCATTGCCGGGGCGAACCCGGCTGTCGCTCACCCGATTGTTTTTCGTTATATCGAGGATGCACGTGCTGCCAATCCTGATCTGAAAATCATCGTTGCCGACCCACGTCGTTCAGAGAGTGCCGAGATTGCCGACCTGCATCTGCCAATCAAGCCAGGCAGTGACATTGCTTTGTTCAATGGCATGTTGCATGTCATGATTGCTGAGAGCTTGGTCGATCAAGCTTATGTTGATGCGCACACGACAGGCTTTTCAGTGTTGGCCGATATCGTTAAAAATTACCCGCCAGAAAAAGCGGCTGAAATTTGTGGCATCGACGCCGCTGCCATTGTGCAAGCGGCGCGCTGGTTTGCGGCGAGCGGTGCATCCCTTTCACTGTATTGCCAGGGGCTGAACCAATCAGCGCATGGCACCCACAACAACGCCGGAATCATCCATTTGCATCTGGCTACTGGCCAAATCGGCAAACCGGGTGCCGGCCCGTTTTCGCTGACCGGGCAACCGAATGCGATGGGTGGGCGTGAAGTGGGCGGCTTGTCCAACTTGATGTCGGCGCATCGTGATATGGCCAACCCGGTACATCGGGCCGAGATGGCGCGTTTTTGGGGTGTCCCGTTTGTCCCGGCAACACCGGGAAAAGCTGCGGTCGACCTGTTTAAAAGCCTGAAATCAGGCAGTGTCAAGGCGGTGTGGATTGCCTGCACCAACCCGGCACAGTCATTGCCCAATCAGGCTGCTGTGCGTGAAGCGCTGCAGGCCGCTGAGTATGTCGTGCTGCAAGAAGCCTATGCCAACACCGATACCGCCGATTATGCCGATCTGCTGTTGCCGGCTAGCGGTTGGGGTGAGAAACATGGCACGGTAACCAATTCCGAGCGCTGCATCAGCCGCGTGTTGCCGGCCGTGCCGCCGCCTGGTGAAGCACGTCACGACTGGCAAATTGTCGTTGATTTTGCCCGTTTGCTCGGTAAAAAACTGGATCATGCGGGTGTTGAGCGCCTCTTCCCTTACGCAGATGCAGAATCTATTTTCAACGAACATCGTGAAAGCACACGTGGTCGTGATCTCGATATAACCGGCCTGAGTTACGAACTACTCGAAAGCGCCGGCCCGCAACAGTGGCCCTATCCCGAAGGGGCGACAGCCGGGAAGATTCGTCTCTACGAAGATGGCATTTTCCCTACGGCGGATGGCAAGGCACGCTTCGTTGCGATTGAGCACTTGCCAACGGCTGATATCCTCAATGCTGAAACGCCAATCAGCCTGCTCTCCGGCCGTATGCGCGATCATTGGCATGGCATGAGTCGCACTGGCACGGTGCCGCGCTTGTTCAATCTGGAAGACGAGCCGCTGCTTGCCATGCACCCCTGCGACATGCGCCACCGCTCGCTGGATACAGGGGATCTGGTCAAGGTCAGCAATGGCCGTGGCGAGTTGACGGTGCGCGTTGCTGAACAAGCCGGTTTGCAGCGCGGTCGGGCGTGGATGCCGATGCATTGGGGCAACCAGTTCATGAATTCACCTGGCGCGAATGCCGTGGTTAGTGATGCGGTTGATCCATTCTCCAAACAGCCGGAACTGAAACATGCGGCGGTGCAAATTGCCAAGCTCGATCTGCCATATCCGCTGGCAATCATTCGGCGTTGCCCTGATCAGGAGTCGGCGCTCGAATTGATGCAGCGGGCACGCGCCGCCTTACCGCGCTTCGCCTATGCAACCCTCAATTTGTATGGACGCAGTAGTCCGCTGGTGGTTTTCCGAGCGGCAATGATGGAAGCAATAACGACCGAGTTGCTTGCGGAAATGGATATTTTGTTCGGCCTTGATGGTGAAGAGGGAGCCATTGTCTTTGCCGATGCAAGTCGGCGTATCGCCAAAAAAGCGATCAGTATTGATGGTCGCTTGCATGGTATTCGTCTGGCTGGTGAAACACTCGCCCAGACCTGGCTCAAAAAGGCGATGGCGGAAGATGAGCTGGATGCCAGCCTGATCCGCTTTGCTCTCGCACCCAGCGCCAAACCACCGGTGACGATGGCGCCGCGCAACATCATCTGTAAATGTGCAGATATCAGCGACGTACAAATCAACAAAGCATTGGCGGCTGGCGCTGATTTTTCGCAGCTTCAGGAAAAGCTCAAATGCGGTACTTTCTGTGGTTCATGCGTGCCGGATATCAAGCGCATGGTTGCTGAATCCAAAATACAAGAAACGACCCCGGCATAGGGGCGACTGGAGTAGACAATGAGTTATGCACACTACATCAAGGAAATTGGGCGTGGCGCCGAAGGTGCGCACCATTTGTCCAGTGAAGACGCCCGACAACTCTATGCCGCCATGCTCGATGGTGGCGTACCGGACCTCGAACTGGGTGCGATTATTCTTGCCCTGCGGGTCAAGGGTGAATCGCTCGACGAAATGCTCGGCTTCATGGCCGCCGTCGATGACCGAACGCAATGCCTGGAAGTGCCGCATGGCCGGGTGCGGCCAGTTGTCTTGCCGACTTACAACGGGGCGCGCAAGGAAGCCAATTTAACCCCCTTGCTAGCGTTGCTGCTGCAACGTTTTGGTGTGCCGGTGCTGGTTCATGGTTTGATCGAAGGGCTGGGGCGAGTGTCGTCCGGCCATATTTTTCGAGAACTCGGCATCATGCCAGCGGCTAGCTCGGATCAGGTTCAGATCGCACTTGATACAAAAGGACTGGCTTTCGCACCCTTGAATTCACTGTCGCCCGGTATCCATAATCTGCTCGCTCTGCGTTCGCGCATGGGCGTGCGCAGCAGTGCGCACAGTCTGGTCAAAATGATTGATCCTTTTCACGGCGAAGGGATTTTGATGGCGGCGGCAACCCATCCTGCCTTTATTGATCTGATGCGTGGCATGCTGGTTGCGCGTGGCGGCAAAGCCATTTTGTTGCGTGGCACGGAAGGCGAGCCATTCGCCAATCCCAAACGCCGTCCGCGTCTTGAATATGTTCATGATGGTCAAACAGATATTCTGTTCGAGGCAGAACACGATAGCTTGCGCGCCTTGCCGCATTTGCCGGAGGCTTCCGATGCCGTCGCTACGGCACGCTGGATACGCAAAGTGCTTGATAATCAGTTGCCTTTACCCAAACCGATTGCGAATCAGTTGGCCTGTTGTCTTTTCGCCAGTGGGTATGCCGAGGGCTTGAATCAGGCCAAGGCCATTGTTGCCGTTGAAACCGGCAGCCATTCAGCAACGGCAGCTTGATCACGGATTGCACCGCTGTGGCCTGTTGTGCCCCTGTTTGGTGCGCATTTGTTACGGTCAACGCCTAAAACCGTTAAAAATCAATTGCTCAGCAGCCTGGCATGAGGCTTGCGAAAGATAAGCAGGAACAGCACAAAAGCCGCCAACGAGGGCGGTGCGGGGGCAATACCCGCAAATGGCAACGATGTCATGCGCTGAAATAAATTTTGCACCTCAGGGTGCGCGCAACGTTGGAGTCACACATGAGCAAACCTCGTCTCGTTCTCATCGGCAACGGCATGGCCGGTGTCCGCACCGTAGAAGAGCTGTTGAAGATCAAGCCGGATCACTACGACATCACCATCTTCGGCGCCGAGCCGCACCCGAACTACAACCGCATCCTGCTTTCCCCGGTCCTCGCCGGCGAAATGACCATTTCCGAAATCGTCCTCAACGAACTGGAGTGGTACAAGGAAAAGGGCATCAAGCTGCACACTGGCAAGCAGATCAAGACAATCGACCGCGCCAAGCGCAAGGTCATCGCCGAAGATGGCACCGAAGAAGAATACGACCGCTTGCTCATCGCCACCGGTTCAACCCCATTCATGCTGCCGATTCCCGGTAACGACCTGCCCGGCGTCATCGGCTATCGCGACATCAAGGATACCGACGAGATGATCGAGGCCGCCAAGCTGCACAAGCACGCGGTCGTCATCGGCGGCGGCCTGCTCGGGCTGGAAGCAGCCAACGGCCTCAAGTTGCGTGGCATGGATGTCACCGTGGTCCACCTTGGTCCGTGGCTGCTTGAGCGCCAGCTCGACGAAGTGGCCGCCAAAATGTTGCAGAAGTCGCTGGAAGACAAGGGCCTCAAGTTCCTGCTCCAAAAGCAGACCGAAATGCTTGTCCAGGGCGAAAGCGGCCGTGTCGCTGCGGTGCGCTTCAAGGACGGCATGACCATCCCGGCCGACCTCGTCGTCATGGCCGCCGGTATCCGCCCGAACTACGCACTGGCCGAATCCTCCGGCATCTACTGCAACCGCGGCATCGTGGTGAACGACACCATGCAGACCTACGATCCAAAGGTTTACGCCGTCGGCGAATGCGTCACCCACCGCGGCATTGCCTATGGTCTGGTCGCGCCGTTGTTCGAACAGGCCAAGGTTGCTGCCAATCATCTAGCCGGCTACGGCATCGGTCGCTACACCGGCTCGGTCACCTCGACCAAGTTGAAGGTCACCGGCATTGATCTCTTTTCCGCCGGCGACTACATGGGCGGCGAGGGCACCGAGGAAATCGTCCTCAACGACCCCTACGGCGGCGTGTACAAGAAGCTGGTCATCAAGGACAACAAGCTGGTCGGCGGCGTCATGTACGGCGATACGGCCGACGGCCCGTGGTACTTCCAGTTGCTCAAGGATGGCCGCGACATCCATGACATTCGCGATCAGCTGATCTTCGGCCAGTCTTTGGTTGGCGACGTCGGCCATGCCGGCAACAGCAAGGCCGCCTCTATGCCGGACAGCGCGGAAGTCTGCGGCTGTAACGGCATCACCAAGGGCGTCATCGTCCAGGCGATCAAGGCCAAGGGCCTGTTTACGCTGGATGAGGTCAAGAAGCACACCAAGGCCGCCTCGTCATGCGGTTCCTGTGCCGGTCTGGTCGAGCAGATTCTCGCTTCGACCATCGGCGGCGCCTACACGCCGGCCGCTTCCGACAAGAAGCCGGTCTGCGGCTGTACCGAGCAGTCGCACAAGGCCGTGCGCGAGGCCATCCTCAATCAGCACCTGATTACCAAGGAAGCCGTCTTCAAGGCGCTGGAATGGAAGACGCCGAACGGTTGCGACAAGTGCCGCCCGGCGGTGAACTACTACCTGATCTCGACTTGGCCGCATGAAGCCAAGGACGACCCACAGTCGCGCTTCATCAACGAGCGTTCGCACGCCAATATCCAGAAGGACGGCACCTATTCGGTCGTGCCGCGCATGTGGGGCGGCCTGACGACGCCGAACGAGTTGCGCGCCATTGCTGATGCGGCCGAGAAATACAACGTCCCGACGGTAAAGTCACCGGCGGCCAGCGTATCGACCTGCTCGGTATCAAGAAGGAAGACCTGCCCGGCATCTGGGCTGACCTCAACGCGGCCGGCATGGTCTCAGGCCATGCCTACGGCAAGTCGATTCGCACCGTGAAGACCTGTGTCGGCATGGAGCACTGCCGTTTCGGCACGCAGCTGGCCATGTCGATGGGCGTCAAGCTGGAAAAAATGTTGTTCGACATGTACGCCCCGCACAAGGTCAAGCTGGCCGTTTCCGGCTGCCCGCGCAACTGTGCAGAAGCCGGTATCAAGGACGTCGGTATCATCGGTGTTGATTCGGGCTACGAGCTGTATATCGGCGGCAACGGCGGCATCAAGACCGAAGTCGCCCAGTTCCTGTGCAAGGTCACCTCGGACGAGGAGGTCATGGAATATTCCGGCGCCTTCCTGCAACTCTACCGTCTCGAAGGCTGGTATCTGGAGCGCACCTGCCACTACCTCGAACGTGTCGGCATGGACTACATCAAGGGCAAGATTCTTGAGGATGAAGAAGGGCGCAAGGCACTCTACGCCGCGCTGCTTGCCGAGCTGAAGGATGCCAAGGACCCGTGGGCCACCTCCCGGGAACCGCAAGCGATCAAGCAGTTCATCCCCATCATGGTCGAAGCCTGAGCATTCAGAAAAAGGACAACAAAATGAGCAACTGGAAACTGATCTGCAAGCTGGAAGACATCCCGCAACTTGGCTCGCGCGTCGTGCATTGGCCGGAGCGCGGCAAGGTCGCCGTCTTCCGCTCCTCGGATGATGAAGTCTTCGCCATGCACGACAAATGTCCGCACAAGGGCGGCCCGCTGTCGCAGGGCATCGTCCACGGCAAGCGCGTGACCTGCCCGCTGCACGGCTGGAATATCGGTCTTGACGATGGCAAGGCGGTCGCGCCGGACGTCGGCGGCTGCAAGACATTTGAAGTCAAAGTCGAAAACGGCGAAGTCTTCATGGCCGCCTGAGCGGCCGACGCACGACTAGGGCCGGCAGCGTCGCCGGCCCGGCCAACCCCAATGGTGGGGTTCCGGCTCCCCGGTCTTGAGAGCAGATCAGGGCGCTTCCAATCAAATCAAACTCCAATAAGGAAACCACCATGGCCTATCTGGCACCCTCCGAATTCGTCACCAAAATGATCGATGCCGGCGAATCAAAAATCTTCATGTCCACCCGCGATACGCTGATCCGTGCCTACATGGCCGGCGCCATCCTGGCGCTTGCGGCAGCCTTCGCCATCACCGTTACCGTGCAAACTGGTCAGCCGCTGGTCGGGGCGATGCTCTTCCCGGTCGGCTTCATCCTGCTCTATCTCCTCGGCTTCGATCTGCTTACCGGCGTCTTCACGTTGTGTCCGCTGGCCCTGATCGACAAGCGTCCGGGCGTCACCATGGGCGGCATTCTGCGTAACTGGGGTCTGGTTTTTGTTGGTAATTTTGCTGGCGCCATGACTGTGGCGGTCATGATGGCGATCATCTGGACCTTCGGTTTCACCGAGGCGCCCAATGCTGTAGCCCAAAAAATCGGTACCATCGGCGAAGGTCGTACCGTCGGCTACGCCGCACATGGAGCTGCCGGCATGCTGACCCTGTTCATCCGTGGCGTGCTGTGCAACTGGATGGTGTCCACCGGCGTCGTCTGCGCCATGATCTGCACCAACGTGACCGGCAAGGTCGTCGCCATGTGGATGCCGATCATGGTCTTCTTCTACATGGGTTTCGAGCACTCCATCGTCAACATGTTCCTCTTTCCGTCCGGCCTGATGCTCGGTGGCAACTTCTCGCTCTACGATTACATGGTGTGGAACGAAATCCCGACCGTGCTCGGCAATCTGGTCGGTGGCCTGGCTTTTGTCGGCCTGACCCTGTACTCGACCCACGTTCGTACCGCACCGAAGCGTAACGCCTACTAATCCGGCGGGTGTACATTCAAGACCCCTTCCCGCAAGGGACAGGGGTTTTTCCATTATTTTTCCGCTGATCCCATGAGCCGCCAACTAAAAATCACCGCCGGGCAGTATTCCGATAAAGGCCGCAAGGAAATCAATCAGGATTTCCATGGTGTGCTTGTTCCCCATGGACCGCAGATCGCCAGCAAGGGCATTGCCATTGCGCTGGCAGACGGCATCAGCAGCAGCGATGTCAGCCAGGAAGCCGCGCAGGCAGCGGTCACCGCCTTTCTCGAAGACTATTACTGCACCTCGGATGCCTGGACGGTCAAAACCTCGGCCGAACACGTGCTGGTCGCCACCAACTCCTGGCTGTATTCGCAAACCCAGCAGAGCCATCATCGTTACAACCGTGAGCGTGGCTATGTCTGCACCTTCAGCGGCATCATCATCAAGTCGCGCACGGCGCACTTGTTTCATGTTGGCGATGCCCGTATCTACCGTCTGCGCGGTGCGGTGCTCGAACAGTTGACCGAGGATCATCGCGTCCGTGTCTCGTCGGTGCAGAGCTATCTGGCGCGCGCCATGGGCATGGACCGCAAGGTCGAAGTCGATTACCAGTCGATTCCGCTGGAGGAGGGCGAGTGGCTCGTGTTGGCCACCGATGGCGTCTACGAATTCACCGACGGAGCCTGTATCGCAACGGCCATCGACGGCTGTGCCGGTAATCTCGACCTGGCAGCCCAAATCGTCGTCGAGGAAGCCTACCGGCGCGGTAGCGGCGACAACTTGACGATTCAAATCGTCCGCATCGACGAACTGCCCAGCCCTGAATCCAACGAAATGTACCGGCAGATATCCGAACTGCCCTTCCCGCCGCAGCTCGAGGCGCGCATGGATTTCGACGGCTACCGGATCGTCCGCGAAATCAAGGGCAGCGCCCGCAGCCACATCTATCTGGCGGTCGATAGCGAAACCGGCGAAAACGTCGTCATCAAGACGCCCTCGGTCGATCTGCAGGCCAACCCGGCCCATCTCGAACGCTTCCTGATGGAAGAATGGATCGCCAAGCGCATCAACAGCCCGCACGTCCTCAAGCCGTGCTCGCAAACGCGCAAGCGCCACTACATCTACGTCGTCACCGAGTACATCGAAGGCCAGACCGTGGCCCAGTGGATGATCGACAACCCCAAGCCCGATCTGCCCACCGTGCGCGACCTAATCGAGCAGATCGCCAAGGGCCTGCAGGCTTTTCATCGCCTCGAAATGGTCTATCAGGATCTGAAGCCGGACAACATCATGATCGACAGCACCGGCACGGTGAAGATCATCGATTTCGGCGCCACGCGGGTGGCCGGCGTCATGGAAATCGCCACGCCCATCGAGCAGATCAACCTGCTTGGTTCAGCCGCCTACGCCGCGCCGGAATACTTCCTCGGTGAAAACGGGTCATCGCGTTCCGACATCTTTTCGCTCGGCGTCATTACTTACCAAATGCTCTCCGGCAAGCTGCCCTACGGCGTCGAAGTGGCCAAAGCGCGAACCAAGGCAGCTCAGAAAAAGCTGGCCTATAAAACCGTCCTCAACGAAGAACGCGAAATCCCCGCCTGGATCGACGATGCCATCCGCAAAGCCGTCGAACCTGATCCGTTCCAGCGTTACACGGAACTCTCTGAATTCGTCGACCTCCATCACCCGAATAACGAATTCCTGAACAAGACCAAACCGCCGCTGATAGAACGCAATCCGGTGATCTTCTGGAAGAGCGTTTCGTTTGTGCTGTTTCTGGCGCTGGTCGGGGTGAGTGTGGTGCGCTTTCACTAATTATCTGCCGAGCGGCCAGAAATGCGAATGCTGTGGTCAACCGGGAAAAAGGTCCAAAAACGAAAATGGCGCCGGTCAGCCCGGCGCCATTTTCATTGAAATCCAAACGCTAACCCTCAGCCCGGAATTTCAGCCTCAACCAGTTGCGCCAACAGGGTGAGCGATTCCTGCCAGCCGAGATAGCAGGCTTCGGTCGGGATGGCTTCGGGGATGCCTTGCTGCACGATATCCAGTTCGACGCCGCAAAAAACCGGCTTGATTGAAATGGTCGTTTCCATTTCTCCTGGCAAGTTGGCGTCGTCGAAGGCGTCGGTGTGGCGGATGCGTTCGTTGGGTAGCAGTTCGAGGTATTTGCCGCCAAAGGAGTGGCTTTGGCCGTTGGAGAAATTGGTGAACGACATCTGGTAGGTGCCGCCGACTTTCGCCTCCAGATGGTGAACTTTGCCCGTGAAGCCATGCGGCGGAAGCCATTTGACCATGGCGTCGGGATCGAGAAATGCTCGATAGACCCTGTCGGGTGTAGCACGAAGAACGCGGTGCAGGCGGACGGTGTTGGTAGCCATGATCATTTCCCCTTTTGCTGTGTGATGCGCATTGATTGCAGCGCTGGACCGGTTGATGCGTTTATTGAGCCTGTCTTTATACCGAAGGTTCAAGCGAATTGCTGCACCGCAAGCGTAATCGGGCACCGAAACTAATTGTTTGGATGTCCAGGCAGCGCTACTGCGCTATCTGTTACGGTCAACCGGAAAAATCGCCCAAAAATTAAATGGTGCGGGTAAGCAATGCTGCACCGCAATGGAGATACGCGCGCCGTTTTGGTGCGGTTATCCAGCAACGATTTGTCCATACCCCCAATAAATCAGTGGCATATCTCCCTGGCGCGTTGCTTGCTAAGTATGACTATCACAGCGAGTTTTCCGCCAACGAGGGTGGGCTGATGGCGATGACGCCATGCGCTGAAACAGGCAATCCTCCCTCAACGACCGTTTCTGCGGTCAACCGGAAAAATACCCAAAATGGACAAAAAATCCTTTTTACAGGCCGGCCATACGCCGACGCTGCTCGCTGCCTTTCTCTATTTTGATCTCGCCTTCATGGTCTGGGTATTGCTCGGCCCTCTTGGTATCGGTATTGCCAAGGATCTTGGCCTCTCTCACGCTGAAAAGGGCATGATGGTTGCCACCCCGGTGCTGGCTGGGGCGCTGTTACGCATCATCATGGGCATCCTGGTGGATCGTCTGTCACCGAAGAAGGCAGCGATCATCGGTCAGGTGATCGTTATCGCCACCATGGCTTACGCCTGGCAGGTTGGCGTGCATTCCTACGCTGAAGTGCTGATCCTTGGCCTCTTCCTCGGCGTGGCCGGTGCTTCCTTCGCTGCTGCGCTGCCGCTCGCTTCACGCTGGTATCCGGCCGAGCATCAGGGCACGGCGATGGGTATTGCCGGCGCCGGAAACTCCGGCACAGCGCTGGCTGCTTTGTTTGCGCCGGGTCTGGCGGCTGCCTTTGGCTGGGTCAATGTCTTCGGTATTGTGCTGATTCCGCTGGTCATCGTGCTGATTGCCTTCATCTTCATGGCAAAGGATGCGCCGGATGCGCCGCCGTTGAAGACCTTTGCTGAATACATGAAGGTGCTCAAGGACAAGGACGCCTGGTGGTTCATGTTCTTCTACTCGGTTACCTTTGGCGGTTTTGTTGGTCTGGCTTCCTCGCTGGTTATCTACTTCAACACCCAGTACGGGCTTGATCCGAAAATGGCGGGCTTCTTTACCGCCGGTTGCGTCTTCGCTGGTTCATTGGTGCGCCCGATTGGTGGCAACGTGGCTGATCGCATCGGTGGCGTCAAGTCGCTGTCGGTGATGTACATCTTTGCAGCCGTCTTTCTCGGTATCGTCAGCTTTGGCCTGCCGGAAGCCTGGATGGCGCTGGCAGCCTTCGTTGGCGCCATGCTCGCCCTCGGCATGGGTAACGGTGCCGTGTTCCAGTTGGTGCCGCAGCGCTTCCGCAAGGAAATCGGCGTCATGACCGGTCTGGTCGGCATGGCCGGTGGTGTTGGCGGTTTCTACCTCGCTTCCAGCCTTGGTTACTCCAAGCAACTGACTGGTTCCTATCAGGCCGGTTTCCTGATCTTCGCCGCGCTCGCTGTGCTTGCCCTGGTCGGCCTGACCGGTGTCAAGACCCGCTGGCGCACGACGTGGGGTGCCAGCCACCTGACGGCTGCCAAGATCTGATTTAGAGTGCAGGGGCGGGGCAGCCAAGCGGCTTCCCGCCTTTGTTCATTGGGAAATGTCATGCCCCTGCAAGTAGCCATTGGTCACGCCTCGCTAACCGGACCGCGCGAGCGAAACGAGGATTTTGTGGCGTCGCCACGCCGGTCGGGCTGGAACTCGAAAACAAGGGCGTGCTGGCGGCGGTGGCGGATGGTATCGGCGGTCATAAGGGCGGCCGAGAAGCAGCGGAATACACGGTGCGCGGGCTGCTCTCCGACTATTTTGCGACGCCCGATACGTGGAGTGTGCCGCGCGCCATCGAAACGGTGACGACGGCGCTTAATCGCTGGGTGATCGCCGAAGCCAGCCGCAATTCTGATTTGGCCGGCATGGCCACCACCTTGTCAGCCATCGTTTTGCGCGGTCGCCGTTTTTATACGGCACATATTGGTGACAGCCGCATCTATCGCCTCCAAGAGGGCCAGCTAAGACCGCTGACGGTTGATCACACTTGGGAACACCCCGAACTCAATAACGTGCTGTCGCGCGCCGTTGGTCTCGATCCGCGTGTCCTGATGGATTTTTCTGATGGTGAACTGGCCATCAACGACCGTTTTCTGTTGGTTTCCGATGGCGTCTGGGGTGTTTTGCCTGATGCGTTGATGACAGAGGTGCTGCTTGATCATCCAGAACCCCAGGCGGCAGCCGCTGCGCTGGCCAGTCTGGCGCTGGCGCAGGGCGGGCATGACAACGCCTCGGCGGTGGTGGTCGATGTGCTCACTATCCCGCCAGCTAACTTGCGCGACAGTCTGGAAAGTGCCGTCAGCCTGCCCTTGCCGCATCGGCTCAGCGTCGGGCATGAACTTGATGGCTTGCTGGTCGATGAAATCCTGCACGACGCGCGTGAAACCTTGCTCTATCGCGTACACAACCCGCATAACAGCCAGCCGCTTGTGCTTAAAACCCTGCAACCGAGCATGGAAGGTGATCTCGGCGCAACCGCCGCCTTACTGATGGAAGAATGGCGTGCTCGCCGTGTTGTTTCACAATTTTTCCCCAGGTCGTGCCATCCGAGCAGCGTAGCTGCCTCTATTATCTGATGACCTGGCACGCTGGTGCCACGTTGCAGGCACGCCTGGATGCCGGCCAGCATTTCCCGGCCGGTGAGGTGGTCAGGCTGGGAATTGCGCTGCTCAAGGGCATCGCCACTTTGCACCGCCTCGATATTACGCATCGCGACATCAAGACCGATAATATTCATTTAGGGCAGGATGGCATCTTGCGCGTCCTTGATCTGGGTGTTGCCATCAGCCTCGGCGAACGCAAGGCTGACGACCCGATCGGTGCCGTCGGTACGCCGTCCTACATGGCGCCAGAACTCTTCGAAAATCCCGAGCCGCAAACCGGCTACGACCTCTACGCCGCCGGTGTCACGCTCTACCACTTGCTGACGCGCAAGTATCCTTACGGTGAGATCGAGCCGTTCCAGACGCCTAAATTTGGCGAAGCCACCCGGCCAACCCGCTGGCGGCCAGAGATCCCCGGCTGGCTGGAAAATATCCTGCTCAAGGCAGTCGCCAAAGAAGCCAAGGACCGATTTGAAACGGCTGAGGAGTTTCTACTGGCGCTCGAACGCGGCGCCCGGCGCCCGGTATCCGCTCCAAGGCGCCAGGCGCTGATTGAGCGTAACCCTGTGGTGTTCTGGAAGGTAATTGCTGCAGTTTCACTACTGGTAAATCTGGGATTGATGCTCAAGCCCGCTTCGTTGCAAAGGCGCCAAGAGCGCCACTTCTCACGTGTCGATTGATGGTCGTTGTCGGCAATTTGGTGCTTGCGGAGGCAGTTCAACAGGATTTTCAGTGCATGAACTGGCCCATCGTTCAAAAATGCAGCCCAAAGGAGCCCTGTACAAGGATCTTTCTCGTCTTGCAGCGCAGCTTTGAGTCTGCCAGCAACCAAAAGTGCGGGGCCTTGCGGGGCAGGCGCTCGAAGGATTTGTGGGCATCGTAAAACTCATAGTCGCCCTTGCTGATCTCACGAACTACATTTGGCTCATCGCCGTGCAGCGGGACTTGGATATGAACGCCATCGGTAATGACGATTATGCCATCTTCCCTTTTTGAGGGTTCGCTTAGCGCGGTAGGGGTAAAACCGTGCTTGTTGAGCTTCTCTGCCAATGCTTGTGCGTTCATGTGTTCCCTTTCTTTTCGGATATTTGAATTATTTCTGGCCGACTGACCAAACAATGGACTGCACGTCGATCTGGTCGCGCGGCATCATGCCTTCTTCAATCAGGCTGGTGCGTAGATGGCTGTACAGGCGCAGGACGGCGGCGTAAGTGCGCCAGTTCGGTTCGGATTTGTAGTGGATGCGCCAGCAAAACGCCTTGGCTACGTTTTGAATCATCGTCGGCTTGATATAAGCTTTTTCCTGTGGGAAACGGAGGAAGCCAAAGAGCGTGGCATATGGCCAGCGGTTGATTCCTAGCAAATCAAGCGCACGGACAAAGGCCTTGAAGCGGTTTTCTTCGGTATCTGTCCCATAGAGCAGATCAGCCAGGGCAAGCGAGAAGGTCTTTTGTTGTACAGGCTGTTCCAGCGCAGCGTAGAACGCTGTCTTCTCGCTCTTGGTCAACAGCGTTGTTACCGATTCAATGTGTCGCGCCCGATCGCAGATGTCCTGAAAGCGGCGTTCAGCGATTAGTCCGGTGATCTCCTCCTCACCGAGCAGCTGGATGCACAACTGGTGGGCGCGAACGATGCTGTCGCGCTCGTCTTTGAGAAAGCGCGGTGTGGCAAATCCTTCCGGATAGGTCACCAGAAAGCGTTGAATGGCCATAGCGGGCGTCACATAGTCCGCATTGATGATTTGTGATGTGTCGATGAGGTTGTCCAGAAGGCGATGTTTTGCCGCGGCACCCTCGGCTATCTCAAGTTGGACAAATGATTTTGAAAGACGCTTGGCGCCTGTGCCGACAAAGAAAACATCAATGTTGTCGGGGGTTACGTTGAGCACTTTTCCCAGACCCCAGCCCTTCTGGTTGGGATGAAATACACGATCACCTTGGGTTGGATTGCTCATCTTGCTCTCTGCCGTTTCCGCAAAAAAGCGAAGAATTTTAACATGCGCCCGGAAAATATGACCCAGGCGGGCAAGCTTCTGGATGATGGTGATTGCCGCTTTCCCGCTTAAAACCCCTGTAACCCTTGCCGCTGATGGTAACGGCGGATTTGAGATAACCGGGATTTTTTGCAAGTGCTTCGAGTCAACCTTCAATATGCTGTTCATTGGGCTTGGGTGAGCGGTTAAGATGCTGCCTGCCTTGGCGCTTTGCGGTATTGAGCGCGTTGAGAAATGAAATGGGAACTCTGCCATGAAAACAGCCTTGATTCTTTTTGCCCACGGTGCCCGAGACCCGGAATGGGCCAACCCGATGCGTCGGGTGCAGGCGGCAATCCGCCAGCGCGTCAGCGATATGCCGGTGGAGCTGGCTTTCCTCGAGTTTCTAACGCCTAATTTGCCCGAGGCTGCGGCACAGCTTGTAACTCAGGGCTGTGAAAAAATTGTCGTGATGCCGATGTTTATCGCGCGTGGCGGGCATTTGAAAAATGATCTGCCGGGGATTATTGAGCTGTTGCGGTCAACCTATCCAACAGTCGAATTTTCTTTGGGTGGCGCGATAGGCGAGGATGAAATGGTTGTTCAGGCAATGGCCGTTGCGACGCTGAAATTTTCTGGTACGGAGTTTGCATAGGTTTCGTCATGCTAACTGTTCTGGTAATTGATGAATCCCGTTCCCGCGCTGGCGAAATTTGTGCCGGGCTGGCGCTTGCCGGTTATCAAGTGGCGGCTATTCTCGCCGGTTCTGAAAACTTGACGGCGGAAGTAGAAAAACTACAGCCCGATGTGATCCTGATCGATACCGAAAGCCCGAGTCGGGACACGCTCGAGCATCTGGCGGCGATGAACAAGGATATGCCACGTCCGGTGGTTATCTTTACACAGGCCGATGGCCAGGAAACCATACGCGATGCCGTCAAGGCAGGGGTTTCGGCCTACATTATCGATGGCCTCAAACGCATCAAACCCATCGTCGAGGTGGCACGGGCGCGCTTTGAGGATACCCAGGCGCTACGCCGTGAACTTGATGACATTTCCAAAAAGCTGACAGACCGCAAGTTGGTCGACAAGGCCAAGGGCGTGCTGATGAAAGCCCGTGGCCTCGACGAAGATGCCGCCTACCACGCCATGCGCAAGCTGGCCATGGAGCGTGGGCAAACCATGGCCAAGGTGGCGCGCGATATCATCGACATGGCGCGCGTCCTGCTCTAACGATTCACGTCGACAATAACGCGGCCGCGAATCTGACCCGCCATTAGTTGGCCGGCAGCTTCCAGCACCTCACCCAGCCCGATCTCTTTCGTCATGGCATCCAGCTTGGCCGTGTCGAGATCACGTTCGAGGCGCGCCCAGGCTTCCTGGCGGACTGACAAAGGCGCCATGACGCTATCGATGCCATAAAGTGTGACACCGCGCAGGATGAAGGGGGCGACCGTTGCAGGAAAATCCATACCACCGGCCAGCCCGCAAGCGGCAACCGCGCCGCGATAACGGGTTGTTGCACAGGCATTGGCCAGGGTGTGGCTGCCCACCGTATCGACAACGCCGGCCCAGCGTTCCTTGCCGATTGGTTTGCCGGGGGCTGAGAGCTCGTTGCGGTCAATTACTTCGCTGGCGCCCAGAGCTTTCAGGTGCTCGGCCTCGGCGACTCGCCCGGTAGAGGCGACGACGCGATAGCCGAGTTTGGCGAGCAGGGCGATGGCGACACTGCCGACGCCGCCATTGGCCCCGGTTACCAGAATGTCGCCATCACCTGCTTTGATGCCGTGTTTTTCCAGTGCCAGTACGCAGAGCATGGCGGTGTAGCCGGCAGTACCAATGGCCATCGCCTGGCGGGTTGAAAATTGTTTGGGCAGTGGCACCAGCCATTCGCCCTTGATCCGTGCCACCTCAGCGAGGCCGCCGCAATGGGTTTCACCGACGCCCCAACCGTTCAAAATCACCTTGTCGCCAATTTTCCAAGCTGGGTTGCTACTTTCGCTTACCGTGCCAGCAAAGTCGATGCCTGGTATCAGCGGAAAGCGGCGTACGACGGGCGCCTTGCCGGTAATCGCCAGGCCATCCTTGTAATTTAGTGTTGACCACTCAATGCTGACGGTGACATCGCCCTCCTGTAGCACCGCATCATCGATAGCTTGCAAGCGGGCCTGATAGCCGGCTTCATCTTTGGTAATCAAAATTCCATTCAACATCTTTTGTCTCCTTGGGTGTTGCCGAAAGCAATCCATAATTTGGTATTAGCCTGCGGCGTTTATTTCTCTCCCCGTTATTGTGCCAGTCCTTTGCATGCTGCACTGCAACAGTGCATGGCGCCAGATTAAATCTGTCATCGTGAAAGTACTGGGTTAGCTAATCCATTGTAGTTCAAAAGGATTAGTTATTTTTTGGTGAGCTGGCACGGCCATTGCAATAGCTCTCTCGTAACGCACGGTCAATGGCGGCCGGGCGAGAACCAAAAAGGTTCACGGGACAAGGGCGTCCATCCGCGCTGCCACGAGTGGTGCGGGTGTGGCGCCCATTTTGTTTTTGATTCGAGAGTTCAAGGAGCAAGCAATGGAAGACAACAAACTGGTAGCTGGAGAGCACGCCATCCTTTTCACGTCGTGATTTCGTTTCAGCCGCATTGGGAGCATCGCTAATGTCCATGGTACCCCCCGGCGTTCGCAGCGGTGCCTGGGCCGCTGGCTCGGATGCCCCCGAAAAAAAAGAAATCCGTATTGGTTTCATCCCGCTGACTGACTGTGCCTCCGTCGTCATGGCTTCGGTCATGAAGTTCGATGAGAAGTACGGCATCAAGATCATCCCGACCAAGGAAGCCTCCTGGGCCTCCGTGCGCGACAAGCTGGTCAATGGCGAGCTCGACGCCGCCCACGTGCTGTACGGCCTGGTCTACGGCGTGCAGCTCGGCATCGGCGGCCCGAAGAAGGACATGAGCGTACTGATGAGCCTGAACAATAACGGGCAGGCCATCACGCTTTCCAACCAGCTCAAGGACAAAGGCGCCACTGATGGCCCCAGCCTGGCCAAACTGGTTGCCAAGAAGGAAAAGGAATACACCTTCGCCCAGACTTTCCCGACCGGCACCCACGCCATGTGGCTGTACTACTGGCTGGCAGCGCAGGGCATTGACCCGTTCAAGGACGTCAAGACGATCACTGTTCCCCCGCCGCAAATGGTGGCCAATATGCGTGTTGGCAACATGGATGGTTTCTGTGTGGGTGAGCCGTGGAACAACCGCGCGATCATCGACAACATCGGCTTTACGGCGACGACGACTCAGGATATCTGGACTGACCACCCGGAAAAGGTGCTCGGCACCACCGCTGAGTGGGTGCAGAAAAACCCGAACACCGCACGTGCCGCAGTCGCAGCCATTCTCGACGCCAGCAAGTGGATCGACGCCTCCATTGCCAACAAGCAGAAGACGGCCGAAACCATTGCCAGCAAGTCCTACGTCAATACCGACACGGAAGTCATCGTCGCCCGCATGCTTGGTCGCTACCAGAACGGCCTCGGCAAGAGCTGGGACGACAAGAACTGCATGAAGTTCTTCAACGACGGCGCGGTCAATTTCCCGTACCTCTCGGACGCCATGTGGTTCCTGACCCAGCACAAGCGTTGGGGCTTGCTCAAGAGCCACCCGGATTATCTGGCGGTTGCCAAGCAGGTTAATCGCATCGATATCTACAAGCAGGGTGCGGCGGCGGCAGGTGTTGCGCTACCCAAGAGCGAGATGCGCAGCCACAAACTGATCGATGGTGTGGTCTGGGATGGCAAGGACCCGGCCAAGTACGCAGATGGTTTCAAGATCAAGGCTTAATCGAGTGAATCGCGTCATTTCCGGCTTGGCCGGGAGTGACGCCAAGCTAAGGAGAAAACCATGAGCGCATTCACGATGGACGGAGATTTTGGTGTCAAAACGCCGGTCGACCGTAACAAAAGCAGCTCGCCGGTGATTCAGGTCGTTACCGAGCCAGCCAAGGAAATCAAAATGGAAAAAGTTGCAACACTGCCCGCCGGTGAAATCGGCACCCCGTTCGCCGTGAAACTGGCAAATTTTGGCCGTGCCGTTTTGCCACCAGTGCTCGGCATGTTGATTCTGCTCGGTATCTGGTATATCGCCACGATGAAAGGTGGCAGCATTCCAGGGCCGGTCAAAACATGGGATGCCGCTACCGTTCTTTTTGCTGATCCCTTCTACCGCAATGGCCCGAACGATCAGGGCATCGGCTGGAACATCCTGTCTTCGCTGCAACGCGTCGGTATCGGCTTCGGTTTTGCAGCGCTGGTTGGTATTCCGCTAGGTTTCATTCTGGGCCGTTCGGCTTTCCTGTCAGCCATGGTCAATCCCATCATCAGCCTGCTGCGTCCGGTGTCTCCGCTGGCCTGGTTGCCGATTGGCCTGCTGGTTTTCCAGAAGGCTGACCCGGCTGCCACCTACACCATCTTCATTTGCTCAATCTGGCCAATGATCATGAACACGGCGCAGGGTGTGCAACGCGTTCCGCAGGATTATCTCAACGTGGCCCGTGTATTGGCGCTATCGGAGTGGAAGGTAGTGACCAAGATTCTCTTCCCTGCAGTGCTGCCTTACATGCTGACCGGTATTCGTCTCTCCATTGGCACCGCCTGGTTGGTTATCGTCGCGGCAGAAATGCTCACTGGCGGCGTTGGCATTGGCTTCTGGGTTTGGGACGAGTGGAACAACCTGAAGGTCGAACACATCATCATCGCCATCTTCGTTATCGGCATCGTCGGTCTGGTTCTCGAACAGGCGCTGATCATGCTTGCCAGAAAACTGACCAAAGAATCGGCTTGATCCGGGAGAAAATCATGGAAAAATTTGTACAAGTTGAACGTGTCGGCCAGACTTTCGATACTAAAAAGGGCAAATTTGTCGCCCTGCGCGATATCGACCTGACCATCAAGCAAGGTGAGTTTATCGCCCTGATCGGCCACTCCGGTTGCGGTAAATCAACGCTGCTCAACCTGATCGCCGGCCTGACCAAGCCGACGACTGGCGTGCTGTTGCTGGAGGACCGCGAAATTGCCGGCCCCGGCCCGGAACGTGCGGTGGTTTTCCAGAACCACAGCCTGCTCCCCTGGCTGACCTGCTTTGAGAATGTCTACCTTGCCGTTGAGCGTGTTTTCGGTGAAAAAGAGGGCAAGGCCAAGCTCAAGGAGCGTACCGCCGCTGCGATCAATCTGGTCGGCCTCGATCACGCCAGTGCCAAATACCCGAACGAAATCTCCGGTGGCATGAAGCAGCGTGTCGGCATTGCCCGCGCCCTCTCCATGCAACCCAAGGTGTTGTTGATGGACGAACCGTTTGGCGCGCTGGATGCTTTGACCCGCGCCAAATTGCAGGACGAGTTGATGAAAATCTGCGAGGCGACCAAGGCAACGACCGTCATGGTGACGCACGATGTCGACGAGGCTGTTCTGCTTTCGGATCGTATCGTCATGATGACCAACGGCCCGGCGGCGACAATCGGCGAAATTCTTGAGGTCAAACTGCCGCGCCCGCGTCATCGCCTGACCCTGGCGCATGACGCGGATTACATCGGCTACCGTGCCGCGGTGCTCGAGTTCCTTTATGAAAAACAGGCGCACGTCGAAAAACTGGCGGCCTGACCGTTTTATCTCCATCGTCGCGCGCTCTCTCTCCGCAAGCGACATTTGCCCACCGGTATGTTCCGGTGGGCTTTTTTTTGCGATTTGATCTAAATACTTGATTTTTTGATCTCCTCAGCGCTAAGGTTGGTTCCCTTGATTTGAAAACCTCTGAAATGCTGATTACTCCGGGCAAACTGTCGCGCAAGATTATTGGCACGCTCATTGTTTTTTTTCTGATTGCCCTCGGCGCCATCGGCATGACACTTGCCATCTCCTGGCAACTGGAGGGTGTTGCAGCGGCGATCAATGATGCCGGCAGTGAGCGCATGCGCAGTTATCGCATTGGCCACCTGATGGCGCGGGTCAGTGAAGACAAACGTCACAGCCAGCAGGCTTCGGCGCTCCTTGCTGCCGAGATCAAGCTTTTCGACAAGGTGCTGACAGATCTGCAAAATGGCGATCCGCAACGGCCGATGGCACCGCCGCGCAATGACGAGGTCCAGCAACAATTGCTGGCGGTAGAAGCAACGTGGCGACTTTCAGTGCGACCACTGGTAGTTTCATTTCTTGCTGCTGAAGAAACTGAGCGCGCTGGCTTGGGTGACCGCTACGATGCTGAACTCGATGGTTTTGTCAGTCGCATCAATCAGCTCGTACTGGTCATGGAGCACAACTACGCGAGCAATACCAATCTGCTACGCACGGCGCAGGCAACCCTGATAGTACTGGCAGTGTTTGGCACGGCCATGCTGATCCGTTTCTTTCTTCAATTGGTTATTCAACCGGTGCAGATATTGCATAGCGGCATGCGCCGTATGACCAGCAACGATTTGTCGGTACGCCTGCCGGTGAATAGCAATGATGAACTTGGCGGCCTGGCGATAGGCTTCAACCAGATGGCGGAACATCTGCAAACGGTTTACAGCACGCTGGAGGAGCGGGTTGAAGCCAAAACCCGGACGCTGGCCGAGCGTAACCAGGAGCTCGGCATGCTCTACGAAGTGACCGCTTTGCTCAGCGAGCCGGCGCCGATTGAAAGCCTGTGCGATATTTTTTTGCAGAGCATCAAGCGCGCACTGGGTGCAGATGGTGGCGCGGTACGTCTCTATTCCCCGGAAACAGAGGTGCTATACCTTATTTCACACGACGGTCTCTCGCCTGATTTTCTTGAGCGAGAGGCGGCAATGAACTGCGCCGATTGCTTGTGTGGTGATCTCGTGCTTGGCGGTGTGCCGGTGGCGTTTGATACGGTCAACCCGCCCAAAGGCATGAAATTATTTACCTGCGTGCGCGAAGGTTTTGCCACCGCGACGGCGTTCAACATTGTTTATGACAAGCAGCGGCTGGGTGTGTTTAATCTCTACTTCAACCAAAAGCATGAACTGGCCGAGCCGGAAATGCAGTTGCTGGAGACCCTGGGCCAGCATTTGGGCGTAGCGATTGAAAACCAGCGACTGAAGTCACGTGAGAAAGAATTGGCGGTCTCCGAAGAGCGGAATTTGCTGGCGCAGGAATTACACGATTCAATCGCGCAAGGCTTGGCCTTCCTCAATATTCAAGTGCAACTGCTGCAGGATTCGCTACGCAAAGGGCGAGTCGAAGAGGCGATGCAAACGGCTGGGCAATTGCGCGAGGGCGTACAGGAAAGCTACGACGATGTGCGTGAGTTGCTGGTTCATTTCCGTACCCGCGTGCACCAGTCTGATCTTGATACCGCGATACGTTCTGCCTTGGCAAAATTCGAGGGGCAAACCACCATTAGCACCGAGTTTGAGCGGGTCGGCGAAGGTGCGCCTTTGCAGCCGACTGACGAAATTCAGGTGATGCACATCGTCCAGGAATCGCTTTCCCCCAGGCGAGCAAGGTAACGGTGACTGTTTTCCGGAGCATGGGCCAATTGCGGGTCGAAGTAGTTGATGACGGACAGGGGTTTGATGTGGTCAATGAACCACGTGTGCTCTCGGATCGTCATGTTGGACTCAAAATCATGCGTGAGCGCGCGCATCGGGTTGGGGGCGAGTGCTTGATATCATCAAAAATCGGTCAGGGAACAAAGGTTGTGCTCAACCTGCCAAGGTTGCAAAAGGAAGCTGCATAAAATGGATAAGAAAATTCGCGTTTTGTTGGTCGATGACCACACCTTGTTTCGCAGCGGTATCAAATCCTTGCTGCAACGCAGTGACGAGTTTGAGGTGGTTGATGAGGCTGGCGATGGTCTCGAAGGCATCAAGCGTGCTCGTTCGCACAAACCGGATGTGGTTTTGCTTGATCTGCACATGCCTGGGATTTCCGGCCTTGAAGCGGTCAAGGTGATTGCTGAAGAATTACCGGAAGTACGTGTGCTGATGCTGACAGTGTCTGAAGATGCGCAGGATTTGATGGATGCACTGCGTGGCGGCGCCTGCGGCTATTTATTGAAAAACATCGAAACGGATGCCTTGCTTGATGCGCTTCGCCGTGCGGCGAGTGGCGAATCGGTCGTTTCACCGCAAATGACCGCCCAGTTGATTCAAGGCGTACGCAACCCGATCAAGGCGAGCAACGGGACTGTGGAGCGCGATAAGTTTTCACCGCGCGAACGCGATATTCTGATTTGCCTGTCGCAAGGTGAAAGCAACAAGGAAATCGCTCGCGCGCTTAACTTGGCCGAAAGCACGGTCAAAATTCATGTGCAGAATATTTTCAAAAAACTGAACATGACAAGCCGCGTACAGGTTGCACTCTATGCTGTCGAACATGGCTTCGGTCAACAAGCTAAAAACCCGGAATCCGGCCGTTGATAGGCCGGGTTCTTTAACTTATCTGCGACGGAAGGGGATGTGTTCGTTGCAGGTGTTCGTAGGTTTCTGAAAGTTCTTTGACGTGCTGGTATTCGCCGCATTCCAGCGCATGCTCCATGTTTTCAACAATCATGGAATGCAGACGATAGACGCCTTGCGGCGAGCACAATAACTGTTCGCTCAACTCGGCGGCAACGACGACGGGAACGTGTTCATGTTCCGCGATAGCTTCGATTTCACCACGTTCAAGATCGCAGTAATCGATTACATCCTGGATAGAGAGCATCATTGACTCCTTTGGATTGTGGCTGGGGAAACAATTGCTGAAAACCCCTTGTTGATGCTGTCGTTATTTTGTCCGCCTTGTCATTTTTGTCGGTAGAGGACTACTTTATTTCTAGCTGATTTCCCTGAAAAATCAAGCTTAAATATGTAAATGGCCATCCGGCAAGGAAAGCCCCATTTGCAGGCGAGTGATGGTTGGCAGCAGGTCGAGCCGGCTGGCTTTTTTGAGCGCTGCGGCCTGCTCGCGCATCACCTCCAGGTTAGTGTCGACCGGCGTTCCGGCGCAGGCAAAGGCAATCGTGTTGCCGCTTTCACAGGATGGAAAAGTTACATAGCGGCCATCAAAGGCGAGACGAATCCGCTCGACGCTGGCCTTGTAACCGCGTTCGTGGCCGAGTAGGTTGACCGCCAGCAGTCCATCATCCGAAAGCCGGGCGCGACAGGCCTGGTAAAACGGTAGCGTATCGAGCGCACCAGCTTTTGCATCTTCATCGAATCCATCGAGAAAAATGGCGTCAAAGCGGCTGTCGCCGCGCAACATGTATTCGGCGCCATCCTCAATGTGTACTCTGAGCCGCTGTGAGTCATCGGGCAATTTGAAATACTGGCGGGCGATATATTCAACCTGCGGGTTGATTTCAATCACCGTGATGCGGCAGTCGGGCAAATAGCGGTAAATGAATTTTGCCAGCGAACCAGCGCCAAGTCCGATCAGAAGGGCATTGCGTGGCCAGCGTTTTGGCTCTCGCAAGAGCAGGGCGGCCATCATTTCGCGCGTGTAGGCAAGTTCCAGCGACCAGGGGCGGGCAATCCGCATGGCACCCTGAACCCAGTCCGAGCCGAAATGAAGGAAGCGGACACCGGATTCTTCGCTGATGTCGACGGAATGTCTGGGGGTGGTTTTGCTCGATTTCATGATGCAATTTTACTGCGATCCAGCGCGCCGATTTGAAGCTCAGGCAGGCGCAGAGTAAGATCGGATGTATCTTAGAATTCATGCGGATATCATGAAACCTAGCGGAATTTTACTTGCCCACAGCCTCGCAGCAATCAGTCTGGCCGGTGCGCTTGCCGGTTGCTATACCCAACCCGTGGCAGAACAAACTCCGTGGATATCCGGATACACCTGTTGCAACCTTCATTACGACGGTGATTGGATCAGCGATGCCAACTACACCGATCTTCCATTTATTCCTGCCGGTGCACCGATTTCGGTTACACAACCGGTAAAGGACGATAATCGTGCCTACGCCACGATTGGCGGTCGCCATTCCGCCTCGGCCTTGATTACGGTCGCGCTGTCAGGGGACAGAACAATGGCTGGGTACCATCATCTTGCGCGAAGACCCACGCATCAACAACGCGGCGTGGTCACTGGATGTACGCCAGGCAATCGCCCAAGGGAAAGTATTGATTGGCATGACCAAGGAACAGGCGATTGTTGCTCTGGGTTACCCGCTGCCAACCCGCACGCCGAATCTTGACTCGAATGTCTGGCGTTACTGGCAAAACTCATCCGTTCAATATGATGTGTATTGGGAAAATGAGCGCGTTGCACAAGTTGCCAAAGCCAGCGAGATCCGAGGTGGTCTGCCGGTCGTCGTGCCGACCAAACAACTGAAGTGAATGGCTGAAAAACTAGGCTGATTTTGGCGTTGACCGTAACAGTCACGGCGCTGGCCGGACTGGTACCCCCGACAGGAATCGAACCTGTAGCTGTCACTTAGGAGGCGACCGATTTATCCATTAATCGACGGGGGCACTTGCCAAAGGCACGCTATTGTACCGGTGGCGGCGAAGCTTGTGATAGATTAGCCTTAGGTAATAGAAGAATTTGGAGGAGGAGAATATGTTTTCAGGTTTCGGACGAAAACCGATTGCTCAGCAATTGGTGGTCATAACGTTGGCGGCCCTAATCGCCGTTTTCTCAATTCTGGCTTTAGTTGTACAGAGAAATTCTGATCACGCGGCGCTGACGGTTGCTGAAAAAAATCTTGCAAATGAAGCGCAGATCATGGCCGGGATGCTCGATTCAATTTTTGATTCGGTCAAAGATCGTGGCGAACAGGAATCCAAGTTTTTTCTGAAATCGTTAGGTGGTACGCCGGCTTTTTCTCCTGATTTAATAAAAACCGGAGAAGTTGATTTGCCGACAATTCGCGTCGGCAACGAAATTCAAAATGGCAATACGCGCCCACTTCAGGTTTTTAAGGATCTGACCGGGTCAGATTCAGCTTTTCTGGTGATCAAGGACGGCAAGGTCTTTCGCTTATCTACACTACTCAAGGATAAGGACGGCAAGTTAACGCACGGAACCGCATTGCCCGCCGAAGATTCGGTCAGCAAGGCCGTTTTGGCTGGACAGGATTATGCAGGTTTGGCAATTCGAGGTGGCAAATACAATTTCAGCACGGTCAAGGTGCTCAAGGCTGCCGATGGAAAACCGTGGGGTGCCTATTCGGTAAGGATCGCACTTGATGCCGAGTTGAAACGGGTGCGTGATCTGTTTGGCAAACTGGTAGCGGGTAAAACTGGCTATGTGTTTATCGTCCGTCCGACCGATGAAAAAGGGATTGGCGAGTTCGTTCTCCACCCCAAAAAGCCATCATTTACGAAATATCGTCGTGACGGTAAGTGCTGTAGCGGCACTGATCCTCGCTTTCTTCATTTTCGTCGTGGTGCGTGCACGGTTGAGTGGCCTGCGGCAACTGGTCGGTGAGGTTTCAAAATTCAGCACAGGAGATTTGCGAACCTCTATTCGTAACGCTGATTCGAATAGCCGCAATGAAGTTCACGAAATTGGACATGCCTTTAACGTGATGGCAGAGGCAATGCGAAATCTGGTACGCGGTGTCTCAGCTTCCTCTGCGCAAGTGGGTGTGGCCGCAGGAGAGTTGCAACAGGCGGCCAATTCGGCAATGGAGAGTTCGCAGCAGGCCTCGCTGTCAGCCAGTGGTATCGCTGCTTCGGTTGAGCAGATGTCGGTAAGTATTGCGCACGTGGCAGATAATGCACATCACGCAGCAAGCATTTCAGAGGATGCCAAGTTGGTAACCGAGTCCGGTCGGGCAGTGGTTGGCCGGGCAATGAATGAACTTGAGCGAGTGGCGGGCGAGATCAACGAATCGGCCGTCCTGATTGAATCGCTCGGCGAGCGTTCGAAACAGATTTCGAGCGTAGTGGGCGTGATTCGCGAAATTGCAGAGCAGACTAATTTGCTGGCGTTGAATGCAGCGATTGAGGCGGCGCGGGCTGGCGAGCAGGGTCGCGGCTTTGCAGTGGTGGCCGATGAGGTGCGTAAGCTGGCAGAACGTACGGCAATGTCTACGCGGGAAATATCGAGTACGGTTCAGGCGATTCTTGAAGAAACAGGAGGCGCAGTCACGCGCATGCAGGTGGTCAGCACCAGCATGGCGGGAAGTGTGAATTTGGCCCGTGAGGCAGGTAATTCTCTGGCAACGATAGACGAGCATGCGCAACAAACGGTTGAAACTGTTCAAACGATTGCTGATAGCACGCGTGAACAAAGTACGGCCAGCCAGGAAATAGCTCGACTCGTTGAAAATATCGCGCAGATGGCCGAGGGTAGTAGCAGTCGGGCGGTCAATAACAGCGAGCGGGCGCAGAATTTGCAACGTCTGGCGGCCGAGTTGCAGGCACAGTTGTCCCGCTTCACGACGTAAAACGTTAGAATTCAGGCCTTCCCAACACGGCGCCTTGCGGGGCGCCGTTTTTAATTGGTGCTATGGCTTACCTAAAACTTGCTGATGCTTGCCTCGCCTACGGCCACGTGCCGCTTCTTGACCATACTGATTTCATGCTCGACCCGGGTGAGCGCGTTGCGCTGATCGGGCGCAACGGTACCGGTAAATCCTCACTGCTGGCGGCGCTCGCGGCTGGCTCAGGGCGCGGCAAACTCGATGATGGTGAGGTTTGGGTGCAACCCGGCATTCGTGTCGGTTACGTACCGCAGGAACCGCCTTTCGACATGGATATGACTGTGTTTGAGGCGGTGGTTTCCGGCATGGGTGAAACTTCGAAAATTCTCGCTGCTTATCACGAAGTCGTCCATCATCTTTCCGAAGGGACTGGCGACCAGGATGCGCTTTTGGCGCAAATGGAAACGCTGCAGCACGAGCTTGAAACGCGTGGTGCGTGGGCATATGAGGCGCAGGCCGAGAAGGTGATCGACCGTTTTGGATTGGATCCGGAAGCCAATGTCGGCAGTCTTTCCGGGGGACAGAAAAAACGTCTGGCCCTGGCGCAGGCGCTGGCTGTCGCACCCGAAGTGTTGTTGCTTGATGAACCGACCAATCACCTCGATATTGCCGCCATCGAATGGCTGGAAAATCTGCTGATAGAAACGGGCACCACGTTGTTTTTCATCACCCACGACCGTTCATTCCTCAATCGGGTTTGTACGCGTATCGTTGAACTCGATCGCGGCAAGCTGGTTAGTTTTCCTGGAACTTTTGCCGAATATCAGACGCGCAAGGAGGCTTTGCTGCACGAGGAGGGCCTGGCCAATGCCCGTGCCGACAAGCTGCTCAAGGAAGAAGAAATCTGGATCCGCAAAGGCGTTGAAGCACGGCGCACGCGGGCGGTTTTCCGGGTGCAGCGGCTGGATATTTTGCGTGCCGAACGTCAGGCGCGGCGGGAGCGGATGGGCAAAGTCAATCTGCAGCTCGATTCTGGCGACAAGAGCGGCAAACTGGTCTCCGAACTTGAGCATGTCAGCAAAGCTTACGGTCAACGCCAAATTGTGCGTGAATTTTCGGCGCGTATTCAACGTGGCGACAAGATCGGCGTGATCGGCCCCAATGGCGCCGGCAAGACGACCTTGTTGCGCATGATTCTCGGTGAATTGCAGCCGGATAGCGGCATCGTGCGGCAGGGTACAAAGATTGATGTCGCTTACTTTGACCAGTTCCGCACTCAACTGAATCCTGATTCAACCTTGATCGACGTCATTTCGCCGGGCTCCGATTTCGTTGAAATTGGCGGCGCGCGCAAGCATGTGATTGGCTACCTAGAGGACTTTCTCTTTGCGCCGGAGCGCTCGCGCTCGCCGGTCAGTTCATTGTCAGGTGGCGAACGCAATCGCTTGCTGCTCGCCCGTCTGTTTGCCAAACCGGCCAACGTGCTGGTGCTCGACGAGCCGACCAACGATCTCGACATCGAAACGCTGGAATTGCTGGAGGAACTGCTCGCCAATTACCAGGGCACCTTGTTCCTGGTCAGCCACGACCGGACCTTCCTTGATAACGTCGTCACGCAAACCATTGCCTCCGAAGGTGAGGGCGGCTGGCGTGAATATGCCGGCGGTTACAGCGACTGGGCGAATTACAAGGCAAGTGTGCAGAAGGAAGAAAATGCGCGCCTGAAGGCCGAGGCAAAGGCGCCGGTCAAGGCAGCGAACCGGCCAAGGCCAAGCTCGAAAAGCTGGCTTGGAAAGAGCAAAAGGAACTGGAAGGCTTGCCTGGAAAAATCGCCGCGCTGGAAACAGAGCAGGCTGATTTGGGTCTCGCCTGGCTGACCAGAAAATCTATCAAGCTGACCCGGCTGGCGCACAAAAAGCCGTTGCCCGGCTGGCAGCCATCGATGATGAATTGATTGCTTGTCTGGAGCGTTGGGAATTGCTTGAAGCGCGTGCCGGGAACGCTGGCTGAGTTTTACAATTATTCGACTTCGGCGCCATCCGCTTCGCGGGCTGGCATCGGGTCGACGCCGATGCGCTGGCGTACGGCTTCCGGGCTGAGGTTCAGTAACTGGCCGATCTCGATGTAATCATCGGGCAAGGCCGGGTTGTCCCAGCCATGCGCGGAGTGACGGGCGAGGCGGACGGCCAGCGATACATTGCGCTCGCGCAGGTTGGTGCTGTTTTCGTTAATCAGATTTTGCAACAGTTCCGGCAGGTGCCAAGTCCGGCACAAGGCTTCCTGAATTTCCTGAAAGGTCATCCCCAAAGTATTGCGCTGGGCATCGCAACTGCGCAAATCCGGGTGGGCCAGTTGCTGCGCATGAATTTCAAGGCCCAGGCTGGGGGCGAAAGTCCACACCAGCAGTTCCGCCAGATCGTGCAGCAGTGCGGCAATGCGAACTTCTTCCATATTCACGTCATTGCGCCATATCGCCCATTCCTGCGCGTAATCGGCTGCGCGCTGGGCGCGGCGAATAATTTGCAGAACGCCAAGCAAAGCATGTTTGTCCTCACCCTTGAGCATGCCTTCTATCGTCGTCAGATCATTGAACGTATTGAAGAAGGGTTCAATGCCCATCATCATCACGGCGCTTGCGACGGTGGTTATTTCGCGTTGCAGTGAACGGCTGCCAATCGAATGGGTAAAAGCAAAAACCCGCGCTGTCATCATCGGGTCCTGAACAATGACGCGGGATAGTTCGCGGGCATCAACGTCATCTATGTGCGCGCGCAAATCGTCGAGGCGTCGTTTGGTGACGCGTAAAATTGGCATGCTGTTATTGCTGAAGAGCAATACCCAGGCATCGATGTCCTGTAGCGGGTGGTCGAGCATGCTGCATTCCCTCGCGATGATGACGCTTTCTGCGTTGTGGCGAGTTTAAGGGGGGATGCTCAGGCGGGCAAGGTCGCTCATGCGATAATTGCCCTCTTTCAGCCAAATCCTTGATCGCCATGCGCTACGCCATTGTTCCGGTTACACCATTTGAGCAAAACTGCACCGTGTTCTGGTGCGAAAAAACCCGTCAGGCGGCAGTGATTGACCCGGGCGGTGACGTTGATCGTATCCTTCAGGTGTTAGCCAATGAAAATCTGACTTTGGCCAAGATTCTGGTGACGCATGGTCATATCGACCACGCTGGCGGCGTTGCTGCCCTGGCTGAAAAAGCTGATGTGCCAATCGAGGGGCCGCATGAGGAGGATCGTTTCTGGATAGACGGCATGCCGCAACAGAGCAAGATGTTTGGTTTCCCCGACGTCAAAAGCTTTCTGCCGACGCGCTGGCTCAAGGCTGGTGACAAGGTGACTTTTGGTGAGATCGAACTCGATGTATTGCATTGCCCCGGCCATACACCGGGTCATGTCGTTTTCTTCCATGCCCCGAGCAAATTGGTTCAGGTCGGCGATGTGCTATTTCAGGGATCAATCGGGCGGACCGATTTCCCGCGTGGAGATCACGCCACGCTGATTCGCTCAATTCACGAACAGCTTTTTCCGCTGGGAGATGATGTTGAGTTCATCCCCGGCCATGGCCCAATGTCTAACTTTGGCGAAGAGCGCCGCTACAACCCGTTTCTGAGTGGAAAATTCGGCTAGAAGCTGGCTCAGGCAACCGGGTTGATTTTTGAAGCCCAGTCCAGGGCTTGTAACTGGGCGTCAACGTAAGTTCTACCGTCAAACGGCTGGCTTTCCAGTTGCTTGGCGGTAGCGGCATAGTCGCGTGATTCCGCAGTGCTAACCATGCGCAGCAGTTCGCCAAGGGCGCCAGAATGCGCCGATAGCGCCTGATTGACGGCATCAGGTAATGTGAGTTGCTGAAGAATTTCACCAATCGACATATTTAGCAGTACATCCAGTAATGAGAAGGTGCCGACCATGAAGGCGGCATCACTCAGCTGTTCGATGCCCACTTGGGGAGCCAGGTGGCTGGACAGTATTTCCATCAGGCGGCCACGTGCTGCCGCTTTTTGCAGCAAGGGATTGGGATGTTGACCGTTGTTTGGGTCGGCATAGACCAGCAGTTGCAACCAGCGCTGCAACTGTCGACGGCCAAGCAGATTGATTGCCTGGGTGAAGCTGGTAATGGGTGAGCGCGGCGCGTTGGCTGCCGAATTTACCAGGCGTAATAGGCTGTAGGAAAGTTTTGGCTCCTGGCGGAAAACGGCTTCCAATGCATTGGTGTTGGCATCTTCGGCGATCAGGCTGAGCATCTCTAGCAGTTTGATGCGTGTTACATCGGCTTTCTTGCCCAGTACAGCCCGTGTTGTCAGAAACTCGGTGGTCGACAATGTGCAGGCATTGGCTTGCGCCCACTCGTGATCGGCATGGCTCTGAATGTCGGTTGCAATGACCACGCTACGGCTGGCAACGCCGAGCAGGGTATAGGGCGGTAAGGTGCGGGCGTGACCGGCGCTGATAAAGAGGTAGTCCCAGGTGCCGGTGGCCGGTAGTTTTTGTGTCGGTGAAGCGATTGCCGCCACTTTGAGGCGCGCTTGACGCAGGCCAGCCTCGAATTGCTTGAGCGCTTCAGCGTCAGTTACTTGTTTGTTCGGAGAAAATACCAGAATGGCGCGTTCGCCAAGTGGATTGACCGTTGGCAGCGCTGTGCAGGCGGGAATAAACCAGGGTTGGCGCTGGTCAAAGGAATTGAGTGCTGGGCTGTTGCAGAGGCGCAGTGCGGCTTCACAGGTTACGGCAGCATCTTGGGCACCTTCAACCAGATAGCCTGACCAAGCATCGTTGGCGCCAAGCAAGGGATGGAGCACCAGTAGGTCCTACGTCGGCATCGTAGGTTCTCACGGGTGTTGAGAATGATGTTAGCAAATTCTGCCGGCGTTTTGGTGCGCTGCGCTCCATCCGTTACGGTCGACAGCAAAAATCCCTTGAAAATCATTCGTATAATCAATGCATGATTCCAACTTGCTGGCAACAAGCCCTGGTTCCTGTGGAGTATTGATCGAGCTTTTTTGCCTTTGAGGTAAAATACGCCGCAACCAAAAGAACGGGCTGTCCATGAAAACAAGTTTCCTCGATTTCGAGCAATCAATTGCTGACCTCGACGCCAAAATAGAAGAGTTCCGCTGTGTCCAGGATGACTCAGCCGTCGATATTTCAGAAGAGGTCGACCGTCTTCAAGTAAAAAGTAATCAGTTGACCAAGGAAATCTACGCCAAGCTCACGCCCTGGCAGATCTCCCAAGTGTCACGCCATCCACAGCGCCCTTACACGCTCGATTACTTGTCGCTGATCTTTACCGATTTTGAAGAGTTGCATGGTGATCGCTCATTTTCTGACGATCACGCCATCGTTGGCGGTATGGCTCGACTCAATGGCCAACCGGTGATGGTCATTGGCCATCAAAAAGGCCGCGATACCAAAGAAAAGATATTCCGCAACTTCGGCATGCCCCGTCCGGAAGGTTATCGCAAGGCTCTGCGCCTGATGAAACTGGCTGAAAAGTTTGGTATTCCAGTACTGACATTTGTCGATACACCCGGTGCCTACCCGGGTATCGATGCTGAAGAGCGCGGCCAGTCGGAAGCGATTGGTCGTAATTTGTACGTGATGGCAGAACTGAAAGTGCCAATCATCGTTACGATTATTGGTGAAGGTGGCTCCGGTGGTGCTTTGGCCATTGCCGTCGGCGATCTCGTTCAAATGCTGCAATACTCGACCTACTCGGTGATTTCACCGGAAGGCTGCGCGACGATTCTCTGGAAGAGCGCTGAACGCGCGCCAGAGGCTGCTGAAACCATGGGTATTACTGCACAGCGTCTTAAATCGTTCGGGTTGATCGATAAAATTGTGAGCGAGCCACTCGGTGGTGCGCATCGTGATCATGTCGCAATGGCCCATAACCTCAAAAAATCGCTGCTTGATGCGCTCAAACACTACTCGGACATGCCGACAGCTGAATTGCTGGAAAAACGTTTCGAGCGTTTGATGAGCTATGGCCGCTTCAAGGAACAAGCTGCCAAGTGAATTGTTGAGTCGGGTTGGTGACTTTGTCGCCACCCGAACTGAGGCAGACGAACTGCTTGCGCTTGGCTTGTCAGGTGGCTGCGATTCGGTTGTTCTACTGCATCTCCTGGCCAGCCTGGGTCTTGGCCAGCGACTATTGGCCATCCATGTTCACCATGGTCTTTCGCCTAATGCTGATGCTTGGGCCGATTTCTGCACAAAGCTTTGTGCCAGGCTTGATATTCCCTTGTCTGTGCAAACTGTCACGGTCAACCTTAAATCCGGGCTGGGAATTGAAGCGGCTGCACGCCAGGCTCGCTACGCGGCGTTTTCCAACTGCGGTAGACATACTGTTTTATTGGCACACCATCAGGGTGATCAGGCGGAAACCCTGCTTTTCAATCTGTTGCGTGGCGCGGGTGTGGCTGGAGCGGCTGGTATGGCCGACGAGCGTAGACATGACGATCTCCGTATTCTGCGCCCGCTGCTGAATGTTCCGCGATCAAAATTGGAATCGTATGCGGTCGCCAATCAGCTCGACTGGATAGAAGACGAAAGCAACGCCGATACCAAATTCACGCGAAATTTTTTGCGTCACGAGGTATTGGCAGTCATAAGCCAGCGTTTTCCTGCTGCTGAGCAAAGTCTGGCGCAAGCGGCTACCCATTTCTCAGAAGCTGTCAGCTTGCTGGATGAATTGGCGGAAGCGGATTGGCAAATGGCGAGTGAGGGCGAAACCTTGAATTTGCGGCGGTTACGCACGCTTGGCGCCGTAAGGATCAAAAATCTTCTGCGTTATCGACTGCGGCAAATGGCTTGGCAAGCCCCGGTAACCGCACGCCTCGACGAATTTGTCCGGCAATTACTGAGTGCCGCGCCTGATCGCCATCCCGAGTTGAAATTGGATAAAGGATTAATGCGAATCGCCAAAGGGCAGCTTTCCTGGATTGCGCAAAAGTAACAATCTGTTACCAAGCGACGTTTCGCAGCAAGACCCCTTAAGTTACAATCGCAGGATTACTTTTTAGCTCAACAGGCCATGATTACTGGATCCATAGTCGCCATTGTTACACCGATGCATGAGGATGGCAGCCTCGACCTGAACTCTCTGCGCAATCTGGTTGATTTCCACGTCACAGAAGGCTCCGATGCCATCGTGATCGTTGGCACTACGGGCGAATCACCCACCGTCAATGTCGATGAGCATTGCGAACTCATTCGTGTCACAGTCGACCATGCTGCTGGCCGGATTCCCGTAATTGCGGGCACTGGCGCAAATTCAACTCGCGAAGCCATCGAGTTGACGGAGTTCGCCAAGAAGGCTGGTGCCGATATGGCGCTGTCGGTTGTTCCCTATTACAACAAGCCGACGCAGGAAGGTCTCTATCGTCATTTCAAGGCGATTGCCGAAGCCGTCGAACTGCCAATTCTGCTTTATAACGTGCCGGGTCGTACCGTGGCTGATATGTCCAACGACACCATTCTGCGTCTGGCGCAGGTATCGGGCATCGTTGGGGTCAAGGATGCGACCGGTAACCTCGACCGTGCTTGCGACCTGATTGCTCGTGCGCCGAAGGAATTCGCGCTGTATAGCGGCGATGACATGACCTGTGTCGCTTCGATCATGCTCGGCTTTCACGGCAATATTTCCGTTACTGCCAACGTCGCGCCGCGACTAATGCATGAAATGTGTATTGCGGCAGCAGCCGGCAATGTGGCCAAAGCGCGCGAAATTCACTTCAAGCTGCTCGGTCTGCATCGCGATTTGTTCTGCGAAGCCAATCCGATCCCCATCAAGTGGGCGGTCCAACAACTTGGTTTGATGCCGGCCGGTATTCGCCTGCCGCTGACCCCACTGTCTGAAGCTAACCATGCCAAAGTGCGCGCCGCAATGCAGCAAGCTGGTCTGGTAGCCTGACGGAGTGACTATGAATTATCGGCTTTCCAGCCTTGCCCTGGCCCTGCTCGCAATTACTGCCGCAGGTTGTAGCGTACTTCCCGATACGCGGAAAATTGAATACAAATCAGCCAGCAAGGCGCCGACGCTTGAAGTGCCGCCTGATCTGTCGCAGATTGCCCGCGATGACCGTTACTCAGTTCCCGATGCTGCCGGCAAGGGTTCAGCAACATTCTCTGCCTACAGTGCAGATCGTACACCAACCGCCATGGCTCAGAACTCAGTCGTTCTGCCGCCGGTAGACAAGGTGCGTGTCGAACGTTCCGGCAACCAGCGCTGGCTGGTGGTCGCGATGCCAGCTGACAAACTTTGGGATACGGTTAAGGATTTCTGGCAGGAAACTGGTTTCATCGTCAATATCGAACGCCCCGAGGCCGGTGTGATGGAAACCGATTGGGCAGAAAACCGTGCCAAAATTCCTGACGATCTGATTCGCAATACCATCGGCAAATTACTTGATTCGATTTATTCGACCGGCGAACGCGACAAGTACCGCACCCGCTTTGAGTCGGGAGCAGATGCCGGAACAACCGACATTTTCATTAGCCACCGTGGTATGGAAGAGGTTTATACCTCCTCTGCCAAGGATGATACCCGCTGGCAGCCGCGTCCACCTGACCCCGAGCTTGAAGCAGAAATGCTGCGACGGTTGATGGTTCGTCTTGGTAGCGAAGAAAAGCGGGCTGCCGCATCGCTTGCCACGCTCAAGGCCGAACCGCGTGCCAAATTGGCCAAGGCTGATGATGGTTCTGGAACACTTGAAGTGCAGGAACGTTTCGATCGCGCCTGGCGCCGCGTTGGTCTGGCACTTGATCGCGTTGGCTTTACCGTTGAAGATCGCGATCGTTCGAAAGGCCTGTATTTCGTTCGTTATGTTGATCCGGATGCAGATAACAAAAAGAATGATGGTGGCATGTTGTCCAAGCTGGCCTTCTGGAAGAGTTCCGAGCCATTGGCTAGCTCGAAGATTCAATACCGTATTTATGTCCGTGACAGCGGGCCGCAAACCGTGGTTCAGGTCTTGTCGAGCGAAGGCGGGGTTGATAAATCAGAGACGGCCAAGAAAATCCTCGATCTGCTATATCAACAATTGCAGTAATTCTTGCTTGTTATCGAAGAGGCTCCTGCGGGAGCCTTTTTTAGTTCCCCAGTTTTGGGGCGAAAAAAAACGGGGCATTGCCCCGTTTTTCGTCAGAAGCGAAAAATTACTTCTTGTCAGCAGCCGGAGCAGCCGGAGCGGCTTCAGCAGGCTTGGCGGCTTCAGCAGGAGCAGCAGCCGGAGCGGCAGCGGCAGCCGGAGCGGCTTCAGCAGGCTTGGCGGCTTCAGCAGGAGCGGCAGCCGGAGCAGCCGGCAGCCGGAGCAGCAGCGGCAGCCGGAGCGGCAGCAGCAGCCGGTGCAGCAGGAGCAGCGGCCGGTGCTTCAGCTTTTTTGCCGCAAGCGGACAGAGCGATAGCAAGCAGGGCAGCAACCAGGATGGACTTATTCATGAGGGGATTTCCTTATCGACAAAAAACAGAGCAAACAAAGGCAAAAAAGTTCGGTGATCAGGATACTCCTAATCAGAATACGATTATAGCAATTTTTGTGGATTTGTTGCGCTGCGCAAAGCCCCCTGTCCGTCAAAGACCAAGGCTTGTCGCGCTGATGATATCGCCCGGTTCCTTCCAGATTTCTTCAAAGCGCTGCAAATAAGGGCGTAACTCATCGCTTTCGTTGATCAGTAATTTGCTGCGTGCTTGCTCACGATCAAAACGAATCAGGCCATGCTGGTCATCAAGAATAATCATCGAGTCACGCAGATTATTCAACTGGGGGCTGGTTTCCTGGATGGTGATGACATGAGAGTAGGGCGCGAGAAGCTGAATCAGGTGAGTTTGCGTGCGGCGAAAGGCTTCGGCGCTTCGCAGAGCGATCCTGATGCTGCCAGGTGCCGCGGATTGCAGCAGTTGTTCAAGAACGGCCAGTCGTTTACGATCATCCAGTCGTATTTTGACCAGATCTTCATCGTAAATGCAGAGCTTGCGACAGGGCATGGCCAGCAGTTGGTCGATGGCAGCCTGATAGTCAGTCCAGTGGGTTATTAGTGCACGAGTCATGGCGACAATTGTAGCGGATGGTTAGAATTCGTGCTTTTTCTGGAGTTGACTGTGCCAATCGGGATTATCGAATCGCTGGATTACGAGGCGAGAGGCATTGCTCGCCAGGATGGCAAAGCCATCTTTGTCGAAGGCGCTTTACCCGGTGAGCGTGTCGAGTACGCCAGCTTTCGAAAAAAAAACAGTTACGAGTTGGCGCATTTGGTTGAGGTGCTGTTACCCTCTCCCAGCCGAGTCCAGCCGCGTTGCCCACATTACGGCATTTGTGGTGGCTGTGCCATGCAGCATCTTGAGCCAACTGCCCAACTGGCGGCTAAACAGCGCGTCCTGGAAGATACGCTTTGGCATGTTGGCCGTGTTCGCGCCGGGCAGATCTTGCCACCGATTCAGGGCGAGCCGTGGGGCTATCGACATCGGGCGCGTCTGGCCGTGCGCAGGGTCTCCAAAAAAGGTGGCATGCTGATTGGCTTTCATGAGAAACGCAGTAGCTTCATCTCGGACATGCGGCAGTGTGATGTGTTGATGCCACATGTTTCCGCACTTTTGTTGCCGCTGCGCGAATTATTTGCAACCTTGTCGATTGCCGAAAATATTCCGCAAATTGAAGTCGCGGTGGGAGAGCACTGTACGGCCTTGCTGCTTCGTGTTCTCGCGCCATTGAGTGCGAGCGACGAGAAAAAACTGCATACTTTTGCCGATCTCCATGAGGTCGTGTTCTATCTGCAGCCAAAAGGTCCAGATAGTGTTTATCGATTTTATCCGACCAGAGGAGCAAGGTTGAGTTATACCTTGCCTGAATTTGACTTGGAGTTGGAGTTCCGGCCAACTGATTTCACGCAGGTTAACCATGCAGTTAACCGCGTTCTGGTCCGCCGATCTCTGCGCCTGCTTGACCCTCAACCGGGAGAACGCATTGCCGATCTGTTCTGTGGCTTGGGAAATTTTACCTTGCCAATTGCCCGCTCCGGGGCGCAGGTGGTGGGGGTTGAAGGCAGCCAAGGCCTTGTTCAGCGCGGGCAGGAGAGTGCCAAAGCAAATGGTTTGGCGGGGCAGGTGAAGTTTGCTGTGGCCAATCTTTTTCAATGCACGCCAGAGTCGCTTGCTGAGCTTGGGCATTTCGACAAAATGCTGATTGATCCACCCCGCGAAGGGGCGATTGAAGTGGTTAATGCGTTAGGTAAAAACGGCCCCAAGCGGATCGTTTATGTTTCCTGCAATCCCGCAACACTGGCCCGCGATGCAGCTGCACTGGTCAATGTTAAAGGCTATCGATTTGTCTCTGTTGCGGCGGTAAATATGTTCCCGCACACCGCTCACGTCGAAGCAATTGCCTTGTTCGAGAAGCCATGAAAAAGGGCGGCCGCAGCCGCCCTTGCAAATTACTGAAACGTTCAGTCGCGGTTGCCAGTGAAGGCCATGATCAAATTAAGCAGGCTGACAAACACGTTGTATAGGTCAAGATAAACCGACAGTGTTGCGGAAACGTAGTTGGTTTCGCCACCCTGAACGATACGGCTGATGTCATAAAGAATGTAAGCCGAGAAAATCATTACCGCAGCGGCAGAGATGGCCAGTGACAAGGCTGGAATCTGGAAGAAAATATTCGCAACACCGGCCAGCAAAACCAGAATCATGCCGATCAAGAGGAATTTCCCCATATTGCTGAAATCGCGCTTGCTCACGGTGGCGACCGTTGCCATCGTGAAGAAAATTGCGCCGGTGCCCGTGGCAGCCATCGCAATCATCGATGTGCCGTTTGAAAAGCCGAGCGCCACTTGCAGAATGCGTGACAGCATCAAGCCCATGAAGAAAGTAAAGCCGAGCAACAGTGCGACGCCGAGGCCGCTATCCTTGTTCTTCTCAATTCCCCACATGAAACCCCAGGCAATACCGAGGAACAGGATGAAGCTGATAAAAGGGCTACCCGCCATGAAGCTGAAATTCAGCTGAACACCAACTAGCGCGCCCAAAACAGTTGGGATCATTGACAGAGCCAACAGCATGTAGGTGTTACGCAATACGCGATTCTGTTGGAGCGCGAATTCTTGCGAGCTTTGGCCGGCGACTTGGAAATCAGTTTGCATGTTTCTTCTTTCTTGAAATACGACAAGAGTTAAGACTAACTGAGCTGAGCGAAAGTTTCAATAATTGTTGAGTGTTCGAGTCAGGTAATATCTTAAAACCTTGTGCTATTATGCGAACCCTTGCGGGTCTGTGGCAGAGTGGTTGAATGCACCGGTCTTGAAAACCGGCGTGGAGAAATCCATCGTGAGTTCGAATCTCACCGGACCCGCCAAAAAAAACCACACGAAATCAATTGATTATGATGGTTCTGTCAAAATTATTGGCAGTTTTGGGGCGAAGCAAGCCGCCACTCTTTTCCTTGAACGACAACCGGCCGGTTTGTGCCGTTGATGCGATCAATTTTTCCTGAATCGCGTTGCTTGCGTTTTACGCTGTTTGGCTTTGCCAGTATTACCCTTTTGCTTGCGGCGGGTTATTTCGCTTTGGTGACGGCGTTTCCTCCTGCGCGCATGGTCAGTTTGCTTGCCGAACATATCAAAACCGCGACGGGGCGGGATTTTCGGATAAACGGTGATCTTTCCTTCCGTCTCTTGCCGACGCTGGCCGTTGTAGCCAATGATCTTGTGTTGAGTAATGCGGATTGGGGGTCGCGGGCCGAGATGCTGAAGCTAAAACGTACGGCGTTCGAAATTGCCCTGAAACCCTTGTTGAACGGAGAAATCCGCGTTCTCAAAGTGGGGCTGGAAGGAGCAGATTTGCTGCTTGAGACAGATCAAACGGGCCGCTCAAATTGGATTTTTACAGAGGTTCAGTCGCCCCGTGTTCCTGCTGCAATCCCCGCCTTTGACCTTGAACAGCTTGTCATTTCCGATGCAAATATTACTTATCGTGATGCTGTCAGTGGTGCGACCCGTAGTGTGTTCGTTGAGTCATTTGAGTTACAGGCGCAGGACGAGTTCGATTTGCTGGCGACAAGTTTGGTTTTTGAGCAGCACAAGGCGCAATTTGATGGCCGGGTGGGCAGTTTGCTTGCGCTGATCGCGGGGGCTGCTGAATGGCCATTTGATCTGCAGTTGAAGTTAAATGGCAATGAGCTCTCATTCAACGGCAAGCTCGGGCTGAAGCCAAAACTCCGCTTGGACGGACAAATCTCATCTGTTACGGTCAACCTCGAAAAATGGGGAAAAATAATCTTGGCCCTGTGCCTGCTCAACCCAAATCCAGCGCCCTATTTAGTGACAGCGAGTTTTCGCTGGATGTCCTGCCAGCATTTCCGTTTAGTCTTGGTTTTCGTATTGATCAACTGTTGTTGCTTGGTAAGCATCGCTTGTCTGCGTTGCATGGGCAACTTAAATCAGAGCCAGGCCGTGTTGTTGTCGAACCGCTGTCGTTCGCTGCGGCGGGTGGGCAATTTCGTGGCCGAGTCGAGACGGCATCCCCCACTGGCGGGGCGATAGGGATTGTTTTGGGTTTTGAGGCCAAAGGCATGTCGGTGGAATCTCTTGAGGCAATGTCGGGTGGTGGTGCGCTACACGGCGGGCGGGCTGATTTGAAAGCCAATTTGAAATTGAAGGGGAATTCAGCGCGCAAACTGGCTGCATCGGCGACAGGGGAGGTGCTGCTGAGCGTTGCTGATACCCGGCTTGAGGGAGGTGGCGCGGCGCTTGAGCGCAACCTGATTGTTTCGTTGTTGCAGGCCTTGATTCCTGGTCGTTCGAAGCAGCAGGATTTGACGATAAATTGTGGCGTGGTGCACTTGCCGTTGGTGAACGGCGTGGCGGTCGTGGATCGCTCGATTGCGATGGAGACTGAGCAAATTGCCATCTCTGCCAGTGGCAAGGTGGATTTTTCTGCGCAGAATCTGGTGTTGGCGTTTAGCCCGCAGGTCAAAAAGGGACTGGGGTTGAATCAGTCGAGCCTGGCCCATCTGGTCATGCTGAAGGGGCCATTGCACAATCCGGAGATCGTGATTGATCCGAAAGGCACCGTATTTGAAATGGCAAATATTGGTGTCGCGGTTGCAACGGGTGGGGCGTCTTTGTTGGCGTCGCGCCTGCTTAGCGAGTGGGAAAATACGAGTTCATGCCGCACTGCAGTTTCCGGTGCGCCAGCTAAAGCCAGCCAGCACGTAAAAAGGTGCTGGGCTGGCCGCGGCGCTAGTTGGCGCCACGTGCTTGATCAGGTGCTGGTTTTGTCGGTGTCGTCTTTGGTGACGGCGCTCTTGACGCTGGCAACGCCCTGACTCAGCGCATCGCCGGCTTTGCCTGCAACTTCAGAAGCTTTGGCGGCAGCCTGGTCGCCGAACTGTTCGGCTTTGGCGGAGACTTCGGCGGCAGTGCTCTTGGTTGCATCCCACGCCTGACCAGCCGCAACCGATGCCTTGTCGGATAATTCCGACGCTTTGGCGGCGGCCTGCTCACCAATTTGTTCTGCCTTGCTGGCGACTTCAGAGGCCGTTTGCTTGGTTGCATCCCAAGCCTGATCGGCTGCAACTGAAGCCTTGTCAGCCAGTTCCGATGCTTTGGCCATGACTTGGCCAGCTGCCGTTTCAAGAGTTTGTTCGGCTGTGCCAAGCAATTCTTTGCTTTGTCAAAAATTCCGCTCATCGGTCTATTCCTTTGTTAGAGCTGGCCCCGTTTGTTTGGACAGATTTTCCGCTGAGATAAGTGGAGCCCTGCGGTAGTAGCGTTATCCACGGTGACGGTTGCCGTCCGTTCAGACCGTAGGCAGCCGGCGCGGTGGGTAACGCGGGTTTCATGCGGCGAATTGCTCCTGCGGCAAGCTGGCGAAGTAAATCATGTCCGGCGTCTTTCCGGCAAATGTTTGGTGCGGGCGCCGGCTGTTGTAGAACGTAATGAACTTCCCAGGCTCGCTTTGGCGTGGGAAACCGAATCGTAGGCTTGAGATACACCTCGTCATACTTGATGGTCCGCCAGAGGCGTTCGACAAAGACATTGTCCGCCAGCAGCCCTTCCTCCATGCTGATACGAATCCCAGCGCCTTGAGTACGCCGGTGAATTCGATACTGGTGAATTGGCTACCCTGGTCGGTATTGAAGATTTCCGGAGAGCCGTAGCGCAGGATGGCTTCCTGCAAAGCCTCAATGCAGAAATCCGTGGTCAGCGTGTTCGACAACCGCCAAGCCAGCACCCGACGGCTGTACCAATCGACAATCGCGACCAGATACACGAAGCCCCGACGCATCGGGATATAGTGATATCCGTCGCCCACACGTGATTTGACCGCTCGATGCTCAGGTGGTGCAGCAGGTAGGGGTAATCGGGTGTGCCGCATGCCGACGGCTGGTGTTCGGCTTGCGGTACAGGGCTTCGATCCCCATCTGACGCATCAGACGGCGAACACGCTGCGGCCAATGGGCCGCCCTCGTTCTGAGCAGGTCGCGCATCCTGCTCCGGCAAGGGGTAATCGAGTGCAACTCATCCATTCGGCATCAGCGCCAAATCCTCTGGTGACGTCGGTTTTGGCGTGTAGTACGCAGTCGACCGTGCCAATTCAAGAATTTCGCATTGCCGGATTACCGGCAGTTTGTGGGTGCGGTCAATCATCTTCTTGCGCTCAGCAGGCCCGCCTTGGTGAGCGCCTTTCTAAAAAATCGTTCTCAGTGTCAGCTGACCAATCTTCGCCTGCATCGTCTGGACGTCCGGGCCAGATTCCTTGCCACCTGCTCGCCAAAGACTACGGCTGAACGCTCCAGCAACTGCGTCTTCCAGTCCGTAATCTGAGTCGGATGGACATCATATTGCTGAGCCTGTTCAGCCAGCGTCTTGTCGCCCTTCAAGGCAGCAATCGCCACCTTGGCTTTCAATTCCGGCGAGTGATTCCGCCGCTTCCTTCTCGTCATGTTCTTGCTCTCATCTGCGCTACGCGGCCGTTGGTGAAGGCACTTATCTCACTGTCCGAATTTCCGGGGCCGGCTCTGTTGGACAAGTTGAAATTGCTCAACATACTATAGTTCGGAACGGTGAAAATAGTCGATTTATTTCCCTGAATCTGGCGCAACAAGTTGGCCGATATCTTCGTCGATCAAGGACCAGAAGGGATTGCTGCGCAAACGGGTCAGGGCGCCGAGTGAAATGGTGGTGGCGCCGCTCTCGCCACGCAGCAACCAGGAGCCGATGCTCGGTACACCTTTGTGGCCACTGCCCGGCAGGAAACCGTAAACCGGGTCGTTGGGCGGGAAGGGCAGCGCAACGTGGCCGAGTGAAACCAGATTGTGCGGCCAATCCAGGGTGGTTTCCCGAAGCGTTTGAGTGCCATCCGGGGCGAGGCGCACGACGCTGATGTGCGTGTTTGCCGGATCGGTGTTGCTGACCACATCGAGCGTGTAGGTGTGCTTGGCTGCCGATATGCGTTCGATCAATGCGCGAGCACCGGGGCGCTGAACGCTGCTCAGCACCTGTTGCCGATTGACGTCAAAGATGATCAGCCGATGTTCTGGTCCCTTTAATTTGGCAAACAGGGTATCGCTTGCACCGACTGCACCAACAGTTGAGTCAACGACCGATTGCCAGGCGATGACAGGTGGCATTTGCGCAATCCGACCGCTTTCGCTGGCTTTGATCAGTGTGCGTTGCAATGCCTTGGTGGCCTGATTGACCTGACGCGAAGCGTTAACCGGGAAAGAGTTGAATTTGTAGGGGTCATATTCGGCGACGACTTCCTGCCAACGAACCTTCTCCAGCACGGGAATGGGCACGATGCTGAAAAAATCGATGATACTGGCGAGATTGGCAATCCTGGTTAGTTCAATTGCCGGAGACACTAGCAGTACCCGGTCCGGGCGGCGTAGTTCAGTGTCCTCCAGCGCGTCCAGCGTGTATTGCAGGGCGAGCGTGCCGCCGGTTGAGTAACCACCAATGTAGAACGGTTGTCCGGTAGGCGTGCGGGCTGCGATATCACGGGCGGCAATGCGTACTGCTGCATGCCAGTCGCGGGCGTGCATCTCGGTCAGCATCGATGGCAAGGTGCCGTGGCCGGGCAGGCGGAGTACGGTAACTGCCATGCCGCGTGCGTAGAGTGACTCGGCCATGGCCTTCATCGAATACGGTGAGTCGGTCAGCCCATGCATGAGCAATGCGTGACCCCGTGCTTTGGGGGGTATCAGGCGAAATGTCCGGTTGTACTGAGCGCCATCAACCAGGCGGTTTGCCGGGCTTTTCGGGTTGAAGCGGCTGAATTCATAAGCCTCGTTCTGGGTATCCCAGCCAGCAATCTTCTCGTGCATTTCGGCGAATAGTTTTTCTTCTTGCTGCAGGTAACCATTGAAATCGAGGTTGCCGTGGAGAAGTGCGCTGAACTCTTCGTGTAATCGTTCGCTGTGCCAGGGTTGTAGCGTGGGCAGCGCACTCACGGCGTAGAGCGTGAAACCAAGGGCAATGGCCAGGCAAATGATCAAAGCCAGTCGGGTCAGTCGAAAGGCAAGTTTCCAGGACTGTCTGGCGGCGATGGCGGTGTAGCGGCCTAAGTTGGACATCGGCGCGTGCGGTTATCGATTACAGATCAAGAAAGGTGCCGACTTCCTGGCTGCGCTGCATCGTGTCTTCATAGCCTAGATCGATCAAGGCGCTGGTGTAGGGCTTTTCGAAAAGCAGGTAGCTGGTCAGAGCGCCGCCTCGGCGGTTCATCGCCCCAATGCTGGTCAGGAGCGCCTTGACTGGCCAGGGCAGCGCGCTGGCGTGATCGGCGGCGATTCGGTCGAGACGCTGTGAAGGCGAAATGATCAGGGTTTCGATTGGGCGCAGCGCCATGCCGTTTTGTTCGCGGATTTCCGGGGGGATCAGCGACAGAGTCTTGTTGATGCGCTGCATACGTTCGATGTCGACGGCCAGTCCATCCAGGAAAATGCTGGAGAGCGCGTGGCCGGCGATCTGGGCCAGTGATGGCGGTATTTCCATGGAACTGCGCTCGCGAGTGCTGGTGGTGCGTCCGGCACCGATAATCATGACCTTGGTAGCGCCAAGATGGATGGCGGGCGAAATTGGCGCGAGTTGGCGCATCGATCCGTCACCAAAGAATTCACGATGTATTTTGGTGGCGGGAAAAATGAAGGGGATGGCGCTGGAGGCCAGCAAATGATTGACGCTGATGGCGGATTTGATGCCAATGCGATGCACGCGCTGCCAGGGGTGGGCTGAGGGGTGTGATTGGAAAAAACTGATGCTTTCTCCCGATTCATAACCCGAGGCGGTAATGCTGACTGCGTGCAGGGCGCCGTTGCTGATTGAGCGTTGTATACCTTTGAAGTCGAGATGACGGCTGAGCAAATCGTGGAGCGGAGTATTGTCGAGCAGGGAGCGTGGAGGGTTGCGCAGGAGCCAGCCCAGGGTTAGTGCGGATAACCAGCGCAAGCCGGAGATACCGATGCCGGCAGGGTCGGCGCGGTAAATGTGCGAGGCGTGCATGTTGCGCCAGAGGGTGGCGAGAATAGTGACCGCTTTGCCAAAGTTGTCGGCCAGACAGGCGACGCCAGCGGCGTTGATGGCGCCGGCTGAGGTGCCACTGAGGATCGGGAAAGGATTGCGCCGGCGGTTACGCTGCAGTTTGACGATAGCGAGCATGACACCGACCTGATAGGCGGCGCGGGCGCCACCACCGGTCAGGATGAGCGCGGTGCGTGGTGTGCGGGCGATTACGTCCGGGCTTGCGTCCATACGCTCGGCGCCTTGTAGTTTTCGATCCAGCCGGGGAGTTCGCAAGCTGGCATCGGGCGAGCAATGCCATAGCCTTGCGCCAGGTAGCAGCCCATTTCCAAGAGACGGGTGCCGTGGGCATCTGTTTCTACCCCCTCGGCGATGACGGTGCGTTGAAAAGCTTGTGCCAGCCCGATAACGCCTTGCGCGATGGCGAGGTCTTCAGGGTCGGCGAGCATGTCGCGAATGAAGGACTGGTCAATCTTGAGTGTATTTGCCGGCAGGTGACGGAAGTAAGTAAGCGATGAGTAGCCGGTGCCAAAGTCATCGAGGGCAAAGGAAATGCCGAAATCAACACATTCACTCATGATGCCGCTGATGTGCTTGATGTCATCAAGGGCGGCACTTTCGACAATTTCGAATTCGATCAGCGCTGGTGCGACGGTGGGGTGCGCGTCGAGCAAATGGCGCAATTGACTGACAAAACCAGGCGACTGGATATGGCGCGGCGTGATATTGACGCTAACGGTTACGGTCAACCCGTTTTTTTGCCATATTTTTTGTTGCTTGAGCGCGGCCTTGATGACCCACTCGCCCAGTTTGACTGAAAACTCGGATTCCTCGATCAGCGGTAGGAATTCAGCCGGGGAAACGATGCCGCGTTCCGGATGTTGCCAGCGGATGAGGGCTTCTGCCCCGTAAATTTGGCCGCTGCGCATATCGACCTTGGGCTGGTAGAAGAGAACGAATTCTTCGGCATCAAAAGCCGCTTCTATCCGCATAATTTTTTCGCTGTGACTTTTCTGCCGCCGATCCAGTTCGGAATCGAAGAAATGGTAGCGATTGCGCCCGGACTGTTTGGCTAGATACATCGCCTGATCGGCGTGGCGCAGCAGCACATCCGGTTCCGAGTTGTCGTGTGGGAAAACGGTGACGCCAATGCTGGCCGAGATCGAGACATTGCAGCCATTGATGACGAATTCGTTTGACAGTGCATTCAGCACCCGCAATAGCGCCGCTTCACACTCACCAAAATCATCGGCGCGCAGGAGCAGGGCAAACTCGTCGCCGCCGAGACGGGCTGCCGTATCACCACTGCGCACACACTGTTTCAATCGTTTGGCAACTTCGATCAGGAGGGCATCCCCGGCTGCATGGCCATAGGTGTCATTGATTGGTTTGAAGCCATCAAGATCAAGATAGGCTATTGCCAGCAGTTCGTTTTTGCGCTTTGCCTGATGCAGGCTTTGCTGCAGGCGATCAGCAAATAAAACCCGATTGGGCAAGCGGGTCAGGGCGTCGTAATGGGCAAGCGCTTCGAGCTTTTCCTGCTGCGACTTGAGGGCGGTAATGTCGGAGAAAATAAAAATATAGTTGAGCGTTTGTCCACTTGGGTTGCATACGTTACTGATCGTCAGCAAGGCCGGAAACCGTTCGCCCGTTTTACGCAGGCTGCTGCCTTCGCCTCGCCAGTGGCCTTCCTCGCCGATCTGGCTAATTGCAGCTTGATCGAAGTTTGATTCATCCAGTTCGAATTGTTGTCTCACATCGCGGCCCAGCAACTCGCCACGGCTGAAGCCGGTCATTTCGCAGACCATCGGGTTCAAATCAATGATGCGCCATTCGGCATCACTGATCACAATACTTTCATGAACTTCAGCGAAAACGGTTGCGGAGAGGCGCAGAGCGGCTTCGATTTCCTTGCGTTGGGTGATGTCGCTTGCGGTGCCACGGTAGCCAGAGAAGTTGCCAGCATCATCGAAAATAGGCTCACCGTGTATCGAGTGGTAAGTGGTTCTGCCATCAGGATGCAGGATCCCGTACTCAAAACCCTTAAATATTTCGTGAGCTTCCAGTGTTCTTCTATGGCGTTCCCATTCGGCGGGTGTCAGGGTGGTGTTCAGTTCCCAGCGGGCTTTCCCGATCAATAGATCAAGCAATTGCGCTGAGTCTTCATTCAGCCGGCTGGTGTCGCGTCGCGTGAAACGAAAGTTGCTGTCCTGCTCCCAATAAAGATCGGTGGACAGATTGAGCAAGCTTTTGAAGCGTGCTTCCGAGGCGCTTAACTCAGCCACCTGAATGCCGATATGCTGTGTCATGCGGTTAAAGGTGTCACCCAAGTGTCCAATCTCATCCTTGGAGTCAATGTTGACCAACACCGTGTAGTCGCCCTTGCTGACTGCCTCACTGGCTCGTTCCAGGCGTTTCAGGTGGCGCGTCAGCCAGTGGGCGATTGCCAGCAGCAGGAGCAGGGAAAGCGCTATCGCCAGTAGCGCAATGATCAGGCTCTGGCGTTGCAGATGCTGCCGGGCTTCCTGCAGAAACTGGGTTGAGATGCCGAAATGCAGGTAGCCGTAAATCTGTGATGAAAGCGTGATCGGAATGCGAAAATCAATGCGCTCACTGCTTGCGTTCACCTCTGAAGGAGATTGGTAGTCCGGCAGCGCTGTCTCGTTAGCCCAGCCATCGGCAAGCAATCGTTTGCCACGTGCGTCGGTGAGGACAAAATACTGAATGCCATCGTGCCGCAGGCTTTGCTTGAAGACATCGGCAACCGGTGCATAGTCCTGAGCCGCCATGGCGGGGGCAAGTGCGGCATTTAGTAGAACGGAAACTTCATTTAGCCGGGTGGCGGCCAGGCGCTGCAGGCTTTCATCCATCAGGCGCAGACCGTTCCAGGCAAGGGCGCCGAGCATCAGCGCTTCGACCAGAATGCTGGTGAGGACGAGTTTCCAGCGTATCGACAGGCCGCTGCGTTTGCTCATAGGCCGAGTTGCTTCCTGGTTTCCTTGAGGTAAGGATCCAGTGTTTTCATGAAGGCTTCATCAGTTTTCTGGATGCCCTGAAAGCGGCTTTTTTCGAGAAAGGCGGCACCATCCGGGCTGCCTGGCAAGCCGAGTAGTGAAGCGCGAATCTGTTCGCGCATGGGGTCGTCCCGTTTGGCACTGGCTAGTAGCAAAACGTTGGGCAGTATGTCCGAGCGATAAATTACACGGACCGCACGGCGCTGGTCCTCCGGGCTTTGATCAAGGGTGAAGTGGGCAATAATTGCGGCGTCCGAATCGCCTTGGGCGACTGCAATAATCGCGGTGTTTTGCGAGTTGACCGTAACAAAGTCAAAATCCTTGTCGCTCAGCCCTTGGTCAGCAAAAACTTTGTTCATGGCGATATTGACCAGAATCGAGCGATCAGTGATGGCAATGCGTCTGCCACGTAAATCTTTAATTTGGTTGAGTGGCGATTTTTGCGCAACGATCACTGCGGCATGCAGCGGGCCGGTAAAGCGTGCCAGGGGGTGATAGCCGCCTTCAAGCTGGGCCAGTCGTGCCTGATGGGCGGCGGTGATGACGATATCAAAATCCGGCTTGAGCGTGCGCCGGGCGAAGCTACGAACGTCGGTCGCTGTGTAAAGCTCGACGGGGCGGCCAAGGTCTTTTTCGAGGTGCTGGCGCAGGGGCTGAAATAGGCTCATCAGCACATTGGGTGTCAGGTAGGGAATAATCCCGATCCGCAGCGGTTCTGGCTGGGCTGTCGCCAGACCCATCAGTCCGCAACAAAGCAGCAATGCTCGCCAGCCGGTGCGCCATGAATTCATTGAGTCCCCTATGGCACCTGCTTCGGTGCCTATTCGTCTATGAGACGAGTATAGGGAAGTCCGCTGGCGATCTCAATCGGTCTGGCGACGGATAGCATCCGCCCAGCAGTTAGGCGTCTCAAACAAACGCACCTGGGCCAGACGCAAGTGGTTGCCGTAGGTGTCGCGATAAGCCGCATCAAGCAATTCAAAGGCGATTTGCGCGAGGTTTTCAGCTGTCGGCACGCGGTCAAGAATGACCGTTTTGTGGCCCGGCATGCTGTTCAGGAAATCAACCACCGCCCGGTCACCGGCGAAAACGAGGAAAGAATGATCCCAGAGATCAACGACGTGTTGTTTGGCGAGATCTTTGACCTGTGAAAAATCCATCACCATGCCATTGGCGGCATCACCAGCCTTGTCGATGACTTCACCAGATAGCGTGATTTCGATGGCATAGCGGTGGCCGTGCAGATGGCGGCACTGACTTTTATGGTCAGGGATGCGGTGGCCTGCATCGAATTCAAGACGGCGGGTGATCAACATGAGGTTTCATCCAATGAGCAGCGGCGGATTATACAATGCAGCCATGCTGACTATTAAAGACCACCGCCGCGACAGTGCCGGCCTGCGCTATGTTTACCCGGTTGTTTCGCGCCGTGCCGGGGGCGTATCCGTCGGAATCAATCTGAATGTCAATAACGCCTGCAACTGGGCCTGCCTGTATTGCCAGGTCGAAAACCTGACGCGTGGTGGGCCGCCGGCAATCGATCTTGATCTGCTGGAACAAGAATTGGCCGGTTTTCTCGATGATGCGCTGCACGGCGATTTTATGCAGTGCCATGTCGCTGAGTCAGAGCGACAACTGGTCGATATCGCCTTTTCCGGAAATGGTGAACCGACCAGTGCAGATGAATTTCCGGATGCTGTGAGGCGTGTCCAGCGTGTGCTTGAGCAGTGCGGATTGGCCGGAAAAATCCCGCTGCGACTGATTTCCAACGGTAGCCTGCTACATCGCCCGCGCGTGCAGGAGGGCATCCGTCTGATCGGCGAAATGCAGGGTGAAATCTGGTTCAAGATAGATCGAGCCAGTGCAACTGGAATTGCTGAAGTTAATCAGGTGCCGGGCGATGCCAAGCGTGTTCAGCGGAATTTGCAAATTTGTTGTGGCCTGGCTTCAACCTGGGTCCAAACCTGCTGGTTTACCATCGATGGCAAAGCGCCTGATGCGGCCGAGCGCGATGCGTATTGCGCCTTGCTTGCCCCGCTGGCATCTGAAATTGCGGGGATTCATCTCTACGGGCTGGCGCGCCCCTCAATGCAGCCGGCGGCACCGCGCCTTAGTCGGATTGCTGATAACGATCTGAATGATTTTGCGCAGGAAGTCGAAAAAAAAACGGGCATCCGGGTACTGGTTTCCCCGTGATGCCCGTTGCGGCCCAGTAAAAACTTAGGCTGCTTTTTTGCCCTTGCTGCGGGCAGACTTCTTGAGTGACTTGAACAGCTCTGGTTCCTGAGCCTTCAAATACTCAACCACTTCCCAGTCTTCGCGCTTGATGGCTTTGACGTCGATCTGTTCAACATGAACCAGACGCAGCAGTTCGCGAACTGGCTTGGGCATGTTGCGACCGCTTTCGTAACGGGAACCGCCGCTCTGTGTAACGCCGAGGGTGGACCAGAACTGTTGCTGGTTGAGGCCTAGCTTGCGACGGATTTCGCGAGCGTCGATTTTTCAATGGTCTTGGCAGTAGTCATTATTCGATCTCCATACGCTAGTGTTATGAATTTACCCAAGCATCCTAGCGGCGTATGACTTAGGTGATATGACTAAGTGTATAGTCGATTATGACGGTTTGCAAGTACTCAAGTGAAATAATTTTTTAAAATTTGAAAGGGAAAACCCTTAATTTTTCAGGGGTTTTTTTCAAACCCTGCTGCTGATAACAGGGTTTTGCAAATACCTGTCATCGACTTGCAGTGGCTTTTCCTTGTCGCCCAATGATTCCGGCAGATATTTACGGCGCAGCCAGTGGTCGATGGAGAAACGCCCTGGCCCGAGCAGTGTCAGCGGTAGCAACATGCCAAGGAAAAGTACGGGTAATTTGAAATTGCCAAAGCCTTTATCGGTAAAAACGTAGCCTTGCAGTAATTCGGAAAAGTTCATCCATGATTCTGGCCAGTGGACGCTGGCGATGGCGACAAAGGTCAGCACGAACAGTGAGACTGAGAAAAACCTTGTGCCCAGCCCGATGACTAATGCAATCCCGCCCAGCAGCTCAAACCAGGTGGCCATCTGCCAGCTGATTTCCGGTGCAACGAGGCTGAGTGGAAATGGAAATTTGTCCTGAATATCCATGAACCAGTTTTCGCCGTGGAATTTCTCCAGGCCGGATTCGAAAAAATCCCAGCCCAGAAGGATGCGCAGGCTGAGCATGGCCAGCCAGAGGCCGATTAAGTCGATACTGCGCAGTCCAAAGGTGAGGGCGTATTTCATGCGTGAGTTCCTAAAATGACGCCTTGCTGGCGTAATTGTTCGAGTATTGCCAAACCGTGCGAGACGAGTGCTTCCGGCGCCGGGTGTTGCAGTTCACTGGCGATCTTCAGGCAAGCAGCACGGCCGGTGAGTGTGCTGCTTTTCAAAAGTTCGAGCAGACGGGCTGTTACCGGATTGCTGGCAACAAACTGAACCTTGTCATGGGCGTCGCGATAAACCAGCAAGCAGGTCGGCTGCGGTTTTCGGGGACGATAGCCGGGGCCGATTTTGTGTACCGGCCACTGGTACGAAAGGTTCATCAGCGTCGGGTTAAGGATAGGCTGGCCGATGAGCAGATTGCCTTTGTTGTCGTGGCTTGGGATCGGGCAATCCATGATGTCGACAGCGAGTTCGACCCATTCGTAATGCGCCAGCTCAGCTAGCCAGACGGGTAACGGCGGTTTGATTGTCGATTCACTAAGATAGCGAACAAACTCACGCGGGATTTCGCGAAACCACGGGGTATGACTCGGCCAGTCGCGATAAAAACTGCGATTGAGCCGCCGCCATTTTTTCTCGCCCAGGGTCGCCCGGCTAACCGGAAAGCAGCTGTCAAGGAATCCGCAAATGTTGTTGAACAGCAATTCGTTGTAGACCGCCATTCGCCGTGCCGGTACGCCAGCCGGACGCGGTGAATGCCGTGGGTCACGCAAGTGGCGGCCGAAAGCGCGCTGGAAATCCTGGAAATCGGGCGCGTTCATCAGGCGATCTTCCGTTCGGTTTTGACCAGGCCGGACTGCAGGCGGGCAATCTGACGAACTTCTGTTGTCAATGCATCGAGATCCGGTATGTTGAAATCACGTTCCAGGCAGGTCGGTACATTGCCAATGTGTTGGTAGGCGGTTTCGAGCAACGACCAGACCGGGTCGATGACCTCGGCGCCGTGCGTGTCGACGAGCAGGCCGTCCGGCTCGACGTAGTGGCCGGCGACGTGGATGTAGCAGGTGCGCTCGAGCGGCAGCGCGGTCATGAATGCGAGTGGGTCAAAACCGAAGTTTTGACTGTTGACGTAAATGTTGTTCACGTCGAGGTGGAGCAGGCAGTCAGCTTCGTGGACGATGGTGCTGATGAACTCGGCCTCGTTCATTTCAGCACCCGGTGGTGCAACATAGTAAGAGGCGTTTTCGATGCCAATCTGCATCCCAAGAATGTCTTGAGCGCGTTTGATACGGTCAACTGTCCATTTGGCCGCATTTTCTGTCAGCGGAATGGGCAGGAGGTCGTAGAGGTGGCTGTCGTCGGCGCACCAGGATAAATGCTCGGTGTACAGCGTCATGCCGTGTTCGGCCATGAATGCCTTGATCCGGCGCAGCAGGCTTTCATCCAGCGGGGCAATGCCGCCTAGAGAAAGTGATAGGCCATGACAGACAAATGGGTAGCGTTCGGTGAAGTGGCGTAAATCCTTGGCCGATTTGCCGCCCATGCCAGCCCAGTTTTCAGGCGCCAGTTCGAAAAAACTGATTTCAGTTGGAACACCGGCTTTTAATGGCTCGATCAACTCGCGGCGAAAGCCGAGTCCGGCACCACTGGCGGGTCTGGGGGGCTGATGTTGGGGCATTTGGGGATCTCTGCGCTGTGCATAGCGGGCAGGTTGCCCTGCGCCGCTTGCACGATATTGAAATTACTTCTTGTTAGCGCCGCATTTGGCTTCGCCTTTTTTATCCGCGCCACACTTTGCTTCAGCTGCTTTCTTGTCTGCACCGCACTTGGCTTCGCCACATTTGCCGTCCTTTTTCTTTTCGGCAGCCTTCTTCTCAGCGCCACACTTGGCTTCGCCGCATTTGCCATCCATTTTCTTGGTGTCAGCTTGAGCCAGTTGGTAGCCAGCTTCCAGCTTGGTTGCGGCAAACGGATTGTCATTCGCTGCATGAGCAACCGGGGTCAGGGTGGCAGCAGCAAAAGCAGAGCCGATAGCGAGGGAAAAAATTTTGGTGGTTTTCATTTTGATTCTCCGTTGAAGTTGGGACTTTAAGGTTATGAATCCGGCAAAAATTGTCGGTTCAGGTCTTTAGTCGGCCGTCTTTGGAAATCCTTACAAAGATTTTTGAAACAAATTAAGTTTTTTGAAATGTGGCTTTTATCGGGGGTTTGTAAGGTTTTTTCGCGAGCAACGACTATTTGATTGAGCCGCACACCTATCGTGTGCGAGAACGATCCCGTTTTAGGTGCGAGGTAATCAAGATGGTTCAACTCGTCGGCATAACAAACCGAGTGGCCTATGGCGCTTCGAGTACAAGTGCTGCTGGTCTTCAAGGGCAACTTGCACGTTTTGAAAAAGAGTTGGCTGATTGCGTCAATTGCGCTTCCGCCAAAACGACGGAAGGCAAGCAAAAAATTGAGGCAATTTCCCTGCGAATTTCACAGATCAGGGAGCGTATCGAGCAAGCCAGCCAGCTGCGTTCGTGTCTTCAGGCCAATGGTCCTGCCAGTGTGCCCTCCGCGGGCCTTGGTCGCCTGATTGATGTAAAAGCCTGATTTAAAGGGTAGGGCAGCAGCTGCTTCGGGTTGGGAGCGATGTGTTACGGTCAACTGAAAAAAACGGTCGATTTTTTCGCTGGATCAGTCTTTGTGGTTCATCCAGCTCTGAGTCGCCTGACGCAGAAAAACAAACTGTTTTTCCATCCGCCGACAACCGGCGCAGTAAGCCAGATGCAGGCGCAATAGATAGCGCTCGCGCAATGACAGATTGCGTTCAAGTTGTTCGGAGGCAAGGCGGCTCGCCTTTTTGCAGCTAATCATTTCAGCTTTCTGGAAACTATCAGGTGTGATTTTGATACATTAGTCGCCTGAGTGTGAAATAACTTACAAAAAATGAGCCAGAACTTCCTTGATAACCCCACGTTTCTCGCTGAACTTCGGCGTGACATGCTGCGCTTTGCCAACATGCAATGGCGTGATCAGGGGCAGGCCGAAGATGCCGTCCAGGAAGCACTGGCTGGTGCCTTGCAAGGCAAGGATCGTTTTGATTCGCGAGCGTCGGTACGCACCTGGGTTTTGTCCATCCTCAAAAACAAGATTATCGATGAATTAAGGCGCCGGATTCGTGAGCGGACGGTCATGGTTGAAAACGAAAACGACGATGATCTGGACGCCTATTTTGATGCGCGTGACCATTGGTCTGCGGAATCCAAGCCATCAGCCTGGGCTTCTCCGCAACAGGCAATGGAAAATAAGCGCTTTTGGGAAGTTTTCGATGCCTGCCTCTACCGCTTGCCGGAAGCCAGTGCGCGGATTTTCACCATGCGCGAAGTGCTGGGTTTCGAGACGGATGAAATTTGTCAGACGCTGGCCATCACAACCAATAATTGTTGGGTCCAGATGCACCGCGCGCGCCTTGCCCTGCGCGCCTGCCTTGAGGTCAACTGGTTTGGAGAGGCGGCATAATGCAGGTAAAAAAAACCCCGCTTCGAGGGCGGGGTAAGAGGGGTTTCTCGAATCGGGGGAGTATTCGAGAGGAGGGGTAAATCGAATTCAGTCTTTCTGTCGTTGCTTGAACCAACGGCGAGCTACCAAAATTACAGCGCCAGCGGCAATGGCAATGGCCACGGCTTTCATTGGTTCGGCATGACCGTCGGCCAGCCAGTCGAGCCCGGCAACACCAACGAAAACACCAAGGCTTTCGCTGATGGGCAGGTTGTCGGCAAAGGCCATTAGCGGGATGTACGAACCGGAATGGTGGCCAGCTGCGGCTGGGCCGGCATGAAGCCGAGCAGGTACTGGCGGGCGGCTTCTAAATTGGCGGATGTTTGTGTCGTTCATTTGATGCTCCTCAACTAGGTCTTGCAACTTGTCTATGGGTTGCATTCTAGGGAGCGGGCGGCAAACTGTCTGTTGCTGACGCGTTGCGCCGTGGTAACGACGCTTGATTCTCTGTGACGCTCTGTAACGTCGACCTATTGCTCGGCTTGCCAGCTTAGCGTAAAACGTGCGCCGCCCAGTGGCGAGGCGTCGGCGGTGGCGCTACCGCCGTGCAGTTCGAGCACGCGGCGAGTGATGGCGAGGCCCAGCCCATAGCCACCGGTTGAGCGGTCGCGTGAACGGTCAAGGCGGGTGAAGGCAGAGAAAACATGTTCGCGTTCTTCGGGTGGAATGCCGATGCCGTCGTCGTCGACGTGAATCAGGATATTTTTCTCGAGCAATTCAGCACTGACAATGATGCTGCTCCGCGCGTACTTGAAGGCATTGCGCAGCAAGTTGCGTAAGGCGTAGGGCATGGCTTTGCGGTCGAGATCAACGGTCAGATTTTCCGGCAGTTTTGAGCAGTCGACCGTAACATTCAGGTCGCGCCCGAGCAGTCGTACGCTATCTACTTCATCAGTCAGCCATTCGGCAAATTTGACGCTCGAGAAATGCGGTTCGGGGGCTTCGCGCTCGAAACGGGCGTAGGTCAGGCTGGTATCTATGAGGTGGTCAAGTTCGTCGAGATCGCCTTCCATCATCACCCACAGGCGTTCGCGTTCGGCGCGTTCGTCGGTTTCCTTGAGCATTTCCAGGGCAAACCGCATGCGGGCAATGGGGGTTCGCAGTTCGTGCGAGATGCCGCAGGAGAGTTCGCGATGGGTGGCGAGTAGTTGCTGTACGCGCTCAGCCATGCTGTTCATGGTGTCGGAGAGCGAAGAAAATAGCTGGCTGCGGGCGGATGGTGCGCGTGCCTCGAAATCGCCATCGCCGAGATCGCGGGCAGTCTGGCGCAGGGCTTCGAGATCGCGCCAGACCGGGCGCACCCAGAACCAGAGTGCGATGCCGAAAATCAGGCCGGTCAGGCTCCAGGTCAGCAGGCGCAGGCGCAAGTCGAGTGGAAGACGATCCTTTAGCTCAGGATTACGATTGGAGGCCAACGGGCCAACGACCAATACTTTGCTGCTCGTGCCCAGGCGGTGGTACATCACATCACCGTCATGATCGATGGCGATGTCGCCGGCGTCCAGTTTGATGACCTGTGGCGGGGTCAGAACGCGGTCAAGGCTCATGCGCTCGACGATGCCGAGGCGGTAGGAGAATTTTTCGTCGAGTTCCTTGACCTTGGTTTCCCAGGTGCGGCGCGGCTGGCGGAAAAGTTCGTCTTCGATCAGCGTGATTGTGCCGCGCATGAAACGTCGCGCGTAGTCGTCGGTAATGCCACGCTGGGCGGTCGAGATGACGAAATCGGCGGTGAAGGCGATGGCAACAAAAGAACCCATCGCCAACAGGTAGAAATTGAAAAACAGCTTGGAGAGGCTGTAACGCCCACCGCGCCAACGCGGCAGCGAAACCCGGAATAGCGAGCGAGCCAGCCCCTGGTTGCTGCTTGAATCCTTGCTTTCCGGTTGGCCGGGTTTAGTTCCAGTCATGCTTGCTGAACAGGTAGCCTTTGCCGCGTACGGTCTTGATCCGCGTTGGATTTTCGGGATCATCATTCAATTTCTTGCGCAAACGTGAAATGCGGGCATCAATCGAGCGATCGAGGCCGTCAAAACCAATACCGCGCAGCTCCTGCAGTAAATCATCGCGCGAAAGCACATTGCCGGCGTGGCTGGCGAGTAGCCAGAGCAGATCGAACTCAGCGGTGGTCAGGTCAATGCTTTCGCCGGAAAGAACGGCGGTGCGGGTGGATTGGCTGATGTTGAATTGCCCGAAAACCATTTTCTCCGATTCGCTCGCCGGGCTATCACTGGTTGGCAGGCGGCGTAGCAGCGCCTTGATACGGGCGAGCAGGACGCGCGGCTGAACCGGTTTGGCAATGTAGTCATCCGCTCCCATTTCGAGACCAAGAATCTGGTCGAAATCCTCATCGCGGGCGGTCAACATCAGAATCACCCCGCGATAATTCGTGCGCACGGCGCGGCAGACTTCGAAGCCGTCCTTGCCGGGCAGCATGACGTCAAGCATCACGAGATCCGGTTGTTCGGCCAGAATGCGCGCTTCAGCAGTGTCGCCACGCGGTTCAATGGTCACCTGCATATCATTCTTGGTCAGGTATTCAGCCGTCAGTTCGGCCAAGCGTTCATCGTCTTCGACGAGCAGGATACGTATAGTCATGTGCACATCTTAGCGGTGGCGGGGGCGCTGGTCCACTTTGTTACGGTCAACACAGTTTTCGAGCCATTTTTTTACATGGTGGTTCGCCCGGCCATGTCTTAGAATCCTTCTGTTGCTCGAAATTTCAAGGATTTTATGGATTTTTCTAAAGTACCCCTGCGTGCCTGGTTTGCCACCCTGGCCTTGGGATCATTGGGTTTGGTCGCTGTCGGTATGGAGTTGCAAACCCTGCTGCGCCTGGCGCCTTGCCCGCTCTGTATTTTCCAGCGCCTGCTTTATATGGTGATTGGTGTGCTGGCCCTGGCTGGCGTGATATTGCCGATTGGCCGTCTGATCTGGCTTGGCGCGATAGCATTACTGGCCTTGCTGGGTGCCGGCGTGGCTGGCTATCAAAGCTGGATGCAGGCTTTTCCGCATCTGGTGAATGAGTGCGGGTTCAGTGATCCGAATGCGATTGAACGGCTGGTCGACTGGCTCGGCATGCAGTTGCCAAACTTCTTTCTCGCCACCGGCTTCTGTAGCAGCAAGGAATGGGTTTTCCTGACCTTGTCGATGGCTAACTGGTCATTCCTGATATACCTCGGCATCATTGCCTACGCCGCGCTTCTGATCAGTAAGAAAAACTAAGCAGAAACGCTATTATGCATCTGTTGCACAAAGCGTTTTAAATCAATTGGTTAAAGAATAATCGTCTTTGAAAAAAACCAATGCTTTGAGTGTGCTCTATTGCATGCCTAAAGCTGAATCTCAGCAGGCTCTAGTTCAACAAACTGCCCGGAATGAGGATTGGGATGGATGAACTGAGCATCTGCTAGCGCTCTGATCAAGCAGGGTTCCAGTGGGATGTCGGCAAATGGATTGTGATAAACATCCAAAGAAATCGAGCTGGCACTCTCTTTAAGTACCGCTATGGCGCTTAGTTTTCGACACTCATTTCGCGTTAGCTTTCGGTTGCCTATGAAACCTTGGCCGGTGACATCGACAGTCCCGCTTTTGTCTATGCCAAATCGAACACCAAATGAGCCAAACATGGCCGTGGTAATGGAAAAAGAATCAATGAAATTCAACAGCCCCGAGTTGTTATAAATCACAAGCAGAGACGGTGCGCCTTCTCTTGCGTAGCGTTTAAGCTGGCCGTATCCAGATGCAATTTGCCGTCGCAGTCTTACTCTGAGGCCACTGCCTCCAACAACTTTGCCTTGCCCTAGCTGGCTGTTACGAAGTTTGTCATCATCGTTCTCGTCAAGTTGCTTGATTTCAACACCAATAATGCACTCACTCAGAATCACGTCATAATCAGGTGTTCGTTCGGTTGAGGTTGGAATTCGCGTGAATAGAGCCGGCCCCGGAAATTCGGACAGTGAGATAAGTGATAGCCTTGCTTCACAAACGGCCGCGTAGCGGCTTGAATGAGGAGCAAGAACATGACGAGAAGGAAGCGGCGGAATCACTCGCCGGAATTGAAAGCCAAGGTGGCGATTGCTGCCTTGAAGGGCGACAAGACGCTGGCTGAACTGGCTCAGCAATATGATGTCCATCCGACTCAGATTACGGACTGGAAGACGCAGTTGCTGGAGCGTTCAGCCGTAGTCTTTGGCGAGCAGGTGGCCAAGGAATCTGGCCCGGACGTCCAGACGATGCAGGCGAAGATTGGTCAGCTGACACTGGAGAACGATTTTTTAGAAAAGGCGCTCACCAAGGCGGGCCTGCTGAGCGCAAGAAGATGATTGACCGCACCCACAAACTGCCGGTAATCCGGCAATGCGAAATTCTTGAATTGGCACGGTCGACTGCGTACTACACGCCAAAACCGACGTCACCAGAGGATTTGGCGCTGATGCGCCGAATGGATGAGTTGCATCTCGATTACCCCTTTGCCGGGAGCAGGATGCTGCGCGACCTGCTCAGAAACGAGGGCGGCCCATTGGCCGCAAGCGTGTTCGCCGTCTGATGCGTCAGATGGGGATCGAAGCCCTGTACCGCAAGCCGAACACCAGCCGTCGGCATGCGGCACACCCGATTTACCCCTACCTGCTGCACCACCTGAGCATCGAGCGGTCAAATCACGTGTGGGCGACGGATATCACTTATATCCCGATGCGTCGGGGCTTCGTGTATCTGGTCGCGATTGTCGATTGGTACAGCCGTCGGGTGCTGGCTTGGCGGTTGTCGAACACGCTGACCACGGATTTCCGCATTGAGGCTTTGCAGGAAGCCATCCTGCGCTACGGCTCTCCGGAAATCTTCAATACCGACCAGGGTAGCCAATTCACCAGTATCGAATTCACCGGCGTACTCAAGGCGCATGGGATTCGTATCAGCATGGATGGGAAGGGCTGCTGGCGTGACAATGTCTTTGTCGAACGCCTCTGGCGGACCATCAAGTATGACGAGGTGTATCTCAAAAGCCTACGATTCGGTTTCCCACGCCAAAGCGAGCCTGGGGAAGTTCATTACGTTCTACAACAGCCGGCGCCCGCACCAAACATTTGCCGGAAAGACGCCGGACATGATTTACTTCGCCAGCTTGCCGCAGGAGCAATTCGCCGCATGAAACCCGCGTTACCCACCGCGCCGGCTGCCTACGGTCTGAACGGACCTTCGGCAACCGTCACCGTGGATAACGCTACTACCGCAGGGCTCCACTTATCTCAGCGGAAAATCTGTCCAAACAAACGGGGCCAGCTCTAATGAAACAGATCGCGAATTACATAACTCCTCAAACAAATTCTCAGAGATGGTGTTACTCATTCCATTGCTCTATGTTTATTACAGCTTCAGTGCCGCTGCCAAATTGTTAATAAAATCCAAATCACTCTTTTTTGATTTCGCTGGCTTAGACGACAGTGGCTTTTCCTGCGGCTTAGGTGCTTTATCCACCGGCTTATTAACTGGAGTTTCTTTGGGTTTCGTTGTTTTTCCTGATGGCTTGTCTTGACTCTTCTGCGCAGGTTCCGGTGTCGGCGCTACAGGCTTGTTTTCCTGAACAGGCTCTTCTTTTGTTTTTCAGCTTTAGCCGGTTGAGGGCGTTCCTTTTCGACAGGACGCTCCCAGATCGGCTCCTTGAATCCCGATAGAACTGAGGTAGGCTGAGAAAAGTGGACGCCATCTGTAAGATGATTTTTACAGGAGGCATCGAATGGAACGGATACCGAGAGCGGTATATACAAAGGAATTCAGGGCGGAAGCGGCGGCGCTGGTGTTACGTGACGGGCTGAGCGCATCGGCAGCAGCAAAGCGGCTGTCAATTTCGAAGAAGACACTGGATAACTGGTTGGCGCTTGCCAAGGCGGGGAAGCTGGCAGCAATTGGCTCAAATCGTTCGCCAGTGACGGAACAGGAGGCCGAGCTTTCTCGGCTACGTAAGGAGTTGGCCGAAACGAAGATGGAGCGTGACCTGTTGAAAAAAGCGGCCGCGTACTTTGCGAGGGAGTCACTGCCCGGTACGCGGTCATGAAACAGAATCGACTCCATTACCCCATCAGCCTGATGGTAATGCGTTTGATGTCTCGGTCAGCGGCTATCACGCCTGGGATGAACGCCCAACATCGAAGCGGGCGCAGGCAGATGCCCGACTCTGCGTTGCCATACGTGCAGCACATCAACGAACCCGGCAGACCTACGGTGCCGAACGACTACAGCCCGAACTCAAGGCGGATGGCTTTCCAGCAAGTGTTGGTCGCATCAAACGACTCCGTCAGGAAATGAACCTTCGCTGCAAGCAGAAGCGGAGATTCAAGGCAACGACCAACTCGAATCACAAGCTACCGGTGGCCGACAATCTGCTTAACCAAACCTTCACGGCTCAACGCCCAAACGAAGCCTGGGTCACTGATATCACCTATATTCCGACCAGTGAAGGCTGGCTCTATCTGGCTGGGATCAAGGATATCTTCACCTGCGAAATCGTCGGGTACGCACTGAGTGAACGGATGACAAAGGAACTGGTCGGCAAGGCGCTATTCCTGGCGGTCACCACCAAACGTCCACCTTCTGGACTGATTCACCATTCAGATCGTGGCAGTCAGTATTGCAGTCACGACTATCAGCGACTCGTCAGCCAGTTTGGCATGAAGGCATCCATGTCTCGCCGAGGAAACTGTTACGACAATGCACCCATGGAAAGTTTCTGGGGAACGCTGAAAAACGAACTCGTGCATCACCGGCGATACGAAACACGAGCTGAAGCTATTCGAGAGATCAGTGAATACATTGACATCTTCTACAACCGCTATAGGCGGCATTCTCGATTGGGCTATCTCTCGCCCGCAGTTTTTACCCAGCAGTTCTATGCAAAACGGCTGGCAGCATAGCGTTGATGGCGTCTACGATTGACGACCTACCTCATTCAGGCGTAGTTGAGATCGACGGTGGCCACTTCTCAGGCGTGCCTCGCAAGGGGCGCACGAAGGCCGACAACAGTGACAAGAAGGACATTCCCAAGAAGTATCAGCAGCACCGCACCAAGGAGAAGGCTTCGGAGTCGAATCCATTTCACCCGAACCGGCGAATCATCATGGTGTTGCGGGAGAGCTTTGGGAAAAAAGGGTTGGGTGCCTCAAAAACGGTGGTTGCAGTCTGCAACTCTGAAAACTCGGCCAACATCGAGGGGCTGGTCAAAAAGTACGTGGAGAAGCAATCCACAATCCGTAGCGATGAACTGTCGGCTTACGGCAACCTGAAGCTGATGGGGTACGTCCACGAGACGGTCAATCACTCAGAGGAGTTTAGCAACCCCAAAGGCTTCAATCAGAACCAGGCCGAGTCCTACTTCTCACGAATGCGCAGGGCTGCCATCGGCATCTATCACCGGATCACCCCGAAATACATGCTGGACTACGCAATGGAAATGGCGTGGCGAGAGGATATTCGCCGAACCGACACCCGTGGCCAGATCACGCAACTCGTGCATGGAATCTTCAAGGCCGGGGTGTCGGCGGATTGGTGCAACTACTGCCGGGGGAATAAGAGGCAGGCGGAGTTGTTATTTACGGAATGTTAATTTCTGTTTGAAGCTTCAGCCAGTTTTTTGCTATTTGCATTTCGGCCAAATTGAATGGCCTCAATGATGCATCCAAGGCCAACAATAGAAAACAGAACCATAAGCAAGCCTAGCTTCGGGTACGAATGCATCGCAGAGCCGAAGAGTTTACTTACAAAAAAAGGCTCTCCAGCAAGCAATCCCAAGGCTACACAAACCAGCAGCGCCAGCACTGGAGTAACCAAAATCTCTTTTAGTCTTTTCATGTCATGAGCTACCAAATTTCGAAACACAAGTCGTGGGATTGGGCAAAATCATCTCATTGCGGCATACAAAAATCAAACGCAATACGCTGATTTAAAACGATTTTTGACAAATCTATCTTGCAGCGGCAAAACCCATGATCAGAGTCGAGCATTAGAGGTGTGGCTTCGCTTGAAAATTCCAAGCCATTCCCAATCAGCCGCCGATTACCCCGCTAATTCCGAGATAGATTATTCCAGCCGCGAAGTTTTCACGCGGCAGGTAGAGATCTGAACGAACTGCATTGTTTTTTTTGCGTGTAGTTGTCTCGGGCATTGTTGCATCCTCGCCACACCGTTCTTGCGGGTTAGAAAAGCACTTTGATTATTGTGTTGTCCAATCGACATTGCTGATTCCAAATGGCTTTTTTCTATGTCCTGCAAAGACATAGATTTTCAATATCTTTGTCCATCGTGGAAAACAATAAGTGTTTGATTTGTAAGTATATTTCAATTGACCAGCGCATACACAGGCGCGTACATTTCGTCCCGAAAACGAAATTACGAACATGTCTGCCCACTTCTGGCACAAAGCCAGTTCAATCCCCCTGACGACGCTTCAAATCGCTCGACTCTCAGAAGAAGAGGCGTGGGAGTGGTTTGTCAAAATGAGATGGGGTGATTCCGGCGAGCAGGTTTGCCCAAGGTGTGAATCAAAGAAAAAGCATTACTTCAAGAAGACCCGCAAGCAGTGGTGCTGCAAAGATTGCAAATACACGTTCTCGGTGACGACGGACACCTTGCTGGCGAACCGCAAAATGCCGTTTGGCGACATCCTGTTGGGGATGCTGGTGTTCGCCAATGCCCACAAAGGCAAACCCGCGCTGGAAATGCGGAGGGATATCGGCCATACCTATCGGACCAACTACGTCCTGGCCGGGAAATTCCGCGAAGCGATGATTGCCACCCGCGATGAATCAATGATGTCTGGTGACGTGGAGATCGATGGCGCTCATTTCTCTGGGTACATCCGCAAGGGACGGAAAATCAAAGCGAAAAAAACCGATCCTGAGGTGCCAAAGAAGTACGCAGTCAAAACGACGGAAGAGGAGTACCACCAAGGGGAAAAAATGGGGCGTCAGCACCGTACCAAGTACAACCGTCGCGCTGGCCAATTCATGCCCAACCGTCGAATCGTTATGGTGTTCCGTCAGAGATCGCCAAACAAGGGAGAAGGCGCTGTACGCACCCTGACCGCTGTTATTCACCGCGAAACAAGCGCTGAGATACTGGCGCTATCCCGAAAGTGGATTGCGAAGGGTTCAACGATATCGACCGATGAATGCCCGTCATACGGCAAACTGAAGCAAATGGACTACACGCATCTCGTGGTGAATCACTCGGTTGAGTTTTCAACGGACGAAGGCGTGAACGAGAACCAGGCCGAGAGCTTCTTTGGTCGTATGCGTCGTGCGGAAGTTGGGAGTTACCATCGGATCACGCCGAAATACATGGATCTTTACGCTGCCGAGATAGCATGGCGGGAAGACATGCGCCGCAAGAACACGGCAGAGCAGCTTTTCGATCTGGGTGGTCGCATCTTGCGAGCAGGGCTTTCAAAGGATTGGCGCAACCACTGTCGCGGGCCAATGCGCAAGGATGAAAACTTGTTTTGGGTCGGTAAAGACCCACGGCTTAGCAGGCCAAAATCGCCTTACTCCAAGCCAACCCAGAGCCAATAGGCCATATCTTTCGGTTTTTCTGTTGGAAGTCGACGAATCACGCCTTCCTTTACCCATTCACGTAGGCGTTTACCGATCCGATCGCGCAAAGACTCCTGAGCGGAGGCGTATCCCAAGCGATATCGAACTTTATTGCGCACTGGGTCATTATTTCCAGCGTAGAGATTGGTTTTTCGGAAGCTGTTATTAGAATCCTGATCAGCTCTCGATTGAAATCACCCCATTCCAGACCATGTATCTTTGGCGTTGCGATGATGGCGCGTACTCGTTCCTTCTTTATCTTCGGAACGACCTCATTCATAACCTCATTGGCCTGCTGGAGTCGAGCTAAGGCTTCTGAGCGGAATCGTTCTGCCTCCGGCAATTCAATCGCCACTTCTGCAAGCCTGGCTTCCAGTCGAATCTTCTCGTTCTTCAAGGCAACAAGTTTTCCCAACGCCTTTTGTAATTCGCCTTTGGCGTAGGCGTGATCCCTGATCGCGTTTGCTTGCTTATTGTTGATGCCCATAGCTGATCGATGACGTATATAAACGGGTGAGATTTTAGAGGCCAACCCACATCCAAAGGCCGATATCGTTCTTGGTTGTGTCATGCAGCCGTTGGACGGCTCCCTTTTTGACCAGAACGCGGAGCGGTTGAACAACCTTCCGGCGTGCAATGTCCTTCTCGCTATCGTTCCCGTAAGCCCATCCGAACTTGGAAACCAAGGCTTGCACAATATCTGGCGTAGGCACAGCAGTTGGAGTGGCCACCAGAATCTGAACGATGGAGCTGACGATAGAACCTTTCTTCAGTCCAGACTTCGGCGTGCTACGGATGGGGCGAATGTTGTCGGGATCAACTGGAATTTGTTTGGTGATTTCGGCGTCCAGTACGCCAAGCCGAGAAAGCACGACTTTGCGTTGCTGCCGGACTTCTCGAATTCTTTGTCTCTGTTGCACAAAGATCGCCAGAGCCTCGGATTCATCCCTCTCCAGCCGGGAGAGATCGCCATTCGTGTACGCCCTGTCTCGAATGAGGTTTGCTAGCTCGTTGCTGATGTATTTCGCCATCCCCCGGTTGTATCAGCGAACAACCGGCGTGTCTTGTGCAACAGATGCATAACAGCGAGCAGAAAAAACAAAACCCGCTAAAAAGCGGGTTTTTTGAAAGCAGGAATGCGGCTGAATTACTTCAGCTTAACTTCCTTGTAAGCAACGTGCTTACGGGCCTTCGGGTCATACTTCATCATTTCCAGTTTCTCAGGCGTCGTGCGCTTGTTCTTGGAAGTGGTGTAGAAGTGACCGGTGCCAGCTGTAGATTCCAGCTTGATTTTTTCGCGACCGCCTTTAGCCATTTTATCTATCCTTCTTTAATCAGACTTCGCCGCGGGCACGCAGATCGGCCAGGACGACATCAATGCCGTTCTTGTCGATGAGGCGCAGACCGGCGTTGGAAACACGCAGGCGCAGGAAGCGGTTTTCAGACTCGACCCAGAAACGACGATACTGCAGGTTCGGCAGGAAGCGGCGTTTGGTTCTATTGTTGGCATGGGAAACCTTGTTCCCAACCATCGGGGCTTTTCCCGTTACTTGGCAGACACGCGCCATGATTGGTGCTCCAGAATTCGCTAGAAGAAAGCCGATTATTATAAACAAAACTTCCTCATTGTTTCAAGGAGTTTTGTGATTTTTATAGTAAGCCGCGTTCAGCGAAGGATAGCGGGGTGGCATTTCCGGCGACGATGAAGTGATCAAGAAGCTTCACATCGACCATGGCGAGTGCTTCTTTCAAGGTTTTGGTGAGCATTTCATCGGCCCGCGAAGGCTCGGAAACGCCTGATGGGTGGTTGTGTGCCAGAATTACTGCGGCCGCATTGTGGGCCAGCGCGGTTTTGACAACCTCTCTTGGATAGACGCTGGTTTGGGTTAGGCTGCCGGAAAACAATTCGTCGGCCTTGATCAGGCGATTCTGCGCATCAAGCCACAATGCCATGAATACTTCGTGCTGACGTGTGGCCAGTTTCAAGCGTAGCCAGTCGCGCACCTTGCCGGGGTTGGCGAAAGTATCGCGGGCGGTCATTTGTTGAGTCAGCGCGCAGCGGGCGAGTTCAAAACTGGCTTTCAGCTGTGCTGCCTTGGCCATGCCGATGCCGGAAACGCTGGCCAGTTCGTCCAAAGAGGCTTCCGCAAGACTGCTGAGGCTGCCATCAAAACGCTGGATCAGTTCACGCGCCAGATCAACCGCGCTTTTGCCGCGCACGCCGACGCGCAGGTAAATAGCCAGCAATTCGGCATCAGAGAGCGCTTCGGGGCCATGGGCGAGCAAGCGTTCGCGCGGTCGTTCGCCTTCCGGCCAGTCGGTGATCGCCATCTGCCATTTCCAGTAGAATTATCCGGCTAATATTCTAAGGCACGACAATGGAATTACAGGGAAAACGCATCGTTCTCGGTGTGACGGGTGGCATCGCAGCCTACAAGGCGGCTGAGTTGCTCCGTTTGCTGAGCAAGCAGGGGGCGGATGTGCAGGTGGCGATGACCGAAGGGGCCACCCATTTTGTGACGCCGACCACCTTTCAGGCGCTCTCCGGTAAGCCGGTGTTTACCGATCAATGGGATGCGCGGATGCCGAATGCAATGGCGCATATTGATTTGTCACGTCAAGCCGATCTGATTCTGGTGGCGCCGGCCTCGGCTGATTTTCTGGCGCGCACGGCGCATGGCCTGGCCGATGACTTGCTGGCAACCATGGTGCTGGCGCGCGATTGCCCAATGCTGGTCGCGCCGGCGATGAATCGTCAGATGTGGGAGAACCCGGCGACGCAGCGCAATGTGGCGCAACTGGCGGCTGACGGCGTGCATATCCTTGGCCCGGCCTGCGGTGAGCAGGCGTGTGGTGAAGTCGGGGCCGGTCGCATGCTGGAGCCGGAGGAAATTCTTGAGGAGGTGATTGCCTTCTTCACGCCCAAATTGATGGCTGGCAAAAAGGTATTGATTACCGCCGGCCCGACTTTTGAGGCGATTGACCCGGTGCGCGGCATCACGAATTTGTCCTCCGGGCGCATGGGCTATGCCTTGGCGCGGGCGGCGCAGCATGCCGGGGCGACGGTAACGCTGGTTTCCGGGCCGGTCAGTTTTTCGGCTCCGCAGGGCGTTGACCGTAATAATGTGCGCAGCGCGCTGGAAATGCACGCAGCGGTGATGGCGCGGGCTGGCGAGGCGGATATTTTCATTGGCGTGGCGGCGGTTGCCGATTACCGCGTGGCAAATGCGGCGGAGCACAAGCTGAAGAAGGATACGGGCGGGATTCCGCCGATCGAGCTGGTTGAAAACCCGGATATTCTGGCTGAAGTTGCCGCGCTCAAGGATGGTCCGTTCTGCGTTGGTTTTGCTGCCGAGAGCCAGAATCTGGAGGCTTACGCGCAGGCCAAACGCAAGAAGAAAAACATACCGCTGATTGCCGGCAACTTGATACAGGACGGCTTTGGTGGCGATGACAACACGCTGATTCTGTTTGACGAAGCGGGGGCGCACCCGCTTAAACCGGCCGCGAAATCAGTGCTGGCTGGCCAACTAATACAACACATTGCTCATTTGACAGGGAAAAACTGATGCACCGTATTGACGTAAAAATTCTCGATGACCGCTTGCGCGACAACCCGCCGCATTACGCGACGCCCGGTTCGGCGGGGCTTGATCTGCGCGCCTGCATCGACGGGCCAGTCGAAATCGTACCGGGTCAGACGATTTTGGTAAAGACTGGGATGGCGATTCATCTGGCTGACCCCGGTCTTGCCGCCATGATCCTGCCGCGCTCGGGTCTGGGCCATAAGCACGGCATCGTGCTGGGCAATCTGGTTGGACTGATCGACTCGGATTACCAGGGTGAATTGATGGTCTCGATGTGGAATCGCGGCCAGGAAACCTTCAATCTGCATCCGCTTGATCGTATTGCGCAGTTGATCGTCGTGCCGGTGTTACAGGTTGGTTTCAATATCGTTGATGACTTTGATGCCAGCAAGCGCGGTGAAGGCGGCTTCGGGAGTACGGGCAAGTCTTGAGCTTGTTATCCCACAAGGGGACTTGTTGCGCAGTGCGGTCGACGCGAAAAAATCACTATTTTTTGGTGTTGACCGCAACAGCTTGGTTTTAGAACAATTCGATGTCGCCATCGTTGCTAGCCTGACTATGTTTGGCCGGGCCATGTGATTTCATCGCATCAGCCTTGACCTGTGAATTGACCAGCAACTCGACCAGGCGCTGGCTGCGTGTGCGGAAGCGCTCCAGGCCGTTGGTTTCCTTTTGGTCCTGATGCAGGCGCAGGAAAGCGTGCAGGTATTCGCCGACATTGGTTGTGCGTTGACTGATGCGGCTGATCATTTGAGTGACGATGTCCTCAAACTGCATGGCGAGGACACCTTCCTGCGTCAGTTTGTGCATTTGCTCGGTAACAGCGGTGATGTGCGCCGAGTGTTGGCGAGCTCTTTCGGTTACTTCGAGCAACTCGCTGGCCAGTTCGGCGAGGGTGGTTTGCGATCTTTCCGCAATGCTCATGTCGACAGCGCCGGCATCGGCAACTCGTTCGCCAACCGCTTGCAAAGAACGCAAAATATCGCCCAAGGCATCGCGGATTTCGATATTGAACCCCCGTACGCGAGGCCAGTTTGCGCACTTCATCGGCAACCACGGCAAAACCACGCCCAGCTTCGCCGGCGCGTGCAGCCTCAATGGCCGCGTTGAGGGCAAGCAAGTCAGTTTGCTTGGTTATGCCGGCTACATCATTCAAGGTGGTGGTAATACGCCCAACTTGATCCTGCATTTGCTCAAAGCTGACGGCAATGCACTGGCTAGTGGTTTGCAGTTGATTCATTTTGCTGACAAATTCGGCAATCAGCGTGTGGGTTTCATCAAAGAAGCGCTGCAAGCCTGCCTGGTCGGCGGCTTGAGAGTCATCCGAGCCGGTCATTTGCAGCATTTCATCGATCAGTGAGCGCAGTACCTCGCGCTGATTGGAGGACTGTGATTCCAGCCCGGTCAGGCTTCCCGAGAGTTTATTGACCGAGGTGCGAATGATTTCCTGCGCTTCGATCATGTCTTGTTCGAGTGAAGAAAACTGCATTTCGGCATGGGCCATTGCATCAGTCGACAGTGTGTTGTACTCCGACATCGCATCTTTTAATTCCGCAATGTAGTCCTGTTGCTTATCCTTCCAGCGGCGTCTCTCGCCAAAAGAGAAAATGGCACCAACGACCAATAGACCGGTCACGATCAGGATGAAGTGCGGCGAAACCGGACCAGCATTTACCGACCACAACCAAAGTCCGATGCTGGCAACGATGGAGAGCCAGATTAGTACGTCATCAAGTCGTTTCATCTCAACCCATTGCCTTTAAATGCTGAATAATTTCCCCGGCCATGGGCTGGGCATCGCCGTACAGCATGCGGCAGTTATCAGTATAGAACAAGGCATTCTCGACGCCTGAATAACCCGTCCCCTTGCCGCGCTTGATCACGATCACGTTTTGCGCCATATCGGCATTCAGAATCGGCATACCGTAGATCGGGCTGGCCTTGTCGGTACGCGCACTCGGGTTGACCACGTCGTTGGCGCCAATAATCAGCGCCACATCGGCCTGGCCGAACTCGCCATTGATTTCCTCAAGGTCGAAGATCTTGTCGTAAGGCACGCCGGCCTCGGCAAGCAACACATTCATATGCCCCGGCATACGTCCCGCCACCGGGTGAATCGCAAACTTCACCTCAACGCCGGCTTCTTCCAGAATTGAGGTCATCTCCCACACCTTGTGCTGGGCATGCGCCACCGCCATGCCGTAGCCCGGCACGATGATGACCTTGGAGGCGTAGCGCATCATGGCTGCCGCCTCGAGTGCGGAGAGCTCCTTCATGCTGCCGCTGATCGCTTCACCCGGGCCACTCGCCACCATGGGCGTAAAGAGGATGTTGGAGATCGGCCGGTTCATCGCCTTGGCCATCAATTGGGTCAGCAGCGTACCGGCCGCACCGACGACAATACCGGCGATGATCAGGGCCGGGTTGCCCAGGACATAGCCTTCAAAGCCGACGGCCAGGCCGGTGAAGGCATTGAACAGGGAGATCACCACCGGCATGTCGGCACCACCAATCGGCAGGGTGACGATCAGGCCCAGGATCAAAGCGACGGCGAAGAAGGCAAAGATCAGTTCCGGCTTGGCCGGGGCCATGATCACCATCACCGCACCCAGCGCAATGGCCACCAGGGCGAGGATGACATTGACCGCATTCTGCGCCGGCAGGCGATGGGCTTTCTTCAAGACGCCTTGCAGCTTGGCCCAGGCGACGCAGGAGCCGGTGAAGGAGATGGCGCCAATCAGTGCGCCAATCACCGCCAGAATGGTGGTGGCCGTACTGTGGGCATCGCCCTTGGCGAACTCGATGGCAGCAATCGCGGCGGCGGCACCGCCGCCCATGCCGTTATAGATGGCGACCATCTGCGGCATGTCGGTCATCTTGACCTTCTGGCCGGAGATCCAGGCGGCGGCACCACCAATGACGAGGGCCAGGGCCATCAGGCCGATGTTCTGCAAGCCGGGAATCAGGAAGGTGGCAGCAATGGCGATCAGCATCCCGTAACCGGCAATGATGATCCCCTTGCGGGCACTGGCGGGTGAGCTCATGCCTTTGAGGCCGAAGATGAAGAGGGCGGCGCCGAGGAACCAGGCGCTTTGAACGTAAAGTGGCATCGTCATGTTCAGTCTTCCTTTTTCTTGAACATGGCAAGCATGCGTTCAGTAACGACATAACCACCAGCGGCATTAGCGGCACCGAGGGCGACAGCAAAAAAGCCGATGGCTTGCTGGACGGGGGTGTCGGCGGTGCCGAGCATGAGCATGGCACCGACGACGACAACGCCGTGAATGAAGTTGGAGCCGGACATCAGCGGCGTGTGCAGGATGACCGGCACCTTGGCGATGATCTCGTAGCCGGTAAAGGCGGCGAGCATGAAGATGTACAACGTGAGCAGGCCGTCCATCAGGCGTCTCCCAGAACTTGTTTGACCACCGGATGAACGGTGACACCGTCCTTGCAGAGCAGCGTGCCGGCAACGACGTCGTCGGTCCAGTCGATGACCAGTTCGCCGTCTTTGATCCACGGGGAGATGAAGTTGTAGATGTTCTTGGCGTAGAGCTCTGAGGCGTGAGTCGGCATGCGGGAGGGTAGATTCAAGGGGCCGTGGATATTGACGTCGTTGGCGATGACGTGTTCGCCGGGCTGGGTGAGTGCGCAGTTGCCGCCGGATTCGGCGGCCATGTCGACGATGATGGCGCCGTATTTCATGCGTTTGATCATGTCGACCGTAATGATGATCGGGGCCTTTTTGCCGGGGATGGCGGCGGTGGTGATGACAACGTCGGACAGGGCGACGGCTTTGGCGAGTTTCTCGGTTTGCTGGGCTTTTTCTTCGGCGGTGAGGTCGCGGGCGTAGCCGCCTACTCCATCGGCGGAAACACCGGTGTCGACGAACTTGGCGCCGAGTGATTCGATTTGTTCACGGGCAGCGGAGCGGACGTCGTAGGCTTCGACCATGGCGCCTAGGCGTTTGCAGGTGGCGATGGCTTGCAGGCCGGCGACGCCGGCACCAATCACTAAGACGCGGGCCGGGCGGATGGTGCCAGCGGCGGTGGTGAGCATGGGGAAGAATTTGGTGCAGCGGGCGGCGGCAATTAACCCGCATTGGTAGCCGGCGCAGGAGCCTTGGGAGGATAGCGCGTCCATGCTTTGGGCGCGCGAGATGCGCGGTAGCAATTCCAAGGCGAAGGCGGTGATCTTGCGCGCGTTCAGGGCGGCTAATCGGGCTTTGTCTTCAAAGGGCTTCAACAGACCAATCAGGACTGAGCCTTCCGGCAGCGCCGCAATTTCTTCCGGACTCGGCGGGGTCACGCGCAAAATCAGGCCGGCAGGCGCGTAGGCTTCTGAAATACCGTTGACCATGCTGACCTCGGTGTAATCCGAATCGAGCATGTGGCTATCAACGCCGGCACTTTGCTCCATGCACAATTGAGCGCCGAGAGCAATGAATTTTTTTGCCGTTTCCGGCACCAGCGCAACCCGGCTTTCGCCTGGTGCGCGTTCTCTTGTAACCGCAATGGTAAGCGGCATGGCTAACTCTCCTGGGGAAAGGGCTTTCACCCCGTTATTAGTATGTATTGAAAAATGTTTTAGGAAGCATTATCCCTGATATGGGAAAAACGGATTTCCTGTGGGTAAGGAAAAAAGTCTTCGACGTGGCCTTCGCGAATTTTTTGCTGCGCAGTTTGCCAGAATTGCGGCGATAAGAGATCCTTGTGATGTTTGTGGAAAACCTTGCGCAAAATCGGTGAGCAAAGGAGGAAGGTGCTGAATTCCTCGGGGAATACGTCGTTCTTGGCAACCGGATACCAGATTTCGCCGGACATCTCTGTTTCAAAATCAGGGGCAACTGGAATCTGGCGGAAGTTGCAATCGGTCATGTATTCAATTTCATCGTAATCGTAGAACACGACTCGGCCATAGCGTGTTACGCCAAAATTTTTCCACAGCATGTCGCCGGGGAAAATGTTGGCCTGAGCCATTTCGCGGATGGCGCTGCCGTATTCCTTGATCGCATGCTCCAGACCAGCCGTGTTGTTGCTGCGTTCCATCCGGTCGAGGTGGATGTTCAGTGGCTCCATCCGTCGCTCAATATAAATATGTTTGATAATCAGCGTGTTGCCATCAATTTCAAAGCAACTTGGGGCGAGCGTACGGAGTTCTTCCATAACCTCTTCGTTAAAACGGTCGAGGGGGAAAGCGACGTTCGAGAATTCCAGCGTGTCGGCCATGCGACCGACGCGGTCGACCTGCTTAACCATTAAAAATTTCTTCTTGACTGTCGCTCTATCCATGTTTTTCGACGCACCGAAGACATCCTTGATGATCTTGAATACATAAGGATAGGACGGCAGGGTAAAAACCAGCATGACCAGCCCGCGAATGCCCGGAGCCATGATGAATTTGTCGGCTGAGTGGTGCAGGTGATAAATGAAATCGCGGAAAAACATGGTTTTGCCCTGCTTGCCGAGGCCAAGCATGATGTACAGCTCGGAACGAGGCTTGGCAGGCAGGATGGCTCTCAGGAATTGCACGTAGCCGGAAGGCACTTCCATTTCGACCATGAAATAGGCGCGTGACAGCGAGAAAAGAAGACCGATGCGCCAGGCGTCGAGCAGAATGGTGTCGAGAAACAGCTTGCCATCGTCGCTGTGCAGAACCGGGATGGCAAAGGGGTATTCAACGGCGCCGTTGATCGCCTTGCCGATGATGTAGGCGGCTTTGTTGCGGTAAAAAGCGGAACCCAGCACCTGAATCTGAAAGTTGACCTCACGCGCCGGCATTTCGGTCAGGTGGTGCAGGATGGCCTGATAAACGCTCTCAACGTCGCGTTCCAGATCCTCAAATGGGCGGCGCCATTCAAAATCCTTGATGATGTTATGGATCGCGCCGCGCACCCCTTCGTCCTGAGCGTAATAGCTGCGATAGGTTGGGGTGTTATCGGACTCAATGTTTTCGGTCGATACGGTGGGGCGGACGAAAATGAAGTCGTTGTGAAAGTAGTTGCGGTGAAGAATCTTGGTCGTCACCGAATTGAAGAAGGTTTCGGCCAGTTCCGGTTGTTTGTGATTGAGCAGCAGGCCAATGTAGAGCAATTTGACCTGTTGCCAGGTCGGCTGGTCGATCTCGCTGGCATCGAATTCGGTATTCAGGCGTTCGACACACTCGTTAACGCGATCATCATAGAAGCGAATACGCTCCTTAACGGCTTTGTGTACGCCTAGCCAATCCGCTTTTTCAAAGCGTGTTTTGGCTTCCTTGCTGGTTTCGCGGAACAGGGAATAGTGTTTGTTGAACCCCTGAATCAGGGCTAACGCAATCCGATGGGCATTGGTGCCGTAAAGGCCGACAGAAATTTTCATTGTGATCGGGCATCAGTGAAGCGTAAATTTTAACACTGGCCATGAGGGAAAAAATTCATCTGAAACAATTGGCTACCTTCTGTCCGTGCTGCACGGCGTTGACGCCGATGCCTAGTGGAACGATACTCGACGTTTTGCTGCTGTAATTTTTTTGCCACAGGGGGACGGTGCAAGGCCGGCCCAAACAAATCAATCCAAATTGAGGGGATACCATGGCTGCAGGGAAGTCGAAAATCATCTACACACTAACGGACGAGGCACCGCTGCTGGCGACTTGTGCTTTTTTGCCTATCGTTCGCGCGTTTACCGCACCGGCTGGTATTGAAATTGAAAAAGCGGATATTTCCGTTTCTGCTCGAGTTCTCTCCGAGTTCTCTGAATTCCTCGCTGATGACCAGAAAGTGCCGAATACCCTGGCCGAGTTGGGCAAGAAGTGCTTGCTGCCGGAAACCAACATCATCAAGCTGCCGAACATTTCCGCTTCGGTCGCCCAGCTGAAAGCCTGCGTCAAGGAACTGCAGGAAAAAGGCTACGCCATTCCTGATTACCCGGAAACTGCCAATACCGACGAAGAAAAGGCCCTCAAGGCCCGTTTCGGCAAGTGTATTGGTTCCGCCGTCAATCCGGTGCTGCGCGAAGGCAACTCCGATCGCAGGGCGCCGGGCGCTGTCAAGAATTTCGCCAGGAAACGCCCGCACTCCATGGGCGAATGGAAGCAATGGTCGCAGACCCACGTTTCCCACATGGAACACGGTGACTTCTACCACGGCGAAAAGTCGCTGACCTTGGACAAGGCACGCGAAGTGCGCATGGAACTGATCGCCAAGGGCGGCAAGACCACCGTGCTGAAGCCGAAGCTCTCCCTGCTCGAAGGTGAGATCATCGACTCCATGTTCATGAGCAAGAAGGCGCTGTGCGACTTCTACGAAGCCCAGCTGGAAGACTGCCGCGAATCCGGCATCCTGTTCTCGCTGCACGTCAAGGCGACGATGATGAAGGTTTCGCACCCCATCGTTTTCGGCCACTGCGTCAAGATCTACTACAAGGACGCCTTCGAGAAGCACGCCAAGACCTTCGACGAACTGGGCATCAACGTCAATAACGGCATGGTCGATCTGTACGACAAGATCAAGACCCTGCCGGAATCCAAGCGCGACGAGATCATCCGCGACCTGCACGCCTGTCAGGAACACCGTCCGCGTCTGGCCATGGTCGATTCGGCCAAGGGCATCACCAACTTCCATTCGCCCAACGACATCATCGTTGACGCCTCCATGCCGGCCATGATCCGTCAGGGTGGCAAAATGTGGGGCGCCGACGGCAAGCCCTACGACAGCAAGTGCGTCATGCCGGAATCGACCTTCGCCCGCATTTATCAGGAGATGATCAATTTCGTCAAATGGCATGGCAACTTCGATCCGAAGACCATGGGCACCGTGCCGAACGTCGGCCTGATGGCCCAGCAGGCCGAGGAATATGGCTCGCACGACAAGACCTTCGAAATCGCCGAAGACGGCATCGCCAACATCGTTGACAACGCCACCGGCGAAGTGCTGCTCACGCAGAACGTTGAAGCCGGCGATATCTGGCGTGCCTGCCAGGTCAAGGACGCCCCGATCCGCGACTGGGTCAAGCTGGCCGTTACCCGTGCCCGCCAGTCCAACACCCCGGCCGTGTTCTGGCTGGATGCCTATCGCCCGCACGAGAACGAGCTGATCAAGAAGGTCCAGAAGTACCTCAAGGATCACGACACCAGCGGTCTCGACATCCAGATCATGTCGCAGGTTCGTGCCATGCGCTTCACGCTGGAACGCGTCGCTCGTGGCCTGGATACCATTTCGGTGACCGGCAATATCCTGCGCGACTCCCTGACCGACCTTTTCCCGATCATGGAGCTGGGCACCTCGGCCAAGATGTTGTCCATCGTGCCGTTGATGAACGGTGGTGGCATGTACGAAACGGGTGCCGGCGGTTCAGCACCTAAACACGTGCAGCAGCTGACTCAGGAAAACCATCTGCGTTGGGATTCGCTCGGCGAGTTCCTGGCGCTGGCTGTTTCCCTGGAAGAGCAGGGCATCAAGGATGGCAACAAGCGTGCGATCCTGCTGGCCAAGACACTTGATGCGGCGACCGGCAAGCTACTCGACAACAACAAGTCGCCGTCGCCGAAGACTGGTGAGCTGGATAATCGTGGTTCGCAGTTCTACCTCGCCATGTATTGGGCGCAGGAACTCGCTGCTCAGACCGAAGATAAGGAACTGGCTGCCAAGTTTGTTACTCTGGCCAAGACCTTGTCTGACAACGAAGCTCAGATCGTTGCTGAAATGAAGTCGGTGCAGGGCCGGCCGGTCGATATCGGTGGCTACTACAAGGCTGATGCCGAGAAGTGCAAGGCCGTCATGCGTCCGAGCCCGACCTTGAATGCTGCTTTGAAAGCGGCTCGCGTTTGAACGTTTAGCCTCATTTAGCATCAACTGAGAAGGGGGAAATGGTGACATTTCCCCCTTTTTTTGATTCATAATCATTGTTGCTATTTGCCATCAGACTAGTCATCGAACAACACGCAAGGAGTGGCTATGACATCTCACATCAAGGTGCCGCAAGGCGGTCAAAAAATCGTTCCGGGGCAGGCAACTCCAGATAATCCGATCATTCCATTCATTGAAGGCGACGGTATCGGCATCGACATCACGCCGGTCATGATCAAGGTCATCGATGCCGCCGTCGCCAAGGCTTACGGCGGGGCAAGAAAATTTACTGGATGGAAGTCTTTGCCGGCGAGAAATCGACTCGTCTCTACGGGCCGGATGAGTGGTTTCCCAAGGAAACTTTCGATGCCCTGAAGGAATATTCCGTCTCGATCAAGGGGCCGATGACGACGCCGGTGGGTGGCGGCATACGCTCGCTGAATGTGGCATTGCGCCAAGAGCTCGATTTGTACCAGTGCGTGCGGCCGGTACAGTATTTCAAGGGCGTGCCGTCGCCGCTGAAACATCCGGAACTGACCAATATGGTGATCTTCCGCGAGAACACTGAAGATATTTACGCCGGTGTCGAGTGGGCGGCCAACTCGGAAGCCTGCAAAAAAGTAATCGATTTCCTGCAGAAGGAAATGGGCGTCAAAAAATTCGTTTCCCTGAATCCTCCGGTATCGGTATCAAGCCGATTTCGGTCGAAGGAACAACGCGTCTGGTACGGGCGGCACTCAAATATGTCGTTGCCAACGATCGCAAGTCGCTGACTATCGTGCATAAAGGTAACATCATGAAATTCACGGAAGGCCTGTTCCGTGACATTGCCTACAAGGTGGCGCAGGAGGAGTTTGGCGCACAACTGATCGACGGCGGCCCATGGTGTCATTTCATCAATCCGAATACCGGTCGTGAAATTACGGTCAAGGATTCCATTGCTGATGCCTTCCTGCAGCAAATTTTGCTGCGCCCGGCTGAGTACGACGTTATTGCCACCACCAATCTGAATGGCGACTACATTTCGGATGCGCTGGCTGCGCAGGTTGGCGGTATCGGCATTGCACCAGGGGCGAATATTTCCGATCAGTATGCCTGTTTCGAAGCGACGCACGGCACGGCACCCAAGTATGCCGGGCTGGACAAGGTGAACCCGGGGTCGCTGATCCTCTCCGCCGAAATGATGCTGCGCCATCTGGGGTGGTTTGAAGCGGCCAATCTGGTCATCAAATCAATGGAAGCGGCAATTGGTGACAAGCAGGTGACCTATGACTTCGCCCGTTTGATGCACGGTGCTAACGAGCTTTCTTGCTCAGAGTTTGGTGATGCGATGATAGACCGCATGTAATTGCTGTTCGTTTTTTGAACGGGAACGAAGCCCCTGATTTTGGGGCTTTGTCTTTTTTTGCTGGCGCTCAAACGCCTTCTATCAGCGGCAATCCCTCGGCGGGAAGTACAATTCAGGCATGACATCAACTCTAATTACCGAGCCGCGACTGTGGCGCAACAATGGCTGGACAGCCCGCGTCATCAAGAATGAAGAGGACGAGGGCTGGGCTGTCGAGATGGTCATGGATGGCGAGTCGGAGCCTGCTTTGGTCGGGCCGTGGACGATGGGGCGCGACAAGAAAAATCCCAAACCGCTCGACGCTTTTGCTTTCCAGACTTTGGTCAAGACGGCTTCAGAAGTGCTACGCCGCCATGAACATCAACTGCACGCCTTGCTCCACAAGAAAGTTACGGTCAACGGCGAAAATGGCCCGATTTTTATTACCCTAGATATCGTGGCTGACGATGATGACCCATATGCTGTGCTGGCCGCCCAGCGTGCCGACGGCGAGCAGTTGGCTCAAGTGCGTGTGGCCGCTGAGTTTAAACTGAGCGAAAGTAGCGCCTGCGCATGGATAGCCGATGAGTTTCGGCGGCCAGATTGATGGTCGGCAATATCAATTTTCACTTTTTTTGAGATTTTTCCATGAGTTCTGAAACAGAAATTGTTCCCTTGAGTCCAGAAGAGCAAGCGCTTCGTTACCGTCAAGTCCGCAAGGCAATTCTCATCCGCGCTACCTTTATTGGACTCATTCTTGCGGCCTGGTGGATCATGTTTGTACCGGAATCGATGATGGAAGGTAATCTCAAGATCATTCTTGGTATTGTGGCCGGCTTCCTGGCTGCGGGCAGCTATCTGTTCAATCTGCGCGAAACCCTGTTTCCCAAGCTGAAAAAATCCCAGCTTGCCGAGAAGTGACTAACTTGAAACCGGGTATTCATTGAGCCTGCAACCCATCGCCGTCTTTGATTCCGGCCTCGGCGGCTTGACCGTCTTGCGCGCCTTGCGCAGTCGGCTGCCGCAGGAAGACTTTTTTTATTTCGCGGATACCCGCTTTTTGCCCTATGGTGATCGCCCTGAAATTTTCCTCAAGGAACGCGGGGTTTTGATTGCCGAAGCCCTGGCGCAACGCGGAGCCAAGGCTTTGGTGATCGCCTGCAACACAGCAACGGCTGCTGCTGCAGAGGCAATTCGTGCGGCGACGGCCTTGCCGATTGTCGCACTTGAGCCGGGCGTCAAGCCTGCCGTGGGCCTCACCAAAACCGGCGTGATCGGTGTTTTGGCGACGACGCGTACTTTGCAGAGCGAGCGTTTTGAGCGACTGGTCGGCAATCATGCGGCGCATTTGAAAGTGATCGCTCAGGCCTGTCCGGGGTTGGCCGAAGCGATTGAAACGCAGGGGCCGGGGAGTGTCGAGGTCGAACGACTGCTTGATCTTTTCGTGGCACCACTGGTTGCAGCGGGCGCGGATGTCGTCGTCTTGGGCTGCACGCATTACCCGTGGGTCGCCGAATCGATTGCCCGGCGCATGCCGGCGGGAACGCCTTTGCTCGATACCGGCGAACCTGTGGCGCGGCAACTTGAACGCTTGCTGGCGGCGGGCAATTTGCTCGGTGGCGGCGTTGGCAGTCTGACGATTGCCAGTAGCGGCGCGCCTGCTGCGGTAAGTGTTACGGTCGACCGGCTTTTTGGGCAAAAAATTCATGTCGAACATTGGGAACCCTGAGATGACAGGTGGGCAAAAATCCGTCGCGCAAAAGCCTTTGGCTGGCCTCAAAGTGGTTGAGCTCGGCACCCTGATTGCCGGCCCGTTCTGCACGCGGATCATGGCCGAATTTGGTGCCGAGGTAATCAAGGTGGAAGCGCCTGATGGCGGTGACCCCCTACGGCAATGGCGAAAACTCTACGAAGGTACGTCGCTGTGGTGGTACGTTCAGGCGCGAAACAAGAAATCGGTGACGGCGAATTTGAAGCACCCGGAAGGCCGTGAATTTGTGCGCAAACTGATTGCCGAAGCTGATATTCTGGTCGAGAACTTCCGCCCCGGTGTTCTGGAAAAACTGGGTTTGGGCTGGGATGTCCTTCAGGCCGATAATCCGGGCTTGGTCATGGTGCGCCTTTCCGGTTTCGGGCAAACCGGGCCGTACAAGGATCAGCCGGGCTTCGGCGCGGTGGGCGAATCAATGGGCGGCTTGCGCTACGTCACAGGTTTTGCTGACCGGCCACCCGTGCGCACCGGGATTTCCATCGGTGATTCGATTGCCGCGCTGTGGGGCGCTTTGGGCGCGCTGATGGCCTTGCGTCACAAAGAGGTCAATGGTGGGGCCGGGCAAGTGGTCGATGTCGCGCTTTATGAAGCCGTGTTTGCCATGATGGAATCACTGGTGCCGGAATTTGATGTCTTTGGTTTCGTCCGTGAGCGCACCGGCAACATCATGCCCGGCATTACGCCGTCGAATACGCATACGACGAAAGATGGCAAGCACGTGACCATCGGAGCCAATGGCGATGCGATCTTCAAGCGCTTCATGCTGGCGATTGATCGGGCCGATCTGGCCAATGATCCTGCTCTGGCTGACAACAGTGGCCGTGACGCCCGGCGTGACGAGATTTATGCCCTGATCGATCAATGGTGTGCTGCACACGATGAAGCCGAGGTGTTGTCCCTTTTGGCTGCTGCGCAGGTGCCTTCGTCACGCGTCTATAGTGCGGTCGACATGTTTTCCGACCCGCAATTTATTGCCCGGCAAATGCTGGAAATTGCCAAATTGCCGGATGGCCGCGATTTCCGCATGCCCGGCATTGTGCCCAAATTGTCGGAAACGCCGGGTAGTACAGAATGGATTGGTCCCGAGTTGGGCGCTCATACCGACGAAGTGCTGGCCAAACTCGGTTATTCCGCCACCGAGATTACCGGGTTAAGGCAATCCGGGGCGGTTTAGTCGCTTAAATGCGGAAGCGGCCAATCATCACTTTCAGGCTGTTGGCGATGTTTTCAAGTTGATGCGCCGAGGCGGCTGTGCCGCGTATGGTGACGGTGGTTTCTTCGACCATGTTGGCAATCTGCTCTACGCGCTGGGCAATCGACGTACTGGCGGTGCTTTGCTCACGCGTGGCATCCGCCACTTCGCCAACTCGTTCCAGCGTGCGTCGCGCGCCTTCCTCAATCGAAAGCAGGGAGGCAGAAGCCGAGGAGGCGAGTTCAACACCTTCCTGAACTTCGGGCAATGCAGCGCTCATGGCCGCCACTGCGCCACTGGTGTCGTGTTGAATACCGACAATCATTTGCTCAATTTCAGTCGTCGCGCTGGAGGTGCGTTCGGCCAGTTTGCGAACTTCATCGGCAACGACAGCGAATCCGCGTCCGGCCTCGCCGGCGCGCGCCGCTTCAATCGCCGCATTGAGCGCCAGCAGGTTGGTCTGCCCGGCAATGTCCTTGATTACATTGGCGATGGATGAAACCTGCTTGGCGCGTTCTTCAAGAGCACGAATCCGCTCGGAGGCATCACTTACCGTCGTGGAGATTTTCTGGATTGCCTGAGTTGCCTGCTCGACCCGTTGCACCCCTTGCCCGGAAAGCGTGACGGCTTCGGAAGAGTCGCGTGCTGTTTCGCTGGCGCTATCGGAAATATGGTTGGAACTGACCGTCAGTTCTTCAATCGCTGCAGCCATTGCCGATGTCGCGTCGGCCTGCTGTTCGGCCGCACTGGCCACTTCATCTGAAGCTGTGGCGATTTGCTCGGCATTACTGACCAGGCGATTGGCATCATTGTTAATCTCGCTAACCATCTGGCGCAGTGAACCGACCATCTCGCCAAGCGCATGCAGCATGCTACCCGGCTTTGCATTGCCGACACTGGCGGTCAGGTCGCCAGCGGCAACCCGTTGCATGACATCGGCAGCGGTGGCCGGTTCGCCACCCAGTTGTTTCAGAATACTGCTACTAACCTGCCAGCCGACCAGACTCAACAGCACGAGCAAGGCGAGCGAAATGCCGCCGAGCAACATGGCGCTGCGCTTGTATTCGGTCTCGATGTCATCAATGTAAATACCGGTGCCAAGTACCCAGTTCCACGGGGTAAACAGTGCGGCATAGCCCAGTTTGGGTTCGGCTTTTTGTTGCCCGGCTCGAGGGAACCAATAATCAACAAAGCCACCACCTGCCTGAGCCGCAGCAATCAATTCCTTGATCAGAAATTTACCGTTGGTATCCTTCAGGTCGATTTTTAGCTGCCCTTCCATGGTCGGATTGCCGCCATGCAAGAAATAGGTGCCGTTTGTTTCAATCCCAAAAAAATAATCATCTTTGCCGTAACGCAAGGCGCGCAGGCTGTCGCGAGCGGCAATTTTGGCGTCAGCTTCGGAAAGCTTGCCGGCGGCAACCAGTTTGTGGTGATGGGTGATGATGCCGATGCCGACTTCGACCAGATTGCGCGTTTTCTCCTTGCGGTCTTCAGTCATGCTGTCTTTGAGCTGAAAGAGTGCTGTCAGGCACAGGGCAAGTAGTCCAATCAATGCCAGAGCAACCAATAACTGCATGCGCGTTGCAACGCGTAATGCTGAAAAATTGCCCATGATCCCTCTCCTGCTGATTAAATTTGGGTGAATACTCACTGGTATTTTTGGAAAAATATTACTCCAGAAAAGTATCCGTTTGGTAATAATTACCGAGTGCTTATTTAAGTCGAAATCGAACAGGCAACAGGGTTTCACGCGGGGCGCTGGCGGGCAGGGAGCGCAGTGAACGGACGGCACGCAATGCTGCCTCATCGAGAATGCGATATCCACTGCCTTGCTCGATCCGTGCGGCGCTGACTTCGCCGTTTTCATTGATGATCAGCAGGACCAGGGTTTCGCCTTCCAGCCCTTGCGCAATGGCTTCGGCGGGATAGAAGAGGCCGCGCTCATCCAGTTTTTTGATCTGCCGTTTAACTTCGTCTTGCCAATTGCTGATGCGAGTGGGGGCGGGGCCTGGCTGGATAATCTGTGGCTTTGATGATTTTTTGGGCGGGGCGGATTGTTGCGGTGCAGTCTGTTCCGGCATCATTAATGGCGCTTGCGCCGGTGTTGGCCGGAGTTGCGCTTCAAGGGGGCACCTTGGCTGGCGGTGGCGCAGGACTAATCAATTCAGGGAGCAGCGGTGCAAAGTGCAAGATGAGAGACAGGGCGAGCGCCAGTACTAGCCGGTAATCGGTCCGAGTCATGAGAAAATGCGGTCTGGCCTGATGGTGAGAATGTTGATGAAGCGAATAATGAAACTGGTAGTCAGGAAATACTTGGCTGCAATGATAATCGGGATGAGTCTGGTTTTGCCTGTATCTGTTACGGTCAACGCTGCAGATGCCTCGGTTTTTCCGACCCCTACGGCATTTACGGTGAGCATGGAACTGGGTGATATCAAGCAGGCGACGGCCTGGCTGGATGCCGGCTTGCCACCAGATTTCATGGGTAGCCGGATCGGTTCCGGGCTGATGATCGGCGCCTGGGAGGGCAACCTTGATTTGATGCGCCTGTTCATTTCGCGCGGAGCGGACATCAACGGGGTTAACAGCAATGGTGAGTCGCCGATTGCCATGGCTGCCTCGCGTGGCAATCTGGAAGCGGTCAAATGGTTGCTCGAACGCGGTGCGCGGATCAATGCGCCGCAGCGCCAGTGGTCGGCGCTGCATTATGCGGTGTTTGCCGGGCATGCCGAGCTTGCCGATTATTTGTTGGCACAGGGCGCTGATATTGATGCGCAAAGTACCAATGGCTCGACGGTGGTGATGATGGCCATCTATGAAGGCCGCGAAGATCTGGCGCGCAAACTGATCGAAAAAGGCGCTGATCGCTCGCCCAAAAATGACTGGGGCGATGGTGCGCTGGAATGGGCAATGCGCTACAACCATCTGAATATCGCCCGGATGATTACCAACCCGGAAGAATTCAATATCGCGGTCAGTCAGCCCAAGGAAAAATGGGGTGAACCGCGTCGTTCAGTGCGTTCGTCCAAAGAGCTGGAGAGCTTGCTGGCACTGCGCGAAACCATGGTTCAGCGCAATTTGTCGACCGCCGTCATTGATAAGCGAATCGCTGCTGAACGAGTGCGTATTGTGCGCAATGAAATGGACCGGCAGGTCGCGCCGAGCCGGGCGGCGACGCTGGAAATTACCGCAAGTCGCAAAGGGCCGGAGAAACAGTCAGCAAATATTGTCTATGACGACAAGAACAAACCGGTTGGCTTCAAGGTGCCGCCTGCGACCTATACCGGCACCCCGAAAATGCCGCCCAAAAGTAATGTGAAAAACTACTGATCAAGTGGCCGGTTGCGTACTTCCGGCAGGAAAAATACGCCAATGATTGCTGCCAGAATCAGCAAACCGGTCGGGTACCAAAGTCCCGCCATCGGATTGTTGAAATGTACGCCCAACCAGGTCACCATAAAAGGAGACATGCCGCCTATCCAGCCCGCAGACAGGTTGTGCGGCAAGGCCACCGCCGTGTAGCGGGTGCGCGCCGGGAAAAGTTCGGGCAATGTGGCCGTCTGCGGCCCGGTGATGCAGGCAAGTGGCACAACCAGGATCAGCAGGAGAATGACGATCATCGTCGTGTCCGGCGTCGCTAGCGTGCCGTAATGCAGCAAACCCTGGAATACCGGGAAAATGGCGATGGCACCACTGATCAGGCCGGCCAGCAATACGGGGCGTCGACCAATTTTGTCGGAAAGCCAGCCGCAGAATAAGGTAGCCGGGAAAAGCGCCACAGTCGTGATCAGTACTAATGAACTGGCCTGCGCTGCCGGCATATTGACCACGGTTTTTAGAAAAACAGTGGTGTACACCTGGGCTGAAAAGAAAAGCAGCGACCCCCCGGCGGAAACACAGAAAAAGAGCAGGGCCATGCGGCCGACGGTTTTGCGGTCGCGAAAACATTCGCGCAATGGCGTCTTGGCCAGGGCATTCTTTTCGCGCAAATGGCTGAAAACCGGCGATTCGTGCAGATTCATCCGGCTCTTGATCGAGATGGCGAGCAGGATGGCCGAGAGCAGAAAGGGAATCCGCCAGCCCCAGGCTTTAAAGTCTGGTTCGCTGAGCAGTTGTTGCAGGATGATGATTTGTATCGTCGAAGCCATCATGCCGAGCGGCCCCATCAGTTGCAAAACACTGGTGTAAAGGCCGCGTTTGCCCTCCGGGGCATGTTCGGTGAGATAAACGGCTGCCCCGCCAATTTCGCCACCGACAGACAGGCCCTGAAGCATGCGCAGGATGAGGAGCAGGGCGGGGGCGAGCAGGCCAACCTGTTCGTACGTGGGGAGCAGACCAACCAAAACGGTCGATACGCCCATGACAATAATGGTTACGAGAAAAATTGTGCGCCGGCCATGCCGGTCACCGAGTGAGCCGAAAATGGCCGCGCCAAGTGGGCGGACAATCATGCCGACGCCGAAAGTGCCGAGGCTGGCAAGCAGGGCGGCCACCGGATCATCAGCCGGGAAAAAAAGCACGCTGAAATAGATCGCCAACGAGGCGAAAGTCAGGAAGTCGTACCATTCCAGAAAGGTGCCGAAACAGGCGGCAATCACGACTTTTTTCTGGATGGCTTTCTGGCTTTCGGGCGTGGTCATGGCGAGGCTAGCTAACGTAAAAAGGCATTATCGCCTGCATCGGACTTTGGTCCAATTGCCAAGCCGTGATCTCTGATGCAGACTACGGGCAAACAAGCATAAAGGAAGCGGCATGCTCTACGTATCACGAGATAGTCAGGGAAATATCAGCGAACTACACCCGATGCCGGTTGGTGCTGCCAAAGAGGGGCTTGAGGCGGATAACCCGGAGGTTTTGCAATTCATTCATGAGCGTTGGCGGCAGAATGAGTTGACCTCGCTAGACCGTGATTTCGTGCGGGTTATTGAAGATACGCTTGAACTGCTGATGGCCAAGGATTTGATCCTTTTCACCGATCTGCCGGCGCCGGTTCAGGAAAAACTTTTACGTCGTCGTGAAATTCGTCAGCAAACGAACTACAACGGCGGTTACGCTGATAACGACAGTGACATTATCCGGATTTAACTGACGCTCATGACCGCCTTGACCAATTCGGCCAAGGTGCGTACGCCCATTTTTTCCATCACTCGGGCACGGTGTGCTTCGACGGTTTTCATGCTGATATTGAGCTCGTCAGCCACCTGTTTATTGAGTTTTCCGGCGACAACCAGATGCATGACTTCGCGCTCGCGCTGAGTGAGTAGTTCCAGGCGATGAGCGACGGCGCTATTGCGTTGCTGCCGGGCAGCAATCTGGCTATCAACTTCCAGCGCCCGCGTGATGCGCGAGAGTAGGTCTTCATTGTGAAACGGCTTCTCGATGAAGTCGCAGGCACCGCGCTGCAGGGCGGCGACGGCCATCGGCACATCGCCATGACCGGTAATGAAAATAATCGGTAAACGAGAGCCTAGCGCATCGAGTTTTTCGTGCAGTTCGAGGCCGCTCATTTCCGGCATCCGGACATCAAGTACCAGGCAACCGCGCATGGTGTTGTGGCGGGCTTTCAAAAAGGCTTCAGCCGAGTCGAAGCAGGCTACTTTATAGCCTTCGCCTTCCAGCAACCAGGTCATTGAATCGCGCATGGCTTCGTCGTCATCAACGACGTAGATGGTTTGCTCAATCATCATTTTCCTCAATGGGTACGGTAAAGCGGAAGACTGAGCCACCTTCTCGGCGCGCTTCAACCCAGAGCCTACCTTGGTGAAACTCAATTATGGAGCGGCAGATAGCCAGGCCGATCCCCATGCCTTCCGACTTGGTAGTGTAGAAGGGGGCAAAGATCTTTTCATCATCTCCTTCGCTGATGCCATGGCCTTGATCGGTAATTGAAACCTCAACCAGACGATCATCAAGTTGTCGCGCCTGTATGCTCAGCTTGCGGCGCTCGATAGGCGTGCCATGCATGGCTTCGATGCCGTTTTTGATCAGATTGAGCAGCACCTGTTCGATCATGATGCGGTCGACGACAATTTTGGGCAGATTTTCCGGTATGTCGAGCAACAGTTGCGTGCTGGTACGTTGCGCCTCGATATCGGCAAAGGCGCGTGCTTCATCGATCAATTCGGCAAGCTGGACGGGTTGCCGATTGGGGTCGCTCTTTTTTACCATGTCGCGCATGCGGCGGATGATCTTGCCGGCGCGCTCGGCCTGGTCGCTGGCTTTCTGCATGGCAGCGAGCAGGTCGTCAAACTGGTAGTTGCCGGACTGCATGCGTTTGACGCAGCCGGCGCAATAGTTGGCAATGGCCGAGAGCGGCTGGTTGAGTTCGTGGGCCAGTGACGACGCCATTTCCCCCATGGTAATCAGGCGCGAGGTTTGTTCCAGGCGTTTTTGCTGTTGCAGATTGACTTCGTCAATGTGCTTGCGGTCAGTGATGTCGGCGGCGATCTGGACGCGCACCGTGCGCCCGTCCACCCAGCGGATGGCGCGCTCATGGATGTGATACCAGTGGCCGGTCAGGGCATGCTGGATTTCACCATCGAAAAGCTCGCAGGGCAGGTCGTCGGCGTTCAGGGCGGCCGGGTCAATGGCCAGGGCATCCGGGGCGGGGCGGCAGGTAGCGGTAATTAGTGCTGAGTCACGGCCAACGGCGTCGAATCCGAAAATGTGCTGAAAAGCCCGGTTGGCAAAGAGAATTTCGTTACTACCGGCATCGGCCACGTGCACGGCGGTGTCGAGACCATCAATCACCGTCTCAAAACGTTCATGCGCCCGCTCCAGCTCGACGCGGGCGCGCTTCGGTTCGGTGATGTCGTTCATCGAAGCCATCCAGCCGATCTGCTTGCCGGCGGTATCGATCAGCGGTGAGAAATAAAGGCGGACGTCAAAGCGCTCACCGCTCTTGCGCATGATGCGCATCTCGAAACCACTGGCTGGCGCCTGGCCGGCAAGTGCAACATCGATATTGTTTTGCAGCTTGTTGAACTCTTCATCCGGCCAGTAGGGGTAAGGTGGTTTGATTCCGACCAGTTCTGCCTCGTCAAAGCCGGTCATACGGCAAAAGGCGGCATTGACGAAGGTGATGCGGCCTTCCAGATCGATGGCGCGCAAGCCGGTGATCATCGACTGCGCCATCGCCTGGCGGAAGGCGTAGGCCGCGCGCAACTGCTCCTCGGTTTCGGCGCGGCGAAAGGCGTGGCGCCGTAGCAGGACGAGGGTCGTGGTGGCGATCAGGGTCAGGACCAGAATCAGGACGGCTGGCAGGTAGCTGAGCCAGGCGCTATCGTCGCGATAGGCCACGATGTTGAGGCCAAGCCGGTTGTTCGGCAGTTCGAGGCTGATGGTGCCGGATATTTTGCGATCAGTTGGCCGTATCGAGGTATTGCTCAACACCTCGCGGTTGTTGGCATCAAGCAGCGTCAGGCTGTAACGTGCCGTGAAGCTGCCGGGCAGGGTAACGCGCAGCAATGTGTCGAGTGATTGCAAGGCGATGAAGGCGCCGATGTCGCTGCTGCCTTGCTGCACCGGGAAAATCAGGTCGTTGGCGCGGCGATTCGAGCTGTCGCCATAATCCGGTGAAAATACCGGGCGGCGGATGCGCAGGGCTTCACTGAGTGCCTCCATTCGGGTATCCGTCAATTTTTCGCCGACAAAACTGGCGGTTGCTTCGTTGGGTGATACCCACTCGACTTTGCCATCGGTGCTGACCCAGACAATAGCGCCCAACTCCGGGTTGTCGCGCACGTAGCGTCCGGCACGAACCTGGAAAGATTCGTAGTTGAGCTGGCGAAACTCCTGATCGCGCCCCAGTTCGGCCAAAAAATCCTGATGCCCGTGCAGGCGGGTTTCGATGGTGCGTTCGGCCCAGTGCATGTCGCCTTCGAGGCCAGCCAGCGCCGTATCCTGCGCACGCCACTGGAGTAAAGCGGTAACGATCAGCATGGCGATGGCAAAAATGCCGATGGCAAGGTAAGGTGCGAGCCAGAGTTTTGTCTGATTCGCGACGATAGGCGGCGGACGATTGAACATCAGGGGATTCTTCGCCCCTACTCCCTTAAGGGCCATTGGTACTTACCCTAAGCCGCGCGTTGCGCTGAGCAACAAAGGCAGCAGCAAGGCGGTCAAAGCACCATTCAAGCCCATGGCCAGGGCGGCAAAAGCCCCGCTTTGCTCGCTGACCTGAAAGGCGCGTGCCGTGCCGATGCCATGTGAAGCGACGCCGATGGCAAAGCCGCGAATCGCCGGATCATGGATGCGCATGGCGTTGAAAACATAGCGTCCGCCCACCGCACCGAGAATGCCGGTGGCGATCACCAGTACCGCCGTCAGCGAAGGAATGCCGCCGATGCGTTCGGCTATGCCCATGGCAATCGGTGTAGTGACCGATTTGGGGGCGAGCGAGAGTTGAGTCGGCAGGCTGGCACCCAATAGTTTGGCGATGGCAATTGCCGAGAAGGCGGCAGTCAGGCTGCCGGCCAGCAAGCCGACAACCACCGGCACAAGCATCGCCTTGACCCGCTTCAGTTGGGTATAGAGCGGAATTGCCAGTGCCACGGTGGCCGGGCCAAGCAGAAAATGGACAAATTGGGCGCCGTCGAAATAGGTTTGGTAACTTGTTCCGGTCAACATCAATAAAGCGACCAAAATTGTGACTGCGATCAATACCGGGTTGGCCAGCGGATTCATGCCTGAGCGCTGGTATAGCCAGAAAGCGGCCTGATAGGCGAGCAGGGTGATGGTCAGCCCGAGCAGCGGGGTGGCTGAAAGATAAACCCAAATTTCATTGAGTTGAGGCGTCATGCGCTTTCTCCGCTTTTGGCGTTGTTGCCGAGGCAGAGTTTCATCACCAGTGCAGTGACGATCAATGTCGCCAGCGTGCTGATCAGCAGTGAGGCGAGCAGAGCCACCCATTCATCGGCGACACGATGCAGGTGGAGCATGACGCCGGTGCCGGCCGGTACGAAAAGTAACGACAAATGTTGGAGTAATGTCTGGCTTGTTGTCTGCAATTCCTTGTCTGCGCCGCCGCGCAAAACCAGCGCGGCAAAAAGCAGCAACATGCCGATCACCGGGCCGGGGACGGGCAGGGCGAGCCAGCGGGCAAATACCTCGCCGATCAGCTGGAAGATCAGAAGTTGGGTCAGGGCAGAGAGCATGGCGGGTCTCGCTTTGGTTTCAGGCAGTGAGAATATGGCCGGCGGTGCGCACAGCAATGCCAACGCAGGCACCAAGGGCAGCCGGTTTCCAGACTGCGGCTATGCGTTTGCCGGCCGAGATCAGCACCGCCACGCCAGGAATGTCGAAGGGGTGAATCAGGAAGCCGGTGCTGGCGTTGAGCGTTTCAATGCTGATCTGGCTGCTGCGCCGCATTTCGTCCATGACGCCCATCATTGCTGTGCCGCCGCCGATGTATTTGGTCAGCGTCGGCAAAATCAGTGCGCTGTCGATTGAGGCGGCGGTGAGCAGCGGTGCGAGCAGATGAGTCAGCCCGGCAATCGCTCCGGAGGTACGCAGGGCGGTGACGACTACCAGCGACAGCACCAGCATGGGGATGGCGCCGACGGCTATCCTGAAGGCTTCAGCACCAGCCCGGTTGATTACATCGAGTACGCCCTTGGCGCTTTCGGCTTCCGGGTGATTTAGAGTTTCATCAATGACGGCTTCTGCGGCCGACAACTGGCGTCCAAAAAAGTAATAAGTAGCGGCTGCTGCGGTCAACCCGCCGAGCAAGGAGAAAAATAGTGTCGTGCCCAGCTGCAACCCCATGGTCAGCATCGGGAAGGTGGCATTGGCCTGCGCCATGGCGAAAACCATGGCCAGCGTGGCGGCAATATGGCGGTCCGAGGTGCCGCGCTGCTCCATCATGGTCAACGTTGCCATTGGTGCGGCAAAGCTGACGAAATTGATCTGCAAGGCGGCAAACACGCCTAGGCCGTTCAGGCCAAACGGGCGCAGCAGGGGGGCCAGACGGGCGACGAAACGGTCAAGAATGCCCTTGGCTTCAAGCAGACGCATCAGCGAGAGCATGACGACCATGACCGGTAGCAGCACAAACAGCGATAGTTCGACTGCCGAGCGGCCGGCCTTGAGAATGATATCGATCAGGATGTCCATGATTATTGCGATTTGCCTGGTTCTGGATTGCGGGAACTGCTGTGTGCAAGTGCACTCTAAAGATTGCAACTGCTTGGAGCTTGTCGCGATTTAGCAAGGAGCGCAATCATGGATTTCCATCATCACAGTCTCCCCCATCTGTTTGAGCAACTCGGTTTGCCGGCCGAACCCAACGCTGTCGAGCATTTTATCGATGTTCATAGTCCGCTGCCGCCATCCATGTCGCTGGCCGATGCTCCGTTCTGGAATCACTCCCAGTCCGAATTCCTGCGCGAGGAACTGCTCGAAGACGGCGATTGGGCTGAGGTAGTGGACGAGCTGAACTCCCGTCTTCACTCCTGAACCTTCAGTTTGCCGGTATTCGCAGCATCTCGACAAAAGCCTTCAGCCCGGCCGGCATTAATTTGCGGCTGGGATAGTAGAGGTAAAAACCGGGGATCTCCGGGCACCAGTCCGTCAGCACGGTAAGCAGCCGCCCGGCAGCTACCGGCTCTGCGGCGTACTGGGCATAGACGTAGGCCAGGCCGAGTCCCTGCTCGGCGGCACTGATCATCAGCGGCATTTGGCTGACCGCAACGGGCCCATCAACTTCAATTTCGAATTGCTCGCTGCCACGGGCGAATTCCCAGCGGTAATAACTGCCATTGGGGAAGCGGATGCGGACGCAGCGGTGCTGCTGCAACTCGCGCGGGCAAAGCGGCGTGCCGTGTGCCGCCAGATAGTCCGGCGAGGCAACCACGACAAAGCGTTGTGGCGGGCCGAGCGGTACAGCCACCATGTCTTGCTGGAGGCTCTCGCCAAAGCGCACGCCGGCATCGAAACCGGTGGCGACGAGATCGACAAAGGCATCCTCGGCCACCAGTTCGACCCGCATGCCGGGGTGAGCGGCAAGAAAGCGGCCGAGTAACGGTGCCAGCACCAGTTCGCAGGCGGCGCGCGGGGCGTTGATGCGCAGCGTGCCGAGCGGCGAATTGCGAAAGGCATTGACCTCGTCGAGTGCCCCGTGGATGTCCTGCAGGGCGGGCGACAGGCGGTCAAGCAGGCGTTCGCCGGCCTCAGTCGGCGCCACGCTGCGCGTGGTTCGATTGAGCAGGCGCACCCCCAGCCGGGTTTCCAGGCCGCGCAGGGCGTGGCTGAGGGCAGAGGGTGAAACGCCCAGTTCCACCGCCGCCTTGCGGAAGCTGCGCAGGCGGGCGACGGCGGCAAAGGATTGGAGATCGGCAAGGCTGGCGAGATTTTTATTTGATGAGGATAGCTCAATAGCTTATGAAACAGTATGCGGATTGTTGCACAGTCTGCTGCGGCGTACGCTGTTCTCCGTCCGATCCCCAACCCAACAACGGAGAACAACATGCAAAATATTCTGGCCGACCTGTCCGGCAAAACCATCCTCGTCACCGGCGCCTCATCCGGTATTGGCGCTGCCACCGCGCTGGCCCTCGGCAAGGCCGGTGCCAAGGTTGCCCTGGCCGCCCGCCGGCTTGAGGCGCTGGAAGGCCTGGTGGCGCAAATTCAGGCCGCTGGCGGTGAGGCCATTGCCATCAAGACAGATGTCACCGTCGAAGCTGACATCGAGAACGCCGTCGCAACCACTGTTACGCATTTCGGCCGTCTCGACGGCGCCTTCAATAATGCCGGCGTGCTCGGCAAGGTGGCGCCCATTCATGAACTGACGACTGCCGATTTCGCCGAGGTCATGCAGGCCAATGTCTATGGCGTTTTCTGGTCGCTCAAGTACGAAATGGAAGCAATGCTCAAGTCGGGCGGTGGGTCCATCGTCAATACCGCTTCCATCGTCGCCCAGATCGGCTTCGCCAATTTCTCGCCCTACGTCGCCAGCAAGCACGCCGTGCTCGGGCTGACCCGCAGCGCGGCGCTGGAGGGCTTCCAGCAGGGCATTCGCGTCAATGCGGTGAATCCCGGGCCGATCATCACGCCGATGGCCGAAACCGGCTTCGGTAGCTTGGAGAATCTCGAAGCCACGCTCAAGGGCAGCCCGGCTGGCCGCCCCGGTCAGCCGGATGAAATCGCCAAGCCGGTGCTCTTCCTGCTTTCCTCGGCATCCAGCTACATCAATGGGCAGGGCTTCGCTATCGACGGTGGCTACACTGTCCAGTAAAGGAATCTCAAAATGCAAACACGCCTGCTAGGCCCGCAACAGCAACCAGTTTCCGCTATCGGCCTCGGCTGCATGGGCATGAGCGAGTTCTACGGCGCCAGCGATGATGCCGAATCATTGCGCACCCTGTCTCGTGCGCTCGAACTCGGCATCAACTTTTTCGATAGCGCCGATACCTACGGCTTCGGTCACAACGAAAGCCTGCTTGGCCGCTTCCTCAGGGAGGGTGGTCTTGCGCGCCGGCAGCAGGTGGTGATTGCCACCAAATTCGGCATCGTCCGCGAGGCCGGCAAATATGAGCGGCGTATCGATAATAGCCCGGCCTATATCCAGAGCGCCTGCGAGGCTTCGCTGCAACGCCTGGGCGTCGAGCAGATCGACCTCTACTACTGCCACCGGCGCAACCCGGAGATGCCTATCGAAGAAACGGTGGGTGCCATGGCGCAACTGGTCGCGGCCGGTAAGGTCGGCCAGATCGGTCTTTCCGAGGTTTCGGCCAGCACGCTGCGAGCGGCCTTCGCGGTGCATCCGATTGCCGCTGTGCAGAGCGAATATTCGCTATGGACACGCGACCCGGAGCGCGACATGCTCGCTACCTGTGCCGAACTTGGCATCAGTTTCGTCGCCTACAGTCCGCTCGGCCGCGCTTTCTTGACGGGTACGGTCGACTCCGAAAAACTGCCAGAAAATGATTTTCGTAAAGCTAACCCACGCTTCCAGGGCGAAGCCGAACAAGCTAACCGGCTGCTGGTCGAACAACTTGCTGTTTTCGCCAAGGCGCGTGGTCTGAGCAATGCCCAGGTTGCCCTCGCCTGGCTGCTCGCCAAGCACCCGCATGTCATCCCCATTCCCGGCACCCGGCGCATCACTTACCTTGAACAAAATGCCGCGGCAGTTGGCTATTTCCCGAGCGCCGCAGAGATTGCCGAACTCAATCTGCTCTTTGATCCAGGGCATGTTGCCGGCCAGCGATATTCCGATGCCGGCATGGTGGGGCTGGAGTCGTAAAGGGGTTGTAAACAAAAAAACGCCGGGTTGCCCCGGCGTTTTTTATTTTTGACCGCTTTTTCCAGTCGACCGTAACAATTACGCCATCGCCTCATACAGTGGCAAAGTCAGGAACTCCGGGTATTCCGGCGTCAGTGACATTTCGTCGAAAATGATGGCGGCCTGATCGTAGCTGGCGGTGTCTTCGCCCTGGGCGGCGACGAAGGCCTTCACCTTGGTCAGTTCTTCGGCGATCATCGGGCGGACCATTTCGACGGTGACCTTGCGGCCGTCGTCGAGGATACCCTTCGGCGACACAACCCACTGCCAGACCTGCGAGCGGGAGATTTCGGCGGTGGCCGCATCTTCCATCAGGTTGTGGATGGGCACGCAGCCGTTGCCGGCCAGCCAGCTGCCGAGGTAATGGATGCCGACGTTGATGTTGTTGCGCAGGCCGGCTTCGGTGATCGGTTGTTCCGGTTGGAAGTCGAGCCACTGGGCCGGGCCGAAGTTACCTTCAACCTGTTTTTCCCACTGGTTTGGCTTGTCGCCGAGCACCTTGACGAACTCTTCGTGGGCAATCGCCACCAGACCCGGGTGAGCCACCCAGCCGCCGTCGAAGCCGTCCTTGGCATCGCGCGTCTTGTCGTGACGAATGCCGGCCAGCGCCTTTTCGTTGGCGACCGGATCGTTCTTGATCGGGATCAGGGCTGACATGCCGCCCATCGCTGGCGCACCGCGCTTGTGGCAAGCCTGGACCAGTGCCAGTGCGTAGGAACGCATGAACGGCACTTCCATGGTGATGGCGCTACGCTGCGCCAGACAGAAATTCTTGTTCTTCTTGAATTTCTTGATGCAGGAGAAGATGTAATCCCAACGGCCAGCGTTCAGGCCAGAGGAGTGATTGCGCAGTTCGTAGAGAATTTCTTCCATCTCAAAAGTGGCGAGAATGGTTTCGATCAGCACGGTGGCCTTGATCGTGCCCTGCGGCAGGCCGATGTGGTCCTGGGCCATGACGAAGATGTCGTTCCACAGGCGGGCTTCGAGGTGGCTTTCCATCTTCGGCAGATAAAAGAAGGGGCCGGCACCACGGGCGATCTGCTCCTTGGCATTGTGGAAGAGCACGACGGCGAAGTCGAAAATGCCGCCGCCAACGCGCTGACCGTCTACCAGCACGTGCTTTTCATCCAGGTGCCAGCCGCGCGGACGAATCTGCAGGGTGGCGATCTGGTCATTCAGTTTGTACTCTTTGCCGTTCTCGTTCTTGAACGAGAGTTCGCGGCGGATAGCCTTGTACAGGTTGATCTGACCCTGAATCTGGTTTTCCCACTTCGGCGAGTTGGAATCTTCAAAGTCGGTCATGTAGGAATCAGCGCCGGAGTTGTAGGCGTTGATGATCATCTTGGCTTCAACCGGGCCGGTGATTTCGGTGCGGCGGCGCTCGAGCGCCTTGGGTAGCGGGGCAATCTTCCAGTCGCCAGCGCGGATGTGCGCGGTTTCCGGCAGGAAGTCGGGCATTTCGCCGGCATCAATGCGCGCCTGACGGGCAACGCGGGCGGCCAGCAGTTCCTGGCGACGCGCTTCGAAAGCACGGTGCAGCTTGGCGACCAGGGCCAGCGCATCATGGGTAAGAACGGATTCGTAACCCGGCAGAATCGGACCGGTGATTTGCACGCCTTGGGGCAGATTGAGGCTCATGGAAGCTCCTGATGGAAAGGGTAATTGATGCGACGCCGCAAATTGTATTGCGATTCCGATTCAATAAAAACCCGGTTAAAATCATTTCATCTTTTACTTTAAGTATCAAATGGACCGGCTCAAACAGATCGAAGGCTTTGTTTCGGCAGCGACACGCGGCAGCCTGTCAGCGGCTGCTCGTGCAGAAGGCGTAACACCGGCCATCATCGGTCGCCGCCTTGATGCACTGGAAGCCAGGCTAGGGGTTAAATTGCTGCTACGCACCACGCGTAAATTGACGATTACATTTGAGGGCCAGGCTTTCCTCGAAGATTGCCAGAAAGGGTTGAACGAGTTTGCCAAGGCCGAAGCCGCGGTGTCGTTGGGCGGCGTGCGCGCCAGTGGCCAGTTGCGCGTTTCGGCGCCGTCCGGCTTTGGTCGCCAGCATGTCGCGCCGCTGGTGGGTGACTTCATGCGCACCAACAGCGAGGTGACGGTCAACCTCGATTTGAGCGACCGATTGGTCGACCTGCTCAACGAAAACATTGATTGTGCGATTCGCATCGGTGAATTGACTGATTCCAGCCTGGTCAGCGTTCGCTTGGGCGAGATGCGGCGCATGGTGGTGGCAAGTCCCGCCTATCTTGTTGCCCACGGTATTCCACGCGAGCCGGCCGATTTGGCCGCGCACAATTGCCTTTCACTGGGGCAGCAGCGCGGCTGGGTGTTTCGCGATCCGGAAAGTGGCGAAGTCGATACCCTGAAAGTCAGCGGCACGTTTGAATGCAACGATGGCGCGGTGCTGCACGAATGGGCGCTGGCCGGGCGTGGCCTGGCCTGGCGTTCGCTATGGGAAGTTGGTCAGGACTTGAAGGAGGGGCGCCTGACTTCCGTGCTCGATGCCTGGCAGGCGCAACCGATGGGCATCTATGCCGTCTTTCCGCAGCGCCGACATTTGCCGCTGCGGGTGCGGCTGTTTATTGATTTGCTGAAAGAAACCTACAGCCGCCCGAGCTACTGGGAATTGCGCTAAAAAAAATAGCTGAAAAAAGCAGTCGACCGCAACATGTTCAAAATAGTGCTGCGACACGCGATTCTTCTCGTCAAATCACAAAACGGGCGGTGTCCTCACGCATTGTCCGCGCCAGGTGGCCCAGCTCTCCAGCTGCGCTTGCTGTGCTTTGCGCCGCGACGTTGTTTTCTTCGGCGGCTTGGGCGACGCGTTCAACCTGCTGGGCAATTGACTGGCTGGCCGAGCCTTGTTCGGCAATGGCGTCGGTGATGTCGCCGACGACGCGAACAACCTCGTTGGCGCTATCACGAATTCCGACGATGGACTGGCCCGCCTGCTCGGCCAGTGACATGCCTGATTCGGCCTGAATAACCACATTCTCCATTGAGCTGACGGCCGCTTTGGCGCTGCGCTGAATGCCATCAATCATGCCGGCAATTTCGCCGGTGGCTTTTGTCGTACGCTCGGCCAGCTTGCGGACTTCGTCGGCAACCACGGCAAAGCCGCGGCCTTGTTCTCCGGCCCGCGCCGCTTCGATGGCGGCATTGAGCGCCAGCAGATTGGTCTGGTCGGCAACATCCTTGATTACCTGTACCACGCTCGAAATCTGGGGCGATTGCTGACCCAGCGTGTCGATTTGTTCGGCGACGTTTTTGACCGCGCTCGTGATGATTTTCATCTCGTCCACTGCCTGACCGATAACGATACCGCCCTGGTTGGACAACTCACCGGAGTGCCGCGCCAGATTCAGCGCATCGTTGGCATTGTTGGCTACGTGGTTGATGCTGACCGATACCTGTTCAACCGAAGCAGCCATCGAGGAGGCCGATTCGCTCGAGTCTTCCGAGGCTTGTGCCGATTGCTGGGCGCCGCTGGAAAGTTGCTGCGAAGCATCGTCAATGCTCGAGATTGAGTGTTTCAGCGAGCCCAGGGTTTGCCGCATGGTGCCCAGCAGTTCGTTAAAGGCAGCAGCAGTCTGACCCACTTCGTTGTTGCCGCTAACGGGAACAGTGCGCGTGAAATCATTGTTTTTACAGACGTGCCCGATGACATCACGTATGGTGTTGAGTGGACCGGAAATCGAGTTGATGATCCACAAGGCCATGGCGACTGAAATCAGAATGGCGGTTGTCAGCAAGGCAATGCTGACCCAGCGAGCGGTCGCGTAAGCTGCTCGGTCATGCTCAACGGCTTTGTGCATCTGATTTTCTTGAAAATCGACCATAGCTTTCAGACTAGCAACGAAGGCATCATTGGCTGGTGCGTATTCCTTGAACAGGATAGGCTTTGCCTCGGTGACGCTTTTCTCGGCAGCTTCGTACAAACGCGGATAGAGTGACTGCAATGCGGCGCGACGCTCCTTGACCGTGGCCATCAGGGCTTTGCCTTGGTCTGAGTGGATTGATGCCTCAATTTTGCCAAGAATCTCGACATTATCTTTGCGGTGCTGTTCAACAATTTCCTTGAATTTTTTCTGCTCCTCGGCGGTATCCATGAGCAGCATCCCTCTCAGTGCTCGGGCCGCGGCGAGGGTGCCCTGCATTGCCTGATTGGCATCGTTGACCTTGACCATCCGCTCGTCGACCAGAGTATTCATGTCAGCCATGATATTGGCCATGCGTTGCAGTGCCAGTAGGTAGGTGGCGATCAGGAACTCGATGAGGACACCAAAACCAATGATTAAACGTTTGCTGATGCTGAGATTGTTAAACATGAAATTCCTTTGTTATTGTTGGCAGTCAAATGCAGGAACAAATTCTATCGGCCCCGAATTCGCAAAATTTAGCGCATCCGAAAAGAGTCTGGCAAATATTCTCAATACGCTTTGCTGCTTGTCGGGCCATCTTGGCACGACGGCAGATTTAATGATCAATTATCGCCGCTGCAATCGGTGCCGGCGATACGGATGACGGCTCCTGGAACGGATTGCCCTGAACCAGCACGATGGCCGCCGTTGGTGCAGCGGCCAGTGCAAAAAGCATGATCGCCACAAAGGCGGCACGCGGGTTTTCGGCATGAACGACCGCCACTGAAAGCAGGGTCAGTAGACCAAGAAAGGCCATGCCCAGCCATTTCAACGGGTTGATGTGGGTCTGGCTGAGGCCGATGCGCTGATCCCGGTCGTCGCGCATGTCGGTTGCTTTGCGCAGCATCAGGGCTTGTACGTTATCGCCGGCCGCTTTGGCGGTGCGCGGGCTGCTCAGCATGACGAGCAGGTGATCCGCCTTGGTGCTGACATCCGGGCTGGACTTTCGCTGGGCGAGTAGTGGCCATTCGCCAACACTGGCATGGGCATAGTCGGTCAGCGCTTCGCGCAACTGGCTGCGTTGGGGTTCCTCAAGCTGGCTGGCGAGTACAACCAGACTACGCAACGCGTCAGCTTCCTTGTAAACCGCATTCATCGCCCGGTCGTGGGCATTCCAGGTGTCATTGGCGAGAAAGGCCAAGGTCAGGCCGAAAAGCACACCAATAATATTAATGAAGGGCGGTACGACGCCATTCAGCGTGCGTACCCAGGCCGCCCAGGGCGAACGTTGCATCAGCCAGTGGATGGCAGCGACGGCGGCAAAGGTGCCGAAAATGGCGACCAGCGCGTAGCCGTAATGGTCGTAGGTGTGCCAGTTGCTGAAGTCCATGATTCCTCAGTGCCCTTCGGTAAGAATGATGCGCCAGGCTGTCAGCTTTTGCTCAAGGGAGAGAGAAGCATGGGCGGGGCTGGTTGATGGAAGTCGCTGGCAAACAAACAAGTCAGCAGGAATGCTTGGAGCGATGTGCTTGTGAAAGCAGGATTCCGCCTTGGCACCGTTGAAAAATACGCGTTTGATCGCCGGATGCTGGCGCAGAAAGCCGGCCAGATCATTGGCGATCAGCGAGTCGGGATCAATGTCAGAATCCAGGCTGCCGGGCCGAGTGCAGGTCAATAGAACATCCCAAACGGCAATTTTGGCTGACTGAAGCGCTTTAACTTGCTCAGCGTAAGGTGCTGCCGAATCAAACCCGATGAGTTCGGCCATGATCGGCCAGAAGGCATTGCGTGGATGGGCGTAGTACTGGTGAGCTGTTAGCGAGGCTTGCCCGGGCATGCTGCCGAGAATGAGGATTTCGGCATTGGGGGCGGTGATGGGGGAAAACTGCGGGCAAACGACATGGCCATTGATTATCCCAGAAAGGGCGGCTGCCAAATGAAAAAAGCCGGCACCTTGTGGGAGCCGGCCTGTTTTATGTATGGGATATAACCAATATTAACTAGCATTGATTTAATTGGACTTTGTGCCATACTTACATTAACCGGGGTAGATCGTTTTATCCCATTTTTACGGTTAATGCTAGCCCAGTGCTAGCCCATGAGGTTTCGATGGCTGAAAGATTCAAGTTCACTAAATCAAGGGTTGCTGGGATTGCTCAGCCGTTGTCAGGGCGGTTGTCGTATTACGACGAGATTGTGCCTAAGCTGGCATTGAGGGTTACGGCGGCTGGTTCGCGCTCGTTTTACGTAATCAAGCGCGTTGGTGGGGAGATGGTTTGGCTAAAGATTGGAACCTTTCCTGATATGACCGTAGAGCGCGCAAGAGAAGATGCGGAGAAAGCTCTTGGTGAATTTGCGTCCGATTCGAACCCAGCAAGCATTCGTAGGTCTCGCAGAAAAGAACTCACGGTTGCTGAGTTTTTCGATGATGAATTCAATCCACGCCATTTGGCCAAATTGCGCAGCGGAGCGAAACGAAAGCGTGCCTTTGACACTCACGCCCGTTCTGCCATCGGCAAGAAAAAATTATCGGAGGTTGATCGTCAGACAATTTCCCGTGTCCTTTCTGATATGGATGCTGGTAGTGATGCAGGGGGAACCGTTGGTCAGATTCGAAATATCGTTTCGGGAATGTTCAGCAAAGTCATAGGTGGGGCTACTGCACTCAAATCCGGTTACTGGAATTAGAGGTCGGAAAGAGGGTAAGCGTGACCGATTCGTTCAAGGTAATGAGCTTCCACGGTTTTTCGGTTCGCCAGCAGAGGAAAACGAATCCTTGCGAGACTACCTGCTTGTTTCTCTCCTAACAGGCGCCAGGCGTGGAAATATGGTCGAGATGCGATGGCAGGATGTACGCCTTGATGAAGGTGTTTGGGTCATCAGACGGACAAAAAACGATGAGCCACAGAATGTAACGCTATCCCCTGAGGCGATCCAGATCATCCGTGCTAGAGAGGGGTGTGACAAGGTATGGGTGTTTCCTGGGAGAAGCAAAGCTGGCCACCTGACAGAACCAAAATCTGGATGGAAGCGCATTCTCGACCGCGATGAACTTAATCAAATTCAAAAAAAAATTCAGTTGGCCGGTGGAGAGTTTGAATGGCCTATCTTGTTGCCTAAGGCTGGTGAGCAACGAGGTGGTAGATACGAAGCTGTGTGCAATGCGCTTAACCGAGCCAGAAAAACAGCAGAGCAATTAAAAATCGACGTTGCGGGTATTCGACTTCCTGATTTGCGAATCCATGATTTAAGGCGAACGCTTGGTAGTTGGCAGGCCAAGACCGGGGCATCCCTGGTCATTATCGGCAAGAGTTTGAACCACAAATCACCATCGGCAACCGCGATTTATGCCCGGCTTGATCTTGACCCTGTTCGCCAGTCAGTGAATACAGCCACGGCGGCAATGCTTGAAGCTGGCGGAATGAAGGCCACGGGCGAGGTAATCAATATCAAAAAGCAGGGGGTCGTATGAACTTCGAAAATACTAAAGCGGAACTTGACCGCTACATCGAAGGTATGAATTGCGCAGCAGAATTAGAGGTTGCCAGCATCAATGCGCGTTGCAGTGAAATTAAACAGCAAATGGATATTCTTGCAGAGAAGAGAAAGCAATTGGCTGACGAAGTTCAACAAGGCAGGGATGGTGGTGTATCAGACATAAATTCAAGATGCGCTGAAATCATGTCGAGAGGTATGAGTTACGAAGAACTTGCTCGATATGCTGCTGAAGGATGGTCATGGTCTTCTTACAATGAAGATGCATACGACAAGCTTAGTCGTAACCTGAGCATCGTGAATGAAGGATTCAATCTGTCTAGGGAGTTGGAACAATTGGATAGACGCCGCGACGTATTGATTTCTTCATTTGACGGGATCGAACAGAAGATTGGTCGTATAGCCGATGTTTTAGAAGCAAAATGTGAAACTTATGAGGTCATGAAGGAAAAAGCGAAAGCCCCACGATCAACTGGCGGGAAAAATCGTGATAAAAACACCAATTTCCAGAAATCAGAGAGGCCGTTAAAACTGCATGGGAAGCATGGCCAAACAAATCGGTGCACGGTGCAAAAACAGCCTTTGCACACAAGATGATCATCAAATATCCAAAAGTGACCAATATTGACACTATCAAAAAATGGGTCAGGGAATTTTCAAAATAGGGTAAAAGTTACCCAGCTAGCTGAATAACTACTCAACTAGCAGACAGATAAACTTGTCAGTTCTTTAACCCAGAATCGCCTTCCATACCGCAACTCAACGTAGTAACGCGGTGACAAACGGAGGCGAATATGACCACTCAAAATCTTGAAAATCTCATCCGTGCGGGTGCAGATTTAATTGATGAACAGGCGACAGCCGAGCTACTTTGCTTATCTCCTGGAACGCTCAGCGTTTGGCGCAGCACTGGCCGCTACAACCTTCCCTTTTTGAAAATTGGCCGTAAAGTGCGGTATCGCCGCGCCGATGTATTGGCATGGCTAGATAGCCGATTCCGCGCAAACGGCGCCACGGTTTAGGCGTTCGCCATGAAAACGCCAACCCAACACCAGCGCATGCACGGCGCTGCGAGAGCTATTCGCGGAACATTAGGTGAATTCCGCCGCGTGGCCATCCTCTACTGGTGCGCTGCGGCTTTGGAAGTGCTGAAGGGCTGATCATGGCCAGATCACGCAACATCAAGCCCAGCATCATGGAGAACGAGGATCTAGCCGAACTTGCGCCCATTGTCAGGCTGCTGTTCATCTATCTTTGGATGCTGGCCGACCGTGAGGGCAGGTTGGAGGATCGCCCAAAGCGTATTGCTGGCCGGGCGTTGCCATATGACCGTGATGCCGACGTTGACGCCATGCTTGATCAGCTGCCGTTGCAGGGTTTATTTCCGCTACACGGTTGGCGAACAGGCGATTATTCAGATCAACAATTTCCTCAAACACCAGTCACCGCACGTCCGGGAAACGGACTCCGTATTACCGGGGATAGAGCAATGCACAACCAAGGTAGTGACAAAGCACAGCCTAGGATGTGCCGAGGCATCGCCAAGATCGCCTGATTCCCTCTTCCTGATTCCCTCTTGCCCGGTTCCGATGCTGCCGCATCGGTTGTTGCCAGCAAGCTGGCAAAAGTAGCAGCACAGCCGGCCTGCCCAACAGATGAGCTTATCAACTTGTACCACGAGCTGATGCCACTTAATCCACGGGTCAAAATACCCAACGCCGCACGTTTCAAAGCAATCAGCTCCCGATGGAAGGAAGCCGCGCGGCTTTCCTGCAAGCCTTTCGGATATAGCAATCGCGAAGATGGGTTATCGGCGTGGCGCCAATTCTTTTCAGTCTGTGCTGAATCCAAGTTTCTGACCGGTAGAGCGCAAGCAGCTCCAGGGAAACCCCCGTTCGTTGCTGACATTGACTTTCTGTTTTCGCCATCTGGCTTTGCCAAGTGCCTTGAGAACAAATATCACCGGGAGGCAGCATGAGCGCCGAACTATTCGACATCGGATCGGAACAATCAGTCTTGGGGGGCTTGCTGATCGACCCAAACGCATTTGATCGGATCGATTTTCTCACCGAGGCCGATTTTTACCGTGAAGACCACAAGCTGATATTCCGCCACATCTCGCTGATGCTGGCCAACCGCAAGCCGGTTGACGTGGTGACGGTTGCCGAATCGCTGAAGTCAGCCGGCATTTCAGAGGACAAAACCGGCCGGGCCTAGCTCGGCGAATTGGTAATGAACACGCCGAGCGCTGCCAACATCAAGCGATATGCCGAGGCTGTCAGTGATAGGCGCACCCTTCGTGACATACAGGTGGCCGCTGCTCAAATTTCCGATCTGGCACAACTAGAAACGGCAATGCCGGTGGCTCAACGAATTGATGAGGCTCAGGCGATTGTCTTCGCACTTGCCGAGCGCAAGGCGCAGTCGTGGAACGAGGATGCCGAGGCAGTTGGTTCGATCCTGCCTGGCGTTGTTGAAGACATCCAAGACAGATTTGACCGAGACGGCCAGATTGTCGGCCTTCCAACGGGGTTTATCGATCTTGATGAAAAGACGTGCGGCTTCCAGGGTGGTGATCTTGTCATCGTCGCAGGCCGGCCATCGATGGGAAAGACGGCTTTTGCAATCAATGTTGCTGAACATGTTGCTGTGAATGAAGGAAAGCCAGCCTTGGTTTTTTCGATGGAAATGGGGAAAAACCAACTCACGGAGCGATCAATTGCCAGTCTGGGTAGCGTTCCCATGAACGCAATCAGATCCGGGAAGGACATTGACTTTGATCACCTGTCATCAGCGGTGGGGAAACTCTTCAAGGCACCGTTGCACATTGATGATACCCCCGCGCTGACGGTCATGCAGATGCGCTCCCGCGCACGCCGGTTATCGCGCAAGCACGGGCTGTCGTTGATCGTGGTCGATTACATCCAGCTCGCCCGAGGCGATAGCGCATCCACCAAAAACGGGAACCGGGAGCAGGAAGTCTCCAGTATCAGTCGTGGCCTGAAGGCACTAGCCAAGGAATTCAACTGTCCGGTTATCGCCCTGTCGCAGCTGAACCGCAAGGTCGACGAGCGCCAGGACAAGCGCCCGATGATGTCCGATCTACGCGACTCCGGCGCCATCGAACAAGACGCCGACGGATTCTGATGATGTACCGCGAGGAATACTACAAGCCGGATACGCCAGAAAAAGGCATTGCGGAAGTAATCATTGGCAAGCAACGGATGGGCGAGACAGGGACAGTCAGACTGCTCTTCGAGGGCCAATTCAGCCGATTCCGAAACCTGACGGCAGAGTCCAAGGCTGAACTTGAAGAGGCACGGAGAAAAGCTCGGGATTTGGCTGCTACTGCCAAACCGATAAGGCGGAGAGGCTTCGATGAATGACTCGCCAGCGCA